>NC_018645.1:3730000-5197905 GCF_000307105.1 Desulfobacula toluolica Tol2
GGTACTGGTACGCTATCGGTTGTCAAGTCGTATTTAGCCTTACGAGATGGTCCTCGCAAATTCCCACAGAATTCCTCGTGTTCCGCAGTACTTGGGAATAAAATAAGAGAGATCGATCGGTTTCGCTTACAGGACTGTCACCTGCTATGGTCAAGCTTTCCAGCTTGTTCAACTACCAATTGATTTTTTGACTCTCCGAACCTTCCGAAACAGATTCAAATTATATCCCACGACCCCGTGCATGCAACGCTTTCGGGCTTGACACATACACGGTTTGGGCTGGTTCCCGTTCGCTCGCCGCTACTTGGGAAATCGTTATTACTTTCTTTTCCTGGGGGTACTAAGATGTTTCAGTTCTCCCCGTTACCCTCCTTACACTATGTATTCATGCAAGGATGACACAATATTAATCGTGCCGGGTTGCCCCATTCAGAAATCTCCGGATCAAAGGGTGTTTAGCCCCTCCCCGAAGCTTATCGCAGCTTTCCACGTCTTTCTTCTTCACTTGACACCAAGGCATCCACCGTTTGCTCTTAGTAGCTTAGCCACTATTTAATACCACAAATAAGTTTAAACGCTTTGATGCGAACATATTAACTTGCGTTAATATCAGCTCGACTTGATTCAACAATCAAGTTCCGCTGTTTATATAATCAGTTAATAAAGTGTCTTGTAAAACACCTGATTTATTAACTGCGCATTTTTGATATTTACTACAACAAATTGTCAAAGATCATTGAACGATCACGGCTACTTTATATTCACCGTCTTGATCCCTCAAAATTGGCCAGTGATGTCTCTTAAAGCTATAAGGTATCCTTGTGAGATGCCCTATATATAATTTCTTTCCTTTGAAAGGAGGTGATCCAGCCGCTGATTCCTCAACGGCTACCTTGTTACGACTTCACCCCAATTATCAACCATACCTTAGGCGCCTGCTTCTATAAATAGTTAGCCCAACGACGTCGGGTATAATCAACTCTCATGGTGTGACGGGCGGTGTGTACAAGGCCCGGGAACATATTCACCGCGGCATGCTGATCCGCGATTACTAGCGATTCCAACTTCATGGAGTCGAGTTGCAGACTCCAATCCGGACTGAGATAAACTTTAGGGATTCGCTTACCGTTGCCGGCTTGCTGCCCTCTGTATTTACCATTGTAGCACGTGTGTAGCCCTGGACATAAGGGCCATGAGGACTTGACGTCATCCCCGCCTTCCTCCCGGTTAACCCGGGCAGTCTCGCTAGAGTTCCCACCATTATGTGCTGGCAACTAACGATAAGGGTTGCGCTCGTTGCTGGACTTAACCAAACATCTCACGACACGAGCTGACGACAGCCATGCAGCACCTGTCTCTGTGCTCCCGAAGGCACTATCTAATCTCTTAGATATTCACAGGATGTCAAACCCAGGTAAGGTTCTTCGCGTTGCGTCGAATTAAACCACATGCTCCACCGCTTGTGCGGGCCCCCGTCAATTCCTTTGAGTTTTAGTCTTGCGACCGTACTCCCCAGGCGGTACACTTAATGCGTTAGCTTGGGCACAGCAGATTTTAATATCCGCCACACCTAGTGTACATCGTTTACTGCGTGGACTACCAGGGTATCTAATCCTGTTCGCTACCCACGCCTTCGCGCCTCAGCGTCAGTATCGGTCCAGAAAGCTGCCTTCGCCATCGGTGTTCCTCCTGATATCTACGAATTTCACCTCTACACCAGGAATTCCGCTTTCCTCTCCCGTACTCAAGTCTTGCTGTTTCAAATGCACGTCCAGGGTTGAGCCCTGGGCTTTCACATCTGACCGACAAGACCGCCTACGCGCCCTTTACGCCCAATAATTCCGAATAACGCTTGCACCCCCCGTATTACCGCGGCTGCTGGCACGGAGTTAGCCGGTGCTTCCTCTACAGGTACCGTCAATAGAATCTCCTATTAGAAAACTCTAATTTCTTCCCTGTCGACAGAGCTTTACGACCCAAGGGCCTTCTTCACTCACGCGGCGTTGCTGCGTCAGGGTTTCCCCCATTGCGCAAAATTCCTCACTGCTGCCTCCCGTAGGAGTCTGGACCGTGTACCAGTTCCAGTGTGGCTGATCATCCTCTCAGACCAGCTAACCATCGCAGTCTTGGTAGGCCTTTACCCCACCAACAAACTAATGGTCCGCAAACTCATCTCCAAACAATTGCTTTCAAGAAGAGGCAATCTTTCATTAATTAACTTATGTCAATCAACTTCATCCGGTATTAGCTGTCCTTTCGGGCAGTTATCCCGGGCTTGAAGGTAGATTATCTACGTGTTACTCACCCGTGCGCCACTCTACTCAGGATTGCAAGCAATCCCTTTCTCGTTCGACTTGCATGTGTTAAGCACGCCGCCAGCGTTCATTCTGAGCCAGGATCAAACTCTCCAGTTATAATCCTTGATACTTCTAAACTCTTTAAGGTCTTGTTTTAAGACCCGCTTTAAAATTTCTCACTGACCAATTTTCAAAGATCAAAAAAAACTTCCCTCACAAACAACTGAAACAGACTACATGATTCTTTGATTGGTGTCAACTATTTTTTTAAAAAAAGCATCTTTTTTTTAGAGAATCATTTAACATTTACAAACTGTTTTTTTAAAAATACCAAAATCTGTTTGAGATGAGATTATGGGTCGTAACTATGACTATAAATAATTTGTGTAAAAAATTACAACAGACTGTCTATTTTTAATGGTTTCACATAGTCTGCCAACAAGCTCTACAGGCAGTTTGTTGTTAATCAAGACCACTTAATGACAACATGCGCATCTATTATATATAACTCGATGATCCAGTTTTTAAAAATTGACATAGAATTGCAATGTCAGTTATTATCTCCATATTAACGACAAGCCTTATATTTGAGAGATGGTTATGGTTCATGTCTCCCCCATGGCCTTAGATTCATATGTTTGGTTGAATCGTTTGATTTGACAAAATGCTCTTTTAAAAATACCGAGATTTTTTTAAAGTAAGATTCTGGGTTGTCGCTATATATAATTTCTTCAACAAAGGATAAGATGCTGTCAATCTTGATGATTTCACATAGGCTGCCAACAGTCTTTGCGGGCAGTTTGTTGTTTATTGAGGCCATCTGGTCAGGATGAAGCAGGAGACAGTGATCAACCAGCAGGCTCAAGGTCAAACTTCTGTAAGACCCATCTTCACCCGGTTGTTTGGTCAGCTTTCCCCATCCTTCATTCTCCTTATGGTCTTGAATAAAAACCTCTACTAACCATCGGAGAGTATAGACTTCTGTTATATCAATATTTTGCCATGTTAAATCCGTAGCAACAAGATATCGATATTCCTTTTCTCCTTTATATTTCAACGCAATAACAAATCTTCTTTTGTCGTGGGCACAGACATACATTCTGGCACAGCTAATATACACTTTAACCTCCTTACCACCGCGTACACATAATGTTTGTTCAACCGGCTGACAATGTTCAAAATATTCTTTCACTGATTTTTTTTTTATTTTTGATCAAGATGTTTTGATTGTTTCTTAATTGGCTGACTATTTGAGATGTCCCTGTAATTTCTGATGCCTTGTCCATAAAAATGGCATTGCCCTATAGGGCATCAGCAACAACTGCTTCTATCTTTATAGCCGGATGTTTTTTTACAAATGTCTCCAGCAGTTCATTGGCAATCATCGTAATGGTAGGGTATGCTTCGGATCTTGCAGGTTCTTTGGGACGTTCTGATTTTGGGACTCCAGCTTTTTTTAGCCTTTTATCCTCTTTGGACCACTTACTTATCTCAGGATCAGGAATATGAAAAGCGTAGCCTATTGGAACCGTTATTTTGGGGGTTATCAAAGTCAAAAACACCAGACCTTGGCCCATGCAAAATCCACCTGTCGATTTGTCTTTTATTTTATGGACACCAAAGATTTTAGTCGTACATTTGCTGCGTTTTTTGTCTGAATCATCAATACTTATAACCCCTTTCGTAATGCCATAAGTTTGAAAAACAATACTGAGGCTGAAATGGAATAGATGTTCCCAAGCAATTTTAGAATTCCGAAACATCCAGGAAAGAGCATTCTTTTTATACTGTCCCACACTAATACGAGAGAAGGCCGACCAATTAATGCTGTTTGTCAAAATTATTCCGGTAATGCAGAAGCCCAGCCAAAGCTTTTGAGTTCTACTTAACGACATTCCAGGAGAATGTTGGATTAATGCAGCATTTAATAAATCGGTATAATTCTCAACAAATGGCAACATCTTTTTTATTAACATTTCCGCCTCATCATACATAATCAGTGAAGCGGTTGCATATATCAAATCATCTCTTGTGTTTAAATGATTTTTATTTTATTTTGTCCATTGAGGCTGGCCATCCGATGGGTGAGATACTTCCTGTAAGGTTGTATTATAACATCGACTTGACCAGCCTTTTCATTTTTAATCTGGATTTACCATTCCAAATAAAAAAACTGGATCATCGAGTATAAGCATGTTGCCAAGTCATATCCGAAATAACAAGATACCTATATTTTTTTTCACCTGCACATTTCAATGCAATTATAAATCTTTTTTTCTTGTGGGACATAGATAAAACAGATGCTCGCAGGCTATTTGGAATGCTTGAATATCCAGGAAAGTGAATTCTTTTTATACTGCCCGCACTGATACGGGAAAAGCTTTCCAGTTGATGCGGTTGGTTAAAATTATTGAAGTTTTAGGGCTTGACAAAAACAATATGAATCAATACTTAATTTTATTGCAATATGCATTGCAATTATTTTATACGCACTTGGAGGAGCATTAGATGCGGGAATTGGAAGGGATCTTAGAACTAAACAAATCTCAAGGTTTTTATATTGGTATCGGCACGGAAATTTACCTTGAAATAGAAGGTGTTACTTTTTCTGTCACAAGCATCTTTATTGGTTTGCTTAAAGATGAATTCATGATCGTTACCCTTCCTAAAAGATATAAAAGTGTTAAAAACAAATTATTTCCTACTAATAAAATGGTTGTTAAATATCTATATGACGGGTCAGTATATGCATTTCAAACCAGCATAATAGAGGTGTTCACCAACCCCATCAGAATGTTAGCCATTGAATACCCCAAAGTGGTTCAACAAAGAGAACTAAGGCTTGTTAAACGAAATAAAGTTGTAATTCCCGGCAGAATTGAAGCAAAAAAAACTGAATTTTCCATGGTTGTGTATGATATTACCAAAAAAGGCTGCAGTTTTAAATACCTTGACCAAAAAAGCCATATTAATTCATTAAGAGGGGGTGATCTTTTAAGAATTTACTGTCAATTTCCAGGAGTCGCCAAAGAAGTCGGTGTTATGGCAAGTGTTAGAAATATTAGAAGGGATAAGGATATTCTTTCCGTAGGAGTCGAGTTTCAGAATATTACTAAAACATTTTTAACGTCCTTAAGAAACCTTTTATATTCCATTGAAGACTTCTCTTGAATTTGTGTAAACTCTATGAAAGTATTTTGGAATATGGGTAATAATTTCAGCATATTTTAAATTTTTTTGTAAAAAAATTGCCAAAATTGAAATAAATTATAGTTATCGTGAATTGAGATAAACAACATAACGATAACTTACTCTATGTGTCAGGCATATCACAAAAGAGCAGCGCCCCAATAAAATTGTTTGTTTTTTTTTAAATTGTTTGTTTTTTTTTGCAAAACTAGGGGTTTTCCCCAATTGATTCTTTGCCTTTGATTTAATATAGTTCTGTCCATTGTATGGAATGTGCAATTTCCAATCATGTAGATAGATATTTGATCATTGTGTTTTTTCCAAAATTTTATGGTGCAACAAGATTTTTATTGGAATCAGGGGATCCGGTTTTTTAAAAAAACATTTAAACGAGGATGTCAAAAATGAAAAAAACTTCCATTATACTATTGATAAGTCTATTGTTTATCAGTTTCTGTCAACCTGTTTTTGCCGCTTCTGAAAAGATAAATATAAATGAAGCAACCAAAAGTGAGCTTGTCGTACTCAAATATGTTGGTGATAAAATTGCAGATAGGATTATTGACTATCGCAAAGCACACCCATTTGAAAAGTCTGAGGATATTATGAAGGTAAAAGGGATAGGTCTAAAAATTTTTGATGCCAATAAGGATCTGATCATAGTAAAAGATTAATATGGATAAAAATTTAATACGGTTTTAAGGACTTAATAAGGTTCCCCTGATCTTTAATCTTTCAAAACCCCAATCCACCATCAAAGAAACAAAAACCTCTTTTCGCCTGACAAATCAAGCAGATAGAGTATTTTGTACAAAAGAAAACCATCATATACGAAGTCAAAATATACTATGGCACAAGGCCCAATGCCTTTCAAGTCTGAAGAAAAAAAACACCAGCGAAATGACAGTTAGAAGGTTTTCTGAGCTCCTTCAGAATAAATTCATGCTCAAGATATCCACCCCAAATTTATGTAGATATCAAACACCACAGAATAGTTGCGCCCCCAAAATGGCATTCCTTGAGTGTTTGATACAAGGAAAAACAAATTCTATTGAAACAGTTGCCTAACTTAAAAAAAAATCCCCAATTTGCTCTGGACAGGTCTATTAAAAGATAGACAGTGAATTCGGGAAAAAGCATTTGCTTGATATAGTCTATTTTTGTGTTATTATCTGAATCATCTTGTAGAGTACAGAGTGTTTTTTTTTGTATTAATGGATTTTTTGGAAGGGAGACCTTGGATTTGGAAGTTTCTAAAGTATATTCAAAAAGATTATTTGGTGTTATTACCCTGTTGGCTTTATTGATCAGTGCAGGCATAAATATCGGATTATATTTCGGCATGAGATGGCTGACCCTTAAATTTTCTCAAAATACAGAAAATGAAATTATTACCAAGACTATATCCGAGATTGTTAATAATGTAGAATTTATATTCCATAATTTTTATTTGTGGGTAATACCGACCGTAATAGGGTTTTTTTTGCTGCTGGGTTGTGTGCTATGGCTCATTTTAAGAAATTCAGTGTCAAAGGCGTTTAATGGATTTTATATTACAAAGGATGAAATACCCTCTAAAGGAAAATCCAAAAAAGATTTTGTTGATCAGAAGACAGCTGTGGAGAGGAAGCAGCGTCTGTTTTTACACAGCCTGTCTGTTCTTCAAAAAGATGGGCGACTTTTGGATTTTTTTGACGAAGATTTAAGCTTATATGATGATGAACAAATTGGTGCAGCGGTAAGAAGTATTCAGGAGGACTGTAAAAAGACAATCAAAAAATATATTGATCCAAAGCCGGTAATAGACAATGAAGAAGGTAGTAAGGTATCTATTGAACCTGGATTTGATATTGATTCAATTAAGTTAGTTGGGAATGTGGCAGGCGACCCTCCCTTTGAAGGGGTGTTAAAACATCGTGGATGGAAAGCTGGGAAAAAAGAGATCCCCAAACTTTCAGATATTCAGGATTCAACCATTATTATTCCCGCTGAAGTTGAAATAAAATAAACTTATTTCATTGTACAGACCGCATCAAAATCAAGCCTTTTAAGCATAACTTTTTTGACAGTTTTTAAATTGATGATGGATCGGATCAACTTCAATTTGCAATATTTTTCCTAATCCATTAGTAACAGCGTCTCAAAAGGAATGTTTGGTTTTCAACGGTGATCAAAAGATGGCTGGAAGAATCCAAAGAAAAAACATGCTGAAACCAGGACTTGATTTGAATGAAACAGCACAATTTATTGTTGTGACAATTAGCGGTTGCTCAGCTTTATATGCTTCAACCCATGATCCAAGAATCTGGAACTTTATATTAGCACAACTTAATTGGTTTATGAATGGACTAAAAAAAACAAGAAAAGATTAAAGCCATGAAAACAAACCCGGATTTCATTTCGCCTTGTGGTCTTTATTAATGCGATGAATTTCCCTGCCAATATATTGATAATTTTTCAATGGCTGTTGGAAAAAAAGTAATTTTACGATCTGTCCCTTATAGACGAAAATTCGGCACTAAAAAATGGGTTCACGATGAAGAGGCCCGCTATTTTTGTCCTGATTGCGGCAATAAAGTTTTCCGGGGAGTTGTAAAATGCAATCAATGCAAATCTAAACTGGATCTGGATTAATACTTTGCATATTGATGTTATTTGACAAGAATGGATGATATGACTTCAAAGGGAGCGGTCTGATTTTGAGGATAAGGCATCCCCATTGTTGAGTTGCAAATGCCTGTTTCGGATTGTTTTGCCTCTTTTTTCAAACGGGCAATCATATTACCGGCCGCTTCAATTGAACAGGTTCTATCTACTCCTCCCGGAAGTTCAAGCACGGCAATACTAACTGTCATCAATGGTATCTGTCTTATTTTATCTTCCCTGTCCCTGGCAACCATGAATCCTTGTTCAACAGTTTCACGATCATAAAAACTTTCTGCATTTTTCTTAAACTGGCTGGCCAGCCTCTCCATTTCAAGCAATATATCCTTATTTTCAGAATGTTTTACCCCAAGAAAAAAATCATCACCGCCCACATGACCGACAAAACGATTTTCAGAAAACCCTGCTTTTTTTAACATATCCGCGAACATTAAAATCATGCGATCACCATTTCTAAATCCATACCTGTCATTAAATGGCTTGAAATTATCAAAATCAAAATAAATCAAATGATAGGTAGCTGAAAAATCGGCCAGGGTTTTACTGAAATATTCATGAATCATGGTGTTACCCGGCAATTTAGTCAAAGGATTCTGGTTTCTTGCAAGGGTAAGATTTTTTTCATTGATAATCTTTAACAATGAATTTGTACTCAAAATTCCAATATATTTCATATTTTCAACCATAATCAAGCCTTCATTATTGTTGAAGTGCGAATAGGTTTCAATAAGATTTTCAACAGATGAGTGAACGTCTGAAATGGGAATTTTTTTAACAAACCTTGAGATATCTTTTCCAAAAGATGGATTTTCCAGAAGCTGCCGTCCGAATTTTGAAAAAATATACTCTTTAAAAGCAGTCTCCCTTATAATGCCCACAGGCTCATCATGCTGATTTATAACGGGAAAAAAACTGATTTTATCTTCATTCCTGAATTTTTCAAAGATACTGATGATACTGCAATCCGAATATACCGGTGTTGCATGGGTGATCTGATTTGAAATAAGAGACTGGTCCTTAACCACGCCATTTCGCCGCTCATTTTGGGTTATGTGCCCTATTTTCATATACCTTTTTTTTAGTTGATTCAGATCCAGCTGAGGTTTCTGGACAAAATACCCCTGCACCATATCACATCCTATTTCCTTGCACAAAAGGTACTCATCAAGAGTTTCAACACCCTCTGCGAGAACAAGGCTGCCCATAAAATGGGCCAGATTTACTATGGTGGACACAACCAGTCTTTTTTTGGGATCATTTTCCAGATTCTGAATAAAAAACCGGTCGATTTTGATATAATCCGGCTCTGTATAATAAAGAAGCTGCATCCCTGAAAATCCAGTACCACAGTCATCCACGGCGATTTTATACCCCTGGGAACGATATACATCCAAGATCTTTGAAACATGCTTATTACAGGCAAGCTGATGTTTTTCCGATATTTCAAAACATATATCATCCAGTGAATAACCATACTCTCCAAGCATTTGAGCTGTATTACCCGGGGAATAATCATTTGTGTCAAACAGACGATTGTCAAGATTATAAAACAGTTTGATATGACTTTGCCCTTTAAACTTTGCAAATTTGGCAAAGGCCTTTTCACGCAAAAAAAGATCAACCGGGTGAAGCATTTCATGCGTGTAGGCCTGGTTAAAAACATCATCGATGGATGAAAAACCAGCTTCTTTATGAAACCTTAATAATGCTTCAAATCCAAAGGCATTGCCAGTATGGATATTTACAATAGGCTGATAGGCAAAATCTATTTTTGATAATCTTTCAATCCATTTTTCATGCTTTAATGTTCTCATATCGTTACCATATTTTTTTTACATGAAAGAACTTTTAACATGCTGAAATTAAAGTCTTTCATTATTTGTTGTGGACAAACCAAGATAAAAGACCAAGTTTGTCCGTGGCAGTTATTATCGATTAATCTCAACACAATTCCTGCCTTCCATTAAAAGTGTTTAACCCTAAACCAGAATTGTAAGAAAAGAATTAGCGGCAAATTAAACTAAGATGAATATTTTTATATTTTAACAATAAATTAATAGATTTTTAATCATCTACTTATTGAATAAAGGTTAAATGATGACATCAGAATAAACATAAAAGATTGGAAATTAATGGAAATCAAAAAAACAACTCGAAAAAAATGGATGGAACTTTTGGCAACCGCTTCCTTGAAGGATTTAAAAACTGCACAAAAAAATTTAAACGCTGAAATAGACTACGAATATATTGTAAAGCCTGAAACAGGCATGCTCATGGTACAGGCCAGGGCAGACGGATCACACTCCAGGTTCCATTTAGGCGAAATGAGCGTTTCAAAATGTGTTCTTAAAGTACAAGAACAATATATCGGATATGCCATGACCGCAGGATCAGATCCGGCACATTCAGAACTGGCAGCACTATTTGATGGTCTGCTGCAGACCCCTGAGTATCATGATGTCATAAAAACAAACTTAATCAACAAGCTGGCTGAAAAACAGATCAAAAAAGATATAAAACTTGAACAAGAAGTGGCAGAAACACGGGTTGAATTTTTCACATTAAAAAGAGGGGAATAGGTTACAAGTATTATGCTAAAAGGTTTTCAATCAGAAACGTATGACACTCAATATGTTTTTCGAGAATTGCTTTCTGCTATGGCAAAGCCAGGAATTATCAAAGATATGGAACTTGATATGGCCTGCCCGGGCAATCTTCATATGGCATCCGGAGCAATTTTGCTTGCATTACTGGATTTTGAAACCCCATTATGCTCGGATCTTAAAAATACTGATCAAGCAATTCAGTGGATCCGCTTTCACACTGGTGCGCCCATTATCCGCATGCCAAACCGATCTTTGTTTGCACTTTACACAAACCTGGAACAACTCAAAGACCCTGCTGAGTTTAACCAGGGGACCATTGAGTCTCCTGATCAATCCACAACCCTTTTGATTCAAACAAGCGGGCTGGAAAATAATGGCAGGATAAAGCTTACGGGACCGGGCATTCAATGCAAAACCTATCTTAACCTCAAAGGGGTAAAAGACATTTTCCTGCATAAGCGTGCAGATATGATTAATAACTATCCACTGGGAATTGATATGATTTTTATTTACAACAACCGTTTTGTTGCTATTCCGCGCACAACAAAACTGGAGATCTTCTGATGTATGTTGCAGTAAAGGGAGGCGAAAAAGCTGTCAAACAATCCAGAAAGATGATTGCAAAAAAACGGCGGGGACCGGACAGCATTCCACAAATCACCACAGACCAGATAGAAAACCAGATGGGACTTGCTGTTGACAGAGTGATGGCAGAAGGCTCTTTATATGATAAAAAAGCTGCGGCTACAGCTCTAAGACAGGCCCAGGGAGACACTGTGGAGGCCATCTTTCTGGTCCGGTCATTTCGATCTACTCTTAAACGATTTGGCACATCAAAACCCATTGACACGGAAAACATGCAAATTCTTCGCCGCATATCAGGTGTGTTCAAAGATATTCCCGGCGGACAGATTTTAGGTCCCACCTATGATTACACCCATCGGCTCATTGATTTTAAAACTGATGACAAAAAAGGACAAGAAACCAGGCCGCTGATAAAGGAAACGGCTTCAGATCAGAATAATTATTCCAAACCGCAACATTATTCCAAACCATCAAAGCCTTCCGACCCACCACAAAAATTTGCTCGCGTTGTTGATCTGTTAAAGAAACAAGAACTCATGGAAGAAGAGCCTGAAGAACTAATCGGTGACAAGGTAGAAGACCTTACACGAGAACCACTTAAATTACCTGCTTCCAGAAGTATTCGACTTCAAAACCTTGCCCGGGGAGATGAAGGCTTCCTGCTGGGATCGGCATACTCGCTGCAAAGAGGATTTGGTCTTGATCGACATCCTTTTTTAGGTGAACTTCGTGTCGGGTATGTAAGTGTAAAATACACACCGCCTGAATTGGGATTTGAAATAAATATCGGCAGGATCAAGATTACAGAATGTTTTATGCTGAACCGGTTTGACGGTTCAGAAAATCAATCGCCCGGATTTAAAAATGGCTACGGGCTTGTTTTTGGCCAGAATGAAAGAAAAGCCATGTCAATGTCTTTACTGGACAGGTCTTTACAATCAAGTGAAATAGACAAAAACGTCACATATCCCGGGCAAGATCAGGAATTTATTTTGTCCCACAGCGATAATGTTGAGTCATCCGGATTTGTGCAGCATCTAAAGCTGCCCCATTATGTTGATTTCCAATCAGAACTGATCCTGATCCGAAACCTTAAAACAACAATATCCAAAAAGGAGTCCAATCGTTGAGTCATCAATATAATTTTGCTTATCTGGATGAACAATCAAAAAAAATGATCCGGCGTATAATGTTAAAAGCCGTTGCCATACCAGGGTTTCAAGTGCCTTTCGGTGGAAGGGAAATGCCGCTGCCCTACGGATGGGGAACAGGAGGAATCCAGCTGACCGCCTCACTTTTGGGAAAAAATGACACCCTCAAAGTCATTGATCAGGGATCAGATGATACTGTGAATGCCATCAGCATTAAAGATTTTTTTAAAACCACCGCCAACATAACCATTACGGAAAAAACCGAAGAAGCAACACTTATTCAAACCCGGCACAGAATCCCGGAAACACCACTAAAGGAAGGTCAAATAATGATTTTCCAGGTGCCGATTCCGGAACCGCTGCAATTTATCGAACCCAAACACACACAAACAGTAAAAATGCATGCGTATCAAGAATACGGCACCATGTATGTTAAATTATACGAAGATATAGCAAAATATAATAAAATTGCCACGGCTTTTGATTATCCTGTACAGGTAAATCACCGGTATATAATGAGTCCGTCCCCCATTCCAAAATATGACACTCCAAAACTGCATCAATCTCCGGCCATGCATTTTTTTGGTGCGGGCAGGGAAAAACGCATTTATGCCGTACCGCCTTATACAGATGTAAAAACCCTTGATTTTGAAGATTATCCCTTTGAGTTGGAAACATGGCAGGAACCATGTGCCATTTGTGGTTCAAAAAATAGTTTTTTAGATGAAATAATCATGGATGACAACGGCAAAAAACTTTTTATATGCTCGGATACCGAATACTGCCAAAGAGTATCAAAAGGAAAGGAATCATGACAACCATGCCTTCAAAAAATATTTTACCATTACTGAAAGTGAAAAATCTTTCTAAATTTTTCGGCAAACGTGTTGGATGTTATGACATCAATTTTGAACTCTCAAAAGGTGAAGTCATAGGTATTGTAGGAGAATCAGGATCAGGCAAATCAACTTTGCTCAACTGTATTGCAGGCAAGATGCCTCCGACAAATGGAGCTGTATTTTTCAATTCTTCTCATGGAATTATTGACCTTTGCCAGTCTGATGAAGCCTTGTTAAGAAAAATTTCAAGAACCCAGACAGGCTTTGTTACACAAAATTCCAGGGACGGTCTTCGAATGGGCATCAGTGCAGGGGGAAACATAGGTGAACGACTCATGGCAAACGGTATGAGAAATTATAAACAGATCAGAAATATTGCCCTTGAATGGCTTAAAAAAGTTGAAATCGACCCTGAAAGGATTGATGACACACCTGAAACATTTTCCGGCGGCATGAGGCAACGTTTGCAGATCGCTGCAAATCTTGTCACGGAACCCAAAATAATGCTCATGGATGAACCCACATCAGGCCTGGATGTCTCTGTACAGGCAAGACTTATAGATGTGTTGCGCAAACTTGTTACCCGGCTTAACCTGTCCATGGTTCTGGTCACACATGATCTGGCAGTGGCAAGATTGATGTGCCACAGGCTGTTTGTCATGAAAAACGGAAAAATTATTGAATCAGGTTTAAGTGACCAGATTCTCGATGATCCGAGAAAGCCCTACACCCAACTGCTGGTCTCATCTGTATTAACCCCCTGAAAATCATCAGGCTTGATTAAAAGAACTGCTGCGGACAGATCTGCTCTTCTTTCAACTTGGTTTGCCCCACAACTGATCATGAAAACCGCAATTTTATTTGCAAAGAGTTGAACAAAAAACACTGATTTAAACAAACAAATGAAAAGGACACTATTATTGGAATGGGCACTTAAATTAATCGATATTGGAAAAGATTTTGTTTTTCACCATCAGCATGGAACAAGACTGGTTGTGCTGGACAACTTTTCCATGGACTTTTTCCCGGGGGAAACTGCAATTCTTTCAGGCCCGTCAGGGTCAGGAAAAAGCACTCTTCTTAGAATGATTTATGCCGGTTACAAAACAGGCAAAGGCAAAATTTTAATAAAGCATAATAATCAACAGGTGGATATTGCAGCTGCTTCTCCATCCATTATTTACAGCATACGGCAAAACACCATAGGATATGTAAGCCAGTTTTTAAGAATAGTCCCAAGGGTATCTGCCTTAGATACCGTCATAGAACCCCTCATTGCCAGAAATATCAGTGAATCCATTGCCCGAAAAACAGGAAAGCAGATGCTGGACAGGCTAAATATTCCACAAAATCTCTGGCACCTTTCCGCCGCTACTTTTTCAGGTGGAGAACAGCAGCGGATCAATATTGCCAGAGGTTTTATTGCACCCTACCCCATCTTGCTACTGGATGAGCCAACTGCATCTTTAGATGCAAGAAACCGTCAAGTGGTAATTGAATTGATTCAAGAAGCCATTGGCAACAGCACTTGTGTTCTTGCCATTTTTCACGACAAGTCTGATCAAAAAACCATTGCAGACCGGATTATTGATATGTCTGCAAAGTCTTTTCAGGAGATTTAAAAGAAATGAACAATAAACGACTTATTACCAATGGTCCTTTATTTGACGGATTTAATTTGTATGACCAGGGATCAGTTTTAATTGAAGGCCAGAAGATAGCAGGAGTTTTTAACGGAGCTGTCTGTATTGACGATGCAACCGATATTGATGCCCAAGGAGACCTGATCATGCCGGGACTCGTGGATCTGCATTCAGACAGTCTTGAACGAAGCATTGAAAAGCGAAAAGGAGTCTTTTTTGACATTGACTTTGCCCTTTTAAACCTTGACCGACAGCTTGCAGCCTGCGGTATAACAACTTTTTGCCATGCCATAAGCTTTGCCGATGATGAACTGGGGTTAAGATCCCCCAAAGAAGCTCGAAATTGTGTACAAAAAATCAAAAACTTTAATAAATCCGAACAGTCACTGGTCAAGCACAACACACATATCCGCTATGAAGTTGGATCACAAAAAAGCTTTCACATAATAAAAGAGCTGTTAAACCAAGGCATGATTGATATCATGTCCGTCATGGATCATACACCGGGCCAGGGTCAGTTCAGATCCATGGAATCTTATATCAAATTCCACACCACCGAATATTATCTTTCCCAACATGAAATTCTTGAAAAGGCAGCTGAAAAACAGGCTGAAAATCAAAAATCATGGCAAATGGTGACAGAACTTATAAATATGGTCAATGCAGCCGGTATTCCAATCTTAAGCCATGATGATGATACTCGGCAAAAAATTGATCTGATAAAAAAATTAGGTATCAGTGCAAGTGAATTCCCTGTTACATTGGAGGCTGCAACCCTGGCATACAAATCCGGAATGGACATTTTCATGGGCGCTCCAAACCTGATCCGCAATCAATCCACAAACGGCAACCTGAAAGCCTCGGATGTTCTCAAGCACGGATTTTGCACAGGGCTTGTATCAGACTATTATCCTGAATCCCTGTTTCAGGCCGCATTTATTGCATCAAATTTCACAACCAGCCGGGAGAAAGCTCTTCAAACAGTCACCTCTGGGCCGGGAAGTTTCTTGAAACCCACAAAAAATGTAGGCGTTCTTGAAAAAGGTTCGGATGCAGACATCATTATTGTCAACCAAGATCATTCATGGGCACACATTACCCGGTCGTTTGTCAGAGGAAAAAGCATTTTTCAAATCCAGTGATACTAATTTTTTTAAAGGAATAACAATGGAACAAGAATCCCAGCCTGTTTTACAAGTAAACAATCTTACAAAAATTTATCCCGGCAATATAAAAGCAGTTAACGATGTATCTTTCCAGGTAAAAAAAGGAGAGATGGTGGCTGTTTTAGGCCCTTCCGGTGCAGGCAAATCCACCCTGCTTCGGTGCATGAACCGTTTGATCAATAAAAATACCGGGCAAGTTCTGGTCAATGGAAAAGATATCACTCAATGCAGAGGCCAGGCATTAAGGCGGCTTAGAAGTGATGTTGGTATGATATTCCAGCAATTCAACCTTATCCCGAGATTAACGGTATTTGAAAATGTTCTGGCCGGACGTCTTAGTCATACAAGCAATCCTTTCTGGTGTACTGCATCAATTTTCCGGTTTTTCAATGAAACAAACAAACAAAAAGCCTTTGATGCATTAAAACGGGTTGGAATTGAACACCTTGCACCCAAAAGGTCGGACAGTCTTTCAGGAGGGCAGCAGCAAAGAGTAGCCATTGCAAGAACACTTGCCCAGGAACCTGAAGTGATTCTTGCGGACGAACCCGTTGCCAGCCTTGACCCGGCCAGTTCGCAAAGGGTTTTAGGCATTTTAAAGCAGATCAGTGAATCCAAAAATATTCCGGTCATTGTCAATCTTCATCAGGTTGACCTTGCCCGGCAATTTGCCACACGGATTATTGGTATTCAGGAAGGAAATCTTATGTTCAATGGACAAGTGGATGATTTCAGCCTGGACATTGCAAGAACCATTTACGGCACCCAGTTTGAATCAGCGGTTTGTACCAATGAACTAAAACAGGTTGCAGCAGCTTAGTAATTTATCAATTATTTTAAGGAGAAAA
Source organism: Desulfobacula toluolica Tol2 (assembly GCF_000307105.1). NCBI lineage: Bacteria > Pseudomonadati > Thermodesulfobacteriota > Desulfobacteria > Desulfobacterales > Desulfobacteraceae > Desulfobacula > Desulfobacula toluolica. Next base: position 3,746,989 of record NC_018645.1, read on the forward strand.
ACCATGAAAAGCATTTTAAAAATTATTATTACCGTATTTTTTTTTACTCTGATTGCAGGCGGAAACGGACTTGCCAGCCAAAACTGGCCTGATAAAATCAAGCTTGGGTTAATACCAACTGAAGGAGGTGCGGACATAAAAACGCGTTTCAAGCCACTGATTGATCATCTTGAAAACTGCCTGGGCCTGAAAGTAGAACCATTTTCAGCGTCCGATTATGCCGGCATCATAACTGCCATGGCCCATAAGCACATTGATTTTGCATACTTTGGACCTAAAAGCTATGTTGAAGCATCAGCACGCGCCAATGCCCAGGCCCTTGCATTAGAGCTAAATAAAAATGGGGCCAAAGGCTACTATGGTGTGATCATAACAAATAAAAAATCAAATATCACAACCATGGACCAGGCCACAGACAAAACCAAAACCTTTGCGTTTACAGACCCCAATTCAACCTCCGGCTGCCTTGTTCCAAGCGTTCTTTTCTATAGAGACCTTGAAACACCGCCTGAAAAACTTTTCAGGGAAGTCTCTTTTTCAGGTTCTCATGGTGCCAGTATTCTGGCTGTTAAAAACAATAAAATTCAGGTTGCAGCCACCAACAACATTGATCTGGACCGAATGACGGAAAAAGGGGCGGTTTCCCAAGATGATTTTAATATTATCTGGAAGTCCGAACTGATCCCAGGTTCCCCCATGTGCGGAAGAAAAGATCTGCCGGAAAGCTTGAAAGCCGCATTTACAGGTGCTTTAATGTCATTTAATTTTAATAAAAGCGGGCTTGACAAACTCCAGACAGGCGGCTATGCCCCTGTGGATGATACAACCTATGATGTTGTCCGCTATATGAAACGTCTGAAAGCCAAACTTCAGGAAAAGAAAGGCAATTAACATGACAAAAGGATACAGAATATGGGTTGCCATTGCTGGATCAATGCTTGTGGCAGGTTTTTTTTTGCCCTGGCTGGGTAAGACACCTTTTTTTTTCTCAGGTCTTTTTTTTGCCACGCTCGGACATGCCTTTTTATTTATTCTCCCCATATCAGGAATTGCAGCCGTTGTGCCGGTTCTGATAAACAAAAGACCAAGGCCGTATCAAATTCTTTATCCTGGTATGGCAGGAATCCTGATTTTGGAGATATTGATATCCGTCTTGATATTCAAGGATTCAGGGGTACTAATGATAAGCTTATCATCTCCGGCCATGGAGATCATAAAACTGAACATGGATACGAGCATGATTTTTTTCCATCCTCTCAAAGACCTGGGGCCGGGATTGATTCTAAATTTTGCCGGTATCTGTATCCTTTGCCTGCTACCTTTTTTTTATAAAAACCAATACCAGACAATTGAAAAAAATCAGAATTTTTACAGACACATTATTCAGGAACCTGCTGTCAGCATTGAATATAAACGTTTTGGCATGATACTGTCTTTGTTTACCGTTCTTATCATCACCTATGCATGGTGCGATGTCAGTCCGACAAAACTCTGGGAAAACAGGGGCAATGCCAAAGAGTATCTGTTTGGCAGGCAATTATCCCAAAGTGATATGGAATACATAAACAACCAGGAAAAACGTGCCCTGGAAATTGAGGCTGCAGGCCTGGCAAGAGAATTCATGTCCAATAAATACCGGGATGTTGTATTTTCACAACAGCCGAATGCTGAACAAAAAGCAAAAGAAAGAGATGCTGTTAAACAAAAACTGCTTGCACAAATGGAGGAACAAGAAAAACAACTCATTAAAAACGAGGCCAGAAAAAACGCATTAATTGACAAGCGTGGGGGATATTTTCCGCCTGAAACATCTTTGCCCAAAATAAGGGGTTATATCATTGCTTTGATTGAAACAGTTGCCATTGCAATATGGGGAACATTGCTGGCAGTTATCTGTGCCATTCCGATCTCTTTTTTTGCAGCCAAAAACACACTGAAATTAATCATTTCATCAGAAGATCTCAAATCCAGATCAATACGCAGCAGCATCACCTTTTTTGTCCGGCGGTTTCTGGATTCATGCCGGGGATTCAACGAATTTGTCATGGCCCTTATTTTTGTCGCCGTTATAGGACTTGGGCCCTATGCCGGTATTCTGGCACTATGGATTCATACATTTGGAATTTTAGGAAAAGTCTTTTCCGAACAGATTGAAGCAATTGAATCCGGTCAGGTGGAAGCCCTCACATCTACGGGAGCCGGTGCTTTCCAGATCATTGCATTTTCCGTTATGCCACAGATCATGCCGGTTTTAGTCTCTTATACCCTGCTAAGATTTGAATCCAATGTTCGAAGTGCTGCTATTCTGGGATTTGTCGGTGCAGGAGGCATTGGATTTTTGATTTTTGATAAGCTGAACGGTTATTTATTCAGAGAAGTTTGCACCATGATGATCATCATTATTATGACGGTTGGGATTATTGACCATTTTTGCGGAAAAATCAGAATGAAATTCATATAACTGCCACGGGCAGACCTGGTCTTTCGCTCAGATTTGCCCACAAAAAAACATGAAAGTCACTATTTGGATTTTTGAAGACTTTCATATAAAAAAAAAGGAACCTTTTTATGAACCGGATCGGCTCAAAAATTGATGAAGTGAGAATTGACGGCTGTATGGATAAATTTCAAACAGACCTTGAAGAGATAAAAACAATGGGGATTCATGCGATAGAACTGCCTGTTCACGGGCTTGATGCAATCATAAACGGAAAGCTTCACCAAAGGCGGGTACAAGAGATATTGGGAATTTTAAAAGAGTTTGACTTTCAATATTCTGTTCACGCCCCCAATCCATTGAACCTTATGGACAAAGAAAATCCTGATCTCCATTCAGATGTTCTGCTGGCATCTCTTGAATTTGCACAACAAGCTGGTGCTACCGTTGTTGTTGTTCATCCGGGTCGATTCATACCCGAAGAATGGTTTGGCCTTTCTTCTGTACCAAGCATTTCGCAAAAACAAAAAAATGATCTTCTTGAGCAAGAAGCTTTGCTGCTGCAGACCATTGCAGATCAATACCCTGATATCATCATTGCCATGGAAAATGCACGGCCCTATCTGAATCAAAGCCCTTATACTTATGCTGAATTTATCCTGGATTTAAAACATCAAGTTCTGTGCATCAACAAAGAAAATGTAAAAATCAATCTTGATTTGGGGCATCTTTACATGACCTCCACATTCTACAACTATGACCCTGTAAAAGCCGTCTTAAACATCAAGGATTTAATCGCACACACCCATATCCATGATAACTTTGGAGGTGTGGTAAACCATTATGAAAAACAGCAGACCCATCAGATTCCTTTTGGCAAAGGAGACTCCCACATGCCGGTTGGTTGGGGAAAAATTCCCATTGCACATATTATGGAAATAATTTTACCGGAATACAAAGGCTTATTGATGATGGAACTGCGCAGCCGATATTTTAACCATATAAAAGAATCAGCAGAAAATCTATCTGCAATGCTTGAACACATCTGAAATATTTTTCACAGTGTGTTCAAGCTTAATTAGGCAGACGTTTTTTTTGTATCAAAAACTATGATTGAGTTATCATATTGTTGAAACCAAGGGAAAAATCTTTAAACTCGTCCTTTGCATCAAAGGTTATAACCTGATCGGCACTTACTTCATTTTGCCGGTTTACAAGCGCCTTTTTTTGTTCTAATGATGATTTTATGTGTTTTTGAGAGTTTGCCGCCATCGCCTTATCCTGCCCCGGCATATTTTTTCCCGAAATCAGCAGAGCAAGATCGTTCATATATTCTCTCAAATGTTCAGCCTGGGCATTCATTTGTTCGGCTGCAAAAGCAGATTCATCAGCATCAGTGGCAGTCTGCTGAACCACCTTGTCTATATCAAAAATTGCCGCGGTTACCTGTTCAATACCATGGGATTGCTCATGGGAGGCTTCTGAAATCTCAACAACCAATTGCCCAACCTTGTCTGTACTTTTAGCAACGTCATTAAAAGAATCACAGGTTTTTAAAACAAGGGCTGAGCCGGCATCAACCTTTTTTATTGTATCCTCGATCAAATCTGCCGTATCTTTTGCAGCACCGGCAGCTCTCATGGCAAGATTCCTGACCTCATCTGCAACAACTGCAAAACCGACTCCGGCCTCTCCTGCCCGGGCAGCTTCAACCGCAGCATTCAGGGCAAGAAGATTTGTCTGGAAAGCAATTTCATCAATAGTTTTAATGATTTTAGAAGTTTTGTTACTGGACTTTGAAATATCATCCATGGAATGGGTAAGCTGATCCATAGAGTAATTTGCCGCTGCAACCACTTTATTGGCCTCTTTCATCAAGTGATCGGCATGGCTTGAATTTTCAGCAGTCTTTTTTGTCATAGAAGACATCTCTTCAATTGACGAAGAAGTTTCTTCTATGGAGGCCGCCTGTTGTGATGCCCCCAAAGCAAGGGACCGGCTGGTGGAAGACACCTGGCTCGAAGCAGACGCCACCTGCCTTGCCCCTTCTCCCATTCCCTTGATGATTCTATTAATCGGATTGACAACTGACCTTGTAATCAAAAACATTATGCCGCCAATAATGATCACACAGGCAATTCCCATAATGATATTCATATTGCGAATCTGTGTGACGGGAGCAAAGACTTCAGACTTGTTTGCAGTAGACGCCACAATCCAACGCATGGTTGCTTCTTCTGTAAATGCCGCTATTTTATCAATACCGTCATAGGCATAATGTATCAGACCGCTTCTTTTTTCCATCATATGATAGCCAAAATCATATCGGCGAACATTAAATGTTAAAATTTTTGATTTGTCAGGATGGGCTATCACGTTTCCGGCATTGTCAATGATATATGTATACCTGAGGCCCTCAACCTGTTCTGAATCAACAAATGTTTTGATAAAATGGTTCAAATCAACAGCTTCAAACAAAACACCGGCTATTATATTGTTTTGCTTTACAGGAGAAGCAATGCAAAAAATCGGTTTCCCTGATATTTTACTTTTTATGACTCCTGAAACCGATACGTTTCCGGACATGGATTGCTTAAAATAATTTCGATCCGAAACATTCATGGTTCCGATATGTCTGGAATCAGAGGAGGCAATAATTTCGCCTTGGTTATCTGCCAAAGCAATGAGTTCAAAAAATGCATTATTTTCTATGATCTTTTTCAAACGAAGGCTTGCTGTTTTATGCTCCCCCCCATGGCGTAAAGATTCATATGCTGCATTTTGAAATATATCTTCCCTGCTGAAATTAACCGCATCATTTTTCCGCTCCATTATCCAACTGCTCAATTGCTTTGAGATTGAATCAGACACATACCCCAGTTGATCGGATATGGCATTTTCAAGGGCCTTGCTTGATTTCAAGTATGACATAAAAAATATTGCAGCCAAACAAACAATAACTGCCGCCAAAGTAGGAACTAAAAATTTATTTTTCAAGCTGAATTTCATTGGTATTTTCCTTATGGTTCCAGGTAAAAATCAAGGCTAAAAAACCTTTTGCGGGATCATTTCAATTTGTTCTAGTGCCTGAACTGAAAGATTTGTAAACGGTAATGCTTCAAGCCGCCTCAAACCGATTTTATCGCCGGTGATCTGGCAGTACCCGAAACTGCCGTCTTCAATTCTTCTTAAAGCTGCATCAATTTGTTTGACCAGACTGGTATTGCGTTCCTGAACCCAAAGCTGCTGTTCAATATCAACCAATGAATTACTGCGGTCAAGAATGTCAGGGTGGGCAGATCCCGTTGTTTTGATTTGCCTTTTAGTCTGGTGTATTTTTTCAATCAGTTCCATTTTAAGCCAGCTTAACTTGTTTTTAAAATAGACCAACTGGTTTTCATTCATATAAGATTCATTGCTTAAACAATAATGAATATCCATGGTTTTTGTTGTTTCCATGATTTTTTTCTCCTTACATTGTATGATTTAACGTTTTAATTCCAGGTTTTGCTGATCAATTGTTTTGTATCCGACCAATTTCCATTCAATACCCATTGGGAAATCCGACCGGCCACGTTGGGATACTCTCTTTTTATTTTTGAAGATTGGCTCAGCCATAGGTTCAATTTATTTTTGTCCAATGAGCTCATAACCATTCCTGAATTTAAGATTTCCAGAGCCATGGCATTGGACACCTGTTCAAACTGACCTTTCAAAGGCTTTACCAATATTTTTTTACCCAGAAAAATAGCTTCGGCAGGCAGTTCAAATCCTGCGTTGCAGATCACCCCCGAGCATGTTGCAAGATCGTCATAAAATGTTGTTTTGGAAAACGGATGCCAACTGATGTTATCTTCTTTAATTTTAGGCATTTTTCTGGTACCTCCATATACGGCAAATTCAAATTTTGAAAACGGCTTTAAAAATGCCCGGACATGATCTTTGTCCTCAAAAGGCAAGTAGACAAGAATAAGCTTTTCATCCGTTACGTTGGACGCTTTAAAACAGGTTGGAATAACAGGAGGGACTATGGGCTGATTAAAATGGTGCCAGTGCATACCAATTGTATAATCAGCCGGTGCAAAATGTTTAATAATCATATGGGCGATAAAATTGGACCGATCCATGGGAACATCATGTAAGAAAGCATATTGATGGGCTATGCCGATACTGGGAATTTTATTTTTTTTGGCAATCATTGACGCGACAGGTTCAAAATCAGTTATGACAAGATCATAGCCTGATGCATCAAATGACAGAACATCTCTTGCAAACTGACCTACAGACAAGTTTTTTGCCGTATGAAAAATCTGGATACCTCCCTTTTTAATGGAAAAGGTAAACCCCTTATAAAATCCCACAGGACTGATAATTGATGGATCATAAAATTTATCTTTGCCACAGCCGCTGAAGATAACATCCACTATGACACTTTTTTTTTGTAATTCATCAATGATCTGAGTTGCCCGGGTCATGTGACCATTGCCCGTACCTTGTATGCCGTATAAGATTTTCATATCAAACCGGCCTCAGGCTACATTTTTTTTTAAAATCCGTTCTGATTTCAAACAAACCAAATCATTTTCCAGGGCAATATCCGGTCTGGGACTGACTGGGCTGGAAATGGCTGATTTCATTTTTTTTGTGCCGCCCAAAATATCATTTAAAGCCTCATCCCAGCTGTATTGAGTTTTTATTCGATCCTGACAGGCTGCTCTCATCATAGCAAAATCGTTTGGACACTCAGATTTCATGGTGTGAACGGAACAAATTTGCTCCACCCATGCATCTGCATCAGAAAGACTCAAAACTTTTCCTGTTACGCCGTTGTCTATAATTTCCCTGGGACCGCCCACATCCGTTACAAGAGCAAAAAGACCTTTGGCCTGGGCTTCTAAAATGACCATCCCAAAGGTATCCGTGGTGCTTGGAAAAACAAAAATATCCGATATTTCATAGTATTGCTGAAGTTCTTTGTTTTCCACATACCCTTTCAAATGAATTCTATCAAAAGGTTGGCAAAGTGATTTGAAAAATTCAAAATCAGGGCCATTGCCGCACAAAACAAGATTTAAATCAGGAATTTTTTCACATGCTTTTTGATAAGTATCAATCAAAAACTCAAGGTTTTTATCTTTACTGACTCTGCCGGCCCACATCAATATTGTACCGCTTTTAATGCCTTTTTCTTTTTTAAAGGCTTTTTTCCAGGATAAAGACGGCTTAAAATCTTCAACAGTAAACCCGCGTTTAAAAATACTCATTTTATCCATTGCATAATTTTGTTGTGACAAGATTTTAATATACTCGTTTGTCGGCACTTTTATCCGGTTTGAAAAAGAATAAAACCGGTTGATGCAAACCTGGATCAATCCGACCAGGGCTTCATCTTCAAAAAGATACTCTGCCTGGGCGGCAAAATCGGTATGGTAAATTGAAACACAGTCGATTCCCAGAAGCCCGGCCATAATCATGCCTAATATGCCAACCGGCCCGGGTGTTGAAACAATGATTTGATCCGGCCTATACTGATAAATCATTTCCATGGAAGCCAGAAGAGATGGAAAATTCAAAGAACAGGATGCATAAAATTCAGGTGTAACGCTATATATGCACGGCAGGTACATGATATTGGATTCATTTGATTTGTCCGGCCCATGCTTTTTGGAAACACAGGTTACAAAACTAACATTGAGATCTCTTTTTACAATCTGTTCTCTAAAGTTGTTCAAAGTGACTGACACACCGTTGAGATCATTTATCGTATCTGAAAACCATAAAACCTTTTTATCAGATAATGTATCGTTTCCATTGCATTTTTTTTTTAATGAAAGAATCATATCCCTGTCCTGCGACAGGTGACGCAAAGATGAGAAAAAAGGAAAACTTACAAACAAAGCAGGAAGGGCAGACATTAAGTTTTTAAATAATTTTCCAATATCGCCTTTGGAAAAATCATTTACAAATGATTCCAGCAGCATTTTGAAAAATTCGTCCAGCAATTGTCCCATGCTGTGATAGATACTTTCTATTTTGGTTTCCATATCCAAATGTTTATTATGGGACCAATTGTGCAAATCTTCAAAAAATTTTAAAATAATTTTATCTTTTATTTGTTTGCCCTTTTTGATTTTTCTTAACGTGATCCATTTTTTCAAACGGCTTTGCCGGTCTTCAAATACAACGTCATTAAAAAAAGACATTATCCCGCCGGGAGAGTTTTTCCGCCCATTAGAAGAATAATCACAAAAAATTTTATAAATTGAAAAGGCAAAAGATTTATAATCATTGCACCTGCCCTTGAAATATGTTTTTTTGTCTTTAATCTGTGCAATAAAATGTTTTTTTGACACAGCACCATTGCTGACTGTGGCTGTCAGGCCTATAAACAGTCCTGCATGGTCATCTGAACCACCGGTAAATCCTTTTATCCACGGAGTATCACTAATGGGTTTTATCTTGTGCTTTTCAGACAAATCCTTAATCATATCCTGGGTTAAATTTTCTAAAACGCCCTTCCATATTTCATTATAATGTCTGTTTCTGGCACCATTTAACCCTTCAAAAACATCAAACAAAAGAATCAATTTTTCAAGAATCTCAATACTCAATTTTTGATTAACATTATAAAATCCATGAGCAACAGAGTAAGCAATATCCTGAGCCTTTAAATAATCTCTAAAAAAATAAATATTATGGCGTATCGCCTCTATATTTAAAAATTCCTCTGGTGTGATATCAAATACAAGAACATGAATTTTACAATTATTTTCCGGAAAATATGTCGTAACTTCCACGCTTAAAAAAGTATCATCCGGATATTTTTGGATCAGCTCAAGTCCGCCCTCAATGGTGTTATGATCCGTTACTGTAACAAAATCCATTTTGTTTTGTTTTGCAATTTTATACAAAGTGTCAATATCAGTATAAGATTCTCGTGCGTTTACTTTTTTTAAAAACCATTCCGAAGGTCTTTTCGATGCTTTTGAATGGACATGAAGATCTGCTATCATTTTTCCTCCTGAAGCCGCAATTTATTAAATTCAACTACTTTTAAAAAAAACATATGAGAATTGAATTAAGAAATCATTTTAAATTGATAAAACCTGGAATAAACTATTGTTCTTCCTTTTTTCTTACTTTATAAATTATGTCTTGTGATTGAATTGTTCGTAAGTTTTTAACCAAACAGGATTATACCATTGAAGCTGACTTGAATACCCTGACCGGGAAATCAGGTGAGAATAGAAAAGGTATTATTATAGACAAAAAAAATGAAAGACAAAAAACATAGTGAATTGCAATCAGGTCTGATTTTCTTTTGCTGTTTTATCGCTATGCTGATATGGGGGTTGACCTTAAACCAGCTTCATAAAAGTAAAAATTTTCTTTTACATAACCTGAAACGGGAACAAAACAACATAATCGGTATACTTACAGAAAATATGTTTCAGGCTTTGGAGCAAAAGAGGCCCATTGAACTGCTCGCCCAGAAATGGTTTTCCGATCACCAGCAAAAATCCTTGAACGATATTACCAACTTTATTAACGGAGAACGTACCTTCAACAGAGTCGTTCTTTATAGACTATCAGGAGAAACGTTTTATCAATCCTCACCCCTTCAGCTCCCCCCAGAAAATCAGGAGCATATCAAGTACCATATTAATGAGATGGCGATTAATCATAAAGCAATGATCCTTAATTGCCAGATTGATTCCATGAAAACTTCCTGGCAAATGCCAATATTATTTCCACTGAAACAAGGAAAAAACATACAAGGAGCAATGCTTCTTGAGTTGGATATCGGATATATTCTTAATCTTTTCCGGGATATTGATATAGGCAAAAAAGGAAACATTACCATCTTCAACAAGCAGTGCAAAAAGCTTATTCGCTTTGAAAACGGTGGCCTGATCATTGAAAGCTCATTGTCTGAAAAACCGACGGTTGCTTACATGCAAAACGTTTCCGGCTCAAAAATTTTACAATTTCCCGGTCAGGAAGAATACTGTTTATCCTACAAACATGTCAGGAACTATCCTTTCATTATTACCGTCAGCCAGGAATTGAAAGAATTTTTTTCAAGTTTTTATCAAAATACAAAACAACAGATTTGGAGCCTTTCGATTCTCACATGTTTCTGTTTTATCGGCCTTTGGCTTTTATGCAAAATGATAAACAAAAAGCAGCAATATCTGATTGAGCTGAAGGCTTCCAATGCAAAAAACAATGAGCTGATCGTACAACTGGAGCAAAAACATCAGACTGCCGTTAACGAAGCATCTTTCGACCCTTTAACAGGTCTTTATAACAGGCGTCTGTTTATTTCCCTGGCAAAAAAAAACCTGGCCCTGGGCAAGCGTAACTCGTTTGTTTATGCCATCCTTTTCATTGATCTGGATAGATTTAAATCCATAAATGACACCCTGGGACATCTCATCGGGGATTTGCTGCTTAAGGCAGTTGCAGAACGTCTGGTCGATTGCACACGCAAATCGGATATTGTTGCCCGTTTTGGAGGAGATGAGTTTGTTGTCATGCTGGCCAATCTGGAAACAGAACAAAACATTTCTCCTATTGCCGAAAAAATTATCACTGTTGTTTCAGAACCCTTTAAAAATATTGACGGACACCTGGTTACAACCAGTCCAAGCATTGGTATCTCCATATTCCCCAGCGACGGTGAAGATATAGAATCCCTGCTTGAAAATGCAGATGCTGCCATGTACAACTCAAAACGTTCCGGGCGAGGACTCTACAGTTTCTTTGATACAAGTCTCAACACCGTTTCCATCCAGGATCTTGGACTGGAACAGCGCATGCCGTCGGCCATTGCCAATAATGAATTTATACTGCACTATCAGCCGATCATAAGGCTTACAGACTTCCGTGTTGTTGGGCTGGAAGCCTTGATCCGCTGGCAGCACCCTGATTATCATCTTGTATACCCATCCGACTTTATCAAAACCGCAGAAGATACCGATTTAATTACAACACTTGACAACTGGGTACTTGAGGCTGCCTGTCAACAGATAGTCAAATGGCGTTCCGCAGGGTTGAAAGTTGTGCCGGTGGCTGTGAATGTTTCTCCCGTACTGCTGAAAAGCAAAAAATATCCCGATCTTTTTTTCGAAACCCTCAGCCGCAATCAGCTATTACCGGAAAATATTACTATCGAAGTCACACGAACTGCCTTTATTGAGGGAAAAAACAACGTCATTGAAAACCTGGAAATCTTTTTATCCAAAGGCGTAAGAATTTCACTGGATAACTTTGGCAACGGCAATGGCAACGGGATTTCCAATCTAAATCGTATCAGCTCACTTCCCATAAGAACCCTTAAAATAGACCGCCGTTTTATTCAGAAAATTCGAAATAATTTCAATGACAACTCCATTATTTTATCAACAATTGTTCTTGCAAAAAAGCTTAATTTGACTGTTGTTGCTACAGGGATAGAAACCCATGAGCAGCTTGTCAATCTTAAAGTTGCAGGTTGCGATCAGGTGCAAGGCTATTTTTTCAGCCGTCCGGTTCCTGAAAGACAAATCCGTGAATTCCTCATCTCACCATTAAGGAGTATACCAGCATGAAAAACTTTTTTATTATATTCTTAATCTTTTTTGGTTTATTATTTTTTCATAAAACTTCCCCTGCTTTTGAGTCATCTGATGCTGATAACACAACCAAAACACCTCTATCTTTTTCATTGATTCCCAAAAAAAACATAGATCAGCAAATATCAAATCTGGCTCCCCTGTTTCAATTGTTGGAAGAAAAACTTTACAGACCAATTAAAATCATCCGTCCCCATTCCTACCAAGCCGTTATAGAGGGTATTCTTTCACATACCATTGATTTTGCGATTTTAGGACCGGCATCATATGCCAAGGCAAGAGCAAGGGATAACCGTGTGGATGCCTTTGCCTCCTTTACCACTAAAAAAGGTTTTACAACCCCACAGGGAAGCTATTACCATTCTATTCTTTTTACGCTTAGACATACGGGATGTGACACTATTGAAAAACTGAAAGGGAAAAAAATCGCCCTAACTGACCCGGCAAGCACCTCTGGTGCCATAATTCCGAATATGGTATTTTCCAAGCATATTGGACAGCCGCTGCAAACCTTCTTCGGTACACATGTTTACACAGGTTCTCATGACCGCTCCATCAAGGCAATTGCAAACGGATTTGTTGACGCAGCTTTTGTTGCGTCTGTCCGAATAGATGAAGCTGTTCAAAAAAAGCTTATACCCCCCGATCAAATTGTAATTCTGTGGCGTTCCAACCCAATTCATTATGATCCTTTTGTATTTGGCGGCAGCGTCAATGAGCCATTAAGGACTCAACTCAAAAACATTATACTGTCGTCAGCATCACCTCAACTGGAGCAGATGTTAAATAACATGCAACTGACCGGAATTGAGAAAGTCTGCAATGAAGATTATCAGGCCATCCATGATATCATTGCCGTACAGACACAAAAAAACAAATAACCGATTACCTGTGACCGGCAGCGGTGTTCAGATCTTAATTTTCCTCATAGAATCCAAAACAAACATTAAGACAATTCAAACCTGACATTAATCCTATCCTCATTTTTTATCAATATAGTAACATCGGGAGTGCTGGCAAATAACAAATTTGATAAAACTGCATGCAAATTAGGAGAACAATAAGGAAAGGTTATGCACATCAATCAATGCACTGATGAAACAGATGAACTATATGAAATAGATGAAGGCAACATAATTCCGTTGGAGCAGCTTGAACAAATTAGAGAATACTTGTTTTTAAGTACAAATCAATTATCAGAATCAGTCTGCCAAAAATCAGAGTTCAAACAAATTGTATTAAAGCAAAAACAATCTGAAGATCAATTAATATTGTATAAAGATCATCTTGAAGAACAGATAGTTGAATTAAAAAAGGCCAATCAAATCCTTAAAAAAGAAATTGATCATGCAAACAAAATAGAACAAGAATTAAAAAAAAGAATGAGAACCGAGATTAAAGAAAAAAAAACACTTGAAAGCGAATGTCGGGAAATGGAATCAATGCTGCGGCAATCGCAAAAGATGGAGGCCATTGGTACGCTTGCAGGTGGTATTGCCCATGATTTTAATAATATCTTATTTCCAGTCATTGGGTTTGCCCAGATGATTGATCAAGACCTGCCCCATGACAACCCCATGAAAAGTCAAATCAAAGGAATTTTAAACGGAGCATGCCGTGCAAAAGAGCTTGTCCAACAAATTTTAACATTCAGCAGGCAGACAGACAAAGAATATCACCCCCTCAAAGTACAATTAATTATAAAAGAACTTTTAAAATTTTCAAGGGCCACCCTGCCTGCCAGCATCAAAATTTTCACGGATATCCCCAATGATGTGGGTATGGTAATGGCAGATCCGACCCAGGTTCATCAAATTGTAATGAATTTGATCACCAACGCTTTGCATGCAATGGAAGAAAAAGGCGGAGAGCTGACGGTTAAACTCAGAGAAGTTGATTTAAAAAAAAATGCGGTTCCTTCACCGGATCTTGCACCTGGTTCATACATTTGCCTTGAAGTAACCGACACGGGTATCGGGATGGATGAAATCACAGTAAAAAGAATTTTTGAACCTTATTTTACAACCAAGGAAGAAGGCAAGGGAACAGGTTTGGGGCTTGCCTTGATCCACGGCATTGTAAAAGATTATCACGGGAAAATTATGGTTTACAGCTCTCCTGATAAAGGAACCTCTTTTTTTATTTATTTACCCTGCATTAAAAGCCCCAAAAAACAAACAGCTCACCGTATTCAATCAAACTACAAACCCAATGGTAATGAACATATTCTTATCGTTGATGATGAAATCAATATCACCATCATGTTTAAAAACATATTGACCTATTTTGGTTATCAGGTCAGTTCTTACAGCAACAGCATTGAAGCCCTTGAGGCATTTCGCAATTCTCCTGAAATATATGACATGGTGATAACGGATATGACCATGCCCAATCTTGCAGGAGAAAAACTGATCATGGAAATAAAAAAAATACAGCCCGCTATTCCCATAATATTATGTACTGGATTCAGCAAAAAAACAGCAACCAGCAGGACGATTGATTTTAAACCGGATAAAATCCTTATGAAACCGGTATTACAAGACGAACTGTTAACAAGCATCAGGGAAATTTTTGACAGCAGGACAGGCATGGCTATGAAGCATATTCAAAATCATGTATTATGAACACCGTGTATTATGAATTTAAATATATTTTGCATTCAAAATCAAAAATAGTGATCAAAAATCGCACTTGGGATTACTGGGATTTCCTGTTTTCCAACAAACAAACATTCGGAACCAGCTCAAGGGTTCTTTTTTTTGCAGGAAAAAAGATGGTAACAACAGTGCCATTTCCAGGCTTGCTTGACACATCAATGTAACCGCCAAGCTCCTTTACTGTTCCCCATACAACAGCCATACCCAAACCTTGACCGTCCCTGTCTATTTTTTTGTTTGTATAAAAAGGCTCAAATATTTTATCCATATCGTCTTTGGAAATACCAGGGCCATTATCAGAAACAGACAATCCCACATATTCACCCTGACGGACCGAATCATCCCCCGGCAAAGAGTTTAAATGGCTCAATTTGTGATAACGGTTATCAAAACATTGATTAAATGTTTTAATAATAATCTTGCCCGGTCCTTCAATAGCTTCTGCTGAATTATTTACAAGGTTTACAATTAATTTGTTTAAATGAGTACAAGAGCCTTCAATCACCATAAGTTGAGGTTCGAGTTCGTTTTTGATTCTGATTAAGGGAAATTCAAGCTTGAGCCTGAAAAATTCAGGCGAATAAATACATTGCCAGACAATGCTGTTCAAATTCAGCATATCCTTATTTACTCTACCTCTTCTGGAAAACGTCAACAGATCCTGAACCACGGCAGCAGCTCTTTCTCCAGAGGCTTGTATGATTTTCAGAGGTTTGATCAAATTGTTGTTTTCCGGCAGCTCCATCATCATCAGCTCAGGATAATTTATAATGCCGGACAATATATTATTCAAATCATGAGCAACACCACCGGCAAGCCGACCGATGGCTTCCATTTTTGATGCTTTTAATCCCTGGATGGCCTTTTTTTTGTCAGTGTCTTCCCGCTCCAGCATAGTTGCATACCGCTCCAGGATATTGGTGCGTTCTCGTTGGGATTTAACCAGGAAATTTAAAATGGTTTTTACAGAGATAATACCGTTAAGATGTCCGTTTTTAACAACGATAATATGGTCATAAATCCTATTGCTTTCTCTTTTCATGGCTTT
The DNA here is from genome assembly GCF_000307105.1 of Desulfobacula toluolica Tol2. NCBI lineage: Bacteria > Pseudomonadati > Thermodesulfobacteriota > Desulfobacteria > Desulfobacterales > Desulfobacteraceae > Desulfobacula > Desulfobacula toluolica. The sequence goes on from NC_018645.1 coordinate 3,762,748, forward strand.
GGATGCCACATCCTCAATGCTTTCATCATGGCAGACAATCATTGGGGATTTGTCCATTATGGCGCAAACCGGCTTGTTGATAAACAAGGAAAAGCCATATCTTTGACTTAAACAAAAATTCATATGTATATTCATCACAAGCCCCAGGATTTTTGATCCCTGGACGACAACCACAGCATTTACAGGTTTGTTTTTATCAAAAAATTCTTTTACGCTGCTGACCGGATCATCTTGCAACACTGTATATGCTTTTTTACTGATATAACTTATCCTATTCATTGAATCTGCTGTGAAAGTTTTCATCTTAATTCCTGCACCACAATAGAGATTTTTGATTATATAATTTAATCATCTATTATTATTTCTCACATTAATATTTGGCTTTTATTATAAAATGCCTAAAAATTTGTTTAAAATAACTGCCACAGAACAGATTTGCTCTTGCATCGCCTTTATTTATAAGCCTTTAATCTATTACCGGCTCATGACGACAAAGAAAAAGAGTGCTTGATCACAACAGATGATATCAGAAGGGGTCGTGGTTAAAACTGGTTTATGAACAGGTTGGCATTATGGGCACAGGATGCCAAAAAAAATTTATTCTTCAAGCTGGTCGATATAGTTTTGACCTGTTACGACATAGTATATATTTTCCGCGATATTTGTAATATGATCCCCAATTCTTTCAAAACATCTTCCCATAAAAATCAGCTGGGTACAGTCGTTGATGGCTGTGGTTTCATACTGCATCTGCTCTTGAAGCATTGTCATCATTTCGGAAAAATAACCGTCAATTTCATCGTCTTTTTGCCATACGGCAACAGCTTGTTTAATGTTCAAACTCAAAAAGGCGTCAATGGCATCATGAAGCATTATTTTACAGGTTTGTGCCATTTTCATGATGAGATCTGAGGCGTCTGATAAAGGTTTTTCAGACAAATTAGCAATGCGTTTGGCAATATTGGCAGTATAATCACCGATCCGCTCAAGTTCCGAAGCAATTTTCATGGCAGACAAAATTTGTCGCAAATCCACTGCCAGGGGATGGCGTTTGGCAAGGAACCGGACCGCATTATCTTCAATCTCTCTTTGAAAACGGTTGATATGGCTGTCGCCTTTAATAATATTTTGTGCAAGTTCGGCATCCATATGAACAAACGCCTGTGTAGCCCCATTAATCTGATCTTCACAGCTTTTTGCCATCAATGTGATCTTATCTCTGAGACTTTTGATTTCCTTGTCAAATGATTTTACGATATGCTCTTGCATACTATTTCCTCAAATTATCCAAATCGTCCTGTAATATAATCCTGGGTCAATTGATGTAGCGGATTTAAAAAAATCTGTTCTGTGGGACCGATTTCAATCAAATCACCAAGATGAAAGTAAGCAGTCCTCTGGGATACCCTGGATGCCTGCTGCATGGAATGGGTTACAATGGCAATGGAATACTCTTGTCTGAGTTCATCTATCAAATCTTCTATAATGGCAGTGGCAATGGGGTCCAGCGCGGAGCAGGGTTCATCCATCAATATGACTTCAGGACCCACGGCAATGGTGCGTGCAATGCACAACCGCTGCTGCTGCCCCCCTGACAACCCGGTGCCGGGCTGATCCAGTCTGTCTTTTACTTCTTCCCAGAGCCCGGCCCGTTTCAAGGATGTTTCAACCAGTTCATCAGACTGAGCCTTGTTCTGGACAAGGCCATGGATTCTAGGGCCATAGGCAACGTTATCATAAATTGACTTGGGAAAAGGATTGGGTTTTTGAAACACCATTCCAACCTGTGCCCTTAAAGGCACCACATCAACTTGTTTATCATAAATATTTTTACCGTCAAGAAGGATTTTGCCATCTACGCGACACCCTTCAATGGTATCATTCATCCGGTTCAAACTTCTTAAAAAAGTGGACTTACCGCACCCTGAAGGCCCGATCATTGCAATAACTTCATTACAGCCAATATCAAGGGAAATATTATTAATTGCTTTTTTTTCACCATCATTATAATACACATCAATATTTTCACACCGCATCCTCGGATTTTCCACGGTTGCTTCTCCAACAGTCCGTCGATCATCCTTTGGTACAAGTCCGGATTTCATCTTTTTCACCTTTTCCACCTTTTTCACCTGAGGGTTCCCGGGCATGATTTTATCCATCGCTTCATCATCTGAAATAATCTGTGTGACCATGATCTGTTTGTTTTGTTCAGTCTGTTCAGTCTGTGCAATCTCAATCTGTGCAATCTGTGTTTCCATTAAGCCTTATTCTCTTTATTTTGTAACATGTTTAAAGGTTTAAATACCGGACGCATATTTATTTCAAGCATCCGGTATTTTTTATATTCACAGACTATAAATCGTCTATTGACAACGGTGTTAAATTTGCAACCGCATTTGAATATTTTTTTCTTTCAGCTTCAGGCATGGGAATCAGTCCTTTGTCTGTCAAATACCCTTCATCACCCCAGGCTTTTTCACTTGTAAATTCCTTGAGATATTCACTGATTCCAGGAATTTTATCCACATGGGCTTTTTTTACATAAAAGAATAAAGGACGCGACACAGGATAAGACCCGTCTGCAATGGCATTAAATGTCGGTTGAACACCATCAATAAAAGACCCTTGAATCTTGTCCGTATTCTGGTCAAGAAAACTGAAACCAAAAATCCCCAAAGCATTGGGATTAGAGTCAAGTTTTTGAACGATAAGGTTATCGTTTTCACCGGCTTCAATATATGCACCGTCTTCACGAACAGTATGGCAGACAGATTTATATTTTTTCTTGTCCGTCTTTTTCATTGCCTTGATAAAACCAAACTTTTTTGCTCCGCCTTCCATGGCAAGCTCAACAAATGCATCCCTTGTTCCTGATGTTGGAGGCGGTCCTAAAACTTCAATTTTTGTATTGGGAAGAGAAGAGTTAACATCATTCCAGGTTTTGTATGGATTAGCAATCAATGTGTCACTTCCGTCAGGATTGGGAACTTGCTCTGCAAGGGCAAGAAAAAGATCTTTACGGGTTAATTTTAATGCACCTGCTTTTTTAGAATTGGCAACCACGATGCCGTCATAACCGATCTTGACCTCAATAATAGCAGCAACACCATTTTTACTGGCTTTTTCAAATTCAGATTTTTTAATTCTTCTGGACGAATTGGTAATATCCGGGTGCTGAACGCCGACACCTGCTCCAAACAATTTGTGTCCGCCGCCTGAACCTGTGGATTCAATTTTAGGTGTCTTGTACTTGGTGGATTTGCCAAATTTTTCAGCAACAACAGTTGCAAACGGATAAACCGTTGAAGAGCCGACAATCGAAATATAATCTCTTGAAGAACCGGCCCACACATTACTGATACTAATAACAAACAAGAGGGATAGAGCGGTGAATAACGTTTTTTTCATTTTCATCTCCTAACTGTTCTTAAATGTTCTGGTTGTTTTTTTATAAAAGTCTTGAAAATTAATACAGAGACTTTCAATCTTTGTTGTGGGCAAACCAAGATGAAATATCAGGGTCTGCCCGTGGCAGTTATTTAAACTTAAAATCAAATTTACCATCGTCTTTCAAATTTCTTTCTCAAAACAACTGCCAATGAATTCATGGTAATCAAAAACAACAGCAAAACCATGATTGCAGCAGAAGTTCTTTCTAAAAATGCTCTTTCCGGACTGTCAGCCCATAAAAAGATCTGTACCGGTAAAACAGTTGAAGGATCTGTAACTCCCCCCGGAATATCCACAATAAATGCAACCATGCCGATCATGAGAAGCGGTGCGGTTTCACCAAGGGCCTGAGCCATGCCGATGATGGTTCCGGTCAGCATGCCCGGCAATGCCAGTGGCAAAACATGATGTGTTATCATCTGAGTTTTTGAAGCGCCCACACCCAAAGCTGCTTCTCGTATGGATGGAGGTACGGATTTCAAAGATGCCCTGCCGGCAATAATAATTGTTGGCAAAGTCATCAAGGTCAGAACAAACCCGCCCACCAGGGGTGCAGACCGTGGCAAACCAAAGAAATTAAGAAAAACCGCCAGTCCCAGCAATCCGAAAACAATGGAAGGTACGGCGGCAAGATTGTTGATATTCACTTCAATCAGGTCTGTCCAGCGGTTTGTAGGTGCAAACTCTTCCAAGTAAACAGCAGATGCAACACCAATGGGAAAAGACAGCACCAAGGTGATCAAAAGGGTAAAAAAAGATCCTGTTGCAGCCCCGCAAATACCTGCCAGTTCAGGTTCTCTTGAGTCTCCTGCCGTGAAAAATGTCGTATTAAACTGCTTTCTTATCCTGCCTTGTTGTTCAAATGCATCAATCCAGGATATCTGATTATCTTTCAAACGACGATCAACCTCCGGCCCATCCCTTTTAATATGCCCCTTAAAAAACATATCCACATCATCATCCGCCGGAACCCATACACGCAAGGTTTTGCCGATTATATCAGGATTTTCTTTGACAAGATCCTGCAAATCATATGATGCGCCTGAGCTGACCAGACCATAAAGTTTTTTCTTGTCTTGCCGGGATGTCACTTCAGGAAAAGCGCTTCTAAGGGATGCCTTGACCATCCCATGGAAATCTGATGCCGCCAAATTATTGTTATCAATATATTCCGGATCAATAAAGACTTCTATCTCAATAAAAGTCTGTTGAAACGCCGTATACCCATTGGCAAAGATACTGACAAAAAGCAATGCAAGACAGATCAAACTCAGAACAATGGCCGACAGACCATACAGTTTAAAACGCTTTTCTTTGTTATATCGTTTGCTCAGGCCCTTCTGGACAATATCAATCGACCGTACTGACTCACCTGACTGTGCTGACTTATTTGACCGTACCAATCCAATTGAATCATTGGACACACTTGAATCATTTGAATCATTGTATCCAGTTGACACTTTGGATCTGGACACTTTGGATCTGGACTCTTTGGATCTGTTTTTTTTATTCATACTGCTCCCTGTATTTTCGAACCACAATCAATGCAATGACATTTAAAATCAGAGTTGTTACAAACAGCATCAAGCCCAAAGCAAATGCAGCAAGAGTTTTAGGGCTGTCAAATTCCTGATCACCAACCAGAAGCGTTACAATTTGCACAGTAACCGTTGTAACGGTTTTCAATGGATTCATCGTTAAATTGGCGGACAAACCCGCTGCCATCACAACAATCATGGTCTCGCCAATGGCTCTGGAAACAGCCAGAAGAACACCGCCGACAATTCCTGGAAGGGCTGCAGGCAAAATAACCTGCCGGATGGTTTCCGACTGTGTGGAACCAAGCCCGTATGCACCGTCCCTCAATGACTGTGGAACAGCATTGATCACGTCATCTGAAAGTGATGAAACAAAGGGAATGATCATAACCCCCATGACAAGGCCTGCTGCCAAGGCACTTTCACTTGATACATCAAGCCCTGCAGCAGCACCGGCATTTCGAATGGCGGGCGCCACCACCAGAGCGGCGAAAAAACCATATACAACAGTGGGTATACCTGCCAGTATTTCCAATAAAGGCTTTGCCACTGCCCTGAATTTTTTATTTGCATATTCCGACAGATAAATCGCAGACATAAGCCCTACAGGTACGGCAACAAACATGGCAATAGCCGAAATTAAAAGCGTGCCTGCAAAAACCGGTATGGCACCAAAAGCACCGGATGATCCCACCTGATCCGAACGGATCGCCATCTGGGGACTCCATTCCAGTCCAAACAAAAATTGCGTAATGGGAATTATTTTAAAAAACCGGATGGCCTCATAAAGAACAGACAAAACAATACCAATGGTGGTAAAAATCGCAATGGTTGAGCAGGCGATCAAAACCCATTTAAGAACCTTTTCCACATGATTTCTGGCTCTTAACTCAGGGGTAATTAATTTTTGAACGTATACAAGCCCTGCAATGGCAATGACAATGGCAATAACGGTGAGTGCAGCATGACTGACAAATTGCAGATGCTGATAATGTTCCGAAGCCTTTTGAATGGCGGGATTGACTTCTATTGAAACAATATTCCCGTTTACCAGGTTTTTGATATCGTTCATGGTCAAAGTTAATTGGTCTTTGGGAAGCGATTTTATTTCAACAGGCAAATGAGACAGAACCATTTGTGCGATTAAAGTCGGTTCAAATGCCAGCCAGAATGAAAAAACCAGCACAGCCGGAATACCACACCAAAGCGCTGTTAAAGCACCATAATATCCCGGCCTGGAATGCAAAAATTTTGGCCCGCCGCTTTCTTTCACAACGAAAAAAGAGCGTTTTTTACCCAGATAATAGCCTATCATTGAAAGCAGCAATAATGTTATCAGCAAATGTAACGGTGTCAAAACAACCTCTTTTAATTTGTTTAAAATCAAAACTTACTCTGCAAAGATAACTTAAATTTATTAGTTGATTTTTAATAAACGGTTAGAAGATGATTAGAAAAAATAAAAAAGCATAATAGAATCCTGGGCCGGGCCGGATGATCATTTACGGCAGCTAATAATTGTAGAGAGGCATTCTCTATGCTTCCAGATTGAAATAATTTCTTTTTTATCGTATGTGAACATTTGTGAACATTATTTTTACTGTTATCTTAAATTAAACGCAAATGATAAATCAAATATTTGAAGGGACTTGAAATGGGTATTTTAAACGGTTTATTAGGCAATGCAACCGAAGTTAAAGTGGAGGATCTACAAAAAGAACTAAACCCGATATTGGCTGATGGGGAATCTATAGAAATGGCCTATAAAGTACTGAGAGATATGTACGTTTTCACAAACAAAAGATTATTGCTTATTGATAAACAGGGGCTTACAGGGAAAAAGGTCGATTATCACACTATCCCTTATAAATCGATATCACATTTTGCAGTAGAGACAGCCGGGCATTTTGATATGGATGCAGAATTAAAAATTTGGATATCAAGCTCAAAAGATCCCATTATAAAAACATTGAAAAAGGGTACGGATGTTGTTGGAATTCAAAAAGCAATGGCCAATTTTATGTTCAATTAATATCAGGGATTGCAAAAAGGACTCTGCAAAATAAAGCCGTTTAATAAAAGGAATTTTATTAGAAGAAAAAGAACCCTATATGTAAGCCCCTTTAATGGTAAACTCATGGGGCACATGAGTATGAATCCGATTTAAAATGATCGTATAAGGATTTTGTCAGGGCGTATCAGCCCCATGCGGTAGGAGCCAGGACGGAATCTTGCGAGCTAAAAGGTTAAAAATATTTTTTTGGGGTTGTGGGAATGATCTTTTTTGTTAAAATTTTTAAGTCTGGAATAATCAAGGTAAAACTTGCCCGGTGTCACCTATATGTCACATGGAACAAAAAAAGGTTTTCAGTATTTGCTTAAAAACCCTTGATATCAGTGGCACGCCCGGAGGGATTCGAACCCCCGACCTATGGATTCGAAGTCCAGCGCTCTATCCAGCTGAGCTACGGGCGCACAGGTTTGTGAAGTCGATATTAGATAGCACAATGAAATTTATTGTGCAATGGTATACTTGCTTTTTATATAAAAGAAATTCTAACCTTTTGGAATAATAATTTTTTCATTTTTGGCAGCCCTTTTTTTTTGCATTTCATGGAATTTATTTTTCTCATGATTAATTTTTTTTATCACCATAAACGATGCATCCAGTTGATCAGATGATTTAATCTGTGGATTCTCAAAAACCAATTCAATTCTTTTTAAATCCTTTGATATGATTTCATATTTTTTGTTTTGCAAATCGCTACGAATATTTTTAATAAAATGCTGAAATACCGTTTTGTTGTTTAAAAATTTATCATGGCTGATCATATAATTGATTTCAGGCAATACAACCCCAAAACCAAGCAGAAAAACCAAAAGAAAAACGATACGCAACCAAATTTGTTTTGCAACAATTAATCCAATTATTGTTACGGCTAAAAATAGCAGGATCAATAAGTTCATAATCTTTATTACGCCTTTCCCATCTGGTTTACAGGTGTTTTACCGTTTGCAATAAAATTGATATTTTTTGCTACCAATTTTGCGATTCCCTGCATGGAAACATCTGTTGCACCACCGATATGGGGTGTTGCCATGACATTGTATTGAAACATATCATCTTCAGGGTCAGGGGGTTCTTCCCAGAAGACATCAAGACCTGCACCTGCAATAACTTTTGATTTTAAGGCCGATTTTAAAGCCTTGTAATCCACAAGGCCTCCCCTGGATACATTGATAAGAAATACCCCCGGTTTCATTATTTTAAATGTGTCATGATTGATGAAAGCCCCATGGGGCCTCCCATGATTCGATTTTTCAAGCTGTCTTTCATCATTTCAGTATTTCGTGATAACCCTATCATTAAATAGATAGCAAGTTCTGCAACAGAATCGGCATTTCCTGAGACATCAGTGGGAACATTTGCAACAAAAATTCCACGTTTGCGGGCAGCATTAATATCCACCAGTTCAAGGCCTGCACCGCATTGCTGGATCAGTTGAAGTTTGTCGGCTGTTTTAAGTGTCTCCTCGGTCACTCTTGACATTGTTGGAATTAAAACATCAATACCGGACAAATCTGTAATTTCAAAACGACCCTCTGCAATAAACTCATGACCAGGCAATATTTTTTTCACTCGGTTCAAAAAACCACCCCATGCATCTTCAGACGCTGCAAACAATATTTTCAATCAATGCCTCCTGTATTATTCAATGATGCCCCTTTTGAATTATAACCTCATCAATTATTTTAAAAAATCTATCTTGCCACAATCTGGAAATATAAACGAGCAATAGGTCTTATACAAGAATTCTTTAATCCTTTGATTTTAATTTTGCATAACTGCCACGGCCAGACTTAGTATTTCATTCAAAATTTGCCCGTAATAAAAATTAAAAATCTCTGTATAGTTGTTTTAAGGATAGTTTTTTTAAGGCTTTCATATAAACAAATTGACTTTCGTTTGCTCACAGTGTACAAAAATTTTCATGAAAGATGTAGAACAAGAAACAAAAAAAATGGAAGATGCTATTGCCAAGCGGATTAGAGAGCTTCGCAAGGACAGGGGATGGACTTTGGGAAAACTTGCTGAAATTACAGGCTTGTCCAAAAGTTACCTGTCCCAGATAGAAAATCATGAAAAAACTCCTACAATCGGGACGTTAACCAAAATTGCTTATGCTTTGGGGGAGAATGTACAATCTTTTTGGAATCTTGAAAAAGATGATGATGAAGAAAAAATGACCATGGTTCGTTCTTCCGAAAGACGCCCCATTATCCATCCGGGTGCAACCAGTGGTTATTCTTATGAATCCATAAGTTTTAAAAAACCGGATAGAATTATGGACGGCTATATTGTTACCTTGGAGCCGGGTATGACCAAAGAGCCCATGATACATGAGGGCCAGGAGATGGTTTATATGCTGGAAGGACGCAAGGAATTCATATATGACGGCAAATCCTTTATAGCTCAAAAAGGTGATTGTCTTTATTTTGATTCCGACCGGCCTCATCTGGGACGAAGCCTTGACGATAAGCCTGCACGCATGCTGGTTGTGTTTGTCAACCCCCGCAGGCAGGATTAACAAAAAACATACCTGTTTTGTTCACTATCAGCAAACAGAACGGGTAAAAACGATCACGAGGGCCAAAAAAACATGAAAAAAACGACTCAACTGAAAAATTTAATTCTTGACAATGAAATCTTAGTAATGCCCGGAGCCCATGATGTACTCACTGCAAAAGTTATTCAGGATGTTGGATTTAAAGCAGTTACTCTTGGGGGATATGCAAGTACGGCAGCATTGCTTGGAAGGCCGGACGGTTCATTTTTAACCCTGACGGAGATGGCTGATTATATCGGGAATATGGCAGATGCCGTTGATATACCGCTTCTTGCCGATGGTGATACCGGTCACGGCGGTGTACTCAATGTCCAGAGAACCGTAAAAAAACTGGAGATGCTCGGGGCGGCAGGCATGTTTATTGAAGATCAGCTTTTTCCCAAACGATGCGGCCATATGGAAGGCAAGCAAGTTGTTGAAAAAGAAGAAATGATTGCCAAAATCAAAGCCGCACTTGACGTCAGAAAAGATGATGATTTCATCATGATGGCCAGAACAGATGCCCTGGCGGTTCATGGACTTGACGATGCCATTGAAAGGGTTAACCTTTACCGTGAAGCCGGTGCAGACATGGTTTTTATTGAAGCCCCCACTACAAAAGAAGAAATGATCCGTATCAACCGGGAAGTGGATGCCCCTACCCTGGCCAATAATATCGAAGGAGGCAAAACTCCTCTGTTGTCGGCAAAAGAACTTGAAGAAATCGGATATAATGTAGTGGTTTTTCCGGTGGCATCAACCTATGCCATAAAAAAAGCAGTTACCGGCCTTATGACTGAGATCAAGAACACCGGAAGTTCCAAAGGCTTTCTGGATAATATGGTGACCTTTGATGAGTTTAATAAATTCATGGGCCTTGAAGAAATGCGCGAGCTGGAGCTGAGTTTTTACAAATAATTGTCAACCCTGATTCTTAAGAGAGCATACTCATGAACAAATTACAATGTGTCATCATGCGGGGCGGTACAAGCAAAGGTGTTTTTTTTCATGCAAATGAGTTGCCCCTGGATATTGAAAAAAGAACCCAAACAATTCTTCGGGTTATGGGAAGTCCTGATAAACGGCAGGTTGACGGATTGGGCGGGGCTGATATTTTAAGTTCCAAATCAGTCATCATAGGCCCGTCAAGCCGTCCTGATGCAGATATAGATTATATATTCGGCCAAGTGGGAATTACAAATGCTACAGTGGATTTTAATACTCTTTGTGGCAATCTTACGGCTGCTGTTGCACCATTTGCAATTGATGAAGGGCTTGTCAAGTGCGTTGAACCCTATACGAATGTGAGAATATGGTGCCCCACAGTAGAGCGTTATCTGGGAGCCACCGTGGAAGTAAATAACGGAAAGGCCGTTTACCACGGGGATTATAAAATGGATGGCGTGCCTGGCACGGGTTCTAAAATTCCCATTGACTTTTCAGATACGGCAGGTTTGATAACAGGCAGTTTGCTTCCAACAGGTAATCTCACTGACGTAATATCTGTGGAAGGGGCAGGTGATATCGAAGTCTCTGTTGTTGATGTTTCAACGGTTGTGGCATTTGTACGGGGAAAAGATCTGGGCCTTGACGGCAGTGAAACCCCTGAAATACACGACAGCAATAAAGATCTGATCAACAGGATGGAGGCCATAAGGCTCAAGGTTGCCCAATTAACGGATCTTGCCGGAAGAAGCCCGCTTTTACCCATGCTGGCTGTTGTGCGCTCACCCATGGATTATAAAAATTATGTGTCTGGTGACGATGTTTTTGCTCAAGATTTTGATATTATGGCCAAGGTCTATGCTGCGGGCATGATGCATAAGGCATACCCTGTTACAGGTGCCATTGCAACAGGTACGGCAGCTAAAATTCCCGGCACCATTGCCCATGAATGTGTCCCGGCAGGCAAGGCAACAAATGATGAAGTTGTCATTGGTCATTTCTCCGGCCTGCTTCCCATGAGGGTGGGCGGACAATTTAAAGAGAATGGCTTTGAACTGGAAACTGCCGAAATTTTTCGTACTGCACGCCGTATTATGGAAGGCAGCGTTTATATATAAAAAAAGCCGGAGAAAATTAAATGAATATTTCAGAAAAAATATTAGCCGCTCATTCCGGCCAAAAACGGGTCAGTCCCGGAGAATTTGTTAATGTAAAAGTGGATATGGTTATGGCCCACGACCTCACTGCAACCATGGCGCTTAAACAGTTTGAAAAGATGGGGGCAAAGGCGGTTTTTGATAAAACAAAAGTCGTGATTGTGCCGGATCATTTCGTGCCTGCAAAAGACATTGCTGCAGCAGAAATCAATAAAAATCTGCGAAGCTTTGCCCGCAGCCAGGGCATCCAATATTTTGAATGCGGCCAGGAAAGCGGAATTGAACATGTGATACTGCCGGAAAAAGGCCTGGTATTACCGGGTGAACTGGTGGTGGGAGCAGATTCTCACACCTGCACATACGGGGCATTGGGATCATTTTCAACAGGAATGGGCTCAACAGATATTGCTGTTGCCATGACCACCGGAGAAATCTGGTTTAAAGTGCCGCCCACCATTAAATTTGTTTATACAGGCACTCCCGGCAGATGGATCAGTGGCAAGGATTTGATCCTCTATACTATCGGGCAGATCGGTGTGGATGGTGCCATATACTCGGTAATGGAGTTTACCGGACCGGTTGTTGACAATCTTACTATGGATGATCGCTTTACAATGTCCAATATGGCCATTGAAGCCGGTGCAAAAGCAGGTCTTTTCGGTGTGGATGAAAAAACCATTGAATATGTTGAAAAAAGAGCAAAGCACCCCTATGAAGTTTATGCGTCAGACCCGGACGCTGAATATGAAAAAATTATCACATATGATGTTACCGATATGGAGCCTCAAATATCCATGCCTCATTCGCCTGAAAACACGGTTCCGGTGAGCAAGGCATCGGGAACTAAAATAGACCAGGCCGTCATAGGAAGCTGCACAAACGGCAGACTCAGTGACCTTGCCAATGCAGCGGCAATATTCGAGGGCCGTCATGTTCATCCTTCTATTCGATGCATTGTTGTTCCAGGCTCCCAGGAAGTATATCTTGCCGCCCTTAAACAAGGATATATCGAAACATTCATCAAAGCGGGAGTTGCCGTAAGCACTCCCACCTGCGGGCCTTGTCTGGGGGGACACACCGGAGTGCTGGCATCGGGCGAGCATTGCATATCCACCACAAACCGTAACTTCATCGGCAGAATGGGAAGTCCGGAAGCCAATATTTATCTGGCCGGACCAGCGGTGGCTGCTGCAAGTGCCGTGGCCGGAGAAATTATAGATCCCGAGGAGGTGATGAAACATGATTAAAGGTCTGTTGCATAAATACGGAGCAAACATTGATACGGATGTAATCATTCCTGCAAAATATGCCAATTTACCCACTCCTGAGGATCTTGGCAAGCATTGCCTTGAAAATCTTGATGATCAGTTTGTCCAAAATGTAAAACCAGGTGACATATTGATGGCGTCCACCAATTTCGGATGCGGGTCATCGCGTGAGCAAGCTCCATGGTCCATTAAAGGAGCTGGTGTTTCATGTATTATTGCTAAAAGTTTTGCCAGAATTTTTTTCCGCAATGCCATAAACATTGCCCTTCCACTTATGGAATGTCCCGAGGCTGTAGATGGGTCTGAAAGCGGGGATGTGCTGAAAATTGATCTCAGTGCCGGCATTATTGAAAACATTACCCGTGAAAAAGTGTTCAAAGCTACACCTTATCCTGATTTTATCAGTGAATTGATCAATGCGGGCGGACTTGTTTCATATACTAAAAAAAGAATTTGTTCCGGAGATTGACCCTCTTCATTTATAAGTATTCCCGCGCTTTGCGTGGGAATACCTTTTTGATCAGCTTGAGCTGCTTGTGCTTTTCCTTTGAGCTTGGACCACCTCGAACATATTTAAGGTATCCGGGTTGCCTGCTGCTAATAATTTTTCAACATCTTTGCCTTATCATCAATGAGTTCGAGCATAACATTGTTCATTTTTTTCGGATGAACAAATGCAAATTCACAATCCCTGAACGGACGGGCACCGCCGATAAAAGGATAATCTTTCTGTTTCAGTTCATCCATGGACTCACGGGTATTGTCAACGTTAAAGCTTATCAGCATGACGCCTTCGCCTTTTTTTTCGATAAATCTGGCAACATCCCCATCAGGAGTTGTTGATTCCATCAACTCAAACCCCACTTCCCCCACCCAGTATCTTGCAACCTTGATTTTTTCAGGTTCATCTATGTACTCATCATCCGGCCCGGATTTACCCAGTACAGGCTCCCATATTTTACGAGCTTCATCTATGTTTTTAACCGCAATACAGATGTGATCGACTTTATTTACTTTCATTTTTACCTCCCTTTTTGCCGTTATGGTAAAATGCTGACGTATCAGTGTACCGGATAACAGAAGGTCCGGTAACAAATAAGTATGGATATTTTGTTATGTGATTTTGTGGGCAAATCTTAAATAAAACACCAGGTCTGCCCGTAGCAGCTATATAAAAGAACTTCTAACGTGTTGAAATAAAATCTCTTGCATTTTTTGTGGTGGCAGATCAATTTGCCATGGCCGTTATTCAAAATAATAACGAGCTTGATCATAACATAAACCGGGCTCAATTGGTTCAGCAAATGTAACGGGTTGCAGACATTATAATCAAGCCCAAAACAACTAATCAAATAACAGGCAATCGCTACCAGAAGAATACAGGCATGGCAATCTTTTGTTTGGAGAGTCACATTTGATTACTGGATTTTGATAATGATATTTTTATTGTAACCTTTCATGCCTTACCCCGTTATATAGACAGAAGATCATGTTTTTTTTTACAAGAAAGTCTTGAAAACTCACACATAGACTTTCAATCTTTGTTGTGGACAAACCAAGGTGAAATACCGGGTCTGCCCGTGGCAGTTATAAGGAGGAAGTATGAAAAAAGTTATTTTAATTGTTTTTGTTTTGTTTTATCTTGTATCATCCGCATTGACTGAGGAATCACAGATGCTTTCACAACAAGCCATGGAAAGCGTTCAGCAGCAGGTCCGTGAGATGAGTAACCTTGGCATACCAGAAGCCCAGGCCCGGGAAATGCTGACATTGATGATTCAAAACCGCTTCCGGGAACAGAGCCGAATTCACGTTCAACAGGTGGTCATGGATACTGCCAGGGCAGGATTGCCTACTGAACCGGTAATGAGCAAAGCAATTGAAGGCATGGCCAAGCAGGCCAAGGAACAACAAATCATCTCGGCCATGAAAGCTGTGCAAAGTCGCTATGCATATGCAAACCAATTTGCAAAATCATTGTCCGATGATAAAAAAAATATTAATGCCATTACCCAAGCACTTGCTGACAGTCTGGCAGCCGGAATGAATACCAAGGATCTGGAAACAGTTAGAACCCAGTTGCAGGTTCGCACTCAGTCTCGTCAACAAACGAAAAACAAGGCGGATAACGACCAGTTAGCCATGCAAACCATGCTGACCGTTCGTACCATGTCACGATTGGGTGTCCGGACTTCTGATGTATCCGATATTCTGTGCCAGTCGCTGCAGAATCAATACTCCCATCAGGAAATCAAGCAATTGCGCAGCCAAATCGCTCAGCAGACACATCAGGCATCATCCCGGCAGGTTGCCCGTCAACATGCCAAATCAATTGGCAAAGGCGGTAAAAGTGACAATGATAGCAGTGGCGGTAGCAGTAATGGTGGTAGTGGCGGTAGCAGTAATGGCGGTAGTGGCGGTAGTGGCGGTAGTGGCGGCGGTGGCAATGGTGGCGGTGGTAAAGGCGGCGGCGGTAATGGCAGATAATCCTGATTTTCTTTAGGAGTATAAACCTTGAACCCATCTTGCCTGGCTTGCCCATGATGGAGGGGTGAGCCAGGCACATTTTTAAATTTAAAGGAAAAAGTGGATTCATACGACAGTTTTTACAGGAAAAATAAAGACAGAGTATTTTCCTACCTGCTCCGCCTGACCGGGGACTACCATAGATCCTTTGATTTCATGCAGGAAAGCTTCACCCGGTACTTTTCCAGGTATCGCTGCAAGAACAATAATTGTGCCTTGCTCTACACCATTGCCCGTAATGCAGCCCTGGATTCGATCAGGAAACGCCGGGAGGAAACAATTATTTAAAGTCCTTGGGATTCACGGCTGCCGGATTTTGTGCAGCCGTGCTGATATTTTTTAGCCTTTTTCAGTCTCCGGGGCCCCACTCCTTTAGCAATCGGTTCGTTCTTTTCGAGCCTGCCGCAGACCAGGTGGAATTGACCGGATCTTTCATAGGGTGGCAGCGGATTTCCATGAAAAAAATCGGCAACAGCGGTTACTGGGAGCTCAATCTTCCGGTTGTTTCCGGAGAACACAGATACGCCTATATCCTGAACAATGACAGCCAGATTGCCGACCCTACCCTGCCTGCAAGGGAAAAGGACGATTTTGGTTCGGAAAACTGCATTTTCGAACCTCTTTTATAATATTTGTAACAGTATTATTTATACTTTTTCATATTATACTTTTCAGCCAGTTTGAGTCGTTCCTGGTCTGGAAGAGATTTCATATATTTTTTCCAGCCAGGGCACCAGCCTGCATGCCATTTCCATATCCTGCCTAAAAATGATTTTGGATTGTTGTCATATTTTGATCTAAAACTACAGTTACCGCAATTGTGTGTGGTCATACTTTCTTCCTTTCATCTGGTTGAAAAATAGATATCTCCGTAATATGCCGTCACCGTTTTTTTTGTATTATCCGTATCGCTCATCAGCACGACGGCATCAATAAATCGGATCTTTTTGCCAAAGTATTTTTTAAAATCTTCATGTATATTTCTTTTTTCCGCATGCCATACCGATACCGGAGCTTGAGATGATTGCAGAGCAACCATCACGGCATTTTTTTTAGCAAAAGCATTGGGCCAGACGTCTCCTTTTAAAGAATTTTTAGCCCATACATAATTCATGGCACGGGTATTCCAAACAGCAATACCGCCGGAAACTACTACATAAATCCGGGCAGCATAATCATCACCGGATTTTTGTTTTTCATCAAAAGTGCCTGCCAGCCGGTTTTCAATTCGCCATCGCCAGTTCAATACCGGAAATTTTTCAAGATCGACCCGGATCTTTTTTATCAGCCCTGAGGCAGAGTTTTGACTGCCGGCCTTCAATACCATGTTGCCGTCAACCATGACAAGCGAGTAAGTGGTTTCGTTAACAAACTTTTTAGATTCCCACCCTTCAAGTGTCTGTTGGGAAAACGCGCCCACAAGAATATTGTCCTTTTCATCTGCATGAACATGCAGATTTGAAAGGATGCATAATCCTAAAATAAAAATAAGTATCCGGCATTTTTTCATTTTTGTGGCCTTTCATATTATATATGGTGATTATGAACTGTTTTTAATCTGAATTCAAGAAAAGCACTCTTGTCATTATAAAATAAATTCTTATCTTTTACCTTATTATTTTGGTATGATGGCGTTAAGAATTGATCATTTTTTTTGGAGGGATGCAATGAGGATAGCCTTTCCTGTTAAGGAAAATAACGGACTGGAAAGTATCGTGGATGAACATTTTGGTGTTGCTGAAAATTTTTTAATTGTTGACATGGAAACCCGGGAAATTGAGCTTAAAAAAAATCAAAAGCTTTCAGCTGAAGGCTCCAGATGTAAAACCGGCCTGTTTGAAAAAAAAGACAATGTGGATGCGGTTGTAACCAAATGCATGGGGGATGGGTCTCAAAGGAACCTTGCGTCATCAGGCATTAAGGTTTATCAGGCTGTAGAAGATACCATACTCAAAAACCTGGACCTTCTTGAAAAAGATGAACTCAAGCCGTTCCATATATTTGATTTTTGCCAGACAAAAAAGAATAAAAAGGAAGGCGGCTGCGGACACCATCATTAGGAACAAACCAAATTGAAATCTATATTGAGCCTGATAGGCAAATTATTATATCGGTTCATGGGATGGACCTATGATGAACTGCCGGGTTATTGGACCGGCAAATGTGTTGTGATCGGCTTTCCTCATACAGCGAACATGGATACAGTCCGGGCATTGACCTATATTAGAATTGCAAAGATCAATGCCCGGCTTCTGGTTAAAGCGGAGTGGTTTTTTTTCCCCATGTCCATTATCCTTAAAAGCCTTGGCGGTATGCCGATAAAAAGGGATAAAACCCATGGATTTGTTAAAACCGTAGTCAGGGAATTTAATAAAAGAGAAAAACTTATCCTGGCAATGGTGCCGGAAGGCACAAGAAAAAATGTAGCATCCATAAAAACAGGTTTCTGGTATATTGCAAAAGGGGCTAATGTGCCTATTCTCTGCTGGTATCTTGATAATCAGGCAAAAAAAACCCGCTGGATCGGTAAAATCAACCCTGGAAAAACCCTGGAAGGTGATTTGCTGAAAATTCAAGAATTATATCAAAATGTTGGATTTTCAATTCCTTTGAATAATCTTGTTTTATAACTGTATTATAACCATCGTGTTGACGTAACCCCAGTTTATGTAACCTATTGAAAAACAAATAAAATTATTGACATATAAAGGCTCGTTCTTTACACTGAAGTCTTTGAAAGATTTACCTTAAAGTACTTTTTTTAAAAAAATCAAGCCAATGCTTTGATATTTTAAAGACAAGGAGAGTAGATATAATGTGTCGTCTGTTTGCACTTACCAGCAAGGATCCTGTGAGTCCCATGCTTGCCGTCAAAGCCCTTGATGTGATGAAAGAGGGTCATGACGGATCTGGCGTGGGATTGCTGCTTCAGGATCTGGGTGGCCCTTTTGAAGAGATGAAAGATGCACCGATTTTATCCGGTATATTCAGCGAAGAAGGTATCCGGCGTCTGGATCTTTTCATGATGGACCAGGGGTTTCTTACCAAATATAAGATTTCTTTAAAGGTTCCCAAAAAACCGGTTAAGGGCATTCCCAAGCGAGATCTTTACCTGATCAGAGCCTACGAACTGCCCGAAGACTGGGACAATCTCGAACCGGATGAAATTTCCAGACGGCTGATGATGATCCTGTTGAAAATCCGTGAAATGGGTGAAGAAAAAAAAGATATGATGGTCTTCTCCTTTTGGCCGGATACCATAATGATCAAGGAGATCGGTGATCCCATGCAGTTGGCCGAACATCTGGGCCTGGATAGAAAAGAACTCAATGCCAGAATTATTATGGCCCAGGGCCGTCAAAATACAAATTATGCAATCAATCTTTATGCCTGCCACCCGTTTTTTATCAATGGCTACTGCACCATGACAAATGGAGAAAATACAGCTTTTATTCCTATCAAAGATTTTTTGTCATCAAGGAAATTTCCAGGTTATATGGGGTATCATTCCGATTCCGAGGTGTTTGCTCATATCCTTCACTATTCAATGGTTGGCCTTGAACTGGGAATTGATGCTTATAAACATGTGATTACCCCTTTACAGGAAGATGATCTTCAGCAACACCCGGACGCCCTGTTCCTTTCACACTTGAAACGAACCTGCAGGCCACTTATTATTGATGGTCCCAATTGTGTTATCGGGACCCTGCCGGACCATTCCATGTTCATGGTTCAGGACAGAAAAAAACTTCGCCCCGGTGTGGTGGGTGGAAAACCCGGTCTGTTTGGACTTTCCTCTGAAATCTGCGGTCTTGATGCCGTGATCCCGGATAGGGATAAATCAAAAGATATACAACCCATGCACATTGATACAGCAATTGTCAGCCCTGACCGCCAGGAGGTAAGCATATGTCGTCAAACAGAAGCCTTGAACCTTCCTCTTTAAGCCTGAATGATCTGCCCTGGCAGATCCGGTACAGCAACGACCGGTGTACCCTGTGTGGGCAGTGTACTGCGGTATGTCCCGTCAAGGCTATTGAACTGAATGTGTTTCAAAAACGAATCATTAAAACCTCGATTCAAAAAGATAAAGACCATTCCAACCAGTATGACACTTTTTACGGTATTCGCCAGACAACCCGGGTGGAAAATGCCTGTATAGGATGCGCCATGTGTACCATGGCCTGTCCAAATGATGCCATTGCCCCGGTGAAAAACCCAGGACTGGACAGGCTCAAGTTTCATGTTAACCAACAAGGTGTCCCCAGAAGACGCGGAGGCCGAAGAAATTCGTCCCAATCCGTACTGGACAGGATCAAGTTCACCCGTATCTCCATGCTCACCGACCCTGCCCTTGATGCGGGCCGCCATGAGTTTGAAATGAGAACTCTTCTGGGGCGGGTACTTTCCCCCAGGGAAAACATGAAGCGGTTGAGGGAAAACGGATGGATTCCGCCGGTCAGAGAAATTTATCCTTTGATCATCGGCGGCATGTCCTTTGGCGCTCTTTCTCCCACCATGTGGGAGGGTCTCCAAATGGGGGTTGCCTACCTGAACGAGGAACTTGGCATGCCGGTCCGGATCTGCACAGGGGAAGGAGGATGCCCGCCAAGGCTGCTGCGATCCAGGTTTTTAAAATATGTGATTCTCCAGATTGCATCCGGATATTTTGGATGGGATGAGATTATTCATGCCATTCCCCACATGAAAGAAGACCCCTGTGCCATTGAGATCAAATACGGCCAGGGAGCCAAGCCAGGGGACGGGGGGCTGTTGATGTGGCATAAAGTCAATAAGCTCATTGCCGCCATTCGCGGGGTGCCCCAGGGCGTAAGCCTGCCAAGCCCGCCAACCCATCAGACCCAGTATTCCATAGAAGAATCTGTGGCAAAAATGATTTTGTCCATGTCCATGGCATGGGGATTCAGGGTGCCGGTTTATCCGAAAATTTCCGCATCTTCGACATCCCTTGCCGTATTGAACAACCTGACCCGGAACGACTATGCCTCAGGGCTTGCCATTGACGGTGAAGACGGTGGGACCGGTGCTGCGTATACGGTTTCCATGGATCATATGGGCCATCCTATTGCTTCTTGTATCCGGGACAATTATCTGAACCTGACCAAAATCGGAAAGCAAAATGAAATTCCCATCTTTGCCGGTGGAGGTATTGGAAAAAACGGAAACCTTGCAGCCAATGCAGCTGCATTGATAATGCTGGGGGCAAGTGGAGTTCAGATAGGAAAATATGTGATGCAGGCGGCTGCCGGTTGCGTTGGAACCGAAGAAGACCGATGCAATGTGTGCAATGTTGGAATTTGCCCCAAAGGCATCACTTCCCAGGACCCAAGGCTTTACAGAAGGCTTGATCCTGAAGACGTGGCAGAAAGAATCGTCGATCTTTTTGTCTGCTTTGATACCGAGCTTAAAAAGATCGTTGCCCCGCTTGGGCGTTCAACATCGTTGCCCATCGGGATGTCGGATGCCCTTGGAATTGAT
Organism: Desulfobacula toluolica Tol2; assembly: GCF_000307105.1. Lineage (NCBI taxonomy): Bacteria > Pseudomonadati > Thermodesulfobacteriota > Desulfobacteria > Desulfobacterales > Desulfobacteraceae > Desulfobacula > Desulfobacula toluolica. Next base: position 3,783,741 of record NC_018645.1, read on the forward strand.
GATCATGCGGCAGCTCAACGCCTCAATATAAAGTATGTGGTCTAAGGATGTGTGATTTATGAAAAAAGATGCATTTATTAAATTATCCGGCAAAAAAGATGAAAAAAGAATTCCTTCCAGGGTTTTGGAAGAGATCATTCATCAGCATATTAAAAACGGCCGCAGAAATATTGAAGTTGAAGGATACGGCCAACATGGTATCGGCGGAAGGCTCTGGGATGGGGGAAGCGATAATATCCACATTCGTATTACGGGTCAGTCCGGCCAGAGAACAGGATCTATGGGCAATGCAAACACCCGGATTGAAGTCATGGGACCGGCTTCTGACGATGTTGGCTGGCTCAATGCAGGTGCTGAAATCATTGTCCACGGACATGCTTCCAATGGCGTGATGAACGGAGCTGCCCAGGGCAAAGTCTATATCGGCGGTTCCATTGGTGCCCGTGGCATGACCATGACCAAAAGAAACCCGAGATTTGAACCGCCCGAACTCTGGGTACTGGGTTCGGCAGGCGATTATTTTGGTGAATTCATGGCAGGTGGTATTGCCGTTATCTGCGGTTACAATGCAGATCCACAGGATCAAATTTTAGGGTACAGGCCCCTTGTGGGTATGGTTGGGGGCAAAGTTTTTGTCCGGGGCAGTGTAAATGGCTTTTCACAAAAAGATGCCAAACTATCCACCTTGTCGGATGAACAGTGGCAATGGCTGGTGATCAACCTGGATGCTTTCTTGAAAAAAATCAATAAAAGCGATCTGTTAAAATCATATTCAGAACGTTCCCAATGGCAGCTTATTGAAGCAAAATCCGCCAGGGAAAAAGCTCAGGTACCTGAAAAGCCATCCATGTCATGGTTCAGGGAACAGGTGTGGGACAAGGAACTGGGCAAAGGCGGCCTTATCGGCGATCTTCAGGAAACTGAAAAAGGAACCATTCCCTTAATTACCCGGGGGGATTTAAGACGATACATTCCGGTATGGGAACAGGGAAAATATATGGCGCCATGTCAGGCTGCCTGCCCCACAGGTATTCCGGTTCAGCAAAGATGGAATATGGTCCGGCTGGACAATATTGACGAGGCCGTCAGCATGGGTCTTGAATACACTCCGTTCCCGTCAACCGTCTGCGGATATCTTTGCCCCAGCCCATGTATGGCCTCCTGCACAAGGCATCAGAATTATTTGTCTCCAATTGATGTACGGCTTTTGGGAAAGGCCGGGGAAAACGTCAAATTGCCGACACCCGCTAAAAAAAGCAAAAAAAAGATTGCCGTTATCGGTGCAGGCCCGGGCGGCATTTCAGCTGCATGGCAACTAACTTTAAAGGGGCATACAGCAACATTATTTGATACAAGCGATACCATTGGCGGGAAAATTTCTTCTATTATTCCCGGTTCAAGACTCCCCCAAGAGACCCTTGCAACAGAACTTGCCAGGGTTAAAAAAATGGTTCCCGACATAAAATTAAACCAGACCATAGACAGCAAAAAATTTTCAAAAATCAAATATGACTATGACTTCACCATTGTCGCTACGGGCGCTAAAAAACCAAGATCTCTGCCGATTAAAGGCATTGAACAAGCCGTGTTTGCCAATGATTTTCTTGCAAGTGCCAAACAAGACAAGGCTGCACCCGGAAAAAAAGTGGTCATCATTGGTGCCGGAAATGTGGGGTGTGATGTGGCAACCGAAGCCCATCGCCTGGGGGCCGAAGAAATCACCTTGATTGACGTTCAAAAGCCTGCTGCGTTTGGCAAGGAAAAAGAGGATGCAAAGGCAATAGGTGCTGTTTTCAAGTGGCCCTGCTTTACTCAAAAAATTACGTCAAAAGGCCTGTTCATCCAGGATGGTGAGTTTTTAAAGGCAGATACTGTGGTAATCTCCATCGGGGATGTTCCGGATCTTGATTTTCTTGATGATACCATTAAAATTGAAAACGGATTTGTTACAGTTGATGAATTCAACCAGACCTCCGACCCCAGAATATTTGCCATTGGAGATATTGTAGGGCCCGGTTTGATAACGGATGCCATTGGGGCAGGAAAAAGAGTTGCCCGTAACATCGACCGGATCATCAGCGGAAAAAGTCCGAATCATGGAGATCGTTTGCCCCGGGTGGACAAGCAACGGATCAGTCTTGAATATTATAACCCCAGAACTATTGCCGACAATTTGAGTGATTGCGGTACGGATTGTGCCTCCTGCGGAAATTGCAGGGATTGCGGAATCTGCGTGGCAATCTGTCCTGAAGCTGCCATTAAAAGAATTGAAACAGACAACGGTGCATTTGAATATACAGTGGATGCAAATCTTTGTATTGGCTGCGGTTTCTGCAAAGGAGCCTGTCCGTGCGGGATATGGGATTTAATCCCCAATTCTGCCCTGTAAAAAAACAAAATGAATTATTTTTCCGATTGAAAATGAATTGTGATTTTTGATTATCATAGAGGATATTATGGAAAAACCGGAACAGACATATGACGACTACATAAAGGCTTTGACCGATATCAGTCGTGCCATTACATCGGATCTGTTTATCGAAGACCTTTTAAAACTGATTGTTATGGTAACCGCAAAGGTTACCGGAGTTGAGATCTGTTCTTTATGGATTGTCAACGAAGATGAAAAACCACCGAAAATTCGCCTCAAGGCCACCCAGTCCATTTCACCGGAGTATATCAAGGATAGGGCTTTGAACCTGGATGAAGGTGTTGTGGGGTATGTGGCGACACACAAAAAACCATTGGTTTTGAATGATGTGTTGGAAAGCGACCGGTTCAAAGAAAAAGAGATGGCTAAAAAACTGGGCCTTGTCTCAATGGTTGGTATCCCTTTGATAACAAAAGATGAAAAAGTCATTGGGGTCTTAAACTGTTTTACAGCAACTCCCCATGAATTTTCCGAAACGGAAATAAATCTTTTAAGTGTGGTTGCCAATCAATCGGCTGTTGCCATTGTCAATACGGAACTGATGGTAAAAACCCGTGTTATCCAGGAGGAACTGGAAGCCCGCAAAAAAATTGAACAAGCCAAGGAGGTTCTCATGCATAATCGAAAGATGACCGGGGATGAAGCCTATGGGTGGATAAGAAAGCGAAGCATGGATTCAAGAAAATCCATCCGTGAAGTGGCCGAAGCTGTGATTCTCTCCAATGAGATTTTTAATAATGAGTCGTCCTCTTAACTGTTTTCAAAAAATGTTTATTTTGCCTGTTGATATCCCATTGAAACGCCACTCACAATATATGCCCCCGGATAAACAGTTCTTCAAAAACCGTAACAATCAATTAGGCAATTCCCACATATGCAAAATAGGGTATCCCCATATGGTAGCAGCAGATCCCTGTTGGCAATTTTTTTGAGTTTCGTTTTTTTTAATTGCTTGAATAAAGACGATATACAATCAAATAGCAAAAAACAATTCGTAATAATAGAAAAAAGTTGCAATTCAATCAAAAAACGCAGAACAATTGTGCTGTGAGTGATATACTTCAGGAATGATTCTGCCAGTCAGTGTGCATTTGGACATCCCATACAAATTTTATTTTTTTTCAAACCCTTGACATTTTAAACAATAGCATTTAAGCTAACTAATCTGGCTAAATACAAAGGCGTATTAGCGAAGTTAAAAGAAAACAAAGGCGTTTTCCCAAATTATAACCTGGGCAAATGCCTTTTTTTATTTTGATTTTGGGAAGAAAAAATGAAAATTCATAGCACACCAAAAATTACGCTGTTTCACTGTTTACACTCTTTTGAAGAAACCGCTTCACTGTTGGACGGTTGTGAAATTAAAACCGTTAAAATGGCCTGCTCCTCAATGACAAAGGATATCCATCTTTTAAAGGCATTTGAAGCAGGAGCGGATGCCGTTCTGGTACTGGTTTGCCCTGAAAAAGGCTGCCGGTATGCCCAGGGCAGCATACGGGCAAAAAAACGGGTTGAGTATGTAAAAGCCATTTTAGATGATATTGGAATGGATGGAAGACGATTGAACATATTCAACACAACCTCAAGCGACAGCGATTCAATTAAAGATATTATCCGAAAAACGGTATTGGAGCTTGACACGATCGGCCCGAATCCCGCTTTAAATTATCCAAATTAATTCATCATCCCATAGATGCTGTTCTAATAACGGCAATGGCAGATTGACCTGCCACAAGCAACATTGAAAGTAACTGTTTGGATTTTTGAAGACTTTCATATAAAAAAAAATACCATCCGCATGGATGTTATGTGCCAAACCTGTCCCCCAAAAAAAGTGGAGTATAAAATGATAACCGGTAGTCAAAAACCCATTAATGAGATTGTTCAACTTACAGAACCCTATAAAAAAATTTTAATCCTTGGTTGCGGCACCTGTGTAAAAACATGCTTTGCAGGTGGTGAAGACGAAGTGGCTGTTCTTGCATCCGCTCTAAGGCTTGCGTTCAAGAAAATGGCCAAATCCATTGAAATAGAAGAACTGACCATTGAGCGCCAGTGTGAAAATGAGTTTATACAATGTGCATCATCCGGGGTTGGCAAAAATGATGCCGTCCTTTCCCTTGCCTGTGGTGCAGGTGTTCAGGCCCTGGCAAAGCGGTTTGCAAAAGCAGTGGTGTTGCCGGGTGTAAATACCACCTTTATCGGTATCCAGGAAAGCCCGGGTATTTTTACCGAAGAATGCTCCGGTTGCGGGAACTGCGGCCTTGCTCTCTTCGGAGGTGTTTGTCCGGTCACCAGATGCGCTAAAAAATTACTCAACGGACCCTGCGGCGGCTCCCAAAACGGTGTTTGTGAAGTCGATCCAAATACTCCATGTGCCTGGCACCTGATTATTGAACGGCTGACAACTTTGGGGCAACTTTCCAATCTGAAAAACTATATCCCTCCAAAAAGCTGGAATACCAGTCTTTCCGGCGGACCCAGAAAATTGATCAGGGAGGATCATATCATATGAAAATTTACAGCCAGCTTCATGAAAAACTTTCCAGGGGTGAATTTGCAATAACAGGCGAATGCGGCCCTCCAAGAGGGGCTAACAAAGAGGTTATTGATAAAAAAATCAAGCTGCTCAAGGGCTTTGTGGATGCGGTAAACGTCACAGACAACCAAACTGCCATTGTCAGGATGTCAAGTATTGCGGCTTCCGCCCACCTGGTTGCCGCAGGCCTGGAACCGGTGATGCAGATGGTGGTCAGGGACCGCAACAGAATTGCCATTCAATCGGATATCATGGGAGCCTATTCTCTTGGTATCAAAAATATTTTATGTTTGTCTGGAGATCACCAGAAATTCGGCAGCCAGCCGGAGGCCAGAAATGTGTTTGACATCGACTCTGTCAATCTCATCCGAACCGTTCGCAACATGCGGGATACAGGCAAGGACATGAGCGGGTTTGATCTGGATGTGGCTCCTCAGATGTTTATCGGCGCTGCAGCCAATCCTTTTGCCGACCCCTTTGAATACCGTGTAATACGGCTGGGCAAAAAGTTTGATGCCGGGGCGGATTTTGTTCAGACCCAGTGCATCTATAATATGGGCCGGTTCAAGGAATGGATCAGGCTGGCCAATGAGGAAGGCCTGACACAAAAGGGGTATATCCTCGGTGGCGTCACTCCGTTAAGATCCGCTGGCATGGCCCGGTATATGAACAAAAAAGTTGCCGGTATGGATGTACCTGAAGAGATCATCAAACGAATGGACGGTGTTGAAAAAAAGTGCCAGGCAGACGAAGGCATTAAAATCTGCCTTGAAACCATTCAAGCTCTCAAGGAACTTACCGGGGTACACGGGGTTCATATTATGGCCATTGAATGGGAAGACGCTGTTGCCAGGATTGTGGAACAGGCCGGTTTGAACTAAAACAAAAGGATGTCAGCATATGCCTCAAAAATATAATATCCATACAACGCCTGCATTGCCCAGATTTTATCCCGTGGGTAAATATGCCACCATAGAATTCAGGGAAGAGTGTGCCGGAAGCTGCAAAGAGTGTGTGAAAAAAAAATGTGTGTATGACATTTTCAAGGAAAATTACCTTCATATGAGCAAAATGGAGGAGCCTGAATATCTGTACACCTGCAATTCATGTTTCAGGTGCATCCAGGAATGCACCAAGGGAATTTTTTCCCGTGTGGTCAATCCTGAATACCGGGAGATCGGCGATGAGTATTGGACACCCGATATTCTTCACCGCACCTGGTATCAGGCCCATACCGGCAGCATTCCCGTATCGGGTGCCGGATACAGGGGACCTTTTGTGGGAAAGGGCTTTGACTCCATGTGGACGGACATGTCCGAGATTGTGCGGCCCACACGGGACGGCATCCATGGCCGTGAATATATCAATACCTGCATAGAGCTTTCAAGACGGCCGGAAAGGCTTGGCTTTAATACGGATGGGTCTCTTGCAGTCGATGTAAAGCCTATCCTTGAGATCCCGCTGCCCATCGTGTTCCAGCAGCCTGATTTTGGCGTATTAAGCAAGGATGTATGTGTTTCCATGCTCAAAGCAGCCCAGACTATTGGAACAAAAATGTTTGTTCCGGCAGCAGATGTGAGTGAAGATCTCATGTCGTTTGTATCCACCATTATTCCTGTGGTCACAAAGAAAAATTTTCAAGATTATTCAAAACTTATGGCACTTGCCGACATGGTTGAAATTGAATACGAACCGGGTATTGAAAAAACAATCTCTGCTTTAAAGTCTACAAATGAAACCCTTTGTATCAGTATAGGCCTGCCCTTGAGGGCTGATTCTGATTATGCCCAAATTTGTGCCGACCTTTCTAAAACAGACATCGACACCCTCCATGTTTATGCCGATGCAAACGGCAGGGAATTTAAGTCAGAAAATCCGCGATTTATCAAGGATATGTTAAGAGATATTCACCTGGCATTGATTGATGCCGCTACACGGCAGCAGATCAACATCCTTGCCTCGGGCGGGATAGGAATGGCCGAACATGTGAACAAGACCATCATCTGCGGGGCAGACGGGGTTGTTATTGATCTTCCCCTGCTCATTGCCATGGAATGCCGGCTGTGCGGCCGTTGCAAAAAGGAGTTGCCCTGTCCTGTTGAAATGGAAACCATTGATCCGGCATACGGCAGCAATAGGATCGTAAATCTCATGGGGGCCTGGCGAAACCAGATGCTTGAAATGATGGGTGCCATGGGATTAAGGGAAGCCAGAAGACTTCGAGGTGAAGTCGGCCGTTCCATGTGGTTTGAAGATCTTGAACAAGAAAGTTTTGCGCCGATTTTTGGTGAACGCAAAGTATCTATAGACGTGGGATAAGTTATGAGCCAATTAAAACATCAATTAAAACAACAACCAAGAAATCCATTGCCCGAAACCAGGGAGACTCCTTCACGGTTTCGCAATACCATTGGAAAATATATCATCAAACGAAATTCAAACTGTGTCTCCTGTGGAAAATGTGCGCAAATCTGTCTTTTTGGCGTTCATATCATGCCGGACAATCATGCTTCTCCTTTCAGGCCGGTTGAACACAAGTGCATCGGATTTGACTGCAAAAACACAGACCACTACTGCATTGAACACTGCCCGGAAGACGCACTGGTCATGAAAAAAAATCCTCTTCTGGACACCATGGGCGATTACCGATGGACTCCCGACATGCTGCTGGGCCATTTTGCCATGGCGGAAACCGGCAAACCTCCTCATGTGGATCTGGAATATAATCTGGGCAATTCCGGCGGCGGATTTGACAAGATGCGGTTTATTAAACCTGACCCGGATTTTGCCATTGAAATCAGTGATGAGGAAATAGACACCAGTATTGACCTGAATAAAACAGGAGACGGCCGACCCCTGAAAACCATTTCCATGCCCTGTTACGGCGGCGGCATGTCTTATGGCTCCACAGCTTTGTCCGTGATTGTCGGACGGGCAAGGGCTGCCAAAAAGCTCAATTCCCTTACCTGTACCGGTGAAGGGGGATATCCGCCCCAATTTCTTCCCTACAAAGAACATGTGATCACCCAGGTTGCCACCGGCCTTTTCGGGGTCAGAGAAGAAACCATACAAAATTGCCCTATTATGGAATTCAAGTATGCCCAGGGAGCAAAACCAGGTCTTGGCGGTCATCTTTTGGGAGAAAAAGTCACCCAGGCCGTTGCTGAAATGAGAGAAACCGTTGTGGGCAGCTCTCTTTTTTCACCGTTTCCGTTTCATTCCGTATATTCTGTTGAAGATCATAAAAAGCATGTGGACTGGATGAAAGAGATCAACCACAATGTGCTGTGTTCCATAAAGGTGTCCACCCCCACGGATGTGGACATGGTGGCCATAGGGGCCTATTATGCCGGTGCCCATATCATTCATATTGACGGCAGTTACGGCGGCACTGGTGCGGCTCCTGACATTGCCAAAAAGAACATTGCCATGCCCATTGAATATGCCATTCCAAAGGTTCACCGTTTTCTTGAGGCTGAAGGTGCCAGGGACAAAATCACCCTGATCGCCAGCGGCGGCATACGGAACGGGCTTGATGTGGCAAAAGCCATTGCCCTGGGTGCTGACGGGTGTGTTATTGGAACAGCTGATCTTGTGGCGGTTGAGTGTGTCAGGTGTGGAAATTGTGAAAGCGGCCGGGGATGTGCCCGTGGGATCGCAACCACAGACCCGGAACTGGGATACATGATTGATGAAGATTATGTGGAACAGAGGCTGGTCAACATGTACATGGCCTGGCGCAAACAGTGGTGCGATATTTTAAGGTCTTTTGGCTTGAAAAGCATCAGGGAACTGCGGGGCCGGTCAGATCTTCTGGTACACCTGGATTATCTGGATGAACAGGAAAGAAAAAAATACCAGCCTGCACCCGGTTACAAAATGGTTTTATAATTTTGGTTAACGGTTAGCTGTTAACGGTTAGCAATTAACGGTTAACAATAAGGAATTTTGATAATGACAAACATCAACAAGAATAAAATCATAAACAATATACTGGCTTCAAGGGGCAGACTTCCCCACATTAAGACACCTGTGAACAAATGCGATGAAGAGGGCGGCTGCGGCGTGACAGGATTTATGGCCTCCATTCCCGTTGCAGGAAAACATATTTACGAACCCTCGGTTCAAATGCATAACCGGGGTAACGGCAAGGGCGGCGGCATTGCTGCGGTGGGATTGAGTGCCGGCGATCTTGGGGTTCCGCAGGATGTGCTGGAAGACCATTACCTTTTGCAGGTGGCATACCTGGATGATACAGCCATTGCCCAGGTGGAGGCCACCAATATCACGCCCTTTTTTGACGTCTACTCATCTGAAAAAATACCGACGATTGATGATTACACCAGTATCGGTCTGGAGGTCAAGCCGCCGGATGTATGGCGCTATTTTGTAAGGGTCAGGCCTGCCGTGCTTGAAAAATTTATCCAGGCCAATCATTTTTATGACATGGACAAAAGAAAGGCGGAAGACGAATTTGTCTTCCAGAACTCCAACCGGCTGAACCAGGTTTATTATGCCTCACTTGGGGAAAAACAGGCTTTTGTCCTGTCCCATGCCAGGAACGTGATGATCCTCAAAGTAGTGGGTTATGCCGAACAGGCCACTCAATATTATTGCCTGGACAATTTCAGGGCCCATGGCTGGATTGCCCACCAGCGGTATCCCACACGGGGGCGCTTGTGGCATCCGGGCGGGGCACATCCGTTTTCCGGCATGCATGAAGCCCTGGTACACAATGGTGATTTTGCCAATTATCATGCTGTCAGCGAGTACTTGAACCAGTACAATATCTATCCCCAGTTCCTGACAGACACGGAGACTGCTGTGCTGCTGCTGGATTTGTACAACCGGGTGTTTGAGTATCCACTGGAATATATCATCGAGGCATTGGCACCGACCACGGAGTATGATTTTGACTGCCTCTCTCCTGAAAAGCAGAAGGTTTACCGTTATATCCAGTCCCAGCACATGACCGGCTCCCCTGACGGTCCCTGGTTTTTCATCATTGCCAGAAATGACCCGTACAAGGATCTGATGCAATTGATCGGTATCACGGATACGGCCATGCTCAGGCCCCAGGTCTTTGCCCTCCAGGAACGCGACGATGTCCAGATCGGTCTTGTCTGCTCTGAAAAACAGGCCATTGATGCCACCTTGCAAAGCATTGCAGCCGAAGACAGCCGATTTTGCCCCATTGCCGACAAATACTGGAATGCCAGGGGCGGCAGCTCAACAGATGGCGGTGCCTTTACCTTTACCATCAAGGATTCGGGAAAAGGCGACGGCTCAAAAAAACTGGTCACCCAGAATAAATTTGGTGAGATCGTTCAAACACCTGAGGGTCAGATGCATTTTGACGTATCTGTGAATATCTCCACTGTGGTTGAAAAAAATGCCCGGACAGCAAAAATTGAAGGATTTTTTCACGAAAATGATTTACAGGGACTCAAACAATACTGCATATCTGAATTTACTGAACTGCATTTTCAACAAATCCTGAATTTGTGTCATAAAATAGAAGCTCTGGCCGGCACGGACGATGATAAAAAAGCCCTGGCTATTAATCTGTTAACCCATTTGAATGACAGGATTTTTCCAACAGGCAATAAAGAACGAAGCTCTGTTCTCCAGATCATCCGGGAAAGCCTTACCGCTATTTTCAAATCCTCTCCCAAAATAGGCGATCATCAAAACAGCAGGTATGTTTATATTGACCGGGCGACCCGGAAGGACTTGCGATCCCCCCTGGGGGATGAAAAAATCCTTGTGGTGAATGCAAAAGAATTTGAACCGGAAGGTAAAAACTGTGATTCAAGATTGATCAACAAGGCCTACCGGTTGGGATGGAAACAGTATCTGTGCTATGGCTACAAAGGCCAGAGATTTACCGGCTGCGGATTTGGGCCGAATTCTGATGAAGTTCGATTTGATGTGTACGACAGCTCCGGGGATTATATGGCCTCTGGGATTGACGGCATGCAGATCCATGTTCACGGAAATGCCCAGGATCAGCTGGGCCAGATCATGAAAAGAGGCAAATTTGTTGTACACGGAGATGTGGGGCAAACCTTCATGTATGGTGCCAAAGGCGGCGAAGTCTACATCCTGGGAAATGCTGCAGGACGTCCTCTGATCAATGCCACAGGCGGCCCCCGCGTGGTGATCAATGGAACTTGCCTTGATTACCTGGCAGAATCTTTTATGGCGGGTGATCCATTGAACGGCGGCGGTTTTGTCATTGTCAACGGGATTAACTTTGATGATAACGGCAAGGTGATTGATCTTCCCATGCCCTACCCTGGCTCCAACCTGTTCTCCCTTGCCTCAGGCGGGGCCATTTACCTGAGAGACCCGGACAAAAAAGTGGTGGATGAACATTTAAACGGCGGTGTATTTGCAGAGTTGACAGATGCGGACTGGAAGTTGATCCGTCCCTATCTTGAAGAAAATGAAATTTTATTTGGTATCACCATTGAAGAGGATCTTTTAACGATTAATGGAAAGCAACTGCCTTTTAATAAAGTATATCGCAAAGTCATGCCGATTCACTCATAGGCATTTAAAATACAAAAAAAATAATTTCCCTTTTATTTTTATTTCCCCGAATTAGACAGACCGGCTCATTTTTATATTGAGCCGGTTTTTCTATTATCGGCTTATCCCGGGGATATCAATCAGGCTATTCTGCCGTACAAAAATTTTGAATTATCGAATCTATGAATCATTTATGATATAAAAATAGCTTGCAGGCCTTAAAAATTGGATAAAAATGGAGAAAAAAACAAATGACAAGACTTGATCAGCCGCTCAAAATAAAAAATGTGCATATTAGAAACAGACTGGTTCTTCCTCCTATCACAACTGGCTACGGGTCTGCCGAAGGTTTAGTCACAGAAGATATCCTTCATTTTTATACTGAAAGATCCAGGCAGGTAGGGCTTACCATTGTTGAAGCAACTGCTGTGCAATCCAATGGGTGTATCGTCCCCTGCAGTCTTGGACTTTGGAATGATTCTCAAATTTTTGGTATGGCCACACTTGCAAAAGCCATAAAAGCTCAGGGAGCTTTGGCTGTTGTACAATTAAATCATGCAGGCCCAAAGTGTTCACCGCGTGAAAATGAAAAACAAAGACTTTCACCTTCCGGAATAGCCTTTCGAACGGATGTTGAGGCAATTGTTATGGATGCTCAGGATATTGCACAATTGATAGATGATTTTTCCAAAGCTGCTGTTCGAGCAGCAAAAGCCGGGTTTGATGGTGTTGAAATTCATGGTGCCCATCTATATTTGCTGAGTCAGTTTTTATCTCCATTAACGAATAAAAGAAATGACCGCTATGGCGGGGATGCCAAAGGCCGAGCTACTTTGGCTTTGGAAATCGTAAGAAGCGTCCGTAAAAATCTGGAACCGGAGTATCCCATCTTTTTTCGTATAAATGCTGAGGAAAAAATTGAGGGAGGGCAAACCTTTGAAGATGCTCTTGTTATAGCTAAATTGCTTGCAAGAGAAGGTGTGGATGTTTTTGATGTTTCATTGATCACCCAAGGTGGTTGGGAAGAGATTGATAATAAAAGAGTCCTCGTGGGGTCTTCAGCATTACCTAAGGATCAGCCTTCCGGAGCAAACCTTTCTTTTACCACTGTATTTAAAAAAGAAATCAAACTTCCGGTTATTGGTGTTGGTAAATTGGGTATCGGCCAGGCAGCAGCCAATGCAGTGAAAAATCAAAATATAGATATGGTTGCAATTGGGCGGCAAATGATCTGTGACCCAAAAACAGCAAAAAAAATGCTGGATAAAAAGGATGCTGATATTATTTTGTGTGATGAATGCTTAAAATGCTTTGCTACCATAGGCAAAAGTGTGCCCATGGCCTGCAAGGTCAATAAAAATTTGCCTTTTTAACGCCGGGGTTAAAAAAAAATTTCAGTAAAATTTTTAATAATTGATCTGCTATTATTATTTAGTATTGGCAGGCTTATCGTTGTGGATTAGCAACTAAAGTGTGTGTGAAGCATTGTAATGAATATTTGATAAAAAGCTATCGAGCCTGAAAAACTTATTGAAAGGATTCCATTAATACTTTAAGTTGTGATTAAAATTATTTGTTGGAGTTTGAATAATGTAACATCCTAAAAAAATGGGAAATGGAGTTATGGCTAAAATTCTATTGATAGATGATTCCTGGTTGACTCGAAGAGGTCTTTCAGGAATGATTAGTTCTTCCGGACATGAAATTGTCGAGGCGGAAAATGGCATGGATGGAATTAAGAAAATTCAAGACGAATGTCCGGATTGTATTTTCCTTGATCTTTTAATGCCTGAGATGGACGGGTATGAAGTTTTAGAGATATTAAAAGAAAAAAACATTAAAATACCAGTTATTGTATGCAGTGCCGATATTCAGAATACTGCTAAAAGTAAATGTTTAAAATTAGGAGCTTTTGATTTCCTCAACAAACCGCCAATGGTGGAAGAGGTTTTGCAAGTATTGGAAAAAGCTCTGCAAATATAGATAAATCTAAGAGAAATATATGAAAACAACAGAAAAGCAAATAGAAGCGTTAAGGGAGCTCATAAATATTGGTGTTGGCAAAAGCGCTTCAATTCTGAACACAATGTTGAACTCTCATATTATTCTTCAAGTTCCTTTATTAAAAATTCTTAACATTTCAGAATTAAATAATGAAGTAAAAGCCTTTAGCAAAGGAAAACTGTCAACTGTTATCCTAAAATTTGATGGTCCTTTTTCAGGAAGTGCTGAATTGATATTTCCCAGTGAAACCGCCATGATATTAGTAAATAGCCTGGTTGGTGAAAATCCAATAGGAATGGATTTTGATTCAATTCGATCAGGAACCCTATGTGAAATCGGTAATGTTGTTTTAAATGGGGTAATGGGATCAATCTCCAATATTTTTTCATCCTATTTTAAGTATTCCGTACCAGAGTATATAGAAGATTTTGCTGAAAATATTTTTTCTGAAAAAGCTGTTGACTTTGATATGAAAGTTTTACTTGCAAAAACAAAATTCATTATCAAAGAACTGAATATTGATGGAGATATTATGTTGTTTTTTGAAGTTTCTGCCTTGGATAGACTGATTGAAATGATCGAAGAATTATAGAAAATGAATAAAATAATATATTCCCTTGAACAATTCCGTTTACTTGATAATGTTCCCATAGCTATTTGTGTGGTTGATAAAGCATATAATATCGTTTTTTGGAACAATTGCATTGAATCCTGGACAAAAAAAAAAAAAGCTGACGTTTTAAACAAAAAACTGGGAACAATATACCCTCATTTTAATGAAAAAAAATATACCTGCAGAATAGATCCTATCCTCTCAGGGGGGCCTCCTGCAATATTTTCATCCCAGCTTCACGGGCATCTTTTTCCGTCAAAACTTTCAAATGGTCAATTCAGGATATTGCAAACAACTGTTTCAAATGTTCCCGCAGAGGGAGACAATCAGTATTACGCTCTTTTTGCCATAAAAGATTTTACTGAACTGTCCTACAGAATCATTGATTACCGGGAAATGCAAAAAAAAGCCCGGCAGGAAATTGAACAACGAAAAAAGGTGGAGCAAGAACTCAGGATAGCGAATGAAGAAATTGTTAAACAGCAAAAAACCGCTATTGAAGAAGAAAGACTTAAAGTTCTATTGCAAATGGCAGGTGCAACAGCTCACGAATTAAATCAACCATTGATGATTCTTCTCGGAAATATTGAATTACTGAAGCTGGATCGAAATGATCCTGAAAAACTAACCGAATATATTTCAAAGATAAGTGATTCAGGCAACAGGATCGCAAATATCATCAAAAAGATACAAAGGGTCAAACGTATTGTCAAAAAAACTTACAGTGCCGGAGCTGACATTGTAGACATTCATCAGAAAGAAAAAATTTTGCATGTGGAAGATGATCATGCTTATTTTGAAAATATCCGCGCCTTGCTAAAGGATACAAAATACAAATATATAAAGAATACCGATTCTTTGAGCAATGCCAAATCATTGCTGCTAAAAAAAGACTTTGATCTGATTGTCCTTGATTATTTATTGCCTGATGGAGATGCTTTTGAATTATTGGATTTTTTACGCCTGAAAAAATTAAATCTTCCTGTGATTATTCTTACAGGCCAAGGAAGTGAGAGTATCGCTTCAAGAATACTTCGGCATGGAGCAGGTGATTATTTGTCTAAAACAAAACTGGACAAAGAATCCTTGTTGGAATCCATTGAATTTGTTCTTGAAAAGCATTATCTGAATCAGGATAAGGAAAGAGCAATGGTGGTAATGGGAGATTTGTCTGCAAAAGACGAACTGACAGGCATCTATAACAGGCGATATTTTACTGAAGCCCTGATTCGTGAAATTTCCGGCGCACAAAGATATCAAAAAAAATTAGCACTCTGCATGATTGATCTTGATCACTTTAAAATGGTCAACGATTCATATGGTCATGTGGTTGGTGATGCGGTTTTAAAAAAAATTGCTGATATTATTAAAAATGCAGTTCGCGAATATGATATTCCCTGCCGGTATGGGGGAGAAGAATTTAGCCTGATTTTGCCGGATACGGACAGAGACGGAGCTGAAATCGTCTGTGAAAGAATAAGAAACGATGTGGCTGATTATGTGTTTAAATATGATCACATTTCTTTTCAAATAACATTGAGTGCGGGAGTGACTTTCCTGAAAAAATCAAAGGACAGCAATTCAAAACAGTCTGATATGCTCATAAAACAAGCTGATGCAGCTCTTTATAAAGCCAAGAACATGGGGCGAAACAGGGTTTTATTTTTATGATATTTTAAGTGGATATTCCATTTGCGATTGATATTATCCTTGCTATATCAAGAATCAGGCAGACTTTTCCATCAGGCATAATTGTACCGCCGCAAATGCCGGGAATATTTTCCATTAAAGTGCCCAAATTTTTTCTAACAACATTTTGCTTGGCAAGAAGCTTGTCTATCAGAAGGGCGGCTTTGAAACCGGAGTCTTCCACTACGACAACAATACCCGTATTATTGTTTGAGGCACCATTTGAGATATCATTGGAAAGATTGAAAAATTTATGAAGCCTGAACAAAGGGATAATCTTGCCGTGTACTTTAATAAATTCACCTTTTTGAAAGACGCTTGAAATCATATCAGGTTTGAGTTCTATAGAAGTTAAAACACAAAGGGTTGGGATTACATATCTATGATCACCAACACCAACAATCATACCATCCATAATCGCAAGGGTTAAGGGAAGTTTTATCTGAATCTTTGTTCCGATTTTCTGTGTGGACTCAATATGGATTTTACCATTGTATTGGTTGATTGTTGTTTTTACCACATCCATACCAATTCCTCGACCTGAAATATCAGTGACTTGATCTGCAGTACTCAGCCCCGGGTGGAAAATAAGATTATAAATGGAATTTTGATCAAGCTGGGATGCATCATCAATTATTCTTGTTGAAATAGCTTTTTCAATAAGTTTTTTGGTATCAATTCCTTTCCCGTCATCTGTAATTTCAATATATAGACTGCCGCCTTTGTGATATCCTTCAAGAGTCACCGTGGCAATTTCAGGCTTGCCGGCTTCAAGTCTATCTTGAATATTTTGTTCAATGCCATGATCAAAACTGTTCCGAATAATATGAATAAGCGGATCACTCAGTCCGTCAACCAGGTTTTTATCCAGCTCGGTTTCTTCTCCTTTTGTGACAAAATCAAATTGCTTGTTGTTTTTGTTTGACAAATCTCTTGCAACTCTTTTCATTCTGTTGAACAAAGATTTTAAAGGAACCATCCTTAGTGACAGTCCAATTCGTTGAAGTTCTTTTGTTATCTCACTGAGAGCTCGCAGTGAATTTCTGTATTCGGAAGATTTTTTGTCTTTGTTGTCGCTATTTCGGATTACCATAGCTTCTGCAGTGGAAAGTTCACCTATTGTATCAATCAAATGATCCAATCTGTCTGAATCAACCCTTATGGATTTTTTTACAGACGTATTGCTTTTGGCATTTTCTGCTTTTACGGGTTGAGTATCAGAAGGCATTTTGTGATGAGAAGCAAAATCATTTTGATTTTTTTGCTCCATACCTGATTTGTTTTCATACTCTTTAAGTAATTTAAGAATTTGTTCGGAATCTTTTGGAGAAGCATCTGCTCCTGAATACACTGAAAATGTATCAGATAACCAGTCTTTTACGCTAAAAAGAATTTCAGCAAATTTTACAGTCACGTCTTGTGAAAACAAATCCTCAGTCCGGTGACAGATTTTTTCAACTTCTTTTAGCGCCAGAAAACCACTTTCTCCTTTTATTGTATGGATAATACGTTTCATCTCTTTTGGAGAATGTACTAGGTCACCTTTTTCAAATTCAAGAACAAGAGTTTCAAATTTATCCAGAACTGACTGCTGAGAGGATAAAAATTCAGCAAAATCCTTCATGCTCAAATAAGAAGGAAGTGTTTCAGGATGGCGTATACTTGTATTTTTATTCGTAGATTTTGATGCAGTTTCAGGCGGGTTGGAGTTTGATGCCTTGCAAATTTCATTATCAGTTTGTTTTCCCATGGTTAAATGATCGACGATCAATTTCATTTCTGAAATGATATCTTCAATATGAATTAAGGTGTCATGATTTTCATTTTTGTTATAAGTTGTTACTTGTTCAATATGATTGCGGATCTGTTTAACACATGAGGTAATATCATGCATGCCGCTTTTTTTTGATATATCATTAATGTCTTTTAACAAGGTGATACTATTTGAAAATGACTCAGGGTTATCAACATCAACCAGGATAAATTCTATAGAGAGGTCTTCAAGTTTACTTCTGATTTCAGAGCTTGAGTGCAAAATAATAATCCTTATAAATGAAGATGTTGAAAACATCACTTAACAATTCGATAAAATGCATAAAAAAATATCAGACGCTCAGGTAAAAAGCAACTGCAATATAATCATTAATTTTGCATTAATCTCAAATATCAGCTGCTCCAAATCGGTCATAAAACATCCTTTTGTCATTGAGTTTTGGTTTAAAAAAGGCCTGCATTCCAGCTAACCAAAAGCTAACTTGATTTTTGAATACCGATTGATTAGGGTTGCCCAAATAAAGACGATCATGCACATGATTTACTTATAAAATTATGGGTGTAATGGAGGTGATTTTGAGAAAATTAAACATAAAAAAACAAAGCATCCGGTTCAAGCTTATGATGGCGGCGGCTTTAATGGTAACTCTTCCAATGCTGGTTCTCGGCTACTTTTCAGGCCATAAAATACAACAGACCGTGTCAGATGATGCCAAGGTGCAAGCAGTCAGAATTGCAGCCGGTCTTGCACAGTCGACAAATCTGGTGCTGGAAGAACAAATTCGAATTATCCGCGGTCTTGCTGAAAATTTCCGGTCTTTTGGGGGTATGGATATCCGGTTTTACGGAGGACAGGGCATTGATGATCTGACTGCCAAGAGGTTGAATAAGACCATCCACAGAACCGTTAAAAAAATGGGTGCAAACTACGAGAGTATTTTCATAGCTGACGCCCAGGGTATTATTTTTGCCGGGACTCTTGGTTCCGGGGAAACTCCTTTTTTCGGCAAGGATATAAGTGCAAAACATTTTTTTATAAATACCAAAAAATCCGTAGAACCTTGTTCAAGCGAGGTTTTATTGTCCAAATTTAACCAGAAGCCAGTCATTGTTTTTTGTGCCCCCATACTTGATAAACGCGAACAATTTGCAGGTGCCGTCGGAATGACCCTGAAACTGGATGCTGTTTCAAACCTTATAACCGGAACACAGATAGGACAGACAGGATACGCTTATATGGTTGATCAAAATGGTCGTACCATTGCCCATCCTGATCCTGAACATGTCATGAAAACCAACATAAAAAAGCAGCCGGGCATGGAATCTTTTGCCAAAACTGTTTTATCAATGAAAACCGGCCTTGACACATACAATTGTGACGGCCTGCATGAAATAGCAGGTTTTTCAACGGTTGATGCAAAAGAATGGACGATTGTTGTCACTCAGAAAGTTGAAGATTTTATGAAAGTGGCAGACTCGCTTCAGCGATTTACCATCCTGATAGGTGGCGTTTTTCTTTTGATGTCCCTTGTGGCAGGTCTTTATTTTACCCGAAGTATAATAACTCCGGTGGAACTTGTTGCATCCGCACTTCAAAAAAGTGCTGCAAATGTCACGGATGCTGCACGCCAGGTTACGGCTGCCAGCAATTCAGTGGCAAATGGTGCAGGTATACAGGCCATGTCCATGAAAGATACGGCTGCGTCTTTATCTCAGATATCCGTCATGATAAAAGACAATGCCGACCATGCAGATCAGGCCAATCGCCTGGTGGATCAGAACCAGCTGGTTTCAAATAAATCCAACCGTATGCTCAATGAGCTGAAAATCACCATGGAAAAATTGGAGGATTCGAGCAAAGAAACGGCCCGGATTATTAAAACCATTGATGACATTGCATTCCAGACCAATTTATTATCCTTGAACGCCTCTGTCGAAGCCGCCCGTGCAGGAGAGTCAGGAGCCGGATTTGCCGTTGTGGCTGAAGAGTTCAGGAATTTGTCTTTACGGTCTGCACAAGCAGCCAAGGTTAGCGAAAATTTCATCCATACCACTGAGAATAATGTCATAAAATGCATTGATATGATGCAGCAGGTTTCAGATACTTTTCTGGAGGTTTTGGATAACTCTGTTAATATGAAAACCTGCATTAAAGAGATTGTGGAAGAGTCCGGCAGACAATCCGATGGCATAGGTGTGATAGATGCGTCAGTGATAAAAATGGACAGATTAATTCAGCAGCATACAGCCCATGCAAAAGAGTCGGCTATTGCATCAAAAAGTGTGTTGCAGGAAGCCCGGAAAATGATTCAAATGGTACAAAATCTAATTGCCGTTATCGGAACATCCGGCACATCAAATCGTCACAACTGCCAAGGCCATACAGCAAACATGACACTAACAGAAGATAAACACCCGGAAAAGATAACAACAAAAGAAGTGCCGATAACAGCCCTGGGAAACCCACTTAAAACAGATCAAAAAATCAGCAAAAACAGAACCTGGGATATTGCAGCGTTTCCAATTATGGCCGATGGCACTAAATCCGCTCCAGAATTGACCGGAAGTCCTGATTGTTAATTATACATCGACAATAAAAAAGCCCTGGCAATATACTTTCATATACAACATACCGGGCAAACTCTGAAAGCATTCCGCACCGGAATCATTTAATGTTGCCGTAACACAACTCTAATAAAATTCTAATATAAACTTAGTAGACTCCTCTTTAAATTAACCATGAGGTCAATTGTAATAATACAATCTTTAAAATTGTTTTGGAGAAAATATGAACAAATATGTACCCGTATTTATTTTTATGCTCTTTTTACTGATGATATCATCAAGTGTTTTTGCAGGAGAATTGGTGATAAAAGGCTCTACAACGGTTTTGCCCATTGCTCAGAAAGCTGCTGAAGCTTATATGGCCGAACATCCTGACGTAAAAATTTCGCTTTCCGGCGGAGGGTCCGGGAACGGAATAAAAGCGATCATTGACGGTACGGCCGACATTGGGAACGCCTCGCGTTTTATCAAGCAAAAAGAAGTTGATCTGGCACACGACAAGAGCGTTTATCCAGTGCCCTTCAGGGTTGCACTGGACGCGATAGTTCCGGTTGTAAATTACAAAAACACGGTTGACGATCTTAGCCTGGAACAGCTGAAGGATATTTATCTTGGAAAGATAACAAACTGGAGTGAGGTCGGCGGAACACCTGGTAAAATCGTCGTGATTTCACGGGACAGTTCGTCCGGAACATTTGGCGTATGGAAAGATCTGGTCATGAAAAAAGAACGGGTCATTCCCGGCGCACTGACCGTGCCTTCAAACGGCGGTATTGTCCAGGCGGTTGCAAACACACCGGGTGCCATAGGGTATGTCGGCCTGGGCTATCTGAATGGCGACATCAAATCTGTAAAAGTCAACGGAACACCCGGAACAGAAGAAAACACCTTGAACGGATCATTTCCCATTGCCAGAGGCTTGTTCATGTTTACAAAAGGATGGCCGACAGGTGATACCATGGGGTTTTTATCGTTTATCCTGTCACAAAAGGGACAGGAACTTGTAAAACAAGCCGGGTCCATCCCGCTGTTCTAATGTGTAACGGAGAAAAATGTTGAAACGTCAGCATATTGATAAAACAGTGCAGTCAGGATTTTTGCTCATTGCACTGTTTTCCATAACCGCCTTGTTTTTGATCATGGTATTTCTTTTTATAGAAGGCATACCCATTTTAGAGCATATCAGTATCAAAGAGTTTGTTTTCGGCAAGTTCTGGTATCCCACGGATGACCCTGCGGATTTCGGAATTCTTTCCCTTATTCTGGGCTCCGTGTGTGTCACACTTCTTTCAGGTTTGATGGCAGTTCCATTGGGAATAATGACAGCCGTTTACCTGGCGGAGATTGCTTCCCCCCGGGTTGCTGAAATAGTCAAACCCATTGTGGAACTGATGGCCTCCATGCCATCGGTTGTCATTGGTTTTTTCGGTATGGTGGTTGTGGCGCCGTTTATTCAAAAACTTTTTAACATTCCAGTCGGGTTAAACATGTTTAACGCATCCCTGATGCTGGCGTTCATGGCCATTCCCACCATTTGCAGTATTTCAGAGGATGCTGTATTTTCCGTCCCCACGGCTTTAAAAGAAGCCTCTTTTGCCCTGGGGGCCACCCATTTTGAAACCATTGCAAAAGTTATTATCCCTGCATCATTGTCCGGCATATGTACAGCCGTTATTCTCGGGCTGTCCCGTGCCATCGGAGAAACCATGGTGGTGTTGATGGCCGCAGGCGGCGCTGCCATGATACCCTCATCCATCTTTGATCCGGTACGGCCATTGCCGGCAAGCATTGCAGCGGAAATGGCTGAAGCACCATTCAGAAGTGAGCATTATCACGCTTTGTTTGCCATTGGCATTGTGTTGTTTGCATTTACATTTGTTTTTAATTTGATTGCCGATTATATTTCCTATAAATTCAGGCAGGTGGGAGAGGCATCCTTATAATGATAAAACAGAGGTTATTGGCACAGAAGATATTTTTTTTATTGTTAAAAGCAGCGGCTTTGCTCAATGGTGCAGCGCTCTTAGTGATTGTATATTTCATGGTATCCCGTGGATGGCGGGCCATTTCATGGGAATTTTTAACCCAGCCGCCAAAAGATTCCATGACGGCAGGCGGCATTTTACCCTGTATTGTGGGAACATTGTCTCTTTGTTTGATGACCATTATGGTGGCGTTGCCCATCGGGGTTTCCTCTGCCATATATTTAAATGAATACGCAAGACAGGGCAAACTGGTCAGGATCATCCGCCTGGGCATTAACAATCTGGCCGGGGTTCCGTCCATTGTATTTGGATTGTTCGGACTTGCCTTTTTTTGTATCGTACTGAAAATGGGAGTATCCATTGCAGCAGGCGGCTTAACATTGGGGATCATGACCCTGCCCGTGATCATCGGTGCTTCTGAAGAGGCATTAAAGGCCGTTCCCAACACCTATCGTGAAGCTTCCCTTGCCATGGGGGCAACCAAATGGCAGACCATAAGAAAAGTGGTGCTGCCGTCAGCTTTTCCAGGAATTATTACAGGATCAATACTGGGGTTGAGCCGGGCGGCAGGTGAAACCGCCCCGATCATGTATACCGGCGCTGTTTTTTTTACCCCTGATCTTCCCGGTTCCCTTCTGGATGAAGTCATGGCATTGCCCTATCACATATATGTATTGGCCACGGCAGGAACCAATATTGAAGCCACAAGGCACCTGCAATACGGAACCGCCCTTGTGCTGATTGTCCTGGTTTTCGGCATGAACCTTGCAGCAATCATCCTGCGGTCTAAAATGAGAAAAAAGTTAAGGATTTAGCTTCAATGAAACACAATTTTAAAATGCATACTCAGGATCTGAGTTTTTTTTATGGTAACTTTCAGGCCCTTCACACAATTTCAATTGAGTTTATCGAAAACCAGGTAACAGCGCTTATCGGTCCGTCAGGGTGCGGGAAAAGCACCTATTTAAGATGCTTGAACCGCATGAACGATCTGATTCCCGGCATCCGGGTCAAGGGCCGGGCCATGCTGGATGCAAATGACATTTACGATCCGTTGGTTGATGTGGTGAGCCTGAGAAGAAGGGTCGGCATGGTATTTCAAAAGCCCAACCCGTTTCCCAAATCTATTTTTGAAAATATTGCTTACGGATTAAAGGTCAATGGCGTTAAAGACAGGGCAAAAATCACTCAAATTGTGGAAAAAAGCTTAAAACAGGCCGCTATCTGGGATGAAGTCAAAGACCGGTTGAACGAATCCGCTCTTGGTCTTTCCGGGGGCCAGCAGCAGCGATTGTGCATTGCCCGAGCCCTTGCTGTGGGACCTGACGTGCTGTTGATGGATGAACCGGCTTCAGCCCTTGATCCCATTGCCACGCAAAAAATTGAAGAACTGATCACCACCCTGTCTTCAAAACTGACCATTATCATTGTCACCCATAATATGCAGCAGGCAGCACGGGTGTCTGACAGAACCGCTTTTTTTTATATGGGAAAACTCATAGAAGTCAACGATACCGACACCTTGTTTACCAAACCGGCATTAAAACAGACCGAAGATTATATTACCGGAAGATTCGGATAAGGAGAAAATCATGGCAAGCCATTTGCAAAAAGAAATAGAAAAAATAAAAAAAGAGATCCTCTCCCTTGGGGCCATGGTGGAAGACCGGTTTAAAAAAGCTGTGTATGCCATCAAAACAGAAGATCTAAAATTGGCACAGACCATCATTGATACGGATTTTGAAGTGGATGAACGTGAAATCGAAGTGGAAGAGGAATGCCTGAAGATTCTTGCGCTGTACCAGCCGGTGGCCATGGACCTGCGTTTTCTTGTGGCAGTTGTCAAGATAAACAATGACCTTGAACGAATTGCGGATTATGCAGCAAATATTTCAAAACGGTTCAAGGCATCTTCTGAAAATCCCAATAAGTTCAGGTATGATTATACTGCCATGGGAGAGCAGACTGCAAAAATGCTCAGAATGAGTCTGGATGCCCTTGTAAAAATGGATGTGGATATGGCATATGAAGTCAGAGATATGGACTCTGATGTGAACATCATGCGAAATGATGCCTATGATTCAATGAAAGAAGACATACAAAAACATCCTGAAATGGTGGGTGAAATTATTAATATGTACCTTATTTCCAGGCATTTGGAACGTATCGGGGATCATACCACCAATATTGCGGAAGAGGTGATCTATCTGATAGAGGGCGAAATTATCAGGCATACTTAAATGCCCGGCCTCTCAATTTTTATATGAAAGTTTTCGAAAATTTCAACAGTGACTTTCATGTTTTGTTGTGGGCAAACCAAGTTGAATGACCAGGTCTGCCAGTGGCAGTTATTTGAAACAATAATAAATTTATGCATACAGGAAAAAAAAGATGTTAAAAGAAACCATTCTGATCGTGGATGATGAAGAAGATATTGTTGAGTTGATCAAATATAATCTGGAAAATGAAGGGTATGGCATATTGACGGCATTAACCGGTGAACAGGCCATAAAAATGGCCAAGCAATTCCATCCGGATCTGATTGTCCTTGATCTGATGCTGCCGGGAATTGACGGACTTGAGGTCACCAAATACCTTAAAAACAATGACAACACAAGTTACATTCCCATTGTCATGCTCACGGCAAAAGGAGAAGAATCCGACATCGTTATAGGGCTTGAAATCGGTGCCAACGATTATATTTCAAAACCCTTCAGCCCCAAAGTCCTGATTGCCAGAATCCGTTCCATATTACGCCGCCGTAAAAAAGATCTGGGCCAGCCGCCGGAAAGGATCAACCAGGAAGGAGATCTGATCATTGACCGGGCAAAGCATCTGGTGACAATTGAAGGAAATGTATTGGATCTGACTTTTTCAGAATTTGAACTGCTCTCCTTTCTTGTGGACAAAAAGGGGTGGGTCTTTACCAGAAAACAGATTGTTGATGCAATTCATGGTGAAAGCTATTCTGTAACCGAAAGAAGTGTCGATGTTGTTATTGTCGGCCTGAGAAAAAAATTAAAAAATCATGCATCCTCTATTGAAACCGTCCGGGGTGTTGGTTACAGGTTTAAAGAATAAAAATGGAAAAAAGAAAAAAGAAATTAATCTGGCATATTTTCCCTTCGTTTCTTTTGATAATTTTTCTTTCGCTTTCAGCGATCACATCATACTCAACCAGTTATTTTAAAAAGTTTTTTCTGAAGAACTCGGAAAAAGAGTTGACCATCAGGACAACATTATTGCAAAAAAAATTTTCAGATATGCTGAAAAATGGTCCTGATAATTATCATCAGATTGATATGCATTGCAAAGATATAGAAGAAAAAACAGATACCAGGGTAACGGTTTTGCTGCCGTCAGGTGTTGTGATAGGGGATTCTTCAGGTGATATTGCAACCATGGAAAACCATATGAAACGGCCGGAAATAATGGAGGCGATGAAACGGAAAAAAGGTATCTGTGTGCGATACAGTGCAACTCTGGATAAGAATATGATGTATATTGCTTTGCCTGTTCTGCAGGACAAAGAGGTTGCCGCTGTTGTTAGAACAGCCGTATCCATCTCCGGCATAGACACACAGATCAAATCAATCCGGAATAATATTCTGATTGCGCTGCTGGTTACCATTATTATTGCCGGATTGACAAGCCTTTATGTTGCAGGGAGAATCAGTCATCCTGTTGAAGAGATGACAAAAGGCACTGCCGAATTTGCCAAAGGGAATCTTACGGCAAGAATTGCGGTTCCTGAATCAGAAGAATTGTCTGAGCTTGCCGTCACCATGAACCATATGGCACAAGCCCTGGATGATAAAATCACGGCATTTGAAAATCGAAGCATGGAATTGGAGGCAGTCCACTCCAGTATGCAAGAAGGTGTTATTGCAATTGATAAAAATGAAAGAATCATAACAATCAATGATGCTGCAGCCAGGGTTTTCGGCTTTTCAGCATCAAAGTTAAAAGCCAGGTATATACTTGAAATAGCAAGGCATTTTGAACTTCAAAAATTTATTCAAAAAGCTTTGGCAACCCATAAGCCGGTTGAAGATGATATTGTTATTGCAGGGGATAAAGAACGAATTTTAAATATCCATTCAACAGCGCTTTATGAAACAGCAGGACGGCGGATGGGAACCTTGATTATTTTTCATGATATCACCAGGATTCGGCGACTTGAAAGAATGCATATAGATTTTGCAGCCAATGTGTCCCATGAGCTGAAAACACCGCTTACAACCATAAAAGGCTTTGTTGAGACCCTTCAGCAAATGACGGTTAAAAATGAGCTGAAAGAGGGGGAAGCTTTTTTAAATATTATTGAAAAAAATGTAGACAGGATGATTGATCTGATCAATGATCTGCTGGCCCTGGCAAAACTTGAACGCCTTCAGGGAACCAAAATCCAGCTTGAAAAACACAATATCTCAGGCTTGATTCAGGGAGCTGTCAGCAATTGTGATTTCAGCATTGAGAAAAAAAATATTTCCGTGAGTATTGATTGCCCGGAGGATATTTCTGCCATGGTTGATCCTGGTTTAATGGAACAGGCCATCATAAATATCGTGGACAATGCTGTTAAATACAGCCCTGAAGGAAAATCAATCCACATATCGGTCACAAGTCAGGGCCGGTTTGTGGATATAATGATCAAGGATAACGGCAATGGAATGAACAAGGAACACCTGTCCAAAATTTTTAACCGGTTTTACAGGGTGGACAGGGCCAGAAGCCGAAACGAAGGAGGTACAGGCCTGGGACTGGCCATTGTGAAGCATATTGTCCAGTATCACAACGGGAAAATTGATGTTACAAGTACAAAAGGCCGGGGCAGCTGTTTTACGCTCAGTATCCCTGCCTGATAATTTTTGACCCTGAAACCTTTAACGCATTGTTGGACAAAGCCATCCAGTATCATAGACAAACCTGATATTTTATCAGGCATTTATCTTCTGTTTGAAATAGTCTATCCAGGCTCTGTTTTCAGCCATGGAAACCGGTTTGTCACTCAAATTCTCATGAGGCTTACGGTTCAGCCGGATCATTTTTTCCCGCGAACCTGGATTATAATAAAGGAACTCACAATGCTTTACTCTGTATTTTAAAAAGAAATCAGCTATGGCGGCAAGATTTTCTTTGTTTGCCACAAAATGAGGAATCAGGGGAATCCTTGGCAGTACGGTGATATCTTGTTCAAGAAGCTGCCTGAAGTTTTCAAGTATAAGATGATTTGACTTCCCAAGCAGGCGCTTATGAATCTCGTTATCCATGATCTTAAAATCAAAACAGATCAAATCAATGTTCGGCAAAATTTTTAAAACAAATTCATTAAAATCAAAATATCCGCAGGTTTGAACGGCAATATGAATCTGCTCTTTTTTTAGCAACAAGATTACCCGGGAGATATAATCTATAAACCCCAGGGATTCTCCCCCGGAAAATGTCACCCCTCCCCCTGATGTCTCATAATAGTGTTTGTCCTGCAACACAAGACTTGCCAGCCGTTCAGGAGAATAAGTTTTCCCGATATTCCGCCGTGCAAGTGCAAAACATTTTTTTCCCTTGGTACAGTTGCCGCAATGAATACAGTCTTCCGGAAAAAACATGGTCTCCATTTCATAATTCTGGGATTCGGGATTATGACACCAGGGACATGAAAGGGGGCAGCCTTTAAAAAAGACTGTTGTCCTCACGCCCGGACCGTCAACAAAAGATCCTCTGGCAATATCGAAAATCAATGGCTCCGGTCCGGTTGTGATACACTTATGCATGATCTTTTAACAATTCTTTAAAATCATTGATTCCCAGCAGTTCAGGAATCAGCCACAGCAAATATATGAATTTGAAAAGATAATTCAGGTTTCCTGAAACGCTCAACTGGTTATTCAGCATCCCTGCAATCACATCGGTATTACCGGACAGCAGGAAATCAGCCATTGCCTTTCCGTCCTTGAACGTCACTGTAGTGGTCGGGTTTTCAACAAGGCTGTCCATAGCCTTCATCCCGTCTTGTTGAGCAAACAACACATTGACCTTTTTGAATACGGCAGAAACATCTATTTTTTTGTCCCTGCTGCAGATGGCATATGAGGCGGTAAAATCCTTGATGTTTTTCCGGTAATCTTTGTTGACAACAAACAAAAGGCTCATGGCCTTGAGCAGCAGATAAAGCAGGTTGTCCAGGGCTCCTCCGGCAACTTCGTTTTCAATATCATTTTTAAGTGTTCTCAAGTTGTTTGCAATCAGTGTTTTTTGCATCCTTTCTGAAAGCCCCTCGAGCTGATCAAATAAATTCATATTAAGACTCCTTTTTGATTAATGGGACAAATTCACCTGAAGAGAGTTTGTACTGGCTTCGCATAATCAATTCGTCTTTCATTGCCTCGTTCAAGGATTTAAAATAAGCAGAATATCCTGACACTCTGACCAGAAGATGGGGATGGCTGTCAGGATCGGCTCTGGCTTCTTCCAGAGTTTTATAATCCTGTATATTGAACTGAACCTGCTGTCCGCCTTTTTCCATATAGGCTTGAACAACGCTTCCAAATCGATCTGCATTTTCAAGAGAACATTCCACGGGAGAAAATTTCATATTCAGGGCATAGGCTCCGGGTATATGCTTGCTGTTGAGGCCTGCAACGCAATTGAGTGCGGTTGTCAAACAAGTGTCTATCTGTGAAGCCGGTGTGATGCCGCTGGAAAAAGGTATGTTTGCTTTTCTTCCGCTGGGCAGGGCTCCTGTTACACTGCCGTATCCTGCATGGTTTGTCATTGTCCAGTAAGCAACCCTGTAATTGCCGCCCCTATAGTTTTGCTTTGTGTTGAACACTTCATATCCAAGATCAATTAATCTTCCGGAAATATCAACGGCAACAGGATGGTCTGTGCCGTACTTGGGCGCCTTGTTTTTCAGATATGCGCAAAGCAACTCATGCCCTTTGAAATTATTGTCAACCGCCTCAACCAGTTCGGCAAGGGACAGATTCATGCCGGTGTTGTTTTCATTGAAACACAGATCCTTTATGGCACAAATGGAATCGCAGACATCAGGAAAACCAATATGAGTGACTCCTGAAGAATTATAGATCGCCCCACCCTGAATCAGATCTTTGCCCTTGTCCAAAGGTCCTTTGAATATGGCTGACAAAAGCGGAGTCGGAAGGAATTGCTGGTGTGTCTTTCCATAGGTGTTGTTCAATGAGATCGCATTTTCAGCCATAAGCTTTGTCTGTTCCGCATAGGCATCCCAGAAATCTTCAAAGGTATTGAACTCAGATGGATTACCGGTTGCCTTCCAGAGCGGTTTTTCTCCTGTAACCGTTGTTCGGCCGTTGTGAAGGGTCATGTATAAAATCGTATACATCATCATGAATATGGAGGAACTGGCGCTGTAATCCCTTCCGGCGCTTCCCAGCTCAACACATCCTATGACGGCATAATCTCGGGCATGCTCAAGAGTCTCCCCCTGGTTGACAAGGGTCCTGATATTTTGAATATCATTGAAAAAAGCAGGAATGGCCTTGTTGGTAAGGATGACCCTGCTGACCTCATTTCTGTATTCAACGGGATTTTTTTCCGGATGAAACCTGGCATTTACATTGGGGTCCCGAATCGGCAAAAGCTCCGTGATTTTCAATAAAACATATGTCAGTTCATTGACCGCATTGTTCCCCTTTTTGTCCACTCCGCCAAGGGTGACAGCGGGAACCGCGCCCGCACCCCCGAAAAGTTTTTCTGCAGCTTCAGGCACAAGGTTAACATTATCGGCAATTTTAAACCACAAGGATCCTGAAATTTTCAGCGCCTCCTCAATACTAAGCACTCCGGATTCATAATCCCTGATAAAATAAGGATATAATATTTGATCAAGGCGTCCTGGATTGATGGCCATGTTCGAGTTTTCTGCAAACACACAGACCTGACAGATCCAAAGGGCATTTACAGCTTCATGATAGGTTTCTGCCGGTTTTGCCGGAACTCTTTTGCAAATTTCTGCAATACTTTGAAGGTTTTTTTTTCGTTCCGGGTCGGTTTCATTATCAGCTTTCCTGGCCGCCTCCCTGGAAATATTGGCTGCATAATCAAGTATGCCCTGCATCGCGATCCTGACAGACCTGTAAAAAAACAATTTTTCCTTATCATTGCCTTGTTCCTCTTCTTTGTTTGCCGCCTCTTCCATTATGCGTTGAATCCCTTTTTCAAGTACCAACTCATAACAAGGAGTGGTATGTGAAATGGTCGCGGCCTTGGCAATGGTATAGATAATCATTTTTTCCAGCAGGCCCTGCCGAAAAGGATCCACTTTCCGGACTTCCTCGGACATTGATTTTTCCATCCAGTAGGGGAATACGTCAAAATTCAAAATATCGGCATCTTTTTTGTCAAGAAACTGTGGATTATCTTTTCTTTTACTGATAGTTCCCAGCTCAGGCCAGATACTCAAACCAAAAAACTCGGGATAAACCGGGGCTCCCAGAGCTTTTGCAGTGGTGGCCCCGCCGAGCATATTGTCGTCATGGAAACATATTTCCCTGTTGGACAGATAACCGGCAACAGCCTCAGCTCTTCTGACCGGCATGGGCAGGTTCAGATGTTCGGTTTCCTTGAGATAGGCCGTCATATACTTGGCTCTTTCAATATCGACGGCGGCAGTGGCGCTGCGGTGCAACTCCAGCAATGTATCCAGAAGGGGAAGTTTTGTTTTCAGATTTCCAGGGGTATACTCCTTGAGTTTATCTCTTACTTCATCTGTTTTTTTATACACGTCAAATTTCCTTTTCATATGAAAGAATTTCCAACTTCTTGAAATCAAAGATTTTTTACTATTTATTGAAAGATAACATATCAATTCAAACGTACCTTGTCAGGCCACACAGATTCCGTATTTTGGAAGGATATCCCTGATGATATCAATCCTGTGGATCTGTAGAGCATCATGAAACAGTTTCCAGTCACTCCGGAGGAATTCAGGGGAGAATGGAAACAACTCGTGTTTTGTCTCGGATTCCCTTTTCGTTTTCAGTGCCTTATATTTCCACGAATCCTTACCATTGTGTATATATGACAAGTTTTCCTCGCCTTTTTCAGCAAAACTAAAATCGCCGGCAGCAATGGATTTCAACCATTTCATATGGCGGTCTTCGCCTTCTTCATCTTCAAAGGCCCTGAAATTTTCCTCGATTTTATTGAGGTCTTTGGCGGGTATCTCATCCCAATCTTCCAGAGTGTAATCCGGATCTTTCATCCGAAAGCAGACCATAGCCTGGTGCATTCTCTTTACGGCATCCATAAAAATTTTTGTATTATCCCGCACAATCTCTTTTCCAAAGCCATTTTTATACTGCCATTTCAGGTAGGGAAGGTCCGGAAAAGCCAGTACCGCGCCATGACCTAACGGAAATGCATCATTGATTATTTTGCTTGTCTCACGGTTAAAACAATGAGCAAAATAGTTGGCCACCTTATCCAAAAGAGTTGTATTATCATCATCTTTTTTCTTTAAGCCTTCAACCTCGTTTATTTGATGATTAATACCGGCAAAACCCTGATGGGCAAAGGTGTCTGCCAGCACATGCATGGTAATGCCCAGCCTGTGCAGCCCGTATGGCAAGTCATGACAGTCGATGCAGGATTTCATCATATCTTCTGCAACATAACTGTCCGGGTAACAGACCAGCTTGTTGACAAAACTGCCGTCCGGATTATCCCCTGCCCTTTTCCCGCCGTTTCCCGGTAAAAAATGAAACGGCACCCATGTAAAATGATTGGCCAGCTCCTCAAAATTTCGATAATCCAGCATTTTATGGGCTGAACTGATCCGACTGTACATGGCTTTATTTCGAAATTTTATGCTGCCTGAATTAACTGCGTCATCCACATATTGAGCAGAATGGCTGATTATATTGGCATCCTGCATTGAAAACTTTGCCAGCCGTGCCGTAACGTAGGTAACTGTGTGATGAAAATCAATTTGCACTGTAAACCTCCTTGCTTTTAAAATTTAAGTTTCCCGGACATCAAAAGCGATGATATACATAAAGATGTTCATAGCAATGCCCGGGAACCACAGTTGTTTTCCTGTTTACTCTGCTTCATTGCTTGAAAAGATATAAGCAAAAGGAATTGCAATGATATCCCCGATAATAAAGGTCAGATAGCTTAAGAAAAAGAACCATCCATAGCCTTGCAATTCCCCCCTAAATAGAATGGGCAAGATAACAAATATTGACCAAAGTAATTTATAAGTCATCTGAAAAAACAGAACAGGTGAAAATTTAAGGGGGGTTTTCAGAACCAAGGCAAGTATGCAGCAAATACCTACAGAAAGATCAGCTCCACCCGTGATACCGAACATAACCGGTTCCTGTGGGGGCAGCTTAAATATGGAAATCATCATATCGGGCGCAAGTAGTATGCCCAATCCAAAGGCACTTGCTATTACTGCGGAATAAATATACATGGCTTTAAGCCAATTCCAGCGAACATTCTGCAACTTCATGATCATTCCTCCTTGAGTTTAAATAATTGTTATGATGCTCAAATTCATTTGTTTACAGATAGACGATATCTGCTTTATGCATAATATACTTAATTTTATCAAGTATATTGGTAACCGTATTGATAAGCAAAAATCTGATTGTATGAAGATCTAAAAAACAAAATTAACGATTTTAACAAGTCACAAATCGTGCAACTAAAAATAAAAGCAGGATTACTATAATTGCAAACTGTCAGCTGAAACCCAGCGTAATATAATCATAGTTCCGCTCTGTAAATTACTATTACAATCTGTTAAACAGTCTATAAACAAGTAATATTTTTTTGCCATTTATTTGTATAAAGGAAGGATGAAAAAAACAATAGGTAAAAACCCCTAGTTTTTTAAAAAGATGTGTAATACACGCATAAATAGGGATTATAATATAAAAATTAATTTAATTTTTATATTATAATATCTTTTGCAGGTGTCTTAGTATTTCCCTGACACGAAATTGTACAAACCGGCCAAAAAAAGAATTGAGATCATATTTTTCCACGGCAGATTTTATTTCGTCCTGTTCTTTTAGCTTCATACAATGCCCTGTCAGCCGCTTCTACAATTAACTCCAAACCTATTTTCATATCGGGAAGAATACTTATAAGGCCGTAGCTTAAAGTTATATAGGGCGATACTTCAGAGGTTTTATGGGGTATTTTAAGTGTTGCTATGGCATCTCGTATTTTAACAGATATGTCAAACGCCTCATTTTCATCGGCATAGGGCAAAACAGCTACAAATTCTTCTCCGCCATAACGGGCAACAAAATCTCCTGCTCTTTTTAAGGTACTCTGGAGCATAAGGGCGACCTGTCTTAAAGCGCTGTCACCTTTGCCATGTCCATAGGTATCGTTATATTTTTTAAAAAAGTCAATATCCATAAAAAGAAGGGATATGGATTGTGAAGAACGACAGGCACGAAGCACTTCATTTTCAAACACCTGATCAAATCTTCGTCTGTTGGGTATCTCGGTAAGAGCATCTATAAAGGCAAAGTCTTCTAACAGTTTTTGTTTTCTCTGATAGGCAAGGTGAAGATTGACCCGGGCCAAAACCATTGGAGGATGAAAAGGTTTGGTTATATAATCCACGGCCCCTGCTTCAAACCCCTTGGTGGCATCCATCACCTCTGAGATCGCCGTAACAAATAAAACTGGAATATGGCGGGTTTCAGGATTGTTCTTAAGCGATGTACATAGCTGGTAACCGTCTATTTCAGGCATCATAATATCGGTAAGAATAATATCCGGCGGATTCTTGGATGTTGCAATTTTAAGAGCCCTTTCTCCCGATGTTGCCGGGACAACTCTGAACTCTTG
Organism: Desulfobacula toluolica Tol2; assembly: GCF_000307105.1. Lineage (NCBI taxonomy): Bacteria > Pseudomonadati > Thermodesulfobacteriota > Desulfobacteria > Desulfobacterales > Desulfobacteraceae > Desulfobacula > Desulfobacula toluolica. The sequence goes on from NC_018645.1 coordinate 3,817,733, forward strand.
TTCAAAAAGGCTGACCAAAAGTTCTACATTCTGCTTATTATCATCCACAATAAGAATTTTGGGCAAAGATTTTCTGTTGTTGTGCATTAAGCATTAACTCCTGAAGTTAAATGATCAATAATACTTTGAATCTTTTCTTCAGCCTCTTCCAGTGCAAAGTCAGACAGATATGATTTTAACAGATCAAAGGATTCAGCGCCTAAATAATATTGAAAACTATGCTCATGTTTGTTGATATATCGGTTCACAGAATTGAGATCATCAAAGATATCGTGTTCAACTTCTTGTAAAAGGTTAATAAAAGTATTCACATCTATCACAGAAGGAGGTTGCGGGGGCAAATTCAGATCTGTTTGTATCTCTTGTTTTGTTTTTTTACAAAAATCGGCAAGTCCTTCCATAACTTTTTTAATCTCTTTTAAGAACTCTTTATTTTCTTTACCTGAAAAATCAGGTACGGTTTCCAGATCAGCGGCTTTATCGGACAGATTTTGAGCCCCTAGGTTGGCGGCAATACCTTTTATTGAATGAAGATATCGCTTGAGATCATCATATTTTTTTTCATTTTTCATAGTCTTGATCTTTTCAGAAGCATCAAAAAAATCGTTGTAAAAACTTTTGAGCAGTTTTTCATAGAGAAGGGTATTGTTATTGGATCTAAAAAGCCCTGTAGCAAGGTCTATGCCTGCAATATCAGTCAAGTGGAGGGGCAAACTCTTTTTTGAAGAGTTAATTCTTCCTGATCGTAAAAAAGGCTTAAGATATATGGAAAGTGTTTTAAAAAGAAGGGCTGGATCAATGGGTTTGGTTATATAATCATTCATCCCGGCCTCTATGCCTTTTTCCCTGTCTCCGCTCAATGCATGGGCTGTCATGGCAATGATCGGCAGAGAATTAAATTTTTTTCTTGATCTGAGAATACGGGTTGCTTCAAGACCGTCCATGACCGGCATCTGAATATCCATCAATACAAGATCAAAAGGCCTGGCTTCAAGCTGGTCAATGGCTTCACGCCCATTTTCCACACAAAGAACGTTTAATCCTGCCTGGGTGAGCCACTCCAGAGCAATTTCCTTGTTAATTGTATTATCCTCCACCAGCAGGATATTTCCTTTGATGTGGGGAATGGCCGCAGTGTTTTTCTGGGCGCTGCCTAAAAAATCACCTTCCTGAAAGCTATTTTCCTGAAAATTTTCATCCTGTCTTTTTCGCCCATAGATCTCCATTATAGAGTTAAAAAGAAGTGACGGGTTGATCGGCTTATGAAGAAAAACATCAAGAAAAGACCGATCTGCTTCTTGCATGAGATCTTCTCTTCCATAGGCTGATATCATACAGATGATAGGCAGCTTATCCAATTTCACACCTCTTTTTATCTGCCTTGCTGTTTCTATTCCATTCATGCCGGGCATTTTCCAGTCAAGAAGAATCAAATCATAGGTGTTGTTTCCATTTTCCAGCATAAAAAGAGCTTGTTCACCTGAAGAGGCTGTTTCCACCTTCATTTGAAAAGAGACAATTATTTCACTGATAATTTCCCTTGCTGCCTGATTATCATCAACCACAAGAACGCTAAGCCCTCGAAGATCTTTTGGAGGGTTAATGATCAGCTGCTTGTCCAAGGGCTGGGATTTGAAACACACGGTAAAAGAGAACTTACTGCCTTCACCAAGCTTGCTCTCAACTGATATGTCTCCTCCCATTATTTCCACCAATTGTTTTGTGATGGCAAGACCGAGCCCAGTTCCGCCATATTTTCTCGTAACAGATTGGTCTTCCTGGGTAAAAGAGTCAAAAATACTGTTGATGCGTGACGGTTCAATTCCGGGTCCAGTGTCCTTGACAGAGAAACCAAAAACAAGAGAACCATCTTCTTTTTCCTCCTCAAGTCCCGCTTTGATAACAATCTCTCCTTTTTGAATAAACTTAAGGGCATTACCCGTAAGATTGATGAGAATCTGACCTAAGCGTGTCGGATCTCCAATTAAAGCGTTGGGTATTCCCTTTTCAATTGCAACAAGAAATTCGATCTCTTTCTCATTTGCCTTAAGGCCGAACATCTCCGTGAGGTTTTCTATAACCTCGTAGAGAGAAAAAGGGATCGCTTCAAGCTCAAGATGCCCTGCTTCTATCTTTGAAAAATCAAGGATATCGTTAATAAGAGCAAGAAGAGCATGGGAGGAAGAGTTCATTTTACTCAAATACTGCTCCTGCTTTTCAGACAACGCTGTTCTTCTCAGGAGATCTCCTAACCCGATAACAGCATTAAGGGGAGTGCGAATTTCATGGCTCATGTTAGCCAGGAATTTGCTTTTTGCATTAGATGAGGCCAATGCGGCCAGACGTTCATTTTCAGCTTTTTCAACCTCAAGGCGTTCAGATATATCTAAAATCCTACCTTCGAAAAGACCTTCACTTTCAATATAACGTGTATTCATTTCCGCCCAGAAAAAAGAGTTGTCATTCCGACGTATCTGAAATCGAAACCCGTACACTTTTTTATCTTTATCAATAAGCTGCAAAAATCTTTTTTTATCCTCTTTAAATGCGTAAAAATCTTCATCCATATTCTTTATTTTTTCCAGCATATTCCCGGGAGATCCATAGCCTGTCATGGCAGCAAGTGACTTATTAACCGTAATGAGTTTTCCTTCATGGCTCGATTGGAAAATACCCTCTATTGCGTTGTCAAAAAGGCCCCGGTATTTTACGATCATAGCTTCCATCTCAGCATGATTGTTTTGAAGCTGTTCTGCCATAATATTAAGACTGTCGCCAAGATCTCCTAATTCATCATCACTTTCAAAAAAAATTCTTTGATCGAAATTGCCCTTACCGATCTCTTCTGAGGCCCGGGTCATCTGAATAATGGGATTAACAAGTGTTTTGCCAATGAGGTAACCGAAAAGAAGAATAAAAGGAAATGATGAAAAGAAAATTAAAGCAGCCTGGATTAAAAGTTTATCCGTGTATTGTTTTATTGTGCTTGCGGAAATATCCATACCAAGAATTATCGGATATTGCGTACTCTTTAAAGGTATATACCCTGAAAGCCAGCTTCCCCATTGGTCGGTGTATATTTTTTTTTCTACCAGCGGTCCCGACATCTTGTAAAAATATTTTTTAAGGACATTGCCCGGCTCTTCATAGACCTGACCGATTTTTGCCGCTGTCAGAGGATTTACTTCTGCATCCACCAAAAAAACGATTTCTCCCTTATCATTTCCTGTCATGGTATACACATAATAGATATCATTGATTTCATCACGAATATTTTGAAGACTTTTTTGAATGTCGCGATATAATGCAGTGTCAGGTTTTTTAAAATCAAGAAAACCTTCGTGGGAATTTTTATCCACGAAATAGCGGCTGACAGAAACAATATTCAAAAGCCTGGTTTGAAGATTTGCCATCATCTGTTTGCGCCCTGTAATGAAAAAAACAATGGAAAAAGATACTGACAATAAAACGCAAACCGTTAAAAAGCAAACTGTACAACGTCCGGATAATGACAGCAGCCTTTTTCTTTTTTTATTCAGTTTCACCAAAAAATCCCCTTTTCCGGAAAGTCTCCAAAGCAACGCTAAGTTAAACACAAATTCATACCAAATTCCACATAAGAATCCACTATAAATAAAAATAAAAGTCTGATTGCATCAGACATGTCAAATAATGCCGTAAAACAGATGGTGAGAAGCTGTTTTTTATGCATGATTAATTATTTATTTTAAAAGGCCATCCATTATGCTGCCATTTAATCTGATTTTATTGTAATATAACACCTGTTTATTTAAATCAGACAAAGAGGAATTTTATGAAATACCATACCATATCAACGTCAAAAACCGGACATGGAGCAATCTTTACAAATTCTAAAGAAGCAAAGGCTTACCAGGTTAACCATCCCGGAAGTGTTTATCAGGTCTTTGCCACCATGCCTTCAAAGATACCGGCTATAAGGGAAAAGAATAATAGTGAATCAGAAAAAGCCGTGAGAATTACCAAAGGCCAGTCAGGAAGCATCACGGTCTACACAGACGGATCAGCCCTGAACAATCCGGGACCGGGAGGATATGGTGTCATAATTCAGTCAAACGGAACAACCCATGAATTTTCTCAAGGATACCAACACACCACCAATAACCGAATGGAAATGATGGCTGTTATAACTGCCTTAAAGAATATTGAAGACCGTGACTGCCCTGTAACGATCCACAGCGACTCCCAATACACGATCAACGGGATCACCAAGGGTTGGGCCAAAGGATGGAAAAAGAAAGGCTGGAAAAAATCTGACGGGAAACCCGCTCTTAATTCTGATCTTTGGGCTGTCATGCTTGATCTTGTTGAACATTTCCCGAAGCTGTCCTTTAAATGGGTCAAGGGACATGCCGGCAATGTTCTCAATGAAAGAGCCGATATCCTTGCAAACAGTGCTGCCAGTCAGCAAGGAGGCGGCATGCTGGTTGATGAGGGTTATGTAAGATAACTGTTAAAACCATGGAAATGGGGGATGTCATTGATGTCCCCAGGCTGCTTGGATCAGTTGGGCATCTGCTGATGCTTATTGTCATTGAGTACTTCGCGTATCTTTTTTGCAAGTTTTTTCCTTACAATCGGTTTCAATAAAAAACCTTTAATACCAAGAGCCATGGCCTTTTCAGCAAACATGGTCTCACTGAACCCGGTACAAAGCAAGACAGGAATATCAGGACGTATTCGGATCAATTCAACTGCAAGTTTATCTCCAGGCAAATTTGGCATTGCCATATCAGTGATAACCATGTCAAATTTATCAGGATCATCACGAAAAGCATTCAGGGCTTCACGGCTGTCGGAAAACGGTGTAACCTTATACCCCAACCTTTCCAGCATTTGTTTTTCCATTTTAACAATCTCTTTTTCATCATCCACCAGCAAAATTTGTTCCACTCCGGTCGGCATTGCCTCATGGGTTTGAGTTGTATGCTGTTCAAAACAACTGTCTTCCAAAGGAAAATAGAGTTTAAATTCACTTCCTATGCCGGGCTCACTGTAAACATGAATGGCACCCCCCATGCTTTTAACAATTCCATGCACTGCAGAAAGTCCCATTCCAGTACCTTTTCCCTGTTCTTTGGTAGTAAAAAACGGGTCAAAAATTTTACATATCAACTCTTTGTCCATCCCTTCACCTGTGTCGGCAACCATGAGACATGCATAAACACCCGGAGTTATATCAGGCGCTATAATATTATGCTCATCTGATTCCACCTCCTTTAAAACGACTGTCAGGTCCCCGCCTTTTTTTTCCATGGCATGAAATGCATTGGTTGTAAGATTCATCACAATCTGGTGAATCTGTGTGGGATCAGCTTTAATCACACCGCATTCAGGCCTGATATCATGCTTGATATTAATGGTTGCCGGGATTGAAGACCGGATAAACTTTAACGCTTCCTTGACAATCGGTTGAATCTTCATGGGGTGTAATTGATTCATTTCCTGACGGGAAAAGGTAAGAATCTGTTTTACAAGTTCACCGGCTCTCAATGCACTGCTGTAAATTCCGTTCAGGCCGTTGCGGAACGGACTGTCTTCCGGAGCATCCTCCAGCAGCATTGTTGCATGACCCAGGATGGGAAAAAGAATATTGTTAAAATCATGGGCAATACCACCTGCAAGCGTGCCAATGGCTTCCATTTTCTGGGATTGCTTGAGCATGGTTTCCATTTTTTGCAGTTGAGTAACATCCCTGAACACATTCAATGAGGAGATGGAGCCGTCATTATTCACAAGGGGAGTTGAAGAGATATGATATGAACAATTATCTTTGGGACTGACCACATCAAACTCATTGGTATTGCCGTTTATAACGTTTTCATGATTGCACCACGGGCATTTTTCATCAAAACCGTGAATCGCCTTGAAACAATATTCTCCGGTTGCATCACGACCTGTTCTTGTGATCATGGTTGGGTTCATATATTCAATGATCAAATCCTTGGAACCCTTATATATCGGTTCTTTCATTGATTCCATGATAGCTTGATATTTCTTTTCACTCTTTTGCAATCTATTTTCCGCGCGCTTTAGCCCGGTGATATCCATAAATATGGTGGCGAAATATCCTTTTTTAGGCGAATAGGCCACAACCTGATACCATTTTGACAGTACTTCAGAAAAAAGTTCAAAACTGATTTCTTCTCCGGTTAATGCCACTTTTCCATATTTGCCGATCCAGTCGGCAGTATCGGCCTGGGTACCTGGAAGCACTTGAGTTACTGTTTTGCCGATAATATCATTACGGTTCAGCCCTGTTTGTTTTTCAAAAGCTTTGTTCACTTCAACAAACCGGTAATCCACAGGTTGGTTGTTTTGGTTGAGAATAATTTTATGTAACGCAAAACCATCCATCATTTTCTCAAATAACAACCTGTATTTTTCTTCACTTTTTGTCTGGGCAATTATCTTTTCATTGATTGCCAAAGCCATTTGATTAAAACTTTGTGCGAGAACAACATACTCATAAAAGCCCTTTTCCTTAACTTTTTTATCAAACTGACCGGAAGCTATTTTTGAGGTTTCAAAGGCAAGGATATTCAACGGCACAGACAGCATTCTTGCAAGAATATAACTGAGTATCAGTCCGGCAAGCAAAAAACCTGCGCCAAAAATTATTGACTCTTTCAGACTACGTCTGAGCAACCCATCCACCCTTGACAGCTTCATACCTGCACCAAACAGATATGGCCTGCCGTGACTGTCCACAAAAGGGATGAGAACCACCTGAATCTTCCCCCATTTATCCATATGCTGCTGATACTGTGGTTTTTGAGTTAAAAAGGCGGTTTCATATAATTCAGGATTTGTATGACTCTCAAAAAATTTGGCATGATTTTCATTATTTGTAATTTTATCAGGAGATGTCGAGGAGGTGAAAACAATTTCTCCATTGATTTTCATCAGGCTCCAAAGGTACTCCATCTCCAATTCAACACAAAGCTCATTATATCTGTTAACAATTTCATTAAATCTTTTTTTTGCCACAGAAGCGGCATCAACGATACTGTCATGATAATCACGGGGCAAAGTGGCCCTGGCCATCATGGCAGCAGTATAAAGTTGTTTATCAATACCATTAATCAGCATGGTCCGCTGCCTGAGATAACTTTGATATGAGGATGCGCCTGAAAATAATATGACAAGGAGCAGCATCAATGCAAAAATTCCATATTTAATCTTCATGCCTCCTCCCTTTTTCCCTTTATTTATATCCCAATGGCCTATCCGGTCTTAATGCCTGATCTTAATATCAGAAGTCCGTGTATCATATTTTTTTTTACCTAACAATTTTATAAATCTTATAAAATGCAGGACAGGATGGAGCCGTAACCATCCCGCCTTAATTATACAATTGATTTGAATATGCTAAAAATCTTTAAAATCATCGTCATCAAACGGAATGATCTGTTCCGGTTTAACCTCTTTTGGATGGTAAACCGACGTTTGTTTGTTTCCGGAACCGGACAATTGCAAATGCCGGGAAGATGTTTTCACTTGTTTATTTCTGCCCGTACTGATATTCTGTTCTTTTTTGCCCGTAACCATCATCACCAGTTCACCCACATAATCTCTTAGCTGATCAGCCTGGCCATTCATTTCTTCAGCCGCAGAAGCGGATTCTTCTGCATTGCCGGCATTTTGTTGAACCACTTTGTCCATTTCTGAAATAGCCACGTTCACCTGCTCTATTCCATTGGCCTGTTCACCAGACGCATCTGAAATTTCAGCGACAAGATCTCCAACCTTGACAGCAGTGTCTGCAACCTTGGCAAAGGCTTCACTTGTAGTTGATACGAGTTCTGACCCGTCACTAACTTTTTTAACAGTGCCTTCAATAAGTTCAGCCGTGTTTTTTGCCGCATCCGCCGCCCTCATGGCAAGATTTCTTACTTCGTCTGCCACAACCGCAAACCCTGCCCCTGCTTCTCCTGCCCTGGCAGCTTCTACAGCGGCATTAAGGGCCAGCAGATTAGTCTGAAAAGCAATCTCATCAATGGTTTTTATAATCTTAAAGGTTTCTTCACTTGCCTTGGAAATATCTTCCATTGATCTTTTCAACTGTTCCATTGAGTTATTTGCCGTAATAACAACATGGTTGGCATCTTTCATAAGGGTATCGGCATGGTTTGAACTCTCAGCATTTTTCTTTATCATGGAAGACATCTCTTCCATTGAGGATGATGTTTCTTCTATGGAAGCAGCCTGCTGAGACGAACCTTCCGCCAAGGACTGGCTTGATGAAGACACCTGGCCTGCTGCTGAAGCCACCTGATTGGCGCCCTCGCTCATCCCAAGAGTAATTTTTTGCAACACAACGATAATTCCCCTGGCAATAACAAAAGCCAGAAAAATCGCGGCAAAAATAGCCGCAACCGAAACAATTGCCACATTTCTTTTGGTTATGGTAGCAGCTTCCAGCATGGCCTGATCTGTGAGCATATGTTTTTTAACTTCCTGACGTAATTCATTAAGAATCGTTTGAACCACTTTCAGGTTAGGCGCTGTGTGATTGGCATAAATTTCAGCCGCCTGGTACTGACCTTCAAGCATTTTCTGGGCTCTGTGTTTAAGTTTATCCAAAAGCTGCTTTGTTTCTGAAAGCATTGGCAAGGTTTCATTTTTAAAAATTTGTATGGCCTGATCGCGCCCTGCCACCAGACTGTCTTCATATTGTATTGCCTGGCCAAAAAGGCCTGAAACAATTGTAAGGTATTGAGTTGTTTCTGTATTGAAAATAATTTTTGCCTGTTTTGGATTGCCACTCAAAATGGCATCATTGATTTTAACAGCTGTCTTATGAAGGGCATCATGAGCCGGTTTTACCTTTGTAAAAATTTCTTTAAATTTGTCATCTTTTTCCATCAGTTCAACAGTTTGTTTTGATGCAAGCCATCTGCCAAAACCACATTTATCAGGATCTGTTTCCACATTAATTGTTGAGCCCGCCATAAGCCCCCGGGCTATGACGGCCGACCATTTTCTATGATCGTCAAGCCTCATGCTCAGTGTATTTCGAAGGCCTTCATTTACCTGTTTGTAAGATGACATTATTTTTTTTGCTGACGCATGCAGTTTTTTATGGGGTTCTTTAACCTGTTCAAGCAGGTGTCCAAGTTCCGTATCCGAATTTGCAGTTTTTGTGGCAGCATCGCTGTAAAGCCATTTGCCGAATTCACACATGGCATGATCAGTCTGAATATCAATATTTTTTTGATTTTCCAGTATGGACTCTTGAATAACAGATGCCCATTCAAGATGATCACTGAGCTTGCTTGCGATAAATCCGGGAAGCCCCGGGTCGGCCTGTGAATATACCATACCTATATTAATTGCAGATTCATGCAAAAGCCTATGAGGCTCCTTAAGCTTGTTTAACAGCGGTGCCAGGGAAGGAACAATGGCTTGTGCTTTCTGCCCCCCCTCACCATACAGCCATTTGCCGCAACTGCATTTGGCATGGTCTGTCTGCACATTTAGTTTGTTGACCTTGGAATCTGTTAGCAGTTTATTTACTTCACCGATCCAGTTGAGGTGATCCACTTCTTTCTGGGCAAGTTCTGCGTCAAGTGCCTTTCCTTCAATCACTTCGGATGCATTTTTTACTATATTGCCCACGCCAGTAAAGCTTATGACTCCCAGTATCATCAGACAAATTATAACAAGACTGAATCCTGTTGCAATTTTTTTCCCAATTGTTAAATTTTTCCAACTCATAATGTCTCCTTTTATGATTCTTTTTATATTTTTTTTAAAAAACAATATGATATCAAGCTTTTTCAGCTTTGCAGCCTTGTTTTGAAAAGGAATGATATTAATTACTATGGCTGTAATTGGCGAATTTTATAAAAATCAATCACTAAAAATAGATTGCGAAATATTAGAATATATGTGTTGTTAGTTATCGATTTTTTTGCTCATATGCTGAATAATACTTTTAAGCTCAACAAGAGACACCGGTTTTTCCATGTAGTACATAATTCCATGACTTCGGACTTTTTTTTCAACATCCTTGGAGCTGTAGCCGGTCATGGTAATGATATTCATACCAGACCACTCTTTTTTCATTTTTGGAATTAAATCATAGGCAACAGTATCCGGAAGAAAAATATCCATCAAAATAAGATCAAATATTTCATTTTTAATTATTTCTAAAGCTTTTTTACCGGTATCAACTACTGTTACCTTGTGTTTCCATTTCTCTATATGTAATTTCAGTAATTTTGAAATCGGCTCTGTATCTTCAATTATTAAAATTTTCATCGCGCTTATTTAATTAGCAATTAATGTACCATATAAACAATATTTTTTATATCATTGATTTTATAGAATAATTTTGTTTTTAAAGAAGATAATGCAAAATTGATACAATGGGGTTGAACCACCCCATTATTGCACATTTATAAGGATAACACATTGTAATAAAATAACAATCGCATATCGTGGGGTCAAATCGCCTCAAATGAGGCATTTTTCAGAATTTCACAATGCCGTACTTTTTAATTTTTGTGTAAAGTGTTTTTCTGTTTACCCCTAAAATCAAAGCAACCCTGCTTTGTTTCCATTGGTTTTTTTTCAAACAATGGGTAATTATTTTTTTCTCATATTTCTGAATTGCATCGTTTAAATTAAGAATCTGGCGATTCAGACTTAATTCAACTTCCTGAACAGATTCGCTCTCTCCTCTTTTTGAAAAAAAAGAATCAAACACATCAAGCTTATTTAAAACAACATATCTGTGAATAATATTCTGCAGCTCCCGGACATTACCCGGCCAATCATAATTTTCCAGTTCCGTCATTATTTGGGGAGGAATATGGGGAATGGGGTTGTTTCCACTGAATCTTCGTAAAAAATGATAAATTAAAAGCATAATATCTTCTTTTCTTTTTCGAAGAGGAGGAATATGTATTGGAACAACATTTATTCTGTAAAAAAAATCAGCACGCATGATTTTTTTTGTTACAAGATTGTTCAAATCTTTGTTTGTAGCGGCAATAACGCGTATATTCGGCTTGATAGGCATATTGCCGCCAAGTGGTGTATAACCTTCTCCGTCGAGAACCCGAAGCATTTTTACCTGCATATTCAAATTAATATCCCCGATTTCATCCAGAAACAAGGTGCCTTCATCTGCTATAGCCAGAAAACCGGACTTATCAATATTTGCACCGGTAAAGGCCCCTTTTTGATATCCGAAAAATTCACTTTCAATCAGATTTTCAGGGATTCCTCCACAATTTACAGGCAAAAAAACCTGATCCTTTCGAGACCCTAAATTATGAATTGCATTGGCTACAAGTTCCTTACCCGTACCAGACTCACCGGATATAAGAACTCCTGCATCAGAAGAAGCAACATCCAAAATAAGGTTATAAATTCTCTGCATTTGAAGACTGTGTCCGACTATATTATCAAGGCCGTAACGATTAATGTTTACAGATTTTAATAATATATTTTCCTGCTGCAGTTGTTTTTTGCTCTTTTCAAGCTCATTTTCCCTCATTTTCCGATCATTGATATCTATGGCAACAATCTGCTGAGCCACAGTTTTTCCATTGGAATCCAATCGAGGTGTACTGGCATAATAATACCATTTGTTGTCTTTCGGGCTTTTCTGCTCAAAGCTTGAAACTTCTCCTGAAAATACGCTTTTGCCACGGCACCATGGACATTTTTCATCAAGCCCGTGAATGACCTTAAAACAATTTTCACCCACCGCATTATAGCCGACATAATTGAGCAACGCGGTATTCATAAATTCAATTTGATAATTTTCCAAAACAGTATAGATAAAACCGTTAAAACTGTTGACAATCAATTTGAGAAGATTTTTGTTTTGCTTAAGTTCATCCTCTTTTTTCCGATAGGTGGTGATATCCTGAAAAATGCAATGGGTTTGCTTAAAACAACCGTATTCATCCTTTCCTACTTTACCGTTCAATGAAACAAGGATGGATGAGCCATCTTTTTTAACCATTTTCAATTCAACCCCCAAAACCTCTCCAACAGCTTTGAAACGGGGAAAATTTTCATTAAAATGATTTTTCCAGTCAGAGTGTAAAAAGTGACGAAAAGATTTTCCAATCACCTCTTCACGCAAATATCCAAGGGCCTCAAGCCAGGATGAATTCACCTCAAGAATAAGTCCGTTTTCATCCAATGACTGGTATGCAATGGGAGAACCCTCATAAAGCTTGTGTGTCCGGGACGAAGTCTCCAGTTGCAGTGCCTGCTCTAATTGCAGAACCCTTTCTTCTAATTCTTCATAGGTAGGTTTTTCAGCCATATAAAATTTCTTTTTATATTAAAACAAAAGAGCTTGATAAAAACACAAACAAAATCATTCACAACATCGGCTATTTGGGAGTGACGAAAGGCATTGCAATCAAGCCCAAATAAATGCCACGGGCAGACCTGGTATTTCATCCTGGTTTGCCCACAACAAAACATGAAAAGTCACTGTTTAGATTTTTGAAAACTTTCATATAAAAAATACTTGGTGTATGTATTAAATATGATAACGTATAACCGGGGCATTTCTTCTCGGTGCCCTGTGATACTTTAATTTTGGAAATCCCACCATGAGTACGCCATGACAGGTATGTTTTTCAGGCAGACTCAACTCCTGTGCAAGCGCTGGCCACTGGCTTGCCGCATAATTGACATAACCGGCCCAGCAGCTGCCAAGGCCGAAAGAGGGCAAGGCAAGTTCCAGGTATGCCAGTGCAGTATGACAATCTGCCGCAGCATTTCCAAACACATCGGATGCATAAGCAAACACCAGCTGAGGAGCATCCCTGCATATTTTGTCTATCCCTTTATCCCATTCGGAAATCAAAACTTCCATATTCAGTATCCGGGCAAACTTTGGACGGGTTTTGACTACATCCCGCATCCAATCGGCTACATGAGAACCTATTTTCACTACATCCGCCTTTTTATCGACTACAAGCCATTTAACGGTTTGCCGATTTGCGGCAGTCGGCGCACAGCAGGCTATGGTCAGGATTTGTTCAAAAACATCCTTTGGAACTATCTGATCCTTGTACTGCCGAACAGACCTGCGGGATCTTAAAAAATGCTCGGCATGCACTGCCGTCAGTTCCAGTTCCTTTTCAAAAGGCATGCACTGGTCCGGCGAAAGAAACCCCAGGCTAAAAGCCCCTTTCGGACAAACCGCCACGCAATGGCCGCACTGGATACAAATTTTTTCAGCCCCCTTTACCGGAACCGGCCCTTTCTCGCTCATTTTAATAATATGAACAGGGCATGCCATGGCACACACACCGTCTTTATCACATTTATCGCCATCTATTTTGAACAGGTTCACTTTCACTCTCTCTTTTTTTTGTCTTTTTTTTATATGAAATAACTTTTAACTTGCTAAAATCAAATATCTTTCATTGTTTATTGTGGCAGAATGATCTGCCATGGCCGTCATAAGGAAGTCTTAAAAAATTCACACAGAAACTTTCAATCTTTATTATGGGCAAACCTTGATGAAAGACCAAGCCCGCCCATGGCAATTATTTTACACAAAATATCATGTCCTTTTCCGAAAAGAAATATCAAAAATTTCAATCCGGTCCAACGCCAATATGCCCGGACAAGATACTTACCTCAAGAGAAATAAGGCAGACACATATATAACATCATTTCATGGCGTTATAATTCTTTAATTGACTTGAACTAATTTTGATCGGATACTGTGTCTTAAAGTAACATCATTTTTAACACAGACGGCAAAGGCGGATTCAATGAAAAAAGAAAGATACATACAGGATTCCAGCGTAATTATCTCCCGGGTCATGCTGCCCGGGGATGCCAATCCGGCAGGTATTGTTCACGGCGGTGTCATCATGAAAGAAATCGACAATGCAGCAGGTGTTACAGCAGTAAGACATACCCGAAGAATCTGCGTCACTGCATCCATAGATCGCCTGGATTTTCACAAGCCCGCATTTATAGGCAACCTTATAACTGTAAAAGCAGGCATCAACATGACGGGTAAAACATCCATGGAAATCGGGGCAAGGGTTGAAACCGAAGATCTGCTGACCGGGGTCAAGACCCACCTTGCATCTGCCTACCTGACCTTTGTTGCCTTAGATGAAAACAACCGGCCCGTAAAAGTACCTCCTCTGAAGCTTGTGACAAAAGAAGATGCCAGGAGAAACAGGGAAGCCCTTGCAAGAAGAACGCTGCGGCTGTCTGAAAAAAAAAAGGAATCAGAATGCCAGACAGACAACAGGCGGTGTTAAAGCGTTTAATCCGGTATCACAATGGTTTTGACACCATTTATATCTGCGCTGGCAACACTGTCATATGTTAAACGCACAACTCAAAACAAACTTAAATCGGACAGGCCAGCATTGCTTTTCTTACCATTTCAAACAGGTCCCCAAACCTCAGCACGCCGGTAATTTCATCTTCTTTTTTAACAATCAGCGGCTGATGGACATCCATTACGTATTTATGAAGGGCTTGTTCAAGAGAATCTTCTTCTCTTACATACTCATGAGCTTCGGGTATATGCATAACGTCTGAAACCATTAAGCCAAAACCTCTTTGACACAAGTTATACATGGGTTCACGCCACAGGTTGAAATCTTTAACTGCTTTCATTACATATTCTTTTGTCAGGGTACCGTCTTTATAATTTTTGATCAATTTTTTATAATTAGGCTCAAGTACTCTGAAAATATCAATCATGGTTACTTTTCCCACAAATTTGCCTTTGCCGTTCACCACAATTGCATCTCTGTGAGCATGTCTTGTGTTATCTTTTTTGTTTTCTTCAAGGATCTGAAAAACTTCATACAATGTATTGTTTTCTTTTATTGTCACATAATTTGAGACAGGTATCATCACCTCTTTAATCAGAATATCTTTCATTGATCCTCCAATAAAATTAGGTTTGAATTAATTTAGGTTTACCTTGTGATGAATCAAGAATCGTAAACACCGAGAACAGCAGAAACATCAATCACCTTTTTTTAACAGTATAAAACGGTTTAAAGGAAATTAAAAGGAGTTGCTTTTAAAAAGGGCCATTTTATAAAAAAAGCAACTAACCGTGGTGGATTTGAAGATTGTATCCTTCTTGACATTATTCCCGGCTTACTTTATAAGTCTCTGGCTGGAATAATGACTTTAACATTGTAAAAAAAGATATGAAAAACACCCTTTTAAATACAACCGAAGGAAGACTTCTGATAGGCGGTATTGTCTTAAGTGCGCTGCTCTTGATTCTTATCGGATTCTATGGCATCACCGAACTTCACATAGCCAAAACCCTTGTTCTTGTTTTTTTTGCCCATGCTTTTGGTGGCCGGGCCGCAGGCATTGGCCTTTGTATTCTCAATGAATTTGGTGCCCTTCCAACTATTATATACAATTTTTATATTGAAGTACTCATTGTCTGCTTCACCTATGCCGCTTTTGTTTTAAGCACCACCAATTATTTAAAGGCTGAATGGCTGACAAAATTCATGGACCGGCTGTCTGCAAAAGCTCTTGAGCAGACACAAAGAGTAAAACCCCTGGGCTGGATCGGTATTTTTATCTTTGTCATGCTTCCGCTCCCGGTGACAGGACCTGTGGTGGGCTCCATTATCGGATACATGATCAGGTTAAACCCGTTCAGAAATTTCAGTGCCACGTTTTCAGGCACCCTGGCCGCCATCATTGTCTGGTTTTACTGCTTTGATTTTTTAGAGCAGCGCTTTCACATGATCCAGTACCTGTTTGCAGCCATTATCATTATGGTATTGATTCCCCACATAAAAAAAATAAAAAATTTTATTACCGATAAAAAAACAGACAAAAAAGACAATTAAGACTCAAGTTCTGATCTTCTCTTTTATGGCCTTGATGATACCAAGGCACATCTGGTTGGCATCTGCAACAATAGCCAGATCCGCCATTTTCATCATGGTGGCATTGGGATTTTTATTGACCGCAATAATAAAATCAGCACCCATTAATGCAGACGTATGCTGAATCGCACCACTGATACCAAATGACAATAGTATTTTCGGCTTTATATTTTTCCCGGCCTGTCCCACCAAAGAGTCATGAGATGCCCATTCAGAATAGACAACAGGTCGTGTGGCCCCAACCTCAGCATTCATGAGTTCAGCCAGCTCAAAAAGCTTTTTAAACTTCCCTTTACTTCCCATGCCCCTGCCCCCGCAAATCACAATATCTGCATCTTCAATTTTTTGTTTCTCGGAAGGCCTGCGCTCGGATGTGACCAGCCGAATGGCATCCTTTGGAAGATCTTCGGGAACCGGCAGGCAAATCACTTCGCCTTTAGCATCATAATCATGGGGCAGCTCCTGGAAAGTTCCAGGCCGGATCGTTGCCATCTGCGGGCGCTGCACAGGAGTGATGATTTTTGCAATCAAATTGCCGCCAAAGGAAGGCGCAATCTGAACCAGACGCCCTTTTTCATCAAGTTCAAGATCAATACAATCGGCAGTTAAACCTGTTTTAAGCTTTTTTGCAACCCTTGGGGCAATCTCCTGGCCGAATCTTGTGGCACCCACCAGCAGGGTTTCAGGCTTATACAGTTTTACCAGCCGACTCATCAACCATGAATAGGTCTCAATAGAGTAGGTATTGAGAACAGGGTCATCCATCACAAAAACCTTTTGCGCACCATGGGCAATATATTCCGCCACATATTCATCCACATCCCTGCCAAACACAACCGCACAGACGCTTGAGCCTGTCGTTGATGCAAGATCAGCTGCCCTTGCAAGGATCTGAAGGGTTACCCTGTTTTGAAAATAATTTCTGTAATCGCCAAAAACCCAGATATCTTTATTGCTGCTCATCATGCCTCATCATGTTCATGTGTTTTAAGATCTTTGCCCATGGCAGAGCTGATAACTTTGCCATATTCGTCAAACAGCTGATCCACTAATTTTTTAACCGCACCTTTCATTACCCTGTTCTCTTTTTGAGCCGTGGGAGAGTAGACATCAACTATCCTTGTGGGAGAATCCTTTAACGCATTAAAGGACGCATCAAGCCCCAGTTGTTCAGCGTTAATTTGCCTGATGCAAGGTTTTTCAAAAGCTGTTTCCACCCCTTCAAGGGCAAGATACCTGGGTTTATAGGCACCAAGATCAATGGTCACCAATCCGGGCAGATCCATATTAAAAATTTCAAAAAAATCATCCACCTGGCGCTGAACTTCAATGGTTTGATCTTTTATCTCCACATGGTTGGCATAGGTAATGGCCGGGATATTCAACTCCTCGGCAAGCTGAGGACCGACCTGGGCAGTCTCGCTGTCACTTGTCTGTGAGCCGCACAGCACCAGATAAAACTCCTTGCATTCCTGCCGGATAAATTTTGCCAGTATATGACTGGTCAAAAAAGTGTCTGCCCCGGCCATTCTCCTGTCCGTCAGCAAAACCCCTTCATCGGCTCCCAGAGCCTGAGCCTGATGCAGTATTTCTTCGGCCATGGCAGGTCCCATTGCAATGGCACAGATATGTGCCGGTCGGCTTTCTTTGATCTGCAATGCCGCCTCAAGGGCTCTTCGGCTTGCAGGGTCCATAATTCCTTCGGCCAGGTTCCGCTTCAAAGTTCCGGTTCTGGAATCCCAGGGCAATTCCGAAACCATGGGTACCTGTTTGATACATACAATAATCTTCAACATTTGCTTTACCTTAATTCAATTGGGTTGGGACAAATTCAACTGGATTGAGACAGAATAGACCGGGCAATCACCATTTTCTGAACCTCACTGGTTCCCTCATAAATCTGTGTCACCTTGGCATCCCTGAAATATCGTTCCACGTCATACTCTTTGCTGTAACCATATCCCCCATGGATCTGGACGGCCATATCAGTCACCTCTTTTGCCGTGGCACTGCAATAAAGTTTTGCCATGGAGGCTTCTGAGGAAAAAGGTTTGTTGCCGTCCTTGCATGCAGCTGATCTGTACAGCAAAAGCCGTGATGCATCTATTTTGGTGGCCATATCAGCCAGATAATTTTGAATGGTCTGAAATTTAGACAGAGACTTGTTAAACTGCTGGCGCTCCCTGGCATAGGAGACCGAACTTTCAAAAGCTGCCTGGGCAATGCCAAGGGCTTGGGCTGCAATCCCTATCCTGCCAGTATCAAGAGCTGTCAACCCGATATTTATTCCCTGCCCCAACTTGCCCAAAAGATTTGTTTTCGGCACTTTGCAGTCCTCAAAAAACAGGGACGACACAGGGTTGGCACGCATTCCGCAAAGGTCTTCTATCTCACCCACACTAAATCCGGGCCGGTCTTTTTCCACGATAAAAACACTGGCCCGATTTTTCTTATTCTCGGTTTCAGAAATGGCAAACACCAGTATTGTACCGCACACACCACCATTGGTAACAAAAATTTTAGTGCCGTTCAACACAAATGCGTCCATAGTCTCCACGGCATTGGTTTCCACCCCACCTGCGTCAGAGCCTGCATTGGCTTCGGTAATACAAAAGGCACCAATACTGTCCCCCCTGGCCATGGCAGGTACAAATTTTTCTTTTTGCTCTGTGGTCCCGAATTTAAGGATAGGAAATATTCCCACACTGTTATGGACAGTCACACAAAGGCCTAATGCAGCTGACACCCTTGACAACTCTTCAATAGCAATGGCATAGCTGATGGTATCAAGACCTGCACCTCCATAATCTCTTGGCACCTGAAGTCCGAAAAAATTCAAGGGCTTCATTTTTTCAACAATTTCCCAGGGAAACCGTGATTCCGCATCCATAAGGGAAACATGGGGTTTGATTTCACTTTCCGCAAACTCTCTTACTGTTTTACGTATCAACTGGTGTTTCATACAGGGATTAAAATCCACGGACATACTCCATTGTTTGTTTTTTATATGATAATAGCCTTAACAAGGCGCTTAAAACTTAAAAAGGCTGCTTCTTTTGGAAGCAGCCTAATTAAGAAAAGGGAAAAAAGATGAAAAAATCAATCTTTTGTAATTTAATAAAAGCAAGGATCGTACCACACAACCTTAAAAAAACAATAAACTCAAAAACCACTTATTTTACAGTCAGTTAAAGCAATATTTTTTTTAATATGCAACTCAAGCAAAACCCTTGTTTACTTTTTCAGACATCAAAAGTTCAAAATTTTGAACCAAAACATATCATTATTTTTCATATCAACCATAACAAATTGAAATAATAATATAAAAAACCAACCAATGACAATTCAAAATTTTGAACCAATTTAACATCACAGACTAAAGCCTTACCCCTTTTCACCCAAAGACCAAAACAGACAAAATCAATATTTATAAATATCTGCTTTAAAAGGCCCGTTGATGGGAACCCCGAGATAATCAGACTGTTCCTGGGTCATCGTGGTCAGGCTGACGGAAAGATTTTTCAAATGCAGCCTTGCCACTTCCTCATCCAGCTCCTTGGGCAAGGTGTACACCTTTTTTTCAAGATCTTCCTTGGCCAGTTTAATCTGGGCCAGGGTCTGATTTGAAAAGCTGTTGCTCATCACAAAACTGGGATGTCCTGTGGCACAACCCAGATTCACAAGCCGTCCTTCAGCAAGAACAATAATGGATCGGCCCGACGCCAATGTCCACTTGTCCACCTGGGGTTTAACGTTTATTTTAACGGCTGTTGGATGTTTATCCAGATAGCTCATTTCTATTTCACTATCAAAATGACCAATATTGCAGATAATGGATTCATCCTTCATCTGCTCCATATGTTCTCCTTTGATCACATGGTAATTACCGGTGGCTGTCACAAAAATATCTCCGTGAGGTGCAGCCTCTTCCATGGTCACAACCCGGTAGCCTTCCATGGCGGCCTGGAGTGCGCAAATAGGATCAATTTCAGTGACCCATACAATGGCGCCATATCCTTTCATGGAAGCGGCACAACCCTTGCCCACATCCCCGTACCCGGCTATGACAACGGTTTTACCCGCGATCATGACATCTGTTCCCCGCTTGATACCGTCTGCAAGGGATTCTCTGCATCCGTAAAGATTATCAAATTTGGATTTGGTCACTGAATCATTCACATTGATAGCGGGAAACAGGAGTTCATTTTTTTCAGCCAGCTGATAAAGCCTGTGAACACCGGTGGTTGTCTCTTCTGAAACCCCTCTGATTTTTTTGGCAATGTTGGTCCATTTTTCAGGATTTTCCTGAAAACTCACTCCCAGGCGGTTCATCAGGCATTTTTCATCAAGGCTGTTGAATTGATTATCCAGCAAAGACGGATCTTTTTCAACTTTCACACCCTGGTGAACATAAAGAGTTGCATCTCCTCCGTCATCGACAATCAGATCAGGCCCTGAACCATCAGGCCAGATCAATGCCTGCTCCGTACACCACCAGAACTCGTCAAGAGTTTCCCCTTTCCAGGCAAAGACGGCTGCCGATCCTTTTTGTGCAATGGCTGCGGCTGCATGATCCTGGGTGGAAAAAATATTGCAGGATGCCCATCGGATATCCGCACCCAGTTCATACAAGGTATCAATGAGCATGGCTGTCTGGATGGTCATATGCAGGCTGCCCATGATTTTTAATCCTTGAAGGGGTTTTTCGGGGCCGTATTTTTCCCTGATGGCCATCAGACCCGGCATCTCCTTTTCTGAAAGCTGCATGTCCTTATGGCCTTCTTCAGCCAGGGCAATATCTTTGATCTTATATTTAAGATCAAGGTCAAGGTCGATATAGGAAGGGTCTTTACTCAATTGTGACATTTAAAAATACTCCTTATTAATTTCACTTCAAGATAAACATATCAAAATATATTGATATGTTGTTTTTAGTCCAAAATACAAGTATCGGTTTTTATTGTCAATAAAAAACCGCCTCAACTTTAATTTTCAAGCTGGAGCGGCTTTTATCAAAACTTAAAATCCCGGAGTACAGGCAACTATAATCCGGCCAGATCCCTTATCTGATCAGCTTTGTCTGTTCTTTCCCAGTAAAAATCAGGGTCTTTTCTTCCAAAATGTCCATAAGCTGATGTTTTCCTGTAAATAGGACGAAGCAGGTCAAGGGTTTCAATGATGGCGGCAGGCCTTAGATCAAACACCTCTTTGACAATATCAACAGCCCTGGTTTCAGATATTTTCCCTGTTCCCATAAAATCAACCAGAAGAGATACAGGCTGGGCAACCCCGATGGCATATGCCACCTGGATCTCACATTTATCAGCCACACCGGATGCAACAAGATTTTTTGCGATATACCTGCCCATATAGGACGCACTTCTATCTACTTTTGAAGGATCTTTTCCTGAAAAACATCCTCCCCCATGACTGCCCTGGCCGCCATAGGTATCAACGATGATTTTTCTGCCGGTAAGCCCGCAGTCTCCCATAGGGCCTCCCACAACAAACCGGCCTGTGGGATTAATGAAAAAACGGGTATCTCCGTCTATCATCTCTTCGGGAATTACTTTTCTAATGACTTCTTTTATGATTGCAGCCTTTAAATCATCATAAGAAACATCAGGCGAATGCTGGGTGGAAACAACAACAGTATCAACTCTTTTGGGCTGGCCTCCATTTATGTATTCAATTGTTACCTGGGATTTTCCATCAGGCCTTAAAAAATCAAGGGCACCGTTTTTTCGGACCTGGGCCAAACGTTTGGTCAGTTTATGAGCATAGGTAATCGGCATGGGCATCAGTTCCGGAGTTTCGTTTGTGGCAAACCCAAACATCAGGCCCTGGTCACCGGCACCCTGCTCTTTATAAAGACCTGCGCCTTCATCCACTCCCTGGGCAATATCGGCTGATTGCTGGTCAATACTTGTAACAACCGAGCAGGTCTGCCAGTCAAATCCCATGTTTGAAGAGTTATATCCAATATCTTTGATGGTGCTTCTGACCACATCCGGAATATCCACATAGCAGTCTGTGGTAATTTCTCCTGCAACCATTGCAAGGCCTGTAGTTACCAATGTTTCACACGCAACCCGGCATTTTTTATCCTGAGTCATTATGGCATCAAGGATACCGTCAGATATGGCATCTGCTACTTTATCAGGATGACCTTCTGTTACAGATTCGGATGTAAACATGAAAGATTTTTTTTCTGACATTCCAAACTCCTTATTATCTGGGATAATTATATTGTCAATTCAATATTCGTTTCAGCTAAAAATAAACATATCAAAATATATTGATATGTTAGTTCCCATCCAAAATACAAGTCCCGATTTTTATTGTCAATAAAAAAATCCGCCTAACTTTATTATTTTTCATTAAATTATAAATTACTTGACAATTATTTCATAATTTTTATTCTTTGATGATTTTATGACAATGGAACTTAACACGTTTGGAGAAAATATGCCGGAAAACAGACGAACGAGAATCACAGGAATCGGATCTGCCTTGGTTGATATTTTAATCAATGAATCCGATCAATTTTTAAAAACACTTGAAAAAGAAAAAGGCGGAATGACCCTTGTGGGGGATAAGGATATCCAGCAGATATTAGCTGAAACAAACCAAACCCCTTTTGTTGTTCCAGGTGGTGCGGCGTGCAATACCATTGTCGGGATAGGCAACCTTGGCGGTGATGCCAGGTTTATCGGCAGAAGAGGAGATGATGAGTTCGGCCAAACATTTGAACAACAGATGGTCGACTGCAATGTTGAACCCCTTGTTTCAATCTCCGGTTCTCCGACAGGCAAGGTCTTATCGGTTATAACACCGGATGCTCAAAGGTCAATGTTCACTTTTCTGGGTGCATCCACAGAGCTTGACCCAAACTCAATCACGCCGGATATGTTTCAAGATACTGCCATCTCCATGATTGAAGGTTATCTTTTATTCAACAGGGACTTAATGATAGCTGCACTAACGGCTGCCAAAGCGGCAGGATCTCTGGTCGCTCTGGACCTGGCAAGTTTTGAAGTGGTCAATGCATCAGGCGATATTCTCGAAGATATCATAAAAGACTTTGTTGATATCCTTATTGCCAATGAAGATGAGGCAAAAGCATATACCGGATTTGATGACGAACAAAAAGCCGTTGAAAAATTATCCCAGGGAGTATCCTATGGGGTATTGAAAGTTGGAGAAAGAGGCAGTTATGTCTCGCACCATAACGATATCATACGAATTGATGCCATCAAAGGAAAAGCCCCTGTTGATACAACAGGAGCAGGAGATCTCTGGGCTGCGGGATTTCTTTTTGGCATTGCCCATGGATTTTCCATTGAAAAAAGCGGACAGATCGCTTCCGCATGCGGCTATGAGGCCTGCCAGGTCATGGGTGCCCAGCTTCCAGAAGAGGTCTGGTCAAGAATAAAAAAACTGATCTAATCTGATGAATCTATCTTGATCTTGGGAGGGTTGACAGATTTCAAATCTGTCAACCCTCCCTTATTGCTCCCCTTAATTTTATAAACACCTGCCAGTTTTTCAGGTTTGACACCTAAAAAAAACAAGGTTAAAATCGCCCAGTTTCTAAGGGTTCCGTAAATCCTTCCTTCCTGCTCCCATCGCCTTGATGATGTGGATGTCCGGATGTTTATAAATTTTAATCTGCCTTTGTCTTGTTTGATTCTTACCATCAGATCAACATCTTCCATAATGGGAATTTCACGATATTGCCCGATGTCGAAAAAATAATTTTTCCTGATAAAAACAGCCTGGTCACCATAGGGAATCCTTGTGATACGGGAACGAAGGGAAGCTGTTTTTTCAACCATCCTGTAAAAAAAATCCCTGCCGTCAATTGACAGATCAAAGGCACCTGCTTTTACAGACAAATTTTCCATCACTGTTTGCACGGCATTCAGACCGCCTTCCGGCAGACTTGTATCGCAGTGAAGAAACAAAAGAATGTTCCCGGAAGCCATTCTTGCACCAGAATTCATCTGGCGCCCTCTCCCCGGAGGAGAAACAACAGTTATGACATCTTTGTTTTTAACGCAACAAATCGTACTGCCATTTTTGCCTCCATCCACCACAATCACTTCCAATGTTCCTGAAAAGTCCTGCTGATAAATATTTTCTATGGCTTGGTTTATACCTTCCTGCTCATTTAACACAGGTATGATAATTGATATATCCGTCTTCATATGCGTCAAGAATACGATGAGTTCTTTTTCCTGCCTTTCCGCCTTTTTTCACCCGTTCAATCAAAGCGTTAAAATCCGCTGGCGTATCAATATCATTCATTTCTTCAAGCAATTTATAACGAATGGACATCCGGTTCATAATCTTAATCGTCTGATCCATAACTGCCGATGTTGACCAGTCAATTCCATCAAACATGTTTTTTAAAAACGCGGATTTTTCAAATCCTATCAAATAATACCCGCCGTCACTTGAGGGTCCGATCACGGCATCTTTGGTTTGAAGTGCATCATAAGCAAGACAAATTAAATTTGTACTGAGTTCCGGTATATCAGTACCGACAAGCAAGGCAGAGTCATATCCTTTTTTGAATATATCAACAAACGCATTGGCCATTCGTTGTCCGATATCCTCCCCTTGCTGCAAAGAATATTGATACTGAGTTCCAAGCCATTTTTGAAGTATTTTTTCTTTTCCCCTGGGCCAGAAATAAAGGTGTTTATCCCCAGTTAACGCCAGAGCTTCCAGGGTATCGCAGACAAATGCCTTATACAACTCCAGCACAAAGGCATTGCTCAATCCCCTGGAAAGTCTTGTTTTTACCCTTCCCTCTTCAGGAGCCCTTAAAAAAACAATGATCGCCTTAGAAATCATTAAAGACGACTTTAAACACGTCCTTGTATTTTTTTGCAAAATGGAAATCAATACCGTCTTTAATGTGTTCGGGAAGTTTTTTAAAATCAGGCGTACACCCTTCCGGCAGAATAATTTCTCGAATACCGGTCCGCCTTGCAGCAATAATTTTTTCTTTTATTCCACCGACAGGCAGGACATCTCCTGTCAAAGTGATCTCCCCTGTCATGGCAAGGGGACGGTTGATGGTCTTGCCCGTGGCAAGGGACACCAGGGCCGTTGCAATGGTGACACCGGCACTTGGGCCGTCTTTAGGGGTTGCTCCTTCAGGAACATGGATATGTATAAAGGCATTGTCAAAATATTTTTTACTGATTTTAAATGATCCCAGATTGGCCCTGACATGGCTGTATGCAATGGCTGCTGATTCCTGCATCACATCCCCGAGCTTGCCGGTAAGTTTAAATCCCGCATTTTTTTCATGAACCCGGACCGCCTCAATAGGAAGGGTTGCACCGCCCATCTGGGTCCAGGCAAGACCTGTTACCACCCCAATGCCGGACATGGGCTTTTCCTGTTTGAAAACCGGCGGCCCCAGTAAATCTTCCAGGGATTTAATGTTGATCCTGATCTGATCTTTTTTTTCCTTTAATATGGTCACAATGCTTTTTCTGATTATTTTATTGAGCTGCTTTTCAAGATTTCTGACCCCGGCTTCTCTTGCATAACCTTCAATCAGATACCGGATGGTGGGTTCTGTTATGGTGATCACCTGGGATGTCAGGTTATTTCGCCGCAAAAGCTTTGGCCACAGATGTTTTCTTGCAATCTCCATTTTTTCTTCCGTAATATAACCGGACAGATTAATACGGTCCATCCTGTCCAGAAGGGGCCGCGGGATGGTATCCAGCTGATTGGCCGTGCAGATAAACAAAACCTTTGACAAATCAATCCGAAGATCCATGTAATGATCCAGAAACTCGGTATTTTGTTCAGGATCAAGCACTTCGAGCAAAGCAGATGCAGGGTCCCCCTGGTAGGATGCCCCGATTTTATCCACCTCATCCAGCATGATCACCGGGTTTGCCACTCCCGTATCCTTTAAGGCCTGTACCAGTTTTCCAGGCAATGCCCCCACATAGGTTCTTCGATGCCCTTTGATCTCGGCCTCATCCCTCATCCCGCCAAGGCTGAACCGATAGAACTTTCTTCCCAGGGCCTCGGCAATTGATTTTCCAATGGAGGTTTTACCCACACCAGGAGGACCGACAAACAGGATAATGGAACCTGAAATATCTTTTTTGTAAATACCGGCGGCAAAAAATTCTATAATCCTTTCTTTGACGTCCGACAGCCCTGCATGATCCCGGTCAAGAACTTCTTCAGCCCTTTGAATATCAATATTGTCTTCGGAATGGACTCCCCATGGAAAAGCGGTGATCCAGTCCAGGTAATTTCTGGTGACTCCGTATTCAGCTGATCCTGTCTCCAGCACGGATAATTTTTCAATCTCTTCATCAAACCGCTTCACCACATGTTCGGGCGGATCAAGTTTTTTAAACTTTTCTTTAAATTTATCCACATCCGAAGTTTTATCATCTTTTTGCAGTCCGAGTTCTTTTTGAATTGCTTTGAGCTGTTCTTTCAAAAAAAAGGTTCGCTTGCTTTCATCCACCTGAATATTGATATCTTTCTGGATTTTGGATTGAAGCTTTCCTATTTCTATCTCTTTTTGAAGCAGCATCATCACTTTTTTCATACGTTCTATAACAGATGAAAATTCCAGAATTTCCTGCAGTTCATCACCCGATGCCGTGGTAATTCCAGCGGCAAAATCAGTCAGGGGTGAGGGTTGGTCCGGGCTGAACATTCCCAGGTATTGCTTTACCTCTTCAGAATATAATGGATTCAATGAAAGCAATTGCTTGATGGAATTGATAATAGCAATAGCATAGGCTTTAAGCTCATCTTCATTTTCTTTTGTTTTTTCAAAGTACTCCACTTCAACCACAAAAGGGGGTTTATCCGAAAGAAACCGCTTGATTCGAAATCTTTCAAGCCCCTGGGCAATAAACTGAATATTCCCCTGAACATCTGCTATATTCATCATCCTTGCAACACATCCTACTTTGGGAAAATTTTCCTTATATATATATTTTCCTTTTACTTCTTTCACATATGCGATACCCAGAAGATTTTTAGAATCTTTGGATGCTTTGGTCAGTGTTTCTTCCCATCTTTGCTTGCTGACGATAAGGGGTTGAACCTGTGCAGGCAAATGAGGCCGTCCCGTAATGGGAATCAAGTATAAAACATCCGGTTTTGAGATTTGCTGAACCAGTTGACCATCTGACTTTTCATTCTCTTCTTCAACTATTTCAGGTGTAATCGGCTTGCTGTCATCAGTCATAAACCACCTCTTAAGAAAAAAATTAATGTTAGTATTATTATAGCGAATATGGATTTATTATAATATCATATTAACATCTGACAACCTAAAAAATAAAAACCAGTACAAGCTACCAATTCCATACACACTGAAAAGAAATGGATTTACACGGCCTTTATTTTTTATGTATCACTTGAAAATCCGGGGGCATGATTTTTTTGACAAGAATGCACACCCCTATGCCGCAACTGCATCATTACTTTTTTTTGCAAGTATTGACAAAACGTTTAATCATAAAAACGACCCCACCTGCAACTGATAAGGGTGATACCAAGATAAGCTGTAAAATTTTCCATGATCCACGGTGATGTTTCCAGAAATAACTATAAAGTTCAAGTCTTTGCAAATGATATTTTTCCCATAAACACCTGGACACAAGTTCCTTCCTGTATATAGCAATGAAATTTCCTGATTGAGAGGCCGTCTTCAAAGCTGGAATCGGAAAAAATTTTAGCCAGGTGCTTATTAATGGACCAGGTGTTTAACTTCAATAACAGGTGTCATGGCATTTTTCCCAGGGATATGTTTAAAAAAGTCGGGTACTGTCTGATGGTTGAAACAAATCATAAAAGATGTCGCACTCACCAAACAGGACCCGGCATAAACAGTCTGCACAGAATGTACAAACTGCAGGAAGGCTACTATTTCATATCAACGGCCTTGATCCAGATAACAGCATCCCTGGAACACTTTTTACCCTTGTGGGTATAGTCGGGATCAAGGTCAAGTGCGGCAAATCCCCACCATCCTGCCTTGGGAATACCAAAGGTGAATACACCGTTTTCATCTGCAAAAATGGTCTGGAGAACAAAGGCGTCCTGGGGCGCAGTGGCCTTGGCTTCTTTGGCAAAGGTTTTTTTGTCCAGCAAGGGCTTGTGGTTCATGAATTCGATTTCAATTTCCGCACCGGAAACCGGTTTACCGTTGAAAAGTACCTGGCCCTGGAAGACATTGCCGGTCCAGCGGTCATAGGGTTTGGCCATGGGAACGATTTCCGTGGGAAGGCCGACAGGCTCCATCCATGCACCAGGCTCTCCGCCCACATTAATGATGACCTTGGTGTTCTGTTTGATATAAAAAGATTCATTGGCTTCCCAGTAAGGATCAGGAATCAGACAAAAAATATGATCACCTCCCCGGGCGGAATAAGTGGTTTCCCAGGCGTTGCCCGAATTGGTCAGGCTGGTCCAGGTAATGGGTTTCAAACTGTCCAGAAGATCAATTTTCTTGGGTGTGTTTTCTCCTCTGGAACGGACGGCAAAAAACTGCTCGGGCTTTCCCATATCCATGGTATGACCGGCTTCAAAGGGATGGGTAAATACCAAAGCCAGAGGAATTTTGCCGCCTTTGTTCAAGGCTGCTTCCGGCGTATAAATCATTTGAAAATGAGCAAATGCAGGAACCGTCATCGCCATAACAGCCAAGCTTGTTAACATAACATACAACTTTTTCATCTAAATTTTCTCCTTTAACATTCTGTTATTTTTTCCATATGAGCATCGTGGGATTTAAGCCGTAGTAAACCATCGGTTCTCATATCTCATTCCATAATCTCTTTGCCGTCCACTTCAATTTTATGGCCTTCACCTGCATCAAATATCACCTTGTATGAATCGGAAGGTTTGTCAAAGGTATATTCACTGTCTTCGTCCATTTTACCTTTGATGAGTATTTTGCCGGCCTTGTCCTCTACTCTAATTTGCACTCCTGAAGCAGAAGAACCGTCTGAAAATCCTCCTTCGCAGGTAATTGTACCGTCTGCGTTGTCATAGCAGGAACATAAGGGTGTGTGGGCATAACAGATTCCCGCCATAAAAAATCCAAACCCTATTATGCCGATGAAAAATTTTGTTTTGTTTAACATGAAATCAATCTCCTTTTTTTATGCGTGTTCTGATTTTGGTTTAATAAAACCCATTATAATTGTGATGGTCAGTGCCAGCCCATAAAATGCTACCATTGCCTGAAGCCCTGTAAGTCCAAGGATGCTTCCGCCCGTAAAAATCAGGGTTGAAACAATGATACCCAGAAGCATTTGGTATGTCATAGAAAACATCATCCACTTTACAGAACCCGACAGCAGTTTCACGGCAATGGAAGTGGCAAGACAGGGCGGATATAATACCATGAACATCATCAGGGCCAGAGCATGCAGAGGAGTAAATCCTTCTTCTCCTTTGGCCATGCGATTTTCAAGGGATTCACCTGCATCATCCTGTTCATACAGGGCTCCCAGGGTGGCAACTGAGCTTTCCTTGGCAGCAAAAGCGGAAAGCAGCGCTACATTGACCCGCCAGTTAAAACCGGCCCACTGGGTCGCCGGTACAATTGCCTTCCCAAGACGTCCCAAAAAACTTTGATCAATACGTTCCTTACGCATCTCGCGCAAAATTTTTTTTCTGGCCTTAACCAGTTTTTTAAATGCCCTGTTCACTTTTTTAGCGACCTTATCCTTGCCGGGCTGGGCAATGGTGAAAAAAACAGGATTCCTGGCCTTAAATTTCTCCTTTAGAACCTTGCCTGCCTCAGGTCCCCTGGTCAACACTTTCTTGTTCTTATAACTCTCCCAGAAAAGAATCATGGCCATGAGGTTTTTCCCTTCCAATGCTTGTTCATAGGAGGTGTCTGCAATCTTTTCCCGGAAGTTTGCAATGGCCTTATCTTTTCCTACATTATAATTGTCAATGCTTTCCCTGCTGATGCCGGGGAATTGCAAAAGAATGAAAATGACCACAGCCAGGGCCACCACAATGGTGGTAATCTTGCGGATAAACATCCAGACCCTTTCTATTGCCCGTCCCAGAACCCCACGAATGGTAGGCATGTGGTAGGGAGGCATTTCCATGACAAAGGGAGCGGTTTCCTTGTTCCTTAAAATCGTCATGGTCAGAAGCTTTGATACGGGCAGCACCATCAAAAGACTGATGGTAGAAATAAAAAACATGGCCATTGCCTTGTGCTCTGCAAAATAAATATTGATCAGTAGAACATAAAGAGGCACCTTGGCAAGACAGTTAAGCATTGGAATAATAAAGATGGTGGTCAGCCGGGAGCGTTCATCCGGTATGCCCCTGCAGGACATTACACCGGGGACCGCGCACCCCCCCACATAAATGCCGCCCAGAACCATAGGCAGGGTGGACTGGCCGTGGAGGCCGAAACGGTTAAACAGCCTGTCCATGATAAATGCCATGCGGGGCATGTACCCACTGTCCTCCAGCATGGCAATCAAGGCGAACAGGATGAAAAAAATGGGAATATAATTGAGCAGGGCATTGACCGAGTCCACCAGCCACAAAGTAAAGGCCCGGATCAGCGGTATGTCGATAAATCCCGGATCAGGCATTGCCGCTGCCGCAAGATTCCGTATTTTGGCCAGCCAAGGCCAGGTATAATTGGTCAGGTTATAGCCCTGGACAATGGACAGGTAATACAAAAGCCAGATAACACCCACCATGACGGCAGGCCCTAAAAATTTATGGCAGACGACATTATCAATTTTATCGGATAATGGTCTTTTTGCCGTAGCAGGCATGGTCAGGCAGGGTTTGCAAACGGCTTCGGCCGCCATGTACCGGCACTGGGCCACATACATCTCCGCTGTTTCCTCAAGGTCTGTCTCAAATTTTTCCCTGATGAGCGTAACCCTTGCCAGAAGCTCTTCTGCACGAGATACTTTTTCCCGGATAAGGCGCCGGACCTCCTCATCACCTTCCATGAGCTTGATGGCCATCCAGCGTATGGGGTATACATCCTCAAAATCTGTGCCGGATTTAAGCAAATCCCTGATATCCCTGAGATAGGATTCCATTTCCTTGTAATCCACCCGGACCGGAGTCTGGGGGGCTTTCCGGTTTCCAACAGCCTGTACGGCATCTATAAGCTCTTTTTTACCCCGGCCCTGTTTCATGGACGTGGCAACCACTGGAATACCCAGTTGCCTGGACAGGGCTGCACGGTCAATGGTCATTCCACGACTTTTCGCCACATCCATCATATTCAGGTTTAAAATGACCGGAATTTCCATTTCCAGGAGCTGAAAAGTAAGATACAGACAGCGCTTGAGGTTGCTTGCATCCATGGTGTTAATGACCACGGACGGATTTTCATGAAGGATAAAATCCCTGGACACCCGTTCTTCAGGAGAATAGGATGTCATGCTGTAGGTACCCGGCAGATCCACCACTTCCACCCGGGTGCCGTTACAATGATACCAACCCACCATCTTATCCACGGTTACACCGGGATAATTGGCTACATGCTGTTTGGCACCGGTAAGGGCATTGAAAACGGTTGATTTCCCGCAATTGGGCTGGCCAGCCAGGCTGACAAGCAGCTTATCTGTCCCCATTACGTTCCACCTCTATAAAACGGGCCTCATCATGACGCAGACTGATGAAATAACCGTCTACTTCCACTTCCAGGGGATCTTCCAATGGGGCATTCCTTACAACTTTGAGATTCAGACCCGGATAAATCCCCATATCCATAAGCCTTTGTCCCAGCTTGTCTCGTGCTGACAGTTTTTTAATGTTACATTCATTGCCCGGTTGAAGTTCATCCAAAGTCATACGCTCTCCTTAAAAAATCAATGGTTTAATCACAGATAATGAGCCCGTTTCCGTTTATGAAAGGATAGTGGTTTAATTATCTTAGATTATCACCCATCCTTTTTTTATTAGACAGAATCTAAGTTATAAGTACCATATCCTTATGTTAGGCTAACCTAATTAAGACTTGAAAACCTTAAATGTCATTATGGAATTATTTTGTCAAGTAGTTTTTTAAGCTGAGAGACAAAAATCAAGCCAAGTCCGGATGTCTCAATTTTAGATTGCCCCTTTTACTTCTTTATGTTAGGCATATAAAGTTCTGTATGACTAATTGTTTCCGGGAGAAAAAAATGACTGCAAAAATATTTATAAAAAGAACAATAGTTGCTTTCACTGCTGTTATATGTTTTACCCTGAATTCATGGACAGACTTCTCACCTGTTAAATGGATAGGAATGATCTTCTATTTTGTCTGCTTTGCAATGTACCTGAAGACTCTCTATCTTGCCCTGTTCAAAATGAAAAAGGTAACCGCAGATCTTCTGGTGGTAACCGTCATGATAGTTTCTCTTCTGGCGGGACAAATATTGAGCGGTGCATTGGTTGCATGGTTTATCAGCATGGGTCTTGCAATATCTTTTACCATCATAGAAAGGACCGGACGTAAAATTGCAGCCCTCACCAGGGAAACAAACAAGGTCGTCCGGGTTGTAAGGGATGGTATCATCAAGGCAATTCCCATTGACCAAGTTTGCCCTGGTGATGAGGTAGTGGTTCCCCAAGGGGAGATGATACCCGTTGACGGAGTGATCACAGAGGGTGCCTCATCCATTGACGAATCCGTTATCACGGGCGAGCCCTTTGCCTTGTTTAAGCAGACGGGAGATTGCGTAACATCGGGTTCAATCACCACCACGTCTCAGCTTAAAATCAAGGCAGAAAAGGCAGGGAACAAGGGATTTTTCTATGTAATGGCAAAACAGATAGAAGCATCCCTTAAGGTTAAACCCAAAACTCACATCACCGCTGACAGGATTGTTCAATTCTTTATTTCCGGTGTGGTCATCTATGCCCTGGGAGTATTTATTGTTACCGGATTTCTCACAAAAGACCTTACAGCCGGTCTTATTCGAATGGCTGCTGTGACGGCGGTGGCTTGTCCATGCGCCTGGGCACTTTCGGTTCCCACAGCCTTTGCTGCTGCAATAGGCGGTTTGAGCAGCCGCGGCATCCTTGTTCGGGGTGGAACACCCCTGGAAATTGCCGGACATGCTGCAAACGTAATACTTGACAAGACAGGTACCGTCACTCTGGCCGAGCCAAGGGTTGCTGGAATCAAAAGCTTTGGACTGCCTGAGGATGAACTGCTTCAAATCGCAGCCTCCATTGAAACAGGCTTTAACCATCCTATTGCCAATGCCATTATCTCCCATGCATCCGGGAACAAAACTCACCCCTTAACGGCGGAAGGATCAGAATATCTGCCGGGCTTTGGCATAAAATCTTCGGTAAAAGGCCGTAAAGTGGTCATAGGTTCCATCGAAACAATAAAAAAACTGGGCATGACGGTGCCGAAGGGGATTGAAATCAAAGGACGTGCCACATGGATAGCCATTGACGGCAAAACAGCAGGGGTTATTGATATCCAGGATGAACTCAGAGAATATTCAAAAAATATGGGGGAAAGACTTCATGACATCGGCGTAAAAAAAGTTATCCTTGCAACCGGGGACAATGAGGAATCCGAGGCAAGGCGGGTTGCAAATCTTATAAAGTCAGACGGGTATCTTTATGGTTTAAAACCCGATGATAAAAAATCCCTGGTAAAAGAATTAAAAACTGAAGGTTTTACCGTGATGATCGGAGACGGGGTCAATGATGCAGCATCCTTAGCCGCAGCAGATGTGGGAATTTCCATTGGACGTACCAAAGCTGATCTTGCTGTCAAGTCTTCCGACATCATAGTGATGCGGGATGATGCCGCAAGCCTGATTGTCATCCTGGAAAAGGGTAAAAAACTGATCCGTATTATCAAGGAAAATTATGCCTGGGCCATTGGCTTCAATACCATCGGCATTGTACTTGCCACGGTGGGAATCCTGAGTCCGTGGCTTGCCGCCTTGTTTCACCATATAAGTTCGGTGCTGGTTGTACTCAATTCCGCAAGATTGATCCGAAACGACAAAACCAGTTTACAACGACACCCTGAAACTGATTAACCATGGAGCTGTAAAAGGAGCTATAAAATATTTTTTTCCGCCTAACTTTTATGCAATCCGACAAAAGAATTAGTCGTTTGACCAAAATAATTATTTGACTTACTATATGTTTAAATATAAACATATAAAAACAAATATAATGGAGAAATGACATGGCCAAAAAAAATCAACTTTCAGAAAGTCTTGAAGATTATCTTGAAACCATACTTGAACTACAAAAAACAAAAACCGTTGCCCGTTCCAAGGATATTGCCGAGAAAATGGACATTAAAAGAGGTTCCGTTACAGGAATGTTAAAAAAGCTTGCCGGAAAAGAACTTATCAACTATGAGCCCTATGGATATGTCACATTAACCCCTGAAGGCAAAAAAATCGCATTGGAGATTGAGCGCCGTCATATTTTTTTAAAAGATTTTTTCTATAGAGTTTTAAAGGTGGATGAAAAAACAGCAGACCGTACGGCATGCCAAATGGAACATGCAATGAATCAACAGACCTTTAATAAGTTTAAAAAGTTTATAAACAAAATTGACACCTGCCCCCATAATGATATTAACCCGAACAGCGATTAGCCTTTTCGACGAAACAAGCCAAGCCTAACTTTTTTTATTAAAAAATCAAGCACATATCTACACCGTTACCCTAAAAAGATAGCCTACACAAACTCTTTTTTTCTTATCTTTTAAAATCACACAAGACAAACACTAACATCTATCATATAAATAATCTGTTTTGATTTAATATGTTTGACATACAAAACATTATATTGTTTATAATAAAAATTTTAAAATTAAAATCATTTGACCTCAAAGCTAATTAAATTTAATTTTTATTAAAATTTTAGTTGAAACAAATAATATTATGTTGTATAGCATATTTTCAAATCTTTTCAGTATCGAACTTATCGGCGGATTTTTTACTAACCGCCACAGGCAAACCTGGTATCTCATCCTGGCTTGCCAACAACAAAGATTGAAAGTCTCTGTATGATTTTTTTAAGACTTTCATATAAAAAAAGACCCTCGGAAAATAAGGAGGTAATTCAGTGTATTATCGAAAGATACTATTAAATATTATTATAGCAGGACTGACATGTTTGATTGCCCTGCCCCCGTCTTTAGCTCAAAATTTTGATATCACAAGTCATGCTGTTCGTAATGAAATATCCAAAGCCATGGATGTTGAAAAAAAAATTCAAAAAAGAGTAACTGCCTGGACTGAAAAAGCAGCAGATCTGTCGGACAAGCTTAACCGGCTCAGGGAAGAAAAACAACGTATGGAAAAAAAGTTGCAAAAGCTTATGCGCCTCAAGACCCTGGAAGAAAAAAAACATGCGGAAAACAAGCGCAAGAAAAAAGAGGCTGACCGTGTACGCAATGAATTGTCCGATTATCTGGATTCCGTACTGGTAAAACTTGAAACCCATATCAAGCAGGATCTGCCGTTTCTAATGGCTGAAAGACAGGCAAGAATAGATTCCCTGAAAGACATGATGGTGGACCCAACAGAATCCTCAGCAGAAAAATTCAGGCGGCTTTTTGAAGCCCTCCAGATTGAAACGGAATACGGCACCACCATAGAGGCAAGCCAGAAAACAATCACCTTTGAAGGCACACAGGTATTGGTGAATGTTTTCAGGCTGGGCCGGGTATCGCTTTTCTGCCAGACCATTGACAAGAAAAAAAGCGGTTATTTTGACATAAGGGAAAAAAACTGGAAAATTCTGCCCGAAGATGTAAACCGGGATATGGCAAAAGCTCTTGCCATGGCGAGACTGGAACGGAGTGTTGAACTTGTTAAACTACCCCTGGGAAGGATTGTACGACCATGAAAAAAACATTATTAACTCTCTTTGTGCTGATCTGTTTCATATCTCCCCTTCATGCCGAAGATATGCGCAAGGCAGCCTTGATGGCAAAAAAAGAACTGGAAATGACCCTTGAAAGGGATCAACAAAGCCAAACCGATATTCAAAAAAGCAAACTTTCAATCACTCAGGAGATAGACCGCCTTGAAGCCCGAAACACACAATTGAAACAAAATATCAAAACCATAGATCAAGAAATTGCATTATTGCATACTGAAAATGAAACGATGGAACAAGAAGCTGCCCGGGACAAGGCGCAAATGGACGAATTATCCGGTGCAGTCCGTGTGGCGGCAGGAAACCTCAGCGCCATACTTACCGCCTCAATGTATACGGCGGATGATACCGGCCGCAGGGACAAACTTGCCCCTGTTCTGGATACCGACCGCTTCCCCGGCATTGATGATATGAAGACAATCTCAAATCTTTTCCTGGAAGAAAGCGCGCTTGCCGGAGGCATTGAGCTAAAACCAATGAATTTTGTCTCGGATACGGGTGAAAAGGTACGGGGAGATGTACTGATCCTTGGGGGATTCACTTCTGCCTACAGGCTTGGGGACAAGACAGGATTTTTAAATTATTCCCCTGAAGGCAACCAATTGTATGCCCTGTCCGCCCTTCCCTCCCGGCATGTCCGAAAAACCTTGGACCGATACATGAGCGGTGAATCCGATTCAGTCTTTATCGATATTTCCAGGGGCGGAGCCCTTCGCCAGATCACCCACAAACAAAGCCTCAAGGATCAGATTCAAAAAGGAGGATTACTGGTCTGGCCCATTCTCGCTTTGGGTATGTTTGCCGTATTCATCGGTATTGAAAGAACATTTTTCCTGGGAAGGGTCCATGCCAATACAGACAAAGTCATGGGAAAGGTAAACCAATTGGCGGCCAAAGGGCTCTGGGAAGACTGCAACGCCATGGTAGGAGAGAAGAAAATCCCTGTTTATAATGTATTGCGGTCCGGCCTGGGTGCCAGATCTGAAAATCGGGAAACCCTGGAAAGTATCCTCCAGGAGTCTATTTTAAAGGAACTGCCCAGACTGGAACGATTCCTTCCCATGCTCAATATCATGGGGTCCATCGCCCCTCTCATAGGACTTTTAGGAACTGTTACAGGAATGATCTCCACCTTTCATGTCATCACCCTGTACGGCACCGGAGACCCGAGAATGATGTCCGGCGGCATCTCAACCGCCCTTGTGACAACCATGATGGGACTGGGCGTGGCCATCCCCATCATGCTGTTGTACACCTTTTTGTGCAGACGGGTGGAGCATGTGATAGGGGATATGGAAGAAAAGGCCGTCGCCCTGACCAATATTATTTACAGGGAGATCAAATAGAAACCAATGGATATGGCAAATGAAATCTACCTTTATCTGAGGCAGGGGGGACTGATTATGGTTCCCCTTATCCTGTGTTCCTGCATCATGTGGACATTGATCCTGGACCGGGCAATCTTTTTTTTCAGGCTTGAAAAAAAAGATATAGAGCTGCACCAGATGTTCCGTATACTTGAACAGGATCAGAGGCCTGACAAACATCCGGGAATCCGTGCCTACCTTATCAATCAGATCATGAGCCGCAGAACCCATGACCGTGTGGCAGACAAACGGATCATTGACGAATGTGCCATGCCGCTTTTTTCCCGGCTGGAACGTTTCCTGGCAACCATTGCAGTACTGGCGGCAGTATCCCCCCTGTTCGGACTGCTGGGCACAGTCACCGGCATGATCACTACCTTTGACGTTATCACGCTGTTTGGCACAGGAAATGCCAGGGCTATGGCCGGCGGAATTTCAGAAGCCCTGGTCACCACCCAAAGCGGGCTTTTGGTGTCCATACCAGGGCTTTTCATGAGTGTTTTTTTATACAGGCAGTCGTCCCGGGCCAGGACCCGTTTAGAAGAGGCGGTTATGATTTTAAAAAGGAGTTTAAAATGATAAATGTCAGAAGTTCTGTCAGGATGCGAAGCAAAGAAGTGGGCATCAATATGTCCCCGCTGATTGATCTTGTTTTTCTGTTACTGATCTTTTTTATGGTGACCACAAGCTTTGTCAGGGAGACTGGAATTGATGTCCAGAGACCGTCGGCATCATCAGCCGCTCTTACTGAAAACGGAAATATCCTGGTAGCAGTCTCCAATGAAGGAACCATTCACTTTGACGGCAAAAAAATTGATATCAGGAGCTTAAGATCCCACATCACCCGGGCCATTTCAGAGAACCCCGAAGGATCAGTAGTCATTGTAGCCGACAAAATCAGCTATACCGGTATTGTAATCAGGGTAATGGACCAGTGCCGGTTGGCCGGGGCCAGGCGGGTGAGTATTGCCGCATCTAAAAAAAGCGGTGAAAACCGATGAAAAACCTTGTATTCAAATCTTATCTTGTACAGGGTTTTCTGGGGGCACTTATCATAAATATGCTGTTGTTCTGTTCTTTACCCGGCCTGATCATCATGGAAACTGAAAAGGATGATCTTGAAAGCCTGAATGTGGTGAATTTCACACGAATCAAACCTGCCCCCCCGCAGACCAAGACCAAAGAGCCCCCCCCGGAAAAAGAACCGGAAAAAGAACCGGAAAAAGAACCGGAAAAAATTTATACGGCCACCCGTCAAAAGCCCCAAAAGGTTGCTAAAAGAGAGCTGAAACTGAATATACCTGCCATGGATCTTAATATTGATCAAAGAATATCAGGCGGGGTACCTGTGTTTTCCCCGGCACAGGAGCCCGTGGTGCAGGATTTGGATGCCAGATCCATGCCGGACTTTGATGCTGTAATGGATCAAGACGCAGTAGATACCATTCCCATGCCTACATTTAAGAATCACCCCAGGTATCCATATCGTGCCAAACGCATGGGAATTGAAGGTGAGGTCAAGGTAAAATTCCTGGTGGACAAGGAGGGACGAGTGTCTGATATTACGATTATCCAGGCCAGTGTTCCGGGTATTTTCAATGACAGCGTTATCAATGCAATCTCCTCATGGAAATATTCACCTGGTGAGCTGATGGGAAGGAAAGTCGCCACCATGGTCACCACTACCATTATTTTTAAAATGGAGGCCCAATAATGAAAAAGAAAAGACCCCGGACACAATATGTGACAGCCTTGTGGTTGTTTCTTGTTTTTGTATTATTACCGGCAAGCACAGGTGCCGCAGATGCTCAATGCCCGGATGAAAAGACCTTGAGCCGCAACGCCCGCATTGCACTGGTAGCTGCTCAAAAACAGATAAATGAAAACAACCCCTCAAATGCAAGACAGACTCTTCTCAAATTCAACCAGGAGTATCCCGATGAAAACCATCCCTATGTAGCCTATACTCTTGCCAATCTCCTGGTTGAAAAAGATCTGCTTTCTCAGGCCCTTGCCCAGTATCAAAAAACCATTGACATGTGCGAAGGTTATGCCCCGGCCTGGCAGAATATGGGTAAAATATGCTTTGACCTTAAAAAATTTAACCAGGCAGCCCTTGCCATGGAAAAAACCTATGAACTTACGGGACGGAAAAATCATTTACTGCTGTTCCATGCTGCTGTAGCCCATATCTCTGACAAAAAATCTGAAAAAGCCCTGAACCATCTGCAGTTTCTCACATCCGGCAAAGCAGGGCCACCTGAAGCCGGCTGGGTCAAACTCATGGCCCAGCTCTCCATTGAACAACAACAGACAAAAAAAGCCATTGCCATTGTTGAAAACCTGCTGGATAAAAAAAATCCTGATGCATGTCTTTTCAGGGTTGCAGCGAACCTGTATCTGCACATGAATAAATACCGTAAAGCAGCAGAAGCCTTATCAGTCTATGGTATGCTTTGCCCCCTGGCCATTGCCGAACAAACCCTTCTGGCTGACCTTTATAACAACCTGGGGATTCCGTTTAAAGCTGCACTGCACTATGAAAAAGTCATTGAAAAAAAGTCTGAAAAAAAAACATATGAACGGCTGGCATCTGCCTGGCTTGAGGCCTGCAAGCCTGAAAAAGCCATGAGGGCTGCTGAACAAGGCCTGAAAATCCATCCGAAATCCCAGGCCCTTTGGAAAATCAAAGCCTGGATTCATTATGACAACAAAGAATTTCACAAGGCATCGCAAGCATTTTTACAGGCATGCGTACTGAAAAAATCCGATTCAAAATCATTGTTCATGCACGGGCTTTGTGCCTGCAAAGCCGGCCGACATGAGATTGCAAAAAAAGCCTTAGAAAAGGCATCTTGCCATTCCCGTTATAAAAAACAAGCCTTGGCATTGATCCGGCAAATGGAACAGGGAGCCGGCAAATCATGAGCGCATCAGTATTTTATAAATCAGACTATACCCCCCCGGATGAAGGCTCCCAAAATCCCTATGGCAGGTTTGTCTATGACGTCACAGGCATGGCAAATCCGGAACAGATATTTAAAGTCATTCCTGTCAAACCCGGCCTTTGTTTATCCTTTTGCACAAATTCAACCAAAATCTATCCACACATTGAATTTGAAGTCAAAAATGCACCTGTGGATTTTTCCTTTTTTCTTTCAGGTTCCTGTGTCCACAGAATTAAAGGCCTGAACCCAAAAAAAACCATTGAATTAGTCCATAAACCGGGCATGAATATGGTCTCCTGTCTTCCTAATATTGAAGGGAAGATGAATCTTGACCCAGACCAGTCCCTGGCATGCGTATGCCTTAAAATTGATCCAGATCTTTTATTTTCCTACCTGGAAGAAAACCTGGACCAGGCATCCCAAAAAGTCCGGGACTTGTTTGATAGTAAAAAAAAGACTTACTTTACCTGCCCCATGAGCCGGGACATGATAACAACCGCCCTGCAGATTGTTCATCCGCCGGCCTATACCGGAAGTGCCAGTACCCTGTTTTATGAAAGCCGGGCATTGGAACTTCTGGCCATGCAGCTTAAACTCTTAGGGGGTCAACATTTGATTTCAAAACCGTTTCACATGACCGGCTCCGATCTTGAAAGCATTCATTCGGCACGACATATTCTGCTTGAGGATATCCAGAACCCGCCTACCATTGCAACTCTTTCAAGGATTTGCGGTATTAATGAATTCAAGCTGAAAAAAGGGTTTAAACAAACCTTTAACACCACCATATTTGCTTATCTTAAAAAACATAGAATGGAAACTGCCTGGCACATGCTCAAAGAGCAAAACATATCGGTTACTGAGGCTGCATCCATGGTGGGTTATACAAATATCAGCCATTTCAGTGCCGCGTTTCGCAAGCAGTTTAACATCAATCCCGGAACACTGAAAAAAAAATTTATAAATCCGGTAAATTACCATTCCCCAGAAACCGGACAAACTGCTTTAAAATGCCCTTCCGTTTTGCCGTCCAGAAAAACAATTTGCCCGGATCGGCATTGAACTGGAAGGAATAAAGATACCATACGGAAGATATAAACCATTAGCAGACAAGATTCTCGACTATTTTCCACCGTCCCTCTCGAATTCATTTGACATTCATGTTACTATTCATATAATTAGTCAAATTCGTCTAATTTAATTTTATAATTAATTGAATAAATTGTTAATTTTTAAATTATGATTGCCTTTTTTTTATTCAAACATAAACCCGATTTATCACCCATTTGATGTTTTGGAGAATAAAGCATGACACTTTCAATAACCGAATATTTAGAGCGAGGCCCCTCAACATCTAAAGAGATCCAGGCGGCAACAGGCCTGAGCCAGAGTACGGTTTCTCGCCTATTAAAAAAAAAGGGAGATAGTGTCATACAGTTAAAAAGAGGGCGTTCAACAAGATATGCGGCCACCCGCAACGCTTTTGGAGGTAACGACAAACTGCCTTTAAGCATGATCAATGTGTCAGGGGAAACTATTTTAATTGCTTACATACGGCCTTTGAACTATGGCGGCTTTTTTGTGGAAATAGTCAGAGACTTCTCTCCCCTTTTACTTGGTGAGAATGAAGACGGGCTGTATGATGACCTGCCTTATTTCCTATACGACCTAAGACCCCAAGGTTTTTTAGGTCGGCAAATTGCCCATGCGATAGCCTCACAATCAGATGATTTTCCTTCTAACCCAGACACCTGGACTACCAATCACATTGGTCGTTATTTGATTTCCAATGGTGATGATTTGCCTGGGTGTTTTATATTTGGAGAACCATCGCTACTGCGTGTTAAACGCAAACCTGCCTGCGTGTCTGATACGGACTATCCTGCACTTGCAGAAAACGTTATGAACGGAGATGTCCCAGGTTCATCGGCTGGCGGTGAGCAGCCAAAATTTACAGCTTTTAATGGAAACCTTTCGTCTCATGTGATTGTCAAATTCACCCCTAAAGGGGATAACGAAATTGCAGCAAGATGGCGTGATATTTTAATTACAGAATATTGGGCCGCAAAAATTATTAGCACTGGTTTCTTTCCCGCTGCCAAGCCCAGGCTTTTCGATATAGACGGGAGATTATTTCTGGAGACACAACGATTCGATAGGTTCAAAGAGTTCGGCAGATTACCAATGATTTCTCTCAAAGTTATTGATGCAGAGTTTGTCGGCCTGGGAAATAATTGGGCTTTAATCATGAGAAATCTTTGCAAGAAAAACATGGTTTCTAAACAAGATGCTCTGGATGCACAAACTTTATGGCATTTTGGCCGTCTCATAAATAATACAGATATGCATTTAGGAAATTTGAGTCTAACGATAGAATATGATTCATTCCAGTTGTTGCCGGTCTATGATATGTGTTCCATGGGGTTTGCACCAAGAAGCGGAGGGGAAGTCCCGCCATTT
The DNA here is from genome assembly GCF_000307105.1 of Desulfobacula toluolica Tol2. Lineage (NCBI taxonomy): Bacteria > Pseudomonadati > Thermodesulfobacteriota > Desulfobacteria > Desulfobacterales > Desulfobacteraceae > Desulfobacula > Desulfobacula toluolica. The sequence goes on from NC_018645.1 coordinate 3,860,357, forward strand.
TCTTTTAAACCGCTAAATATCGATAAAATAGATATTGATGAGGAACAGTTATGGATGATTAAAAGCTTAGCTCATAAATTTTGGGATCACGTTGTAAATGATGATAGAATTTCAGATCAATTCAGGAATTTTTTGCAAAAAGGGAACCCGATTGATTCGCTTTGGTCATCGGAAAATTTCGTATAGCACTATTGCTTTGAATTTGATTGATTCAAAAGCCGGTGCGCCTTCCTTTAAAAAAATTATTATTGGCTGGTTTCTTATATCCCGAACAAGATTTTCCCTTGCATTAGGAGCTTGAAAAAAACAAAACCCGCCATATGGCTTGTCTTTTTACTCGTCTTCTTCGTTGCATCAATTGGCACATATTCCACAATATGCTCCAATTGATACGCCTTTAAGAAAAGTAAAAATCATGACCCCATTGACCCACATTGTGATCAAGCACCTATCTGGCATCCCGGTTTAAAAATAGCACAACGCCTTCAAAATCAAAGGTCAGGTTCCGGTTTGTAGACGGCAGCCGTTCCTGGCAATGGGAATAATTGTGACTTTGTTCTTCTGGCTTCCAATTGCAGCCTCAACATCATAGACAAAGGCAAGGTTTTCCTTTGTAAAAACTTCTTCCGGTTTACCCTTTGCATATATTTTCCCATTTTTGAGCATGATAATTGTGTCTGCATACCTTGCTGCAAGATTTAAATCATGGACAACCATAACCACCGACATATTTTTTTCATTCACAAAATCAGTTATAATATTCATTATATCCAGTTGGTGGGCTATATCAAGGGCTGAAGTCGGTTCATCCAAAAGTAATAATTCGGGGTGCTGAGCCATAGCCCTTGCGATCAAAACACGTTGCTGTTGCCCGCCTGAGAGACGATTAAACTGCCTTAAGGCAATGTCTTCCAACTCCAATAAAACAAGTATATCAATTACAATATCAATATCTATCATGCTGCTTTGCCATGAAGAGTGAGGTCTTCTACCCATTAAAACAACATCAAAAACCGTTGTGGAAAAGGTAAGATTAGAGCTTTGGGGTACATAACCTATCTTTTTAGCCATATCAATTCTTTTCATATTCCTGGATTCTTTGCCATCCAGAAGTATCCGGCCTTTATCAGGAACAAGAAGAGACTCAATGCATTTTACAATTGTACTCTTGCCGCTGCCGTTGGGTCCAACTAAACAAACGATTTCAGAATCATCCATGATTACGTTTATATCGTGGAGAACTTTTCTGCCTGGATAGGAAAAGTCAAGATTACGAATATCAATTCTCATTGGTTTGTTCCATTTTTTTTAATTATTAAATAAACAAATAAAGGGACTCCGAAAAAAGAGGTAACAGCGCCCACCGGAAGAATTATCGGAGACATGACAGTTCGTGCCACAGTGTCGGCAAGAATCAAAAGAGCAGAACCCACAAGTCCTGAAGCCGGCACAAGAAATTTATTGTCGCAACCAATAATCATTCTGACAACATGGGGAGCAACAAGGCCGACAAAACCGATGGTTCCTGTAAAACTTACCACACCGGCAACAAGCAATGAACAGATAATCATATTAAAAATTCTGGTAAATCCGACATTGACACCCAGGCTTTTAGCCGTGGCATCCCCTGCATTCATTATATTCAAGTCATTGGATCTCCAGAAAAGGAGCAGCAAGCCCCCCATAACCAATGGGAACAATATTGAAATTTTGCTCCAGTCAGCCTTGCCCAGATTTCCAACTGTCCAGAAAACCGCAGCTTTAACAGCATCTGCATCTCCAAAATATTGAACAATCGTTGTCAGGGCCTGAAAAAAGAAAAGAAGTGCAAGGCCTGTAAGAACCATGGATTCGGGGGATGCATCCTTTTTTCCTGACAAACCAAGTATTAAACACGAAGATAACAGGGAAAAGAAAAAAGCATTGCCAATAACCAAATAGGGTCCACTCCAAAAACCTATGCCGAAAATAATTGCCAGGGATGCCCCAAAACTTGCCGCAGAAGCGATACCCAGCATATAAGGATCAGCCAAAGGATTTTTAAGGACAACCTGCATCACTGCTCCGGAAGAACCAAGGGCCATACCGGCCATAACACCCATTATTATTCTGGGCAGCCTGAGCTGCCAGATAATAACATCTGCATGGACGGTCGCCAAATTTAATCCAGGTAGATTTTTTTTTAAAATAACAGTAAAAACATCTGCAAATGAAATACTTGCAGAGCCGTTTGACACGGCAAATCCCACAAGAATCAACAGTGTTGGAATTAGAATACCAACAAATAATTGTTTTCTGCCTTTGTGTTTTAAATAGGATTGTCTCAAATCAATACGTTTCTGCTGGATTGCCGATAAATTGCTCATTGATCAAACCTTGTTGCGTCTGTGGAATAAGGATAAACAAATACGCCATGCTTCTTTAAATTGTAATCAACGTCCATAAAACGGGTTAAATATTCTTGATGTATAGATTCAGGATCAAAATCATGAAAAAGATCCGGATGAAACCATTTGGCCAGATATGCAAAATAAATCACAAAGCCTGAAGAATGCATAAATTGAGGGCTTATCATGTAAACCTTTTTGTTTTTTACGGCTTTGCTGGATGCAAGGACGGAAAGCCCCATAACTTTTTTTCTATAAGACCTGATAACCTCATTATTATCAACGCCTATGCCATAACCATTCAATATTGTATCCTGACATATGATGATATCAAGATCCTGTTGAATCAGCCATTCAGGATCAAGTATCCCTCCCCAGGCTCTGTTTAAATCTGCTGCAATATTTATCCCGCCAAGAATTTCATTTACTTTGGTCATTCCCGAAAATTTATCGGAGAGAGTCCTAATTTCATCAAACCCGCCGAAACTCCATTTAAAAAAATATTTTTTTCTTTGCGCCAAAGAAAGCTTGGAGGTTTTATTAACAATTTTGTTCATCACATTTTCAGACCAGTTAAGATAATCCATAGATTTCTTTTCTTCATTGAATATTTTACCCAGAATTTCAAAATTTTTTTTTATCGTATCCGGTTGAAACATGTCTAAAGCAATCACCTTGGTACGGGATTTTATTTTATCATTCATCCCTTTAAACCCCTCAAATGAAAAACTCATTGTAATCAAAAGATCAACATCAAGTTCTAATAACTTTTCGCAATTAATGTTATAAGGGCCAGGAGGTTCCATGGCAATAACAGTTAACTTTTCGATATCCGGATATAAATGTTTATCCGGTATAACCATATATCCTCTTCCAACCACTTTGTTCCAAACACCGATTAACCTGAGCGCTTCAGCAATACAGGTGCCACTAAAGGCTATACGATTAACCGGCTGTTTAATTGTGACCTCTCTCCCCATGGCATCAATTATTGTAATTTCATTTTGTCTTCCGATTGCATTGCCTGTAACAAAAAAAATAAAAAATAGTAAAAACAGACCGTATAATTTTAATACATTGTTTTCTCTAAGCATAAACTCCTCTTTCATCCACGAGAGAATTACTCCAACCGTCCTTTTCTCCTTATTTTAAAAACATGGCTCTATAATTGCATTTCCTTAGTACTGCGGATTTTAATTAATTCCTGAAGATATAGAACACAAATTTTGGGAATATGATAATGGTCATGTTTATTTTTTTAGCGCAATCGTCTATTTGATAAGGAAACAGCATTTTTCAAACATTTTCCGGGCGGGCAGCCAAAATATTGTTTAAATACTTTGGAAAAATGACTGAGGCTTCTGTAGCCAACCTTGTAAGCGATTTCGGTAACGTTCATTTTACCTTCATTCAAAAGGCGTCTGGCAGCCTCAAGGCGGTGGTTACGCAGATACTCAAAAGGGGAAATACCATGGAACTTACAAAAACAATGATGCAGTTTGCTGCGGCACATCCCCACGGAACGGGCAAGTTCTATCAAACCCGGTGCATTTTCCAAATCATGAGTTAACAATCGGGCGGCATGACAAACGCAATCAGCTTCATTGGGTGCTAAAACAGATTCTTCAGGATTTTGCCAATTTTCTATTTCCAGCTGTTCCATCTTGTAGGCTATCAGCTCCATGACTTTGCCTTCAATAAAAAATTTGCGGGTCAACCCGTGATAAGGACAATGCAGTATCTTGTCAAGTGCGCCCCACATGGGCTGAGAAATCATATCTGGAAAACGAAAAGAGGTTTCACTTATGTTTATCAATACGCTCATAAACTGATCCGGGTATTCCATTACAAAAGCTGACATCTGATCCAGGTCCATCAAAATCGATATTCTGATCACTCGCTCAAGGCCGATTATTTCAGTGTAACCAAGAGTGTCCGGGAAAGAAAAAAAACCGCTTTGCCCCTTTTTTACAAAAAACGATTCCTTAAAATATGGCGGATGTGACTCTATAGTCCCCGAAAGGCAGAAGCCGAATCCGAAAGAAGTACCAGACACTCCGCATTCCAAAATAGTCGGCTGGTTCAGGCTGTAATCCGCAATGACCAATCGAATACCGTAATTCAAATGAATAATTTCAATACTCCCTGTACCAATGGATGGGGGAATGTTAATCAGGTTTTTTTCTTTACTATTGGTCTGAGTAGATGGTATCAGTAATATCTTTTTCATTTGTGCTGCCTGCATCGGCATAACCCAAGTGCCATAACCGATTAGTTGAAACCCAGGATTCAAAGCTTAATAGAACCCGAGGTTTTCTTTGCGCCAAGGTATCCATATTGAATTTTAGTTTCTTGGCTTCAAGTATTATTTGCCTCCTGAGTCCATAATAAAATTTTAAAAAACGCTAACTTTCACATAGCTTGATGCAAAAAAAAATCCTCAACCAATATAAAATTGGTTGAGGATATCCGTTTTCATCCCTTAAAATCATAGTATGGCTTTCTCTGTCCACGAGAAATAAACCATTTTGTTCAGGCAGGTCTTCTGACTTCCGGTTCGTCCTACAACCGCCCCTTCCCACCTGAAATAATTCAGGCAGTGGATTTTCTGCGGCATTCGTCCCCGGTTACAGCGGCGGGCCCGTTCCCGATTTTCACGGAATTCCCTATTATGCTTTTAAGCACCAGAACAAAGTACTTAAGCTTATAATCACCGATAAAATAAAAGTCAAGCACAAATGAGAATATATCTATCTCAATTTCAGATAATGATCGGCTTATTTCATCAACTGAGAATTAAAACCGGACAAAAGCAAGAACACATAGTCGTCCTCACACTTATTAAGGCCACTTGGCAGATTACTCAATTCCTCCTATTTACTTTTTCAATTACTTCACCGTTTGTATCCTCCAGATAAAATAACCTTATTTCAAACATCCTTTGCATTTTAACGTTTCCTCCCAACATGAAACTCCGTCACCCCAAGAGGTGAAATAAACTGGTCGGTCAATGTTTTGGTACGAACCGAGTCAAAACCGGCCGCAAGCATGGCCCGGGGCAACACCTCTTCTTCAAAAGAGAAGTCCTGCCCCATCAACGAAGTAGGCAGCCAGCTGATAACCATATCAGTGGGTTGGGTTTTTTCCTCGCTCAAACCATCTGAAAAAACAATCAGGCTGCCACCGGGATTTAATGCAGCAAAGCACTTTTCCATAATTGGGGCCAGTTTTTCAGTTTCATTATAAAAATTCAAAGTATAACTGGCGATAATTGCATCATACCCCTCTCCAAACGGATCGACAGAATAATCCCCGCTTATGGTTTTCACCCGGTCTTCCATACCGTACTCCTTGATTGTCTCCTGTGCCACATCAATCACCACTGGACGATCAAACAAACAGCACTCTAACGTAGGATGTGCAGCAGCAACGGCAATCCCTATCAGGCCCGGACCGGCACCAATATCAAGAACCTTTTGCCATTGATCAAAATCGGGTAACAAGGAAAGCAAGCGGGCGATTCCTTGAGCCCGGCCGCAACGGCTACCGTTAATTGATTTGCGGGCAGAGTCCGCCCACACCTGTTCAGATACCATATCACGGCTGAGAGGAGCGCCCTCCTTGACCAACGTAAGCATCCTACCGTTCAGAGCCGGTTCGTTCCACTGATCATAGGCCAGCAGGGACTCGGCCAGGCCGGTATCTCCCCGGCTGGTAAGAAAACGCTCCGTCTGCTCAGTGTTGCAAAAAAGGCCGTCTTTTTTATACAAATACCCCAGTGCAGTCAATGCGTTGAGCAGGTATTCGGTATTTTTTGCATCACACTCAACCCGCACAGCAATATCAGAAGCACTTTGCGGTTCGGGCAGAAGATCAAAAAGGCCCAACTGCAAAGCTGTTTTAACCGTTTCCCAGCGAATTGCAATATAGGGCAGTTCATGATAATTCAATTCTGGAAAATCTGTCGGCAACGATTTTTTCATGGATTATTCCTTATAAAAAATGTTAAGTTTAAAACCTGTAAACCGCCTGCAGGCCAATTTCTCTGGGATCACTGTAGATCGTATACATCCCGCCGTAATACCCCACTAAATCATATTCCTTGTCAAAAAGATTTTTTGCATAGAGGTAAATATCAAACTTCTCGGTTTCATAACCGATTTTTGTATTTACAATTTCATGGGCATCCCTTGAATATTCATTTGCCTTGTCCAAATATGTCTTGCCGTAACCAATCAGGTCAGCCCTGGCATAAACCCCGCTGTCGTGCCGGTATTGCGCACCGATATTAAAGGTATATTCCGGTGCAAAGGGATTTTTATTGCCTTTGTAATCCCCATTGATGTCTTTAAATTGGTCAAATTCAATATTGTTATACCCGAAGCCCGCCATCAAGGTCATCCCGTCCATCACCTTTGCAGTCATCTCCAGCTCAATACCTTGGGCCGTTGCTTCCGCCGCATTGGTCATGTAGGAGGTAAGCGGGCCAACAGCTTCTTCCACCTGCATATCGGAAATATCCATGTAGTAAACAGCCCCGTTCAACACAAGCCGGTTATTGAAAAATACGCTTTTCACACCGATTTCATAGGACCACAACTCTTCCGCATCATAGCTGTAATATTCCGGATCTGTTGTTAGGTTGTTGAACCCGCCGGACCGGTATCCCTTTGAAACGCCTGCATAGGTCATGATGGCGGTAGAGAATTGATACTCCAGACCGATCCTCGGCGTCAAAGCATCCCATGAATCGTCAACTTTAAAGTTGCTCATATGATCCTCATACTCCTGATCCTGCTGTTCATAGCGCAAACCGCCGACCAGGCTGAGTTGTCCGATCAAGGGACAGGTGAGATTTGCAAACACGGCATAGGCGTCCCCGCTGGTACTCCGGCTCTTCACCCCGACCATTGACGGAACCATTGAGTCCTGGACAACGTTGATATCGTTTTGATCTTTATCGTAATACAAACCGATAAGCCATTTTAATTGCTCTGCAGATGAATCCAGGCGCAGCTCCTGGGATATTTTTTCATAGTTGTTGTCTTTATCGACGACATGCATCATGGTGGCGCTGCTGAAATCAAAGTCAGACACAGCTCTGTCCGCGTAAACCCTGTTGGTTGTAACGGATGTCAGGGTGAGAGAATCGGTGAGGCCGTAAACAAGCTTCAGGGACTGCGCATTCCTGGCAGCCTTGTTACATCCATCCAAATTGGATGTCACCTTACGCTCAAGGGGGGCGTCAAGGCCGAACATGGCGGCGCCTTGTTCCGTCAAATTCATATTTGCATCACCCTCGTCATATTTGAGCCGTGAAACAATAAGGGAAACATCAAGTTCCTCCACCGGAGTCCAGCGAAGATGGGCCCTGCCGAACCAGTGTTCTCTGTCATCCACCATGTCGCCGGTATCTGTGTTCTCGATGAACCCGTCTTTTTGATAATATTGCCCTGCCACACCGAAAAAAACCTTGTCTTGCTGAATGGGACCACTCAGGCTGAATGACATCTCCTGTTTTTTATCTTCTCCCCCTGCCGCAGACACTTTTCCTTTAAATTCATTATCCGGTTGCCTGGAAATGATATTGATCACCCCGGTTTCCGTATTTTTGCCGTACAAGGTGCCCTGGGGTCCCCTGAGAACCTCAACGCGTTCAATATCAATAAGAGCTTCTTCAAAACCGGCACCCGTTATCATGGGGACACCGTCCAGATACAAGCCGGTTGTTGTTGTATAGGTATAGGGAGCAACATGAAGCCCCCGCATGGATGGCGTACCCATGCCTGACATACCATTATCGATGATGGCCAGATTCGGAACAAAATCGGCGATATCTTTTACCGATTCAATCTTTCTGTCCTCAATCGACTGGGCATTAAACACCGTAATGCTCACAGGCACATCTTGAACGTTTTCTTTCTGCTTCTGGGCGGTTACGGTGATGGATTCTAATTTATGCTCCCCCCGGGCATTTTCCTGCCGGGTCGTGTTTTGTCCTGAACCTTTTTCCCCGATCCCTGCAAAGGTTGCTGATAATGGAGCCAGGGACAGGGCAGCTGCGAAGATTACAGCCCAAATCCACAGATAATAATCTTTATCAAAAATCATAACTTGGTTTCCTTAAAAAAAACGCTACTTCAATTGATTATTTTCCAAATTTATCATTCCATTTCTTTGTTCAAATCTGTCTGCCGTTGTAATCCGACATCAGAACTCCGGCTCAATCAAGGTTTCACATTCATACTGACGGTTGCTCCGTAATGAACCATTGTGCATTTTCCAACAAGGTCTTTTAGTTCATTTTCCGGTGTCACCTCTTTTTGAACCATGACAATGACAACCCATTCCCCTGCTGTGGGAATTCTGACCCGGGCCTTTCCATCCATGATATAGGCACTGAGCATAAACCCGTCTGGAACCCCATAAGTATTGCTTTTGGCAAGAAGATAATTCATCCCATCCATGTCACAATTTAATTTTTTACCATTAAGGCTTGCTTCAAAACTCACAATACCACCGGCACGGACATTGCTTAAATCACATGTGGGCATCAGTTCGAGTTCATGGCCTGCCGGCATTGGCTGGGTCCATTTTTTAATCCCCATGTATGATTTAGCCACAGCTTTATATCTTGTGCTGTAATTAAATTTCTTTGCTCCCTTGATTTTATCCATGGGTTTTGTTGTCATTTTAACTTTTCCATTTTTATCAACATACCCGGTAAAAAAAGTGGCTTTTGATTCTGCAATCACTTGATAGGTGCCGGGTTGTGTATCCTCTGTAAGAGATATCTTTCTAAGACCCAAATCGCCGGTTACAATATTCATACCGGTTTTGGATTCAAATACTTTTTCTTGTTTGATTACAGGCAGAGGCATGGCTGTTTTGCTATTATCCGGCCCCACCAGATCATAACGTTCAATGGTTACAGCTCCCCCCTTTGACATGAGAAAATCATCCATGGGCACGGAATGTCCCCATCCCAATGAAGAAATGACATGTCCAGGAGGATGTGAAAACGACTCGTTAAGATTCACCCACAAAGAATGGGCAAATACATTGGTGGAAAAAATCAAAGCTGCAATTAAAGTAAAACACATGATAGATTTTTTATTCATTTTTTTCTCCTGTTTGAGTTGATTTGATACTGTGGCCAACAGCATTATTGGTTTAACGGCCCTTCTTCGCGAAGCGTATGCCCGGGGCCTCCGTCCAGAAAAATCATATATGGGACATCAGGCGCCTTAAAGGTTATTTCTCCTGACTCATCCATTTTTAATTTTTTAATCACTTCACCTTTTGTATCCTCCAGGTAAAGGGGGAGACCGGAAGCTTCACTTCCCGTGGAAAACATTCCTTCAACGGTTACAGTTCCATCCTCATTATCAAGAACATTCATGTACAATGTATGAGCAAACAAAACCGAGGCGGTTATAGCAAAAAAAACAGCAATTGCTGTAACTGTCAGAACCATCTTTTTTTTAAAACAAATCAATGCTTGAATCTCCTTATTGCAGTCACAGGCAAACCTGATATTTCTTCCAGATTTACCTGCAACAAAATTTAAAAATTGCTTTCTGTGTTTTGAAAAGTTTCATATAGAAACGATATCTATAATCCATTCAACCGGCAATTGCTGACTTGCCTGCATATTACAACTTACGGGCAACATGAAATTCAGCCATCCCATATGGTGCAATAAGCTGATCATTCAGCGCTTTGGTACGCACTGAGGCAAAACCGGCTGAAAGCATGGCCTGGGGCAACACATTTTCTTCAAAGGAAAACTCTTGTCCCATTAAAGAGCTGGACAGCCAGCTGACAATCAGATCAGCCGGTTGGGTTTTTTCCGCACTCAAACCACCTGAAAATATAATCAGGCAACCACCTGAATTTAATGCCGCAAAACATTTTTCCATAATCAGGGCTAATTTTTTGGCCTCATTGTAAAAATTTAGGGTATAGCTTGCGATAATAGCATCATAACCTTCCCCTAATGGATCGACAGAATAATCACCACTGATGGTTTTCACACGGTCTTCCATACCATATTCCTCAATCATATCCTGTGCTACATTGACCACTGTGGGACGGTCAAAAAGATGGCACTGCAAACTAACGTGAGCGGCGGCAACAGCAATTCCTATAAGCCCCGGTCCGGCACCCAGATCAAGAACCTTTTGCCACCGGTCAAAATCAGGAAAGGTAGAAAGTAACCGTGCGATTTTCTGGGCTCTGCCGCAACGGATGCTATTAATTGATTTGCGGGCAGAATCCGCCCAAACCTGTTCAGATACCATATCCCTGGTTGCAGGCGCCCCCTCCCTGATCAGATTAAGCATCTGTCCGTTAAGAACGGGTTCATTCCACTGGTCGCAGGTCAGCAAATGTTCTGCCAGGCCGGTTTCTCCCCGGCTGGTAAGAAAACGTTCTGTTTGCTCGCTGTTGCAAAAACAGCCGTCTTTTTTATGCAAATACCCCAGTGCGGTCAATGCGTTGAGCAGGTATTCGGTATTCTTTGGGTCCCCCTCAATCAGTGCCGCAAGATCAGAAGCATTTTTCGGCTCAAGCAAGTGATCAAAAATACCCAACTGCAAAGCGGTTTTAACCGCTTCCCAGCGAACTGCAAGATAGGGCAGTTTATGGTAATTTTGTTCAGGAAAATATGTCGGCATCAATTTTTTCATGATGTAATCCTTTTTGATTTTTTTTATATGAAAGAACTTTCAATCTCTTAAGAATCAGAACTCTTTAATTTTTAGTTGTGGTAGCTTGATCTGCCACGGTCGTCATTTAAAGGTTGGCTTCTTTTTTCTTATTGGGTATCTGAAATACCAGAGAGGCTGTATATTTCATTTGAGAAAACTTTTCCAGTTCTTCACCCTTGGCATCAATTTTAATAAAATATCGAACAAACCACCTTCCCGCATTAGGAATGGGAATTTTTATTCTATCACTGCCTGATACTCTGGTTTTCGGATAAAAATTATCTTCGGATTCAGTTGAAAATCCGTTAAAAGTGGCATCCCAGGTTCCTTCTCCTTTATATGGTTTCCCTTTGTAATAGACGATTAATTCCAAGGTTTCTCCGGATTTCAATGTTGAAATATCCTTGACCGGCACAAGTTCCAGATTCAGTCCGACATGGGATGGAAAATTACTGGAAGGAGTATCACACACCACATATGTTTTTGTGTACTGTTTACTGTAAAGGCTTTTTATAATTTTCTGAGCATTTTTGATAACAGCGCTTTTAGGCTTGATGGTATGACGCTCACGCCCTTTTTTATCAATGTAGACGGTGTAATAACCGGGAGTGGTTTCAGCCGACAGCACATAGGTGCCGGGAGTGCTGTAATTAACCATATATGAATGCAAGCAGGTCTCGTTTCGTATTTCTAGTTCCTGAACAGCGGCTCCGGGAGACTGTATCTTGATATATTTGAGTTTTTTTCCTTTTACACCGTCATCAACGGGAATATGATGACCATAGCAAAAAAACAGAGGCGACCGTTTTCCTTCATGTACCTTATAACGACTGGACTGTATGTAAAGAGAATGTCCATAGGCATTAAAAGAAAACAGCAGGCAAACAACTATAAATACCGTGCTTTTCAATATAACATGTTGATCTGTTTTTTTTTTGACTTTCAAACTTATTCATCAAAGCTCCTTGTTTTAAATTTAATTTCTTAAAAAGAATCTGTGTTATAATCATCCCAATAAAAAATTGAATGCAGTTTCATAACCACTTCCTGATTTATAAAACGAACAAACCATAAATTTTGCAAGGCCGATAACGACTCTGTTTATTTTTTTAGCGGAATCGTGTATTTGACATGAAAAAATTTAATAAAACGTCAAAAAATATCAGCCAACTGCATCGCTTGATTCAAAAAAAATCCCCAACCAAATTATAGAATTGGGTTGAGAATATCGGGCTTGATCATAAGATGGGCCATCTATCACAGAAACTTAATTTGTATCACTTTCAACGATCTGTAATTACAGTGTTTAATTCTTATTTTTGAAAAAATTGGCACAAAGTGGCCGAAGTTATGATCAACCCCTGATTACAAACCGATAAATTTGACTCGTTTTATAGGGGCTTATACCTCTAAACACAACACGTTTATTTTCAGTGAGTTTCTGGATAATTTCAAAAGCTCCCTATAGTTCCAGTTACTCATAGTCTTTCTGAACTCTTTCGATCTGCCGTTGGCAGCTTTTTTTAAAACGACCTCATCAATACAGGAGCCTCAAACAAAGACAGCACAGTAAATATATTTATAAATACATATAAATAGTTATTCATATCTAACAAATAAAGGTATGCATGAAAAAGACTTGACTTTTTAATTTTTGAGATATAGATAAATGCTGTTTGACAATTTGTTAATATACTTAACTATATGGAGACTATTGAAATGATTAAAAGAATAACATCATTAACCCTTGCCTTTTCAGGCCTTACGCTGCTGGTTTCCAGCATTGTTCTGTACATCGGGCCGCCATCCCATGTCGGTCATTTTTCCCCCTGGAGTTTTTGGGGATTATCAAAGCACCATTGGGGCGCAATGCACCTGAACGGTGGTATCCTTTTCTGCATCGCCATGCTGATACATGTCTACCATAACTGGAGACTGCTGATCTCTTATATGAAACGCAAAAAAAAACAGCCCCCGGTCAGCAGCTATATTCCCGTTTTCCTGTCTTTGGTTTTAACCCTGTTTGTTTGTACCGGTTCATACCATAATGCAACTCCCATGAAGCAAATCATGGGAGTTGCAAGGGGACTGAAAATGAACCTTGTCCAAAAATACAGTTCCCCCCCTTACGGTAGGTCAAGCGACTATCCTGTTGCCGTTATTGCAGCCTATATGGGCTGGAATACCAAGGCAGCATTCAAGCAGCTGCAAGATAACAATATTATCGTGGATTCACCCAAACAACCTTTGATGGAGGTAGCCCGAAAAAACAGAACAACCATTGGTCATTTGCTGGATATAATGCATACAAATTAAAACAAAAGGAATTTGAACCATGACAAAGAAATATTTAAATTTCTTCTTTTTTCTCACATTTTTTCTGGCGCTTTGGGTTGATCAGCCTCTCTTTGCAGATGAGACTGATTCTTATACGAATAAAATAAGCCAGTCCATTGTTGTAACGGCACAGAAAAGAACCCAGGATCTTCAGGATGTTCCGGACAGCATTACGGTATTAAACGACACCCTTATTGAAGATGCTCAAATTGATGACATGGAAAGCCTTTCCGCCCATGTGCCCGGCCTTGAATTTCACAATTTCGGAAGCCGCCGCCACAGCCTCACGTTTATGCGCGGCATCAAAAGTATTCACTCCGGGGAGCCAGCCATAGGCTACTATGTTGACGGGGTGAATTATTCAAAATCCTATATGTTTGATTTCCCGCTTTTTGATGTTGAGCGTATTGAGATTCTAAAAGGACCCCAGGGAACCCTGTACGGTAGGAATGCCATGGCTGGTGTCATCAATGTCCACACCCGGAAGCCGGACAATGAAGCCCAAAGCGAGATGGGCGTGACCGTGGGGAGTGATGACCTGACCCAGTTCAAAGGTTTTTTAAGAGTCCCCATACTGAAAGACAAACTTTTTTTCGGACTGTCAGGCCTGGTAGAAAAACGTGACGGCTATATGGAAAACGACACAGATGCAGACGGGGAAGAGGGCCGGCATACAGAAGGGGGTGCCGGCCGCTTGAAACTGAGATTTCTGCCATCGGATGTCCTGGATATATTGCTGAGCCTGGACGGACAGACTTATGATGAAGGGGTTTTTCCCTTTCGCAGGACTTCCAGGAATTTATTTGTTAAAAATGGTATTTTCCCGGCTGACAATAACTACCACTATTCCCATGATTTTGAAGGAACCGCTGAGACAGATTTCTGGGGCTTATCCCTGAATGTGGACTACACCCTGACCCTGGGTACCTTGACATCTTCCACCGGATACCGGGACTTTACAGTTGATGAATTCATTGATGCGGATTTCAGTCCTCTGGATATGACCCGTATGAATTATATTCAGGATGAAAAAAATTTCAGCCAGGAATTTCGCCTGGCATCTCCGGAGTCCGAATCTGTGTTTAACTGGCTGGCCGGTCTTTATTTCTTTAAAAACGAGTCTAAAAATCATTCAACCACATATTATAGGTCTGCAATGGCAGGTAACCCCAATAATCCTTTCGGAGCCGGCACCGGGAACCGGCTGATCGTTTCCGACGGCACCAATGAAGGGGCGGCACTGTTTGGCCAGGGAACTTATACCTTTTTTAAAAAATTCGATGCAACCCTTGGAGTCCGTTATGAGTATGAAGATGCAGAAATACTAAAATGTCAGAAGGATTCCCCGGATGACGGCAGCAGCGTATCCATCCGGGCATACCCCTCGGCTTCCAATAATTTTGACGCCCTGCTGCCCAAGATCAGCCTGGGGTGGCATGTGACCGGCAACCACATGGTCTACACCACGTTCTCTGGAGGACATCGTAGCGGAGGATTTAATACGCTTGCACCTTCGGGCAGTACCGCCTATGAAGAGGAAACCAGCCGGCTCTATGAGGTCGGTACCAAACTCAGCTTCCTGGACAAAAAACTGATCATGAACCTATCTGGATTTTACATCGACATAGAAGACGAGCAGATTGCCATGTTTGACACAAGCCTTAATACGTCTTACATCGTTAATGCCGGTGAATCCCACCGCCTCGGCATTGAGGCTGAAATCAGCTACACACCCTTTCCGGGACTTGATTTCAATGCCGGTCTTACTGTTCTGGAAGCAGAATATGACAATTATGAAGACACAAGTTTAGGAACAAATTACGCTGGAAACAAGGTTTTTGGAGTACCGGAATATTCCGTGAATATGGGGATTCAATACCGGTGTCCCTTGAGGGGGCAATGGGACTTTCTTGGACGTATGGATTTTGCCGGGTATGGAAAACGGTATTTTGACGATGCCAACACAGTTGAGGAAAAGCCCTACTGCTTGGTGAATGCAAAGATTGGTATTGAAGGCAGGCACATGGATATCTACCTTTGGTCAAAAAATTTGCTGGACCGTCATCATGTGTTATTTGAAAATGCCGGCAAAGGATTTGCCGAGGATGGGGAACCCATGACCATCGGTCTGACCCTTGCTTATCGGTTCTAAAAAAAGCCGCCCGGACACCCGGGCGTGTCCCCCCTTCAGCACCGGGGCAAACAATACTATCAGCCTCTTTGCATAGAATATTTAATGTACTTAACCAAATAGAATATTATTTTTTCATTACTCTTCAATCCGCTGTTCCATGATATCATCCAGACTTTCAAGCATCACCAAAAACATGGCAATTTGCGACATGGAAAAAGTTTCCATCTTTCCAACAAGATAATCCATGTCTTTTGAATGGTATTGCTCATGAGTCTTATACGCTTCCCATCCCAAATCCGTTAGCACCAGACGGACTTCCTTGTTATTTTTTCTCGAAGACTTCTTTTTTAAAAAGCCTTTTTTTGAAAGCCTGGAAACCAGCTGGGAAGCTGCACTTTTTGAGGTACCAAACAAACGTGCCAGTTCAGTCACACCAAGTTGTTCATTATCCCCTATGGCCTGGATCATATGCACTTCCCTTGTGGAAGCAGTGACATCCGTATTTACCCGGATGGGGAGCTCTTCTCCCCGGCAGTATTTTACTGCGGCGCTTCTAAAAGCTTGAATAACTTTTTTTATGATATCTGCCTTGTTTTCCATATGACCTGTCTGGTTTTAATAAAGCCTGGGCTAAATCTGGTTCCCCCTGGCAAAAGTATCTGTTAAATCTGCCATACGGACCATAGGACAGGAGTTTCTGTCTTGTCAAGCAAAATTAACAGTCTTGTAAAACGTCTCCAACTACTGCCAAATATCGTTACTCCATTTATGGGGATATGTCGCTTTTGGTTTTGCAATCTTTCAATGATACGAGCCGGTGCCTAAAATCAGTCAAACACAAAAAAAAACGTACCAAAAGTAGAAAAAAATTTGTATGTGCTATGTCCTGATGGTATAAAGTCCCTAATTTGATATGGATACAATAATGCAGCATCTTGTCGAAAGCAACCAGCCATATACAAAAAAGAAAATTTTAAGAAATGCCGACGGATAGCATCGGTTGATTCAAAAAATATCCCCAACCAATATAAAATTGGTTGGGGATATCCGTTTGCATCCCTCAAAATAATAATATTGTTTTCTCCGTTAAAACCGTTTAAGGGATCTATAAAAAATAAAACGCACCAATATCAAATTTTAATAACAGGGGGTATCACCAATCCATTTTTCACACACTCAATCATTTTTGCCAATTGAAACATGGCTTTTTTGGTGTTCTTAATTTTTTCTAAGCCCCTAATTCCAGGATTTACTACATAGGGATCAAAAGGTATTGGATATTTTTCTGAAGGGTTCTATATAAAAAGTTTGTGTTTCCATAATACTTCACCACAATATCAAGGGATTCATCATAATTCAACAAAGCCGTGTCCCATGCTCCCTGCATTGTATACAAAATCCCCAGATTATTGAGCAACTTGGCCTCCAGGCATTTTTTATCCAGGGCCCTGGTATGATCAAGAGCCTCTGTTATATTCAGGAATGCAGTGTCAAAATCACCGTTATTCCCGGCTTCCATACCCGTGCGACTCAAATTGCCAATAAGCTTGAGCAGATACTTTAATGTCTTGGAAGAAATCCCTTCCTTATCGGTCTTTCGGCCATTATACTGCATTGATCACGCCCCGGGTCCATTCGTAAATTTCGTCTTCTTCAGGGTCACCGTCAATTTTTAAAGCGTCAAACACAAGAGTTCCCCCCAACGCATCCACTTTGTCAGCAATCATATCCACTGCCCCGCAAAAATATTCATAGGAAGAATCACCACACCCGAACATTGCGAAATTCTTTCCCTCAAGGGAAAGGCCTTTATTCAAATTTTCATAAAATCCTGTAAAATCCTCCTGAAGTTCAATTTCATCATCTCCCCAGGTAGAGCATCCCAGGAGGTAAAGGTCATATTCCTTTTTCAACTCATCCACACCCGTATCAGTGACATTCAATACTGTCACACTATAATCATTTTTTTCAAAATATTCCTTGATGGTTTCTGCTGTGAATTCAGTATTGCCGGTGGTAGAACCGTAGACGATCAATGCGTTATTCATATTTTCTCCATATTTTAATTCAATATTTTAATTCAATATTTATTCTTTTTAAGATAGAAAGTTTAGCTTTGCCTAACAATAAAAGCCTAAATTAATTATGTCAAGACAAATTTATTTTTTTTACATATATCCTATTTTGTACCAACTGCAGAAACCACCGTATAACCGCCCGTACAGCATTCTGGTACGCACTGAGACGAAACCGGCCGCAAGCAGAGCCCGGGGCAACACATCTTCTTCCATGACCAAGCCCAGATAACTAAAACCGGACAGAAGCAAAAACACCAAAGGTACGCGGCTCGGCAACGGAGAATCTGCCGAAGGACATGGAAGAAAAATACTCTTTGTCCAGCAGGTTATTGCAATAAAGGTAGACATCCCAATTTGATGCTTCATAACCGATTTTGGCATGATACAATTGAAAGGCATCCTGCTTGATTGTGTTGGCTTCATCATAATAGGTTCTGCCAAGTCCTTCCATCTCACCCCGCACAAAAAATCCACAGGGAACCCTGTACTGGATGCCAAGATTAAAGGTATAGGCAGGCATCTGCTTTGGGGTTTTCCCGGTATAATTTTTGTATTCATCAAACTCGGCATCCGTCCATCCAAAAGCCGTGGAAATATCAAGGCCTTGCAAAGGTCTTGCTTTTAATTCCAGCTCAATGCCCTGGCTGTGGGCTTTGGCGGCATTGAAAAACAGCCGGTTGTCAAGAAAGGCCGTCTTGGCACCGATTTCATAATTCAAGGATGTCTGCTCATCAAATTTGGCAGTCTCTTTATCATCCCCGTTTGCATTAAGACCACCGGCCAGATCCCCCTGGGATACGCTGAAATAGGTCATGGCATCCTTGTTCATACGCCAGGACAAAACAGCTTTGGGCAGCAGGGCATCCCAGTCTTCTTCCCGGCTCCATTCCACGGAGGAAAGCCGTTCTCCCGTATCGGTGCGGGTATCATAATGCCGGTAGTCAAGTTCCTTGTTAACCCTTTCGCACCGGAGTCCTGCTGTAAAATCAAGGGAACCGGCAATGGGGACGGTCACCTGCCCAAAGGCCGCCATGGTCTTTGTACTCCTGTTCCCGGGCCAGTTATATTTGGTGTTATGGCCAAACGCCATGGTATCATAGGTTATAGAAAAATCATGATAATCCTGTTCTTCAAAGGAATAGTAGAGTCCCACCATCCATTTTAATCGCCCGCTGTTTTCCAGGGACTGAATGCGGATTTCTTTTTTCATGGTACCTGAGTGGACCCGGGGCAATGCTTGTGTCGGAACCGTTTCTTAACTGATCAATACCGGCATGGAAATTAACCTCAAATTGATCTGTCGGCAGCCATCGAAGCCGGGCCTTGGCATTTTTATTTTCTTTGGCATCAAAATAATCCTGGCCCGGAGCTTCATTTTTCATGAAGCCCCTTGATTCATTATAATTGGCAGACAGACCGAAAAACAATTCATCTTTTATAAGGGGTCCGTTAATAAAACCTTTGACACCATAGGTTTCATTCGAGCCCGCCTGTATGCTTGCCTTTGATTCCATGGTATTGCCGGTTTTTTTGGAGACGACATTAATGGCACCGCCAATGGCATTTTTCCCGTACAGGGTGCCCTGGGGACCGCGAAGCACCTCCACCCGTTCAATATTGACAAGGTCCGCGCCATAATGGGAGACCTGATCAAAGGGAACACCGTCCACATAAAGGACAACAGGATTTTTGCCGGTAAACATGCTGGAACCAATCCCCCGGAAAATAACATTATTATTGCCTCCTATTCCGGAATCGATCATCATATTGGGGATCATGTCTGTAACAGCCTTGATATCTACGATATCGGCATCCTCAAGATCCGTTTCGGTAAATGCCGTGATGGCCGACGGGACATCCCGGATATTTTCTTTTCTTTTGTCTGCCGTAACGGTGACGGACTCAAGCCTGTATTATTCTTCCTCTCCATGGCAAATGCCGGAAACAGCCAGCAGTACCAGGCAAATGGCCAAACCCTTCTTGATCTGTGTGCGTATTAATTTCATGAATTCACCTTTTTTTAGAACCTGTATGTGATTGTCACTCCGGCTTCGGCAGGTTTGCTGTAATTTACATAGAACCCATCTCCATAGACGGAATCATATGCTTTATCAAATATATTTTTCCCGTAAATATACACATCAAATTTCTCTGTTTCATAGCCGATCTTTGCATTGACAAGCTCGTAGGCATCTCTTTTAAACTCGTTCTTCTTATCCGTATACATATCCCCATATCCCGTTATATCAGCCCTGCAATAAAACCCTGTGACGCTCCTGTACTGAACGCCCACATTAAAGCTATATTCCGGGGCATAGGGTTTCTTATTGCCTTTGTAATTTCCTGCTGCATCTTTAAACTCATCAAACTCAACATCACTTAAGCCAACTCCTGCCATGAAACTCAGTCCCCGTACAGGCATGGCGGTAAGTTCAAGCTCAAAGCCCTTTCCTGTTGCCCTGGCAGCATTGGTTGTATAGGATCGTGCAGAATCAATCATTTCATGTACCTGCAAATCATCAATATCCATATAATAAACAGCAGCATTCAAAATAAGCCTGTTGTCAAAAAAACTGCTTTTTGCACCAATTTCATAGGACCACAGTTTTTCTTCATCATAGGACAGATACGCCTGTTCATGGGCATAAGGATTAAACCCGCCGGAAAGATAGCCTTTTGAAATGCCGGCATAGGTTATTATTGTAGGTTTAATTTTATATTCCACCCCGATTTTGGGAGAAATTTCATCCCAGTTATTATCAATTGAATATCCGGCAGATTCATACTCCTTTTTCTGATAATCATATCGCAGCCCGCCAAGAATCGTCAGTTTTTCACCAAGTAAAAAACCGGCATGGGTAAACGCAGAACCGGATGTCCCCTTTATTTCGTCTTTAGAAGCCATTGCCATGCCCGGAATGATTGAGTATAAAGTATAATCTGAAACGATTTTATCTTTATCAGCATAAAAGCCTGTTACAAGCTTAAGTTTCTCGTTTGAAAAACCGGTCCTTAACTCCTGGGACAACTTGGCATTTGAGTCGTTATTAACGCAATGCAAAAAAGTCTGGGGGGAAAAATCATAATCCAGCACCATATCCTTGCTTAACTTTCGATGGGCAGTGGTTGATGTTATTTTAAGGTTTTCAGTAACATCCCAGTCAACATTCAAGGATTGTGAGGATATTTTGCTCTTATTGCCCCCTGAAAAGTCACTGGTTACCTTTCTGTTTTCAGGAGCTGCAAGGCCATACATTGCAGCTCCCATGGGAGTTAAATTCATATGTCCCTGTTCATCATCATATTGACGGATTGATCCTTGCAAAACGATGTCAAGATTATCAGCCGGCGTGTATCTCAATTTTGCGCTGCCATACCGGCGCTGTATATCATCCACGGTTTCGCCTGAATTTTTATCCTCAACCCAGCCGTCTTTTTCATCCTGAAGGGCACAGATTCCAAAATAGAGCTTATCTTTTTTCATGGGGCCGGACATGGAAACTAAAGCCTTGCGTTTATTGTCCATACCGGCTTCACCTGCGATTTTGCCTGTAAAAATATTGCCGGGCTTTTTTGTTACTATATTGATCACACCTGCCTCGGAACTTTTACCATATAGCGTGCCCTGAGGGCCTTTTAACACCTCAATCCTTTCAATATCAAGCATATCCTGTTCATAGGCCATGCCGTCAAGAATGGGAACCCCGTCCACATACATGCCGGCGGATACGGAATGGGAATGGATATCGGCAAACATCCCCCTCATGACCGGAGCATTTGCACCTGAAATACCGTTTTCATAGATCATGAAATTGGGTGTATAGGCCGCCACATCCGAGATTGAATCAATCCTTAAATCTGAAATGCTTTTTTCAGTAAAAACAGTTATGCCGGCTGATACATCCTGAACATTTTCTTCCATCTTATTGGCGGTTATGGTGATTGAGTCAACCTGTACCGATTCTTGTGCCTGTGCCTGGGCAAAAATCATCCAGGTCATGGCCAGGCACATAAAAAACCTGCCTGCCCTCTTAAGAATTTGCATTTTTCAAATTTTCCTTTTCTTTTTTCCCTTTTATTATAGTATCCGGAAATTCCAGCTATTTCCTTGAAATATAAAGATCCATATCATTCAAAATCGGTCATGGTCCGGGATTGAATTGAGAGTTTTGAAATCTTTAGCAAAGGCCTTAAAACCTCAGCGTTGCCTGAACTCCGCATGTGAGGGGAGTGCCTAATATTCCTTTTTCTACGCCACCCCTACAGTTGACAAAGTTATAATATGTTTTATCAAATGCATTTTTTATGTAAAAATTGATATTAAAATTTTCAGTTTCATATCCTATTTTCGAATTTGCAATCATATAGGCTTCCTGGCTGTACTTGTTATCCTCGCCGAAATAACTTTTACCGAACCAGGAACCTTCGCCCCTGATGTATATTCCCCATGGAGAATTGTACTGTATGACGAGTCCTGCATTATAATCTGAGGCAAATGGGACACGGTTTCCCTCATATTCCCTGATTTCATGTTTTTCTAATTCCGTTTCAAGCAAGCCAAAAGATGCCATAACCTGCAGCCCGGCAAACGGGCGGAAGATTGTCTCCAGCTCAATTCCCCAGAGAGTTGCTTCCGCTGCATTTTTATAACTCATCTGCCATGTGTCGGGATCAGTATACATTATCTGGATATCGTCCACGGTCGTGTAAAATCCGCACATGTTCGCAATAATCCTGTTGTTCAGCCAGTTTGTTTTCACTCCCGTCTCATATGACCATGCATATTCAGGATCAAACATGGCATCTTCAGGTGTATCTCCCATATGGGAGGAATAACCTCCTGATTTATATCCCTTTGCAACGCTCACATAGGTCATGATTGAATCGTTCGCCCTGAAATCCACAACAAGCTTGGGGGAAACAGCATCCCAGGTTGTGGATGCCTCATAGTCTGCGATAACCGTTCCATTCACGTTGTGAAGGAAGTCGGTCTCTTTTTTATCCCTGTCATAACGAAGTCCCGCAGTAATAGTCAGTCTTTCCTGAAAGGTATACCCTGCCTGCCCGAATAATGAGAATATGTCTGTTTCAATTTCAGATTCGGTTATATCATCGGCATATATTCCGGTGGGAGCATCCATGGTTCCGGTGTCCTTGCGGAAATTATAGTCAGTATCCTCTTCCCCTTTAAGATAAAATCCTCCAAAGATCCACTGAAAAGCATTTTCTTTATCCGTTGAAGCAAGGCGGAGCTCCTGCATCCACTTGTTACTGTCCTGATCATTAACCGCATACTTGAGATTAGCTCCTCCGGAAACAAAATCCTTGCCGCCAATGCTTTGAGATTCACCGGAAACCTTTGCCGTTATTAATGTAAGGTCAAACCATGGTGTATGATGCTTGATTCTCAGAGACCTGATATTTCCATATGTATCACCTTTTTCATCAAGTCCCATGTTTTTAATTTTAAAGGGATCACTGTCCTTTGGAACCCATACTCCATGATCGGAATCGCTATCCTCATCAATTGAGGTAAAAAGGATATTTGTCTCATCCAAAGGAACCCATCTCATCTGAAACCTGCCTGAAATCCAGTTGTCCTTGTGCGTATCCGCGCCCTCTTCCTCAATATAGCTGTCCCTTGTTTTGTATTTTCCTGCAAATCCCATAAAAAGTTTGTCTTTAACAACAGGTCCGCTTACCGAAGCCTTGTATGATCTTAAATCATAATTTCCGTATTCCGCCGTAGCATTTGCCCTGAAGGTGTTGCCTGGTTTTTTTGTTATAATATTTACAACGCCTCCGGCGGAGTTTAATCCGTACAGGTTCCCCTGAGGTCCCCTCAATACCTCTATGCGCTCGGTTTCATAGAGATTTGTGAGCTTTGTCCATGAAGAGAGAATTGCAGGCACGTCATCAACATATATACCGACCGCTCTTGAAGAAGTTATAAGATTGGTCTGTCCCCTTATGCTGTCATAACCGCCCATGTTGCCGCTTGCATAGCTCGAAAAATTCGGGATATGAATGTGGATATCATTAAATGAATTTATTCCCGCATCCTCTATCTGCATTTCACTCAAGGCTGATACGCTGCCCGCCACATCCTGGATGTTTTCTTCCATCTTGTTGGCGGTTATGGTGATTGTATCAACCTGTACCGCATCTTGTGCCTGTACCTGGGCGGAAATAAGCCAGACCAAAGCCAAAACTATAAAAAGCCTGCCCCTGCTTTTAATGATTTGCATTTTTACAAGTTCCTTTTCTTTTTTTCTTGTATTATAAATACTTGACGATTTATCCCATTTCCTTGCAGTATCGAGATCCATATCATTCAAGGGCGTTGTCAAAGTGCGAAATTAAAAAAATTAAAATCCCGTACGAATCATGGCACCTGCCATTTCGCCCTGCTGAAAAGCTATATTACTTCCATGGCAAGGCAGGCTGCTTTAAAACAGCCTGCCGTACAGGCCTGGTCTATTTAACGTTAAAAGTCAGACTGCCACCATGGTAAACCTGATTGGCTTTGCCGTAGAGGTTTTTGAGAGGACCGTCTTTGGTCACATCTTCCTTGTGGCTGACACCGATCATCCACTGACCTGAACTGAGTACACGGAACTGGGCTTTTCCCTTCTTAATGTAAGAAAATAATGAAAAACCGTCACTTTGTCCAAAGCTGCTGCTATGGGCGGTGATATAATCCATACTCCCGGCTTTGGCATCCAGGGGTTTGCCGTAAAAAAGCACATCCACCTCAACCAGATCACCTATATGCAGATTGCTCAGATCAGTGCGGGGAATAATTTCCAGACCGTGACCAAGGGGTTTTGGGTTGGTCCATTTGCCAACCGTGAGGTAGGATTTGGCAAAGGCCTGATATTTAACGGCCATTAATACTTTTTTAATGTCTTTGACTTCGTTTTTCGGTTTCAGTTTAAGCCGTTTATTGCCTTTTTTATCAATAAACTGGGTGTAAAATGTGGATTTTGACATTGCACTGATTTGATACACACCTTGGGCGCTGTCTTTTTTGAAAGCGATTTTCTGGGTGCCAAGGTCAGCGGCAAAAAGATCAAAATTGCCTGTGGTAAGATCCGGCGTGCTGAGCTTGAATTCCGGTTTGATAAGATCTGTTTTCTTAAGATTTGGATCAATCAGTTCAAATTGTTCAATGGCAATCCGGCCGTTTGGAGATGTAAGGATATCATCCATGGGCAAAGCATGCCCCCATCCCAGGGAAATCATGGCATGCCTGGACTTGTGGGCATGGGATTCAAACGAGTTGATCCAGACCGAATGGGCAAACACACTGGTGGAAAAAGCAAGTGCTGCAATCAAAGTAAAACACATGGTAATTTTTTTGTTCATTTTTCTTCTCCTGTTTATCGGGTTGATTTAACGGGCTATTTCCCAAAGGGTTTTGCCCAGACAAGCAATATCGGTGTAACAAAATAATCGGTTAGAAGGGCTGACAGGATACCCACTATTGTTAATGTCCCCATGATAACAAAAACATTGGCGATGGAAGTCAGGTAAACCGAATAATTCGCCATGATGATCAAAGTGGTGAGAAACAGAGGTATCCCTATGGCCGTAAAGGTTTTTCTTGTACTCATGTGATAATCCCCGCATCGCTCATACTCAAGTTTTGTATGGTTGATAAAATGGATGGTGTCGTCCACGGCAAGGCCCAGCAGCATGGGCATAATGGTAATGGTCATCATATCAAGGGGAACACCTGCCCATCCCATGAGTCCTCCAACGGCTATGGCCGGGGTAATATTGGGAATCATGGCAATAAGCCCGGTTTTAAAGCTGCCGAAAACAATGGTCATCAACAGGGTGATAACGCATATGGCTACGAAAAAAGAAGTTATCTGCCCCCAGGAAACCACGTCCTGCATGACTGTAAACTGGGCTATGGAACCTGCCATGGAAATTGTGGCATTTGGGTACATTTTTTGCGCACTTGCCTTTAAGGTTAACAGTTCATTTTTTGCCTCAAAGGAATTATAATCTTCCAGGTCAACCATGAACCTTAAGCGTTTATAATCATAGTCAATCCATTTTTCAGCTTCTCTTCCACCGGCGTTCTCATAAAGGAGCATGATCTGGGCAACCATTTCCCGGGTTTCGGGAATTTTATAAAATTCATGATCTCCCTGGTTCAACGCCTGGTTCATGTCCTTTATGATCTCAACAATGGATGTCACCCTTTTTGTAAGCTTATATCCTTTAGCCTCCTGCATGAGTTGATCAAGCTTCTTTAAATTTTCAGGTTCCCTTGCCATGCCGTTTTCCTTAAACTCAACGACAAGATTATAAGAATAAAGAGAGCCCACCTCGGAATGACTGACATAATCCAATCTTTCAACATAGGGAACTTTTAATCCCATGTTTTTTCGTACATCAAAGGAGACTTCAAGAAACGTAAGCCCAAACCCGCATATGAGGACGCTAAAAACAAAAACCGCCATTATTGCCACGGGCCGGGCAAGTACTATTATACCAAGGCTGTCCATAAGATTTCCAAGCCTGTGATTAATGCTTTTTGCACGTTTTTTTTCAGGGCGGGGCGTTTTGTTTTTCCCAAAGCTTAATAAGCTTGGGATCATTATAATTACAAAGCAGAAGATCACGGCAACCAGCAGGGAAGTTGCTGACCCAATCCACCTGACAGGTTTTACTTCCACAAAATGAAAAGAAGCAAGGGCACCAATGGTGGTAAGGGCTGTAAACAGAAGGGGCCACCCTGTTTCTTTCATTGCATGATAAATGGATTCTTTTCTTTTGCCTGTTTTTGCAAATTCCCTGTCAAAAAACGAAAACACATGGATGGAATAACCGATGGAAACGGCAATACCAAGGTATATCGGGACAACTACCATTCCAATATCAATTGAAATACCCAGAAGCCCCTGGATCCCAAAGGTTATAAAAACACTGCCGAATGCAACAAGAATGGAAATCAAAACGCTCCTGAAAGACCGCAGGGCCAGGGACAGCACAACAAGGGATGCCAGAAGTGAAAGCCCCATGGTTCTTTTCATCTCATGTTTGAAAAAACTCATTTTCTCATGGGAAAGAACCGGAAGGCCGGCCGATTTTGGATTGAGTATCTGATATTTATCCTGGCCGATAATCTTAACAGCCGTTTTTCCCACAACCATATCAGCACCTTGGTTGGTTTCACTTCGCCACCCGTCCGGAAAGGGGTGAAGTCTTAACATGATCCAGGACTGGGTGCTGTCCCTTGAAATAAGTTTTCCCACAAGCAGTTTTTTTGAAAGGGCAAGACTTCTTATCTTTTCCAATTGCCCGGGATCTGTGGGGATAATATCCGGAACAAGATTTATGATCTCAATACCGCTTTCATTTCCAATGGAAAATTCGCAATCCGTTATTGACATGATATCGTCTGCAAAGGGAATCTTTTGTTTGAGCTCATGGCCAAGCTCCCTTATTTTAGACAGAATTTCAGGCGTAAAAAGATCGTCAACCTCCACCATGACCGCCACATAATCACTGTTTCCAAAAATATCCTTAAACTCGTCTTCGGATATTTTTAATGCGGAATTCTCAAGCATATAGCTGTCCCACCCGGCCTCGGTCTTGATTTTTGACAGCCCTGAAAAAGCAATGCCTAAAACCATAATAAACAAAAGGATATTCACATACCTGAACCGTACTATCAATTTAGCCAGCCCATAAAAAAACCAATTGATTTTTTTAATTTCAATCATGGTTGCTCCCTGTAATTTTTTGTAAAATTTTTATTATAATTAAAAACTATATTTTGCCCTGGCCCATACCTGGGTATTATCCTTGTATCTTCCAAAACCGCCTGATCTTTTTCCTGTAAAGATATCCGAACCAAAAAACAGGGAAAAACCATCCATGACCTGGTATTCCGAACTGAGCCGGGTCAAGCTGTCCTTTTCATCCAGATTTAAATAATGCATCCCTGATAAAATAAGCTTTTCCCTGAATAATTTTTTAGAGATATTCGCCGTTACCATTGCTGATTGTTTTGTCTGCTGAATCTTTGCTGAATAATCAAGGATTCTGTCTTCTGTAACCTGGAACGACAAAAACCAGTTGCTTCCCGGTGACCAGTCAAGACCCAAAAGCCATTTGATTTGATCCTTTTTTTCAAGGGAAGCATCCCTGGGTGTTGACAAATACCGGTTGCCATGAGAAAAAGCCGCCTCGCCCCTGAAAACAAAATCATTGTAAGGCCTGGATAATTCCAAACCATAAATATGGAGACGGTAAAATTGAGGATTTACCTGGCACGAACCAGTGTTGCCGGTATATGCATAATACGGAAAATCATTCCAGGTATAAAAATAGGAAACAGCCATATCAAACCCCGGCAAAAAAAGTGCATACTTTGCTCCCAATTCCCCGTTTTCAATATTTTTTTCAGGTTTATTCCCGGCCGTGATGCTGGTGCAGGATAAATCCCCCAAAGACCAGGGGCTGTCCTTATCCGGTGAAATACCCTGCCTGAAAAACGGGATATAAATCAACTCACCTGTGCCATGAGTTCCAAGGAACCTTAATTTTACGGCATCAACCGCCATCCTGATCTCATCAAAATCCCTGGTGATATATTCAGACAGATCAGAAGGCGAGATATTATCCGTGATGCGAAAGCCGTCGGCATTTCCCCAGATAATAATCTGCCTTCCAAGGCGTAAATCCCATGATGAAGCAACATAATCAATATACGCCTCATGCATCGAAATTCCTGATTCATCTTCCAATTTATGATTTGCCGAAAGATTTATTGATGTAAATAAAGACCAAACGTCCTTAAAGCTTCGCGTTTCAAGCCTTGCCATTGTCTCGGATGCAAGCAAATCATTGGGGCTTTCAACCTGCATACAATGCCGTGTCTCTACATATCCTGAAAAATCAAATTCCCGGCCTGAAAATTCAAAACCATGGGATGTTGCGGCAAAAATAAAGCCCAAAACCATCGCAAGACAGGTCTTTATCCGACAAAATCTCACCTGACGATGCCCCGGGATATTGTAGCAGTCTGGAAAAAAGAATCCGCAACGCCGATATTGTATTTAACATTACTCATCTTCATTATTGTGGTATGATTTTCCCTTGTATTTTGCATTTCCATCTCAAAGATGGTCCAGATAGCGTTGTGCAGCTTTAAATCTTTGACCGCAAAGGTTTTAATCAAACCCTGGGAATCATAATATTCAGCTTTAACAACAGCCTTTGCATCCTTGTTGACCCACAGGATTTTTCTGTCATAATAGGTATCTTTTTCAAGGGGAACAGACTCAATCTTCCAGCAGCTTGAGCCATTGATTGATTCTTCTCCGGTTAAGAAATGGGTGTCTTCATCAACATTTCTTTTGCCCATGTCATCATAGGTGAAATCACTTCCCATGAAATAATCATTGGTGGATTCCCCACAAATTCTCCTTACCTTTCTTAAGGCCGGCATATAGAGCCATTTATCATCATCCCTGCCAGGTGTATCCCATTCCCACGAGAGAAAAGAGGTGTCTTTGACATCTGCTGGTTTTTTAAAACACATCAGCTTTTTGGAATCTTTGCCATAGTCCTTTCTATAAGAGACCATCTGCCTTACCCGTTTTTTTCCCCTGTGATTTACAAGGGTCATCTCAACAATTGTTTTTGAATCATCGCCATCTTCACGCTCATCAACCATGACCATCACATCCCGGCCTGTTAACGCCAGAGCATTTACACAAAAAAATCCCGGAATTAAAAACAGACACAAAATTGCAATAAAAAATATTTTTCCGACCATTCAACCTCCTGATTATAAATCAATACAATATTAGCTTTTAATTAAAATATTTGGCACTCCTAACATATAAAAATCATTATTTACTACCCCGAGAGGGAGTTTTTATGCTCCATAAGGGAGTTAGAAACAAAAAAACAACACATTGAAAGCGTAAAAATCCTGAGAAACTAAACTGTCCGGATACATGGAATTGAATACTTCTATTAGCTTTAATAAAAAAATTAGCCTTGCCTAACTTTTTTTATTGACAAAACCCAGATACCCAGTTTATATTCTCTTTTAAAAAGTTGGACAATCCAAACTTTGTTATCTCTAACTTTAAGGATAAAAGTATGAAATCAAACTTTTATTTAAAAACTAAAAAAAACACTCAACCAAGAAATAATATCAGAATAAAGGAAAAAACATGTCAGATATACTGTCAAAATTTATGAACATCTGGGAAGTGAAAAGCCATTTCAAGTGTCCGATTATTGGTGCAATGCTTTCTGTTGAAAAGCATAAAAACATTTTAAAGAAATGTGGTTATAACGTAAAGGAAATGAAGCCCTATGAATACCACCAGCAGATCATGATAAAGCTTCATGATAAAAACCATGTGTCGGTAAAGGTGAACAATTATATCCTAAACATTGCCCGTAAGCTGATGATTCGGATCAACGGCCTGCCGGATCATGAAATACGATCACTTTGGAAGAAACAATTAAAAAAAGGAAACGTAGGCCCCATGATGTATGCCATCGTTTCCTATAAAAACACCGATATGGAACTGCTCCAGGATGTCTACGGAGAAGTACATATGCAGGCACATGCCAACATGACTGAAATTTTTCATATCCGGCAAAAACAGCGCAGGTCAGAGGAAATCCTCACACAAATGCAAAAAAAAATAACCCTTAAAAATGAAGAATTCAAAACACTGTCTGATATACGAAAGGCAGACAAAAAAAAAATAGCCTTGCTCAAGGCTGAAAACCTTACCATGCAAACAAGGATAACTGAGTTGGAAAAAACACTTTATCCGAAGAGCTATCAGGAAAATACCACCCGCAGCTTAGAGTTAAAAATCACTGATCTTGAACAATGCATTAAAAACGAACAGAAAAAGTTGAGGATCAAGGAACGTGAAAAAAAATCCATCCAGATAGAGCTTTTCAGTGTCAGGAATAAAAACGAATTGATGAAAGAGGAAATCCAATCCTTGGTAGAGGGATTCAAACTCTGTGCATCTCCGGGCTGCACTGAAAAAAGCAATTGCCAAATCAGCGGTAATTGTACTGAAAATACATGCCCACGATATCAGCTCTGTGCCAAACGGATATTTATGATCGGCGGACTAACCAAAATGGAATCACTTTACAGAAAAATCGTTGAAACCGCAGGAGGAGAATTCAACTATCATGACGGATATATGAAAAATGCACATACAAATCTGAAAGCAAAAGTCAAGCAGTGCGACGTGGTCTTATGTCCGGTTAACTGCAACAGCCATGGCGCATGTCTTAAAGTAAAAAAACTTTGCAACCGCTATAACAAGCAGCTGAAAATCCTCAACAGCTCAAGCCTTTCAGCTGTCTCCCAAGCCTTGTTTATACCTGAAAACGAAGCAAGGATGAACTGAGCAGACAGGGATAAGGATGATCACGGGAACATCTTTTATGCAGCAATTCTGAATTTGGCGATTAACCGGAATTCATTTTCAACTTTCCAACGTACTCTTCCCGCTTGAATTATTTGTTCAACGTTTGAGTCGTATATAATGAAATCTGTCATGAATGAATTGTAACAACAGGTTTTCTGCGTCTTTTTGTTGGTTATGGTGATGTCTGTTCCATCCTTAATAACCGTTATGGATAAGATTTGTCAATTATCCAGACAGCCGTGGCAGTCAGCCCTTTATGCTGCCTGACGATATGATTGTCAGGTGTTGAGACAGTATCAAGATGACGTCGGATAATCTCTTCAAGTTCACCTTCAGGTTTGTTGCTTACCTTTTGAAAAAAAGCCATCTGGCTGTCAAATTCATCTTTGATTGAAACGGTTTGCTCCCATTCAATGGTATCAAAGGTAATCTCCGGAAAAAAACCCATGGAAAACAATAAATTTATTTTATACAAAATGCTCTGCGGTTTATCTTCCAAAGGGATTCCCATAATTTTTTGCCACAGATCTGAAAGAATGGTATGCTTTCTTTTTGCAGCCCATCCCCTTATGGCACAGCCTTTTTTTGAACAACTCATCATCTTGAAAAAAGAGTCAGGGCCTGCAACACCAGGGGACATGAATGCAATCACAAGGTCAAATTTCTTTTCCCATCCGTTTGCTGCTATATCCGTCTTATACCAATTTTCATGAAGAATAGTGATCTGTTCTTTAATTTCATTGGGAATGTTTTGTTTAAATACAGATAGCATCCCTTGGGAAAAATCAAGGGCAGTCACCTTTGCTCCCTGTTTTGCCAGTTCAATGGCAAGCATACCCGTCCCGCAACCGATTTCAAGGACGGTCATTCCCTTGAACAAAAGCCCGCTTCTTTCTAAAAATTCAAGAGTTTTTTCCAGGCGGCGATCCCGGACTTCCTTTTTGTTCTGATTATATGTTTGTGCAGCTTTATCCCAGTATTCCGGGGTGGAAAAACCTTTATGAACATTGTAGGTATCTGTTTGTTTATCCTTTTCCCACTCTGTGAGCCAAAATTTTTTATTAAATATATTGTCCATTTTGATTGCTTTTTTTATTGGGTTATTTTTTTTATTGGGTTGTTGTTTTTATTAGGTTAATTTTCTATTTAATTGCTTTATATAATGATGGTTTGTTTTTACTTAATTTGATTTCATCTTCTACTTTGACTTCATCCTCTCCTGCAACAAAGAGTCTTGTCAAGTCGTTAATAACAACATATAGAGCAGGAACAAAAATAAGGGTTAAAACAGTGGCTGCAATGAGGCCGAAACTTATACTAACAGCCATGGGAATTAAAAACTGGGCCTGGAAACTGGTTTCCAAAAGCAGCGGAAAAAGTCCGGCAACAGTTGTCACAGATG
This sequence comes from Desulfobacula toluolica Tol2, assembly GCF_000307105.1. Classification (NCBI taxonomy): domain Bacteria; kingdom Pseudomonadati; phylum Thermodesulfobacteriota; class Desulfobacteria; order Desulfobacterales; family Desulfobacteraceae; genus Desulfobacula; species Desulfobacula toluolica. The sequence continues at coordinate 3,892,851 of NC_018645.1, forward strand.
TCAAAAGAACCGGCCGGAACCTGTTTTGACCGGCTTCAATAACAGAGGCGAACATGCCTGCACCTCGCCTGATTTTTGAATTGATAAAATCAATTAAAATCAATGAATCATTCACCACAATACCGGACAAAGCAACAATTCCGAAAATACTGATCATGGTTATATCAAGATCCATGACATAGTGACCGGCAACCGCACCGATAAGACCGAAGGGAATGGCGGTCATGATTATCACCGGCTGGATATAGGAGCGAAACTGGCTGGCAAGAAGTAAAAACATGATCATGGCTGCAAGGGAAAATCCCAGTTTCAGGCTGTCAATGGATTCTTCGGTCCGCCTGGCCTGGCCTTCCAGATCATAACTCACTCCCGGAAACCGGTTGACAAGAGTGTCCAGATAATTTTCTTTCAAATCTTCAACAATTTGTCTTGCATTGGCAGCAGTTTCATCAATATCTGAAATAACAGTAATGATCCGTTTTCTATCCACCCGCTGAATGGTTGAATACCCTCTTTTCATTTCAATATCCGCCACTTGGTTCAACGGGATCTGCCTGCCGTCACGGGTTTTTATCCTCAACTCATCAATACTGGATTCCGATTCCCTTTCTTTTTGAGAATAGCGCACCATTACCTTGATATCATCCCTGCCTCTCTGGATCTTTAAAACTTCATCTCCATAATAGGACTGGCGTATCTGTGTGGCAATATCTGCCATGGTTATGCCCAATGACCCGGCCCCTTTTTTGATATGAATGCGTTTTTCCATTTTACCGGGCCTGAAATTATCCGTAACATCAAAAGTCCCGGGATATTTGGCAATTTCATTTTTCAAGGCGGTTGCCGCAAGTTCCAGCTGCTCCAGATCAAATCCGGCCAGTTGAATTTCAATGGGGTTTCCACCTGGCCCTCCGCCTATAATGGAAAAGCTCAGCTGTTCAGCCCCTAAAATATCTCCGGTCAATTCACGCCATTTTGCCGTCACATCAGGCGCGGAGATATCAGGCCGCTTTGATGCGGGCTGGATCTCTATCCAGGCTTCTCCGCAATGCCCTCCGTAAACACCAGGTTTCCAGTCTCTTCTGGGAATGATACCCACCTGGGAAAAATGATTGACAACCAGATCTTCTCCTCCTTCCACCCTATGCCTGAAAAAAGAATTAAGTTCAACAGCCCCTTTTTCAATTTGCTTTATGGTTTTTTCCGTAGCTTCAAAAGGAGTTCCCAAGGGATAGATAATGTCTGCAACAATCCAGTTGCTGTCGGTTTTCGGGAAAAACACAAAAGGCACATGACCGCCTGCCATAAAGCCGATACTGACAATCAGCACCCCAAACCCAACGGCAAGTGTAAAATATTGATTCTTGACACAATACTTTAAAGCAGGGGTATAAATTGAATAAATAAAGCCGGTCAAGGCTTTTTCAACCCTGTCCCGGAACCATTTATGACCGTCTAAAAGATCTTTTTTCAACCAGTCCAGCCAGGAAAAACAGACACGGCAAATCAAGGTTTTATTCTTTTTTGCCGTTGTCAATGCATGATCCAGGTGTGCCGGCAAAATGATAAAGGCTTCAACAAGAGAAATGACAAGAATACAGATCACAGTCTGGGGCATGATAGAGATAAATTTGCCCATAATCCCTGCAATGTGCATCAGCGGTATAAATGCCACAATGGTTGTGGTCACGGCCATCACAACCGGTGCCCCAATCCGGCCAATGCTGTCAATCACTGCGGTTTTGGCAGATTTCCCCATTTTATAATGAGTATAGACATTTTCACCCACAATAATGGCATCGTCCACCAGAATACCCAATGTCATGATAAACCCGAACAAGGAGAGCATGTTTATGGAGGCACCCAAATAATCCAGAACAAGAAAAGCCCCCATAAAGGATATGGGAATGCCTGCCGCCACCCAGAAGGCAAGTCCGAGATCAAGAAACAAAGCCAGCACGATAAATACCAGCAATATGCCCTGGATGCCGTTTTTCAACAAAAGATCAATCCTGCCCTGTACCATATCGGCCATATCAAACCAATATCCCAGGACAATTCCTCTGGGAAGAGAATCTTTATGATTTTCAATATACGCTTTTACCGTGTTGGAAATGGCAATGTTATCCTGACTGTCCGTACGCCGGACAACAACCAGTACAGCAGGCTTACCGTTAAAACGTGCCTTGATATCCGTATCTTCAAATCCATCGATAACTGTTGCAATATCCCCAAGCCGGAGGGTTGTCCCGTCTTCTCTTGTCACCACTGGAATTTGTTCAAATTCCTCGCCAGTGTAATGTTTTCCTTTGGCACGAACAAGAAACTCCCCACCCTTTGTCTTGATCTTGCCACCGGGCAGATCAAGGCTTCCTGTTTTTACCGCAGCAGCAACCTGGTCAAAAGAAAGATTAAGCCGCCGCAGTGTTTCTTCAGATACTTCAACGGAAATTTCATAGTCCCTGACACCAATAAGGCTTGCAAGTGAAATGTCATCGGTTTCTACAAGATCGTCCCTTATTTTTTCGGCTGTATGGCGCAGCACCCTTTCGTCAGCATCCCCGTAAACAGCAAGATATATGGCCGGATCATTGTTTTTAATTTCCACGACAACCGGGTCTTCCGCCTGATCAGGAAATGAATCAATCAGATCAATCTGGGTTTTAATCTCATCAAGTTTTTCATTTATGTCTGTCCCGGCCTTTAATTCCAACAATACCGAACCCTGACCCTCAAGGGCTGTCGAGTACATTGTTTTGACATCTTCAAGGCTTTTGAGCCGCTCTTCGATCTTGATACATATTCCTTCTTCCACTTCCTCCGGGGATGCTCCGGGATATGCTACCGAGATATCGATCATATCAAGAGAAAACTGGGGAAACATTTCCCGTTTCATGTTTAAAATCGTATACAGGCCTGCCACAATGAGAAAAATCATGATCAGGTTCACGGACACCCTGTGTTCAACAGACCAATTTCCCAATGCTTTCATGTTTTAGTTCCCATTTGATTTTATGGTCAAGGCCATTCCCTCCCGGGCACCGGGAAGCGGAGATGTGATTATTTTATCGCCCGGAGCAAGTCCTTTGCTAATATAAATTTCTTCTTCAAATTTTCTTAAAACAGTGACCTTCTTCATTTTCAAATGACTGTCGTTTACCGTAAAAAAAACATCACCGTCTCTTAACAGATGCCGTGGCAATACAAAAAGATTGTCGTAAGTCTGTCCCATAATGCTGCATTTGACAAATGTACCCGGTCTTAAATCAAATATATGTTTTATTTTGACATCAGGGTTCAGTATTTCAAGTGTCATGGGCAAAGTCCTTGTCTTTTCATCGATATTGGCCTTTAACCTGGCGACTTTTGCGTCCCATACATATGTTTTTATGCTGTCAAAATTAGCCACGATTACCTTTGCAACCGGCATTTTTCCATTGAGAAAAAAAGATTCAATCCATTTCATTTTTTCCAAAGGGATTCTCACATCAACATCCAGGCTGTTTTTTTGATACATTGCTCCCAGGATTTGACCGGGGGTGACATATTCTGCTTTTTCAACAAACTTATCCAGGACAAACCCATTAAACTCAGAATTAATACGGGTCTTTTGCAACGCAAGGTCGGCTTTTTGCAAATCAACCCTGGCCATGGCAAGGGCGGCTTTTTTCTGCTCCATCAAGGTATCTGTCAAAAAAAGCCGGTTACGGATATTCTGCAATTGAATCTTTGCCTGCAAATATTGCTGTTCAGCCTTGTCCAGGCTGTTTTTCGACGCAAATTGATTACGGGTCAATGTTTTGACTCTTTCAAGTTCTTTTTGGGTTAAATCAACATTGGCCGTTGAAAGCAGGATATCGTTTTTCAAATTTTCAATATCCTGTTTCAAGCTCTCAATATCCGCGTTTGCCTGCCTGATTCTCACCTGCCCTGTCTGCCGCTCCAGTTGATACGATCTTTGATCAATCCCGACCAGAAGATCTCCCTTGCCTATCATCCCCCCTTCAATAAAAGAAGGATGCAAATAATCAATTCGTCCGGGAACCTCAACGGCAATTTTTACCAGTTTTCTTGGTTTTACCGTGCCATATGCGTCTATGGTCATAGTTTTTGAAACCGGTTTTACCACCATGATTTTTACACTTGGAGGTGTTTTAACAATTTGTTTTTTTTCAGGTTTTTCTTTTAAAGAGATGAGCAGTTTTGCAGCACCAACAGCAACGGCCAGAACAATAACAACCCTTAAGAATCTAAAAACAACAGAGCTGAATCCCTTAATTTTGTATGAGTTTTTCATCATTTGGGTATTGTCTCCTCGATGTCTTCATTCCTGACCACCCCCATAACAATCATCACAAAAAAAAATACAGCACAAATTACCAACAAAGGAGGAAAGTTAACTACCCATGAAGAACAATCCCCGAAGGAAGCGCTTCTCCGAAAATAGTGTTCTCCTCTTTTTTACTGAGGCAAACCACATGATGAAGCGGTTTTGTCATGGCATCGGAAATATTTTGGTTTGTCATCCATTCTTGTATCCGGTCAATTGTCTCCGGATTAATATCCCGCATGCGATCCCCGGTTTTTCTTGCCAGCTGAACTAGAGCGGCAGCCACAGGTTTTGGGTTCTGTTGCTTAAAGGACAGCAGTTTTTCAATCCAGGGCTCCACTTTTGACGGGGGAATTACCCGGTCAACCGACCCATAAAGCAGCTCTCTTGCCCCAATCCTTGACAAGGACCAGAAATGCTGATCAACTGATTTTTTAGCAATCATCTCGGACAAAAGCTGGTTGCCCCATTTCACCTTGTCCTTGACCAGCAGCCTTTCCATGTTGGCCACTGCCATCCATATTTCAAGACGCTCCTGGGGAGAAATTTTAGGGGCGCTTGTTTTTTTATGGCTGATAAGGGAACTCAGTTCCTGAACAAACTGCCGCTGCTGACCTGCGGTAAGACCCGCCGCCACACGCCTCCAGAGAATCCACCACTCGGATTTGACCTGGGCGCTTTTATTGAACACAGGCCCCTGCTTGAAAATTTTCCATATTTTTTTGACCCGTTCTTCATCAAAGCTTTGACCAAAGCCGGGACGAACGGCATAACCGGTAAGATTAAGCCAGCGGTGTTCAAATTGTGCCGATATTTTCCGGGCCTCAATATTTTCCAGCATCTGATCGGCAATGGCACGGACAAAGGAAAGGGGCCATTTGGCTTTGGAGGTTCCGGTCATTTTTGAAATGGTTTTGGGCACGGATACCAGAGGAATCCCGGTTCCATCCTGTTTGTTTTCTTTGGAAAAAGCGGTTCGTATAACACCCAATGCCGCCTGAACCAGCTTTTCCTCATACACTTCCGCTTCAACAACCTCAACAGCATCCGCACCATTTCCCGAACGAAGCTGAAACTGAAGCTGCCACCGGTGGTCACTAGCCAGGGAACGGCACCAGAGAACCAGGGTTCCGATTTCAGTATATTGCGCTTCAACCTGAACCGGGATCTCGGCTGCTTCACCTTTTTTGCCGAATTTGATGATGGTCTGAATGGAAGGAAGGGTTGTGAGAGTCTCATCCACATCAACCACATCACAGCATTTGTCGCCGGAACGGTAACTGGAACTGAACACTTCAAAACTCACGGGCCGGTTGGCAAGCACGGTCATTTTCTTGCCTTCAAGCCGGATATCGGTGCCTTCATCAAGCCCCCTTTCCACAAGGCATACAGCCTTGGCAGAAGTCTGTTTGCCATTTTCCAAAACAGAAATTCCAAGATAATAGGCCCTGGGACTGCCGCTTCCCACCCTGACGCCTTTGCCGATTTTTGCAAGACCATAGTAGGATGCGCCCAGAGCAACGGAAAGATCAGGATCAGGGTTTTCCAAGACCCTGGGAAGGGTCTCATCCTCCTCTTTAAACCAGTACCGCACAGCCTTTCTGATTTTTTCCGTAATCACTTTGGGTTTGAGTGATCCCCCGTTAAAGAAAATATGGTCGGGTGCATGGTTCTTGTTGAGCAGCTGTTCAATATCAGCCTTGTGATTTTCCAGAAACCATCCCAGATGTTTTGTCATGGCAGGTTCCTGCTCATAAGGAAGCCCGAATTCGCTGATCCCTTTTCTCGTGTCAGCTTTTTTTACCGTTTCAATATCCACATCCGGGAAAAACCCTTCCAGGACAGTCTCTTCAAGCATCTCCCGGGTCAGTTTTGCAGAAACCGTACCCTTGATCAGACTCCTGCCCTCTCCCCTCATGGCAATATGTTCCACATCGGTTTTGCCGCTCAGAATATTTTCTTTGGCCCGGCGGCACTGGTGACAAAGCTCTTTCCACCGGTCTCCGGAAAGGGCTGGCCTGTTTTTATCAAAAGTTTTCTCCACGCTTAGAGCCAAAGCAAGGTCAATATTGTCGCCTCCCAGGATCAAGTGATCCCCCACGGCAATTCTTTCAAACCGGGAGGTGCCTTGGGTTTCTCTCAGGGTAATCAGGGTAAAATCCGTTGTACCGCCGCCGATATCGCACACCAGGATAAGTTCTCCCGGATTAACATGCCTGGCCCAGTCTTTTTCGTGCTTAATCAGCCAGCTGTAAAAGGCTGCCAGGGGTTCTTCAAGCAGGGTGACTTTTTTAAGACCGGCCATTTTTGCTGCCTCAACAGTCAGATCCCTTGCCACCTCATCAAAAGAGGCGGGAACCGTTATCACGACAAACTGGTTTTCAAGGTAAAGATCCTCATTGTTTCCCCGCCCGGCATTCCAGGTTTTTTTTATATGCTCCAGGTAAGCACAGGTGGCATCCACAGGCGAAACTTTTCCCATATCCGTTCGCGCTCCCCAGGGAAGAATTTTTGCCCGCCTGTCCGCCTTATCATGGCAAAGCCAGCTCTTGGCGGACGAGACAAGACGGGAAGGAACCTTTGATCCGTGATCTCTTGCAAAAGCCCCTGCAAAATTTTTCTGGGTGGGGTTCCAGGGCTGAAAAACAGAATTTTCCGATATGTCATACTCACCCGGGATGTAGAGAAAAGAGGGAAGAACCGAAAGCCTGTTCACCTCTCCTGCACCTGTAAGCTGGGGAACCTTGAAAATTCTTATCCCTTTTGCATAAGATTTTCCCCTGCCACCGCCTTCTTCAAGATCCACATAAGAGACCGCTGTATTGGTTGTTCCCAGATCAATTCCAATGATATATCGAATGGCATCAAGATTCAAAATCGTCTCTCTCCCGTACATTAAATTCAAGCTTCCATCTCTGGCCATCTTCCCTTGAAACGCACCAGAATTCAAGGGTTCCTATTTCCGTCACCTTGATTTCAATGGTCACAGGAATCACGCTCCCATACTCTCCTTCAAGCACGGTTTCAATGGTACTCATATTTTCTATCTCGCCTTGTTCCCATTCCTCCACCACAGTTCCCACAACATCTTCATGACGGCATGTTGACTCCATGATATCAAAACTGACCTCTTCTCCCACAACAATGACAAACTCCTGGTCCTCCACATGTGCTTCGGTGCCTTCCTCCATACCGTAAGGGGCAAGGCAAAGGGCCTTGACCGGTGCAGGCAGTCCGGGAATCGCAGGCATTGCCGCCGCAATACTCATATAATAGGATCGTCCCAGGCCGCCCCGAATACGTATGCCGTCTCCCCTTCTTGCCCGACCGTAATAGGCCGCACCCCTTGCCACGGAGAGATCAAAATTTTCCGAAGCAATTTCACGCACCTCAGGCGAGTCAAGCCCTGCCTCCTTGCGCCATGAGCAAAGCGTATCCAGAATCCTTTTTCGTACCGGATCAGCCTTCATGATACCGCCGTTAAACAGAACCGCGTTGGGAATCTCCATTTTCTCGCCATTTGATTTTTGCCGGGAAAGAAATTTGGCCATATGTTTTGTGATTGCTGGATCTGCCTCGTAAGAGAGACCCAGCTCCCGGATTCCTGATTTCTGTCGCGCAACCGGCATAGCATTGCTGTCACATTGAGGGAAAAAACCATCCACAAGAATATTTTCAACATCTGTTTTTGCAAGGTCTATTTTAATGGTTCCACCGATCAAACCGCTGCCCCGCCCGAGAACCGTGACGGGGAACTTATCCATTTCCGGATTCTGAAGCATTTTTTCTTTGGCATTCCGGCAGCTGTGGCTCAAGCCCTGCATCTGCCAGACATCCAGTTTCTTGCCTTTTTCCGCCAGCTTTTGGGAAACAAAATAAGCCAGGGCAAGATCCATATTGTCCCCGCCCACAAGAAGGTGGTCTCCCACGGCAACTCTTTCCAGTACAAGATCCCCCTCCTCTTCCGAGATGCGGATCAAACTAAAATCCGTAGTCCCCCCCCCAATGTCACATACAAGCACAGTGTCATCTTTTTTAACAACTTTTCGCCATTTGTCATCCAGGGCTTCTATCCAGGAGTAAAAAGCGGCCTGGGGCTCTTCAAGAAGGGTTATATTCTCAAAACCGGTCATTGTGGCGGCATTTGCCGTCAATTCCCTGGCCACTGCATCAAAAGAGGCGGGAACGGTCAAGTAGACATCCTGATTTTCTATTATAAAATCTTTATTTTCTTTTGCCATCACATGATTCCAGGCATCACGGATATGGGATAAAATAGCAGAAGAAGCCTCCACCGGAGACATTTTTGAAATATCTCCCGGCCCTTTCCATGGCAGCACCGGTTTGTTCCTGTCGATCAGGGTATTGCAGAGCCATGACTTGGCAGACGAAATCATGCGCTGAGGAATCTCTGCACCGCGATTTCTGGCAAATTCCCCCACAGTTATAGCGTTTCCGGTTCCGAAACCCGTCTCCAGGGCACCATCGGACACATCGTGTTTTTCAGGCATGAAAATAAATGAGGGGAGCATCTCCCGCTCTACTACAACCCCTGCATCCACAAGCTGGGGAATATTGAATACCTTGATGGTATTTTCTTCACCTTCTGCGGGATTTATTTTTGTATATGACACAATGCTGTTGGTTGTACCAAGATCAATTCCAATGATATATGTTTGTTCAGCCAAGGTATTTGTCCTCAACATTTTGGGTTAATAAAAATATGCCGTGCCTGTCGTTCCTCCGGCAGCAGCTGCCAGGGTGGAGAGTCTCATCATCAAACATGTTCCCATTCAACTCCATATTATTCTCTCCTTGATATCAAAATGGCTATAATCTTCATTGTTCTTTGTTATCCTGCTTTTTGTCATCATCTTCTTTAACATGTTCCTGTTCCACATAGTCGATCATCTTGCATTCTGCTTGATCATCATAACCAAGGGCGTTAACTGTTCCGGCCGCTCTTTTATACTCAAGCTGAAGTTCGTATTTCCTGATCTCAGTTTGAACCTCCATGCTCTTTTGTGCAAGTTTATACTTCATGTACATAAACCAGGCAAAGAGAAAAAACATTGCTGCGCCCAGAGCCACAAAAAACCACTTGAAATCGACAATGATATCCATGCCTGTGCGGGCAAGAAAAGTGAGGAGGTTAGGAATGACCCAGTAGAGGAAGACACCCGCAAAAATAAGAAACCCGATAATAAAAATATTAAACCGGCTGATACGGAAAAAAAAAGTATCAACCTTATTTGCTTTGTCTGCCGGAATCTTGCCGGAATCCTCTTTAGATTCTTCGCTTCCCTGAAGAAAGGTCATCACCGCCTTTAACACAAACCCTATCAGCAGAACCAGCCCAACCGGAATCCCTACGGCCGCAGAAAACCAAGCCCTGAAAGGAAAAGGAATATCCTTGGTGACAAGTCTGACCCGATAATTTTCAAGTGGGCCAAAGATATTCTGAAAATAATATTTATCAAACTTTGTCATGGTTGACCCATTGACCTGGTAAACAACATCATTGGAATCGTTCAACACCTGCATATATGATTGATTTCCCGAACGCATGGAGGCGCTGACAAAAATCCCAAATTCCAAAACAAAAAAAGCAACAACAACGGCAACTAAAAGTACCGTATGCTGCTGCAAATATTCCGACCAATTTTTAACTCCCATTAACGCTTCTTCCCCTCTAAATTTCCAGGTAAAAATCAACAAAAAAACCATGGCATTATAATTATTTTTAGCTGAAACATCAATACTTTATTAAAAACAAGGCACCTGTTGGCCCTTTAGTTCTCTTGACAAAAAGCTGCTTGCTATCTATATGTGTCATTGAACTAGAAATTCGCATCACTGAAAAAGGGCAAGACATGGTAGCTGTTCGCCAGAGAATCAATACTGAAACATCGGCAAGTATCAAAGGCAGGAATATAAAGACAAAGCAAGCAATATAAATATACCGATGTCAAATATTTAAATACAGGAACATACTGTTAACAAAGGATATTCAATGAAAAAACCAAATAGTTTATGGTGTTTGCTGATATTGATGTTTTATCCTGCGATTGTGTTTTCTTTTTCTTTCAGCGAATATGAAAAAGAAGAGGTACTACAGGAAAAACAGCAACAGGACAAAACCCAAAAAAAAATTGACCGACTTTTGTCCATTGCCTGCCGGGATGACCTTAAAGAAAAAAAAATTGCCGTAATCATCGGCCAGGAAGACGGTCGGGCAGATTATGACCCGTTATTCCTTCCAATAAATAACGAGCTTCATAAACTGGGGTTAAAAACTTACTCTCAAAAACAAATAACAGTACGGATCGCCAGAGCTGAAATAAATGCCTTTTTATCCAATGATATGAATGCGGCTGCCAATGCTGCCGGCAAATTAAAAGCTGATTTTATTTTAAGGGGATTAATTCAACACAAAACAAGGGTAAATCATATTGTAGGCGTGAATGAGGTATCCATAACCATAATTTTTACCCTTGTGGATGAAGCAGGACGAGTCATTTCAAGGGTGACGGAACAAGGAGAGTCTTTTGCAGGACAAAACACATTGGCGGCAGCCCTGGCTCTTGTCAAAGAAAAATCCGGCCTGGTGGTCGCCCGTCTTTACAACGATTATTGCAAGAATTCAGGCAAACAAAAACACTTTAATTCCAGGCAACCGGCTGAAACAAAACCAAAAATAGAAAGTGTAACAGACTTTTAAGGCATAAAAATCATGAACACTTATCAACATCAAAAAATATTAAATCCGATTATTGTTGTTTTATTTTTTTTTATGGCAGGCCTGATGACCTGTTTTTCGCCGAACTTGGCCAATGCTGCCGGCAAGACCATTCTTGTTTCAGCAGAAGGCCTTGCAGATCCTCAAGCAGATATCTATCAAAATGACAAAGGCAAACTTCTTGACGCCTTGCGGCAGGATGCAAAACGGCAGGTCATTGAAAAGGCAGTGGGCAGTTATGTTGAAAGTTCAACCCTTGTTGAAAATTATGCCCTGATTCATGATAAAATTCTAACCCGGACAAAGGGACTGATCAAGAGGGTTATAAAAGAAAGCCCTCCATGGAAAGGAGAAGACGGCTTTATGCACATGCTTTTAAAAGCTGAAGTTTACCTTTCTTCAATCAAGGACTCCCTTCAGGTCATGTCAAAGACAGAGCGGCTCAGTCTGCTGAAGGACTACGGGAATCCGAAAATATCAGTGGCCATTACCATCAGGGATGCAAAACGCGGATCAAGAGTTGCCCCGGAACGCTCTGATGTCGCAGAAAACATTTTAAAAGAACGGTTTGCCAAATTTGGCTATCGGGTCTGGTCGGAAGATGCCGGTCAGTTAGACGCTCAAACAGCAGACCGCACTATGCCGAAAAATCAGTCTAATGCCACAACCCTGGCAACTCATATCAAAACATCAGATTTTTCCATAAGAGGAGAGGTTAAGTTCAAATCGCTTACAGCTACTCTTCAAGCCTCCGGCCTGACAATAACTAAATATGTTCTCACGTCCTGGACAATTAAATGCATTAATAATTATACATCAGAGGAAGTCTATTTTAACAACACAATACCGAGAAACAAAAGCTGGTCAGATGAAGACGCGGCCATGGATGATATTGGAAAACTCATTGGAGAACAATTTTCCAAAGGTTTTTTTGAAGATCATCTGATGAGAACATCAAAAATCTTCCAGCTTGAAATTTTTGGCCTGCCGGACTATGACACGGGAACATTATTTAAAAAAGAAATGATCGGCCTTCGTCCGGTCATGAATGTTGATTTTCGTAATTTTGATGCCCAAGGACTGTCGTTTTATGAAATTGATTTTGCCGGAACCCGTGGAAATTTTACCGATATCATAAACGATACGGTTATCAAGCCTTTGAATCGAAAATTCGGAAAAGATGTATTTAAGCTGGTATCTGCCCGGGGAGATGTCGTCAGGGTTGATTTTCATACAACCCATAAAATTGATGACCTGCCCGGCAAGTTCAACAAGACCCTGCCGGCATCATTATCCGAGGCAACACCTGAACGAATTGAGAATTTAGCCAGAACCGAAGCAACAATGACCCAGGTGGCCAGGATCAATCCGGAAGCGGTTCAACAATTATCTCAAAAAGGCAATAAAATTGCAGAAAAAGCCCTTGCTGCAGTGAATGATTTTTAAATAAGGATGTGAAAAAGTATTTTTTCACAAAGTGTTTGTAGTGCTATAGTTGTATTATAGAATATGACTCATTATTAATTCATTATTTATGGAGGATGAAATTGAAAAAATTGAAACTTGCAACCGGTTTAATACTTTCCGGTATGTTCATGCTGTGCGGATGCGTTTCAGGAGTAACAGGGGGCGGCAGTGCTTCACAAAAGGCCAATGCAATGGCCGACGAACAGATCTACCAGCCCATCACCTATGAAAACGCACATATCAAAGGACCTGTGCTTGTGGTTTTACCAGGTAAAATAAAAAGCAATAACGCAACATTTGCTCAAAAAATAACTTCAAATAACATTGCAGATTATGCGGAACTGGAACTGGGCAACGCCAATTTCAGGGTTCTTGAAAGATCGGATTTAGGCCCCATGCTCAATGAAATTACCCTGGCGGCCAATATGGGTGATACAGAGTCTCTAAAAAAATTTAGAAAAGGAAAATTCAAAACCACCAAATGGTTTGCACAATTGGATGTTCTGAAAGCTGAAAAAGTAGCCCAGGCAAACCAGGGATTTGGCGGTGATGCTGTTGGAAGTATTTTCGGTGCTATAGTGGGCGGTAAAGACGGTTTTATAGGCGATACCGCTATTTCTTCTATTAAAAGCGCTGAATCCGCCGGTGTCTGGATTATTGGCATGAGATATAAAATCATGGACGCTTCAACTTCCGAACAAGTATCAACCGGTTATTTTGAAGATAAAATGGAGTTGGGTAAAAAAGGCACATCCATTCTCGGCCTATCTCAATCCCAGGCCGGTGGAATCACAATGGACAGCATGGTTCAACGACTTGTCCAGAAAGCTGTTGCTGATATTGACCGAAAAAAATAATTTTTTAATCATAAAGCACCTGCAAAAATCTTAACCTGATCTCTGTGGGTGCTTACAATTCCCTATTTCACTGTTATAATACCATTTTCCCCGGCAAATATTATGATAGAAACAAGCAGTTATTAATTCTTTTGTGCTTTTACTTTTTTGGGGACACTCTCTTTTTGTTCAGGCTTTTTAGTTTCTTTTTTCTTTGGCTTGACCCCCCGCAAAATAGGAATCACTGTTTCACTGTTTTCTGCTATAAACAAAGAAATATCCTCAAGCTGATCTTCACTGAATTTTATTTTTGAACCTTCCAGGAATTCAAACAAGTTGTCGGCAATATCAAGCATTTTATCATATGCGTCTGCTTCTTTTTTTGTCGCAAATGTCATTTTTTCCTCTCCATTCCTGACAACAATATATTTTACAATTACGGCCATCTTGTCTCCTTGGAGTAATATTTTCACTTAAGTCTTAATATAAAAAAGGATACAGGTAAAGGGGGGTTCCCTTAACTGTATCCTTTCGATATTTTCAACTATCCCTTCAATATCGTTAACAGGGACTTGAACTATAATTCCGGTCTTGGGTAAAGCCCTGCTCTTTCAACTATTTCAGGAACTTTTTCCTCCCACTCTATGGCCATGATATGGAATCCTGAAACTCCTGTCACTTCCTTGAGTTCCTGGATGTGTTCCACACAGATATCAATTCCCTCCTGGGCCTGCTTATCTTTGGCAACACCTGCCAGACGCTTGATAATTTCATCAGGCACGTCCATTCCAGGCACCCTGTTTTTCATGTATTTGGCCATACCAACTGATTTCATGGGAGTCATGCCTGCCATGATAAAGGTTTTTTCCGTCAGTCCCCTTTCAACAGCCAATCTTATCCACTCTTTGAACTTATCCAGATTATAAATGCACTGAGTCTGGATAAATTCAGCACCGCAGGCAATTTTCTTGGCCAGACGCGGCACCCTGATCTCAAAAGGATCGGCAAACGGGTTGGCAGCAGCGCCTACAAACATTTTGGGTGGCCGCTTGATCTTGTCCCCACCCAGAAATTTTCCTTCATCCCGCATGTAGCGAACCGTCTGAACCAATTGCATGGAATCAAGATCATGAACATTCTGTCCCTGGGCACAATCGCCAAAACTTTGATGGTCACCGGACAGGCACAGCATATTCGGAATATCAAAGGAGGCTGCTCCCAGAATATCACTTTGAAGCGCAACCCTGTTTTTATCGCGTGTCACCATCTGCAGAACAGGTTCAATCCCCATCAACTTCAGGTGTATGCATGCGGCAAGGGAAGACATTCTTGTCATGGCTGTCTGGTTGTCGGTGACATTAACCGCATCCACATAATCCTTGATCAATAAGCCCTTTTTTTTAACTTCTTGTGCATCGCTTCCCCTGGGAGGACCACATTCAGAAGTGACTCCTATATGCCCTGCTTTTAAAACTTTTTCCAGCCTGCTTTCCGTATTTAAAGCATTCATATTTTCACATCCTCCCTGGTTACCGTTCGAGGCCCGCCTGCTCTATCTGTGGACCAATCCTTTATCGGTGCAACTTTCTCATAATCCTCCATTTTATTCAATGCTTTTAATCTATCTACTATAAGCTGCCAGGCACAGTCAACATCTTTGCTGATTTCGCATTTACCGTTGGATGAACCGCCGCAAGGGCCGTTTAACAGTCTTTTGGCACATCTGGAAATCGGACAGATACCACCGGTTTTAGCAAGAACACACGCACCGCAAGCCTGACATCTTTCCGTCCAAAGCCCCCTGTCTTCATTAGCACCAAGACATATGGTATTTACCCCCGGAATCAAGGGCGTGGTCAGATATTTTTCTGCGGCAAACTGTACCCCTACACCACAGGCAAGAGAAATAACGGCATCATAATCATCAATATTACTGCGAATTTCTTCCAAGTATTCATGATCACACTGGCGCTCAAGTGTTCTTTCATCAATTATTTTTTCATCGCCCTGATTGATAAAATACATTCGTAACGCAGACGCCAGCACTTCCACTTCCTTTTTACCGCCTGCTTCACAAACCGTCACACATTCATTACACCCGAGTATCAGTATCCGGTTGAAGCCTTTGACTTCATCAATAATCTCTTCAATGGGTTTTTTCTCTGCTATTATCATAAACCAACCTCATATTTAGCTGTTATTTATGGTTACGGCTTTAAGCTGCCTTTTGTTTTTTTTTGTTCTGTTTTGCAACCCGGATAGGGCTTGGCCCCAATTTTTTAATCATATTATCCATCTCAATGGAATACTGGGCAAACAAAGGCCCTTCACCGGATGACAAATTAAACATTTTCACACGGTCGCCTCCAACTCCGACCTTGTCAAGAATCCTGGCCGCCTGTTCAACTCGTTTTCTGGCCCGGAAATTTCCCTCATTGTAGTGGCAATCGCCTTCCATACAACCAACAACATACACCCCGTCGGCTCCTTTTTCAAAGGCTCGCAAGATATGAATAATATCCACTTTTCCGGTACAGGGAACACGAATAATTCTAAAATTTGACGGGATCTTCAATCTCATGGAACCTGCCAGGTCCGCAGCTGAATACCCTCAAAAATTACAGCAAAATGCCAAAATAATTGGATCAAAATCCTTTGTCATATTACCCCCTCCAGCAAAGACTCAACCTTGCTGAGCAACTGATTATCTTCATACCAGTTTAATTTGATTGTTTTAGCAGGACATTCAGATGCGCACACCCCGCATCCCTGACACAATGCAGGGTCAATATAGCTTACCCCAAGTTCATTTATAACCGGCACATTATACGGACAGGATCTGACGCAAACCAGACATGCAGCACAATTTTCCTGCATCACTTCTGCTGTTACAGATGACAGGGTCAAAGATTCCTGGGAAAGGAATGTGGTTGCCCGTGATGCTGCTGCCATAGCCTGCGTAATGGTTTCGGTAATTAATTTTGGTCCGTGAGCAGTGCCACAGATAAAAATCCCTTCCGTGGGAGCTTCAACCGGCCTGAGCTTTACATGGGCTTCCATAAAAAAGCCTTCTGCATTTGTGTTGGTTTTAATAATTGTTGCAAGTTCTTCAGTATCAGCAGCCTTAACACCGGCGCTCAAGACAACAAGATCCGCACTTGCTTCCACTTTGCATCCCAGCACATGATCCGTGAATGTCACAGACAGCTTACCGTCCTGGCCTTTGGTTACCTCGGGTTTATTTTCAGGATCAAACCGTGAAAAAATCACCCCCATATTCCTTGCTTTTGTGTAAAACTCTTCCAGCATGGAATACATTCTCATATCCCTGTAAAGAATAAACACATCTGTATCAGGATTTTTTTCTTTCAAGGCAATGGCATTTTTAACTGCACTCTGACAGCATACTCGTGAACAATTTGGATTTTCCTGGTTTCTTGAGCCCACGCATTGAATCATGATAACACGGTCAGGATTTCCAACCTTGTTCTCCTCCATCATATCGGATAATTCAAGCTGAGTGACCACAGCCTCGCTTTCATTGTAAAGAAATTCCGTGGGCTGGTATTCTGTTGCACCGGTTGCCACAATCATGGCACCATGGTCAATCTTTCTTTCTTCCATTGATGTGCCGACAAGTACCGTAGTATTAAAATTGCCTTTATATCCGCCAAACTCGACAATCAATGCCTGCTTAAGAATTTCAATCTTATCGTGATTCTCAACCGTGTCAATAAGCTCTTTCAAATAAGCTTTTATATCATCGCCTTCAATTGTATGGTGCAACCGGTTTCCAAGCCCCCCAAGATGATTTTGTTTTTCAACCAGGGTAACATGGTAACCTTGATCTGCAAGACCTTTTGCCGCCGTCATACCGGCCACACCGCCGCCAATCACCAATGCCTTGTCAATGACCGAGATTCTTTTGTCATGCAGCGGCCCTAATGTTGCCACCCTTGCCACTGCCATTCGAATCAGATCCTTGGCTTTGCGGGTCGCTTTTTCAGGCTCGTGAAAATGCATCCAGGAATCCTGATTTCGAATATTGGCCATTTCAAACAGATATTTATTCAAACCCGCCTCTTCCAGGGTATCCATGAAAATGCCTTCATGGGTCTTGGGTGTACAGGACGCCACCACCACACGATTAAGGTTGTGTTCATTGATAATTTCTTTAATAGAAACCTGGGTATCCTGGGAACAGGTAAACAGATTTTCACCGGTATACACGACATTGGGAAGTGTCTTGGTATAATTTTCAACCTCCTCAACATCAATAATCCCGGCAATATTAATACCGCATTTACAGACAAACACCCCAATTCTGGGTTCTTCTCCTAAAACATCTCTTTGCTCAGGCATGACAACGGTTTTTGTGTTGGTATGACGCGCTGCAGCAAGTTTTATTCCGGCTGCACATGCAGACCCGCTTGCCTCTGTTATGGAAGAAGGAATATCCTTGGGGCCCTGAAAAGAGCCGGATACATAGATCCCCGGCCTGGATGTCTGCAATGGGTTAAAGGTTGGGGTTTTAACAAAATTATACTTGTCCAGCTCAACTCCTATCCTGTTGGCAAGAGCCACACTCTCTTCCGGAATAACAAGCCCCACAGACAAAATAACCATGTCAAAGACTTCCTGGTGCATTTTGCCTTCTTCATCGGCATAATTGAGAATAAGATTGTCTGTTCCAGGCTCTTCAACTACAGAATGAATTCTTGATTTTACAAACCTGACCCCTTCCTGGTCTGCGGCCCTGTTATAATACTTTTCATAATCTTTGCCAAAGGTCCGCATGTCCATATTAAATATGGCCGCATCCAGTTCCTTGTCGGAATGTTCTTTGGCAATCATGGCATCTTTAATTGCATACATGCAGCAGACCGATGAACAATAACCGTTACCGCACCGGTTGGTATCCCTTGACCCTATGCATTGAAGCCATGCAATCTTTTCAGGCTCTTTTTCATCAGAAGGCCTGACAAGATGGCCCATGGTGGGGCCGCCCGCACTTAAAATTCTTTCAAACTCAAGAGATGTCATCACATTTTGTGACCGGTTGTACATGTAGATATCATCCAGCCCTGACGGATCAAAGGTTGTTGCACCGGTTGTAAGTATGACAGACCCCACATTCAGATCTCTTATTTTCGGCTGTTCTTCATGGTTGATCGCCCCTGCAAGACAGGCATCCACACACTGGTAGCATTCCGAACAGATACCACAGGAAAGACAACGGGCCGCCTCTTTGTCAATGGCTTCTTTGGCAAGATTCAAGGTTACTTCCCTGAAATTGCCTTCTCTTTCTTCCACACTGATTTTTGCAGGTATCGGCCTCTGGAGTCTTGGGACATTATCAATATCGGGTTTTTCATAATCCCAGGATTTTTCTTCACGGCCTTCCATCAAATCTTCACCATTGATGAACCTGTGCATACTTTGTGCCGCAGTCTTTCCACTGGCAATGGCATCCACAACAGATTTGGGACCGTAAAACGCATCGCCACCGGCAAATACCCAGTCAATGGGCGTCTGCAAAGTCACGGGATCAGCTTCAAGCCCGCCGGGAGGCGTCAAAGCAATGCCTTGTTCATCTGCAAAATCCAGAACTCCCATCTGACCGATGGCCACAATAACGGTATCAGCTTCATAGCAAGTTAATTTACAATCATCATACTGGGGATTAAACCTGCCGTTTTCATCAAATACAGAGGTACATTCCTGGAACTCAACTTCACCTACTTTTCCGTTGGCTTCAATAAACCTTATGGGTCCAAGGCTATTGATAATTTTAACCTTTTCTTCAATAGCCTCTTCAATCTCATAATCCCAGGCCGGCATTTCATCCCGCTTTTCAAGACAGACCATGGTAACATCATCAGAGCCAAGCCTTCTGGCTGTCAAGGCAACGTCAACCGCCACATTACCGCCTCCGATAACCATGACCTTGCCGGTCAGTTTTTCGGCTGTGCCAAGTGCTGCATCCCTCAAGAATTCAACCCCCTTGATCACGCCGTCAAGGTCTTCGCCCTTGACTCCCAACCCGCGGGAACCATGGAGACCTGTGGCCATAAACAAGGCGCTGTACCCGTCTTTTTTAAGACTTTCCAAGGTCACATCCCTGCCGAATTCAACCGAAGTTTGGATCTCAACACCAAGTTTTTCAATAACGTCAATTTCTTTTGCCAACTCAGCCTTGGGCAGACGGTATTCAGGTATACCAACAGCCATCATGCCGCCCTTGACCGGCAGTTTTTCAAATATGGTAACGGTATACCCCTTTTGCGCCATATAATAAGCCGTGGTAAGGCCTGCAGGCCCGGAACCGACAATAGCCACTTTTTCATCCCGCTTCTCTTCAACCTCAGGAATATACGGATCATCTTCTTCAAAATCCAGTTCAGCCAGATACCGGTGAAGGTACTGGATGGCCAGGGGTTCGTCCGCATCCCCTCTTGTACAAACCGCTTCACAGGGATGGTGACAGACACGGCCACAGGAACCGGGAAAAGGATGTTCTTGTTTGAACAGCTTAAGCGCTTGGGCATAATTGCCCTGATTCATCAAAGCGATAAATCCCTGGATACTCACATGAGCCGGACAAGTTGCCTTACAAGGGGCAGTAGATCTTTTGGAAATCCCATATGCACCCGGTATGGCTTGTTCGTATTGTTTAAAGACAGCTTTTCGCGGTGCAAGCCCCTGGTTGTGTTCACTGGGCACTTCCACAGGGCACACCTTGGCGCATTCCCCACATGACGTACATTTCAACAAATCAACAAACCTTGGATTTTCTTTCACCCTTGCAGTAAAATTTCCTTCTTGGCCATCAACCTCAAGAAGTTCCGTATTTGTCAACAATTCGATGTTCAGATGCCGGCCGACCTCGACCAGTTTAGGTGAAATCACTCACATTGTGCAGTCGTTGGTCGGAAATGTCTTATCCAGCCGTGCCATCATACCACCAATGGCATATGATTTTTCAACCAGGTACACATAATACCCTGAATTGGCCAAATCAATTGCAGACTGCATTCCTGCGATTCCACCGCCAAGAACCATGACAGAACCTGAAATATCTTTCTGTGGTGTTGAATCTTGAGTCATTAGTTAACCTCCTAACCGTTTAAACAAGCTTTACAGTTTAAAGCTATGAACCCTGTATGCTCTAAATTATTCCCCAAAAACAAACAAAGATCCAAACAAAAAAAACCTGACAATTGAATTTTCCTCAACTGATCAGGCTTTCATGTAATTTCCCGTTTTGACCGAAACACCTGCAAATCAGTTGTTCGCAAAAAGACATATAGAACCCGGTTTTTCCATGAGCCTTGAAAACATTGGCCTGATGCTTATCAAGGCTTAAAAACGGTATTCTGTAATAAGTTTTATCTGACCACGAAATTATTCTGATCAGTTTAATTATAGTCAGTTTATTTATATCGGTGCAATTGGGTTGCACAATATGCTAAAACCTTTACATATCAAGTAAAGCGGTCTGGTTATATAGAATACATCCATATCGTATAGTGTTTGCTAATCACCTGCTTCTAAGTAAAAAAACGGGTGTTTTTTGTCAAGCACTATTTTATATGAACGGTTTGGTCAAACCAATGTGAAAGGCCGGATCTGCCTGTGGCGACTGTGGCGATTTTTTTAAAAATCGGCTGCATAAAAAAGCTGATTTACACTCAAAATCCTTTTTCCAGAGCTTCGTTGCTTGCATTCCAGGGTGCAATTTTGAACAACAGCAGCATTCCCGGAACAGCAAACCCGGCACACAAAAGATAAAACAGATCCCACCCCAGATATTTCGCCATAAACCCTGTAACAGATGCGGCAAAAACCCCGGGAACAGCCATTAAACTTGTCAGCAATGCATATTGGGTAGCGGTAAATCTTTTGTTGGTCTGTATCGCCATATAGGTTGCATAGGCTGCCTGCCCAAGCCCCGTGGAAAAGAACTCAAACCCTACAACACACCCCAGAATAATCTGGCGGTAGTCCAGCCATATCAATGAATTATGATCCATGACAATTAATATGGCAAAGAACGCAGTAGATAAGGCTTGAAGAACACCAAATACCCACAGGGACCTGGCAATGCCCAGGCGAATCATGACAGCCCCCCCGAGAATCACTCCGCCAAACAGTCCGAACATTCCGATGCCTTTGACAATGACAAAATATTCTGTTTTGGAAAACCCCATTTTAAGAATAAAAGGAATGGTCATGGCACCTGCCATATTGTCGCCTATTTTATATAATAAGATGAATAAAAGAACCAGCATAGCACTGTTGCGTTTGAAAAACTCAACAAAAGGTTCAACAACCGCCTCTTTAATTGAAACCGGCGGACCTTCATCTATTTTTGGTTCAGAAACAAACAAAGTTGTTAACATGCCAATTCCCATCATCAAGGACAAAAGGATGTGAATTGTGGCCCAACTGATGTTTAACTCCGTTAAAAGTGACAGACCTATTGCAACATACATTCCAAGACGCCAGGCATTCATCCATACCCCTGTGCCGAATCCAAGTTCATCGCTGGTCAGGTATTCGCGCCGGAATGCATCCAGGGAAATATCCTGGCTTGCCCCGAAAAAATTGATGCACAATGCCATGAAAACAATTCCAAACAGTGAATCTGAAGGGTCAAATTGCCCTATGAGTGCAATACTTATCATAAGCCCCAATTGAGCAATCAAAATCCACCCCCTGCGTCTGCCCAAAAAACATGGAACATATCCGTCCATCAACGGAGACCAGACAAATTTCAAGGTGTACGGAAGACTTAGGGCGGAAAAAAGACCGATGGTCGTCAGATCTATATTGGACTCTGTCATCCACAATTTTAATACGTCCTTGACAATATAAAATGGAAACCCGGAGGAGAAACCAAAAAAAAACATGGCCATCATTTTCCAGGATAACATGACACGGACAGTGTGCAAAAAAGAAAAGTTGGATAGGTGTTTCATGAGTAGGGATTTAAGCCCCTGATCCTTAGATTATTAAAGATGGATTTCCATATTGCAGGGGACTGCAAAAAAGTCGAGGACGACATTTTTCTTTTTCAGTTCGGACCGGCATTTCCTGACAATATTGTCCATCTGGACATCGGTTCTGTCCTGATTCAAATGAAACAGACCTAGTTTTTTCACGTTGGCTTTTAATGCCAGATCCAATACATCCTGAATCGACGAATGCCCCCAACCCTTTTTTAGGCTATACTCATTTTCAGTGTATTCTGCATCATGAAACAAGAGATCTGTATTTCGTGAAAATTCCAGATACGCATCAAAGCCTTTTCCTTCAGGATGATCAAATCCAAGTTCATTGTCTGTTAAAAAAACAAATGTTTTTTTGTCTTCAATAAACTTATACCCCAACCCTCCGCCGTTATGGCTGGTGGGAATGGTTTCAACCCTGACAGACCCGATGGTGAATGTATCGTTTAATGCAGTGTCAAATTTGATATCTGCTCTCAGATCCTTTAAACTGATCGGGAAAAAAGGCTGTTTCATAACTTCAGCCAATACAGCCCGGGTACTGACATCTGAAAATTTACGATCCTGTAATATTATTTTAACGTTACTGAATTGCAGTGGTCTGAAAAAAGCAATTCCCAAAATATGATCCCAGTGGGCATGGGTAAACAAAAGATAATACCGGGTGATCTTTTGCTTGATTAAGGAATTGCCCAGGCGACGGATACCTGTTCCCGCATCAATAATGATCGTTTCCCCTGATTTTGCAGTAACTGCAACACAGGTAGTATCCCCACCATACTTTTTGTATTTCTCACCCGATACAGAGATGGACCCTCTTGAGCCCCAACATTTGATATCCATCCTTATTCCTGTATCACAACATAAATTCTTCGTCTACTTAATAATTGATTTTTTGAGCTTTAAATATTTTTGTAGCAATTGTCACAGGCAAACCTGATATTTCATTTAAGATTTGCCTACAACAAAACATGAAAGGCACTGTTTGGATTGTTAAAGACTTTCATATAAAAAAACATATCAAAGGCCCATTCATCAAAACAGATATTACAAAAAGAATATTGAATTCAATGGTGGAAAATATCGCTGTCATCCCCCCTTGCCAATGCAAAAAAAAACCTGTAAAATCAAACTACTGTATTGTAAAATTAATTTTTTCGTATAACAATCGACCCGAAAACGTTGTTAACAATTTTATAAAAAAACGAAAAACTATCAAACTTTTCCACGCTCATAACTTGACAATGCTGTTTATTTTGCCTAAAAACCGACGGCATTGTTCAAGGTAAAACAAAAACAGTTACATAAAGGGAAGGACGAATATATGGCACAACTTATTTGTGACAGAAGAGATGTAGATTTTGTTTTGCATGAGCAGATCAAGATGGTTGAACATAAAGCATTTAAAGAGTTTAATAAAAAAGCCATTGACCTGATTGTCAATGAAGCAAGAAACCTTGCCATAAAAGAAATTCTTCCCACGTTTAAGGATGGGGATGAGACAGGATGCAAACTTGTAAACGACCGGGTAACAGTTCCGGAATCCTTTAAACGGGCTTGGAAACTCTATTGTGAAGGCGAATGGCTGGCCATGTGTGATGATCCTGATGTTGGAGGTCAGGGAATGCCAAAGATTGTCGGATGTGCCGTACTGGAACACATGGTGGGTGCCAACTCAGCATTCATGCTCTATTACGGCATGACCCACGGGGCTGCCAAGCTGGTGGAAGCCTTTGGCACTGAAAAACAAAAAAAACTTTACATGAAAAAAATGTTTGCCGGTATCTGGGGTGGCACCATGGTTTTAACAGAACCCCATGCAGGATCAGACGTAGGGGCACTGACCACCACGGCAACCCAAAAAGAGGATGGCACTTATTCCATCCAGGGGTCAAAAATTTTCATCTCGGCCGGAGACCATGACCTGTGCGACAACATCATTCACCCGGTACTGGCCAGAATTGACGGCGCACCTGCTGGCACCAAGGGAATTTCCTTGTTCCTGGTTCCCAAATATCGTGTCAATGACGACGGCAGTCTGGGTGACTTCAATAATATCGTGTGTACGGGACTGGAACATAAAATGGGCATTCACGGCAGTGCCACAGCTTCTCTTTCCCTTGGAGACAAAGGCGAATGCATTGGCACGCTCTTGGGAGAAGAGAACAAAGGCATGGTAGCCATGTTCCGAATGATGAATGAAGCGCGTGCCTTTGTAGGTATGCAGGGATTTGCAGTGGCATCTGCATCTTATATGTATGCCCTTGATTATGCCAGAAACAGGGTACAGGGAAGACATCTGCTTGCAGGCAAAGATCCGGCAGCCCAAAATGTAACCATCATCCAGCACCCTGATGTGAAACGCCAGCTGATGAACATGAAAGTCTACACTGAAGGCATGCGCTCCTTGATCTATTATTATTGCAAATGCGTTGATATCATACACACCACAGATGACAAAC
This sequence comes from Desulfobacula toluolica Tol2, assembly GCF_000307105.1. Classification (NCBI taxonomy): domain Bacteria; kingdom Pseudomonadati; phylum Thermodesulfobacteriota; class Desulfobacteria; order Desulfobacterales; family Desulfobacteraceae; genus Desulfobacula; species Desulfobacula toluolica. The sequence continues at coordinate 3,917,696 of NC_018645.1, forward strand.
AACTCAAATCAGATACAATTGCACTGGTTGAAGTGTTGACCCCCATTCTCAAAGGGCATATCACAGACAAGGCATTCGAGGTCTGCTCCCATGGCGTACAGATTTATGGCGGTTATGGCTATATCCGTGAATTCCCGGTTGAACAGCTCATGAGGGATTCAAGAATTTTCATGATTTATGAAGGCACCAATGGCATTCAGGCCATGGACCTTATCGGCAGAAAGCTTGGGCTAAATCATGGGAAAAGTTTTAAATACTTCATTAACCAGATGAGAAAGACTGTTGATACAGCAAAACAAATTAAAGGTGTTGAAAAACTGGCTGAAAAAGTCAACCATGCCGTATCCCGACTTGAAGCCCTTGCCCGGGAGATCGGAGAAAGGGCCAGATCTGAAAAAGTCCTGAATGCCTTTGCCTTTGCCCATCCTTTTCTTGAAGTGACAGGGGAAGTCACTTTTGCATGGATGCATTTGTGGCGGGCATCCATTGCCGCACCCATACTTGCCCAAAAAATCGGCAGTCTTGACAAAAAAACTATTGCTGCAAAAGCTGAAAAAAATAAAGACATCGCATTTTACGCAGGCCAGATTGAATCAGCTAATTTTTTTATTCATACTCTTTTGCCGTCAGCTTATGGTAAGATGGATGCAATTATAGAAGGCGACTCCAGTGTGGAAGATATTCTGGATGTCTCTTTTGGATCAAAATAATTGTTAAAAACAGATTGGATATTGGGTATTTGATTTAAAATTTACCCGCAACAAAACATGAAATTCACTATTGGAGTTACCAGAATTTATATAAAAAAAACATTGGAGGGAACATGTTTGAATATCTGAAAAAAAGTCTGTTAACCGGTGTGGGGCTTGCCTTAAGATCTAAAAATGAAATTGAAGATCTGGCAAAGGAATTTGCTCAAAAATCCAAAATGAGCCAGGACGAAGCAAAAGATTTTTTACAGGAATGTCAGCAAAAATATGAAGAAGCAAGGACAGGATTTGATAAAAAAGTTGAAAAAACCATAGAAAAGATCCTGTTAAAACTGGATCTGCCATCCAAATCAGACATCAAAACACTCAATGACCGGATTGATGACCTTACAAAAAAACTGTCTGACCGCCCATGAGTAATTGTCAAATTTTATGCTGAGCATTAAAAAAATCGGCCGGGTAAGCAAGCGATACCGCAACCTTATGCGGTATCAGCACATCATTGGTATCATTTTAAAGTATGGTTTTGAAAACATTATTGATGCCATGAATATTGAGCGTTACATTGAATCTGGCCTTCAGCTCATTCACGTTGTCAACAAACATGAAAAAGTAGAAAAACTTTCAAAAAATCAGCGCATCAGAATGGCGCTTGAAGAACTCGGGCCAACCTTTATCAAGATGGGCCAGATTCTTTCTTCCCGTCCGGATCTCATTCCCGTCGACCTTTTAAATGAACTTGAAAAATTGCAGGATCATGTTAAGCCGTTTGAATTTGAACATGTAAAAACCATTATTGCCTCTGAGTTTGGCAAATCCCATGAAAAAATATTTGATTCAATTGAAGAAACTGCTTTTGCCAGTGCTTCTATTGGACAGGTACACCGGGCACAGACCCATAATCATGATCAGATTGCAGTAAAAATTCAGAGACCAGGCATCCGGAAAACCATTGAAACAGACCTTGAAATCATGCTTCACCTTGCCTCCATCATGGAAAACAATATTGAGGAAGTGGCGCTGTTTAAACCGGTCAAAATTGTGGAAGAATTTGCCAAAACCCTTGAAAAAGAACTGGATTACTCTATTGAAGCATCAAATATGCAACGAATGGCACAGCAGTTCAAAGATGACAAAACCATACAGATTCCCAAAGTTTATGGCGCCGAATCCAGCGAACGGGTTCTGGCCATGGAGTATATCAGAGGAATCAAGGCGGATGATGTTGAGGCAATTGAATCTGCCGGACTTGATAAAAAACTGATCACACGGCGGGGGGCTGATTTCATAATGAAGCAGGTATTTGAGCATGGATTCTTCCATGCAGATCCCCATCCCGGCAATATCTTTATCATGAAAAAAAACCGTATCTGCCCTGTGGATTTTGGAATGACTGGGTTTATTGATCAAACCACCCGTGAGGTTTTTGTGGATCTGATTCACAGTATTACCACCAATAATTTCAAACTAACCTCACGGCTGCTTTGCGAACTGGCTGAATATGAAATCCAGCCGGATTTAACAAGTCTTGAAAAAGATGTGTCTCAATTTGTATCCCTGCACCTGTCAAAATCATTAAAAGATATTAAAACCGCAAAAATGGTCAACCAATTCCTTGAACTGTGTGCGATACATAAACTTCGAATACCACCGGATTTTTTCCTGATGATAAAAGCATTTATATCCATTGAGGGTGTCGCTAAAAAACTGGACCCTGATTTTGATATGATTTCCCATGCAGTTCCTTATGTTACGGCTGCAAAATACCGAAAGTTCAAAACTTCAAGAATCACAGAAGAATTGATAGGCATGGCAAGAGAATCTTATAAACTACTCCGGATCTTTCCAATGGATGCTGTTGAGATCATGCGCCTCATAAAATCGGGAAAACTGTCTTTTGATATAAAAATTAAAGGCCTGGATAAAATGTTGAATACCCAGGACCAGACCAGCAACAGAATTTCTTTTTCAATCATTATAGCGGCATTGATATTGGGGTCGGCAATACTTATAAACTCAGAAGTTCCACCTATGCTTTTCGGGGTATCCGTGATAGGGATTGCAGGATTTCTTGCTGCTGCCGTTATGGGAATCTGGCTGCTGATTGCCATCATTCAAAAAGGACGGCTGTGATTTTGGCTATCTGTCTCCTGAATACGGATACCAGTCCGACTCTCTCAACCTGTCCACTTTTAATATCGCTATTTCATAGGTTCCTGTATTAAAGACAATTTTCCTGCCCAGTTCACCACCGATATCTTCTGAAACTATTTTAATTTTTTTCCCGGATAAAATATGCCTGGCTGTCTTCAAATTGTCTTTGCCAATATCTTTTTTTGAATATTCCGGGTTAAACGCACCACCAAACAGTTGTGCTTCCAGGTTTGAAATATCAGACCCATTGGCCGCCATCATTCGAATCAAGGTCAGAACAGCAATATTGCCATACTTGGCTGTTGTTTTTTTCCGGGTTTCAATATATGGAAAAAGAAAATGATTCATTCCGCCTGCTTTAAGTGATTTGTCATACAGACTAACAGCCACTGACGATCCCAGCACAGTTGAAATCGTAGTGGGTCTGTCCGGCAGATATATATAGCCGGGTTTCAAAAAATAATCTTTGGTGACCTGTTTTTCAGAATTTTGTGTCATTTTACTCTTTATTTTTAATCTTTAATCTTAATCTTTATTTTTATTTTTATCATCTGGTTTATCTTATTCTATCAGCCATATCAAGATCATCTCAGTTCATTTCTTATATACTATTGATATTTCATTTAGTGAAGCACAAAAATCAGAATTTTACCTGCAATACAACCAGGAAATATCTGTCATCATCTGTAAATATAAAGTTTATGATTCAAAATTCAATAAGATCCACCCAAAAAACAATGGGAGTTTTTCATAAAAAACCCATCCGATTTCAACTCATATGGTGTATTTACTCATACCAGCAAATAAACAATGGGTTAAAACCAACCCAACCTTGTGAGCTGTATTTCTTTGCCTTGCCAAGCTCAAGAGGCTGTGTTAAGAATAATCATTTTATGAAACAATAAATTTAAAAGCTGTATTAATACTGCCAGATCCACTAAAAGAGATATTAATGAAGGACACTCCCTGTATTCGTATCGGGCATCTGAAAATTGTTGATCACCTTATTCTCGGTATTGCCGCTCTTCAACTGAAAAAAAGCAAAAGAAACCTTACTCACTCAACCCTTGAAACCATTGCCATGAATTCCTGGAATCAAGTCTGTGACGATTTGACCTGTGGGAATATCGATGGTGCATTTATCCCGTCTCCCATGGCAATCCAGCTTTTTGCATCAGGCCTTGCTATCAAAGTTTTAATGTTTACCCACCGATCCGGCAGCATTATTGTGAAAAACCGTGCCTCCCACATAAAACATCTTTCTGATTTCAAGGGCAAAACAGTGCTTATTCCTTCAAAATTTTCCATTCAACACATGCTTTTTCACCGGCTTTTATCATCTGTTGGACTTAAGCTTGGTGCCCATGACGACAATGATACAGACGTTGCAAGTGAAGTTGTCAACCCGTTTTTGATGAGCGAAATGTTAAAAAATGATCAGGATAAGGACATTGCAGGCTTTGCCGTTGCAGAGCCATATGGAAGCAAAGCGGTTTATGAAAAAATTGCCACAAAAATCTGCTTGTCGGAAAAATTGTGGAAAAACCATCCCTGCTGTGTATTTGCCCTGAAAACCTCTTTTATAGAGAACCATCCCGAAGCGGTTCAAGAAGTCATCTCCTTATTTACCCAAACCGGGCAACACATTGCAGACGCAAAAAACGATGACATTCTTTTTATGGCACATAATTTTCTTGGACAAAACAAAGAAATCACCCGGCAGATACTTTTAAAAGCAGACATACACTTTAATCCGTCCTTATTAATTGCTAACATTGATGCACTATATATAATTCAAAACTATATGACAGACGCGATGGGGGTTTTCAAAAACAAAATTGATGTAAATACCCTTGTGGACAATTCCTTTATATTAACCGCCCTGTCGGAAAAAAATCATTGAAAATAAAACTCAAAAAAGTAACAAAGCGTTACAATACATCCGCAATATCCGATCATATCGTACTAAAAGATATCTCTTTTTCCATTGATGATGGTGATTTTGTCATTATACTGGGTGAATCCGGTTGCGGCAAAACAACTCTTTTAAACCTGCTGGCAGGCCTTGAACTGCCGACATCCGGAAAAATCCATGTTGACGGGCACCAAATCAGAGGTATCCACCCGTCCAGGTCAATGCTTTTTCAGCAGCCCACCCTGATTCCCTGGCTGAATGTGAAAGAAAATGTTGCGTATGGATGCAAATTGCGGGGTGATACAAAAGAACTTGATTACAGGGTCAATCAATTTCTTGAACTAATGGGAATTGCAGGATTTAGCGATGCCGTTCCCAACCAGCTGTCCCTTGGTATGGCCCAGAGAGCCTGCCTTGCAAGAGCCCTTGTCGGACATCCGGAGATATTGTTATTAGACGAACCCTTTGCATCACTAGACACCTTTACCCAGGCCCATATCCAGGAAGAGCTTGTAAACTTATGGCTTTCCGAACAATTCACCGCAGTATTTGTCACCCATGATATTGATGAAGCCATCCGGCTGGGAAACAAAATCATTCTCCTGGCAGGTGAACCTGCTAATATTATAGATATTTTTAAAATTAATACTGCATACCCAAGGGATAGAAACACTTCTGAGTTTAAAAGAATACGGACAAAAATCCTTGAACGGTTTAAAACTTCATACATAGCTAAAAGAAGCCTTTTATGATAAACTGTAAAATTCAATCCAATTCAAGACGCCAATTCCTTAAAACCGCTGCCGTGAGCTGCTCAAGCCTGTTTATTCCAGGCAGTATCAACGCCTTTGCAAAGAAAGCCCCTCTTCGATTGGGGTATCTTCCCATAACCGATGCCACCCCGCTGCTTGTGGCCCACGTACTTGGCTATTTTTCAGAAGAAGGAGTTGCCGTTGAAAGACCCGTAATGGTGAGATCATGGAAAATACTGACTGAATCATTCCTGGCAAACAAATTCGATTTAACCCATATGCTCTTTCCGATTCCGGTGTGGATGAGGTTTAAACAAAAAATCCCGGTAAAAGTTCTTGCCTGGGCTCACACCAATGGCAGTGCGCTTACAGTAAGAGGCGACAGCAGCATTTACAATTTCAAAGATCTTGGAGGCAAGCAGGTTGCCGTTCCTTCCTGGTATTCCATGCACAACCTGATTATTCAGATGGGTATCCGGTCCCAGGGATTAAAGCCGGTGATAAAACCACCGCCAGCCAGACTGGAAAAGTATGAAGTCAATCTGCTTATTCTCCAGCCCCCGGATATGCCCACAGCCCTTTTAGGCAAAAAAATTGACGGGTATATTGTTGCAGACCCTTTTAATGCACTGGCCCAGGTAAAATTTAATGCCAGAATCATGAGATTTACCGGTGATATCTGGAAAAACCATCCTTGTTGTGTCATTATTGCCAATGAAAATTTCATACATAAAAATACCGTAATAATACAAAAGGCCATGAATGCCATTGTCCGGGCGCAAGATTGGTGTATCCGCAATCCAGGTGAAACAGCCCGACTGCTAAGCCGTGACGGTGAAGGATACCTTCCTTTTCCTCAAAAAATTTTAACAAAAGTGTTTGAAAATCCTGAAAAAAATCAGTTGTCAAACCAGGATTGGAATGTTGAAAGAATCGGATTTCAGCCATTTCCTTTTCCCTCAGCCACCCGACTTATCATTGACCAGATGAAACACACACTTGTGGAAGGAAATACGCTTTTTCTCAAAGATTTAAACACAATCATAGCGGCAGATGATCTTGTTGAAAATAAATTTGTCATAAAAGCTCTGGATAAAACAGGGGGCATAAACCGATTCTGGAATGGTGATCCGTCCACTGCTTATACAAGGGAAGAAATCGTTGAAATCAATTAACCGATTCATATACAAAGACCCCAAACAAGTTGGGCTGAATGCTGTTTTTGGAAATCGCGATTTCGGCTGGAAATTTGAGCTGATCGGCCTTTTGTTGTTTGCATGTCTGTGGATTGCAGGCGCAAGCCTTATTTTCACACAACCGGAATTTTCACAATTCAAAGGATTTTTGCCGGGCCCGACCTTTAAAGCCCTGTTTGAGGCAACCCAGGAAAGCAGATTTTGGATCTGTGTATTTGCAAGTTTAAAAAGAATTGTCATCGGAATATTAATTGCCGCTGTCATGGGTATTCCTCTGGGTATTTTAGTTGGTTTTTACCCAAAATTTCGAAGCCTTTCATACTCCCCTATTCAATTTGTAAGAATGATAAGCCCGCTGTCATGGATGCCCATAGCACTGCTTTTATTTGCAAGTTTTGAGTCTGCTGTCTATTTTTTGATTGTAATGGCGACAATTTGCCCTATAATACTGAACACAACCATCGGGGTTTTAAATATCAATCCCCAATGGATTAAAATGGCATTGAATCAAGGAGCAAATAATTTTCAGCTGATAAAAACCATTGTTATCCCGGCATCCCTGCCATACATGCTGACCAGCCTGAGGCTGGCCCTGGGGGTTGCATGGATTGTACTTGTTCCGGCTGAATTCCTTGGAATTTCCAGCGGCCTTGGGTATTTAATCAATGATGCCAGGGATACTATGGAGTATGACAAACTGATGGCAATAATTATTGCAATCGGCATTCTCGGGTTTGCGTTAGACAGGATTATCCAAAAAATCCAGCAGACCTTCAGTTGGTCATGGAATGAATAATTTTAAAATAATAATAATACTATTAGTTTACATGTTTTTTATATAAAAATGTTAAGGAGTGTTTCTATGGCTGTAGATCCAAACATTAAAATTGTTGTGGCAGATGACTCTGGAACCATGAGAATGATGTTCAAGCAGATTTTGAAAAAAGCCGGGTTTGACAACCTTGTTATGGCAGTGAATGGTGCGGACGGGCTTGAAAAAGTAAAAACTGAAAAACCGGACCTTGTCATAAGTGACTGGAATATGCCTCAAGTGGATGGCCTTAAATTTCTACAGACACTCAGGAAAATGAATAAATTCAAAACCCTGCCGTTTATCATGGCCACAGCCCAGTCGGATAAAGGCCAGCAGATTGCCATCATGGAAGCAGGCGGCAGCGGTCATGTCCCCAAGCCTTTTGATGAAGATCAAATCAGCCGTGCCATAGAAAAAGCATTCTCCGACGACAAAAAAGAAGAACAGCCCAAGAAAAAAAAGCGGCATGTGATTGGCGGAAGAGTCGAGCTGAATGTTGCCCATATCCAGATCACGGATCATCTGGCGCTGGGTGCACTGAAACACAGGATTGAGCAAGGCGATGTTGAACCTGAACATTTTGATTTGACCACAAGCCTTAAGGCTGGATGGAACCCCATACAAGAAGGCCTTGAAACAGGCGAATTAGACTGTGCCTTTGTATTAGCCCCCATTGCAATGGATCTGTTTGCCTATGATTCTCCCATCAAACTGGTTTTATTTGCCCATAGAAACGGCTCAACCTTTATTCGATCCAGACATTATGATAACAGGTTTGATTCTCTTCAAAGCTTTTACAAATACAAGGTCGTAGACATTCCACACAAAATGTCGGTCCACCACATGCTGGCTCACCAGTTTTTAAAAGAACTTGGGCTTAAACCAGGCGTTCCCGGAAAAAATGCCATCAATGTCCGGTTCGAGGTTGTTCCACCCATTCAAATGCCGGGTATCATGAAAGAAAATGAAGATGTTGCAGGATTCATGGTAGCCGAACCAGTTGCGACAAAAGCCATTGCAGGCAGTATAGGCAACCTTGAATTCTACTCTGCCAGCCGATGGGATAACCATCCTTGCTGTGTTGTAGCCATGCAGGAAGATTTCATCCAGAAGCACCCGGAAGCTGCACAGGAATTTGTCTCCCTTCTCATAGAAACCGGTGAATACATTGAAAATGATAAAATCCGTGCTGCAGGCATTGCCGTTGATTTTCTGGACCCGGAAGGAAAAATAGGACTTAATCCGGAAGTGTTGAAAAACGTATTTTCCCAGCCCCAAGCCATTAGATGGGATGGGCTATATCCGGATGCCGAGGGTATTGATAAAATTCAAAAATATATGCATGATGTCATGGAAATTGGCAAAATCATTGATCTTGATAAATTTATTGAAACCAGGTTTGCAGATAAAGTATATGGATAATCTTAAAGGGAGGCTTCCATGAAAATTACTGATCCAGATGTTATAAGAAACGGTGAAAATGATCTTATCAAAGCAGTAACAGATGACCTTGACTTAAATGCGGTCAAGGATGTTATAAAACAAAGACTTGCAGCAGCAGACCTCTCCTCCAGAGGAGGGCAAATCGTTGTTCATAATAATGAAATCGCCTTTAAACTGGATTTTGACCTTCAATTAAGCGGCAGCCTTATGTTTGACCGGCAAGGAAATTATATACCCGAATCTGACGAAACAGGTGAACATGAAAATCTTATCCCAGGAGATCTTGATACGATCGATATCAGTGACAGCCTGAATGATGAATCCGACAAAGAATCAGATGATGAATTGGATGATGAACCGCTTGAAGATTTTAATATTGATATCCCGGATGACGACCTTGAAAAAAATTTTTTTACCAAAGATGAGAGGTCTGATACAAGCAAAGATTCAAAAAATATTCAGGAGAATGAAGACAGTACAGTTGCAATCAGCACGCCTGATCAATTCAATAATGATTCTGAACCGGAGCCTGGAATGGAAAATGAGGAATTTATCCCGGATGATCTGATTGATGATGACATTAATGATATCCTCAAGGAGAGCCAGGATTTTTGGGAACTGAAAAAAGAAGAATAGACAGGGGTGTTATCACTTTGCTTTTGTCAGACAGATCTTAAACAATGGGCAATCCTGACAAAGAGGTTTTTTTGCATCACAGATTTCCCTGCCAAAGTAGATCAATTGTAATGACAAATCACTCCATGACACCTTGGGAATGATCTGCATTAATTCATGCTCAACTTTAACCGGATCTGTCTTATCTGTCAGGCCAAGCCGCTTTGAAATTCTCAGCACATGGGTATCCACAACAATGGCCTGATGACCGAAAGCTGCCGACAAAACCACGTTAGCAGTTTTTCTGCCCACTCCCGGCAGGTTGACAAGTTTGCTGATATCCTCCGGCACCATGCCCTCATGCCTTTCCAAAATTGCCTTGGCGCAGGCTTTAATATTTTTAGCTTTATTGTTATAAAAACCTGTGGAATAAATAATTTTTTTAATATTATCCAAAGATGCATGACTCAGAGCTTCAGGATCAGGATATTTCTCAAATAATTTTTTGGATACTTTATTCACCTGCCTATCAGTACACTGGGCAGACATAATAGTGGCAACAAGCAATTGAAAAGCAGTTTCATGTTCAAGCTGGGTCTTGACAACAGGGTATCTGCCTCTTAATATTTCAAGAATTTTTGTTATTTTGAACGCACTTAATGCCATAGGGGAGTTATATATGAAGTTTAACAAAACCGCAAGACAGGTTAAGGGGTTGGGCCTTTGTTCCGGGGGGCTGGACAGCATCCTGTCCGCACTGCTGCTTCAACGCCAGGGAATTGACGTAACCTGGATTTGCTTTGAAACCCCTTTTTTTTCATCAGAATCAGCACAAAAAGCATCCAGTCACACCGGCATTTCCCTGATAAAAATGGATATCACGGATGAGTATATGGAAATGATGAAAAACCCCAAAGCCGGATTTGGGAAAAACATGAATCCCTGCATGGACTGTCACGCATTAATGTTTTCCAAGGCAGGTGAGGTTCTCAAAAATCAAGGCTTTGATTTTCTGTTCAGCGGAGAAGTGTTAGGTCAAAGGCCCAAATCCCAGAATAAAAATTCATTGAGATATGTGGAAAAAAACTCCGGTTTTGACGGGCAGATTTTAAGACCTTTATCGGCAAAATTGTTATCAAAAACCCTTGCTGAACAAAAAGGGCTGGTTGACCGGGAACAGCTCATGGATATCTCGGGCAGGTCAAGAAAAATTCAAATGCAGATGGCCCAGGATTTTGGTGTTAAAGAATACCCGGCTCCTGCTGGCGGGTGTCTTTTAACCGACAAGATCTTTTCAAACCGGCTCAAAGATCTGATGGATACTCAAAAAATTTTCAATACCCGGGAACTTCATTTCTTAAAATACGGCAGACACTTCAGGCTTGATTCAAAAACCAAAATAATTGCAGGACGGTCTAAAAATGATAACACACATCTGCTCAATTATTTTGATAAAGACAAAGACATTTTATTAAAACATGTCAAACTGCCCGGACCGGATGTAATTTTAACAGGTAATGCCACCCCGGAAAACATTCAAACAGCTGCTGGAATATGTGCAGGCTATACCAAATCAAAACCAGGCGAAACAGCAAAAATAAGGATTATAAAAAAAGAAACAGAAGATTTTATCACCGTTATTACGGTTCCGGCATCAAACTTTAAAAACCTGATGATATAAAAAAATCCCCTTTAAGGCTTTTCAAAAACAGACACCTTAAAGGGGATTTTTCGTTTTTTGTTGTAGCAGCACAATCTGCCATGGCCTTTATTTAAACCATTGGCAGTTGATTTAATAATAAATCATCTTTTCCCAGAATTCTTTTTCATCTTTATTCCAGTCAGGCCCGAATTTTTCTTCACAAAAAGATGCAAGCCTTGTATACCAGCTCGCCCAAGGATTTTTTCCTTCCTGTTTAGCTTTCAGCACATCAAGAAGAAATGTTTCAATATTGATCATTTCTTCTTTTGGTATATACGAGCAGGCACCACCAAGATAAGATTTTTTTATATTCTCAGGACTGAGTGCATGAGCTGTAAGCATCACAGTTATAACATTTTTATTGTTTGCGTTTTCCAGCAACTGATATCCATCAACACCCATGATATCAAGAACCGCTATATCAAACTCCTGGGTTTCAAGAAAATGATTTGCTTGTTCAAAGCTTTGCGCCCTGACTGTTGTACACATATCGAGCAATTCTTCCAAAGAATCAAGAATATCCGGTTCATCATCAACAATCAAAACTTTTTTGTTTTCCAGACTGATATTTGACATGTTTTTTTCCGATCAATTAGGGGTTACATAAGGGATTACAGACAATTAATGCGGGACAAATGATCCTATACTCGGATTTTTCCAAATGCCAATCCATCCACATCATTACTTATTATAAATCATATCCATAAAGATTCAATACTCTATTTTCAAGGAATCAACTTTGCTTTCAGCTGCCCGCAAGCCGCCAGGATATCATCGCCTTTACTTTTTCTTGTTATGGCCGTCAAATTCCGGTCAAGCAAAATCTGCAAAAAATCACTGACCTCTATTTTAGAAGGACGGCTAAAATCACTTTTGTCGTGTTCATTAAATGGAATCAGGTTCACCTTTGCCTTTATCGGAGTCAAAAGTTTCACCAGCCTCAAAGCATCATCTTTTGAATCATTCACACCTTTCATTAAAATATATTCAAAGGTGATCTTGTTTCTGGGTTTCATGGCAAAGGTACGGCAGGCTTCCAGCAACTGGCTTAAGGAATATTTGTTATTTATAGGCATCAAGGAGGATCTCATCTTGTCAGTGGTTGCATTCAAAGAAACCGCCAGATTCACATCCGTATCAAGACCCAGTTGTGTGATTTTTGGAACCAGGCCACAAGTAGAAACCGTTACCCGCCTGGTTGCAAATTTAAGCCCGTAATCACCGTCTGTAATAATTTTTAATGCCTTAAGCAGATTTTTATAGTTGGCAAGAGGCTCTCCCATGCCCATAAATACAATATTTGAAAGCTTCAAGGGATCAATACCCTTTTGAATCAGGTAATATCTTGCATCCCTCACCTGGGATATAATTTCACAAACACTAAGATTCCTGACTAACCCGCCTTTGGCAGTCAAACAAAACTGACAATTCTGAGCGCATCCCACCTGTGATGACACGCATAAGGTGAAGTGATCCTTGGCAGGTATCAGTACCGATTCAACATGCTGTCCATCGACAAGTTGATGCAAAAACTTTTCAGTGCCGTCAGCAGAAACAAGGTATTTTTCAAGGATCAGACGTTCAATCAAAAAATGATCTGCAAGTGTCTTGCGCAATGCCTTTGAAAGATCGGTCATCTGCTCGAATTCATCTGCCTGGCGAATGTAGATCCACTTAAATATCTGCCCGGCCCTGAACGGGCGAATGCCCTTATTATCAAGCCACACACCAAGATCATCTCTTGTAAAATTCAGTATATTTTCCATATATTCTTATTCAGTTAAAATTTATTATTTTCTTGACATACCACGAATTCTATACTAGAATCAATGATTTGATTTGAAATCCTAAAAGGTTGTTTTTTATGTTTGAAAATTTGAGTGACAGACTTGATTCGGTCTTTAAAAAGTTAAAAGGTCACGGCACCCTGAATGAGAAGAATATTGATGACGGTCTCAAACAGGTTCGAATGGCGTTGCTTGAGGCTGACGTAAATTATAAGGTTGCAAAATCTGTTATTTCAGATATAAAAGAACGGGCTTTGGGTCAAGAAGTGATGCAAAGCCTTACACCTGGTCAGCAGGTCATAAAAATTGTAAATGATGAGTTTACCAGAATGATGGGGTCTGAGCATCAGGGGTTGAATTTTGATGGATCATCCCTGGGTTCTATTATGCTCATTGGATTGCAGGGTTCGGGTAAGACAACAACAGCAGGAAAATTGGCTCTCTATCTTAGAAAAGAAGGTAGAAAGCCGTTTTTAGTGCCGGTTGATGTTTACAGACCTGCGGCAATTGATCAATTGAAAAAAATCGGACAGCAACTGGATGTTCCGGTATTTGAATCCACAACTGAGATGAAGCCTTTGAAAATTTGCCAGGATGCACTATTGGCAGCCAGAGAACAAGGTTGTGACACGCTGTTGCTGGACACGGCAGGAAGACTGCATCTTGATGAAGAATTGATGGCTGAACTTAAAGGCATCAAACAAGGCATTAACCCGTCGGAAATTCTTCTGGTGGCTGATGCAATGACCGGTCAGGATGCGGTGAATATTGCCGGATCTTTTGACAAAGCACTGGATCTGGACGGCGTTGTGCTGACCAAAATGGATGGTGATGCTCGCGGTGGTGCGGCACTTTCCATAAAAGCAGTTACAGGAAAGCCGTTAAAATTCATTGGTGTGGGTGAAAAATCAACGGCCCTGGAAGCATTTCACCCTGACAGGATGGCCTCCAGAATTCTGGGCATGGGAGACACGCTTTCATTTATTGAAAAAGCACAGGATGCGGTTGATCAAAAAGAAGCCAAGGCGCTTGAAAAAAAATTAAGGAAAAATGCCTTTACCCTGGAAGATTTCCGGAACCAGATGAAATCCATTAAAAAAATGGGTTCCATTAAAGACCTTATAGGGATGCTGCCGGGTATAAACAAAAAGCAGCTCAAAGGCTTGAATATAGGCGACAAGGAATTTGTCAGAATCGAAGCGATTATCAATTCGATGACACCTGAAGAAAGACGTGTACACACTATTATCAAAGGGTCAAGAAAAAAAAGAATTGCCAATGGAAGCGGAACCACGGTTCAGGATGTCAACAAACTTCTGAAAAGTTATTCCCAATCCATGAAAATGATAAAGAAATTTAATAAAGGCGGCATGCGTTCATTAAAAAACATGCTGCCGTTTTAAGGAGAAAGAAAAAAATATGGCCGTAAGAATCAGATTGACAAGAAAAGGCACAAAGAAAAAACCTTTTTACAGAATCGTAGCTGCTGACATTGAAAGCCCGAGAGACGGCAGATTTTTGGAACTCTTAGGCACTTATAATCCAATGACCGAACCTGCGGCTGTCACGCTCAAAGAGGACAGAATAAAGTACTGGTTAAATGAAGGCGCCAAAGCTTCAACCACGGTCCAGAGCATATTAAAGAAACAAGGCGTCAGTCAAGCATCGGCTTAAACATCTGTTTAACAGTTTTCCCCTCGGTATTCTCAATAACCTACAAAGGAGATATACTTATGAAAGAGCTGGTAGAATATATTGCAAAGGCACTGGTAGATAATCCTGATCAGGTTCATGTATCAGAAGTTGTTGGAGATCAAACTTCCGTTCTGGAACTTAAGGTGGCAAAAGAAGACCTGGGAAAAGTTATTGGGAAACAGGGAAGATCGGCAAGAGCCATGAGAACGATTTTAAGTGCGGCATCCACCAAACTTAAAAAACGGACGGTTCTTGAAATTATTGAGTAAAATATGAACACAGCCGATTCATTTACCATAGGTCAGGTAACCGGTGTTCATGGACTCGCTGGTAATTTAAAGGTCTGGTCTTTTGCAGAATCAATTGATACCTTTTGCCCCGGCAGAAGTGTTCTTTTAAAATCAGAAGATGAGGAAGACGGCAGGCAATACAAGATTGTTAAGGCAACTGCGCATAAAAAAGGGATCATACTCTTTCTTGAGGGAGTTGACACCCGTGAACTTGCCGAGGATCTTATAGGGAAAAAAATCCTGATTGACCGTGATCAGTTGCCGGAACCTGAAGAAGACACATGGTATTGGCAGGATCTTTTGGGGCTGAATGTGTTTGATCATGAAAAAGGATTTATCGGAAAAATAACCGATATTTTCCCAACAGGGGCAAATGATGTGCTGGTTGTAACAGACAATAAAAAAGAAACCCTTGTGCCCATGCACAAACAGTTTATCGAATCCGTCGATATTAAAAATGGAATCGTGAAAACAACATTGCCCGAGGATTATTGATGGACTTTACGGTACTCACCCTGTTCCCTGAACTGATCGACGCATTTTTTGAGCATGGCATGATATCACGGGGTATTGAAAAAAAACTGATTACTGGAAGCAGCATCAATATCAGGGATTTTTCAACAGACCGTCATAAAACAGTGGATGACAGACCCTATGGTGGTGGCAGTGGTATGGTAATGAAACCCGAACCTTTACAGGCCGCTGTTTTATATGCAAAAAAAAAAATGCCTGAATCAAAAGTTGTATTAATGACCCCGCAGGGAACCCGGTTCAGCCAGGCAAAAGCCTGGGAACTGTCTTGTGCAAATGAGGGGCTTATTTTTATCTGTGGCAGGTATGAAGGAATTGATGAAAGAATAACATCCTGCCTGGTTGATGAAGAAATTTCTATCGGAGATTATGTCATGACCGGGGGAGAGTTGGCATCCATGGTTATCATTGATTCAATTGCAAGACTGATCCCGGGTGTCCTGGGAAGCTGCGAATCCCCCAAATCAGATTCATTTTCCGACGACCGGCTTGAGTATGCACAGTACACAAGACCGGAAGAATTTGAAGGATTACCCGTTCCGGAAGTGTTGTTGTCCGGGAACCACGAAAAGATCAGACAATGGAGAAAACGATCTTCACTTCAGCGGACGTTTCTTAAACGACCGGATCTTTTCAGAAAAAACAAATTGAATTTGGAAGAAAAAAAAATATTAATGCAATGGAGTCAGGAGTTGGAAGTTTTTGTTAAAGAATAACATTTATGTGGCTTTGATCCATTTTCCTGTGATGAACAAAAAGGATATGCCCATTGGATCAGCCCTGACAACCATTGACCTGCATGATATTGCAAGAGCATCCATTACCTTTGGTGTAAAAGGATTTTATGTTGTAACCCCTTATGAAGATCAGGCAACCCTTGCCAAACAGGTGATTGAACACTGGACAAAAGGGGTTGGCGGCAAGCTCAATCCGTTCAGAAAAAAGGCGCTTGAACTTATCAGGGTATCTGCAACATTTGAGGATGCGGTCAACGCGATAAAAAAAGAAAGAAATGAACCGGTTGTAACTATTGCTACAAGTGCAAAAAAAACCGTCGGTTCAATAACAACCGAGACGTTACGGCTAAAGCTTGAGAATAAAGCATCCCATGTTCTGGTTTTTGGAACGGCATGGGGACTGGCAGATGAATTGATTGATACATGTGATTTTATTTTAGACCCGATTTACGGGGATGCTGACTACAATCACCTTTCTGTCAGATCTGCCGCATCAATATATTTAGACAGGATCATAAACGGCAGGTAGAATCGTATCCATATTTGCCAAAAGGGAAGAATCTTAGGAGAAACAAATGACTAACATAATCGAAAAATTAGAAAAAGAACAACTACGTCTTGATATCCCTGAATTTGACTCAGGCGATACGGTAAAAGTACATGTAAAAATCAGTGAAGGCGAAAAAGAACGTATCCAGATATTTCAGGGTGTAGTGATCAAAAAGACAAAAGGATATGCAAGCGCCCGTTTTACCGTAAGAAAAATTTCAGGTGGTATTGGTGTTGAGAGAATATTTCCGCTTTATTCACCGGTTCTTGATAAAATTGAAGTGGTAACAAGAGGACGTGTCAGAAGATCAAAACTTTATTATCTTAGAAACCTTAGAGGCAAAGCGGCCAGGATCAAAGAAAAACGGTTTGTTTAATAAACCCCCTTTTAAGGTATCTTGGATGTGGCAATTTGAACATGAAGCAAAAGCTTACGGCTATAAAATAATAGCAGGTGTTGACGAGGCTGGCAGGGGACCCCTTGCCGGCCCTGTCGTATCTGCAGCCGTGATCTTACCCGGGGATTTTTCCTGTGAAGGCATTGATGATTCAAAAAAGCTGTCGGAAAAAAAAAGAGACGCACTCTTTCCCCTGATCAAGGAACAGGCAATTGCCGTTTCAACGGGTATTGCCTCACACCTTGAGATTGATCAAATCAACATTTTGCAAGCCTCTTTGCTTTCCATGAAGAGAGCTGTTGAAAACCTTTCAATTTCACCTGATTTTCTGCTGATTGACGGTAAATTTACGCTGGACATGAAAACAGACCAGACAGCCGTGATTAAAGGGGATTCAAAAAGCATTTCCATTGCAGCGGCCTCCATCATTGCAAAGGTCACAAGGGATGCCATCATGAAAGAGCTTCACAAAACCTATCCTGAATATAATTTTATCCAGCACAAGGGATATCCCACTAAAGCCCATAAGCAAGCCATTTTAAAAAACGGACCCTGCCCTATTCACCGCCAAACCTTCAGGGGTGTAAAAGGGATCACAAATGCACGATGACCCCAAAATTCTGGGGCATCAAGGAGAAGCAGCTGCCATATCCTTTCTTCAAACACTGAATTTTACAATTCTTGAAACCAATTATCAAACAAAACCAGCTGAAATTGATATTATTGCCAAAGACAATGATCATATCTGTTTTATTGAAGTTAAAACCCGGCGCAGTTTGAAAAAAGGACTGCCAAGGGAATCGGTCACCTATTCAAAGCAGAAAAAGATCATTCTCGGAGCCTGTTTTTATCTTAAAAAAACAAAACAGACAAATTCAAGGATTCGATTTGATGTGGTTGAAGTTTATAAAACAAAAGCCGGATTTGAAATAAATTTAATTAAAAATGCATTTCAGGCCTGTTAAAATGAATGATCCGACTGCATTTGGAACCTTATATGTCGTTGCAACCCCGGTGGGGAACCTTGAAGATATCACCTTCAGAGCCGTTAAAATCTTAAAGCAGGTCGATCTGATTGCTGCTGAAGACACACGCCATTCAAAAAAACTTCTTTCCCACTATGGTATTGGAACAAAACTTGTTTCCTGTCATGAACACAATGAAACAAAAAAAGCCCCCCACCTCATTGCCCATTTAAAAAGCGGCCTTGACATTGCCCTGATTTCAGATGCCGGAACCCCATCCATTTCAGATCCAGGGTATAAACTTGTCACTGCCGTTGCAAAAGAAGAGATCAAGGTTATTCCTATTCCTGGATGCAGTGCTGCAATTGCCGGATTAAGTGTTTCCGGGCTTCCAACCGATTCTTTTTTGTTTCTGGGATTTTTACCCAAAAAACAACAAAAGCAAAAACATGCAATTGAAGCCATAAAAAATGAACCCCCAACCCTTATCTTTTATGAATCCCCGAAACGCATTCAAAATCTTGTTGCCAACCTTCAAACCATTTTAGGAGATCGCAAGGCATGCCTTGCCAGGGAAATCACCAAACTCCATGAAGAATATATCCGAGGAAAATTATCTGAAATTCTTCAAAAATTAAATAATAAAGAAAATGTTAAAGGGGAATGTTCTCTTTTTGTTCAAGGGCGATCAGAAGAAAACACCATAACTGAAGAAGAATTAAAAGAGATCATCCTTGCAAAACTTTCAACCACAGACCTTGGCACATCAGGTTTAGCCAAATTAATTTCAAGCCAAACCAGTCTTTCTAAAAAACAGGTCTATGAAACAATTCTTAAACTCCAATCCCTGAAAAAAGTATAACCTTAAATTCACGACAAACAATACAGTAAAGATATTAGCACTGAAGCAAACCCAATATTAATAGCTTGGATTCACGTTTAAGTGTTTGAATCAGTCAGAAGCTAATGTTATCAACGATTCTTATAATTCATTCGTAATCTCATCTTACAAATTGTTAGAATTATGTTAGAATATCCCCGACTAGTTGAAAAATCAAAGAATAAAGTCTAAATAATCTCAAAATATTTTGTACTTTATTAGGATGTTATTAAAATCTTATTAAAAAATCATGCAGTCGGCCCGTTCGGTTTCCCCCGGACAATGGCGTGCTGCATATTAAACCTTTAAAAGAGAGAACATTATGGGTCTTCAATTGTGCTATGTGATTGTTGGCATGCTGGTCTTATTTGCCATATTTGATCTGGTTGTCGGCGTGACAAATGACGCTGTTAATTTTTTAAATTCCTCCATCGGGTCAAAGGCTGCCCCTTTTTTTATGATCATGATCATTGCAAGCCTGGGTATTATTGCCGGTGTAACCTTTTCAGGCGGTATGATGGAAGTGGCAAGAAAAGGCATTTTTCATCCACAATTTTTCACTATGCCTGAACTTCTAACCATTTTCCTGGCCGTTATGATAACGGACATCCTGTTGCTTGATCTTTTCAATACCCATGGACTGCCGACCTCTACAACAGTATCAATTGTTTTTGAACTGCTGGGAGCTGCGGTTGCGCTTTCCGTGATTAAAATCATGGCATCAAACGACAATGCCATGGCGTTATGGGACTATATTAATACAGCCAAGGCCATGGCCATTGTGGGTGGAATCCTTTTATCCATTGTAGTGGCATTCTTTTCAGGCGCAGTGATGCAGTTTATCTCCAGGCTGATTTTTACATTTGAGTATCAAAGCCGTTTAAAAAAATACGGCGCACTCTGGGGAGGTATGGCCATGACCGCCATAACTTTTTTTATCCTGGTTAAAGGCTCTAAAGGGGCTACTTTCATGGATGACCAAGCCATCGCCTGGATAAAAGCCCATTCCTATCTTATAATGGCATGTATATTCATGATTTCTGCTTTTACTTTCCAGATCCTGATATCCTTTTTTAAAGTCAATATTTTAAAACCCATTGTACTTGTCGGAACCTTTGCCCTTGCCATGGCATTTGCAGCCAATGACCTGGTAAATTTTATCGGTGTTCCCCTTGCAGGTCTCAATGCCTTTCAAAATGCCCTGGCCTCGGGAGATCCTTTAAATATAACCATGACCGCTTTAAGCAAACAGGTGCAATCACAGACCCATATCATGTTGGTAGCAGGTTTTATAATGGTGATCACCCTGTGGCTCTCCAAAAAGGCACGAACAGTAACGGAAACGGAAATCGGCCTGGGACAACAGGATGAAGGAATAGAAAAATTCGAGTCCATCTGGCTGTCCAGAAAAATTGTCAACATGTTTGATTCTTTATTCAGCACCGCAAAAAATATAACTCCACTGCCCGTAAGAAAAATCATTTCCCGCCGTCTAACCCCGGCTGCACCAATCAAAGGAATCACCCAGGCAGGAAAACCTTCTTTTGATCTGGTTCGTGCTTCTGTTAATCTGATGGTGGCAAGTGCGGTGGTTTCATTTGCCACATCTTTGAAACTGCCTTTATCAACCACCTACGTCACCTTTATGGTAGCCATGGGAAGCAGTTTTTCAGATCAGGCATGGGGCAGGGAAAGTGCAGTATACAGGGTAACCGGCGTATTAACCGTAGTTGGCGGATGGTTTATGACGGCTTTTATCGCCTTTGTGGTTGCCTTTATCTTTGCTAATATTTTATCATATTTTAAAATTCCAGGATTTTTTATCCTGTTCGCATTTGCCGGATTCATGATCTGGAAAAATCACCAGAAGCACAAGGTTAAGGTTAAAGATAAGGAAGAGATGAGCATTTATAACCTTCACAAGGTTGAAAACTTCCATGAATCCATGTCCCAGACATTTGATCACCTGGCTTTTCTTCTCAAAGGCATCCGAGAATCCTTTGATATCGGCTTTGATGCACTTTTTCAAGAAGACCTGTATAAATTACGGCATGAGCGGGAGAGGGTCAAACACTTCCAGAACAGTACAAATATCATTATTGCCAACATCTTCAAGGTATTACGGCTGCTCTCAAAAGAAGACCAGGCTATTTCCTATAATTATTATCAGATCATCAGGCGGCTTCAAAAACTTACAGACGGACACAGGGACACCATAATCCGCTCCAGCATGCATGTAAGCAACCGCCACAAGGGACTTTTGGATGCCCAAATCGCAGAATTAAAAGAGATCAAAAAAGTTTTCTTAAATATCTTTTTCCTTGTGGAGACCGCATTTCGGAACAAAGAGATCGTTGACTGCCAGGAAGCGGTAGAACAATTTCATTATTTGCGGGAACTGGTGGATGATTTTAACGAAAACCAGATTGGAAGAATCGTAGATGATTCTTCCAAAACACGGTTGAGCATCCTTTTTTATGCCATAAGCGGTAATTGCGTTATGATGGCCAAACAGAATGTAAAACTTCTGGATATCTTTAATGAATCGTTTAAACTGAACCAGAAATGTTCATAAGTTTGGGCTGCCGAAAACTGATATAAAGATAACAAAAGGTTTATTCTCTTTTGAAAAATTTATGCAGCAGATCTTTCAGGTTTGCTGCATATTTCCTTAAGATTTTCTTTTCCAAATCGTTCCAGAAGCCTTTTTACAATAAGCTTTCACCAGAGATGAAAACTCACAGCCAAAATAAAACACCGCAACTATTTGCACATATCTGTTAGATATGATCCGGTATACACAAAAATTGTGTTATCAATTTAGGGGTAGTAGAGGGGGGGGGGGGGGAACTATTAAAAAGGGGGATTTCCCTTTCTTAAAAGGAAATCCCCCTCGTATATAGCTTAAAATGTACTTTCCTTTAGCAGGAATAAATTACATTTTAGATCCTTCTGCATGACTCTGAAGTTTAACTTCAACTTTTTCAGTCAAGGATGCATAGTATTTTCTCAGGATAACCAGAACTTCTTCACGGCCAAAGTGGTCAACAACTTCTTCGTTGTTGGACAGAGCGTGACGCAGTTTGGTTCCGGAAAGGATAACTCTGTCATCTTTGCCATGGGGGCAGGTTCTCATGGAAGCCATGCCGTCACATTTATGGCAGTAGAATGTCCAGTCAATTTTCAAAGGTTCGCAAAGCAATGCTTTTCCTTCACCTTCCGGTGTAGGAATAGTATCAAAAATTTCCTGTGCTTCAAACAATGTATAGAAATCACCAACGCCTGCATGGTCACGACCGATGATCATTCTGTTAACACCGTAGTTCTGACGGAAAGTTGCATGGAGAAGACCTTCTCTAGGTCCTGCATATCTCATGTCAAGAGGATATCCGCCGTTAACAACATGCTCGGGAACAAAGAAACCCTTGATCAGAGTATCAATACATTCAATACGAACCTCTGCCGGGATATCGCCTGGTTTTAAGTTACCAATCAGAGAATGAATCAAAACACCATCACATACGTCAAGGGCTATTTTGCAAAGATGCTCATGGGATCTGTGCATTGGGTTTCTAAGCTGCATGGAAGCAACGTTTGCCCAGCCTCTTTCATCAAAGATCGCACGGGTTTCTTTAGGTGTCAGGTAAACGCCTTTGAATTTTTCAGGGAATTCGCCTTCGGAAAGAACTTTTACAGGGCCTGCCAGGCAGAATTCTTTTCTGGCCATAACCATCTGAACACCTGGATGATCTTCCATGGCAATTTTCCAGAAAACAGCGTCTTCAGACTCTTCACCATGGCCTTTATAAACTTTTTCACATTCCCATTTTTTCTCGTCTTCGGTCATTTCAAATTTTTCTTCGATTTTCATGGTGGCATAAATTTCACCATTTCTTTCAAGAGCAACTTCATCACCGACATTAATATCAGCTGCATCTTCTTTTGATGCATCAAGCATTACCGGTACAGGCCAGAACGTACCGTCAGCCATAAGGAAATCAGCGCAAACACCTTTCCAGTCAGCTTTGGTCATAAAACCGTTAAGCGGGCTAAAACCACCGATACCCAGCATGATCAGGTCACCTTTTACCTGAGAAGATATTTCAATTTTTTTAAGACCGGCTGCTTTTTTAAGTTCCGCTTCAAGTTCTGCACCTTCAAGCTTGCAAATTACGAGACCTTTTCCACCATGGGGGGCTACTAATTTAGACATATACTTCATTCTCCTTATTTATGTTTTACCTATGATAAATGTTTATCCAAACATTTATCTTGAATTTTAAACTAAAAAACCTCGTAAGGTTTAATGATGATTAACGAATTTGTCAAGAATTTTATTAATTTATCTGTAAAATCCCGGCAATTTCATCCATTGACTCTACATTAAAATCCGCCTTTAACTCTGAATTTTTGAATGCCACAAACCATACATTTGCATTCAAAGCTGCTTGACGGTCATAATCAGAATCCCCGATAAAAAGAATCTCATCTGGTTTTAAATTAAACTTTTCCATTATTAACAGCAATTGCTCAGGATCAGGTTTGGGTTTTTTCACCGTTGCTGCCGTCACAACCACTTCAAAATAATCTTCCAGACCAAAATCTTCGAGTACCTTTTCCATTGTATTGGTTCTGTTAGTGCCGATTCCCCTTATATAACCGCTGTCGTTCAAGGTTATAAGAAGTTCTTTAAGACCTTTTTCCATAGTCATATACTTGATAAATTTATGATACCCTATCGTTTTAAGGCAGTCATATACTTTTGAAAGATCGTCAATTTCCGGAAAAAGATACTCAATTGCTTCGTTTACCGTCATCATATGCACATTGACAAACTGCTCTTCAGTTAAACCCGGCTTATCAAAGCTTGCCAGCACTTCATCATAATATTTTCTATTGGCTGCGGCCGTATCAAACATAACACCGTCACAGTCAAATACCACTGCTTTAATTTTTGTAATATCCATATATATTTTTTTTTGGGGGGAGTATGTTCTATAACTTAAGAACTGGGTTTTTGTTTTTCATGAAAAACGGCATTTATCCTGATGGTCAGCATGGGTTTATATTGACTGTCCGTTTTAAGGGTCAGAATCTCATACAGGTTGGCTGCCGTATCTGATGTGCTTTTAATTTTAATCTGCCATAATTTCTTATCTTCTTTGGGTTCAATAAGCCGGGTTTTAATCAAAAAAGAGTGCCAGATGGAAGATAATATCGAACTGCTCTTAGGTTCAATAAGCCGGGCTTGAATCCCATTACGGATCTTTTGTTCCATGCCCAGGATTGAAAAATGATATTTTTCCGACGGGGTAATGTTGACAACAGTTTCCAGTGTATCTCCGGAATTTCCATTCATATAAACGGATCTGGGATTGATATCCACAACTTTTTCAACCGGCCCTGTGACAACCAGGTTGAACTTTTTTTTCTCAGGATCATCAGTCTTGACTATAATATTTTTTTTCATTATCTTTCCGCCGTATCCACTGGTCCTGAAACTAACCTTTACTCTGCCTTCCCCGCCCGGGGGAATCTCCCTGTCAAAAGAGTGTTCATCACAGCCTCATGGCGGCATAACCTTATGGATATGAAGAAGGGTATTCCCTGTATTTTTAATTTTAAACTCATGGGCTATGCGCACCCCTTCCGGTATTGATTTAAATGTGAAAACAGGATTATCAATCAAAATTTTTGGCTGTGACTTGGCCTTTCCCGGTTCAGCCAGACAAAACTGAACCCAAAAGAGCTGAGCCATGCAAAAGAATGCAAATAGCATGGCGATAATGATAATTTTATTTTTCATGAGTAAGTCACTTTAAGCTAAGCAATTAATATCAAAATATAGCAACTACGATATACCGGTTTTAAACTAAATTCAAGCTTGATTCTTTTCTGTTTTTTTTGCGTCTATGCGTATTGGATTCCAATTTAAACAGCTGTTCATTGATCATGGAACAAATTCCTGGTTCCTGTTCTATTTTTTTCCCGTCAATGGTCAACACCTTAACCGCACCCATTAATGCGTTGGTTAAAATAATATTTGAATATGAATCAAAATGCTCTTTTGGTATCCTGGTTTTGCAAATATCATATCCTTTACCGGACAATATTCCCAGTACAGACTTCAAGGTCACACCACCCAGAACATGATCTGATTTTGGAATGATCACAGTTTTATCTTTTATGGCAAGAATACTTGCCGTATTAGTCTCGGAGATGGTCTGATCAGGGTTCACAACAATGGCTTCATCCGCATGACGGGCTTTGGCAAACCGGCCTGCCTGATCATAATACAGGTAGTTCAAAGTTTTATAATCTGCCAGAGGCGATTGTCTGGGGAATGGATATGTGACAAGATCCAGTCCTTTTTTATCCAGCATCTCAAGCCTGTGAACATACTGCCTTGCAAATGCAGCTAAAAACACTTGTTTACCGCACTCACACTCATCTTTTGACACCAACAATTTAACGGCAAGAACCTTATCTTGAAACCCATTTGCCAGTATTAAAGAATCAATCACATTTTTCCAGGTAATATCCGGTGGTGTTTCGGAAAAAAGCTTTTCCCATGACCTGTTCAATCGATGCACATGATCTGACAGGCGAAAGATGGTTCCTTTTTTAACGCAAATGGTTTCAAAAAGCCCTGCCCCATATTGAAATCCCGGACTGACCGCCGATACCCTTGCCTTGTCCTGGTCAATAATTTTTCCATCCACCCAGGCTTTGGCTTTGAATTTAGTATCCTCAACATTTTTTTGAGTTCCCGACAACGCTTCAATCAATGTTTTTCCTTTATCAAGGGTTTCCTGGTATTCTTTTTCCGGGTCTGAATCATACACAATCCCGCCGCCCACAGAGAAAAAAATCTTATGGTTGAAAATAGTTGCGGTTCTTATTGCAATAGAAAGATCCATGGTATCATGAAAACTGATATATCCTATAGAGCCGGTATAGACATGGCGTTTTACAGATTCCAGCTCATCAATGATTTCCATGGAACGAATCTTGGGACAACCGGTGATGGACCCTCCCGGAAACGTGGCTTTTAAAAAATCAACTGATGTCTTACCCTCTTCAAGCTCCCCTTCCACGACAGAAACCAGATGAAATACATTTTCATAGGGTTCAAGGCGTTTGTGTTCTGTAACAGCAACCGAACCGTGTTTGGTTACACGAGAAAGATCATTTCTCATCAAGTCCACGATCATGGTCAGCTCTGCATCATCTTTTACGCTCCGGGTGAGCTTGGACCCATTTTCCAGATCCTGTTTTGTTGTCCTGCCTCGGGCAATGGTTCCTTTGATGGGTCTTGTTTCAACATACCTGCCGTTTTGTTTGATAAACCGTTCAGGCGAGGTGGAGACAATCTTATGATCCCCGGCATGAATATAAGAAAAAAAAGATGCTGGATTTCGTTCAAACAAATCCAGGAACAACAGATAACTATCCCCATAAAAACCAGTCTCAAACCGTTGGGAGAAATTGGCCTGGTAGATATCACCAGCCCTAAGATAGTCGATAATCCTCTTGACCGACCGGATATACTCAGGCTTGGTCAAACTGGAACAAAAACCTGCATTGTCTATGGAAAAAGGTTCTCTTTCAACTCTGTGTCTGATTTTTTCAAAGAAAAACCGCCGGGTATCCTGAATAATATCGTCTGTTTTTTCAACACTCGTCTGATTGACCGGCACAGGAATGCAAAGCCTTGCATGACCTGTTTCTTTATCCTGAACAAAGATGATGGAAGGAGCATACAGACACAGATCCGGCAGACCTGTATCTGTGCAGGTTCTGGGAAGCTTTTCAATCCGGTCTTTTAAATCATAGGAAAAATATCCGAACAGACCTGCGTGAATCGGCAGATCATGGGAATCATCCTCTAATTTGAAATGGTTCAGCAAGGCCTGAACAACTGAAAACGGGTCCTGATGAACACAAGATTCTTTTCCCCTGCATCTTATGAAGACCTTTTCCTGTTTGCTGGTCACCTCAAGCCAGGGTTTTGCAGCAAGGATATGATACCGGGAGCAATCAAGGCTCGAACCGGATAACAAAAGAACGGTTCCTTTATCATCAGCAAAGGATTTGGCTATCTGTTCAAATGGCAGATCAAGCTGAACCGTTTCCTGATGAACATCCTTCAAACAAGGAAGTTGTTTTAGCAACTCATCAATGTTAAGGCCATTAATCTTACGCCCCGTCATCTTAAGAAAGGATTCATTCTCTTTTCATTACCTATGGTTGTTTCCGGTCCATGACCGGTATACACCCGTGTATCTTCATCAAGGACCAGCAGCTTTTCCTTGATACTTGAAATCAAGGTATCATAATCGCCACCGGCCAGATCCGTCCTGCCGATAGACCCTGCAAACAAGGTGTCTCCTGCAAAAAGATGACCTTTGGTATAAAGACTGATACCGCCTTTTGAATGACCCGGGGTGTGGATGACCTTAAGTGTTATATCACCGAATGTAATTTCATCCCCGTCTTTTAAAAGAATATCCGCAGGGGGTGAATTCTCTGATGACAACCCGAACATTGATGCTGATCTTGACAATTCATTGAACATGGGCTCATCATCTGGATGAATGGCAAGTTGTGCGCCTGTCACTTCTTTCATTCTTTTATTGGCCCCCACATGATCGAAATGCCCGTGGGTATTGATCAGATATTTCACTTTTAGCTCGGATTTAGACAGCTCCATCAAAATTCTATCCGAATCATCTCCCGGATCAATCACAACGGCTTCTTTTGTAGACTCACATCCTAAAATAAAACAATTGGCCATAATCGGACCAACCTCAAGTTTTTTTATAATCAAAACACCCTCCAAAATTTTTAGCTATTCAAACCCTTCAAGGGATTTTATACGGTCCAGAACACCATTGATAAAAGACCCGGAATCCCGTGTGCCGTATTTTTTACCGATTTCAACTGCTTCATTTATGGTTACACTGCATGGGATATCCGTATGCTTTAAAAATTCAAATATTGCAATACGCATAATGTTCCGGTCTACCACAGGCATCCTGGAAATTTTCCAGTTTTTTGAATATGTGTTTAACAGTGCATCAATTTTAGGCTGGTTTTCCCTTACACCCTTTACAAGATCCATAAAAAAAGGCTCAACTCCTTGTGTGAGTTTTTCTTCATTATTGGTACAAAAGGCCTCCAAACTTTCATCCGGATCAACCTTATCCATATCAAAAGAAAAAAGAATCTGAAGTGCAAGTTCCCTTGCCTGCCTGCGGTCCCCCATAATTTTATTCAGCCTTTTTCAGACTATCGGAAAGATTTGCCATTTCAACCGCACCAAGGGCAACATCAAACCCTTTGTTGCCGGCCTTTGTACCTGCTCTTTCAATGGCCTGCTCAATGGTTTCTGTGGTAAGGATGCCAAACATCACCGGAATATCGGCTTCAAGACTGACAGATGCAATTCCTTTGGAGACTTCGGCGCACACATAATCATAATGGGTGGTGGCACCCCGAATAACGGCTCCAATGCAGATGATGGCATCATATGATCCATGGTTCAGCATTTTTTTTGCAGCCAGAGGAATTTCAAAGGCACCCGGAACTTTTAAAAGGGTGATATCCTTATCTTCTGCGCCGCTTCTGATGAGTGCATCAAGCGCACCTTCGACAAGCCTTCCGGTAATAAAATCATTAAAACGGGAAGCAATGATTCCAAATTTTTTACCCTGAGCCTGCAATCCGGCTTCGATAATTTTTGGCATTTATATATCCTTAAATCTTTATATTATTTTACAATTTTAGTTCAGTCACTGATCTCATGAAATTGATCACACAAAAACGCTTACATATGAAGCAAATGCCCCATTTTAGCCTGCTTGCATTTTAAATAACCCTTGTTATGGCAATTGGGCGCAACTTCAATTGGAACCTGTTCAACAACACTTAATCCATAACCTTCAAGGCCGATCATTTTTTTGGGGTTGTTGGTCAGAAGGCGCATTTTTTTAACCCCCAGATCCACCAGCATCTGGGCACCTACACCATAATCTCTCATATCGGCATCAAACCCGAGTTTTTCATTGGCTTCAACAGTATCCAGGCCCTGACGCTGATATTCATAGGCTTTTAATTTATTCACAAGACCGATGCCTCGGCCTTCCTGGCGAAGGTACAGCAGCACCCCGCAGCCTTCTTCTTCCATCATGGCCATGGCCTTGTGGAGCTGATCCTGGCAGTCACATCGAAGAGATGAAAAAATATCACCTGTCATACATTCCGAATGAACCCTTACAAGGATTTCTTTTTCAGAATCAATATCCCCTTTGACAAGGGCAATGTGGGTCAGGCTATCCATATCGTTTTCATAGGCAATTATTTTAAACTCACCGCCAACCTTTGTGGGGATCACGGTCTGGGCAGCTCTTTTAACAAAACTTTCCGTTCTAAGCCGGTATTTAACCAGATCCGCAACCGTGCAGATACCAATTCCGTGTTTTTTTGCAAATTTTTCCAGGGAAGGCATTCTTGCCATGGTTCCGTCGTCATCCATAATTTCACAAATCACGCCAGCAGGTTTCAGCCCTGCCAGACGAGCCAGATCAACAGAACCTTCCGTCTGTCCGATCCTGACCATGACGCCGCCGTCCCTTGCCCTTAAAGGGAAAATATGTCCTGGCCTTGCGATATCATTGGGAGTGGTGTCATCTGCCACGGCTGTAAGAACGGTTGTTGCCCGGTCGGCTGCGGAAATCCCTGTAGTCACACCTTTTTTGGCCTCAATAGAAACGGTAAATCCCGTACCGTATTGTGAAGTATTGTTATCCACCATCATGGGCAGATCAAGCCGGTCTGCAATAGTGGAATCAAGGGAAAGACAGATCAATCCCCGTCCATATGTGGCCATAAAATTGATGGCTTCAGGTGTTACAGCCTGGGCTGCCATGGTCAGATCACCTTCATTTTCCCGGTCTTCATCATCCACGAGGATGACCATTTTACCGTTTTTAATATCTTCAATGGCCTGTTCAATTGTTAAATGCGGCATATTCAAATCCTTAAGGTTTTATATACAAAGTCCTGGAAGACCAGTATTGACTTTCAACCTTTGTTGTGGGGACAAACCCGGATGAAATTCCGGGCCTGCCCGTGGCAGTTATAAAAATCCGTTCCTTGCGAGAAGCTCCATGCTGATGTCTTTTTCCCCCTTGGGCAACGCATCATTTTTAGAAACACTTCCCCTTAAAATCTTTTTTACATACTTTCCGATCATATCGGTTTCAATATTGACCTCATCTCCGACCCTTTTTAACCCTATGGTTGTAATATCCGCGGTATGAGGAATGATACTGACCTGAAAGTCTTTATCAGAACACTTGTTGATGGTCAGGCTTATGCCTTCAATGGCAACAGATCCTTTTTCAATCATGTCTGATCCAAGCGTTGAAGGCACATCAATTTTGATAATCACGGCATTGCTCTTTCGTACCATGGAAGAAATGATTCCTGTTCCATCAATATGACCCGATACCAGGTGGCCGTCAATCCGATCCGACAATTTTAGCGCCCGTTCGATATTAACTCTCGAGCCTGTTGTCAAAGACTTGAAAGTTGTCCGTTCAACCGTCTCAGGTGCCATATCCACTTTAAAAGCATGCTTTTCAAGGCTGACAGCCGTAAGACAGGCACCGTTTACAGCAATTGAATCACCTATTTTGCTTTCAGACAGATCCAGATCACAGCCGATATGAAGAACTTTTCCCTCACCGCTGGACTCAATGCGTTTTATGGTTCCAAAACTTTCAATGATTCCTGTAAACACTATCTTTGTTTCCTAAACCTTTTTTTACATTCAGTTAAGCTGCACCTGACCTGTACCATATTAATTTGTACTATATTAGTTTAAATACCCTTGCACCAGCATATCCGTGTCAAACAGGGTGACCGTCGATTTTTTCAATTCAAAGGCATCCTTTATCAACTTCGGGCCTTTTCCCTGAAACACCGGGATGCCGTCATCAGAGCCTAAAAATTTGGGTGCCAGAAAAAACAGCACTTTGTTTACAATACCGGCCTTTAGCGCTGACCCTGCCACCACGCTTCCGCCTTCAATCAGGAGGCTTAAAATCGACATTTTTCCTAACTTAATCATCAGTTCATTTAAATCAAGTTTTTCTTGTTTCAACGAGACTTCAAGAATCTGGGCCCCTTTGCTTTCAATCAAGGCTCTTTTTTCTTTTGATGCACCAGTACCCGTGACAATTATGGTTTTGGCATTGGACTTCTGGGTCAAAACGTTTGCATCTTCTTTAATGGTTAAATGTGTATCCAGAATAATTCTGACAGGATCTTTTGTCTGAACACCTTCAATTCTTGATGTAAGCGAAGGGTTATCGGCATGCAAGGTTCCTGAACCCACCAGGATGGCATCCACCTGATGACGAATCTTATGCACAAACACCCGTGACTTTTCATTGGTAATCCATTTTGAATCCCCGGTAGCGGTTGCAATTCTTCCATCCAGGGTAGATGCACATTTCAAAATCACAAAAGGGGTCTTGTTATTTTGAACATACCAGATAAACTCTTCAATCAGGGCTTGGGCTTCTTTCTGTAGAACGCCTGTGACAACTTCAATCCCATTGTCTCGCAGGTAGGCTATTCCACCGCCACACACATTGGGATTGGGATCTTTACAGCCCACAACAACTTTTTTTATTCCGGCATTGATAATTTTATGGGTGCAGGGAGGAGTTTTGCCAAAATGATTACACGGTTCAAGAGTCACATAAATGGTGGCACCCTTTGCCATGTAACCCGCATCATCAATGGCTTCCACTTCGGCATGGGCAAGCCCTGCCGCCCTGTGAAACCCTTTTCCGACAACCCTTCCATCCTTAACCACAACAGCACCGACACAAGGATTGGGAGAGGTGAAACCTTTGCCTTTTCCTGCAAGAGATATTGCCAGGCTCATATAGTCATTATCTGTCATCAGGCTTATCCGATATCGCATTGAATTCAAGAGGCAGACATTCTTTTGAAATCATACCCTTGAGTTCCTGTATAAAATCAGCCACATCCTTAAAGTCTCTGTAAACAGAAGCAAACCGGACATAAGCAACATCATCAATTTGCTTTAAGGCCTCAATCACTTTTTCACCCACAAATTTAGATGAAATTTCCCGGTCATTGATTTCTCTTAAATTCCGTTCAATGTCATCCACGATGTCTTCAATCTGATTGATACTGATGGCTCTTTTTTCACAGGCTTTTTTAATACCCGTAAGAACCTTTTCCCGGTTGAATTCCTCCCTGCGGTTATCTTTTTTGACAATCATGATGGGAATCTGCTCAACCCGCTCATAGGTGGTAAACCGCTGGCTGCATTCCGGGCATTCCCTGCGTCGGCGAACTTCAAGATCGATTTTGCCCGGACGCGAATCAACAACTCTTGTATTCAGGTTTCCGCAAAATGGACACTTCATGTTGGCCTCTTTTGTTGTTTAAGTATCAAGCAGTATCAGTTTCACTTTGGCTTTGTCAAACATATCCAGAGTCAATGGGTCGTCATATCCATCTTTATAATACACGGTTTTAATTCCTGCATTGACAATCATTTTTGCACAAATTGAACAGGGTTGATTGGTGCAATAAAGGACAGCCCCCTTCACCTGCACACCATGATAGGCTGCCTGGATAATGGCATTCTGTTCGGCATGAACACCACGGCACAACTCATGCTTTTCCCCGGACGGCACTTTTAATTGTTCTCGCAGACATCCGGTCTCACTGCAATGGGGTACACCAGCTGGCGCGCCATTATAACCTGAGCAAAGAATTCTTTTTTCCTTCACCAGTACCGCGCCCACCTTTCTTCTTATGCAGGTGGAACGACCGGACACAAGATCACAAATCCCCATAAAGTATTCATGCCATGAGGGTCTGTCAGACAAGGAGTCAGTCATGGGTTGATTTGCCGACATATAAGGGGTATTCAATGCAAAGCGCCCTTACGTTTCTTGCCACGGCTTCAATATTTTTTTCATCATCCAAGACATCACAGATAAAGGTGGCTATTTTTTTGCCGGCCGCCTCATCCATACCCCGGGATGTAACAAGGGGAAGCCCGATCCTGATACCACTGGTGACAAAGGGGCCGCGTTTTTCGTTTGGAACCGTATTTTTATTCACAGTGATACCAGCCCTACCAAGCCGTTCTTCGGCATCCTTACCGGAAATATCCCGCTGACTGAAGTCAACCAGTACCATATGATTGTCTGTTCCACCGGAAACAAGTTTATACCCTCTTTTCAGTATAACACTTGCCAGGGCAGCCGTATTTTTGATTACCTGTTTCTGATAATCCGCAAAAGAGTCTTCCAAAGCTTCTTTAAAGGCAACTGCTTTGGCTGCAATCACATGCATCAAAGGTCCGCCCTGAATCCCCGGGAATATCTGGCTGCCGATGGCCTTGGCAAATTTTTCTGAAGACAGAATCAAACCGCCTCGAGGCCCTCTCAGGGTTTTGTGGGTGGTTGAGGTGATCACATCTGCAAATCCCACCGGACTTGGATGAACACCGGCTGCCACAAGCCCTGCAATGTGAGCCATATCCACCATAAAAAGAGCCCCCACTGACTTGGCAATATCGGAAAACCCTTTAAAGTCTATAATCCTGGGGTACGCACTGGCACCCGCTACAATCAACTTGGGCTGATGTTTTTTTGCAAGATCTTCAACCTTATTCAGATCAATCATCTGAGTTTTCGGCGACAATCCGTAATGGGCAAAATCATATAACCTGCCAGAAAAACTGACAGCAGCCCCATGGGTCAGGTGACCACCATGTGAAAGATCCATGGCAAGAATCCGGTCCCCCGGGTTCAGCAATGCAAAATAAACAGCCATATTGGCCTGGGAGCCTGAATGAGGCTGAACATTTGCATATTCGACATTGAACAGCTTTTTAGCCCGTTCAATGGCCAGATCCTCTGCCTGATCCACAAACTCACAACCGCCATAATACCGCCTGGAAGGATATCCTTCTGCATACTTATTGGTCAATATAGACCCCTGTGCTTCCATTACTGAAGGACTAACCGTATTTTCAGAAGCAATCAGATTTAATTCATATTCCTGGCGGTCTGCTTCCAGTTCAATAATCTTTGCAATTTCAAAATCCGTCTGCTTGATATATCCCATTTTACCTGCCCCTTCCGGTATTGCTAATTGTCAATTGCTTGAATCCGTTCAAGATGGCGTCCGCCTTCAAAGCCGGTATCCAGCCAGGTTTGAACAAGTTCAAATGCCAGAACATCTCCCACGATACGGCCACCGATAACCAGGATATTGGAATCATTATGAACCCGGCTCATCTTTGCTGAAAAAATATCAGAACAAAGAGCCGCTCTTACATTTGCAAACCGGTTAGCAACCATGGACATGCCAAGCCCGGTGCCGCAAAGCAAAATCCCTTTTAAATATTGACCGTTTGAGACCGCTTTGGCAACCTTTTTCCCATAGGTCACATAATTTACAGATGCCTCACTTTGAGTCCCTGCATCTGCAACCAAATAACCTTTATCAATGAGATACGCCTTGATTTTTTCTTTCAATTCATAGGCTGCATGATCACTTCCAATGATAATGGACTTGTATTTATCCATTTTATTTACCCTTATTTAAGATTTTGCTTTGATAAAATCAATGGCATCCTGAACCGTGAGCAGTTTTTCAGCGTCATCATCATCAATTTCAATTTCAAAAATTTCTTCCATTGACATGACCAATTCAACGATTGTCAGGGAATCAGCGCCTAAATCTTCGATCAAAGAGGCTTCCGGGACAACATCCTCAATATCAATATCAGGTATCTTTTCTGCGATCACTTTTTTAACTTTTGTTTCAACGGTCATATTTAGACTGCCTCCTTGATCTATCCTTCGTCCTTGCCCTATTCGTTGTCGTCAGCCTGAGCATTTATATTTCTGCCTTTATACGCACCACATTCCGGGCAGGCTGCATGGGGAAGCTTGGGTTCCTGGCATTCCGGACATACGCTCACTGTGGGAGCGCTTACCTTGTAATGTGTGCGTCTTTTTCTGCCTCTTGCCTTGGAACTCTTTTGTTTTGGAACTGCCATTGATCTCTCCTAACTATATTAATTTATTTGAATTTATTTTACTATAAGCCAACATAATAAACACACATTTTTACATCAATTTATGAAAAGTGTCAAGAATTTAAAAAGAACTTAAAAAACAATCGCTTTTGACAATTTATAAACAATTTCACTCAAATATAAATTTAATATTCTTTTCAGAAAAATTCTATTCCACGAAATAATCGTCTGTTAAATTAAACTGAGAAAGCAAAAATTAAGTAAAAAATAAAAACACAAAGAAGCGAAATGATCTTCCCAAACACCTTCCATCAAAGCCTTAGAGGCAATCATACTAAAAAACGACACTTCTACTATTGACATACCATAGTCGAGTATGTAAAGGTCTAATAATCTCAATTTCAAAAGACAACTATCGTTATCCAAGTCGCAACATTAATATTATTTTAAATAAATTACTGAGGCTTATAGGTAATACAATTTTTACTTGAGCATATTAAAACAAATCACATTTAGGAGGAAACAATGAAAAAACCAGGCATGATGATTGTTATTTGGATGGTCTTTTTAATGGAATCTTCAGTATTGTGGGCAGGAGGTGCGGACAACAAAACCAATTGGAGCGCTGAATATATCGGCATTCTGAACCGGAATGCTGCAACTGACAGTGCAGATATTGTCATGTATAATCCTGCCGGAATCATGAAAATGGAAAACGGATTTTATGGAAACGTATCCGCCCATTATGTTGCAAAAAACTACAACAATAAAATCAATGGACATGATTTTGATCAGGATAAATCCTCAATTGTCCCCGGCATTTTTACGATATATAAAAAAGATAAATGGGCAGGTTTTTTTGGAGTCTCCAATGTTGTGGGCGGCGGGAAAGTTAACTTTGAAAACGGAAATGCAACTACCAATTTTGTCAGAATGGTCTTAAGCGGGGGCCTGGCCCCTTACATAGATGAGAATCTAAAGGCCGAGGCTATAGGGCTTGGCTATACTATAGGCGGTGCATACTCATTCAATGATATGTGGTCTGTCTC
Organism: Desulfobacula toluolica Tol2; assembly: GCF_000307105.1. Classification (NCBI taxonomy): domain Bacteria; kingdom Pseudomonadati; phylum Thermodesulfobacteriota; class Desulfobacteria; order Desulfobacterales; family Desulfobacteraceae; genus Desulfobacula; species Desulfobacula toluolica. Next base: position 3,953,986 of record NC_018645.1, read on the forward strand.
CCTTGGAGTACGATATGTAAAAAGCGACCGAAAAATGAAAGGCCTCGTAACCCTTCCCGGACCTTTTCCCATTGATTTATCGTTTGAGGAAGAGGCGGATGGCTTTGGTGGCATCATCGGGATCAACTTTTCTCCTTTTGATGCCCTGAATTTGGGCCTTCACTATGACACAAAAGTTGACCTGGATTATGAAGCTGACGTAAAAAGGGATTTCATTACCCCGGCAGGACCACTTCTTTCCAGCTTTGGCGTTGTAGATGGCCAGAAAAGAAGCAGGAATCTTCCAGCTGTATTGGCAGCAGGCGTGTCATATAAGATCAGTCCGAAGATAAGAGCTGAAAGCAACCTGACCTTATATCTAAACAACGACGCTGGCTTCAAAGATATTGCCGGAACCTCAAGAGATGAGAGCGCTGTGGATAATGGGTATGATATTGGTATCGGTTTTGAATATGCCTGCACAGACACTTTAAAAGTCACCCTTGGATACCTTTACACAAACACGGGTGTGGATGCCAAAGATATGACCCCGGAATTACCTGAACTTGATGCCCATACCCTTGGCAGCAGCCTGGGATATCAGATGAACGAAAACTTAAACCTGATTTTCAGTTTAGGTCATGTTTTTTATAAAGACGCATCCTTTATAAATCGTTTTGATCAACCCATAACTTATGAAAAAGAGATTACTTTCCTTGCGTTTGGCATCCAGTATAAGTTTTTTTAAACCCTGTTTTATGTGATGCCAAAAATATCTGTCAAGGGGGGGGGATGTTTTTTTCTTGCTCACACTTGAATGAAAATACGTCTTATGGTACTTAAAGTCTCGATTTTACACAATATTTATTTTATGGAGAACCAATGGATACAATCATCACACGATTTCCCCCCTCCCCAACCGGATACCTTCACATTGGCGGGGCAAGGACAGCTCTGTTTAACTGGCTGTATGCACGAAAAAAAAAGGGAAAATTTGTTTTAAGAATCGAAGATACTGATGCGGCAAGATCCACAGAAGAGTCAGTGGATGCAATACTCGAATCCCTGGAATGGCTCGGCATTGACTGGGACGAAGGCCCCTATTTTCAAACCCAAAGATATGACATCTATAATGAATACATAGAAAAATTGATCAAATCAGGGGCAGCCTACTATTGTTCGTGTACGCCTGAAGAGATTGATGCCATGAGGGAAGAGGCAAAGGCCAACGGACAAAAACCCATGTACAACGGCAAGTGCAGAAACAGAAATCTCGAAAAAGCGGACAATACCGTTGTTCGACTTAAAACCCCTGATTCCGGCGTAACCATTGTCCAGGACGTTGTAAAAGGTGCGACATCTTTTCAAAATTCGGAAATAGACGACTTTATTATCAGAAGAAGCGACGGATCTGCCATGTACAACCTGGCCGTGGTGATTGATGACCTGACAATGGGGATCAACACCATTATCCGGGGGGACGACCATTTAATCAACACCCCGAAACAGATGCTGATATACCAGGCCCTTGGCGCAGAAATGCCGGTTTTCGGACATGTTCCCATGGTTCTGGGAGCCGACAAATCACGCCTGAGCAAGCGGCATGGTGCCATGTCCGTTGGAGAATACAAAAAAATGGGATTTTTGCCTGATGCCATGATCAATTACCTGGTCCGCCTGGGATGGTCTCATGGTGACCAGGAATTTTTCACAAGAGACGACCTCATTGAAAAGTTTAACCTGGAACACCTGGGCAGATCCGCATCAATGTTTGACACGGACAAACTAACAGCTCTGAACGCCAAGCATATTCAAAGTAAAAGCCCGGCTGAACTGGCAGACCATCTCTTGTTTCATCTCAAAGAGTTGGGGATTGATGCACAAAACAATGCCTTTACCCAGGGGGTTATTGAAACCCTTCAACCCAGAAGTAAAACCCTTGTTGAAATGGCACAGGGCGCTGTTTTTTATTACCTGGATGAGGTTCAGTTTGATGAAAAAGCAGCTAAAAAATTTCTAAAACCTGACGTACTGGATATGCTGCAAAAATCAGCCGGTTATATCAAAGGCCTTGAAGCGTATACCCAGGAAGCACTTGAAAACGTGTTCAAACAGATCATGGAAGAAACCGACCTCAAATTCGGAAAAATTGCCCAGCCGTTAAGGGTTGCCATCACCGGAACAACAGTGAGCCCGGGCATTTTTGAAATGCTTCTGGCCCTTGGCAAAGAAAAAACCGTTCAAAGGATTGAAGCAGCTATACGGCTTATTCAGGACAACTCATAAAGCATCCCTGCATATCCTACAAAACTTGAGGAAGCAGATTTCTCAAAACTTGTGGCGTAGTCAAGTTCCACAGCCTTGACTGCGCCAAGTTTTTTGCAGGCTGCAACTGTGGCTGCCGCAGCACCTGCACAGCACATGTTCTTATGGTCCAGGCCCTGGGCAATAATCTTTGACGTATCCATTTCTTTCATTGCATGGATGGCATTTTGATCATTTTCATTTTTTACCCATTCCACTGCTTTTTCACCGGTTCCAGCAGGTGTAAATCCAAAATCAGGGCCATAGTGTGTCATATCCGTGGACCCGATTATCCTGATATTTCTTGACAAATTTTGTGCCTCACCCACTGCCATACTTCCAATCACAGCGGCAAAAAAAGAGGGTGCAACACCGCAGACCACTATTTTTGCATCCGGATAAAAATACTTGATAAACGGATATTGAACCTCAAGAGTATTGTCATCCGGAAATTTATTGGGCGCTCTGTGACGGACACTGATACCTGCGCAAATTTTATCCACCAATTTTTTGTCCACCTCAATATCTCCGAAAGGTGTTTCAACTGCACCATGGGTCAGAATAAAGGGTTCGGACTGCTTGTGCATATGAGCGCCAAACAGAATAATGGTATCGATTTTTTCATCAGACTTAAGAGAAGCAATAACCCTGCAGGCAATTGATCCTGAATAATACCAGCCGGCATGGGGAACAATCCCCCCCATAAAACTGCCGGCACAAGGCCCTTGTTTTTCTTTTAAAAAGCCTTGTATGGAAGTTTCACACTCCTCAGCCGTTGCAGGATACCAGGAACCGGCAAAGGCCATCTCTTTCTTTTCCATAATTTTTCCTCTCTTTTCTATCTTTCCTCTTATAATTCTTTTACACCGGTCCAAGGCAAGGGGATTCAAAGGCCTTTTCCTGTTTTTTCAAACACCTTTATTCTAAGCCACTCAAGCCATGGCCCAAAGCCTTTTTCAGTCTTGGCTGAAATCTCAAATACAGGCAGGCCCGGATGCACCTGTTTCATATTATCTTTTACCAGCCCGGCATCAAAATCAAGGTAAGGCAACAAGTCAATTTTATTTAAAATAGCGATGTCCGCCACCCTGAACATCAGGGGATATTTCAATGGTTTGTCTTCTCCTTCAGTAACACTTAGCACTACAGCCCTTGCATCTTCACCAATATCAAATTCAGCCGGACACACAAGATTCCCGATATTTTCTACGATAAGAAGATCAAGGTCTTCACATCCCAACCGCCTTGCCGAAGCAAGAACCAGATGGGCCGCCAGGTGGCAGTCCCCGCCAAACTGATCCGTATTGATCTGGGTGACTTTGGCACCCGTGACTTCAAGCCTCTCTGCATCATTGGTAGTGCATATATCGCCCACAATCACCCCTACCCTTATCATAGGCATCAATTTTGCCAGGGTTTTACAAAGGGTCTCGGTTTTTCCTGAACCAGGAGATGACATCATGTTCAACACAAACACATTCCGATCTTTAAAAAACTTTTTGTTCATATCAGCTTGTGTGTCATTTGCTTCAAGAACTCTTTTTTGAATATTTATTTCCATAGATTTATCTGCTTTTTATGATCCATATGGTATCAAACGGGGTCAAGCTTATTTTATTGTGATTTTTATCAAAATATATCATCAAACCCAAAAAAAAGCACAATAATGCAAGCCTGACTCAATCCATTATTCATCGCTAAGCTCCAGGGACGTGATCTCTATTTCCCTTCCAGTGAGCATTTGAACATCGCCATCCTCACAAAAAAGGCATTTAAACACAGGCCCCGTAACTTCCCATGTGTTGCCACAGGATTTACACAGAACCTTTACCGGAATAAAGTCAATGTTAAGCCTGGCAGTTGCCAGGGGCGTATTTTGTGCGATAATTTCAAAACAGAAGCTCAAACTGTGTTCAACCACGGATGCAAGTTTCCCGATTTTCAGATTCAAAATTTCAACCTTTGGATTTTCAATATCTTCAGGAATAGCGTCTATGGCAATCTTAACCAATTGCTGGGCAATCCCCATCTCGTGCATTGGTTTACTTCCTTATTTTTATATTATATCTTGACTCAACTTTTATTGACTTAAGCTTAGCCCAATTTATTTCTGCCGTTTGGAATAAAATTCACGCTTAAACTCTAAAAACCTGTCTTGTTTAATAGCATCCCGCATTTTTTCCATCAGATCAAGATAATAATAAATATTGTGAATGGTATTAAGTCTGTAAGCCAACAGCTCCCTTGACTTATACAAATGCCTCAAATAGCTGCGCGAATAATTTTGACAGGTATAACAATTACAATCCGTATCAATGGGACCTTTGTCAAACCTGAATTTTGCATTGGGAATATTTATGGTTCCCTTAGAGGTGAACAGCTGTCCATTCCTGGCATTTCTTGATGGCATGACACAGTCAAACATGTCACAACCCATTCCCACAAGTTCCACCAGGTCTTCGGGGGTGCCCACCCCCATGATATATCTGGGTTTGTTAGCCGGCAGCAACGGCAGGGTATGGCAGGCCATTTCATACATGAACTCTTTGGGTTCACCAACACTTAATCCGCCAATGGCAAAGCCCGGAAAATCAATCTGCGTCAATTGTTCAGCCGAAAGAGTGCGAAGGTGCTTGTACATCCCTCCCTGTACAATGCCGAACAGGTTGTTCACAGCCCCTTTTTCCTGCCAGAAATCAAACCCTCGCTTTGCCCACAGGGTTGTCTTGTTCAAGGCTTCCATGGTCTGTTTTTCATCGGCCGGATACCCAATGCACCAATCAAGGGACATCATGATATCCGATCCCAGGATCATTTGGATTTCAACTGCTTTTTCAGGCGAAAACATATGTCGAGATCCGTCAATATGAGATTGGAATGCAACTCCTTCATCGGAAAATTTAGCCAGCTTTGCCAATGAAAAAAACTGGAATCCGCCGGAATCGGTCAGCATGGGTTTATTCCACCGGATAAATTCATGAAGGCCGTCCATATGCTCAATCACATCACACCCCGGCCTTAAATAAAGATGATAGGTATTGCCCAGAATAATCTGGGCCTTGCAATTATCAAGCTCTTCAACACTGACGGCCTTCACTGAACCCAGAGTGCCCACCGGCATAAAAATAGGGGTGTCAATAACACCATGATCGGTTGCAATAGTACCAAGCCTGGCCCTGCAATGATCTGAACCGTTACTTTTATTGGATTGCTTTAAAATTTTGAATTTCAACATGTTTCTCTTTTTTATCACCATAAATAGCATGAAAAAAACTTAATGCTATTTATGATGAGCTTTCATGTTTTGGTTTCTGCCCTTCAGGGTATTAAGAGCAAATCAGAAAAACCATATTATTGTAAAAAATGGCCCTCTCTGCCCTTGGCAGTTATTCGATCAGCATGGCATCACCATAACTGAAAAATCGATAATCCTTGTTTATGGCTTCCTGGTATGCGTCCAATATATGCTCCCTGCTGTAGAAAGCGGATATCAGCATCAATAAAGTGGATTCAGGAAGGTGAAAATTGGTAATCATGGCATCCACGCATTTAAAGGTGTAACCAGGATATATAAAAAGATCGCACTGACCGGTTTGTGCCGTGACAAAGCCGGTTTCATCGGAAAGAAACTCCAAAGTTCTGACACTTGTGGTCCCTACTGCAACAATGCGGCGATTTTGATGCTTGGCCCTGTTGATCTTATCTGCGCTATCTTTGGACAAGGAAAAATACTCTGAATGAATCTGATGCTCCCTGATATCTTGTACTCTTACCGGCACAAATGTACCATACCCGACATGAAGGGTAATGGGGGCAAATTCAATACCTTTTTTCTTTAAATCCGCCATCAGGGAATTTGTAAAATGAAGTCCTGCAGTGGGAGCGGCAACCGCACCCTCGTTGGATGCATAAATCGTCTGGTAGTCATCAGGATCAGTTTGGCCTGAAGAGGGATCTTCCCTTTTTATATAAGGCGGCAGAGGAATTTTACCCGATTTTTTCAGAAAGTCTGAAAATTTATCTCCATTTAAAAATCTGATTTCAAAAACATTTCCCTTTACCTGTTCAACCCTTGCTTCAACTGTATCTGCCAAATAGAGCCTGGCCCCTTTTTTCGGACTTTTTGACGCCTTAACCAGGCAATCGCACTGAAAAAAACCGGTTTTTTCAAGATGCTTCATTCCAGCGGCATAATCAATAATCAAAACTTCAATTTTACCACCCGTCTCTTTCTGGCCAAACAGCCGTGCCGGAACCACCTTTGTATTATTGATCACCAGAAGATCATCATCTTTGAGCAATGTGAGAATATCGTCAAACTGATGATGGGCAACAATCCCGGAGTTCCTGTCCAAGTGAAGCAACCGGGAGTTACTTCTGTTTTTACAGGGTGTCTGTGCAATTTTTTGAGGTGGCAGATCATAGGCATAGTCGGATAATTGAAACATCAGAACCCACCCAGTTTAATACCATCTGATTCAAATCCATCTGGTCCAAAACCACCCATGGCAAAATATACAATGCAAAGCCCGGCCAGCATCAAAACAAAACCGAACTTTCTAAGATTCATCTCATCAAGCCCTATGATAACTTGAACCATTTCTTTCATTTTACCGGGAAATGCAAAGTATGGCAGCCCCTCAACAATCATTACCATACCGATGACACAAAGAAAAAACTTCATTAAACACGGTCCTTTTTAATTTATGATAGCAATAAAAACAATCGGTTATACTTTTTTAGCCGTTTTTATGCAATAAAAATTATATTGATTAATGAAAATTTCAAGGTTATAAAAGGAGGTTATTGTTATCTGAAATTATCAAACAAAAAATAACTCTATAAGGGAAATAATTATCCATGCAGTTTGAACCTGTCATCGGCCTTGAAGTCCACGCACAATTAAAAACCAAAACCAAAATCTTCTGTGGCTGTTCCACAGAATTCGGAAAGTCCCCCAATGCCAACACCTGCCCTGTTTGTACGGGCATGCCCGGCGTATTGCCTGTTCTGAACAAGCTGGCGGTTTCTTTTGCCATCAAAGCGGCACTTGCCACAAATTGCAAAATAAACCGGGAAAGCCGGTTTGACAGGAAAAACTATTTTTATCCGGATCTTCCAAAAGGCTACCAGATATCACAATATGCCTTGCCCATTGCCGAACATGGATACCTTGACATTGAAACCGACGCATCCGGCAACAAAAGAATAGGCATTACCAGGATTCATATGGAAGAGGATGCGGGAAAACTGATTCATGATCCTTCCAGGGCAAAAAGTATGGTGGATTTGAACAGGACCGGAGTGCCGCTGATTGAGATTGTCAGTGAACCTGATATTCGGTCTGCAAAAGAGGCAGGTGCCTATTTAAGAAAGCTGCACGCCATTTTAAAATATATTGATGTGTGCGACGGCAACATGGAAGAAGGCAGCTTCAGGTGCGATGCCAATATATCCCTAAGACCCAAAGGACAAAAAGAATTCGGCATAAGAGCTGAACTTAAAAATCTCAACTCCTTTAAAAATGTTGAAAAGGCCATTCTCTATGAAATTCAGCGCCAGACATATGTCTTGGAAGAAGGCAAGCATGTGATCCAGGAAACGCGGCTGTGGGATCCATCCAAGAACAAGACCAGCGCCATGCGCGGCAAAGAAGAGGCCCATGACTACAGGTATTTTCCCGATCCGGACCTGGTTCCCCTCATTGTTGACGACCAGTGGATACAAAAAGTTGCCCAAGACATGCCGGAACTGCCTGATGAAAAGCAATCCCGGTTTATCAAGACCTATAAACTGGCTGACTATGATGCTGCAGTTCTGACCTCATCCATTGAACTTGCCGATTTTTTTGAAGCAACCGCAGCCCCTTTGAAAGACAAAAAACAGGCTGCCAACTGGATTTTGACAACCTTACTGGGCATGCTCAACACAAAAGCAATCCCCATCACTGAATCCCCGGTAACGGCTGAAGAATTTTCAAAACTCCTGAGATTGATTGAAGAGGGAAAAATAAATGCAACCGCTGCAAAAACAGTGTTCGAGGAAATGATAGAAACATCAAAAGACCCTGAAGCCATTGTAAAAGAGAATGGACTTGAACAATTGTCGGATCAATCAGAACTTGAATCCATGGTTACGGATATAATAAATGAAAACCCGGATGAAGTAGCTGCCTACCGGGATGGAAAAACCAAGCTTTTCAGTTTTTTTATGGGACAGATCATGAAAAAAACCCGTGGCAAGGCAGACCCTAAAATCATCACCCAATTATTAAAAAGCAAACTATAACTTGGAGCGTATTGTGAACCCGTCAAATTTTTCAATAAAACAGTGCCTTTTGTGGTTTATCTTATCCATCCTGATTCCGTTCAATTCCGGCATGGCAAATACACAAAACATCAAAAACATTGTGATTCTCCCGTTTGAAACAAATTCACAGTCCGACATATCCTATATCACTTCCGGTGCCTGGAACATGCTGTATTCAAGGATTTCCTGGAGGGATCATGTAAGGGTGATTGACAGGCACAAACTTTCCGGCAGCCTTGATAATTTGACGGCTGTCACGGAAAATGAACGGATCTTCAACATTGCGCAAGACACCAGTGCAGAATATGTGATGACAGGCAGCATCACAGAATTTGCAAATGCTTTCAGCCTTGATGTAAAGTTATATGATATTGAAAACCGGTCCTATTTGACCTTTTATGATCAAACCGAAAAAATTGATCAGGTGATTAAAAAAATCAATCTCATTTCAGCAAAAATCAATAAAAAAGTATTTGACAGGACAACAACCACATTTGAACGAATGGAAAAAGAAAAACTGATCAGCGAAGAAGAGTTAAAAAGAATTCACCCGGAACAAATGATGCCCATACATCAGAGCAAAACAAATGACCCCTGGTGGAAATTCTGGTAATTTTTTTGCAACCATAAAACAGCGCTTTACAATAAAAAAAACCCCGTGTTCCCAAAAGAGGCAACACGGGGTTTTTCAACTGTCTTTAAAGTTTTTCCATATCTTTATCAATTAAAAAGGCTGCATCATCCCTTTAACAATAAAACTCTGGCTCACAATTCGGCTTATCTTTTTTTGAAGAACTCCCTTTGAACTGACAATTGCAAATATAACCTCTTTTTTACCATTATTATCCATGTCGGCAATTGTATAATCACATATATATCCTGAAACCGTCTGCGTTCTTCCCTTTGGTGCCATTCCCATCTCATTCCACAAAAGAGATTCAATATTGCCTTTGTTGTATACGCGAAGCCTTGAAAGCAAACCTTTTGCAGCATCCTGATTTTTAACTGTAACCAGACTGGTTTTGCCGTCCTGGTCGAGATCTGATGCAAACAGCCTTTGCTGCAGATATATCCTGCTCATCTGATATCCGCTATCCCGGTTATATCTCATACCTTTATACTCAACATATGAACCGCTTCCGCCATATGTGTCGGCACTTGTAAAAAGTTCCCGTCCGTCAAAAGAATAAAGAGAAAGAGTTCCTTTAAGATTCAGAACAGCAATGGTTTCCTTGCCATTATTCATAAAGTCACCAAATGCAAGCCCAAAAATATTATCCGCAAAAGGAAGGGACAATTCTGCAGGTGACAGCTGGCCTGATTCATCCATTTTCAACCGGGTTATTCCGGTTTTAAGCCGCCTTTCACCCTCCCCTCTTGTTTTTTGCCCAAGAAGTATCCTTCCGTAACTTTTTGTATCAACAGCCCTGAACAGCCATTTGATATGATCGGCAACTTTTATCAAACCGGATGTATTCCAGTGGTATAAAATGGAGTCCGGCTCCAGAGTATCATCATTAATGCCTGTAACAAATATTTCCTGTGTCCCATCGGCATCAAGGTCAACGACGTCCACAAACAAATGGCGTTTATTACCGGATGCAAGACGAAGCTCCGACATTTTTTTAAAACTGTTGCCTGTCCGTTGAAAAACACTGAGCATATTGCTTGAAAGCACAATGGTTTCATTTTTTGAATCATTATCAATGTCAGCAACTGCAATGCTTTTCATTTCCGTATCAAAGGAAGGGCTTCGCCAGATGACCGGTTTTTGAGGCTCTGCATAGGGCACATATCGTGCTGTTTTTTCCGATACGCCAGTATTCCCTTGCCTTGGTGCAAGATTGAGAACATCTGTTCTGATCTGTTCCGCAAACAGGTCAATGTGTTTTAACACGTCCCCTTTTTTATTTCCAAATTGACTGAACACAAGCTCAATCTCTCCTGAACTGGCATTGATAAGTTTTGCATCTGTACTGACACTGTCTCCAAAAACAAGTATGGTTCCTTCAAGGAGATAGTCTGCTTTTACAGATTCAATTTCCAGGTTATCAGACGAGAACACAACCGATGAATGCCCCGGGACTTTAAGCCGTGTTTCAAGCATGTGAACTACGCCTTTTTCAAGAAATTCAAGATTTTCCTGGGATTCAATTTTAAACGGAGACACCACTATTTTTTTTTCGCTTAAAGAAGCACAAACAAAATCAGGGAATATCAGAAAAAAAAATATAATAAAAAGTTTAAATTTCAAATAGTTATTGTTCAATTTCACACCCTTTATTTTTTTAAAATATTTAATTATACAGGCGCACTCACCCTACATTTTAAAATGTTAATTATACCATAATATATATAATGTAAAGCCAAAAGGCCTGCCCCTGTTCTCTTATGCCGGAAACCGTAAAAAAAGACATTCCAAACAATCAAATCCGAAAGCATGGCATAAAATTCAAAAAAAAACCAGCCATAACCACTTGACCCTAATATTAAATTTTACTATAAATAGAAAAATTTATCTCAATAATGAGGTAATAAATCTATTTTGTTTTTTTTAAAAAAGGGAGTAAGGATGAAAAAAATATTTATTGCTATGATTGTCACCTTTATCGGACTTGCATTTACAGCCCCGTCATTTGCTGTTGAACACGAGTTCGGGGGTTATTGGCGTGTGAGAATGTTCTCCATGAAAGATTTTTCAGGAGATGACTCCGGCAGTATGGACAGCTCCATGGCAGACACCAGAACACACCTTTACTACACAGCGGTTATTAACGACAACCTCAAACTTGTCAACAAGTTTGAAATGGATGCCGACTGGGGAAGTTCCTCATCATATGGTGATATCGGTGCGGATGCTGTTGCTATAGAAGTAAAAAACACTTATGCGGATTTTAATCTTGGTGCTTTAAATGCAAAAGTTGGCACCCAGGGGACAGTCATTCAGCGTGGTTTTATTTTTGATGAAGATTTTTCAGGTGTTGTTCTGACAAGTAACGGTGTAATTGCTAAATATCTTAAAATAGAAGAGAACGGCGATAATGCCGGCGACGATATCACTGCTTACAGTTTATCCTATACTGCAGATCTTGACGCCGTAAAGTTAACCCCGGTGTTTACATATGTAGATGATGACGATGATGATTCCGCATGGTTTATTGGCCTGGATGTAGACGCTGATCTTGGAGGAACTGCTCTTTGGGGAACCTTTATTTATAATGGAGGAGAAGACGGATCAAACGATATAAAAGCATGGCTTGCAGCAGCAGGTGCCGATGTTACTCTGAGTGACATGATCAGTTTTCACGGACAGGCATTTTATGCTACAGGCGATGATAACGCTGCGGACGATGATATTGAAAACTTCACAACTATCGACGGGCAGTCTTATGCATGGGCCGAGATCATGGGTGAAGGCATATTTGATGATTATGTATCCAACAACTCACCCGGAGTTGAAATCTCAAACATTACTGCAGCCAATATAGGCGTAACCTTTGTTCCCATGGAAAAACTGAGTATTTCAGCCGACCTGTGGTATGCCAGACTAAATGAAGTCGCTGCAGGGGCAGATGAAGATCTTGGATTTGAGATTGATCTTAGTGCCACATATGAACTTGTTGATGGGCTGAGTCTTGATGTTATCGGTGCATATCTTTTTGCCGATGACGGAACAACAGGCAATGCTGCAAATGATGAGAATCCCTGGGAAGTTGGAACACAGTTGAGTTTAAGCTTCTAAGCATTTAAGCATCACTTGGATGCTACTATATCAAAGCCGGACATTGCATCTGATTTCTTTCAGTGCATATCCGGCTTTTTTTTTGTTTTTTAGTTTTAAAATTATGATCACACACCCCGTTATCAAAAAGTACTGATATTTTAAAATAAACTGTCATATTTCCCTAAACTCTGTACAATACCCTTGAAATTTAATCCGGCATGACTTGATAGCAAGTTGAGCATTAAAAAAAATTATTTTTTTTTGAAACTTGACCTTGATATTAAATTCTACTATAGATACTAAAACCTGTCTTAATTGGTTAAGGCAGATCAAATCTATTTTTAATTTTCTTTTTAAAAGGGAGAAAAGATGAAAAAATTATTTATTGCAGTTCTTGTTACCTTGATCGGGCTTGCATTTACAGCCCCATCATTTGCAGTTGAACATGATTTTGGCGGGTATTGGCGTGTAAGAATGTATACCCAGAAAAATTTTGACGGAACTTCTGATGAGTCTGGTGGTGTACAAGATGATGTAGCCAAGGCAGACACCAGAACCCGTCTTTTTTACACCGCTACCATTAATGACAACCTTAAGTTTGTCAACGCATTTGAAATGGATGCAGACTGGGGAAGTTCCACATCATATGGCGACATCGGTGCTGATGCTGTTGCAATAGAAGTAAAAAACACTTACGCAGACTTTAATCTTGGTGCTTTGAATGCAAAGGTTGGTACCCAGCAGACCGTTATTCATCGCGGATTTGTGTTTGATGATGCTGCTTCAGGTGTTATTTTGGCAAGCAATGGCGTAACAGCTAAATATCTTAAATTTGAAGAGAACGGCGACAATGCTGGCGACGATATCACTGCTTACAGTTTATCCTATACTGCTGATCTTGATACTGTAAAATTAACCCCGGTTTTTACTTATATAGATGCTGACAACGACGATTCAATATGGTTTGCAGGTCTGGATGTGGATGCTAATTTAGCTGGAACTTCTCTTTGGGGTACATTCGTTTATAATGGCGGAGATAATGGAGATAACGATATTAAAGCATGGCTTGCAGCAGCAGGTGCTAAAATTAACATAACTGATATGTTGAATATTCACGGCCAGGCATTTTACCTCACCGGTGATGATAATACAGCAGATGATGATGACGAAGCATTTACAGTAATTGGTATTCCCAGCAAAACAGGAGCAACTTATTACTGGTCGGAAATTATGGGTAAAGGTCTATTTGATATGGGCGCTTGTGCATCAAATAACTCACCCGGAACCTCACCTACAAATATCACCGCTGCAAACATAGGTGTCACTGTTGTTCCCATGGAGAAACTGAGCCTTTCAGCAGATCTATGGTATGCCATGGTAAATGAAGAACTGGCTCCAGGACTTGATGAAGATCTTGGATTTGAAATTGATCTTAAAGCTACATATGAGCTTGTTGACGGCCTGAACCTTGATGTTGTCGGTGCATATCTTTTTGCTGGTGACAGCACAACAGAAAATGACGTACATGATGAAGATCCATGGGAAGTTGGAACACGGTTGAGCTTAAAATTCTAAAAAATTAAGAACCTGTTAGATCTTGTTATATCAAAGCCGGGCATTGCATCTGATTTTTTTCAGTGCATGTCCGGCTTTTTTTATGTTAAAACTTAAAAAATGATCGTCAAACAAGACGTTTAAACAGTTTTTCGATCTGCTGTTTGGTCCAGGCGATCATAATCGGTCGGCCATGAGGACAATAACAAGGATTTTCACACGCTTCAAGATCTGCCAGCAAGGTTTCCATCTCAGTCTGGTTAAGCTTTAAATTGGCACGAATAGCGCTGTGGCATGCCATTAAAATCAAACACTGCTCAAGCCACTCATCTTTTGAAAACCGATCTTTTTTAACCAGAGCTGTTTCAATAATATCAACAATCATGGGCTTGATCTCTTTTTCATCAATGATGACCGGCACGGCTTTTATGATAAAGGTTGTTCCGCCAAAGGGCTCGATGATCACCCCCAGTCCCTTCAACTCATCCAAAATACCGGACAAAAAATCCGCCTCCTTGAAATTCAAGTCAAGAGTTTCAGGCACCACAAGGTTCTGGCTTTGAATATTCAGCGACTGATACCTGCGTTTGAGCTTTTCATATACAATCCGTTCATGGGCTGCATGCTGATCCATGAGCATGATCCCTTCTTGGGTCTCCACAAGGATATAGGTTCCCATGACCTGGCCAATAATTTTTGTTGTCCCGGAAACCAAGACTGATTTTTCTTTAAGTGCAGGGGAAACTAAAATTACAGGGTTTACAAAAGTTCCGGGATGTCCGGGAGCCTGAGGCAATGCCTGTTGACAAACCGGATCTTTCTGTTTTTGAACCGGATCTGATTTGTTTGCAACCTGGGTCTGCCAATCTATTATGGATTGCTCAATCTTGCCGGAGCTTTCCGGATAAACGGCTGCATCAAAAAAATCAAAGGTTTCAACAGCTTTTTTTTCTCCAGTATCAGGAGAAACCAAAATATGTGAATGTGAATACACGGTCATATTTTCCTGGGCACAAGACAATGCCCTGTCGATTGTCTCTGACATGGCCTGATACACGGGTTTGCTGTTAAAAAATCGAATCTCTTTTTTGGACGGATGAACATTGACATCCACCTGGTCAAAGGCAATCTCAACAAAAAAAACCCCCAAAGGAAAGTTTCCTTTCATGATCCTGCCTTTGTAGCCTTTAAAAATGGCTGCGATAAGCCCCCGGTCATACACCAGCCTATTGTTCACAAACAAAAAAATCTTGGACGAAGAGCGCCGGGTAACAGACGGGTTGGAACAATATCCTTGGATGCGAATAAATTCGTCGGCGAATTCAAGCGGATAGAGTTTGCCTGCAACATCCCGCCCAAGAATGCGAACAGATCTCTGGAACAGGTCATCAGATAATGAAAAACTTTTCTGCAGTTTATGGTTTAAAAACAACCTGAACTGAACGTGAGGATTTCCAAGGGCCATACCGGATACGGCGTCGGCAATATGACTTGTTTCAGTGGTATTGGATTTTAAAAATTTTTTCCGGGCCGGGGTGTTAAAAAATAGCTGTTTCACTTCCACCATGGTTCCCACCGGAGCCCCGGCATCTGAAACATTGTGTATTTTACCACCGGCTATATCAATTTTTGTCCCGATATCACTGTCTTTTGTCCGGGTTACAAGAATGAACTTTGAAACCGATGCAATGGACGGCAATGCCTCGCCCCGAAATCCCATTGTGGAGATGGATAACAGATCCTCTTTTTTGAAAATTTTGCTTGTTGCATAACGTTCAATGGACAGCAGTGCATCATCCCGCAAAAGCCCGATCCCGTTATCAGACACCCGTATTAATGATTTGCCGCCGTTTACAATTTCAATGGTAATCTGTGTGGCGTTTGCGTCAATACTGTTTTCAACAAGCTCTTTGACCACGGAGGCAGGCCTTTCAACCACCTCACCTGCCGCAATCTGGTTGGAAAGAATTTCAGGCAGAATTCTGACTGTCGTCATCTCTTACCAGCCTTAACAGAAATTGAGAATCTTTGGGACTTAAATCAAACTGGAAACCGGCTTGATCAACCAATTTGGTCAAATTGATATCTGGATTTTCTTTTCTCTTTTCCGATATCCATTTGATCGCCTTTTTTAATTGCTCACTCTTGGGTTGCACTGTTGACATGTGTCACCTCCTTTATGATTAAAGATTGGGAAACGTTTTATCCAGCGAAATTGTTCGTTCAAACCCATACCCTGCCCGTAATAATGACATTTCATCAAATCTTTTGGCCATCATCTGGATACCAATGGGCAAACCCTTTGAAGAATACCCTGCCGGAACCGATATCCCGGGAATACCGGCCATGTTTGCAGAAAGGGTAAAAATATCTGTCAGATACATGGTCAAAGGATCATCAATCTTCTCTCCTATTTTAAATGCAGGGGCAGGTGCCACAGGGGACAAGATAAAGTCACAGGTTTCAAAAGCCTTTGAAAAATCCTCCATGATCAGGGTTCGAACCTTTGACGCCCTTCCATAATAGGCATCATAGTAACCGGCTGAAAGCGCATAGGTTCCAATAATAATCCGTCTTTGAACTTCCGGGCCAAACCCTTTTGACTTGGTCTTTTTATACATATCAATCAGATCATCACAGGATTTATCCCTGAAACCGTATTTTACCCCATCAAATCTGGCAAGATTGGAGCTGGCCTCGCAAGGGGCAATAATATAATAGGCTGCCACCACATAATCCGTGTGGGGCAAAGAGATCTCTTTGATCTCAACCCCCAGATCCTGCAAGCTCTTTTTTGCATCATTAAAAACCTTTTCAACATCAGGGTCAATGCCTTCCACAGACAAGTACTCTTTTGGAATTCCAGCAGTCATCCCTTTTAAAGCACCTTTTTCAAACTGATCCAGGGCGGTTGTAAAATCCGGCACATCCACCTTGGCACTGGTTGAATCCATTGTATCATTGCCGGATATAACATTGAGCAGGATAGCTGCATCCCTTACATCTTTGGTGATGGGGCCTATCTGGTCAAGTGACGAGGCATAAGAAACCAGCCCGAACCGGGAGACCCGGCCATAGGTCGGTTTTAATCCTACAACACCGCAATGGGATGCGGGCTGACGAATGGAACCACCGGTATCGGTTCCCAGCGCGGCACAACAGAACCGGGCAGCCACTGCTGCAGCTGACCCCCCGCTGGAACCGCCGGGTACGCAGGAGGTATTCCAGGGATTTCTGGTGATTTTGCAAGCCGAATTTTCAGTTGAAGAGCCCATTGCAAACTCATCCAAATTGGTTTTACCGATGATGACAGCACCGTTTTCCTTTAATTTTGAAACAACAGTTCCGTCATATTGAGGTACAAAATTATCAAGGATTTTTGATGCGCAAGTGGTTTTCATTCCCCTGGTACACAAAAGGTCTTTCAAGGCGATTGGTACACCTGTCAATGGGGCTGTTTTATTATCGGCTATATCTTGATCCGCTTTTTTTGCCTGATCCAGGGCCAGGTCTTTATCGACAGTTATAAAAGCACCAATTTCACCATCATATTGTTCAATCCTTTCAATTAAAGCAGTGGTCAATTCAACAGAAGAAATTTTATGATCCAGAAGGTGTTTTCGGGCGCTGCCAATGGTAAGTTCATGGTATTGCATTTTATATTATCCTTATTCTTTCACACTAAAATTTACTTAACGACTCTTGGCACCGTATAAAAATCTTCATCTCTTTGCGGTGCATTGGCAAGTGTCACATCAGGTCCCGGTGATACTTTCAACTCATCTTCCCTTAAAACATTCTGCATGAACGAAGCCCCGGAAGATTGCCTGACTCCCTCCACATCAACATCTTTTAATTTATCAATATATTGAAGGATATGGCTCAGCTGTTCAGCCATTTTTTCTTTTTGCGGCTCGTCAATCTCCAATCGAGCAAGGTGGGCCATTTTTTCGACTTCATCTGTTGATATTTTCATTACTATCCCTCTTTACCATCCATCTTATAATCATTGCGTTTTTATAATAATTGAATTTATTCCGGCTTTGTTTAATTTTTCGTTATTTTTTTTTGCCTCATCATAGGTTGTAAAAGACCCGGTTCTGATCCTGTACCAGGTAACCCCGTTCTTTTCTCCGGTTACCCTGTATGAATCAAATCCTTTTTTTCTGTAAACAGCCATCTGTGCAACCGCGTCCTTAACATTTTTAAAGGCTGCAATCTGGATTGTATATTCCCCTTTTAGGTTATTGTTATCTGGATGCTTGTTATATAGAGGCTTGTTGTCTGGGGTCATGTTATCTGTTGATCGCACGGATTTACCTGTTTCTTTCAAACGGATCGGATTCGCCTTTTTTTCAACAGACTTTGTGTTTGTTGGTTTTAAATGTTCAGCTGTTTTTTGGTCTGTCTTTGCCTTGTTTCCCTGAGGTTTAAACGTCTGTTTTTTTCTGCTTGTTTTTACGGGAATATTGTCTGTGGCTGTTGTTTCTTTTTTGGGAACGATTTCCAATGTTTTTTTTGGGGAAGGCATATTTTCTTCTGCTACGGGACGATCAAGCACATCATAAAATTTTAGATTGATTTTTTCCCGGACACCTTCTTTTTCACCAAATTCTTTGGCAATAATTTCAAGCCTTTTTTGAAATTTTTGGGTATCAAATTTTACAGGAGATGAACCACGACCAACCATGATACCCAAAAAAAACATCCAACCGGCAATACCGATGTAAAGCAAATATCTTAAAATCCCTTTAAAGGGTTTTGTTTTAAAGGGTGTCATTGTGTTTACATTCTTTCCGGTGCAGAAACCCCAAGAAGTGCCAACCCGTTTCGAATGACCTTTTTTACCCCCAGAACAAGGCTCAACCTGGCCAGGGTGAGTTCTTTTTTATCCGTAATGACCTTGTGTTTGTTATAATAGCTGTGGAAAGCCGATGCAAGACTCATCAGATAGGTAAACATAACATGGGGATGCAGTGTTTCAGCACTTTTTTCCACATTTTCCTTGAATGTATCCAAAATTTTCAAAAGATTAATTTCTTCTTCTGCGGTCAGCAGATCAAGATTTTCTCCTTTCTTAAAATCAATATCCTGAAGAATTGTCTCTTGTTTTGCCTTTAACAGAATACCGGTGATTCTCGCATGAACATATTGAACATAATAGACCGGATTATTGGCATTTTTCTGTTTGGCCACTTCAAGATCAAAATCAAGACCTGAATCATAACTGCGGCTTAAAAACATAAATCTTGCCGCATCTTTCCCCACTTCATCCACAATATTCTTTAAGGTAACAAACTCCCCGGAGCGTGTGGACATCTGAAAAGGCTTGCCGCCTCTTAAAAGGCTTACAAGCTGAACCAAAATAACATTAAACTGCTCGCTTTTTCTGCCCGAAGCAACAATGGAGGCATCAATTCTTTTGATATATCCATGGTGATCTGCGCCCCAGACATCAATGACCCTGTCAAACCCGCGCTCATATTTTTCCATATGATAGGCAATATCCGAGGCAAAATAGGTGGTCAAACCGTTATTTCTGACCACCACTCTGTTTTTCTCATCACCAAAATCCTGAGTTCTGAACCAGAGCGCCCCATCTTGTTCATATATCAGATTTCTTGACTTAAACTCATCAATGGCTTTTTGAACTTGTCCTGAATCATACAGGCTCTGCTCACTGAACCATTGATCAAAGGTGACACCAAAACTTGACAGATCCTCTTTAATGCCGTCAAGAATTTTATTTGCAGCATACCTTGCACAGATTTCAACAGCCTCTTGTTCATCTTTTTTTACAAAACCATCTCCATATTTTTCAAGAACCTCACCGGCCAGATCCTGGATATAATCCCCTTTATAACAATCATCGGGAAATTCAATTTTTTGGCCCGCTTTTTCCAACAGCCTCAACCAGACAGATGTGCCAAGGGTTCTGATCTGGCGGCCTGAATCATTAATATAGTATTCTTTTTGGACATCAAACCCGGCAAACGAAAGAATTTTAGCCACGGAATCGCCCACAGCCGCCCCTCTTCCATGCCCAACATGCAAGGGACCTGTGGGGTTTGCACTGACAAATTCTACCTGAACCTTTTCATTCTTACCAATATCAGAGGCCCCATAATTTTTATCCTGTTCAAGAATCCGGTTAACAACCGGATGCCATGCTTGCTTGGACAGAAAAAAATTAATAAATCCAGGGCCTGCGATCTCAACCTTTTCAATTAAACTTCCGGTTTCAATCAAGGCGACCAGGCCTTCGGCAATTTTTCTTGGCGGCATTTTCTGAATACCGGCTGAAACCATGGCAAAATTTGTAGAAAAATCACCATGGGATTGATGCCGGGGTTCTTCTATCTCCATTTCAGGCATCTCATCCGAGGAGAACACACCTTTTTCAAAGGCTTGTTGAGCGGCTTTAAAAATAATTCTTTTAAGTGTATGTTTCATCATTCTCTCTAATTTTCGTGTTCAGAAGTATCTTCAGGAGTAAATATAGGGGTATCGTCGCCGTCATCTATTTCTTTCATCTCATCTTCTTTGGTGTCCCCGTCTTCTTCAAGCAGCTTATCAAGTTCAACATCATCGTCGTCAAGCTGGAATTTTTCTTCCTTTGGAAAGGCTTCAACATCATTATATTCTATAACTATTTTTTCTTCAGCTTCATTTTTAAAAAACTCTTTTGTATTTTCAAAAAGTTTAATACAAAGATCTGTTGTAGGAAAAAAACCCCTCCTTCTTATGGATTTCGAGAAAGCTCTAAGACCTTCATCAGAAGCCTTTATCACGTCTTGCAAATCATAATCTTCTTCCAGAAGCGGCATGACAACCCCCGGATCAACCTCACTTGATTCTAAAATCGTCAACACGCCGGTTTTGATATTTTTCTCGAATCTTATTTTCTGTCTCATCTGTTCTCTCCCATAAAGTCTCTCCCGTAAAAAAAATCAATCTAAAACCCTTTAATATAGCGCAACTATTGCTTCTGTCAACAAGTATGAGGGGACAGATTTGAAATCCGTTCCATCCATTTACACCATATTATAATCCAATGTTATATTAAATTCTTATAGGTCACCAAGCTTACCAGTTGATAACCGGCAAGGCATTCAAGCAGATACTCAAGAAAAAAAAACAAAAAAAATGGCAGGGACAATATCACTATTCCAACATATTTTAAAAAAGCTTTAATTCAAATAGCGGTCCGCCGGACAATACAACATATTCCATATTTTTATAATCCAGATAAAGCAACTGAAATAAGAGTTTATACCCGAATTAAAACAATTGCAATCCATGTCGTCTCTAAAATACATATTGACGTGAATAACATGAATAGGATAGTACTTTTAACGGCAGGCTCTTTTAAATGACGTGTCTTTTAAAAAGAAACAAAAAAACTTGTTTCATGAGACAAACAACAAAGGCAACAAAAAAAAGGAGGAATTTCAAGATGATATACAGAGGCTCATATACTGCTGTTTTGCTGCTCACAGCTGCTGTTTTATGGAGTGCATCAGAGGTTGCTAATGCAAGTTATATGGATAAAACAAATGGCAAAGCTATTTTCACTCTGGGTCAAATCGTGGTAACAGACAAGGCCGCACCCGTCAATGAAATAACGGTAGAAACGGTTTCAAGTCGACAAATGCAGGAATTTAACCGTGAAAATGTGGCAGATGCTTTGAATCTTGTCCCGGGCATTACCCTTTCCCGGTCAGGTGCCAGAAACGAACAGATGATTTTTGTCAGGGGATTTGACATCAAGCACGCGCCTTTGTTTCTGGACGGCATTCCCATCTATGTACTGTATGACGGATATCCCGACCTGGGCCGTTTCACCACATTTGACCTTTCACAAATTGTCGTTTCCAAAGGATTTGCATCTGTTCTCTACGGCCCCAACACCATGGGCGGAGCGATCAATATGGTGTCCCGGAGGCCTGATAAATTTTTTGAAGGGAACGCGGGCGTTGGTGTAGCTTCCGGCAATACCATCACAACCCATGGCAACTTTGGAACCAATCAGGGCAAATGGTATCTTCAGGGCGGTTTCAGTTATGCGGATCAAGACTATTTTTCAGTTTCAGATAATTTTAAACCCACGGCAAATGAAGATGGTGGAGATCGGGAAAATTCATATCGGACAGACAAAAAAATCAATTTAAAAATAGGTTACACACCATCAGAACTGGATGAATACGCCTTCAGCTATATCCGCCAGGATGGGGAAAAAGGAACCCCTCTCTATGCCGGAAATGACCCTTCTGCAAGAATCAGATACTGGCAATGGCCTTACTGGGACAAAGAAAGCTTTTATTTTAATTCCAGGACCTCCATTAATCAAAAGGGCTATGTAAAAACCCGGCTTTATTACGACACCTATAAAAATTCACTTTTCAGTTATGATGATGCCACCTATACTACCATGACAAAAGGCTATTCATTTAAAAGCGCCTATGACGATTATACGATTGGCGGATCTTTGGAAGCTGGAAGCAAATATTTGTCCGGGCATTTTATCAAGGCAGCATTTCATTACAAAAAAGATGTTCACGAAGAAAAGGACGAGGGCAAGCCAAAACTGAATTTTCAAGACGAAATTTTTTCCTTTGGCCTTGAGGATACCATCACCCTTTCAGAAAATATTTCCATTATCATCGGGGCAAGCTATGATTATCTTTCTCCGGGAAATGCTGATAATTTTGATTCTGATACCGGCATTATCAGTGACTTTTCCAGTCGGGAGGTTGATGCCTTCAATCCCCAGATCAGTCTGTTTTATGATATTTCCGACACAGGAACCGTTCACGTTGCAGTGGCGGAAAAAAGCAGACTGCCCACCCTGAAAGACCGGTATTCCTATCGCATGGGCTATGGGTTGCCCAACCCTGATCTGGATGAGGAAACATCCGTCAATTATGAAATCGGATACCAGGATAACTTTGCGGACCGGGTTTATTTTAAATCCGCTGTATTTTACAGTGATGTCAGCAACTATATCATGGCCGTCAGCGTGCCGGACCCGGATGACGCCACCGACACAGTGGATCAGAATCAAAATATTGGGGCAGTAAATATTTACGGCGCAGAGGCCCAAGTATCTGCCTACCTTCTGAACAACCTTGAATACGGCCTTGGCTACACCTATATGGACTGGGACAACCAGAGCAGCGATGAAAAACTGACTGATATTCCCCGGCACAAAATTTTCACCCACATCAAATACAGTCCGGTAAAACGCCTCTCCCTCCTGACCAGTCTGGAATATAATGCCAAACGATTCAGTAATTCAGACGGTGCCACCCAAGCCGGGTCTTATGCCCTGATCAACTGCAAGGCAGATTGTACCCTTTATAAAAACATAAAGCTTGAAGCAGGGGTTAACAACCTGTTTGACCGTAATTATGAAATAGACGAAGGCTATCTTGAACCGGGACGAAACTATTTTATCAACCTCACCTGTCAGTTCTAACAACATAAGAGGATTCAGATGAAAATCAGCACACATAAATTTTACAAAATCATCCCGTATTATTTGATTTTGATTTTAATTCAAACAATTCCTGCCGGAGTATACGGCATTATCCACGCAGAAGAAATTATTGACATGAAGGGCCGCAAAGTCATGGTTCCTGATGTGATCCGCAGCGTATACAGTGTATCCCCCCCAGCCACCTGCATGGTCTATGCCCTTGCACCGGATCTGATAGCAGCTCTCAACTATCCCCCCCGAACCGAAGAAAAAAAATATATGTCCGCCCGCATACAGAACCTGCCTGTAATCGGCGGATGGTTTGGTCAGGGCCGCACTCCCAATCTGGAAACCTTGTTACAGGTTCACCCGGACATCGTTCTTGTGTGGCAATGGAAGCGCTCGGCAACAACTCAAAAGATTGAACAAACGCTTACACCGCTGGGTTTTCCCATCGTTTATATACAGATAGACACATTAAGGGATTACTCAAACGCTTTTGAATTCCTGGGAAAACTGTTGAACCGGGAACAACGAAGTGCCAGCCTGGTTCAATATGCAAAACAAACCATGGGTGCATTGGACAGTCTGCAGGCCAAAATCCCTGACGCAAAAAGAATTTCTGTCTATTATGCCGAAGGAGCAGGCGGTCTGTGTACGGATTGCAGCGCATCCATTCACGCAGAACTGATCCCCCTGTGCTGCGGAAAAAATGTCCATGTCTGCGAGGCAAAAGATGTTTTCGGCATGGAAAAGATATCTGCCGAACAGATTATCCAGTATAATCCCCAAGTGATTATAACCCGGGAATCCTCTTTTTATAACAGGATTTATACAAACCCTTGCTGGAAAAATATCCGGGCGGTTCAAGAACACCGGGTTTTCCAAATTCCACGATCCCCGTTTGACTGGTTTGACCGTCCACCTTCATTCATGCGCCTTCTGGGAGCCAGATGGCTTATGAATAAACTTTATCCAGACAAATACCCAGTAGACATGATTGAAGAAACCCGAACATTCTACCGGCTTTTTTTAAATAAAGCCCTTGACCCAAAGGCGGCTGCGGAGATTTTGTATTTATGAAATCCACATTTTTAATTCCCGCACTTCTTGTGCTTCTCTGCCTGACAGCCGTTGTTTCCCTTTGCCTGGGGCGGTATCCAGTGGCTCCAGGCCAGATGATTTCATTTTTGAGCAATGGCATTTTCGGCAGCTTATTACCTGAGGAACGCGGGTTTGCCGTGATCCAAAACATTGTAGTGGATATTCGTCTGCCACGCATCATGGCCGCCATACTCATAGGTTCAGCGCTTTCGGTTTCCGGTGTCGCATTCCAGTCCATGTTTATTAATCCCCTGGTTTCCCCAGGACTCCTGGGCGTGCTGGCCGGGGCATCTTTCGGGGCCGCCCTGGGCATGATCCTCTCTGTGAGCTGGATTGCAGTGCAGGCAGGAGCATTCATCTTTGGATTTGTGGCGGTGCTGACAGCAATCTGCATTGCAGGTTTTTACAAGGGCGACCGGCTTTTGATGCTCATCCTCGGCGGAATCATCAGCGGTGCAATGTTCACGGCACTGCTGTCCGTGATCAAATATCTGGCTGATCCCTACGACATGCTTCCAGCCATTGTTTACTGGCTCATGGGCGGTCTCTCCATGGCTGATGCAAAAACAGTCTGGACACTCAGCTTTCCGATTGCAGGAGGCATTGTCATGCTGATTTTTCTTTCCGGTCAAATGAACGTGTTGAGCATGGGCGATGAAGAAGCCCGATCCATGGGTGTAAACGTTGGACGAATCCGGTTTCTGCTCATATTTTTTGCCACACTGATCAGCGCACTTACAGTTGCCATAGGGGGAATCATCGGATGGGTGGGTCTGGTCATCCCCCATATTGCCCGGATGATCGTGGGGTCGGACAACCGTATACTCCTTCCTGCGGCAGCAATTATCGGAGCCACCTATCTGCTGGTGGTGGACAACATTTCAAGATTGGCTTTCAGTGTGGAAATCCCCCTGGGCATTCTGACCGCTTTGGCTGGAATTCCTTTTTTTACAATAGTTCTTCGAAAATCAGGCAAAGGATGGAACTGATGAAATTTATTCATGTAAACAATATAAGCTATAACTATTCCCAAAAACAGGTACTCAAAAAAGTAACTCTTACCATAGATCAGGGAAAAGTACTCTCCCTTTTAGGACCCAACGGCAGCGGCAAAACAACGCTGCTCAAGATGATAATGGGATTCTACCGGCCTTCAACCGGACAGGTTATCCTGGAAGGCCGATCAATAAGTGACATGACTCCCAGGGAGCTGGCCCGGCGTATCGCCTATGTTCCCCAGGTTCATCGACTTGCCTTTTCATATCGGGTCATGGATGTTATTTTGATGGGCCGAGTTTCCCGCAAACCTTTTTTTTTCCGATATTCGTCAAAAGACCGGGCTATTGCTGCCCGCGCTCTGGAACAGCTTTCCATTGTCCACCTGAAAGACCGCCCCTATACCGAAATCAGTGGAGGCGAACGTCAGCTTACACTCATTGCAAGAGCCATGGCCCAGGGGGCAGATACCTTTGTATTGGATGAACCGGTCAACGGTCTTGATTACGGCAACCAGATCCGTCTGCTAAAACAGATCGCAGACCTTGCTGAACAAGGATATACCTTTATCCAGACCTCTCATTTTCCGGAACATGCAATCTGGATATCGGATAGGGTAGTGATGCTTCAAGACGGGCAGATAATAGCAAACGGAAGCACACAGGATGTCATCAACGGACCCAACCTTTACCGACTTTACAAAACCCCGATCGGCATTGTTGAGGCAAAAAACGGAATGCGGGTTTGTGTACCCCGTCTCATGAGGGACAGACATCATTCATCGGAAAAACAAGAAAAAAACAATGCCCAATATCAGGCAGCCTGAAAGCAAAAAAAGCCTGTTTATAAATAATCGTACAATTCAGTACCAGTCCGGCTGAAAAAACAGGCTTCCAAAAATAAATTTGTTTTGAATCACAGAATGTTGTATATTCTTTTCTTGTAAAAAGACCTGACTATTGGTAAAAAAAATTGACTATTTAAAAAATATCCTTGTTTTCTTAATAGTTCAGGGTATCCAAAAAATATGGCGATATTACAGATAGACCGAAAGAAACATCACGCACTAATGTGTGATGTTGTAAAAAAACAGGAAAAATTTTGGATTCAAAAAACCCAGGCACAATCTATCTTAGCCCTTCAAAAACAAAAAACTACCCGCATAAGTACAAATTTATATCATTGGTAACGACATTCAATCCTTGGTGTTTTTTTGCTCTGCCCGTGATACCTTTTTTAATATTCATTTTAATAAATATCTCTTTTATAACGGCTGGCAATGGTCAAGAAAACTTGTCTGTAAAGGTTGGGGTATATGAAAATAAACCGAAAATCTTTACAGATTCAAATGGCAGGGTTGCCGGATTCTGGCCTGACCTTTTAGCTTATATTGCAAACAAAGAAAACTGGGATATAACCTATATCCATGGAACCTGGAATGAGGGTCTTGAAAGATTACTGGCTAATAATATAGATATCATGCCTGATGTTGCTTTTACGGAAGAAAGAGCCAATCTATATGCTTTTTCTAAAAGCCCTGTTCTTATAAGCTGGTCAAGGCTTTATATCAAAAAAAACGTAACCGACATCAAATCAATTAGGGATCTGGAAAATAAAACAATAGCAGTCCTGAAGGGAAGTGTTAATTTTGAATGTACCGGCGGAATAAAAGAACTCCTTCAAAAATTCAATATAAATTGTACGTTTCTGGAATTTGATAGCTATAACAATGCATTTGAGGCTGTTAAAAACGATTTGGCCGATGCCTGTGTAACAAACAGAAACTTTGGCAATAAAAATGAAAAAAAATTCCAACTTAAAAAAACTGCAATAATTTTCCAGCCCATCAATATCAATTTTGCTTTCACAAAAAATGCTTCATTACCGCATAATTTTTCCGAAAGGATAGATCATCACATGGAGCAACTTTTTAAAGACAGCACTTCATTTTATTATCAATTGCTGGAAAAATATTTTGAAACAACAATAGCGAAAAAAACTGTGGAAATATTCCCTGACTGGATTAAAACGGTATTAAAAAGCAGTGGAATTCTGCTTGCTTTTTTAGTTCTTGTCGTCTTTATATCAAGAGTGCAGGCTAAAAAACAAACCGCTGAAATTAAAATCAAAAACAAAGCTCTGCAAAAAAGTGAAGCACATTTGCGCACTTTGATTGAGACAATACCGGATCTTATATGGTTGAAAGATCCTGATGGAGTTTATCTTGCCTGTAATCCAAAATTCGAACGCTTCTTTGGCGCAAAAGAAACGGATATTGTGGGAAAAACCGACTATGATTTTGTAGACAAAAAAATGGCGGATTTTTTCCGGGAAAACGACCGTATGGCAATGGCTGCAGGCAAGCCGACCATGAACGAAGAAGAAATTATTTTTAATGATGACGGCCACAAAGAGCTGCTGGAAACCGTTAAAACACCGATGTATGATTCAGATGATAAGCTTATCGGTGTGCTGGGCATTGGCCGGGACTTTACCAGGCGCAAACAGGCAGAGCAAGAAAAGATAATTGCGCAAAAAATTGCAGCAGAACACAAAAAACTGGCACTGGTTGGGCAGATTGCAGGAAAAATGGCCCATGATTTTAATAATATTCTCGGCATTATCATGGGCCACACTGACCTTTCTCTAATGGAATGCAAGGATTTGAAAACAAGAAAAACTCTTGAGTTAATCCTTCAACAGACCCTGAAAGGAAGAAATTTAACAAAAAACCTGGTTGCCTTTGCCAAAGATCAGGATCCAAAACAAAAATTTTTCGAACTCAATGCAAAACTTGATCTGGTACTCAATTTATTAAACAAAGATATAGAAGAACTTGAACTGATAAAAGAATATAATCCTGAAATGCCGGAACTGCTCGCAGACCCTGGAATGATCGAACATGCCTTTGTCAATATTATACAAAACTCAATTCATGCATTAAGCATGACTGAAAATCCAAAAATTATTATCAGAACCTATTATTCTGATAATAATATCATTGTTGAAATTGAAGATAACGGATGCGGAATTCCTGAAGAACATATTGAAAAAATTTATGAACCGGCTTTCACACTGAAAGGAAGCCGTGATCTAACAGGTTCATACAAAAAAAACATTAAAGGAACCGGCTATGGTATGGCCAATGTAAAAAAATATATTGAACAGCACAAGGGCAATATTTCAATTGAATCAAAATCAGGCACAGGCACAAAAGTTATCATAAATCTGCCTGTGATTAAGAAAGTCTTAACAAAAGAAGAAAAAACTGAACTTCAGAAAGCAAAACTACAATTTGGAAAAAACATTCTTATTGTGGAGGATGAAGCGGCGATATCTGAAGTACAACACAGGATATTGACACAAGCCCCATGTCATCACACTGTTGATATCGCTTCCAATGGACAGACCGCAATAGATTTATTAAAAAACAACCATTATGATCTGATAAGTTTAGATTATATTCTTCCGGGAAACATGAATGGAATTCATATATATAATCATATCAGGGAAACTGATAAAGCCGTTCCAATATTATTTATCTCCGGAAACATAGATTTTTTAGAATCCATCAAGGAAATAAAACAAAAAGATGTGAACATTGATCATCTTTCCAAACCTTGCCAGAATAAAGATTATGTGGACGCCATAAATAGGTTATTGGAAAATGCCTTACCAGCACAATAATGACTATGGGCCCTACCTTTAAAGACTTTGAAAAATTGACGGATTTATTTACTTCCGAAGCGATTTTCATTACCCTATTTTTAAGAAGCTGATCAAAAATGAAATACATTTTGTACAGGCTGATCTTGCTGAAGCCATAATCAATCAGTTCACCCAATTTAATTAAAATTTCCTGAAACCAGACAACTTTATTCTTGACCTGCTTCAAACAAGGTGCTATACATTCTGGATAAATTCTGGAGGAGTGGCCGAGCGGCTGAAGGCGGCGGTCTTGAAAACCGTTAAGTGTCAAAGCTTCGTGGGTTCGAATCCTACCTCCTCCGCCATTTATAAAATACGGAGAAATGGCCGAGTGGCTGAAGGCGCTCGCCTGCTAAGCGAGTATGGGTGTTGTTATCCATCCAGAGTTCGAATCTCTGTTTCTCCGCCACAATATACAATTTTAGGAATTTTAAGCCTTGGCTTTCAATTCCTTTTTTTGTTTCTGTGGGGTCAAAAATGGTGTCAAAATCATTTCGACCTTCTCAAAACACCTTCTTTTACAACAATTCAACCTTGGATTATTTCAGATTTCAACACCCTTACATCAAGACCCCTTCCCTACTCTCAACTTCCCCTAAATTCATCGATAAAAAAGACAAAAATTATATCCATATTTTTGTTCTTTTTTATATTCTACCAAACCAAAAATCTTAAAAGGGACTACTATGAACATTGACTGTAAAAATGACACCATTACCTGTGACTGTGGTCACACCTTGCAAATCAAGGAAGCCAACTTTACCATTGTTCTGATTGTCACTCTTACCATTTTGATTGTGACCAATGCGAGAAAACCCATACAATACCATTGGGATTCAATGATTATCTCTTTGGTGAAATATCAAAATCTGTTCTTCAGGCAAAAGATGATAACAACCAAATGCCTGATGAATTTTCCGACATCTTTCTTGGACAAAATCAAGTTCCGTTAACAGATGAATTAATTGAGCATCTGGTTAAAGAAAAAGGAATGAACAGGGAAGAATTGATTTACATGCAAAAAGAAGGGGCGAAATATTCTGTCTCCCGAAATTCCTTTATTTTCCCTCCTGAAGGGGATTTGGACAAACTCATCAAATAAGAAAACAGTCTTCCACTTTTTGATTCTGCTAAACTATTGTCACTGATCGCAAGGTGGGCACGGAGCATTGCCCGGCACCACCTGAGAACGGGGACAATAGTTTAGCTGATCAGAACAAAGAAAGCTGTCTTTCTTTTCTTTGATTCTTCTTGTTCTCATTAAATTCAAAATCAAAAATACTTAACCGCCCTTTCAATGGATAAAATTCAATTTTTTGTGGTGAGGCCAAAACAAAACCATACCTGCCATGAAACCAGGATGAATAATGATTTGAAACACAATTTATTAAATTAACATGGCCAATTACGCCCCCTCTGACTTTTTTTGATTCTTCAATAAGACTTTCATATTCTGGATGCAATCGTGATACAAGATTTGCACCCTGGATATCAAACCTTTTACCGGTGTGAATATAAATTCTGCCCCGGTAGTAGGTGAACCAATTCCGGTTTTCAATATCTTTGATGCCCTCAACGATGAGGGATGCCCACGGCTGTTGGATGCTAATCGCTTTCATGATAACTCCTTACCTGTTTGTCCAGGTTTTCAAAACCTGGCCCCCGGAGGGATAATTAATAAAAAAATATCATAATTATAAATTTTCCTCCTGAACCCGCTTTTTTTTCTTGAGGCCTAGCGAATCTCATTTTATCTTAAGCGGGTGTGAAGGAGAAAAATCAGGATCAATCTCTTTTTCATCTTTTCAAAACTCTTGACAGGGTTATCAAAAATGATAACATATTGATTGTAATTGACGGGCCAATTAATAAAATAAAACTCGGTTCTTTGCTGATATGACTTGGGAAATCACATTCTATAATAAAAAAATTGAAGAACAAACTTTATCTTTCCCTGCTGGAATATTGGCAAATTTAATACACATATTAGAACTGATAGAAGAGTTTGGACCGAATTTGGGGAAACCCCATACTGCAGCTATGGGAAAGGGCTTGTTTGAAATAAGAGCAAAAGGTAAGGAGGGAATCGGAAGATCTTTTTTTTGTTCTATTGAAAACAATGAAATTGTCATTCTTCATTCTATTATTAAAAAGACCCAAAAGACTCCTAAAAAAGATTTAGCTCTCGCAATAAAAAGAATGAAAGAGATTAAAGGAGGTAACAAGAAATGACCAGACCAACTTTTAAAAATTTCAAAGAAAAAGCGCTTAAAAATCCTGAAGTTAAAAAAGAATATGAAGCCTTAATCCCTATTTATGAGCTTAGAAAAAAACTGATCCAGATGAGAATAAACAAGGGGTTAACACAAGCTGAAGTTGCAAAAAGGATGGGAACAAAAAAAAGCAATATTTCAAGATTAGAATGTGGAGAAAACGTTTCATATCCTACATTGGCAAGCATTTCAAAATATGCAGGTGCGCTGGGATATAAGGTCAAAGTGGAGTTCGAACCCATATAATACACTTCAACGCATTATCCATCATTATGGTTATCCAATGCGTATAACTTTCTGTCACTACTGCCACTCTTCCCGACAACGGGTAATCTGTATAAGAAGTTTTAAAATTCATCTTTAAATTTAGAAAAAGAAAAACTATTTTTTATAAAATTATGTTGACTTTTTATCATGATAGCGTAAGTGTAACACATTACCATTACTTTTTATGGAATAAACATGAAAAAAACCAGAAAAACTATAGTCACCATTTGGATAAATCCAGAAATTTTAGACAAGTTAGATAAATTTGCAAAAAAAGCAAATATTTCAAGAAGCCAGTTAATCCATAATTTGTTAACAATTGGTTATGATGAAATCAATTTGCAAAAGAACCTTGGAATTATCAAACTCACTTTGTCCTTAGAAAGGCTACAGGCAAAAATCGCCAAGCTTCTTTCTGGTGCTAAGAAAAAAATTGTTATTGTCGATCCAAACAAAAAGGGAACCAATCTTTCTATACGAATTGATCCAGAGTTAATGAAAAAAATTGATGCCTTAGCAAATAAATTAAGCATGTCAAGAAGCATATTTATTGAGTACCTTTTGGAAATATCCATAAAAGAGCTTAAATACATTAATTTTCCAGGAATTATTGACAGTGCTCTATTGATTAGAGATTTAAACGATAAAATTAGTGAAGCCTGGAAAAAATTATTTAAAAAATCTGAAAAAGCCCTAAAGGAGAAAGAGGTCATCACCAAAATAGATGAGAATTTAGAAGAAAACAATAATTAAAAAGGCCAAGCACCGCGTCTCGCCAAAGCCAAGGTGCTTGACCCATTAATCGTGAGAGTTCAAAGAACACTCAGTAACTAAGTGTATCAATACGCCGTTCTGGTGTCAATGAACTCTCCAAAATTCGGAGGTGTTCAAATGACAAGTTCAAATCAAAAAAATTATCCAAAAACTGCAAAATCACAAGCCACTTCTATTGGGGGGCGGACTACTATCAGCCCCCCCGCAAAAATAAGCCAGGAGTCTCAACAAGAGATAGAAATCTTAGCTTCAAATATTGATACATTAAGGCTTTCAATCAATATCGTATGGGAAAATTCATATTTCTTTGCTGTTCTCTCTGAAGCCAAAACAATAGCTCGACTTGATAAAATAGATTTACCCGTCCCATTTATAATTAATGACACAGATGATGAATATTTTTTCAGCATCAAAGAACATGGATCACAAGGCTATGAATGGATTCTCAACAATTCAGAGTATTCCTTGTTAATAGGCAACTGGCGACAACCACAATCAAGACCAAGTGTTTTATTGACTATACGTTCTGAAACCCTTTGGAGAAAAGGCCCCTTTGAGGCAATTTTTTTCATCATAAATTTTTTAAAAAAAGTTGGTGGCAAATTAACTCAAATAAAAATAAGCCGTCTTGATTTGTGTGTAGACACATTATTCCCTGAAAAATTGTGGTCTGTAAATATCCTTGATCACAGGGTTACCAGGGCATCTGATACAAAAATATTTCATAGCAATAAAAATCTATCTGGCATAACAATTGGCAAGAATAAATTTTCAGCCAGATTATATGACAAGCCGTTGGAAATACAACAGCAATCAAATAAAACCTGGTTTTTCAATATATGGGGACTGGAAAGCGTACCCGCAGATTATAAAATTATCAGGGTTGAATTTCAATTAAGAAGAGAAGACATTAAAGAGCTTGGAATCATTTCCATTAATGATCTGTTTAACCTCATACAAAACATTTGGTCTTACTGCACAAAAGATTGGCTGAAATTTCAAGACAACCCCGGCAAGCAATCCCACCAGCGAAAAACTTTAAAATGGTGGGAAATCATACAAAATGGATTTAACAACATGTCTCCCGGTAATCCATTAATCCGCAGCAAAGCATTAAACGCAGACAAAGACAGACTTTCCCAACAAATTGTGGGCTTAATGTCTTCATTCGCGGCATTGGAATTTGAAACCGGATGGGATATCAACCCTAAAAATATCAATTTAATTAACACATTCAAAAGATTCCAGAGACACTTTATCCAAAACAATTTAAATAAAATTGAATTTTCAGAACGTGTTGAAAATAAAAAAGCTAAATTCCAAAGACTCAACAATAAGCACCTTGAATCCCTTGATCTAAGAAAAGAACTTGGATTTTTACCGAACAATGCAGCTTAGGAGTGATTTTTATGATTTCACCAAGTGACATAGTTGACGTTGAAGGTTTATCAAAAGTTCTTTCTTGTTCCACGGCAACAATCAAAAAGACCTGGAGAGAATATCCTCATATTTTTATCGGTCTTGGCCGAACAGCCAAATCAGCCAGGTTTATTGTAAATGATGTTGTATCGTATTTAATTGAAAGGGATTACAAAAATGGCATATCAAGATCCAAAAACAAAAAAATGGGTAGGGGATTCAAGAGTTACAGGATGTCCAAGAAAAAAGAAAAGAGGGTTCAAGACCAAGAGAGCGGCAAAAAATTGGGAAAATACCAGGAGGGAAGACTTACTGAACCCGAAACCCGAACAGATCCAATTGACAACTTCAGAAGCATGTTTGCGATATCTTGAACATTGTAAAAGACGGGGGTTCAAGCTCAATACATATCGTTATAAAGCCAATATTTACAAGTCTATGATTCATTTCTGGGAAAACGACCCGGATATAAAGGCTGTTGATTCAATAATGATAGAAGAATTCTTTGACCACATTTTTGATTCATCCGGCGGAAAAACCGTAAACCGTTACAAACGTGAAATTAAATCTCTTTTTAATTATCTGAAAAAAAGGCATTTAATAATCAACGATCCGACCTCCCCTATAGATGATTATGAAGAGGAAGTATTTAAAAAATATGTTCCCCCGGCTGAAGATATCCAGGCCGTGATCAATGTTGCTAATGAATTTGAATCTGATATTATCCGGACAACATATCATACGGCTGCAAGATCAGGGGAAATACGTCAACTTACTTGTGATGATGTTGATTTGAATAACAACGCTTTAACACTTTGGACCCGGAAACGAAAAAATGGAAATTTTGAAGCCGACACAATTGATATGAGCCAATCCTTAAGCGATATTTTACAAAAAAAATTAAAAAGCTGCACAAAAGATTGTCCCTGGATATTCCCAAATCAGAAAGGCAAACAACTTTCCAAATACACCCTTGATAATATCATGCCGAGGCTTTGCAAAAAAGCTAATGTAAAGTCATTTGGCCTTCACGCGATACGCCACCATATAGCGGTACAACTTGCCCATAAAAATTGGCCTTTAATTAAAATCCAAAAATTTCTCAGACATAAAAGAGCAACCACAACTGATATCTATCTCCGGTCGTTAGTTAACATCAAAACTGATGGAGCATCAATTCTTGATGATTTAGAACTAAGCATGAAGAAACACAATTTAATTGAATCTCGATGATGCCAAAGGTTAAGCTTTAGAGCCTGTTTAAAAATTATTCTTCAAGCCGGTGTTGGGCTGATATCAGTGATTTTTTGTGTCGGAATCAGACAAAATTTAACATGTATCGCTT
This sequence comes from Desulfobacula toluolica Tol2, assembly GCF_000307105.1. Taxonomy (NCBI): domain Bacteria; kingdom Pseudomonadati; phylum Thermodesulfobacteriota; class Desulfobacteria; order Desulfobacterales; family Desulfobacteraceae; genus Desulfobacula; species Desulfobacula toluolica. The sequence goes on from NC_018645.1 coordinate 3,989,220, forward strand.
GAATTATGACACGATGTGGTATTTTTTAAACAGATAATATGAGAAGGCTGGTCCCTCCAACGAGCTATGATATAATCACGCTCAATTAGTAACGCAGTCACCCAAGGGGCTGCAAAAAAAGGAGGGGACCAGCCATGAATAACAATATCACAATAGGAATGGATTTGGGAGACAAGTTTCACATAGCGGTTGTATTTGACAGTGATGGCACTGAATTAGAGATTGCCAAAGTGATTAATACTAAAACCGGTATACGCACGTTCTTCAAACAGTACAAATCCGCCACAGTGGCTATAGAGGCAGGCACTCACTCTCCATGGATCAGCCGGTTGTTGACTGAAATGGAGCAGACCGTGTACGTCGGGAACCCTCGTAAATTAAGGTATATCTGGGACAGTATTGATAAATCAGATGCCCGGGACGCACGGATGCTTGGTATGGTTTGCCGATTGGAACCAAGACTTCTGCAACCAATACACCATCGCAGCAGCCAGGCCCAAGTTGATCTGACAACAATCAAATCCCGTGATATGCTGGTTAAGAGCCGCACACAGCTGATCAACCACGTAAGGGGAATCGTCAAAGCCAATGGGGAGCGTCTGCCCAAATGCAGTGCAGCAAGCTTTGCCAATAAATGTAGTTCCGATATCCCAAAAGAGCTTTGGCCTGCTATAGCGCCTTTGTTTGAAGTTATCACGGAGTTGAATTGCCAGATAAAAGAGCTTGAGAGCAAAATTGAACAACTCAGCATAGAAAAGTACCCTGAAACCAGGTTTTTGAGGCAGGTTCCTGGAGTTGGTCCCATAACTGCATTGTCATATATCCTTTACATTGAAGATCCTGCCCGTTTTTCCAAAAGTCGTCAAGTCGGTCCTTTCTTAGGGTTAACACCCAGGAGGGACCAATCGGGTGAAATGGACAAGCAACTTCCCATTGCTAAAGCAGGGAATACTTATCTGCGCCAGTTGCTGGTGGGATGTGCCCATTATATTATGGGGCCATTTGGCCCAGAAAATTCCCTGCGCCTCCACGGCCTGGCTATCGCTGCAAGAGGAGGTAAAAATGCCAAGAAACGAGCCGTTGTCGCTGTCGCCCGGAAATTGGCAGTGCTACTGCATCGATTATGGGTGAGCGAAGACACATACCAGCCATTTTATTGCAGAGACAAAAAAGTTGCCTGAAGATGAACCTCATCAATATAAAACAGGATTTATGAGTTGAAGATTTTTAAGGAAGATGACCCGATTTTAAGGGGGCCAGCCGCCCCCTATACCCCCCCCCGGGATTTATCGCGCTAGGGACAAAAGCATGAGGGAGGAACAGGTACAGTTGCGGTGTACCTGCCCCCATGCTCTCGTCACCGGCTGCGGCGCTCGGGTCGCTTCCCAGCGTTGCCCTATCCTCCGAGCCGGCAGTAAGATAATATCACTGCCATACAAAATATCAACAGGATGGTGCAGCATGATACAAGTTTCCAACGTCTCATCCAGGAGACTGCGATAAGAGCCTTGCAACAGTCGGTTGCCGCTGACATTAAATGGTTGCGTTAAACAGATAGCAGCTCCTGCCACCGGATATTAACATGCACCGGGACAAATGGCAGTCCCATAAAAGAGTGCGAATGGAAGCGTGATGGTCCGAGACTTGTTGGATTGGGAAAAGGATAATTCGTGAACGAATTTCCTCTTGACATAAGCCTTCTCATGGAAGGCTCTTAAGAACAGGGTATTTTTATAAAAAAATCAATTGACTGTTTTCCGGTATTTATATAATCATCCTATAAATTATTAGACGCTTATATTCTATGATATCAAATTCATAACTGATTCTCTAAAGGAGCTGCTCTACTATGTCATCAATAGAAATACATTTTCAAGGCGATCTTGTCACGAATCACAAAATATCGTTGAGAGTTCTATCTCTTACGTTAACTCACATCCAAAGCGCAATTAACCGTTCTTATTTAGACATTACAAAAAAAAAAGGTGTTTTTAAGCATGCAAAGATGACGGAAAAAGACTTTAGAAATTCAGTTTTTATTGTTGGAAATGCTCGAGAGGGTGGATATATTCTTGATTTCTTATCAGAGTTACCTCTTGCCAATCAAATCATAAAAAGGATATCTGATTCACTTGAACCAGCTTTTGAAAAATCAAAAACCGCTGGATTTTCCAATTTAGACAATATTGATTTACAAGTTAGTATTAAGAAGGATCAAATCATAAAAAATGTTGTGCAACCCCGATCCTTTGATAAAGAATTTTTATTCCCTGATCCAAAAATCATAAGGAATTATGGGGATAAATCTATACTAAAAGAAATTGATCAAATTTTAGCTATAATTCGAGCAAAAAAATTAGGTGACAATTATTTTGACTTATCTCTTGATTCCGGTCAAAAAAAGACTTTTTCATTTGATAGGAATCAAAGCAATAATTTTAGTTCATTAATCAAAAAAAGGTCTGTTGGTAACCCTCTGATTTATAAGGGTACAATTAGAGCTTTGGATACAGTCACTAAAATTGGAAAATTTATTAATTCCGGGACAAAAAAAACCTGCAATCTCCTTTTTTCATCAGCGAATGATATAATTTCAATTCGAGAATTTTTAGGCGATCAAAAAGAAATCGTGTTTTATGGTTCTCCCGTTATTGAATATGGATCGTATGACCTGAATGCTGGCGATATTTATTTTTTAATGCTTTCGACCGAGTAAGATGCTATGGAAATTTTTGATTCTATAAAAGACAAATTTATTGCAGACTTAACGGACACAGTATCTCTCCAAAAAGTTATTGTATTTGTTGTTTTTGTACTTTTTCTAAATCAATTCCACGAGATAAAAAAGAACCCTATTATTTCATTGAATTATTCAAAAGAAATAGTGACTGAATCCGTAGAAACTCAAAAAAATATAAAAGTTACAACTACGGAAAAATTCATTGAAAAAAAAATTGTAAAGAAAAGACCCCAAAAAGTTGATAAATTAGACTTGAAAAAAAAATATTGGGAAGAGCCCAAAAGCCTTTGGTTGATTTTGCTTAAGAAAAATGTACTGGAAGTTTTTTCAACAAGTTCCGGTATCATTGCTAAAATTTCTTTAGCCACCATTTTTAGTGTCATCGGTCTCTTGTTTTTTTTACATTTTATTTATCAAGGTTTTAAAAATAAATTATTCAATTTGTTTTCACGTTTTTCAAAATTAGAAACCTATATAAAAGAACTTGAAGAAGAGGCTCAAAAGAATAAATCGGACAACTATTACTTTGATACCATTATTGCTATTAATTTAGACAACCAATTATCCGATAAAATAAAATTTATTAAAAGATTTGCGAACACAGGAGAAATTTTATTTGATCTTTCGATACTATGCATTCTATCTTTTTTTTTAAAATTTTATATTGACTTAATAATAGGATTGTTCCTTTTTGCTTCCTCTACGTTTCTATATTACAAATCATTCCACTATTATCTCAGCCATTACTTGCCTATGTTTTTAAAAATTCAGATTTTAAAAAATGAACCAACCATAGATAAGAATGCGAAAGGAATCATTTGATAATTCAATTTAGCGGGGTCAAAAATGGGGTCACTTTTTTTTAGAATCGAATATTTTAGGCTATTTTAAGAATGATTGAAAATTCAAAAACCCTAACAATAAAGGGGTTATGCGCTATTAACAAGACTTTAGAAAAACCGTTCTTTCGCCTGCTAAGCGAGTATGGGTGTTGTTATCCATCCAGAGTTCGAATCTCTGTTTCTCCGCCATTAACAACAATCTTGGGGGTTAAAAGCAACCGCTTTCAATCCCCTTTTTTTTTGTTTATTTTGGCAGCCATTCTCCATCAACACCCCAAAAACCAAAATCAGCTGTTCAGGCCCGAAGATGGAACCCACAATAATTTTTCAAAACTCCGTTTATGTCATTATTGTTAACCGTATTATAGAACAACTCAAACCATTTGAAAAAAATCTTTTTTCAATCCCAGATAAGTTTCAATACTTGAATTAGCTTCACCATAACCAAAAGAAATACCATATTCTGAAGAATCAGCCATTATGGCATTAGCAAATACAATAAAAAAACACGCAATTTTTCATAACAGTTCTTTTTTATCCAAAACCAAAGAGGTGAAATTTTCTGATTATTCCTTTTTTTAAATGAAAACCGTCATTTATTCAATAAATAAAGATTGATCTTTGCCCGAAGCCATATCATCACAAATTTCAAGGGCATGCATGGATTGCAGCCTTGCGTGCATTAACCCTTGACATAAAATTGAAGGGAGTTTATATCCTTCTAACAATTATACCAAGGAGATATTTTATTTTTATATAAAATAATTAAAAAAACATGCATTTAAAACAGACACTTGAAAAGAACAAAAAATCATTTACAGAAAAATGGTTCCAGGCAACTATTGATACATACCCTGCACAAAGTGCAAAGTTTCTAGGAAAAGATTCCAACCGATTTGACAACCCTGTTGGAGCTGTTACCCATGAAACCATTGAAGACGTTATCAATCTTATTATAGGTGATTTCAATCAGGAAACACTTGAAAAAGCCCTTGATCCGATCATCCGCATCAGGGCGGTACAGTCCTTTTCCGCTTCGGAAGCGGTCAGTTTTGTTTTTGCACTAAAGCAAATTGGCGAAACCATACTTGACAACAGCCTGATCAGAGAATTTGATAAGCTTGTTGACCAGATTGCTTTAGCTTCATTTAACAAGCTTATGAAATGTAAAGAAGAAGTTTTCCTTTTAAAAGCCACTGAGAGCAAAAGACGTATCCACAGGGCTTTTGAAAGGGCGGGTTTAGTAGCTGAGCTAACGGAGGAGGACCTTCTTGGCTCAAAAAAATCTTAACCTGTATGACAAAAATTTTAAAACTTGTCATACATAAAATAATGAGGTGGTTATAATATGAATCAAAAGTACTTGATCCCCCTGACAGCTGTTTTCCTGCTTTTTTTAGTAGCCTATACAGGGGTTGAGGGAGCAGGGCTTCAGTGGTTCTTCGGAATTGTTTTCCCCTATGTAGCGATGATTGCCTTCCTTGCCGGGTTTGTATACAAGGTTATGGGATGGGCATCTTCTGCTGTACCGTTCAGGATTCCGACAACCTGCGGGCAACAGAAATCTCTACCATGGATAAAACATAACGCCATTGACAATCCTGATACTTCAACAGGTGTGTTTGTGCGTATGATTCTTGAAATTTTTCTTTTCAGGTCTCTGTTCAGAAACACAAAAGCAGCATTCAGCAGAAATGCTTCAAACAGGCTTTCCTATTCCTGGGAAATTTTCCTTTGGGTAGGTGCCCTTGCCTTTCATTATTCCTTTTTAGTAGTATTGTTAAGGCATTTCAGATTTTTTACTTCCCCAGTACCGTCGTGCATCAAATTTCTGGAGTACTTTGACGGTATTGTACAATTGGGACTTCCCGGTCTGTTTTTATCCGGTGTAGTATTGTTAGCGGCAACATTATACCTGCTTGCGCGAAGAATCTTTGATGCCAAGGTCACCTATATATCCCAGGCGGCTGACTACTTCCCATTATTCCTTATCATCGGAATTGCAGTGACCGGTTTGTCCATGAGATATTTCACAAAAGTTGATATTATCGGTATTAAAACGCTTACCATGGGCCTTGCGACTTTCAGTCCCACAATTCCTGAAGGAGTTAGCGGTCTTTTTTATGCCCATATTTTTCTGGTAAGCATCCTTTTTGCATATTTCCCAGCCAGCAAACTGATGCATTTGGGCGGAGTTTTCTTAAGCCCTACAAGAAATATGGCAAGCAATACGCGTGCAAAAAGACATATTAACCCCTGGAACTATGATGTTGATATTCATACCTATGCACAGTATGAAGATCACTTCAGAGAAAAAATGATTGAAGCTGGCCTGCCAGTGGATAAGAAGGAGTAATAAATGTCTGACGAAATCAAATCGGATGAATTATTAGATAAAATAGACTTCAGCCCGAGATCAGATAAAGGTCCGGGCAATTGGATGGATACTTCGGTCCAGATCAGACCGGGAATGTATTGCTATGCATCAAACTACAAAAGTGTAGAAACCTTGGGTCTTCCCAACGCAAGGCCGTGGAATCCCCTGGATGATGACTGGAAACTGCCGGAAAACTGGCAGGAAATTCTTCACCAGGGAATAAAGGAACGCCTGGAAAGATTTCGTACATTCAAGGTATTCATGGATATCTGTGTACGCTGCGGCGCATGTGCTGATAAATGTCACTTTTTTCTTGGAACCGGTGACCCAAAAAATATGCCTGTCTTGAGAGCCGAGCTTTTAAGGTCTGTATACAGAAATGATTTTACAACTGCAGGAAAAATTTTAAAAAAAGTTCCAGGCGGAAGCGCACTGGCCGGAGCCAGACCCCTGACCATTGATGTACTCAAGGAATGGTGGTACTATTTTTTCCAATGTACGGAATGCAGACGCTGCTCTGTTTTCTGCCCTTATGGAATTGACACGGCTGAAATCACCATCATGGGCCGGGAGTTGTTAAACCTTATCGGTCTGAACATCGACTGGATTGCAACACCTGTTTCAAATTGCTACCAAACGGGTAATCATCTGGGCATCCAGCCCCATGCTTTTAAAGACATGATTGATTTCTTTGTTGAAGATATTGAAGATGTTACAGGTGTTAATGTTGAACCCCAAATGAATAAAAAAGGGGCGGATATTCTTTTCATAACTCCTTCTGGAGATGTCTTTGCTGATCCTGGCACATATACATGTCAGGGATACATGATTCTGTTCAAATATCTCAAAGATAAATACGGCCTGGATGTAACCTGGAGTACATATGCATCAGAAGGCGGCAATTTTGGTTTCTTTACCTCCCATGAAACCATGAAACGCTTGAACGCCAAGATGTTTGCAGAAGCCAAACGTTTGGGTGTCAAATGGATTCTGGGCGGTGAATGCGGTCATATGTGGCGTGTCATCAATCAATATATGGACACCATGAATGGCCCTGCCGACTTCCTTGAAGAGCCAGTTAATCCTATTACAGGCACCAAATTTGAAAATGCAAAATCCACAAAAATGGTTCATATCACAGAGTTCACGGCAGATCTTATCAAACACGGAAAACTTGAACTTGATAAGAGCAGAAATTCAAATCGTGTCATGACCTTTCATGATTCATGCAACCCTGCCAGGGGCATGGGCCTTCTGGATGAACCCCGATATATTATCGAGAACTGTTGTGACCAGTTTTATGAAATGCCGCCAAACACGATTCGTGAGCTGACCTTCTGCTGCGGTTCAGGCGCTGGTCTGAATGCCGGTGAAAATATTGAACTGAGAATGGCCGGTGGACTGCCAAGGGCCAATGCTGTTAAATATGTTCATGAAAAATTCGGTGTTAACAGCCTGGGAACCATATGCGCTATTGACAGGGCAGCACTCCCAACCCTGATGGACTACTGGGTTCCGGGCGTGGATGTTGTTGGCATCCATGAGCTTGTAGGAAATGCCTTGATCCTGCCGGGCGAAAAGAAAAGAACAGAAGACCTGAGATTTGAACCATTGCCAGGCTTTGAGGAGGAGGAAGACGATGAATAAAAATTTGATCATCACAGGGCTTGTTATATTTGTCCTGGCCGTACTCTCACCGTTCTGGTTTAATATCATTACAGAAACCCAGGCAGCACCTGAGCCTGAACTGGTGGGAAAAGCCAAAACCGAAAAAAAATGCGTGCTGGACAAATATGACATGAGAGCCAATCACATGTCCCTTCTGGACGAATGGAGAGATTCGGTGGTTAGGGATGCAGACAGACAATACAATGCCGTCAACGGCAATTCATTTAATATGAGTCTGTCCACTGGTGAAAATTCATGTCTTGGCTGTCATGAAGATAAAGCAAAATTTTGTGACTCCTGTCATACTTATGCTTCAGTTGATCCCTATTGCTGGGATTGTCACACAAACCCCAAGGAGATTGAATGATGAAAAAAAGCAGAAGAAGCTTTCTTAAAGTAGCAGGTATTGCTGCCATTGGATTAGGTGCTTCTCCGGCAATTAACTTTGCTTCATCTGATTCTCAAGGTACAGCCCATGCGGTGAAAAACTCAGAAGCGCTGCAAGCCCATCGCTGGGGCATGGTTATTGATACCAACAAGATTACGGATGAGGTCGCTGAAAGTATTGTTGAGGCATGTCACAAATCCCATAATGTTCCAAATTTAAACCATGAAGTGAATGAAGAAAAATTTCCAAAAACACGGCCGGTCAATCACAAGCAGGAAATCAAATGGATATGGGAAGAAGAATTCCACAACGCTTTTCCAGACAAAGAAGATGAATTTCTTGCTGAGAAATTCCATCACCTTCCTTTTCTTGTGACCTGTAACCATTGCAAAAATGCACCTTGTGTTCAAGCATGCCCGACACAGGCGACTTTCAAAAGAGAAGACGGGATTGTTCTGATGGACTACCACCGCTGCATCGGATGCCGTTTTTGCATGGCTGCCTGCCCGTTTGGAGCCAGAAGCTTTAATTTCAGAGACCCAAGACCGTTTATTGAAGAAACTGATCTTGATTTCCCAACCCGGACAAAAGGGGTTGTGGAAAAATGTAATTTCTGTGCTGAACGGCTGGCAAAAGGGGAACAACCGCATTGCGTGGAAGCCTCTAAAGGTGCAATTGTGGTTGGAGACCTTGAAGATCCGGAATCTGAAGTTCGCGCACTTTTGAATGAACATTATACAATCAGACGTAAACAGTCCCTGGGTACGGAACCCTCTGTTTACTATGTCATGTAAAAGGAGCGAGTATGCTTGAAATAGCTATCAAAGGAAGTAAAAATTACTGGTTATGGATAGTCTTACTGCTCATAGTAATAGGAGCAGGCACGATTGTTTATATTGACCAGTTCATAAACGGACTTATGATCACCGGCATGAGCCGGGATGTATCATGGGGATTTTATATTGCCAACTTTACATTTCTTGTGGGTGTTGCCGCAGGAGGTGTTATGGTTGTTATCCCCTATTATCTTCATAATTATGAAAAATTTCACAGAATTACCATTTTAGGAGAATTTCTGGCTGTTGGGGCTCTGATCATGTGCCTTCTTTTCATTGTTGTGGATTTAGGTCAGCCCACCCGTATGCTGAACGTATTATTATACCCTTCACCCAAATCAATGCTGTTCTATGACATGCTTGTTCTGAACGGGTATCTGTTTTTAAACATTGTCATTGGCTGGAAAGTGCTTGAAGCGGAAAGAAATCAGGTGGAACCGCCGTTCTGGACAAAACCCTTGATTTATCTTTCCATTCCCTTTGCCATTGGTATTCATACGGTAACAGCATACCTGTATTGTGGTCTTCCTGGTCGTGGATTCTGGCTGACAGCCATTTTAGCACCCAGGTTTCTTGCATCGGCTTTTGCTGCAGGGCCGGCCTTTTTGATCATTCTTTGTTATATTATCAGAAAATACACCAAGTTTGATCCGGGCTGGGATGCAATGCAGACTTTATCAAAAATTGTCTGCTGGGCAATTATTGCCAATCTGTTCTTCTTTTTGTGTGAAGTCTTTGTTGTTTACTATTCCAAGATTCCGGGACATAAAGTCCATATCCAGTATCTGCTCTTTGGATATCACGGATATACGGCACTTGTACCATGGATGTGGACCAGCCTGATCCTCATGGGAACAGGAGCAATTTTCCTTTTGCTTCCAAAATTAAGAACCAACAAAACCCTGTTACCTGTCTCCTGCGCCATGATCTTTTTCGGTGCGTGGATTGATAAGGGATTGGGAATGATCTCAGGCGGGTTTGTACCATCTCCTTTGCACCATGTAACAGAGTATGGCCCCACAGGACCTGAAATCATGATTACCCTTGGGATATATGCCACAGGCTTTCTGGTTATAACGATTCTTTACAAACTGGCAACTCAAGTTAAAGAAGAAGTTCACGGATAGTCTTAAAACATAATAATCTTAAGATATCATAACCGATATTGATCTCAAAACAGGGGAGTTTTTTCAATAAAACTCCCCTGTTTTATTCATGGTGCTTTAGAGTGCCGTAACACGGACTCAAAACAAATGATATGATTTTACTAAACAACGACATTAAAATCCAGGCTTTCACAACCAAAGATTGCTTGCTGGAACAAAAAAAAAATGAATTTCTGGCGTCCTTGTATGAAAAAAATTTTCAAGCTGCCGAACTTATCTTCATGGATATTCTCAAACTTGCACAAAACCAGTCAGAATTCAGTGAAAATTTTGAAAAACGCCTGAACCAGATACAAACTATTTTCAAAAAATTCAAACATGCTCTGTTCAAGCATTGCTCTTCAGAAATCAAAAAAAATCATGACTGCCTTAAAAAAATGATTCTGGCTTCGATCAAGCACTCTTCCGACTCTATCGGTCATGTGAATTTTCAAACATGGGAAACAAAACTTGATTTAAAACCTTGCCAAAAAAATCTCTTGTTTCAAACAGCCATGACTTTTCAATTGACATCGGGATGCAGCAATTTTTGCAGACGTTGCAATGAATGGGCCTTGCCCAAGGTCAGGCGTCACTTCTCCTTTAATGCCATACTGACGATCCTCAACCATATGGCAGACCAAAAAAATGATGAAATTTCCCTTTACGGCGCATCCGACCCTCTTGACTGGACAGCGGGCGATAAAGCCTTGCCTGATATCATTGAGTACTTGAAAAAATTACCGCTTGAATACAGTCTATTAACAAAAGTTCCAAAAGGGAAGCGGCACTTATTAAAACTGCTGTTAAAAAACCATTCAAACCTTTCGGTCAGCATCACCTCAAAAAACAAAAAGCGCATCAAACAAATAGAACAAGAAATCGACACACCCATAAGCAAACAGCACGATCTTGAAGAGCTGCTGATCCCCGCAGGACTGGACGAAGATTTTATCAGCATAAAACCCTCAATCACTGACGGATACGGCACGGAAATCACTCCGGACGGTGCTTTTATCATTATTCCCTGCTTTACCAGCGCATTGTACCCGTTTGGCCACAAAAAAATTCCTGTTACATCAAATACACGCTTTTTCCCAGTTAAAAAAACCGGCCGCCAAGCCCTGCTTGTGGACTATTTCAAACCCCTGGAAGGCTATGATCTAAATAAAAGTCGATGCCACCTGTCCGCTTTGCTGGACGTACAAATCGAATCTGTTATTCTTGACAACGGAACTGACCAGTTGACACCGCCAGGCATGAGAAGCCTGAAAGAATTTCTGTCCATATTTGAAGAAAAGGCAAGATGTCAACGAAAGAAAATGACACCGTCGATAATGAAAAAGTTAAAACAACGGTTTCTGGCAACCACCTGTTTTAAAAAATTATCTAAAAAAAATAAAAATTTGTTTTTAAAAAAAATAGCCGGCCATTTGAAGTTATGCAAACAAAAGCACTGTGTTTCAGCAAGACTATATGCTGTCTCCTTTTTCCTGGAATCTATTCGTCAATATATACCCACCCATTCAGTTAACGTCAAAATAATGCGGTTTCTTTTGAAAAATGAGATACAATATGTCTTCAATCTTACTGACACCCTGATTGCTGATCAATCTTTGGATAAGGTGTTAACCGATCCTGATGTTGATGTGTTTTATGCCTTCAGATTTTACGTTTTTTGTCTGCTGACCGAATCTGATGATCGTGCCATCCTTGAATTCATTCAAACTTATCCTGCAGCCTATGACCCTGAAGCTGATATATTTGTTCTTCGTTCATTCTCCAATTGAGATTCTTTTTAAAATTCAAGTTTAGAGTTGACTTTTAGAACAGTTCTAAATATTAAGACTATGTTTCAGGTGCTTTAACTGCTTAAAAGGGAACGCCTGTGGAAATCAGGGACGGGCCCGCCGCTGTAATTGGGGACTAAAGCTTTACTTAAGCCACTGTCAGTTGCAAAACAGATGGGAAGGCAAAGCGATCAGGATGATCCAAAAGTCAGAAGACCTGCCTGGTACATTGTATGTATTCTCCGTGGAAAAGAGAATTACAATAAGATCTTGAGGAAAAAAAAGGGATGCCCCGGATCATTTGAAATAAACGGTCCAGGGGTTTTTTATTGCCTTGGACCATTGAATTTAATTATTTAATTTTAAGAGGCAAACATGAAAAAACAAATTTTAACCTTATTTCTAATTTTTCTGCTATTTCCTTCAATTGCTGTGGCATCAGGTCATGGTCATCACAAAGCTGTGAAAAAAGGTATTCTGCTGGTTGCATTTGGTTCCAGTATTCCTGAAGCCCAGGTTTCATTTGAGAACATTGATAAAAGAGTAAAAAAAGAATTTGCAAATATTCCTGTTCAATGGGCATTCACCTCTTCCATCATCAGAAACAAGCTGGCAAAACAGGGAAAACAACTTGACTCTGTCGCAGTAGCGCTTGCAAAAATGATGGATCAGGGATTTACCCATGTGGCGGTTCAATCTCTTCACACAATCCGGGGAGAAGAGTTTAATGACCTTTTGCATACGGCATATGCGTTCAACAATATGGCGGGCGGTATTGAAAAAATAATGATTGGATCTCCGCTTCTTTCCAGTCATCAGGATATGGAAGCTGTAACGCATGCCATTATTGAAAACATACCTGCTAAAAGAAAGAAAAATGAAGCGGTTGTTCTGATGGGCCATGGAACGCCTCACCCTTCAAATGCTTTTTATGCGGCCCTGATGTTTCATCTTCAGAGAAAAGATGCCAACATATTTGTTGGCACTGTTGAAGGTTCTCCAACCATAGATGACATAGCAACCATGTTAAAGGAAAAAAAGATAAAAAAAGTTCATCTCATACCTTTTATGTCGGTTGCCGGAGACCATGCCAGAAATGATATGGCAGGAGAAGAAGATGATTCATGGAAATCAATTCTTGAAAAACAAGGCATCAACTGTGAAGTTGTCCTTAAAGGAACAGCTGAATACGACAATATGATTGATATCTGGGTCGGGCACTTAAAAGATGTAATGGCACATTTTTAGAGTTTGATCAAAACACAGACCATTGAGATGGGTCAGGCTTGCATGATTGGCATTTTGTTCAAATTCTTTTTTATGATCAAAATGTTGGCAGACAAACAATAGCACAAGCCTGCCGCTCATTGGTTCTGGTCCCCACAGGTTCCATAAATTCAATTCACGATCCCAAGGAAGTTATGCTCATACAAAACAAAAAAAGATTAAAGTTCAACCCTTTTCTTTTAATATCCGCCTTGCTTTTCATAATCTGTACAACATCAGTTGCTGCATATCCTGTAAGTGTCATAGATTCTAAAGGAAATCATTTAAAAATTTTTAAAACTCCGCATAAGGTTATCAGCCTTGTGCCCTCAGCCACCCAAATTATTTTTGAGATAGGGGCAAAAGAGCATATCCACGCCATCACCTACCACGATATCACACTTGCCGGAGCTTTTGACAAACAAATAATAGGCGGTTTTTTTCTGCCGTCCATTGATAAAATTAAAACTGCAAAACCGGATATGATAATCCTTTCCACCCTCCACCAAGATATCATTGAAAAATTTCAAAACACTGAATGCAAAATATTTATTTTTGATACAACAACCATTGAAAGTGCTTATAAAAATATAGAGGTTTTAGGAAAAATATTTAACCGCGAACAAGCAGCTCAAAAGATCATTAAAAAAAACAAGGCAGAACTGAATCATATAAAACAAAAATTAGCTAAAATTAATCATTTAAAACACAAACGCGTCATACGGCTCATGGGCAAAAATACGATCATGACTCCTGGCACAGATTCCTTTCAAACCCGGATTATCCGTGCAGCCGGGGGAATTGCCCCTGATTTTGGCAAAAAAGGAAGTATTGTTTCCGTTACAAAACAAGAATGGATAAAATTTAACCCACAGGTGATTTATGGCTGCGGGCCTGACAAAGAGGCTGCCAAAAAATTTTTCTCAAAACCCGGCTGGAAAGATGTGGATGCTGTAAAAAAAGGACAGATCTATTATTTTCCCTGTGACCTGACCTGCAGGGCCTCCACACATACAGGTTATTTTGTATCATGGCTTTCTTCAATGATTTATACTGATGAGTTTGCCAAAGCAAAAAACACGATTTTACCCATAACCATAACCCGGTCCAAACCGTTTGAAATTGATCTTGACTATATAAAGTCAGCTTCAATCAATTATAGTCATATTTATGATTTTGAAAACAAAACCCTGGTGGTGAATTTTCAAAAGGATCAAACCATTATTTCCACTCTTGAAGGTCAACGGGATCATATCCTGACGGTGGGAAATCATTATTCTCCCCCGCCAACCTGGGCGCCGGGACATCACCTGGGCATAGAGCATATCCGGTCATCCATATTAAAAGCCATGGGGAAAAACCAACAAACAGCCAGTTTTTTAATGACCGGGGCAGACATGGATAACCTGAGCGTGAAAACAAAAGTCTTCAAAGAGATGAAAGTGGTGGCCCTGGTGACTGCCGGTGTCATGTCCAATGCGGTTCGCATGTCAAAGGATACAGGCGACTTTTATGAACCCGGCACAATTAACGTTATTATCATGACAAATATGCGTCTTTCAACAAGAGCCATGACCCGGACCATCATTGCAGGCACTGAGGCCAAAACCGCAGCTCTTGAAGACATGGATATCCGAAGCACCTATACGCCTTTAATGAATGCGGCAACCGGTACGGGAACCGATAATATTATTGTGGTTCAAGGCGAAGGGCAATTGGTGGAAAATGCCGGAGGCCACTCAAAGATGGGGGAACTGATTGCAAAAGCGGTTTATGACGGTGTCAGTGAGGCCATACTAAAACAAAATAAAATCACGGCTGATCGCCATCTTTTTCAGCGACTCAAGGAAAGAAAGATCTCTATTTTCCAGCTGGTATCCAATGTAAACTGCGACTGCATAAACAATACATCAGGAACCCCAAACAGACTTGCACAAGTTGTGGAACACCTGCTTCTTGAGCCCAAATATGCATCATTTTTAGAATCCGCTCTGGCCATAAGCGATGAATATGAAAAAGGTCTGGTAAAAGATCTGTTCTTTTTTCAAAAATGGTGCAGGACCATTGCCGGAGATATTGCAGGAAAAAATATTGAAGAGATAAAAATTCATGTCATGGATGACCATATCCCTGTCACCTTGAAAACAGCATTTAACGCTATCTTTACCGGGGCACTGGCAAAATTAAATACAGATGAATCAAATCCAGACAAATCAAATCAGGGCAAATCAACCCATGAAAACAATTAAAAATTTTAAACCATCTTTTGGTTTGTGTATAATTCTGGCTGTTTTCGTCATCCTGTTTTTATGCGGAACAAAAAAATCATTTGCCGCAGGACAAGCCTTTCCCAAAAGAGTGATCTCTTTATCCCCAATTATAACGGAAACAATTTATCTTGTGGGCGCCCAGGACAGCCTGATCGCCAACACCACCTATTGCAATATACCGGAACAGGCAGGACTTAAAGAAAAAATCGGGTCCGTAACCCATATGAATGTTGAAAAAATTATCAGTCTTTGTCCCGATCTTGTGATTGCAAGCGCCCTAACCAGGGAAAGACAGCTCATCATTTTAGAACGACAGCATATCACGATTTTAAGGGCCGAAAATCCAAAAACATTTGAGCAGATGTGCGACATGACCCTGACTATCGGACAAAAACTTGGAAAAGAATCAACAGCTAAGGTCATCGTGGAAAAAGCAAGAACAGAGGTGGCTCATGTAATGAAAAAAACCTGCGGGCTTAAAAAACCCAGGGTATTTCTGCAAATCGGTTTAAAACCCCTGCATTCCGCCAACAAGGATATGTTTATCAATGAATACATCCGGTATGGCGGCGGTGTCAATATTGCAGAACATGAATCCTCCGGCATATACAGCCGGGAAAAAGTCATTCAGGAAAACCCCCAGGTCATTCTCATCGCCACCATGGGGACATCCAAAAAAGCCGGATTAATTGAACGGCAAAGATGGATGTCGTTCCAAGGCATTGATGCAGTAAAAAACAAACGGCTTCACGTTCTGGACCCGGAAATGATCTGCAGTCCCACACCGGCAACCTTTGTGAAAGGGTTAAGATTAATCGTGCCCCTGATCCATCCGGAAATAGCCTGTCTGGAATTGGAACATCCGGAATCGGACAGTCCAAAGTCAGACAGTCCCAAATTGGTACATACAGAGGTGGCCCATCAGGAGGTGAGTGTTGAACCGTAAAAGATTCAAACAATGGCTGCTGATTCTCATAGGCCTTGCAGGGCTTGTTCTGGCCACCGGCATTTTGGCGCTTTGCACCGGAAGTGCGGGCATTGAATTAAACAAGATACCCAATATTCTTGTCCACGGCAAAGGAACGGCAGACTACAGCATCCTTGTCGGCATACGTCTGCCCAGAATCATTCTGGGGATGTCCATTGGCGGTGCTTTAAGCCTTGCCGGCACACTGCTTCAGGGCATGTTCCGCAATCCATTGGTAGAGCCTTATACCCTGGGTATTTCCGGAGGTGCCTCCCTGGGGGTCTGCATGAATATTTTGTTCAAGCTGTATGCTGTTGTAGGTATAATCGCCTATCCATTGTCCGGTTTTTTGGGAGCAAGCATTGTGATATTTCTGGTGTACAGTCTGAACAGCAGAACACAGGATGTCCAATCCAACAGGATGCTGCTTACAGGCGTGATGATCTCCTATGTTGCATCCTCTCTTGTAATGCTGCTCATGGCCCTTTCAAAAAGCGATGACCTTCAGAATATTGTTCTGTGGATCATGGGTTCTCTTGATGAACCCGATACCACACTGATAACAATCACCTGTGCAGGCTCCATTGCAGGCCTTTTTGTGTCCTATTTTTTCTGTATGGATCTCAACGCACTGCTCTTAGGAGAAGAAGAGGCAACCACCCTTGGAATCAACACTCAAAAGACAAAAAAAATCCTGTTTATCATTGCATCCTTTTTAACGGGACTCAGTGTTGCCGTTGCCGGTATCATAATGTTTGTAGGGCTGATTGTACCCCACTTTGTCCGCATGATGACAGGTCCCGACCACAGGATTCTTCTGGCCGCATCCTTTCTGGCCGGCGCTGCATTTTTAACCCTGTCCGATGTGATTGCCCGTATTATTATTGCACCACTTGAACTTCCCGTGGGCGTCATAACAGGGATCATAGGCGGAGTAATGTTTATCTGGGCTCTTTCAAGAAAGCAGGTGAGCCTATGAAGCCATTGCTGGAAATCAAAAATTTAAGTTTTAGATACCAAAAAAAAATGATTCTCCAGGACATCTCATTTTCAGTTGATCCAGGTGAATTTGTGGCTGTGATCGGCCCCAACGGGTGCGGCAAAACAACCCTGATTAAAACAATTTTAAAAACCATCCACCCGGAAACCGGCACGATTCATATAGAAAACAAAGACATACAAACGCTTTCCAACAAAGCCCTTGCCAAAAGGGTGGCTGTGGTCATGCAGACCATTGATCCGGCAAGCATGACAGTGCGCGATTATGTCCAGTTGGGGCGGCTGCCCTTTTTTCAAAAATACCAGTTTTTTGAAACCCGGAATGATGTGGATATTGCAAAAAAATATATGCGACTGACAGATGTGGCAAGGCTGGCAGATGCCAGAATCAATGAGATCAGCGGCGGGGAACGGCAGCTGGCATCCATTGCAAGGGCTTTGACCCAGGAACCCGCCCTTCTGATCTTGGATGAACCCACCTCCCATCTGGATATTACACATCAGGTCAGGATACTTGAATTGATCAACAAGTTGAAAAAAGAATTGTCTTTGACAGTTCTCATGGTACTCCATGACCTGAATCTTGCAGCAGAGTATTCCGACCGGCTGGTGCTGCTGAACAAGAAAAACGGACGTATTTTCAAGGCAGGTGTCCCAAAAGAGGTGTTAACCGAAGCATCCATCCGGGAGGTATACCAGACCCGTGTAAGGGTCAGACCGAATCCTGTTTCAAATAAGCCATGGATTTTTTTAGTAAACCAGCACGATTTAGACAACAGACCTGGCATGAAAAAAGATTAATACTATAAAGACAATAAAAGCTAAAAATAAAGGCTAAAAAAATAATGAACACTGAAAAATCAATACACATAAAAGGACATGGTGTGGTCATAATGCTTTTATGTACTGCACTGTTCTGCATGTGCTTTGCCTCAGCTGCCAAGGCTCAGGATCATGACGGCCCGGCAAAGACATCTGACCATCAACCAGCTCCCATGGAGCTTCAACAGGTGGTGGTGATCGGTGAAAAAATTGATGATTATATCAAAAAAAATCCCGCCCAGATTGTCAGCATGGATGCCAGGGAAATCGAACAGAGAAACTTTCTCCAGGTGAACGAAGTCCTTGGCAGCATGGCTGGAGTGGATGTCAAACCCGGAACCAGTGGAATGGGAACAAGGATTTCCATCCGGGGCGGCGGCGGTTCAGGATCAGTACTGGTACTTGTGGACGGCAGACCCGTGAGTACCATGCAATATGGCGGGGTTGACCTGGGCAGTATTCCCATAGACATTGTAAAAAAAATCACTGTCTTTAAACCCCCTGTCCCTGTCTGGCTGGGGCCCGGCAGCAGTGCCGGTGCCATCTATATTGAAACCAAATCCGGACAAATCAAATCCAAAAAAATCGAATCAAGGCAAACCGAGAAAAAAAGCGTAAAAAACGGCCGTGTCAGAATCTTGGCCGGATCATATGGCCTGGCCAATGTCAGTGCCACATGCAGATCAGATGCCGATGACAGTGATTATATGATTTCAGGCGGTGTCGGCCATAACGACGGAAAGCGGGACAACAGCAAAAAAGATCAGGGCAATTTAAGCATTCACTATGGAAAGGCAGTTGATTTGTTCAAATACCAGGTGAACGCCAAAGGCTTTATATCAGATCATGGTGTGTCCGGCCCGACTTACAACCCCACCCCCAATGCCCACCAGCGCTATGAAAAAGCAAGCCTGGATGTCAAACTCGACGGAATGGCTCAGCAGGCACTGGATTATGATGTCAAAGCCTATCTGGATGTCAAAAAGCTGGAAGACACCGCAAACAATGGCGATGTAGCAAAACTGGATGCATTCACCACAGGTTTTGGAACCAATTTTTTTATAACCAACAGCGCGGAAAAAAACGAATTCCGTTTCGGTACACTGGCAGAACACAGTCGGGTAGACCATACGCTGAGCGGAAAACACGAAAGAAATATGGCTTCTTTTCATGGGGTCTATACATTGAGATCCGCCCCCTTTAACCTTACCACAGGCCTGAGATCTGATTATACCAGTGATTTTCACTTTTCTCCGGGCGGCAATGCAGGAGTGAGCTATGAACTGTCTGAAAAAACGATTGTCAAAGGCAATGCCGGATATTCTGAAAATATTCCCTCTTTTGGCCAGTTGTACCAGCCAAGTCACGGATGCATTGATCAGGTCAGGGGAAACCCGGATCTGGAAAAAGAAAAAATCGTTTCTCTCTCTTTAGGAATCACTCATACCTTTGAAAACAAAAATGAGCTTGAGTTCTCTTTGTTCAGGACAGATACCTGGGATCTGATCAAATACCAGCGGGGAATTGATCTGATCAGCCGCCCGGATAATATCAACCGGGCGTACAAGCAGGGACTGGAAACAAGTGTCAGGTTTCACCTGACATCCACAACAGACCTGGATCTGAACCATATCTGGCAGAAAACTGAAAACAAGGACAATGGAAAAAATTTGAGTTATGCTCCCGAGCATACCCTCAAGGTGATCCTGAAAACAAAATTCAAAACCGGAACCAAACTGGAAATTACGGCAAGGCACTATAGTGATCAGTTTACCGATACTCTGAACACCGAATATGAAAAAATAAAAACCTACATCACCACAGATGCCAAAATTATTCATCCAGTCCTGGTGCTGAAAAAAAAGGCACAAATCTTTGTCCATATTCACAATTTGTTTGATACTGATTTTGAATCGCACTACGGGTATCCGGATGACGGATTAAAGGTACAGGCAGGTTTAAATATAAACTTTTAGGAGCTGTTTGCAAAAAATATAAGATGGAGAAAACATTTGACTTTTTAAAAAGCATTTTATAATACTTTTCAATCAATTATGATAATTTTCAACCAACTAACCTCACAGCAGAAGCTGTCCATCATAATTTTGATTAAAACAAAAATCCAAATAAAATAATAAGAGCCGGTTAGTACAGGCTGTCATTTATTAGCAAGATCTAAAAAAAAGGCCATGAAGGTCAATGATCCTGAAAATGGATACGGCTTTGTGGTCTTTTTTGGTTAGGGACTCATATAACACTTAACCCTTTAAAATATAAGATGATTGAATAAAAATGAAATTTTTCAAGAAACAAACAAACAATTTAATAGTGCAGGCAGTTGTCCTGTTTTTGGGGGGATGTGCTTTTGTTTTTCCCTCCACAGGATGGTGCAGAACAGACACGGTAAAACAAGTGAAGCAGCCGGTTGAACAGTCGGTGCAGATCCGCCGGGAAACACAGAAACAAAGAGACCAATGGGAACAGGAAAAATCAAAACTGGCTCTATTGTACGAACAGCTCAAACAAGAGCATGAAATGCTGGTATCGGAAAACAAAGACTTAATCACAACTCAAAAAAGTCAAAAAAAACTGAACCAGACCCTTTTAAAACAACAACAAGAATCCTCAAAAATCCAGAAAGAATTGTTTCCCTTTTTAAAAGAGGTGTATGCCCAACTTTCCACCCTTGTAGCCAATGATCCCCCCTTTTTAAAAGAAGAAAGGGCAGTACGGCTGAAAACACTTGAACAAGTGATCCATGATCCCGAGGTTTGCATTGCGGAAAAATACCGGAAGGTAATGGAAGCCCTTTTTATTGAAGCAGAGTATGGCGCCACCATTGAAGTATACCAGGATAAAGTGCTGATCGGCACAGAAGAAGTTCTGGGCAATATTTTCCGCCTGGGCCGGGTTTCTCTTTTCTTTTTATCATTAGATAAGCAGTCTTCAGGTTATTTTAATGTGGCACAAAAATCATGGCTGCCACTTGCAGACGACCACCTCCCAGCCATTCGCTCAGCCGTTGAAATCGGCAACAAGAGAAGAACTGTGGAGCTTTTACCCCTCCCCTTAGGACAGCTGGCCATACAAGGAGATGAATAATGATAAAGAAACCCCTTTTTATTTGTATTATCATGGTCTGTCTGGCAACGCTTCCCGCCTTTGCCCAGGATGTTCAGCCGGACATGCAATCTGACAGACGATCTGACATGCGATCAGATTACAAGACATTTGAGCAGCAGCGCAGGCAATTGATTCAAAAAGCTTTGGATGAGAAAAAAGAGGCACAACAAGAGGCACAAGACCAGTTGACATACATTAAAAGCAATAAACAAGCCCTGAAAAAAGCCATTGCACAGCTGAAAACCAATATCACCCATCTTAAAGCTGAAAACAAACAGATTCAAACCCATATCACTGAATTAAAACTTGAGGAAGACCGTCTCAAACAGGAGCTTGAAAAAACCAGTGGAGTGAACCGTGAATTTTCAGGATTTGTCAGGAGCAATGCAAAAGACTTGAAAGCCCTTTTACTCGAAAGCCTTCAATCCGGTCTTACACCGGGCCGCCACAATTTTTTGGAACCCGTCATCCTCCAGGAAAAATTTCCTTCCATGGATGATGTCAGAAAACTGGTACATAACCTGTTTGATGAAATCCATACCACAGGCCAGGTAACACTGACAAAAGGCTTGATGGTTGATCGCCAGGGCAAGGAGCAGGAGGCAAAACTGTTGATCCTGGGAAATTTTACAGGTATTTATCTTCTGGATAAAGAGGCTGGATTTCTTTTGTATTCAGACCAGAGCCAGCGGTATTTTGCCCTTTCCAAACTGCCTTCCTCACGGATAACCAACAATATCACAGCCTATATGCAGGGTAAAAGCGACAATGTTTACATGGACGTTTCAAAAGGCGGAGCGATCCGGCAGCTGGCCCATCAGCTAAACCTGATGGAACAGGTTCCCAAAGGCGGTGCCATTGTCTGGCCCATATTGATCATCCTGATGATAGCCGTTCTTATTCTCATTGAAAGAGTCTTCTTTTTTACACAAAGACGTACCCACCCGGAACAGCTGATGAAAACTATCAGGGAACTTGTCATGGCTGATAACTGGGACGGTTGCCGCAAATTTCTGGAATCTAAAAACCGCAAACTTCTCCCCCAGGTACTCCTGACAGCCATGGCATTTAAAGACCAGACCCGGCAGGACATGGAAAATGCACTTCAGGAAGCCATATTGGGGCAAATCCCAAAAATAGAACGATTTTTATCCACCCTGGGAATGCTCGCGGCCATTGCCCCGCTTCTCGGCCTTTTGGGAACCGTCACAGGCATGATCAACACCTTTCATGTGATCACTTACTATGGCACAGGTGATCCCAGGATGATGTCAGGCGGTATTTCAGAAGCGCTTGTGACAACCATGCTGGGCCTGTCCGTGGCCATCCCCATCATGCTGGCCCACACCTTTTTAAGCCGCAGGGTTGAAACCCAGATTTCACGCATGGAAGAAAAATCCGTAGCATTTGTCAATCTGGTGTTCAAGAACAGAAACGAGAGCAGGCAATAGTATCATGATCACAGAACTGCTGTTTTCCATAGAAAATTATATCCGGTCAGGCGGAGCCGTAATGATACCGATTTTGACCATCTCATTTTTCATGTGGCTTTTGATCATCAACCGGGTGATGTTTATGCACAGGCTTTATATCAAAAACATTACCCGGGATACGGCAGGGCAACTGGTCAAAACCAATCAAATGCCGGAAGAAAAATACCAGGGTGCCAACTCGCTTCTGGTAAGAGAATTTCTTGCGGCCCGAAGCCATGACCCAAAACTGGATGATTTTATCCTTGATGAAACCGTTGTGAGGCTGACCTCATCTTTGGACACCCATCTTGCCGTCATAAGGGTATTGGCAGGGGTTGCCCCCCTTTTAGGGCTGTTGGGCACGGTAACCGGAATGATGGACACCTTTGATGTGATCACCATTTTCGGCACAGGCAATGCCAAAGCAATGGCAGGCGGTATTTCCGTGGCATTGATCACCACTCAGACAGGACTTATGGTATCCATACCCGGTCTTTACATGGGCGGATTTTTAACCAAAAGAGCCCAGAACCTTAAATACAGAATCGCTGCCACCGGCATGTATTTAAAACGTTTTCTATAAAAAAATTTTTATCAACAAAAGGAGATTTTCCATGCTCAACATTTCAGCTGCCAGACGGGCAAACTCAAAAAACCTTGAGTTGAATATCGCCCCCCTGATTGACATGGTCTTTATATTATTGATTTTTTTCCTGGTAACCACAAGTTTTGTAAAAGAGACCGGAGTTGACATAGCAAGGCCCACAGCCTCAACAGCGGTCAGTAAAGCAAAATCCACCATCCTAATTGGCGTTACACAGCACAACACCATCCATATTGACCGGCGCCAGGTGGATATCCGTGCGGTCCGGGCCAATGTGGAACGGGCCCTGGCAGAAAACCCGGAAGGCAGTGTTGTTATTGTGGCGGACAAACAAAGTCTGACAGGTCTTGTGATCAATGTGATGGATGCCTGCAAGCTGGCCGGTGCCCAAAACATATCCATTGCCGCAAACCTGGATACTGGAGCATAGAAGTATGTTTGTCACCTCTTTCAGATCTTTTTGGGGATGGACATTGGCCCTGGTAGGTTCCATCCTTCTCAATATAACTCTCTTCGGCTTGATGCCCGGCCTGATCCAGATGGTTCCCGACAAGCCTGATGCACTGGATGACATCAGACAGATACGGGTCATCAGGGTTAAAAAACCCACAACCCCGCCCCGGAAAAAAGAACCGGAAAAAATAAAAAAACCCGATACCTTGAAAAAAATAGCCCGATCCCATACCACACCCCTCAAACAAAGGCCCATGAACCTGAAGCCACGACTTGACTTTGAATTAAACCCGAAACTTCCGGCAGCGCCAATGGATCTTGTGATGCCAAGTCTTGAACACTTTTCCATGAATGGCCCGATGCTGAAAACCCACTACACCATGGGTGAACTGGATTCCCCCATTACCCCCCTTGTAAAAATTCCACCCATCTATCCGATCAGGGCCACCCGGCGTGGGATTGAAGGAGCTGTAACGGTCCAGTTTCTTGTGACAAAAAACGGAACCGTGGAACAGATCAGCATCATTGATGCCCAGCCTGAAAACATATTTAACCAAAGTGTGATAAACTGTGTTTCCCATTGGAAATTCAAGCCAGGAACCGTGGAAGGCATTCCTGTTGCCACACTGGCTCAAACCACTATCCGATTCAAACTGGAGCAATAATGAAACAGATAAGGTTGAAACATATTTTAATTCTCCTGGTTTTTCTGGTGATACCGTCACTTTCCATGGCAGAAGAAGAACACCTTCCCCTGGCAGCTGGTATTTGTGTCAACAAAGCCCAACTGCTGTTTCAAAACGGCGAAATCCCAAAAGCCGTTGACGTGCTGGAAAAGTTCACGGCAAAGCAGGCCGGGCTTGATAAACAACAAATTCAAAAAAAAGGATATGCCCATTATTATATCTATTTCCTTTTGGGCAACTATTACCTGACACTGGCACAAGAAACTGAAGGAAAACAAAACAAAATATTTTCCCGCAACGCCATGACAAACTTTCAGAAGGCGGTTCTGCAGAATCCAACCTTTTGTGCAGCCTGGCTGAATCTTGCAAAGACCAGGTATGAAGCCGGCCTTTTTGCCCAGGCAGCCAAAGCTTTTGAAAAAGGATACCAGACATCTGAAACTCAAAAACCGGTTCACCTGTATTATGCTGCAGTCTGTAATTTTCATGCAAACGACCCTGCAACGGCATTGACCGTATTTAACCGGTTGATAAAACTTCACCCTGACAAAGTGACCCTTGCCTGGAAAGAAACCCTTGTCCATATCCTTTTCGCCCTTGAACGTTACCGGGATGCCCTGCCCTGGCTTGAACAACTGGCTTCAAACTCAAAAAAAGAAAAACAAAAAAAATGGCAGGAGATTCTGCTGCACCAGTATATGTCATTGAATATGAACAAAAAGGCCCTGGAATATGCTGATTTTCTGACCCGGACGGATACCCTGGAACCAAAATGGTGGAAGGCGCTGAGCCATATCCATCTGGGAAACAACCAGTTCAAGCAGGGATTATCCGCCCTGGTCATTTACGGCTACTTGACCCCCATGACCCGTAAAGAGCTTTTGCTGGCGGCAGACCTGTATCTTTCCCTGGATGTGCCAGCCAAGGCTGCATCTTTTTACACGGCTGCATTAAAAGAGAAACAGGATCAAAAAAATATTGCAAAAATAAGCCGGGCCTTTACCATGGCCTATGATCAGGACAAAGCCCTGGAATGGATTGATAAAGGACTGTCCGCTTGTCAGGACATTAAACTGCTCAGGATAAAAGCCCAAATCCTGTATAACAAAAAAGAATATGCAAAGGCAGCAGACGCATATGAAACGCTGGCAAAAAAAATGCTTGAACAAAAGACGGCCTCAAAAAACGATACCCCGGGCCAGGTATGGCTAATGCTTGGGTATTGCGCCATGAATGATCACCAGCTTACCCGGTCGCAGAAGGCTTTTTTAAAAGCATCCAAGTATAAAAAACAGCAAAAGTCCGCCCAAAAAGCCATTGCCTTGATAAAGGCAATGCAAACAAAACAGAACTGTCAGGTAATGTGAAATCATAATTTTGTTCATCAGGCGGCAGTTTCAAAAAACAAAAAAAGGATATTACAGCAATGACCAGTAAAAAAAATACAAATAAAGATGTTCCCATTATTTTAACTGCATTCGGCACCACTGCACGGGCATTTTCAACCTATGAAAAAATGGGCCAGGTGTTTGAGGCCACATTTCCGGAACATAAAATTCACTGGGCCTATTCCTCGAGAATGGTAAAATGCACCATGAAACGCAAAAAACAGCTTGATTTAAAAGATCCCATTGAAATGGCCCAAATTTTTGCCGAGCAGGGCCACCAATGGGTTGTCATGCAATCACTGCACATGATCTGCGGTCATGAATTCGACCGCTTAGTCACGGAAAGAAGCCATGCAAATATCCGCTCCTCCATTGGCCTGCCCCTGCTGACCTCTTACAATGACTATGAAAAAGCAGCTCTTGCCCTTGAGCCTATGTTCCCAAAAGATAAAGATGAGGCCGTCATCCTTGTGGGCCACGGTACGGACCACCCTGCATGGACTGCCTACCCTGCCATGGAAGCCGTGCTTCGCCGACACTATGGCAACCGTATATTCATAGGTGTGGTGGAATATTTTCCAGATATGGACGATACCCTTCAAAGAATAAAATCTGCCGGGTATAAAAAAGTCTGCCTCATCCCCTTAATGCTGGTGGCAGGCGTCCACTTCAAGGAAGATCTTACCTGCGAAGAAGACTCCTGGCAGAAAACCTTTGAACGAAACGACATCCAGGTCTCAGTGGTTGATCACGGCATCGGTTATATTGATGGCATTACAAAAATATTTTGCGACCATATATCAGATGCATTGGATGTTATACCATTGTAATACCGAATGTGTTTTACCCAAAAAATTCTGAACAAAGAACTATAACACTCGATATTTGAATAAAATGAAACATACACTTAAACAAGGACTTCTTATTTTTTACCTGATATGGGGCTTGTTTCTCTTTGATCATGTTTTTTGATGAAAACAACAAATTGATTCAGCATCAGAAATCCGTCACACAGGCAACTGACAGGCAAGGTTTAAAAATTTATTAAGCTCTCTCTGATAGAAAGTTAATAATATCAGGCTAAAAACGTGCGTGAAAAATTGAGGCCAATAAACACAATTTGTTTTTAACTTGACATTTCAAAGTTATTAGTTAATATTTTTTCCCGTTCAGGTGCTTAAAGCATTTAGCACAATAGGGAACCACGTTGAAATCGTGGACGGGCCCACCGCTGTAATCGGGGACGAACGCTGCAGTATACCACTGACCAAATGGTTGGGAAGGTGTGGCGCAAGATTGATCCGTTAGTCAGAAGACCTGCCTGAACATAGAGGGTATAAACTTTGAGGACGAAGTGACCCTTGTCAAATATCTAAGGATAAAAAAGGGAAATCCCTGGAATGAATAATTATTCAGTCCGGGGATTTTTGTTTTTCCGGACAGGCAATTTTACTTGTTTATAGGAGGTTTTTTCATGTTTAAGCATAGATTTGTTAAGTTGTTTGCAGTGTTATTGTTTATGTGGTCACTGCCTGCCTGGAGTGAAGAAATAGAACAGTCGGAAAAAAAGACGTCGATATTAGACACGATGGTGGTAACTGCGGGAAGAGTGGAAGAAAAAAAAGAGGATGTCACCACCAATATTACAATTGTGACAGAAGAAGAGATCCAGCAGTCTTTTGCCCAGGATCTGGGTGATTTGCTATCCAAAAAAGGGTTTATGATCCGGGAATATCCCAATTCACTTGTTTCAGTGGAAATCCGTGGTTTCAGGACTGAAACCCATGGTAATGATCTGGCCAGTCATGTTCTTATTCTGATCAACGGACGACGGGCCGGAACCGGAAATCTGGCAAAAATAATGCTGGGTAATGTGGAGAGGATTGAAATCATCCGTGGACCTGGGTCTGTCCAGTATGGTGCTTCTGCCATGGGCGGGGTTGTCAATATTATTACCAAACAAGGGGCCGGCAAACCTTCATTCTATGCGGAAGGAACTTTAGGCAGCTGGGACTATCAGCAGGCTTCAGCCGGAGCTTCCGGCCAGTTCAAGGCTTTTGACTTTTCATTTGATGCCTCAAAATCATCTCAGGATGATTACGACACTGCCAATGGCGACAAATATTACAACACGGGATTTGATTCAAAAAAGAGAGTTAGTTTCAATACCGGCTGGACGTTTGCGCCTGAAAACCGGATTGGATTCAGCTATACCGGGTATGAAGGTGATGGCATCGGAAATCCTGACTATCTGAGCAATAATGATTTGGACAATTATGTGGACCATGCCATCAAAACCTTTGATTTGGTTTATGATGGGCAAACAGCTGATGGATTTTTGATATGGAACCTGCGCTATTTTAATGGAAAAGATGAGTACGAAACCTTTGATCCGGAAAATTATGGCAGCAATAATTCCTACTTTAGAGATACAGATCAACAGGGTGCGCAGGCACAGCTGACGGCTAAGTGGGATTTCGCCCATATCACAGCCGGTGCTGACTGGACTAATTATGCCATCAGCAATACCTATACCATGGCCGGTGAAGAAAACACTTATGACAACCCGGCGGCATTCCTCATGGCAAAAATCAAACTGATGGACAACAAATTGATTCTATCGGCAGGGGGCCGTTATGATAAATATGAAATCGAAAGTGATGATGGTCAAAAGACTGATGAAACCAACTGGTCCAGCAATTTAGGAGCAGTCTACAAACTGGCACCAGGGTTAAGTGTACGGGCCAATTTTGCCGAAGCATTCAGAATGCCAACCGCAGACCAGCTTTACATGTTTAATGATTACAGCGCCTGGGGGTTTGGCATCTGGTCTGGAAATCCGGATCTTAAACCGGAGGAAAGCAAAACATATGAAATAGGCATGGATTTTTCAAGAGCAGCCTTTTCTTGTGGTATGACCTATTTCTACACGGATTTTAAAAATAAGATTGATTATTCTTATATCCCGGCTGAAGACCTTACCCGTTATGAAAATGTTGAAGGTGCCACCATTTCAGGCATTGAAGGCAGTCTGCAATTGGATATTGGAGCCCTGCTTGACTGGTCATATACACTGGCGCCCTACGGTTCATTTACCTATCTTACCGAATATGCGGATGACGCTACCAAGAAAGATCTTCAGTATACCCCCAATTGGACGGCATCCTATGGTTTAAAGGTTGCTAATTCCGATATCGGCTTCTCCGCAGGCCTGAATTTCAGCTATATAGGTGAGCAGGATATAACCGACTATGAAGGAACCGGTGCCACAGCACTGGGAAGCCATACTGTTGCTGATCTGACTGTTTCCAAAACACTTTTGTCCTTTGAAAAATATGGTGATGTTTCTCTTAAGGCTGAAATTCAAAATCTTTTCAACAAAGACTATGCGGTTGTTCAAGGGTATCCTATGCCGGGTCGTACATTTTTTGCCGGTTTGAAATATTTGTTTTAAAAGGATTATTAAATAATGAGATCAGATAATCGTCGTTTAAGCTTGTGCTTTTTTCTGACCGGTTTGATCCTGATGCTGCCCCTCCCATGTTCGGGAGGGGCTTTTCCCTTAACTGTAACAGATTCCGCACAAAACAAGCTCATTATACAAAAAAAACCCCGGCGCGTGGTCTGCCTGGTGCCCTATATCACAGAAATGATAGGGGCATTCGGCCGGGAACAGGTACTGGTGGGGTTGACCCGTCAAGACCTGGTTTTGTATCCTTCCTTTCGAAAAAATCATGTGGGCGGTTATTTTCATCCCGACATTGATGCAATTGCCAAAACCCATCCGGATCTGATCATTGCAGCTCCTTTTCATAAAGCAGTGATTCAATATTTTGGACCGGACTGCTGCCCCCTGATGGTGATGGAAACAAAAAGCATAGCAGATGCCTTTTATCAGATGGAAATAATCGGGCAATTGTTTGATTGCGAAAAAAAAGCCTCAGAGATCATCCAGCGCAACCGGGAACAATTGGCATTGGTCAAGTCCAGGCTGGGCAACCTGCCGGTCCAACAAAGAAAACGAGTAGTCCGGGTAATGGCGGGCACCACGCTTTCCTGCCCGGGTGACGATTCATTCCAGAATGAAATAATTACCGCCGCCGGGGGCATCCCTCCCAAATGGGGGAAAAACGGATTTGCCGTGCCGGTCAGCCAGGAACAATGGCAGCAGTTCAATTCCCAGATGGTCTACGGATGCAGCAGAAACGAAAAGGCTGTGCAAGCCTTTCTGAAGCAGGACGGCTGGAAAGATGTGGCAGCAGTGCAGAATGGATTTATCAGAATGTTTCCCTGTAATCTGACCTGCCAGGTCTCCACACGGGTGGGGTATTTTGTCCAGTGGCTGGCAACCGTCCTCTACCTGGATCTGTTTGCAGACCCTGAAAAGGCCGTGACCACCAATGCGGTTCTGGATGAATCCCCTGTGGTCCTGGGCCTTGATTATGTTAAGCAGGCTCGGGTGGTGCGGCACCGGGTGGCGGATTCCGAATACAAGTCCCTGGTGATTCGTTTCAACGGCCCCCAGGAGATCCTGTCAACCTTTGAAGGAAACCTGACCGGGATACTGGGAGCAGGCAACACCTATGTGCCCATGCCTGCCAGCCTGGGACACATGGCCTATGGCGTTACCCAGGCACAGGAAGCGATCCAAAAAAATCTGGGGTTTGCCAAAGGTGAATTTAGCACCATGATGACCGGTGCTGACATGGACAACCTGGCCGTGGTAAAAAAGAGCTTTAAAGACCTGGAAGTGACCGCACTGGTAACGGCGGGTGTCAAAGGCAATGCCATGCGCATGTCAAAGGATACCGGCCAATATTTTTCACACGGCACCATCAATATTATTGTCATGACCAATCGTACCCTGCCCCCCAATGCCAGGGCCAGAAGCATTATAACAGCCACCGAGGCCAAATCCGCAGCCCTGCTGGATATGGATGTCCGCAGTTCCTACACACCGTTGACCCACCGTGCCACCGGCACGGGCACTGACAATATCATGGTGGTGCAGGGGGACGGGCCTGTTGAGCGCTTTGCCGGTGGACACAGCAAAATCGGCGAGCTCATTGCCAAAGCGGTCCATGCCGGTGTCACCCAGGCGATTTTAAAGCAGAACGGTCTTGCGGCAGACCGGGATCTGTTCCAGAGATTAACCGACCGTAAGCTGAGGATAGAGGAGATTGTCAAGCACTGCGCCTTTGATTATGACAAACAGGTCCTGATTTCCAGAATGGAAAAATTATTGGCAACACCCTATTATTCGTCTTTCATTGAGTCGGCCCTGTCAATCAGTGATGACTATGAAAAAGGGCTTATCAAAGAATTAAACTTTTTCGATACCATGTGCTGTTCAGTAACTGCCAGGCTGTCAGGAAAAAAAGATATCAGACCTGAGACCATTGATTCGTCCAATGCTCTGCCGATTGTTATGGCCAAGGCGTTTGATGCTTTGATTTCCGGTATCACAGGAGATCATAATGAAAAATAATAATAACTTCTATCAGGTTAACCACTTGGTAACAAGACAGATACTGAAACCATTAGAAGCAAGTTCAGCATTTCAGGAGAATGCATCATGTACAAAAATCAAACTATAATCTTATTGATTGTTGCCTTCCTGTCCCTGGCTTCGACAGCTTTCCCGGCTGACACCAGGGACAAACAAACCCTGACCCTGCTGATGGGGGCGGCAGCTTCCTATAATGTCACCCAGGCCATTTCCCAGGTATTGGAAGACCCCGGGATATCAGGGCATGTGACCCTCCATTATTATACAGAGGAAGATCTGGCCGATGGAAAGATCGATCAGGAGGTCATCAATGAATCCGGCATCATCATCCTTGATGACATGTATCGCACCTTGAGCGAATATGTTCTTGAAAATGCAAATTTCAAGACAACCAAGGTTTACGGTCTTTCCACGGTGGCAAACAACCCTGAAAAAATCATATCCGATCCCAGGATCAAGCAGTATGCCCGTTCCCTTACCCGGAAAAACATATCAAACCTCATCTGTTTTCTGCTCAAGCGGGAATACGGCCTGGCTACGGACTGTGATCCGCCCCAAATCGTTCCGAAAACAGGTATTTTCCATCCCCAAAGTGATCGCATTTTCGAAAGCTTTGAGGCCTATTTTTCCTGGTATAAATCATCAGGACTCTACAAAGAAAAAGGCTTCTGGGTCGGGATTCCTGAAATGAATACCTACGTTTATCCAGGAGAAACCGGATACGTTGTGCGTTCGCTCATCGAAAAGCTGGAAGCAAACCGGATCAATGTGTTGCCGGTATATTCCTATCCCCCGGACAAGGCGGTGGAACACTATTTCTACGACGAAAAAAGCCGAAAATCCAGGGTCAACCTGATTGCGGCCATGTCCTACAAGTTTGCCCCATCCAGTGCCGAAAAAACCCGAAAGCTTTTTGCCAAACTTGGGGTTCCGGTTTTAAATCCCATCAGAGTGCATTTTCTGACCATTCCCCAGTGGGAAAATGATCCCCAGGGGCTTGGACCCATGGAAGTCACCTATGCCATGAGCAACCCGGAGGTTCTGGGCCTGATCGAACCTTCCGCCATAGGCGGCAGGGTGGCATCCCGGGACAAACAAACCGGAAAAGATGTATACACCTATCAGCCCATTGAAAAGAATATCGACTTTTTCATCCAACGCATCAATGCCTGGCGCAGACTCCAGTCAACGCCGAATAAGGACAAAAAAATTGCCATCATGTTCTGGAACCACACCCCCGGCAAGCAGAACATCGGTGCCACCTACCTGAACGTGTTCCGCAGCCTGGAAGAAATTTTACAGCGGCTTTCCAAAGAAGGCTATCATGTAGCGGGTAACCTGCCATCTGAAGAGGAGATAAAAAATCTTATCCTGGCCTCCGGCCGAAACATTGGTTCCTGGGCTTCGGGTGAGCTAGATGCGCTTATCAGCAAAGGACAAGCGATCCGCCTGCCCTTTGAGCGCTACAAGCAATGGTATCAAACCATTGATCCAGAATACAAAAAAAAGGTAGAAAAAGACTGGGGCCGAGTGGAGGATTCCAAAATCATGACTCGGAACCAGGATATTATTTTTCCCTGTATCCCCCTTGGCAACATCATCCTTATACCCCAGCCCTCCAGGGGCTGGCATGATGATCCGATAAAGCTATACCATTCAACCAAGCTGATGCCCCATCATCAATATACGGCATTTTACCTCTGGCTGAAAAACGAATTCAAGGCCGATGCCATCGTCTCTTTTGGGACCCACGGATCCCATGAATGGCTTCCCGGCAAGCAAGCGGGCTTAAGCCAATCCTGCTCCCCGGAAGTCCTGATCCGGGACATACCCAATATTTATCCCTATGTCATGGATAATATCGGAGAGGGGGTCCAGGCCAAACGCCGGGGCCGGGGCGTGATTATCGATTACCTGATCCCGGCCATGAAAAAGGCCGGAACCTATGAAGAATACGAGGAACTTGGGGGCCTTATCAGCGAGTATAACGACACCTTAATCCGGAGTCCCGAACTGGCAGGCCAAAAATTCAAGCGCATTGAAGCCATGGCAGCCAAACTGGGACTGCTTGAGGATCTGATGATAAAAAAATTTAACGAAGAGGCCATTGAAGCTGTTGAACATTATTTGCTTGAACTGCAGGAAGCCAATCTGCCATACGGCCTTCACACCTTTGGCACCTCTCCCACAGGGGAAGCATTAGAAGAATTTTCCCAACTGATCCATGAACGCAACGACACACTTGCTTTTCAAGAAATCAAAAAGAATTTAAGCCTTTGCAATAGAGAAATGGATCATCTGATTAAAGGCCTTGACGGCGGATACATCCCTTCTGCTGAGGCCAATGACCCCTTGAGAAACCCCGAGGCCATCCCCACGGGGAATAATTTTTACGGGTTTGATCCAGCCAAGGTGCCGTCAAAGGATGCCTGGAACTTAGGAAAAACCCAGGCCGATCAAATGATTGAAAAATATGTAAAAGAAAACAAAACCTACCCGGAAAAAATCGGCCTGGTTTTCTGGAGTATTGAACTTCAACGCAATGAAGGAACCCAGGTGGGGACCGCTCTCCACCTTCTGGGGATGAAGCCTGTCTGGGACAAGAACAACAAGGTGATTGGGGTTGAACCCATCCCGGGAACTGTACTCGGTCGGCCGCGGATTGATGTGCATATGCAGGTGTCAGGCCTTTTCAGGGATAATTTTCCCACCCTGATTCTGCTGATGGATGAAGCCGTGCGCAAGGCCGGCCAACTAAAGGATGTGGACAATTTCATTGCTGTTCACAACCAGAAAATAAAAGCTTACCTTCTGGAAAAAGGCTATGACGAAAAAGAAGCCGATCAGTTAAAACAGCTGAGGGTGTTTTCCAATGAATTGGGCAGCTACGGTAATACCATTGAAGACCTTATTCCCAACAGCGGGCTCTGGGAAGGCGATGATGAGATTGCCGATGTGTTTATCAACTTTGTCTCCTTTGGATATGGTAAGGGCGTGTGGGGCAAACCCCTGAAGTCCGCCTACAAAAAGAATCTTGAAGATGTGAAAATGACCATGCACACCCGGTCCAGCAATCTGTTCATGAACCTGGATACCGACGGCGTTTTCTCAGAGCTGGGCGGCCTTGCCCTGGCCGTAAAACGGGTCAGCGGGGCATATCCGGATGTGGTGCTGTCCAACCAGATGAACCCCGATGCCGCCTATGTTGAAGATATAGAAAAAACCATTGGCAAAGAGCTGCGCTCCCGTTACCTGAATCCCAAATGGATTGAGGGCATGAAAAAGGAAAATTATGCAGGTGCAAGGGAGATGAACCGGTTTGTGGAACATCTCTGGGGCTGGCAGGTGACGACTCCCTTTGCCGTTGACGGTGCAAAATGGGAACAGATCTATGAGGTCTATATTCAGGACAAATACGGCATGGAGCTGAAATCCTTTTTTAACAAACACAACCCCTGGGCCCGACAGTCCATGGCGGCACGGATGCTGGAGGCGGACCGTAAAGAATACTGGAAAGCGCCGGAAGAGATAAAAAAGAATCTGGCCAGGACCTATGCATTAAATGTCATTGAAAAAGGGGTGGCCTGCTGTGAACACACCTGCAACAATCCCATGCTTCAAAAATTTGTCACCAACATCATTTCCCTCCATGGCCTGCTGACGCCCAAAGAGCTGGAGCAGTTTAAAATGGTCATTGCCAAAGCCGTGGGAAAAACCCAGGCCGAACATGAAGCCGAGCATGCCAAAACCTGGGAAGGATTGAAAGAGCCCATTGAAAAAAATCAGCAGGAAGAGACTATCAAAGCGAAAACCCAAGGCAAACAGATGAAAGGCTTTGAAATGGTTGAAGACAAAATGGAGGAGACAAAGATTACGTCATCGGGCTCATCCTGGATGGTCATGGTTATTGTCATCGGCATCATAGGCCTTGTGGCCCTGGGATGGAAAAGAAAAAAAATATAAGGAAACACTCGTTATCAAGGAGTTATAAAAATGTTTGAACAATTATGGATGAGTGGGATACTGGTTGCTTTTTCCGCTTTTGGCATCAAAGCAGGCATGGGGCTTGGCGCACAGGTTTACAGCAAAACTGTTTCTACAAAGAAAAAAGCGCTTTTTCTTGCTGCAGGCTTTTTTGCCTATCTTCTCCTGTTTTTGCTTATGTATGCCCTGGTGAGCCGGCTGAATCTGTTGAGCTACCTGGACCATCTTTCCAACATGCTCCAATACGGCATGCTGGTACATCTGCTGGTTGCCGCAGGATTGTTTGTCTGGGGAGCAAAATTGCTGTTGAATCAGTCGAAAAAAAACAATTCCTCCCTGTTCCGGGCCAGCCTGCTTCTTGTTATGCCCTGCCCGGTATGCGCCACCGTGATCCTTCTCAACCTGACCCTGGCCCTTTCCCTTTCAACCCTGACCCCGTTTTTAACCACCCTGATCCTGTTCGGTCTGTTTGCGGGCATAATTGCCGTAACTTTAGGGCTGCTTTTTCCCTATCACCATCGGATGGGCTCAGGCAATGTTTTCTTAGGATCGTCAATGACCTTGATATCCCTTTATTTTCTAATGACCGTTATCATCGCCCCCATCTACCCAAAAATAAAAGCCGCCTTTGCCATGGCGGTTTCCAATACTCCGGTAAGCGGGATCGACCCCAAATCAACCCTTATTTTATCCGGACTGTCCCTTGCCCTGGCAGGCACAGGATTTATCCGAACCTATTTTAACAAAGGAGACATTCATTGAACCTTTTTCCTGCATTCCAAACCATTCTCTATACCATTTCCACTGCCCTGCTTTATCCGGTGGTGGCGCTGCTAATCATCCTCTGTCTCTGGCTGCTGGTCTATTCCGGCGGATTTATTGCAGAATGGATAAAGCGGACTCAATTTCGAACAAACGGGCAATTGTCGGATTCCCTGGAAATGATTCAAGAACAGCTGGCGCTTCCCCCTTCTTTAAGTGAAAATCTGCCCGCACACATCACAGCCTACACCCGGCAGATTAAAAACATCATAGCCGGAAGTTCCGTATTTCAAGAAGAAAAAGTGGAAGACCTTAATCAACAAAAACAATATGCCTTGTTGCGGGAGGTGGATAAAATCCGTCTCATTGTCCGAATCGGCCCGAGTCTCGGGCTCATGGGAACCCTGATACCCATGGGAACCGGTCTTGCCGATTTGACCAAGGGCAATATGGCTCAACTTTCCTCAAGCCTTATCCTGGCCTTTACCACAACGGTTGTGGGCCTGGCCCTTGGAGTTACCGCCCATTTTTTCTCTGTTGTCAAAGAACGATGGACAATTGAAGATATGCGGCATATCAACCTGATCACCGAAGCCATGGTCAAAAAAATGGTCAAAAAGGATATAAAGGCGGAAAAATTATGAAATACCTGATCACCAGCCGACCGGGACAATTGGGCCGTGCCGGAAAAGAAGAGCCAATGAACGGGGTGGCGAATTTGTTTGATGTTGCCCTGGTTTTTATCGTGGCCCTTCTGCTTTCACTGATGTCCACCTTCCAGGTCCTTGATTTTTTTAATCCTGAAAGTGATATAACCATCATGAAAAAAGTCCGGGATCAATGGCACATCATCACCAAAAAAGGCCAGGAGGTCAAAGTCAAAAAGGTGACGGACCGCAAAGTGGGTGGAGATGAAGGCTTTGAACTTGGTACTGCCTATCAGTTAAAAGACGGCCGTGTTATCTACATTCCCAATGGCACCAATCAGGAGGAAGGTATAAAATGAAAATTTTGTTCCGATGTGTGGTAATGGTATGTTTTTTATGGGGACACTTTGTCATAACCTGTACTGCCGGACCTGATACCTCAAACTCTTTGAAAATTGCCCTGGTGCATTACGGCGTGAGATATAAAGATCCAAAACTGAATTTAAAAGAGCTGGTGCGGCTGAATCGCAAAGCCGCCCTTGAAGGGGCACGTATCATCCTTAACACGGAACTTGCCGTCAGTGGATATTCTTTCCAATCCCGTCAGGACATTACCCCCTATACAGAAACAGACAACGGAAAAACAATTCAGGCCATAAAAACGCTGTCCAGGGAACTGGGGATTTACGTCGGAATTACCTTTCCTGAACGCGACCCCTTAACCCAAAGTTACTATAACAGCGCCTTTGTCATTGATCCCCAGGGGCAATTGGTGTGCAAATACCATAAGATTTATGCGGAAAAGCGATGGGCAAGACCCGGCAGCCCTTATCAAGAAGGGACATTTGACACACCATGGGGTCGAATCGGGGTAGCCATCTGTGCAGACAGCTATTTCGGGCTGATCCCACGGACCATGGCTTTAAAGGACGCAGATTTTCTGTGGATTCCTGCCAACTGGCCTCCCACAGGCCAATTGAGTCCCCTGGAGGTCTGGCAGGCCAGGGCACTGGAAAACGGAATCTATCTGGCCGCCTGCAACAGAACCGGAAAAGATCGCGTAATGGACTGCCGACAGGCGGTTTCCGGTGTCATTGATCCCACGGGCACACCCATATTTTCAGGATCATCGGAAAGCAGCAAGATTTTTTTTGCTGATATCCCCCTGAATGAAGATGGCCGTTTTGGCAATATTCATCGACTGGAAAGGATGAAATTACGGGATATTGACCTATACCGCCAGATCTATCTGGACCCCTGGGTTGAAAATTTAACCTTGTATTATCAGTTGCCAAAAACAGGTATGCTTGATGTTCACTGTTTTGTACCCCCATCATCGGGCCGGATTGATCTTAAGGTCTTGGAAACCGCTGTTGAAAAACGCCAAACAGACCACCCTGCCCTGTGGATACTGCCTGAATCCTCTGCAAACCAAGCAAAAGAGGCTGATCTGTTAAAGATCTCCAAAAACCGCAATGTGGCCTTTGCCTTGTCGGTTGCCGGTGAAACTCAGACGCTGAGTCTGATTACTCCCAAAGGCATTCAGCCCTTTTTTGAACCGGATATCATCCCTTCTCAGGCATTTCCCTTTAAACTCATTCACTACGGACCTGCTGCCATCGCCATGGTTCCAATGGAGGCTTTCAGGCATCCGGAACTTGCTGTTGTTCTCGCCAAATTGGGATGTGATCTGGTGGTAGTGTCTGAAGACAAGCTATCTTCGAAAGATCTGCTTTTAAGCCGAATGAGGGTACTTAACAGCGTTGCTGTGGCAGCTTGTTCGAACAATGGGGCACAGATCACCTGCATGCAGGGGCTTCACGGCAACCTGGATCAACAGCACCAGATCCAGCCGGGTGTTTGTACCTATGGTTTGGATACATCCAGGACACGCAAGAAAAGTTTTCAATATCACATTGATTATGATCTATTGCTAAAAAACAATTAAAAAAGCAATGGCCCCCTGATTTCCCGGCAAATTACAACCAGCGGAGTTACCGGGTTCAGGTGATTTAACAGCAGTTATCAATAATCCATTGAGTGAATTGTAATGTTTTTATGTCTGGGGATGTTTATGCTTGACACACAACTCAATTTAAGATTGATTGTCAGGTAATAAAGCAATTTAATTTGCTAAATATTTTGCTATAATAAGATTTTAAAACAAAAAATTACCCATCATACAACTGATTATCAAAGAGGTTATTATGTTGAAAGTATATGCTGCCAAATGGTGTCCACATTGTACGAAAACCGTTGAATATTTAAAAAACAACAACATTGAATTTGAATATTTTGAAATAGAAAAGCAATCAGAAGAGACAATTCAAAAAATCATTGAAATAAACGGAGGAGATGATTGGGTTGTACCAACACTTGAATTTAATGGAAATTGGAGGAAAGGCAAAGTCTATAATGAAAAAGAACTTGGCTTTGATTTAAATAAATTAGGATTAAAATAAAGCCATAACTTTAAAAATTTACTAACACCGGTTTTCGTCTTAATCACCTTGGCGATTTTCAATTCATTACTATCACCGTCAAAAACTACAGCTATTTGAAACTTGTCTCCCAAATCGACTCCAATTGTGATATTATTTCTGTTATCCATGGATAGCCCCTCTTCTGTTTCATGTATAGACTGTTTATGCTTGACACATGCATTAATTTGAGATTGATTGTCAGGTAAGAAAGCAATCTGATTTCCCAAATATTTTGCCATGATAAGGATTTAAAACAACTATTACGAAATCACAAATAAGGATTAACGGAATGAACAGCATCGCCTTTGATGATTATTATGAAGACCTTCAAATAAGTCCCAATGCTGATTTGGAAACTATTGAGCGTATTTATCGATTACTGGCAAAACGCTACCACCCGGACAATAAAAAAACAGGGAGTCTTGATAAATTTAATATTATCAACAAAGCGCATCAAGTGCTGTCAAATCCGGAAAAACGAGCTGCCTATGATGTTGTATATGAAGAAAAAAAGAATCATCAGTGGCAAGCTATTTCACAAATTTCTTCGCATGACGGATATGAGCAAGATTTGTATAATCGAAGATGCCTGCTGTCCATATTATATATTAAGTGCAGGGAGAATCCATCCGACCCGGGTATCGGTTTGTGGCACCTTGAAAAAATGTTAGGCTGGCCGGAAAATGTAATGGAATTTCATTTCTGGTATTTAAAAGAAAAAAGTTATATCCGGCGCGACGAAAACGGCCAGTTGGCTATCACAGTAACAGGTGTAGACAAAATTGAGCAAGATGGTTTGGTGCTGGGAAAAGATCGATTACTGCCGGAATCCACAGAAGAAAACCACAGATTAAAACTTATTAAAGATGATCCAACTTAAAACAGTCTTGTCCATTTACCATATACTGGATTTTTTGAAATTGAACAATTCAGGTCCCAAATCCAATCCTGCAACCTTAAGTTTCTGACTGAAAAACGGCCTGACACCGGTAGCCGTTAACTCACCGATAACAGTTCCGTCATGGTCAATTTTGCGTTGTTCAAATTTGAATATCTCTGTCATGGTGATCACATCACCCTCCATACCCGATATTTCGGTAATGGACGTCACTTTACGGGAACCATCACTGAAACGCGATACCTGTATGATTACATCAATGGCTGAGGCGATCTGTTTACTGATAACCCGGATGGGAAGATCCAAACCGGCCATAAGACACAGGGTTTCCAGCCGGCCGACAGCATCCCTGGGAGAATTGGCATGCACAGTTGTCAGTGAACCGTCGTGTCCGGTGTTCATGGCTTGCAGCATATCCAGAGCTTCACCACTTCGGCACTCGCCAACCACAATCCGGTCCGGCCTCATTCTCAGAGAATTTATTACCAGATCTCTTATTGTTTTTTCATATTTACCCTCGATATTGGGTGGTTTTGTTTCCATCTTCAGGACATGTTCCTGCTGCAATTGTAATTCAGCCGCATCTTCAATGGTGATAATCCGCTCATCATCAGGAATAAACCCGGAAAGAATATTAAGCAGGGTTGTTTTACCGGAGCCTGTTCCCCCGGAGATAAGGATATTGAGCCTGCCTATGACACAGGCCCGAAGCAACTGAACCATATTTTCAGTAATGGAACCCATTTCGATAAGCTGCTCAAAGCCTATCTTATCGGTTTGAAATTTTCTGATGGTTATACACGGGCCCTCGATCATCACCGGAGGGATAACGGCATTAACACGCGAACCATCCGGCAGACGGGCATCTACCGTTGGGTTATTCGCGTCAATGGTACGGCCAAGAGGCAAAATTATCCGTTCAATGAGCTTTATTATCTGGGCATCATCAGCAAAGGAAACATCTGCTCTTGTTATTTTCCCATTACGTTCAACATAAGTTTTATTAATGCCGTTTACCATGACTTCGGTTATGTCGGGATCATCCAGAAGAGGTTGCAATGGCCCAAAACCAAGGACTTCATCCAATACCTCTTTGAAAATCCGGGTTTTAACAGAATCAGAAAATCCAGGGTCATTTGCCTGATAAATCTGTTCCAGGCAACCTATAATTGCCTGGCGGTTTTCATCAAGTGGTACAGAATTTGCTTCCATCATGCGAGTAACCGTATCA
This sequence comes from Desulfobacula toluolica Tol2, assembly GCF_000307105.1. Taxonomy (NCBI): domain Bacteria; kingdom Pseudomonadati; phylum Thermodesulfobacteriota; class Desulfobacteria; order Desulfobacterales; family Desulfobacteraceae; genus Desulfobacula; species Desulfobacula toluolica. The sequence goes on from NC_018645.1 coordinate 4,030,570, forward strand.
ATCAAATGATGCTTGAATCTGTTAACATCTGTTTGTGGTGATTTTTGGTCCAATTTATTCATGAGTCTTCCCCGTCATTTTTTAGATCATCATCCTGGAATAACCATACAATGTCCTGACGATTTACAGTTAGAAAACTGCAATTATAAATAAGCCTACTTTTCAAATCGTAAATTCCGGCATCTGTTAAGGCTATAAATGTATTGGACTTATCCAATTCATCCTTTATTCTCTCATGCAGACGCACATGAAACTTCCCTTTAATCAGGTGATTAGACATCTGAATGTGAACATCAACAGGTCTTTTTTTTATTACTTCGGTAAAAATTTTACCTTTTTCATCAAATGTAGTTGGCATATGTCTTTCCTTCATTTTTTGGAGTCCCTGCTTTTGAAGTTCCTGCGATAAGAAGCCAATTGAATATCCTTTGGTTCTGTACTATCAAAGGGAATATTTCAAATAATAAGGCAATCGCCATAAAAAACTGTTGAAATGCTTCATTATGATCAAGACGTTTGAAAAACACAATAACACAAGTCTGACCCAATTGGTTATCATTGACTCATTGTTTGTTTTTTTGGGGATAACTCTGAATATTAGTCAATAATAGTAATAAAGCAGGTTCAATTCGCCGTGTCAAGATCACGATGGATTTTTTATAAGGATTGGCCTTTGCTCAAACGCCATTAAAGCTTTATCATCACTACATGGTGTTTTATATGAAAAAATTTTTAACCTGCTGAAATTAGAGGCTTTTCATTATTTATTGCGGCAGAGTGATCTGCTATGGCCGTTTTATATGAAAGTCTTCAAAAATCCAAACAGCGACTTTCAATCTTTGTTGTGGGCAAACCAAGTAGAAATAACAGGTCTGCCCGTGGCAGTTATTCAGAAACCTTGTCCTGTTTTAATGATTTTTTTTAAGCTCTTGATTTTATTAAATCCAACAATAAAATCTGTCATTTCATAAATACAAATGCCGTCAACAGTCAGCGCACCATCTGCAATAATGGAAAGCTCATCTTTTCCTGTGGAAATATCTTTAATATGGGCATGGACTTCAATTTTTTTGTTTGAAGGTATTATTTGCCCCCGGTAGATCCATTCATGGGATTGACCAATTGTCATTTGAGGGTCATACGCTTCCGGGTCAATATCAAATTTTTTAACAAGGAAAAATCGGATCATCTGAAGAAAAGATTCGATTCCAAGTGAACCTGGACAGACCGGGTCCTGATAAAAATGGGCTTTAAAAAACCATTCCAAAGGATCAATAATTTTTATCGCCTTGATATATCCTTTTTCATAGAGCCCTGCATCAAAACTTAAAACTTCAATTTTATCGATCATTCTCAGTGCTTTTGCCGGCATCCCGGTATTTTTGTCAATATTTTTGTCATCCGGTGTTAAGGGTGCATCATCTTTAAATTCATAGGCAATTGTTGTTTTTGCATTTTGTTCCGGCAACAAATATCCGCTGAACCGGCTGTTCCTTATACCGACCTGATTTGAAAGGGTTTGTGTGGTAAAAAAACCAAAATTGGTCCATCCTTTATACACTGCATTGCCATCCTTTAATACCTCCATGTCAAAATCCTGAATAATCATACCGCCTGCTTTGGAGACATCCTTCATCCTGCTTCGAATGGTGACAGTACCACAATCTTTTGATAAAGGCTGAATCAATGTGGCTTTTCCCCCCAGATTTCTAAAATGTAGCCTTTCATCACTTGCAAGAGCGGAACCTGCATAAGCAGCCAGCCATCCACAGGGCTGGAGCGCAATTTCAAGAAGGATGCAAAAGGGAATGGTATCGCTTTTGTTGGCCTTAAAATACCATGCATCTTTTGGAATATCATATTGAGTTTCAATCCATCCGCCCGGTTTTATTTCCCATTGCGGATGGTCAGCGACAACAACCCTGTCCATAAAAAAGTAGGGAGGTCTGGGCAGTCGGGCTATCTGCCGGTCTTTATCAAATATGGTATATTTTTCTCCAAATGCTTCGGAAGGATTGCCCTGGGCAAATGCAAGAATAGAATCCCTTGAAAAAAGAGGTTTGTTTTTGAATGTGTCATTTAAAGACAAATCGGTAATCGCTTCAAATCCTGTGATACTTGCAACAACAACATTTTCTTCATTCAAAAAAGTAAAATAGCCTTTAATTTTGCTCTTGGTTTCTTCATTTACGGTAAACAAAATTCGAATATCACCTTTTAATTCTTTAAAGGATGAATACAGCCTTAGATTAGCGATAAAGCTTGGCAGGCAAACCTGTCCCATTCTTTCATAGGACCAGAGTATGGCAGCCTGAAAAGCGGCATCCAGCATCATGGGCTCAATTTTCCATGTTGAATGCAATGGCTTTTTAAACCATTTATCCGGATGAGGTGCCAAACCTGTAATCACTTCAATCCCTTTTTTTGAATACCCATTAATACATTTTATCCCCTGCAGGGCATTTCCATGGAAAAGGATTTCACGATATGCCTTTGTTATTGTTAAAGAATAGGGTTTTAACTCCATGAAAGCCGCTTTGGAAAGAACAGGCGGTTTAGGCAGTTTGTCTTTTAAAATAACGGTACAATTTGAATGCTGAAAAAAGTTTTCATTGTCGTTGGTTGATGTAATGCTGCTGGGTGTCTTATATTCATTTCCGTCTGGTTTGCATTTTCCCAGATTGACCGTGACATTCAATTCCTCAGTTCCGGGTTTAATGCCCTTTAAAAGGCGCATGCCGTCCATCCCTGCGAACACAAGGCCTGGATTGTTTTTTTGGGCAGCATGAGCATGGCATTCCATTAATAATGCAAATGGTACTACCGGCTCTCCTGCGATCCTGTGAGAATTTAGAACCGGCGCTGAGGTTAAACCCAAAGACAGCGTCATAGCCTTTGAAAGTTTGGGTTCTCTGGATTTTTCAGGCTCTAAAAGATGCGCGCCAATGACCACTTCAGGGCAAATTTTTTGTGTGTGTTCCATTTCCCTTAATAATTGTTTTGCTCCGGCCTTTAAGGGAATAAGATCAATGCCTCTTTTTAAAAATGCTTTTTTCAAAGACTCATCCACCATCCCGCCTTCCCACGGTCCCCAGTTGATGGATAAAAATTTACATTCCGGGTTTTTTATTGCCAGTTTTTGAGCTGTCTTATTTAAAATCTCGTTTGCAATTGAATAATCACATTGGCCCTGATTACCGGTTCTGGCAGCAATAGAAGAAAATAGAATAAGATATTTGAGTTTATCATGTTTTGAAGCATACAAAAGCGAGTCAAGCCCTTTTACTTTTGTTTCCAGCACATTACAAAATTGATCGATTTGTTTATCAATGATCAGTTTGTCTTCCAGTACCCCGGCACCGTGGATGATAGCGGTAATCTGCCTGAACTCTTTGCGCACGGTTTTAAAAATCTTATCAATCTCTTTTTGATTTCTGATATCTGCTGAAAAATATCTAACCTGTGATCCGTTTTTTTTCATCAATTCTATGTTTTTTTGAATTTCCCGGTTGGATACAATTTTTTGATATATTTTTTCTATATCAGCAGGTTTGGGGATCTGACCTTTAAACTCATGAGTGAGTATGGCTTTTTTCAGCATGGCAGGGTCATAAAGATCATTGGCCCATTCCGGTTCCAAAGCAGGAGGGGCTGATCTGCCGATAAGGACAATGGTGGGTGAATACTTTTTGGCAAGTTCATTGGCACAGGCTGCAGTAACTCCTTTGGCACCGCCTGTGATGATGACGACATCCTCGGGCGAAAGATCGACAATGCCATGTTGTGTCAGGTCCTGATCAACCAGAACGGGAATATTACAGCTGTCCCCATCCAGCCCCATTTCAACTGCACCGTGGGTCATCATTAAAGCCACTGCAGCTTCGGCATTTTCCAGACATTTTTCTTTGCTGTCCGGCATGTCCAATGCTCTGCATAAAACATTTTTCCACTCAAGATCAGCGGTTTTTGCAAGCCCTGCAACTCCTCCATAAGCCGGGTCACAATTGAATGCTTTGCCTGAAAATCCAAATTGTCCGCCTAAAAACGAGACTGTCGTTAAAAATGCCCCTTTTTCAGTGGCAGAATCTATGAGATAGGCTGCATTCTTTTTTACAAATTCGAATGCTGATTTTAAAAATTCCATGGCAGAGTTCCGGTTTTTTTCCTTGAAAGCATCCGGCAGCAGGACTATCCCTGCCGCATCCGGCAATTCAGGTATGTTGCCGTTACCGATATCAATCAGGTCTGCAGTTATACCTGATTTTTCAAATTCCGATTTAAACCGGGCAGCTATTGTTGAGCTGTCTTGTGTGATATAAACTTTTTTTTTAGTCGGCAGTTCGATTCTTGAGCCGTTATAAAATCTGATCTGATTTGTCGGATATTCTTGTAAAGAAACAACCTGCCGTGTCAGTCTTGTATCGGATACGGGGTTATCCGGTCCTTTTTGAGGCTCATAATTGGACTCTGGAGTTTTTTTTTTAGAGTCAACCGGTATTTTTGAATCAAGCGGTGTTTTTGAATCGTTTTTTGTCAGGTATTGAATGATCTCTTCAATCGTTTTAAGGGTTGCAATATCATCAGAAGAGATGGTTTCAATATGATCCAGTTCCTGCTCAAGTTTTGAAAGAATCTCCACACGTTTAATGGAATCAATTCCCAGGTCTGATTCAAGATTCATGGATGGTTCAAGCATTTCAACAGGAAATCCCGTCAATTCACTGATGGTATTTACCAGCACTGTTGAAACTGTTTGATAGGTATAGGTGTCATGCTTAATATCTACTTGAACAACGGGTTCAGATTCAGTGACTGGATTTGTCACAGCCGTAGTTTCAATGACAGGAGTTGCTTCATTTTGTATGGCAATACAGATATCTTTTAAGGTCCTGACGGAACCGATATTGTCAGTAGTCAATCCTTCACAGGAAGGGATCTGTTTTTCAAGTTCTGAAATAATTTCCACTTTTTTAATGGAATCAATGCCAAGATCAGATTCAATGTCCATATCGGATTCCAGCATTTCAACAGGAAAGCCGGTCAGCTTGCTTACAATTTCAAACAGGATATGTTCATTGTGAGCATCGGCAGTATTATTTTCAGATTCAGCGAACCGATTCGTTTCAACTGGTTGGGATTTCGTTTTAACTGGTTGGGGTGTCTCAATTTGAATCTCAGGTTCAACTGCAGGCGCAATTATGGTGTGGGAAGAAATTTGAGAAACCGGAATAGGATCATTTTCATGGTCAGGTCTGTATTCTGTTATTGCCGGTGCCGGTTCTGATACTGCTGCTGATACCGGTGCCGGTACTGATGACGCAATGGGAGTATTAAAGGCAATATTGCGGGTATGCTCCAGCATGCTTGCCAGGGTTTTGCTGGCCTGGGCCTGGGTCTCAAGAAATTTTTCATGGGTCCGGGCGGTCTGTGTTTGAAGCTGCTGCATGGCTTCAAACCCTTTTTGAACCATTGTCATGGCTTGTGATGCCGGTGAACTCAGACGGTAATTCTCCTGCCGTTGTGTGTTTTGAGTCGTCATATCAGATCCTTTTATGGCTGACCTGTTTTCAATAAATGGTTTTTGCATTGCTTTTTGCGGTGAATTATTTGTCAATTCAACAGTTTTTGCCGCTTTAAATTCAAGTGATTCATGGTGGATTTTTTGTTGTAATGGTTCAGGTGCTGATTTCGGAAGGTTGCACCGGTTTTTCGGCTTAGGATTAGCACCTGAAAATTGTACGCTCATTTTTTTAAGTTTGGGTTTTTCTGCTGCATCTTCCCATTGGGTCAGATCAACAAAAAATCCCTTTGATGCGATCATACACAACACATGGGCAAGATCTTCAATACCTGATTTTTTTCCTGATGATTGGTCAACAGAGACTGCCATAATATTTTTGTCTCGTAAAATTGGCTTTATGAGACCGGTTAATACGGCTTTGGGGCCCGCTTCAATAAAAAATGAGACATTTTTGCCCAGCATGTTTTCAATATTGTCCACGAAATTGACCGGGTTTATCAGCTGGTTTCCAAGAATTTTTTTGATTTCAGATTCTTTTTTAAGATAAGACGTTCCCGTGGTGTTTGACAGGACGTCAATACCAGTTGAAGAAAATGTTGTAGAGGCCAGATCTTTTTGAAAAGGCTTTACAGCATTTTGAACCAGTTTGCTGTGGAATGCTGCGGCAACATCAAGTTTGACAGCCCTCATTTTCTTTTGGTCACAGATTTCTTTTGCACGAAGGATTTCTTGTGTTGAGCCGGATAAAACCCCCTGGGTTTTACTGTTTTTATTTGCAAGGATAAGGTCAAGTTTGTTTTGTTTTATCAGGGTTTCTATATCTTTTAACGCAGCTTGAACTGCAAGCATGCTGCCTGAATCCCCATCCAGGGAACCGGCTGCGGCCATATGTTTGCCGCGTATTGCAGCCAATTTGAGAAAGGATTTTTCATCCATCCAACCTGCTGAATAAAGGGCACAAAGCTCACCAAAACTGTGACCACAGGTGATGTGTGGTGTTATGCCGAATCTTTTTAACACCTTGATCATGGCAAGGGACAGTGCGCCAATGGCGGGCTGGGCAATATCAGTTTGGCGAAGCTGTTCTTCTGATTTGTTTTTTTGCTGCAAATGGGATGGAGGGGGAAAAATATAGTCTTGTAACAGCTTGCTGCCGGAGGTGCTGTTTTCTTTAGAAAAGATATCGGCTGCCTGTTCCATTGCTTCTAATGCTTCAGGGAAGACGGAAACAAGATCTTTTCCCATACCCGTATACTGGCTTCCCTGGCCTGGAAATAAAAATCCCAGCTTGCCTTTGTTGTTGCCGGATGAAAAATAAAGATTGGGTTGTGATTTGCCCGTCTCAATGCTTTGCATGGCAAGATTCAGATTCTTTTGAATATCATCCTCTTTTTTATGAACTATCAGCAGTCTGAACTCATGAGCAGATAAAAAGTTCTGCCTTGATTCACAGGACAGCCAGGCAATGGTCTGGCGGGTTTCCAAAGCATCTTTTGTCACATCCAGCCCTGCTTTAAACCCATTGATTTTGTCCAGCAGACCCTCTTTGGCATCAGATGAAAACGCAATGATTTGAATGGCCCCATCCCATGAAACATGATTTTTTTTAGGCGCATATTCTTCCAAAACCACATGAAAATTACTGCCTCCAAAACCAAATGCGCTGACGCCCGATCGTCTGGGAGCAGCAGCAGGGTATGATATCCAGGGTTTTGACTCTGAATTTAAATAAAAAGCGGAATTGTTGATGTCCAGTTCCGGGTCAGGTTCCAGGGCTTTTAAGGTTGGAGGAAAGGTTTTGTTATAAAGAGATAAAGCGGTTTTTATAACCCCTGCCGCCCCTGCCGCAGCCTTGGTATGTCCGATCATGGACTTGACCGATCCTATGACTGTGTGATTCTTTTTGCCGGTGTGTTCAAAACATTTTTTTAATGCTTCAAACTCCACCTTGTCCCCAACCCGTGTTCCGGTTCCATGGGCCTCCACAAGCCCAACTGTGGAAGGGTCGAAACCAGCTTCCCGGTAAGCTTCCTTGAGTGCTTTTAACTGTCCTTTTGAATCCGGGGCATAAACGGCTGACGTCCTGCCGTCACTTGACGTGCCGATACCTTTAATCACGGCATAAATTCTGTCATTATCCTTTTGAGCATCTTCAAGGCGTTTTAAAATCAGCATCCCGATACCTTCACCCAGAACAGTGCCGTCAGCATCTTTTGAAAAAGGTTTTGCATCACTGGTGTGTGACAGAACCCCGGTTTTTGCAAAACACATGTGCATGAAAATATCATTTAACGTATCCACTCCGCCGGTAATGGACATATCGCATTTTTTTGAAACAAGTTCCATGACCGCCGTATGAATGGCAGACAAAGAGCTTGCACAGGCAGCATCTGTGACGGTGTTTGTTCCGGAAAGGTTCAGGCGGTTTGCAATTCTGCCGGCTACCACATTGCCAAGAAGGCCCGGAAAAGAGTTTTCCTGCCATTGAACATAATCGCCTTGTATCCGCTGAAGGATTTCTTCTCTTTTCTCTTCACGGATACCTGAATCTTTCAGAGCCTTTTTCCAAATCGGATGTCCAAGCCGTCCGCCCAGAGGAATAACCAGTTCCTGGGTTCCGGTAACGCCTAAAATCACATTGACCTTTTTTTGTTCAAGAGCAGGATGATTCAAGGGGTATCCAGCGTCTTCAAGAGCCATTCTTGCCACCTCAAGACCCAGAAGCTGGGAGGTGTCGGTTACTTCAAGATTATTGGGCGGGATACCGTAACTTAACGGGTCAAAGGAGACGGCCGGAAGAAACCCGCCTCTTTTACAATAGACATGGTCTGGTGTGGATGGGTCAGGATCAAAATAGTCTTTTATTTTCCAATGGGTTTTGTCCGGGATATCTTCAATTGCATCAATACCGTTGAACAGCAGGTGCCAATATTCTTTCAAGTTCCTGGATTTTGGGAAGATACATCCCATACCGACGATGGCAATGCAAGGTTTGTGCTGTGTGTTGTCTGTTTTGCTCATAATCTCAAAATATTGAATTTAAATAATTAAAATTATAGACAATATACTATCCCAAAATTGGAGAATCACCCAATTGTCATGGATTTGACAAAAGTTTTACATTGAAAAACACAATTTAAAGATAAAGAAAAATTTCTTCTTTTCTTATGGGGTTGAAACCATTTGCATTCATTGGAAGTTCGATTCCCTGGGTTTTTAAAATAGATGCCCGGGTGCAGACACACGCACCAAAAAGGAGATTTAGAGCTATTTCAGCTGTTTTGCGGTTTTCATGGGGTTCAAGAAAACTGCCTTTGACCCACTGATTAAAGGCACCAATGGCAGGGCCACACCATATCTGGTAATCCATTTTTCTCTGGGGGATACCCTTTATGGCCCATTTGGATGAAAGGCCCAAATAGGACCTGAAAACAAGGGCCATTTTATGTTTTGGATCAGCTTGGGCTTTTTCTATCTCTTTTATGTTTCCGGTTTTATGAAAAAAATCTTTTGTGGATTCCCAGGCATCCTCAAAGCGTGCCTGCAAAAATTTTTCCTGAATTTCATGCTTTGATTTTTCATCAATTTCATCAAAACTATTGTGGGATTGATATAATTTGTAAAGCTTGTCCGCCCTCACTGGAAACATGGTGCCACGCTTTAAAACCTGAACCTTTGCGCCAATCTCAAACATATCCGCTGCAGGGGCCATGGCCACATCCGCCTGCTCGGCCTGGCAGAGCATCTTTTTGACATCCTCACAGATTCCGGCTTCAACACAGGATTGATTTATGGACCCTGTCAAGATATAGGCGGCCCCCATTCCAAAGGCTGCTGCTGCTGATTCAGGCGTGGCAATTCCCCCTGCAAGCCCTACGCACAAGGGATCTTTGTAATTGAAAGTTTCCATAAATTCATTTTTCAATGCTATCATGGTCGGCAATAGCGTCAGTGCCGGTCGGTTGTCCGTATGGCCACCCGAGTCTGCTTCCGCAGTCAGATCCTGGGCCATAGGAATGTGTTGGGACAGCCTTGCTTCCTGTTGGGTAATCAATTTTCTTTCAAGAAGTTGATTTACAAGTTTTTCAGGCGGTGGAGAGAAAAACTGCCGTGCAATTTCAATCCTGGATACTTTTGCTATGATATTATGGGGTGTAACAATGTGCCCATTGTCGTTTGTATGAATACCTTTAATTCGATAATACACAAGGGCTGGGGTCATACGCATGAAAGCCGCAGCACTGATGAGATTGACCTGATGTTTTAGATACAGTTCCACCGTAGCCATTTCATGGGCAGGGTCACCCGGGGAATGAATCAGGTTAAACCCAAAGGGCCTGTCTTTCAGCGTGCTTTTCAGCTCAATGATATTTTCTTTGATTTTTTCAATGGAAAGGCCACCAGCACCCAAAAAACCTATCATCCCGTTTTCTGCCATGGTTTTTACAATAGCCACAGATGTGATGCCATTGGCCATGGCACCGGCAATATAGGGATATTTCAAAGCATGCCGGGTCTTGAACCGCTTATCACCAAGGTTTTCAGGCCGGACAGCCGGAACAAATGCCTTGATATGATGCAATGTGTCTTCCTTAAAAGCAGCGGTGAAAAAATCATTGTCATTATGTATAAAATGAATTGCGTCATTGTTCTGAATAGCAAAAATAGGTTTGTTCACCTGCATGAGCAGTTCGTTCAAGGAGTTTGAATTTTCAAAGGACATTATGTTTTCCGTATAAAATATTTTGCTAAAAAGCGTTTCATTGATGTTTTCCAAAAAAATAGCAGCCCTCTCTATTACCACAAAAGGAATTTAAGAATCAATATGGAAGTTTTTGATTTGAAAATCAAATGCTTAATTAGTGTCTTGGATGATATTTTTGATGCATTTTCATCAGGTATTCCCTTGAAATGTGCGTATAAATTTGTGTTGTGGATATATCTGAATGTCCAAGCATGGTCTGAACAGACCTTAAGTCAGCACCGCCTTCCAGCAGATGAGTGGCAAATGAATGCCTTAAAGTGTGGGGGGTGATATTCTTTGATATGCCTGCAATCAGAGCATATTTTTTTATTATTTTCCAGAAAGATTGCCGGGTCATGGGTTTGCCTGCCCTTGCAACAAAAAGATATGGGGTTGATATTTTATTTAACAGGGCAGGTCTGCCTTGGTTAATCCATTGTTGTGTAATTGATCTTGCAGGGGACCCTATAGGTATGAGTCGCTCTTTGGAACCTTTTCCCATAACTCTTACACAGTTTGCATCAAGGTTGATGTCCTGAAGTTTCAATGAAATCAGTTCAGATACCCTTAGGCCCGCTCCGTACATGATTTCCATCATGGCTGAATTTCTCATCTCCCGGGGCTTTTTGATGTCAGGTACATCAAGAAGATCTGCAACTTCCTCTACTGTCATAATTTTGGGAAGCGCCAGGCCGCTTTTGGGGATTTCAACCTTTTTTACAGGGTTCTTTTTGATTTTTTTTTCATTCACCAGGAATTTATAAAATCCCCGGATGGTAATCAAATGCCGGGCTCTTGATTTAGCAGACAGGCCTTGTTTTGATAGATCAATCAACCAGGCAAAAATGAATACCGTATCCACATCAGCCGGATCTTTAATTTTATTTTTTTCAAGAAAGGTGATGTATTGAGCCAGATCTGCCGAATAGGACATCAGGCTGTTATCGGACAAGCCTTTTTCAATGATAAGGTAATCAAGATATTGTTGAGTTAAATCATCCATGTTGTTATGAAAATATTGTGATTATGAAAATATTTCGGAAATACATCGAAATCCAATTGTGTTTGAGGTGAAGCCTGGTTTAAACAAAGCTCTTGAGCTGATGGTAATATCTTGTTTGGAGTTCCAGGCTGCACCCTTTGCAATATTGTATCGGATATTTTTTTTTGATTCAATTGAAGGTGTTTCCATGTCGGCGGTCCACTCCATCACATTGCCGAGCATGTCCACAATTTTAAATTCATTTGCAAACGCATCATATTCATCCACCGCACATGTGTCAGATACCCCGCTTTGCTCGATATTCAATGCATTGGGGTTAAATTTATTGCCCCAGGGGTATTTGTATCCCAGGTCTGTTCTGGCTGCCGCTTCCCATTCCGCTTCAGTCGGCAATCTTCTTCCTATCCAGGCGGCAAATGTGACGGCATCATCCACACTGACCTGGACAACCGGATGACTTCTTTTGCCATGCAGGTTTGAATCCGGACCAAAAGGATGATACCAGCAAGCCCCTTTTATATCTTCAGAGCCTGCATGTTTGTTCCAGGTTAATCCGTTGGTATCTTTTTTAAGGCTTGAATGATATACCCTGCCATAACCCTGATTTTCCGCTGTTGTCGTATATCCGGTCTGCTCAATAAATATTTCAAACAAAGAGTTGCATACGGGATACATGCCGATATAAACTTTTGGCATATCAAAGAGTTGTAATTCCATACTGGATTTAAGACTTTTTTTCGTACCGATGGTATATTTCCCTTCAGGAACGGTTACATATTTATTTATTTTTTTTTCTCTTTGCCCCAATGTGTCATCAAAATGCTCTGCAAGTTCTTTTTTTTCTCTGAATTCTTCTAAAGCTTTGAGTTCGTCTTCATCCAGCTCATCCACTTCTTCGAGTTCTTCATCTTCATCCAGCTCGATTTCTTCGACATCTTCATCCAGTTCTTCTATCTCTTCAAGTTCCTCATCTTCGTCCAGTTCTATTTCTTCAATATCCTCTTCAGCCTCGATTTCTTCAAGGTCTTCATCCAGCTCATCCACTTCTTCGAGTTCTTCATCTTCATCCAACTCGATTTCTTCGACATCTTCATCCAGTTCTTCTATCTCTTCAAGTTCCTCATCTTCGTCCAGTTCTATTTCTTCAACATCCTCTTCAACCTCAATTTCTTCAGGATCTTCATCCAGCTCATCCACTTCTTCAAGTTCTTCATCTTCATCCAGCTCAATTTCTTCGACATCTTCATCCAGTTCTTCTATCTCTTCAAATTCTTCACCTTCGTCCAGTTCTATTTCTTCAATATCTTCTTCAGAGTTGTCCGCATCTGTTGTTTGGTAATCTTTCAGAAAATTCTTTACAGCTTTTAAAAGATCCTTTGCCTGATCCAAATTAATATCACCGGTTTTAAATGCATCTGCAAAAGAGTTGAACAGGTTATTTTTTGCTTCCTGACTCATATCAAACACATTGGAATCGGCAATAATAATATTCTCACGATTTTGTCCTTTTTGGGACAGCTTTTCCAAATCCGCATTAATCGAAGATTTAATACTTGAGAAATTTCTTCGTTTTGCCTTGAGTTTTGAAAGATGGTCACCAACATCCCAAACAGATTGGATCAGGATATCCGTGTCAAGTGAAGACAATTGTTTTAAGGACTCATTTGAAGTATAAAAAGCCCTTATTGCCAGGATTGCTCTTTGTTTTATCGAACCTGGCCGATAATTGAGACTGTCAATCGCCTGATCTATTCCTTCAAGTGATATGGATATGTTTGTCAAAGGGGGCTTTGTCTCCAGTTTACAGTTTGATATTGCCCCGCATTATGATATATTCACACAAATATTTCAACTTTCTCTGAATATTTCATTATAATTATTTTAATTGAAAAATAGAGAAATTTTGGCATCACCATTTATTTGAACTATATGATTGAATTTTTTGATAATTATGTTAAAGGTATATGGTTATGAGTAAAGTAATTACTATAGCAGGCCAGAAAGGGGGAACAGGTAAAAGCGTTACAGCTGTAAATCTTGCAACATCATTTGCTTTAATTGAAAAAAAGACGCTTTTAATTGATTGTGACCCCCAGGGATGTTCCACGAAATGGTGCGGTGTTAAAAAATTTGATTATAATTGTGATATTTCTTTGGTTTTATCCGGCAGGGCAAAGTTCACAGATGCTGTTGTAAAAACGGAATTCCAATATCTGGATATCATGCCGGCAGAATTTAATTTATTTCAAGTCGCCTTGAAATTGGGTAAGTATCCTGGAAATGAAAAAATATTACGCCTCCTTTTAAAGAATGTTGAAGATAAATATGAGTATATTATTATTGATTCGCCTTCTTCATATAGTTTTTTAAGCATTACGGCTATGACAGCCGCAGATTGGCTGCTTGTCTGCATGTCTGTTCATCACAGTTCAGTCGAAGATTTCCATTGCCTGCTCAGACTGGTGAAATATATTCGAACAACTCACGATGTTCCCTTGAAAATAGCCGGTCTTCTTTTTAACAGGTGTGAAACAAAACAAGACATCCTGTCTTTTATAGAGAACCAGAGCCTTTCGGATATAAAACCAATGGTTTATAATACATTTATTCCCCTTGATGAGAGTATTAATAGGTCAATTGATTTGAAAATTCCTGCTGCATTGCATGAAATAAAGAGTCCGGCTGCTACAGCCTATTTGGAGTTTGCAGGGGAAATAGATGTTTTCTTCAATCAGAGAGGTGTTTCATGAAACTGACAAATCCGGAAATCATTCAGGAAAGCGAAAAAGAATTTATTGACACAATAAATGCGGAATTAGACTGGGAAGCCATTGAAAAATTGCTTCTTGAAAAACACGGTTTCACACTCCAAGATGAAATAGACTACAAAGACGGTGATCTTGTGGTTTATAATAATAAAATAGCCTATAAATTCGATTTTGAAATCAAGGTTCCCTTATCTGTAATTTTTAACAGGCAGGGCGAATGCTTGAAGATGTCAACCCTGCGGGATGATTTTGAAGATGAAAATGATCTGTCTCAAAAAAAAAACTCTTTAAAACCCATAAACCCTGAACAACAAAACGACACAGTGGCTCAGATGGCCTCAAATATAGCGAGTATGATTTCTGAAATAAATCATGGAGATGACTAATGGATGCAGATGCTAAACCCGGTGAAAAATTAACCCCCGCATTTGTAAGAGACAAGCTGGATGAAATTCTTACACAGGAAATTACGGCATTGCTTGATGTTGATCCAGACTTTGCAATGCTTTCTTTTAATTTGACCAGTATCTCCTGTATAACCCTTATTGTCGAGAAAGAAAGAGAAATCAAGCAATATTCGGATTTTCCACCGGAAAGATATACAAAAGAATCATTTCTCAACGAATTGATGGAGATCGGGCTTGAAAAAGATGAAACCCTTGAAAAAACAATTGATTCAGTCTTAAACAAGGGGTATGTAGGTATTGATTCAAATGGGGAATTAAAATCTGAAATGCCGGCCTTTATGATGGTTGGTTTTCTTGACAGCATGTTTCCGGGTATGCAGGGTATGAATCTGGTTGCCTTTGTTCTTCAGATGAATGATGAAGTGAATTCAGGAAGAAAAAGTCTTGAGCTGGCAACTCAGAGTTTTAAAGCTGCCCTGAAAAGTCGCGGAGTATCTGTTTCAAAAGACCGGGCTGAAAAAAAAGCATCCGAGATAGTTTCAGGACGTGTTTCAATCCCAAGGAAATCCAGAGAAGTTGCCCGGAAACTTAAAAAAAAAAATATGGATCGCCTGTCAAAATTTATCAAAAAACGAAAAAAACGATCTGTTGATTCGTCCGGTCAATTAAATATAAAGGATGTTTTTGATAAAGAGTCTTCAAAAGAAGCACTGACTGCTCAGAAAGATGAAATTAGAAAAGCTGATGACCAAGCAGAAAAAGCATTGGAAAAAGCCGCAGAACTTACCAGGGAACTGGCTCGAAAGGAAAAGAAAATAAGGGAGGCGGAAGCAGCGTCAAAAGAAGCTGAAAAGCAATTAAAAGAACTTGAGCTGAGGGAAAAACAGCTTCTGGTAGCCCGGGATGAAGCAAGGAAGGCTGCTGAAAAGACAGCGGAAATAGAAGCCCGGATGGCCGAAAAAGAGTTACTATTAAAGACTTTGGAAGAAAGGCTGAAACAAGAAGAAGAACAAAAATTGCTGCAGGAAGAAGAAGCCAAGCAAAAAAAGACCCAGGAAGCGCAAATCAAAGAAGTTTCCCGGGCGGATGAAGATATCGCCTCTCAGATTGCTGCATTTGAAAGCGAATTAACCATGCCCTGCCCCCTTTGCAAAGATGGGGAGATTATTCCGAAGACAACCGAAAAAGGAAAGGATTTTTTCACCTGCAGCAAATCTGACTGTAGATTTGTTTCCTGGGATAAGCCCTATCATTTTGAATGCCCGCTGTGTAAAAATCTGTTTTTAACGGAAATGACAACACCCAGTGGTGAAAAAGGACTAAAATGCCCCAGGGCATCATGTTCATACACCCAGAACAACCTGCTTGATCCAAAGCAGAACATGGTCCTGGCAGCAGCTGAATCAGCACCGAAAAAAAAGAAAAAAATCGTTAGAAGAAGAAAGAGATATTAATGGACATATCCTTTATAGATAAAAGACTTGAAAATATTTATTCAAAAGTCTTAAATGGTTCCCGTCTTTCCCGAAAAGACGGGATTTGTATTTATGAAACTCATGATTTGATTGGTTTGGGGCAGATTGCCAACCATGTCAGACGATCTTTGCATGGGAACAAAGCGTTTTATATTTATAATCAGCATTTAAATTATACTAATGTGTGTAAAAACAGATGTCGCTTTTGTGCATATGCCAGGGATGACAATGAAAACGGTGCCTATGCCTGGTCGATCGAAGAGATCGAACAAAGGCTTTTGGAGCGTATTGATGAGCCTGTCAATGAATTGCACATTGTCGGGGGGTTGAATGAAAATTTAAGTTTTAATTATTTTATTGACCTTTTAAAGACCGTCAAAAAAGTAAGACCCAATGCCACCATTAAAGCATTTACCTGTGTGGAAATTGATTATCTGTCAAATCTTGCCGGACTTAGTGTGGCGGATACCATTCAGCAGTTAAAGGATGCCGGGCTTGAAATGATGCCGGGCGGTGGTGCCGAAGTACTAAACTCAAGGATACACGAAGAATTGTTTCCCAAAAAAATAGGCCATGAACGCTGGCTTGAGATTGTAAGGGCTGTTCATAAGGCTGGGATCAAAACCAATGCCACCATGCTGTATGGTCATATTGAAACAATTGAAGAGCGGGTGGATCATCTCATCGCGTTAAGAGAATTGCAGGACGAAACAGGAGGGTTTTCCGCCTTTATTCCATTGGCGTTTCATTCTGAAAACACCCAGTTATCCCATCTTCCGCCCACCACCGCCATGGATGATTTAAAAAATGTGGCAGCCGCTCGCTTGCTGCTGGATAACTTCGGCCATATTAAAGCATACTGGGTGATGATAGGGGAAAAACTGGCCCAGGTGGCCTTGAGTTTCGGAGCCGACGACCTGGACGGGACGATTATAGAAGAGAGAATTACCCATATGGCCGGTGCGACATCAGCAAAAGGTCTTACAAAAGAGCAAATGGAGGATATGGTTGTTTCAGCAGGGTTTGAACCTGTTGAACGGGATTCTTTTTATCATCCGGTCAACTTATCATCTGATCAACGAATGGCGTGAATATAATGGACAATTTAAATAATATTATTGAGAAGGTTAAAGAAAATCAAAGAATCGATATTAATGAAGGTCTGCTTCTTTTCAGGCAGGCTGATTTTCTAACCCTGGCAAATCTTGCAAACCATAAACGGTTTTATTATCATCCTGATAAAATTGTCACATATGTGGTGGACAGAAATATTAATTATACCAATATCTGTGTATCAGGCTGCAGGTTTTGTGCTTTTTTTGTGCCCCCGAATCAGGACAGGGGATATATTATTTCAAAGCAGGAATTGTTTGATAAAATTGATGAAACACTGGATCTTGGGGGAACCCAGATCCTGTTACAGGGTGGCATGCATCCGGATCTTGAAATCAACTATTATATTGACCTGCTAACCGATATTAAAAAAAAATTTAATATTCATGTTCACGGATTTTCCCCCCCTGAAATAGATTTTATTGCGAAAAAATCAAACTTTTCCATCGCACAAACAATATCGATTTTAAAAAAGGCAGGTCTTTCTTCCATTCCCGGGGGAGGAGCGGAAATTTTATGTGATGATATCCGGCAGCAGGTTTCTCCGAACAAATGCAGTTCCGACGAATGGCTTGAAGTGATGCGCCAGGCACATCTGCAAAAAATGAAATCCAGTGCCACAATGATGTTCGGGCATCTTGAACAAGATGTTCATATTTTTGAGCATATGAATAAAATACGGTGCCTGCAGGATGAAACCAACGGATTTACCGCATTTATTCCCTGGACATTTCAACCGGACAATACCCAAATTGCCGTTAAAAAAAAAACCAGTGTGGAATACTTAAAGGTTCTGGCAATGAGCCGGCTGTTTCTTGATAATATTGATAATATCCAGGCATCCTGGGTAACCCAGGGAGATAAAATCGCCCAGGCCGCACTTTTTTTCGGGGCAAATGACATGGGTAGCACAATGATCGAAGAAAATGTTGTTGCGTCGGCAGGTGTTGATTTTATGCTTTCCAAAGAAGAGTTGACGCGGTTAATTACCACGGCAGGGTTTGAACCCAGGCAACGGGATTGTTATTATAACCTGCTATGACCACAAATGCGAAAAATCTTGTCTGTGTTGAAAGCAGCCATAAAAGAGAACTTCATCGCGCCGGATGGATTGTTGTTGATGCTTCAACCATTATCGAGAACGCATACCTTGAAACTGAAAAAGGTTTGATTACAGGCGTTCATAAAGGAAGGCCGAAAGAAAAGTTTATTGATCACGGCCCTGGAGTATTGATGCCGCCACTTGTTAATACTCATCTGCATCTGGAATTATCTGCCTTAAAGAACCAGTTGCATTTTGATAAGGGCTTTGAATCCTGGGTTAAAGCGCTTTTGGAAACAAGAGATGCCCTGGGACAAGAAAAGTTAATTGAACAAGCCCAAAAGGCTGTCGGGGAGTTGATAAAGTCCGGCACTCTTTATGTGGGTGATATATCAACTCTTGGGATTATAAAGCCGATGATTGAAAATTCCAGATTGAATGGCGTTTGTTTCCATGAGTTTCTGGGATCAAATATTCCATCGCTTTTTACCTGTAAAAATGATTCTGTCTCATCTTCCGTTGCAGGGCATGCACCGCATACCTCTTCGCCTCAATTGCTCAAGGCACTAAAGGAACGGTCGAAATCAGCAGGCTTGCCTTTTTCCATTCATGTGGCGGAATCTGATGTTGAATCAGAATTTATCCATGATAAAAAAGGGCAATGGGCCGATTTTTTAATTGATCGTGGAATAGACTGGTCTTCCTGGAATATTGGATCAAAAACACCTGTATCATATCTGAATGACCTGGGACTGCTTGATCCTTTAACAATTGCCGTTCATGTGTTGAATGTGACAAAAAAGGACATGGAAATACTTGCCCGGTCAAAGGTCAAGGTGTGTGTCTGCCCCAGAAGTAATCAAAATCTGCACGGAAAACTTCCTGAAATTGATCGGATGATCCAAAAGGGGATTGAACCTGCCCTTGGGACAGACAGCCTGGCAAGCTGTGATTCTCTTAATATGTTTGATGAAATGGCCTTTGTGAAGAACCATTACCCGAGACTGGACCCTGAAATTATTTTTTCAATGGGGACCATTAATGGTGCAGTGGCCCTGGGGCTTGACCGTTGGACAGGTACGCTTTCAAAGGGTAAAAGAGCGCGGTTTTTATATCGATCAGTGAATGTAACAAATAAAAAGGATCTTTTTCAAAGAATAACGTCCAATGAATAATAAACATGTTTATATGGGGAAAATAAGTTATATCAATGCTTCCCCGGTATATTACGGCCTTGATCACGGTCTTTTGCCCCATTGGCTGGCAATGATTTCTGACGTTCCGTCCGTTCTTAACCGGAAAATCATAACCGGTCAGATAGAAGTGAGCCCGATATCAGCTGCATTTTATGCCATGCATCACCGGGAGCTGTTACTGCTTCCCGATCTTTCCATATCCTGTCACGGCAGGGTGTTAAGTGTTATCCTGGCAAGTAATTATGCCATTGATGATCTTGAAGGCAAAAAAGTTATGTTCACCCGGGAATCCGCTTCGGCAGCCTCGTTTATGAAAATGATATTTAATCAGAGAAAGGTTTCTCCGGTCTATGAAATTGGGTCTGTAAACAATTGCCGGATGGTTTCGGAATCTGTTGATGCCGCCCTGGTGATCGGTGATGCAGCGCTGAGGCAACCCTGGGATCAGGTTTTTGAATATACCATTGACCTGGGACAGCTTTGGTTTGAAATGACGCAACTGCCGTTTGTCTTTGCAGTCTGGGTTGTCAGGCGATCTTTTGCTCAAAAATATCCTTTTCTTGTAAAAGACATTCATCAATTGCTGTTGGAGTCAAAAAAACAGGGATATCAACATATGGATGAGGTTGTTGAAGCAGGTAAAACCAAATTAAACCTTGAAAGATCTATTATTAAAGAATATTTTGATCTGCTGTATTGTGACCTTGACGATAAAAAGATAAAGGCCATGCAGATGTTTTTCAATTCCCTTCTGGATCAGGGGATTTTAAAAGAAAAAACCGACATCAGATTTTTTAAAGCCTGACCTTTTCGCACTCCTGCGAAAAGTATGTTTTTAGGGCTATGATTATATCGGATAAGGTGTGGCGATTTTTTCAATACTGCCCGAATTTTCATAGTTGTTATGACAGGCCTTTTCCAGTATCCCCGGAAAAGTGTCCCGGGGATACTGGAAAAGGCATTTTTTCGACATAATCATTCAGCTGTTTGAAAAAATGCCCGGTATCGGCTGTTAATCTTTCATCAAAGAATGCATCTGATTGGCGTTTAAGGTTATTCCATAATCAAGAATTATAACGAAATATTAAGAGCCTAATCATAAAAAAAATTTTATGATCCAGTGAAAATCCTGGATTTTTTGATAAAGAATCAGTAATTATTCGTAAACCGGGATGAAATATCGCGCTCATTCATAGTATTAATTATTTAGACGATAATATTGTCAGAAATAACGGAAGTCAATTCTTTTTTTAAAATAATGTTGTCGATTTTATTTTTTTTATAGCTGAGTTATCTGATTTTAAGATCTCAGAAACTACCACGACAGGCTGTTACACTTGGAAAGTTTTTGAAACCGTTGACGATAAAATTGCCAATCGCTGGTGGCTATGGGTCAGCCGTTCGGTTGTTTATTTGTAGATTACACAGGGCAGTGGATTCAAGCAAAAAACCTTGCATCAAAAATTTTTTCTTTAATGGCTCGTTATCTCCCGGATGATTGGGAAAATAGATATAAGATCCGGCCGATATTGTTAGAATCTTTTGTGCAAAAAAAATAAATTTGCAGGCACTTGTTATAAAGCTGCAAAGTGGAAAAATATTGGAAAAACTAAAGGGCGTGGAAAACTTGGACAGCCTAAAAAAAATTAGTGTTCCCATCAAAGATATCTGGATATATCCCTTAATAACAAATTTTAGAGTTTTGCTGAAAAATTAACTCATGAATTACTAAGGCAAATATTTACATTATCGTTTTGACAATTTTAAACATTATGCTTGATTAGCCTCCTTTACCTTGTTACAGACAATAGAGAATAAGAAATAAAAATGTTGATAATCATTGGATAATCTAAAGGTATTAAAGTGGTTATGAGAAATACTATAAAAAAACAGATATTTGATAAAAATTTAAACAATAATAGTCATATTGACAAATTAATTAAAATTGGTATGGCTCTTTCTTCGGAAAAAGATATCAATAAGCTGCTTGAAATAATGTTAGATAATGTTATGGAGATCTCTAATGCCGATGCAGGCTCTTTATATGTACTCGACAAAAAAAAAAAACAACTGAATTTTAAAATCGTGAGAAACTATTCCATGAATATACGGATAGGTGAAAACGATGGAAATGAATGCGTTTTACCACCGGTCCCTTTAGAAATTAATAATGAACAAAATTTGAAAAATGTTTCTTCTTATGTTGCTATCATGGGCAAAAGTGTGAATATCAATGATGTATATGATGTAAAGGGTATTTTTGATTTATCCGGTCCTAAAAAATATGATGCCATCACAGGATATCGCACTAAGTCAATGCTCGTTATTCCGTTGAAAAATCATAAAAATAACATTATTGGTGTTCTGCAACTGATCAATTCTCAGGATATTGAAACAAATGAAATTATTAATTTTTCTTCGTACGATGAATATTTAATAACATCCATTGCATCTTTGGCTGCCGTTGCTCTTACGAATGCACAATTGATTCAAAATCTTAAAGAGCTGATTTCAGCTTTTATTACAAGCATGGCTGCTGCTATTGATGAAAAATCTCCTTATACTGGTGGACATATCAGACGTGTGGTTGATTTAAGTATGCTGATAGCAAAAGAAATCAACAAAAGTGATAATGAAAAATTTATCGATATTGTTTTTAATGCAGATGAACTTGAGGAGCTGAGAATAGCAGCATGGATGCATGATGTGGGGAAAATCACTGTCCCGGAATATCTTATTGACAAGGCCACTAAGCTTGAAAAAATCATAGACAGAATTGATCTTGTTGAAACAAGATTCCAGTTAATTGAAACACTGATTCAAAAAGATCATCTTAATGAAAAAATTGAATTGTTAAATAAAGAAGGTCATATTGAATCACATATCAAGCAACTGGAAAAAAAATTTCAACTTACAGTTGATTCATTGAGGCAAGATTTAAATTTTATCAAATCCTGTAATAATACCGGTGATTTTATGCCGGAAGAAAACATAGCCCGAATAAAAAAAATCGGGAACAAAAGATATGTTTTTAATAATAAATCTTTCCCGTTTTTGAATGATGATGAGGTCGAAAACCTTTGTATTCAAAAAGGAACTCTAACTGATAAGGAACGTTTAATTATTGAAAATCATGCTAAGGTTACACAAAAGATTACAGGAGAGTTACCATTCCCTGATGAACTTTCCCGAGTATCGGAATTCGCATCAAATCATCATGAAAGACCTGATGGAAAAGGGTATCCAAATGGCTTTTCAGGTGAACAATTGGCTATTCAATCACGAATTATTGCAATTGCAGACATCTTTGAAGCTTTAACTGCAAAGGACAGGCCTTATCGGGAACCCATGAACCTGTCCAAGGCAATAAAGATTCTGGAGTTTATGCAAAAAGACAATCAGATTGACAGGGATATTTATGAACTGTTTATGAATGCCGGCATTTATAAACAGTATGCTAAAAGGGAAATTGATCCTAAGCAGATAGATATGGAGATTTAAATATATGTCAAAGGATAGATATAAAGGAAAAAAAACCCTGGCAAGATTTACCAGCCAGGGATTTTATTTCTCTTTAAAATTTACAACAATAGCTCTATCAGTCAAAAATCAATTCAATCTGTACCATTGGAGCAACATCCCCTTTTCTGGGGCCTAATTTGATAATTCTTGTATAACCACCCTGTCTTGAATTAAACTTCTCTGCTACTTCATTAAATAATGTATGAACAACATCTTTTTCCCGAATAACTGCAAGCGCTTGTCTTCTGGCATGTAAATCCCCTCTTTTTGCAAGAGTGACCATTTTGTCTGCAATTGATCTTAAGCCTTTTGCCTTTGCTTCGGTTGTTTTAATTTTATCGTGTTTGAACAGAGAAGTTACCATGTTTCTGAACATAGCCTTTCTATGACTTGAGGTCCTGTTCAATTTTAATACTGATTTTCTATGTTTCATGGAATATTATTCTCCTTCCTGATTGTTCTCATCTGAATCTTCTGGTGGTGGTTCAAAACCTTCAAGGTCCATACCCAGTGAAAGTTCCATGGTAGTAAGAACTTCCTTTATTTCATTTAAGGATTTTCTACCAAAATTTTTGGTTTTCAGCATTTCACCGTCCGTTTTTTGAACCAATTGATAAATAGTATCGATTTTAGCGTTTTTCAAACAATTGGAACTTCTGACAGATAATTCAAGCTCATCCACAGATCTGTAAATATTCTCGTTAATGCCGATATCCTTGTCTTCTGAACTTTCTTCAACATGATCAGGTTCCATGTCTTCATCAAAATTGATAAATGGATTCATCTGCTCTTTGAGAATTTTGGCAGCATATGCAACCGAATCATCAGGTGTTACGGAACCATCCGTCCAAACTTCAAGGGTAAGCTTATCATAGTCGGTTTTCTGTCCGATCCTGGAAGTTCCCACAACATATTTAACACGCTTAATGGGGGAAAACACACTGTCAATTGGGATAGTTCCGATTGGGGCATCCTCATCTTTATTGGCCGAAGAAAGAGCATATCCTTTTCCAGTTTTTACAACCATGGTCATGTTTAGCACACCATTTCTAGAAATAGTGGCAATATGCTGTTCAGAATTAAGAATTTCAACCTTGCCGTCCGGGCTTACAATATCTGCACCCGTGACCTCTCTCTCACCTTTTAGATTCAGTGTTAATATTTTATCTTCAGTGTCGTCAACCTTGAGCTTCAGCTCTTTAAGGTTTAAAATTATTTCGGAAACATCTTCTCTAACATCGGATATCACACTATATTCATGAAGAGCATCATCAAATTTAACGGATACAATGGCCGCGCCATATATGGATGAAAGAATAATACGCCGCAGAGAGTTCCCGATAGTAATACCGTACCCCCTTTCAAGGGGTTCACATACAAATTTACCATATGTTGAAGTTGTGGTAACGTCAAGCTTCTCCGGCTTGATCATCTCTCGCCAGTTCACATATGCAAGTTTTTCAGATGACATTCATATCTCCTGATATAAATATTTGACAAACCATGTCAAAGGTCTGCTTACTTTGAATAAAGCTCTACAATCAATTGTTCCTGAATAGGAAGCGTGATATCTTCTCGTGCAGGAACGCCTACAACTTCGCCTTTGAAATTTTCTTTATTGATTTCAAGCCATTGAGGGATCCCGCGTCGAACAATAGCATCCAGGGAATCTGAAATAGCCTGAATTTTTTTACTTTTCTCTCGAAGTTCGATCACATCACCTTTTTTAACCTGATAAGACGGTATATTTACTTTTTTACCATTTACCACAAAATGATTATGCTTTACAAAATGTCGACCCTGATTTCTAGAATTAACAAATCCCATTCTAAAAACAGTATTATCCAAACGTGTTTCCAAAAGACTCAACAGGTTTGTCCCTGTAATTCCTTTTCGTTTGTCCGCTTTTCTAAAAGAAATTCTAAACTGTTTTTCTGAAATTCCGTAAAGCCTTCTGACTTTTTGTTTTTCTCTGAGCTGAATCCCGTAATCTGACAATTTACTTCTTCTTTGCCCATGCTGTCCGGGGGGATAGCCTCTTCTATCAAAACTGCATTTATCTGAAAAGCATCTGTCGCCTTTCAAAAAAAGTTTCATATTTTCGCGTCTGCATTGTCGGCAAACAGAACCTCTATAACGTGACAATGTTTTTTCTCCTTTATCAAACGAGTATTCTTATACCCTTCTTCTTTTTGGCGGACGGCATCCATTATGAGGAACCGGGGTAACATCTTTGATCATGGATATATTGAATCCAAGCGCATGCAAGGCTCTTAAAGCAGATTCCCTACCAGGCCCCGGGCCTTTAACAAATACACCGATATTTTTCATACCGTGTTCCATTGCTTTGGCACCTGCATCTTCTGCAACCAGTTTTGCGGCAAATGGAGTGCTTTTTCTTGAGCCTTTAAATCCCTGCATACCAGCACTTGACCATGAAATAGTGTTTCCGTTTTCATCGGCAATGGTAACGATTGTATTATTAAAAGTGGATTGAATATGAACAATGCCGGTAGAAATGTTCTTTCTAACCCGTTTTTTGGACACAACTTTTTTAGACTTTTTTGCCATAATTAATAGTACCTTTTTAGATTATCCTACTTTTTCTTTTTAACCGCAGTCCTTTTTGGACCTTTTCGTGTTCTGGCGTTTGTACTGGTTCGCTGACCATGACAGGGAAGGCCTTTACGATGACGTAACCCTCTGTAACAACCTAAATCCATAAGCCTTTTAATATTCATGGACACTTCACTTCTAAGTTCACCTTCAACCTTATACTCAGCATCAATGACTTTTCTTATCTCATTAACCTGTTCTTCTGTAAGGTCATTTGCCTTTGTAGTAGGATCAATACCTGTTTTTGCAAGTATTAGCTTTGATCTGCTTGCACCTATTCCATAGATATAGGTTAAAGCTATCCAAGCATGCTTATCTCTTGGTAAATCTACTCCTGCGATACGTGCCAAATTTCTTCCCCCCTATCCCTGCCGCTGTTTATGGCGTTTATTAATACAAATCACTCTTATGACACCACGTCTTTTTATAACTTTACAATCTCTGCAGATTTTTTTTACAGATGCTCTGACTTTCATCCATTTACTCCTAATCTAATATTTTTATATCTTAAATAAAATATAATATTTATTTATATCTATATGTAATCCTTCCCCGACTTAAATCATAAGGTGAAATTTCAACCGTCACCCTGTCTCCTGGTAAGATCTTAATAAAATGCATTCTCATTTTGCCTGAAATATGAGCAAGCAGTACATGCTTGTTTTCCAGCTCAACTCTGAACATGGCATTTGGTAATGTTTCAAGTACTTTCCCGTCAACTTTGATGGGTTCTTCTTTTGCCATAATCTTATTAATCTCCTTTAGTTTTAGTGTTCAAATCAGGATCTGCCTTTTATTCTCTTGGCACCGGATCTTCCCAGAAATCCGTCATAATTACCTGTAATCAAATGGGACTCTATCTGGGAAATGGTATCAATTGACACCCCCACAACAATCAAAAGGGCCGTACCCCCAAAATAAAACGGAATATTAAACTTGCTCATTAAAAAGGTTGGCAGAACGCACACGGCAGACACATAAATTGCTCCACCTACAGTAATGCGGGTCAACACTTTATCAATGTATTCGGATGTTCTTTTCCCCGGCCTGATACCCGGAATATAACCACCATTTTTTTTCATATTTTCAGCAACATCTTCAGGATTAAACTGTACAGCGGTGTAAAAAAAACAAAAGAAAATAATAAATCCTATATAAAGAAGATAGTACCAAATTGTTCCAGGGCTGAACATTGCCGCTACGGTTTTCATAATCGGCAAATTGATAAATTGTGCCAA
This sequence comes from Desulfobacula toluolica Tol2, assembly GCF_000307105.1. Classification (NCBI taxonomy): domain Bacteria; kingdom Pseudomonadati; phylum Thermodesulfobacteriota; class Desulfobacteria; order Desulfobacterales; family Desulfobacteraceae; genus Desulfobacula; species Desulfobacula toluolica. Next base: position 4,057,215 of record NC_018645.1, read on the forward strand.
AGTCGTAGGAAACATAATAATGGAAGAAGCAAAAATAGGCGGGATTACACCGGCTGTATTTATTTTAAGCGGAAGATGAGAAGTTTGTCCTCCATACATTTTCCGCCCCACAACACGTTTTGCATAATGCACGGGTATGCGCCGCTGCGCCTGTTCCATATATATAATTGCAGCAATAACAATCACCATGAGAACAATAAGAATAATTATCGCAAAAATCCCCATTTCACCAGTTGTCATAAGTCGTATTGTATTACCCATCGCTATCGGCATCCTTGCAACAATACCTGCAAAAATAATCAGGGAAATTCCATTTCCTATTCCTCTTTCGGTAATCTGCTCTCCCAACCACATGATAAATGAAGTCCCGGCTGTCAGTGTTATAATGGTAACAAGCCTGAATCCCCATCCCGGGTATGGAACAATTGCAATACCTGCAGGTGAGGTCATGGATTCAAGACCAACACTGATGCCCAAGCCCTGGATAATACTCAGAACCACTGTTCCATATCTTGTATACTGAGTTTTCTTTTTTCGGCCCGCATCGCCCTCTTTTTTAAGTTGTTCAAGGTGTGGTACAACAACTGTCATCAGCTCTAAAATAATCGAAGCACTGATATAAGGCATAATCCCTAATGCAAATATGGAAAGCCTTTCCAATGCACCCCCTGAAAACATATTAAACATGGAAAACAAGGTGCCCTCGGCAGAAGCAAAGAAAGAAGCCAGTGCAGCTCCGTTAACCCCGGGTGTTGGGACATGGATACCGATACGGTAAACAAAAAGCAATGCGAGTGTAATAAAAATCTTTCTTTTAAGCTCAGGAAGTTTAAAAAGATTCTGGTAACTATTCTCGATCATTTATTGGTTCCTTACATCACTTCTGATAAGGTTATTCTATTGTTCCACCGACAGATTCAATTTTTTCTTTGGCAGTTTTGGAAACCAGAATATTTTTCAAGAAAAATTTCTTTGTTGTTTCACCATTACCAAGAAGTTTAACACCGTCAACACGACCTTTTACCATTCCGGCTTCTCTGAGGGCATCCATATCAATAATTGCACCGTCCTCAAATCTATCCAAATCTGTTACATTTAAGACTGCATTGTTTGTTTTAAATATATTGAAGAATCCCCTTTTGGGAAGTCTTCTGTAAATCGGCATCTGGCCGCCTTCAAATCCCGGCCTGACACTGCCGCCGGATCTTGCTTTAAGGCCTTTATGGCCGCGGGTACTTGTTTTGCCCATTCCCGAACCAGGACCTCTTCCGACTTTTTTCCTGTTTTTTCTGGAACCTGGTGCAGGTGCTAAATCATGAAGTTGCATATTACACCTCCTCTACTTTCACAAGGTGAGACACTTTTTTAACCTGTCCCAGGATAACCGGATCAGCATTATGTTCAACCGTATAATTCATTTTTTTTATACCCAGAGAACGAATAATCCGACCGTGTTTTGCCGGTCTTCCTATTGTGCTTCTGATTTGCGTAATTCTAATTTTACCAGCCATTTTTCACAACCTCATTATATATCTTCAGGTCTAAGTCCACGACGCTTTGCGACTTCTTGCTTTGTACATAAAGATTGAAGCCCTGCCATTGTAGCTCTAACAATATTCTGGGTGTTATGTGTTCCGATACATTTTGTCAGGATATCGGTTACACCGACGGCCTCAAGGACGGCACGAATTCCACCGCCAGCAATCAAACCTGTACCAGGAGAAGCCGGTTTAAGCAATACTCGGCCTGCACCTGCTTTACCAATAACTTCAAAAGGAACAGTACCGTCAAGTAATGAAATTTTGACCATATTTCTTTTTGCTTTTTCCAGGCCTTTTTTGATAGCTTCCGGTACTTCCGTTGCTTTTCCCAGACCATACCCGACACTGCCTTCTCCGTCACCAACCACAACAAGTGCGCTGAAGCTGAAATTTCTACCACCTTTTACAACTTTTGCAACACGATTGATTCTGACGACTTTATCTATTAATCCACTATCTTCCATCTGCTGTCTTGCCAAGGGTATTCCTCCTTAATTAGAAAATCAATCCGGCTTCGCGAGCTCCGTCTGAAAGCGCTTTGATGCGGCCATGATATAAAAATCCATTTCTATCCAGAACTACTTTTGTAATTCCTTTATCAAGAGCTCTCTTGCCGATAAGGATTCCGATTGCCTTTGCAATCTCAGCCTTTTTACCCTCTGCCTTATTTTCATTAAATTCTTTATCAAGTGTAGATGCAGATACAAGTGTAATCCGATCAGTATCATCAATGATCTGAGCATAAATATGTTTTGAACTTCTGAATACACTCAATCTTGGTCGATCCTGGTTACCAAGAATATTTTTCCTGATTCTTTTTTTTCTTTTAAGCCTTGATATAAGCCTTGGTGATGTATTTCCCATAATCTTTATACTCCCGCCTTTTAATCTTTACCAGCAGTCTTACCGGCTTTTCTAATGATTCTTTCGTCCGAATACATTATGCCTTTACCTTTGTAAGGCTCAGGAGGTCTAAGATCTCTTATATTTGCCGCCACCTGGCCAAGAAGCTCCTTATCTATACCTGTCAAAATAATTTGCGTATTCTTTTCAACAGTCGCCTGGATTCCATCAGGAATTTTAAAATCGACCGGATTGGAATAGCCTACATTGAGTATAAGACTGTTGCCTTTTGTTTCTGCACGATAACCAATACCGGAAAGGAGAAGTTGCTTTTCATAACCGGCAGTAACACCGGTTACCATATTGGATATAAGGGACCTGAACAACCCTTGCAAAGCCACTTTTTTCTTATCACTTGTATCTGTAGTTACCATTACAAAACCATCATTCATTTCAAGTTCAATGGCCGGATGCAATTGTCGCTCAAGATTACCTTTGGGTCCTTTAACAGAAATCATATCACCCTTCAGGGCGAACTGGACCTTATCTGGAAGCTGAACCGGCTGTTTTCCTATTCTAGACATATATATTACTCCTGTACTACCATACGTTACAAAGAATTTCACCGCCGACGTTCGCTTCAATGGCCTGCTTATCCGTCATCAACCCTTTTGAGGTTGAAACAATTGATATGCCCAGCCCATTTAAAACCGGCTTAATTTGTTTTGATTTACTGTAAACCCTGCAGGACGGTTTACTCACTCTTTTTATTCCAAAAATTGTGGGCTGTCCTTCAGACACATATTTTAAATAAACACGAAGAACTCCTTGCGTTTCATTTTCAAGGAATTTAAAATCCTTTATATATCCTTGTTCTTTCAGCACCCGCACCATTTTCAATTTAATTTTTGATCCGGGGATATCCACTTTAGCAAACCCTGCTTTACCACCATTTCTTATGATTGTCAGCATGTCTGCAATTGGATCACTAGTTGCCATTTGAAATCTCCTTAAAATCCGCTGATATAATTTTTTTGTGTTAAAATTTGCTGGTTACCAACTTGATTTGGTAACTCCGGGAAGTTTACCTTCTGACGCAAGTCCCCTGAAACAAATTCTGCAAATACCAGCTTTTCTAATAAACCCTCTTGGTCTACCGCATAAGGGGCATCTGTTGTATGAACGTACTGAAAACTTTGGTTTTCTCTGCGCCTTTACGATTAAAGCTTTTTTAGCCAAGCTTTCCTCCTTAAGATCCTTAGTTTTTGAAAGGCATCCCAAAAAATTTCAGGAGCGCCTTGCCTTCCTCATCGGTTTTAGCTGTCGTCACAACTGTAATATTAAGACCCTTGATACTGTCGGTCTTATCATAGTCAATTTCAGGGAATATAATATGCTCGGTAATACCAAGAGTATAATTACCCCTGCCATCAAAAGCCTTTCCGGATATCCCTCTAAAGTCCCTGACACGTGGTAAAGCGATATTTACAAGCCGATCAAAAAAATCGTACATTTTTTGACGGCGCAGGGTAACCTTGCACCCAATAGGCAAATCAGCACGAAGCTTAAAATTTGCAATCGGTTTTTTTGCTCTTGTAATTACCGGTTTCTGACCGGCGATCAACGCCAGTTCGGCGGCTGCAGGATCAACGATCTTTGGATTTCTGACCGCTTCGCCAAGCCCCATGTTTAAAACGATTTTTTCCAGCTTAGGTACCTGTAATTCATTTTTATAATTAAAAGTTTCCTTGAGCTTGGGCACAACCTCGTTATGATACTTTTCCTTAAGAGTTGCCATCTATTCTCTCCGCCTTTGGTCTTATGAATCTATCTGCTGACTGCATTTCTTGCAGATTCTGACCCGTTTTCCATCTTCCAATAATTTCATTCCAATTCTTGTCGGCTTTACACATGAGTTGCACATAATCATGAGATTGGAAATATGAATCGGCATGGTTTTTTCAACAATACCACCTTGTGGATTTGCCTGCGTTGGCCTTTGATGAACCTTAACGACATTAATATTTTCAACAACGACCCGATTTGTCTTTTTAACGACCTTCAGTACTTTACCGATCTTTCCCTTATCTTTACCGGTCAGCACTTTAACCTTATCATCTTTTTTCAGTCTAATTTTTATTGCTTCCATAAGATTTTTTCTCCAATAACCTGATTGTTAAAGCACATCAGGAGCCAGAGAGACGATTTTCATAAATCTTTTTGCCCTTAACTCTCTTGCCACCGGACCAAAAATACGTGTACCAACCGGTTCGTTTGATTTAGATAAAATTACAGCTGAATTATCATCAAATCTGATCATTGAGCCATCAGGCCGGGATATTTCTTTTTTGGTTCTGACAATAACGGCCTGAACAATATCCCCTTTGCTGACTTTTGCATTGGGTATTGCTTCTTTAACAGAGCAGGTGATAATATCGCCAATGCTGGCATATCGTCTTTTGGATCCGCCAAGTACCTTTATGCAGTACAGTTCCTTTGCACCGGAGTTGTCTGCTACAGTTAATCTAGTTTCACTCTGAATCATTTCTCAACTCCCTTAATCAAACAGCTCTTTTAACGACTTCACTTATCCTGAAACGTTTCAGCTTGCTCAAAGGCCTGGTTTCGATGATTTTAACCGTATCACCGATTCTGCATTCATTTGTCTCATCATGAGCATGGTATTTTTTATATCGTTTCATATATTTTTTATAAATCTTGTGTTGAACAAATCTTTCGACCTGAACAACCACTGATTTATCCATTTTATCCGATACAATAAGACCAATCAGCTCTCTTTTATTTTTTTGAATATTTTCCATAGTAATATCTTCGCAAATTAGCTAATGTTTACATTCATTTCATTGGATATCGTGTAAAGCCTTGCAATATCCTTTTTGACATTGGAAAGTGTTGCTGTATTCTCAAGCTGCCCGACATCATTCTGAAAGCGAAGATTAAAAAGCTCTTTTTTTAATTCACCAAGCTTTTCTTTAATCTGATCTGCTCCCATCTCTCTGATTTCACTAACTTTCATTTTATTTACTCCTTTCCACAAAACGAGTTTTCACGGAAAGTTTTCTGGCAGCGAGCTTCATGGCTTCTTTGGCAACTTCTCTTGGTATACCTTCCATTTCATAAAGAATTTTGCCGGGTTTCACCCTGGCTACCCAGGCATCCGTAGCACCTTTACCTTTACCCATCCTGACTTCTGCCGGTTTTTTTGTAACCGGATGATCAGGAAAAAATCGAATCCAGCTTTTTCCTGCTCTTTTAGCGTGACGGGTCAATGCAACCCTGGCTGCTTCAATCTGTCTTGCATTAACATAACCGCATTCAATTGCCTGTAGACCGAAGTCACCAAAGCTTAAGGTATTTCCCCTGTCTGGTGAACCCTTTGTCCTGCCGCGAAACTGTTTACGGAATTTTACATTTTTTGGACTAAGCATTTTTTATTTCTCCTAATCACCTCTATTTAACCAACGCTTGTTCACCGGGACTTAATACTTCGCCTTTAAATACAAAAGTTTTAATTCCAATGGCTCCGTATGTGGTTCTTGCTTCGGTAAAACCGTAATCAACATCAGCCCTTAAGGTGTGAAGAGGAATACGGCCTTCTTTGTACCATTCCGTCCGAGCCATTTCAGCACCACCAAGACGACCGGCACAAATAATTTTTATTCCTTTTGCACCAAACCGCATGGCCGAAGACACACTTCGTTTCATGGCTCTTCGAAATGCAATTCTTCTCTCAAGTTGAAGTGCAATATTCTCCGCTACCAACTGAGCATCAATTTCAGGGCGCCGGACTTCTTTGATATCAATCAACACCGCAGGTTCAAGCATTTTCTCAAGTTCCTGCTTAAGAAGGGCAATCTCCGACCCTTTCTTGCCGATTATTATACCTGGTCTTGCCGCAAAAACCCTGAGTCGAATCTGTTTGGAAAAACGTTCGATTTCTATTTTTGAAATACCTGCATGAAAGAGTTTCTTTTTTAAAAATTTTCTGACTTTAAAATCTTCTTCAACAAAAGAGGCATAATCTTTGTCTGCATACCATCTGGAATCCCAAGTCCTGATAATGCCTAACCTTAAACTGGTAGGATGTACTTTCTGGCCCAAGCTTATTTCCTCCTATTTGTCAGTTTCTTCAACAATAACTGTTAAATGACTGCTTCGTTTCAAAATTCTGGCTGCTCTACCCCTGGCTCTCGGCCTGAACCGTTTCATGGTCGGCCCGTGATCAACAAAAATATTCTTGACAACCAGTTTATCCACATCCAGTTCATTGTTATGCTCGGCATTTGCAACAGCTGATTGCAAGGTTTTATAAATAATACCTGCAGCTTTGAGCGGCATGAATTTTAACAATGTCAGCGCTTGTCCGGCATTTTTACCTTTTACTTCAGCAATGGGCAACCTAAGCTTAAATGGTGAAATTCTTGTATGTCTTGTAGTTGCTTTAACTTCCATATCAATATCCTTTAATCAAACAAGAGCTTATCTCTTGGATTTTTTATCTCCTGCATGCCCCCAGAAAGTTCTTGTAGGTGAAAATTCACCAAGCTTATGTCCGACCATATTTTCAGAAACAAAAACCGGTATGAATTTTTTACCGTTATGCACAGCAAATGTGACACCGACCATTTCAGGGAATATAGTGGATCTGCGTGACCAGGTCTTGATAACTTTGTTACGTGTGGATTTACTTGCTTCCAGCACTTTTTTTAAAAGCTGAGGTGCAATGTAGGGACCTTTTTTTAATGATCTTGGCATAATTTACCACCTATTTATTTTCTCTTAGCTCTTCTTTTAACAATGTACTGATCTGTTCTTGCACTCTTCCTGGTTCGCTTACCTTTTGTTGGAATACCCCAAGGCGTACAGGGCTGTCTACCACCGGAGGATCTTCCTTCACCACCGCCCATGGGATGATCAACCGGGTTCATGGCAACTCCTCGAACAGACGGTCTTCTTCCCATCCATCTGCTTCGACCGGCTTTACCGATCTTAACATCACCATGCTTTTCATTACCCACTCTGCCAATCGTAGCCTTGCATTTCAGGTGAACCATTCTTACTTCACCAGAGGGAAGAAGAACCTGCGCATAACTGCCTTCTTTTGCCATAAGCCGTGCATATGCACCTGCGCTTCTGACAATCTGTCCACCTTTATTTTGTTTCAATTCGATATTATGTATTCTTGTACCCGTTGGAATATCCTCAAGCGGCATGCAATTACCAGGTTTTATATCAGCGCCGGATCCTGTTTCAAGAATATCGCCGACCGCCACATCCAGAGGAGCCAGGATATACCTTTTTTCACCATCTGCATAAACCAGAAGAGCAATTCTTGCACTCCTGTTCGGATCATATTCAATGGCAGATACCTTTGCAGGGATACCATCTTTATCTCTTTTAAAATCAATGATACGATATTTCTTTTTTGCTCCGCCACCTCTGTGCTTAGCCGTAATTCTTCCGTAAGAATTTCGGCCGGCACGTTTGTTTATGTTCTTTGTCAGTCGTCTTTCAGGCTTGGTTTTGGTAATTTCTTCAAAAGAAAGGTATTCCTGAGAGCGTCGTCCTGGAGATGTCGGTTTTGTCTTTATTATTGTTGACATATATATACCTCTTTAAACACCTTCAAAAAAATCAATTCGTTGTCCTGGCATCAGTGTAACTATGGCTTTTTTCCAGTCTTTTCGTTTGCCGATAATTTTACCGCGCTGTTTAACTTTTCCTTTTACCTTGATAGTTCTGACCTGCTTAACCTTGGTGTTAAAACTTTTCTCGACAGCGTCTTTGATTTGTACCCGGTTGGCTCTTTTATCAACTTTAAGCGTCACCTGGTTGTTTAATTCTTTTTGAAGGGTTGTTTTTTCAGTTACTACAGGGCCTCTGACAATTTCATAGTGTTCCATAATCAGCTCAACCTCCCCTCGATATTTTTAATTGATGACTCTACCAAAAGAAGATTCTTAAACTTTAAAATATCATATACATTAAGACCCTCGGTCTTTATAACCTTGATATCCGGAATATTTCTAGCGGAAAGCAAAAGATTTGTATCCTCAGAATCAGACACAATCAACAAATTTGAAAGCGATAAGGTTTTGAGTACATTGGCCAGATCTTTGGTTTTAATAGTTTCAAGATTAAAATCATCAATCACAGTAATGGTATTTTCTTCCACCTTGGAACTTAATGCCATTTTCAATGCCAGCTTTCTAACTTTTTTGGGCACTTTTATCGCAAAAGATCTTTGGGACGGCCCAAAAATAACACCACCACCTTTTCTTAAAGGGGATTTAATACTGCCGGCACGTGCATTACCGGTTCCTTTCTGTCTAAACAGCTTTCTTGTACTACCCTTTACCATACCCCTGGTCTTAGACGCAGCAGTCCCTTCCCGTTTTGCAACGAGCTGGGATCGCACGACCTGGTGAAGAACGCTTGTTTTAACGGAAGTCTTGAAAATCTCATCAGGAAGCTGAGTTTCAGACACCTTTTCACCTGCACTGTTTAATACATCTACAGTAGCCATATTCTTCCTCATAAATTTTGATCAGCTATGCATCACTGCGATAAACTTTGCAATACCCATAGCCGCATTTTTGTCTTATACGTAACTGATTGTTTTTTTAATTATTTATCAGTTTTTCGAACTTCCAATATTCCTGTTTTAAAACCCGGTACAGGGCCTTTTACCAACAGAAGGTTATCGTCATGCTTGATATCTACGATTGTAAGATTCTTTACAGTTTCTCGATTAACACCCATATGACCTGGAAGTTTCTTACCCTTAAAAACTTTTCCCGGCCAGGCGCTGTTACCAATAGACCCTGGTTTTCTATGATTTCTGCTACCATGAGTTTCAGGCCCGCGTTGGAAACCGTGTCGTTTAATCGTTCCCTGAAAACCGCGTCCTTTTGAAATACCTGATATGTTCACCTTATCACCAACAGTAAATATATCAATTCCGATAGTAGCGCCTGCTTCAACGCTTTCAACATCATCGGTTCTAAACTCTTTTAAAACACGGAATCCTTTATCACTTGCTTTCTTCAAATGTCCGGCCATGGGCTTATTCAATTTCTCAACCGGTTTTTCATCAAATCCAAGTTGAAGAGCATTGTATCCATCAGATTCTATTGTTTTAATCTGTGTAACAACACATGGTCCGACCTGCACAACGGTAACAGGAACAAGCTTTCCGTCCGAGGAAAACACATTGGTCATTCCGATTTTTTTTCCAAGTAATGCGCTCATAATTGGTTCCTGTTATTGAACTATAATTTAATTTCCACATCCACACCCGGTGAAAGATCAAGCTTCATTAACGCGTCAACTGTCTGTTGGGTGGGTTCCAGAATATCCATCATTCTTTTATGCGTTCTGATCTCAAACTGTTCCCTTGATTTTTTGTTTACATGGGGAGAACGCAGTACGGTAAACTTGTTTATCCTGGTAGGAAGAGGTACCGGCCCTACGATTTTGGCTCCACTCTTCCTTGCAGTATCAACAATATCTACCGAAGACTGATCAAGAAGTTTATGATCATATGCCTTAAGCCTGATCCTAATTTTTGTTTTCAACATGATAGATCGTTCGTCCTAACTTATTCTACAATTTCACCGATAACACCGGCACCAACAGTACGTCCACCTTCTCTGATTGCAAAGCGGAGTTCTTTTTCCATTGCAATGGGATTAATCAATTCCACGTTAATGGTTGCATTATCCCCTGGCATGATCATTTCCACGCCTTCGTCAAGAGTCAAAACACCCGTAATATCTGTTGTTCTGAAAAAGAACTGGGGTCTGTAACCACTGAAAAACGGAGTATGACGACCACCTTCTTCTTTGCTCAATGCATACATTTCTGCTTTGAATTTCGTATGAGGAGTAATGGTTCCGGGTTTGGCCACAACCTGTCCTCTTTCAACCTGGTCACGTTTTGTTCCGCGAAGCAGAAGCCCGACATTATCGCCTGCCTGCCCCTCATCCAGAAGTTTTCTGAACATTTCAACACCGGTACACACTGTTTTGGCAGTATCCCTGATACCGACAATTTCAACCTCTTCACCGGTTTTAATAATACCACGTTCAATTCTTCCGGTAACAACAGTTCCACGACCCGAAATACTGAATACATCCTCAATGGGCATCAGAAATGGTTTTGCGGTATCTCTTTCAGGCTCTGCAACATAAGAGTCAAGAACATCAAGAAGCTCAAAAATCGGTTTGGCAGCTTCATCATCCGCACTTTCCACTTCAAGCGCCTTAAGCGCACTGCCTCTGATAATCGGTGTTGTGTCGCCGGGAAATTCATAGGTATCAAGAAGCTCCTGAAGCTCCATTTCAACCAGCTCAATCAATTCTTCGTCATCCACCATGTCGCATTTGTTCAAAAACACAACAATCGAGGGAACACCTACCTGCCGGGCAAGAAGGATATGCTCTCTTGTCTGCGGCATTGGACCGTCATCAGCACTTACCACAAGAACCGCACCGTCCATCTGGGCTGCCCCTGTGATCATGTTCTTAATATAGTCAGCATGGCCGGGACAGTCCACATGTGCGTAGTGACGATTGGCTGTCTCGTATTCCACATGAGCTGTTGCTATTGTAATACCACGCTCTCTTTCCTCGGGCGCCTTGTCAATCTCATCAAACGGGACATATGTACCATGACCACCCATTGCTGCAAGTTTGGTGATCGCTGCTGTAAGCGTAGTCTTTCCATGGTCAATATGACCGATTGTTCCTATGTTCACATGCGGCTTGGTCCGCTCAAATTTCTCCTTAGCCATCCTCTTTACTCCTCTTGGTTAATTCCTCCTGCGGAATGTTATCAGGATATCAAAATATTAGTTACCACCGAAAATGTGCAAATGCCTTGTTGGCTTCTGCCATCTTGTGTGTATCTTCCTTTTTCTTCATTGCCCCGCCACGCTGGTTATAAGCATCCAGGACTTCTGAAGCCAGTTTGTTTGCATAGCCTTTTTCAGAACGATTCCGGCTGAAGTTAATCAACCAGCGAAAAGCAAGCGCTGTCTGCCTGGAAGGTTTTATATCAGTCGGCACCTGATAGGTTGATCCGCCGATTCTTCTGGATTTCACTTCAACCGCAGGCCTAATATTATCAATTGCTTTTTTTAATATATCCAAAGCAGGCTCGCCGATCTTTTCTTCTGCAATCAACAAAGCATTTTTAACAACTTTACGCGCTGCGTTCTTTTTCCCGTCTTTCATGACACAGTTAACAAACTTAGCGGCAAGCTTTTCTTCCTGCGTGGCATCTTTTGTTACATTATCAAGCATGATCTCTTTAACTGCCATTATTCACATCCACCATTGCTTATATATAAGGAACAGACTAAAATCTGCTCCAAGTTGCTTATTTAGGTCTCTTTGCTCCGTATTTTGACCTGCCCTGCCGCCTGTCATCAACACCCAAAGTATCAAGAGCGCCCCTGACAATATGATAGCGAACACCTGGAAGATCCTTTACTCTGCCACCCCTGACAAGAACCACAGAATGCTCCTGAAGGTTATGCCCCATGCCGGGTATGTATGCAGCAACTTCCATTCCAGTAGTCAAACGAACCCTGGCTACTTTTCTCAAAGCAGAGTTAGGTTTCTTTGGAGTTGACGTGTACACCCTGGTACAAACACCACGTTTCTGAGGACCACCCTTTAAAGCAGGGGTACTAACCTTTTTTTCTGCTTTTTTTCTACCTTTTCGAACCAATTGATTAATGGTCGGCATAACTTTCCTTTACGCTCCTTATCAAATTTAAACCATTGTCATACACGACAAAATGTTTAATTTTACTTTCACTTATTAAAATTGTCAAGTTTTTTTATTAATCAAACTTGCGCTACGTCACCCAAAGCAACTTCTACGTCGCTGTATCCCGGGAAACCCGTCCCTGCAGGTATAATACGACCCATCACAACATTTTCTTTCAATCCTTTAAGGCCGTCATACTTACCCTCTATAGCAGCAAGAGTCAGCACTTTTGTTGTTTCCTGGAATGATGCGGCTGAAAGAAAACTATCAGTAGATAATGATGCTTTTGTAATACCAAGAATTAACGGCTCCCCTTTTGCGGTTTCACCACCCATACCGGCTACTTCCCGATTGACTTCTGCAAAATGAATCCTGTCGACCTGTTCATCCGGAATAAAGTTGGTATCACCTGTCTCAATGACCTTTACCCGTCTCATCATCTGACGGATAACCACCTCAATATGTTTGTCATTAATCCTTACACCCTGAAGCCTGTAAACCTCCTGCACCTCGTCCACCAGATATTTTGCCAAAGCAACTTCTCCCTTGATGTTCATAATATCCTGGGGATTTGCACTTCCGGCAATCAGCGGATCACCCGCCTTTACATAATCACCATCATAGACCGTAACATGTTGACCTTTTGGAATGGCGTATTCTTTCTTTCCTCCAACATCCGTCGGGGTGATCGTGACTTTCTGCCTTCCCTTTGTACCTTTGGACACCAAGACATATCCGTCAATCTCAGTCAGCATACCCGGATCTTTTGGTTTTCTGACTTCAAACAATTCGGCAACTCTTGGAAGCCCACCGGTAATGTCCTTTGTTTTTGTGGTCGCCCTGGGCAATTTTGCAATTACATCCCCCGCCATAATCTGTTCGTCTTCTTCAACCGTAAGAATGGCATTCACAGGCAAATAATATCTGGCAGAAGTCTTGGACTTGGGAAGCTTAACCGCTTTTCCCTCTTTGTCCTTAATGGTAATTCTGGGACGAATCTCACTATCTTTCCCTTCTGTGATTGTACGGGAAACTTTTCCGGTTACAGGGTCGATTTGTTCTTGAACCGTGTTTCCGACCTCTATGTCGGCAAATCTAACACGACCGGATACTTCCGTGATAATCGGCGTGGTAAACGGATCCCATGTGGCGATCACATCCCCTGGTTGGACTTGCTGACCATCTTTAAGATGAAGGGTTGCACCATAAATAACCGTCTCTTTAGCTCTTTCACGCCCTTCTTCTCCAACAATGTTAATACCGGCACCTTTCCGGTTCATTACTATTACTTCATTTTCAGCAGAAATTACCGTCTGGATATCTTCATTGTATTTCAGTATACCTCCAACCCTGGCCTTGATTTCCGCAACCTCTACCTTTCTTGAAGCAGTACCACCAATATGGAAGGTTCTCATGGTCAACTGAGTTCCAGGTTCACCAATGGACTGAGCCGCAACAATACCAATGGCTTGACCGATTTCAACAGTTACACCATGGGCAAGATCCCTTCCGTAGCACCTGGAACAAACACCATTTTTTGAATTACACGTCAGAACGGAACGAATTTTAACTTTCTGAACTCCGGCTTCTTCTATTCTTTTGACATGGCTTTCCTCAAGTTCGGTGTCCACGCCAACAATAAATTCATCCGAGTAAGGATCCCGGATATCTTCCTGAGTCACCCTTCCAAGGATTCTCTCGCCAAGGGTTTGAATAATTTCCCCCCCCTCGTACAATGCTTCAACCTCAATACCATTAATAGTACCGCAATCAATTTCAACAATGGTACAGTCCTGACCCACATCAGCCAGACGTCTTGTAAGATATCCAGAGTTTGCGGTCTTCAAGGCCGTATCAGCCAATCCCTTGCGCGCACCATGTGTTGAAATAAAATACTGCAGTACGGACAGGCCTTCCCGGAAACAGGCGGTAATCGGATTTTCAATAATCTCACCGGACGGTTTGGCCATCAAACCCCTCATCCCTGCCAGCTGACGCATCTGATCCTTACTGCCTCGAGCCCCGGAGTCAGCCATGACATACACTGCATTATAATCTTCAGGTGACCCGTCAATCTTTCCGCGTGTCGGATTTTTCATGACTTCCATCATGGCATTGGCAATATCATCCGTTGCCTGAGCCCAGATATCGACCACCTTATTATACTTTTCACCCTGAGTAATCAATCCTTCGGAATACTGATTTTTTATATCTTCAATATTTTTTTCTGATTTGGCAATAATTTCCCATTTTTCATCCGGGATAATCATATCGTCTATACAAATTGACAAACCTCCCAGAGTCGAATATTTATACCCTATATCCTTGAGCCGATCAGAAAGAATAACGGTTTCCTTTAACCCGATATTACGGTATGCATAGTCGATCAGTTTAACAATAGAAGACTTGTCCATAAGCTTGTTAACAAGATTGAAGGGCAAAGTGGTCTCTCGTTCATCCACTTTAAATATGGTATAATAATTCCCCACTTTTCTGACATCCGTAAACTGACCCTCTTTGAGACCATAGAATTGTTCAACAACAATCTCCGACACCTGAAATATATTTTTAAATTCCTTTCTGGTAAGAAGACCTGTTTTTCCTTTGGTCTTTTTAATCTCATCGTCAGAATATTTTTTTAAAACCTTATCAAAATCATTGCCGGCTTTTAATTCTTCCATTGCGGCTTCAGCATCTTCCAGGGTTTGGGTTCTGATCCTGCTCAATGACAAAAGCGTATCACCTGGAATGGATTCCCAAAGAAGAATTCGACCCGTTGTGGTATCATACATTTCACCATCAATTCGAACTTTAATTTTGGCATGAAGCGAAAGTTCCCCTGAATCAAACGCATATCTTACTTCTTCAATACTTGAAAAACTAACCCCAGAACCTTTTTGATTCTGCACGGCTCGAGTCATATAATAAATACCCAGCACAATATCCTGGGTCGGTACTATAATCGGCTGACCATTTGCAGGAGAAAGAATATTGTTTGTAGACAGCATCATAATCCTTGCCTCAAGCTGAGACTCAAGGGAAAGTGGCACATGAACCGCCATCTGATCACCATCAAAGTCTGCATTAAATGCAGGACAAACCAATGGATGAAGCTGAATGGCTTTCCCTTCGATCAGCACAGGCTCAAATGCCTGAAACCCGAGACGATGGAGTGTGGGTGCGCGGTTGAGCATCACCGGATATTCTTTTACAACAGATTCAAGTGCATCCCAAACCTCGGTCTCCTCACGTTCAACCATTTTTTTAGCACTTTTAACCGTTGAAACAAGGCCTTTTTGTTCAAGATAATTATAAATAAAAGGCTTAAACAGCTCCAGAGCCATCTTTTTAGGGATACCGCATTGATGAAGCCGCAGTTCAGAACCAACTGTAATAACGGTACGACCGGAGTAATCCACACGCTTGCCAAGCAGATTCTGTCTGAACCTGCCCTGTTTTCCTTTTAATGTGTCACTTAAAGACTTTAACGGCCGCTTATTGGTCCCGGTCACCACCCTTCCGTGACGACCATTATCAAACAGCACATCTACGGCTTCCTGAAGCATCCTTTTTTCATTTCTGACAATGATATCAGGTGCATTAAGGTCTACCAATCTTTTCAGACGGTTGTTTCTGTTTAATACCCTGCGATACAAGTCATTTAAATCAGATGTCGCAAACCGCCCACCTTCAAGAGGCACAAGCGGCCTTAAATCCGGCGGCAAAATGGGACAGGCCGTCAAAATCATCCGTGTGGGCTCAATCCCCGAGGTCAAAAATGCATCAATAACTTTAAGGCGCTTGGCCATTTTTTGTTTCTTGGCAACGGATTTGGTCAGGCTGATCTCTTCTTTAAGTTCATCATGAACCTCTTGAAGGTTAATATCTTCGAGCAACTTTAAAATGGCTTCTGCACCAATACCAGCCTCGAAGTCATCACCAAAAGTTTCCACAGCCTCATAATATTGATCATCTGACAGAAGTTGAAGTTTTTTCAAACCCGTATCTTTGGGATCAATCACAAGATAGGAGTCAAAATAAAGAACTTTTTCAAGATTTTTTAATGTCAAATCAAGAACATTGCCTATTTTGCTGGGAAGACTTTTCAAAAACCAGATGTGAGACACCGGAGAAGCAAGTTCGATATGTGCCATCCTCTCTCGCCGCACTTTGGACTGAATTACTTCAACACCGCATTTTTCACACACAACCCCGCGATGTTTCATACGTTTGTATTTACCGCAATTGCACTCGTAATCCTTGGTAGGACCGAATACCTTTGCACAAAAAAGTCCGTCTCTTTCCGGCTTGAATGTCCGGTAATTTATGGTTTCCGGTTTTTTGATTTCACCATGAGACCACTCTCTAATCTGGTCTGAAGATGCAAGGGTTATTTGAACGCCCTTATAAATCTTAGGATCTTTTGGTTTTGCGAAGAAATCGTATATATTATCCAATGTCTTCTCCTTATTTTTTTCCTTCTATAAGATTCATATCCAAACCCAGACTATTCAGCTCTTTGCAAAGAACCCTGAAAGATTCAGGCATCCCGGGCTCAAGAACGTTCTGGCCTTTAACTATTTTTTCATACATCCGAGTTCTTCCTGTCATATCATCGGACTTGACAGTCAAAAATTCCTGTAATGCATGGGCAGCGCCATAGGCTTCCATTGCCCAGACTTCCATTTCACCCAGCCTCTGTCCGCCAAACTGAGCTTTACCTCCGAGTGGCTGCTGGGTAACCAGGGAATACGGACCAATGGATCGAGCATGAAGTTTATCATCAACCAGATGGTGGAGTTTAAGCATATACATGGTGCCGACGGTTACCGGTCTGTCAAAAGGCTCGCCGGTTCTGCCGTCGTATAGTACGGATTGACCGGACTTGTCAAATCCGGCGGCATCAATCAGATATTTTATCTCATCTTCACTTGCCCCGTCAAAAACCGGAGTGGCCATGTGTACACCGTTTCTGTAAAAGCATGCAAAATCAATAAGTTCCTTATCAGAAAAATTTTTAATTTTTTCCGCCAGTGCATCCTCTTTAAAATTTACTTTCTGGGCTTCGGTCATTGAAAAAATTTCAATTACTTTTTCCCTTAATTTATCGAGTTTCATTTGGTTAAGCATTTCATCAATGCGCTGCCCCAACCCAAAAGCAGCATGTCCCAAATGAATTTCCAATATCTGGCCCACATTCATACGGGATGGAACCCCCAAGGGATTGAGAACCATATCAACCGGCCTGCCATCCTCAAAGTAAGGTAAATCTTCCATCCTTAAAATTCTAGAAACAACCCCTTTGTTCCCATGTCGACCAGCCATTTTATCGCCAACGGAAAGAACCCTTTCCATGGCAACGCTTATTTTGATCATTTTCAGTACGCCGGGCGGAAGATCGTCCCCTTTTTCAAAACGGGATACCTGACGGTTAAAATGGTCCCTGGCTTTTTTAATTTGCCTTTGGGCACTCTCTAATATAACCTGGGCCTTTTCCGTAATCACTGCATCTTTAACGGCAACATGAACCAGCACAGACATGGGAATATCAGCAAAAAGCCCTAATTTTACAGTGGTGCCGGATTTAACCAGTACCCTTCCCGACTTTTCAAGATCAGAAATAATATCATGGCCCTCAAGAATGGATTCAACTTTTTCCTGAGCCACACTTGAAATGATTTTAATTTCATCATCCCTGTCTTTTTCAAGTTTTTCTATTTCATTGTCTTCAATGAGCCGTGTACGGTCATCTTTTGAAAGCCCCCTTCGTGAGAAAACCCTTGCATCAATGACTTTACCTTTTACTCCGGGTGGTACGCAAAGAGAAGTGTCTTTAACATCTCCTGCTTTTTCACCAAAAATGGCCCGAAGCAATTTTTCTTCCGGAGAAAGTTGAGTTTCACCTTTTGGTGTAATTTTACCCACAAGGATATCACCGGATACAACTTCGGCACCCAGGCGAATAATACCGCTCTCATCAAGATTTTTTAAGGCATCTTCTCCTACATTGGGAATATCACGGGTGATTTCCTCTTTACCTAATTTTGTATCGCGGGCAAGAACCTCAAACTCTTCAACATGGACAGATGTATAAACAGCATCTTTCACAAGACGTTCACTGACAAGGATAGAGTCCTCATAGTTGTATCCGTCCCAGGGCATAAATGCGACCGTGACATTTTTCCCAAGGGCCAGTTCCCCCATTTCTGTGGACGGGCCATCTGCAATCACCTGACCTTTTTTGACGGTTTCACCTTTTTCAACAATCGGCCTGTGATTAAAACAGGTATTCTGGTTAGAACGGACAAACTTCGTACAATTATAAATAGATACGACTTTCTCAAAATTGTCTGCCTGGATATCCGGGTCATCATTTCGGACAACAATCCGTTTTGAATCCACCTCAACTACGACACCGTCATAATCCGCTACAATGGTAACGCCGGAATCACGAGCAACAACACTTTCCATTCCAGTACCGACCAGAGGTGCTTCACTTTTAATCAACGGCACTGCCTGACGCTGCATATTAGACCCCATCAACGCCCTGTTGGCATCATCATTCTCCAGAAACGGGATCAGGGCCGCAGACACGGATACCAGCTGGTTTGGTGAGACATCCATGAATTTGACATCCTGATTTTCAATCATTTCAAATTCACCGTCAACCCGTGAAGAAACCAGAGGATTTAAAAAATTACCATCAATGTCAAGGGGTGCATTTGCCTGTCCAATGGGGTGATCCTTTTCTTCAAAGGCTGTTAAATGCTTAATTTCCCTGGATGCATTTCCGTCACTGGCAATCCTGTAAGGCGTTTCAATAAAACCAAAATCATTGACCCTTGCATAGGTACACAAAGAAACGATCAATCCGATATTCGGTCCTTCCGGCGTTTCAATCGGACAAATTCTTCCATAATGAGACGGATGAACGTCTCGTACTTCAAAACCAGCTCTTTCTCGTGTCAAACCACCTGGTCCAAGCGCGGACAATCGTCTTTTATGAGTTGTTTCAGACAGCGGATTTGTCTGATCCATGAATTGGGATAGCTGGGAAGTACCAAAAAATTCCCTGACAACGGCTGAAACAGGTTTTGGATTAATCAAATCATGGGGCATCATGGCATCCACTTCCTGCATGCTCATTTTTTCCTTGATGGCTCTTTCCATCCTGACAAGCCCGATTCGATAATGATTTTCAAGAAGCTCGCCCACGGCGCGAACACGCCTGTTGCCCAGATGGTCAATATCATCGACCTGGCCCTGGGTGTCTTTGAGTTCAACCAAAGTTGCTGCTGTTAGCAGCACATCTTCTTTTCGCAATGTTTTCACATCAATCTTGGTATCAACACCTAGACGATGGTTCATTTTCAAACGTCCTACTTTTGACAGGTCGTAATACGCCTGCCTGAAAAAAAGATGATCGACAAAATCCTGTGCAACTTCAATGGTTGCAGGATTTCCGGGTCGAAGCCGCCGGTAGATATCCATTAAGGCTTCTTCTTTTTTCTCCATTTTGTCTAAAACAAGGGTTTTCCTTATGGAATCAGAACTTCTGGGATCAACATAAAGAATATTAAAGTCATTGATCTGTTTTTCCAGCATATATTCAAAGCTGTCTTCGCCAATCAGATCGCCAGCCTTTAAAATTATCTCCTGGGTTTCATCGTCAACAATATTCTCTGCAAAAGCTTTTCCAATCAATTCACTTTCCGAGATGGGAATATAATCAAGCCCATCGTCAGCCAGCTGTCGTAACGCTCGTTTTGTAAAGATTCTTCCTTTTTTGACGATAATCTCTCCTGTCTTTGGAGATTTGATATCAAAACTGGCTCTTTGGCGCTTGAGATTTTCCTGGGAAAACTCTTTAAAAAACGATCCATCCTTTTTAATAATATGTTCTTGGTTATAGAAGAAATCCAAAATATCTTCACTGGTATAGCCAAAGGCCTTAAAAAGGATAGACACTGGAAATTTTCGCCGCCTGTCTATTCTTATATAAACAATATCCTTGGCATCAATTTCCATATCAATCCAGGATCCTCTGACAGGAATAATTCGGGCATTATAAATAATTTTTCCCGTAGAATAATTTTTCCCTTTATCATGATCGAAAAATACACCTGAGGAACGATGTAACTGGCTTACGACAGCTCTTTCAGTTCCATTAACAATAAAGGTTCCCTGCCGGGTCATCAAGGGGATGGTACCAAAATAAATCTCTTGTTCCTTAATATCTCGAATCGTTGAAATCCCCGTGTCCTTGTCATTGTCATAAACAACAAGCCGGACCTTGATATTCACCGGAATATCATAGGTCATTCCTCTTGAAGTACATTCTTTCATGGAATGCTTTGATTCACCAAAGGAATACGAAACATATTCCAATGATGATGTATCTGTAAAATCCTTAATAGGAAAAACAGATTTAAAAACAGCATGGAGTCCTTTTACTTCCCTTTCTTCAGGCAAAACATCTTTTTGAAGGAAACTCTCATAAGAATTTCGTTGCATGCCTATCAAATCAGGAATATCAATTATTTTTCTTCTGCTGCCAAACTCTTTTCTAATACGCTTATTTGTCAAAAGACTACCGGTCATGATATCTCCCAGTGTGAGTTTTTCCAACCGTAAAAGCGGAGACATGGCACTATTGCCTTGCCCCCGCATAAATTTTATGCAGCTTAAATCTTTGTAAGCTAACTTATTTCATAAAACTATTTTACAGAAACCTGAGCCCCGGCTCCTTCTAATTGTTCTTTAATTTTATCAGCTTCTTCTTTTGGAATTCCTTCTTTAATTGCTTTAGGCGCTTCTTCCACTAAAGCTTTGGCTTCTTTAAGACCAAGCCCTGTAATCGCTCTTACTTCTTTGATAACGTTAATTTTTTTATCGCCAAAGGTCTCAAGGATAACGTCAAATTCGGTCTGTTCTTCTGCCGCAGCACCTGCATCGCCAACAGCAGGCATTGCACCGCCTGCAAATGCCATGGGGGCGGCAGCAGTTACACCAAATTTATCTTCAAGCTCTGTCACAAGCTCGGAAAGTTCAAGAACACTCATGCTGGATATGAATTCAATTACATCTTCTTTTGTAGTATCGGCCATTTTTTTTCTCCTAAATAAAACTGTATGGAATGTCTTTTTCTAAAATTTTATATATGCTTGCTTATGCAGCTTCTTTTTGATCTTTAATAGCATTGAGAACATTAACAAAAGATCGTGGAACAGCGGAAAGAACATTGACGATTGAGGTTGGAACCGCATTAAGCGTATAAACCAGCTTACCGAGAAGCTCTTCTCTGGATGGCATTTTCGCCAGTTGTTTTATCTCTTCAGAATTGAGAAGCTTTCCTGCTAATGCACCTGCTTTAATTTCAAGCTTATCGTTATCTTTGGCAAAATCAACCAGAATCCTTGCCGGAGCAACCGGATCATCTTGTGATAAAACAATGGCATTGGGACCTTTGTAAAAATCTTTCATCAAGGCTGCATCCGTACCTTCAGATGCCCTTTTCAACAAAGTATTTTTTACAACTTCAATTCGAACACCCTCATTTCTGAGACGCAAACGAAGATCCGTCATTTTCAATACATCCAAACCTTTATAGTCCACCAGTATTGAAATCTCAGATTCAGAAAATTCCTGGGATAGCCTTTTAACCTGTTCTTTTTTTTGGGAAATATTCAGCATTTTTATTACACCTCCTTCCATTAATAATATTTTTGACGAAGGTGCCAACTAAACCAAAACAAAATTTTATTATCTTCTGTCTCGGCAGGCCGGCAAATCCGATTATGCACTTTCAAAATACAAGCGCACCTACTGTCTATGACAGGGTTAAAAATCTATTTAAACAATCTATTTTACCAATAGGGGATCCACTTTTATACCAGGACCCATTGTCGAAGACACGCTGATTGTTTTCAAGTAAGTCCCTTTGCTGGCTGCAGGTTTCAGTGCTACCAACTTATCTATAAAGGCTTTGACGTTTTCAAGTAATTTTTGTGCCCCAAAAGAAACCTTTCCGACTGGTACATGAACGATACCGGCTTTTTCTACTCGAAATTCAATTTTACCTGCTTTTAACTCATTTATCGCTTTTTCAAGTTCAAAGGTAACCGTTCCTGTTTTAGCATTTGGCATCAGTCCGCGAGGCCCGAGTATACGACCTAACTTCCCAACAGCACCCATCATATCAGGAGTCGCAATGGCTTTATCAAAACCAAACCATCCGTCTTGAATCTTTTTTATGGTCTCATCATCCGCAATAAAATCAGCTCCTGCATCCAGTGCTTCTTTTTCCTTTTCACCTTTTGCAAAAACCAATACTTTTACTTCTTTACCAAGCCCGTTGGGCAATATGACAGTACCGCGAACCATTTGATCGGCATGCCGCGGATCAACGCCTAATCTTACGGCAACATCAACTGTTTCATCAAACTTTACATAGCTTGAAGAAACTGCCAGTTCCAAGGCATTTATTGGATCGTACTGGACCAGTCTATCGACCTTTTTAAGTGCTTCTGTATGTTTTTTACTCCGCTTTGGCATTTTTCATCACTCTTTTACTTAAAGTTAAACTACTTCTATCCCCATGCTTCTAGCTGTACCTGCAATAATTTTAACAGCTGCGTCAATGTCTGAGGCGTTTAAGTCTTCTTTTTTGGTTTCGGCAATTGCAATAAGCTGATCTTTGGTCACTTTTCCGACCTTATCCCGATTGGGTTCTCCCGATCCTTTTGCAATTTTTGCGGCAGCCAGCAACAATCTTGATGCTGGTGGCGTTTTGGTAATAAAGCTGAAAGACCTGTCCTGGTAAACCGTTATGACAACAGGAATAATAGATCCCGCATCATTGGCGGTTTTTGCATTAAAAGCTTTGCAAAAATCCATAATATTTACGCCATGCTGACCCAAGGCAGGACCGATGGGGGGAGATGGATTGGCTTTTCCTGCTTCAACCTGAAGCTTTATTTGTGTCATTACTTTTTTTGCCATTATTTTTAACTCCTGAAACTAACTATTTAACCATATTATATCTTGGTATTATATTTTGGTAACCTGTATAAAATTAAGTTCCACAGGGGTTGCACGTCCAAAAATACTGACCAGAACTTTAATTTTTTCCTTGTCAGGAGACACATCTTCCACAGTACCATTAAAATTTGAAAACGGTCCGTCAATAACCCTGACATCATCTCCAGGTTCAAAAAAGTATTTTGGTTGAGGCTTATTCTTACCTTGCTGCATCTTATCAACAATGCTTTGAGCCTCTTTGTCACTTATGGGTGCCGGCTTGTTTTTTCCACCCAGAAAACCAGTAACTTTTGCAGTGGAAGTTACAATATGCCATGTCTCATTATCCAGATGCATCCTGACCAAAATATACCCAGGATAAAATTTTCTCGAAGATTCTTTTTTCTTTCCATCTACAAGCTCAACAATATTTTCCGTCGGAATAAGAATCTCAGCAAATTTCTCAGGATGTTTGGAAGTTTCTATTTTTTCTTCCAAAGTAAGTTTTACTTTTTGCTCATGACCTGAATATACATGCACGACATACCATTTTAGAGACATGTTACTTCCCTTATTTTATGTCAGGACAACCTGAACGAGCTTAGAAAGGCCGAGATCAAAAAGCCCGAGAAACGCTGCAACAACAAAAACAAAAACAATCACAACAACGGTTGTACCGGTTGTCTGTTTTTTTGTCGGCCAAGTTACCTTTTTCAACTCAACCTTGACCTCCCTGAAAAATTCCATTGCCTTTTGGATAAAATTTGGCTCACCGACTTTAGCATCAGCCAAGTTTTTTTCCCGCTTTGCTTTCAAAGGGCTTGTCACAGTTGACGATTTTGAACTTGAAAATTTTGAAGACCCGGCAGATAAATCTGTCTGATTTTCCGTCACAGGCTTCTTCTTCTTTTCACTTAAAGCTTTCTTTTTCTGTAACCGTGACATAAAACTCCTAAGTCAACTTTGCCACCCGAGTCCTTTTAACCAAACATAGGGGCATAATTTAAAATATGGCAGGTCAGGAGGGGGTCGAACCCCCAACATCCAGATTTGGAGTCTGGCGCTCTACCAATTAGAGCTACTGACCTGCAAACTATTATTATTTAACCTTTGTCTCTTTATGCATCACATGCTTATTACAGAATTTACAGTATTTTTTAAACTCTATTTTATCAGGAGTTTTCCGCTTATTCTTAGTCGTTGTATAATTTCTTCTCTTGCACTCTGTACAAGCAAGAGCAATGATCACTCTGTCCATATCAACTCCTTAGGACTCTACTCTACAATTTCACCGATAACACCGGCGCCAACGGTACGTCCACCCTCTCTGATTGCAAAGCGGAGTTCTTTTTCCATTGCAATGGGATTAATCAATTCCACGTTAATAGTTGCATTATCCCCTGGCATGATCATTTCCACGCCTTCGTCAAGAGTCAAAACACCCGTAATATCTGTTGTTCTGAAAAAGAACTGGGGTCTGTAACCACTGAAAAACGGAGTATGACGACCACCTTCTTCTTTGCTCAATGCATACATTTCTGCTTTGAATTTCGTATGAGGAGTAATTGTTCCGGGTTTGGCCACAACCTGTCCTCTTTCGACCTGGTCACGTTTGGTTCCGCGAAGCAGAAGCCCGACATTATCGCCTGCCTGACCCTCATCCAGAAGTTTTCTGAACATTTCAACACCGGTACACACTGTTTTGGCAGTATCCCTGATACCGACAATTTCAACCTCTTCACCGGTTTTAATAATACCACGTTCAATTCTTCCGGTAACAACAGTTCCACGACCCGAAATACTGAATACATCCTCAATGGGCATCAGAAATGGTTTTGCGGTATCTCTTTCAGGCTCTGCAACATAAGAGTCAAGAACATCAAGAAGCTCAAAAATCGGTTTGGCAGCTTCATCATCCGCACTTTCCACTTCAAGCGCTTTAAGCGCACTGCCTCTGATAATCGGTGTTGTGTCGCCGGGAAATTCATAGGTATCAAGAAGCTCCTGAAGCTCCATTTCAACCAGCTCAATCAATTCTTCGTCATCCACCATGTCGCATTTGTTCAAAAACACAACAATCGAGGGAACACCTACCTGCCGGGCAAGAAGAATATGCTCTCTTGTCTGCGGCATTGGACCGTCATCAGCACTTACCACAAGAACCGCACCGTCCATCTGGGCTGCCCCTGTGATCATGTTCTTGATATAGTCAGCATGGCCGGGACAGTCCACATGTGCGTAGTGACGATTGGCTGTCTCGTATTCCACATGAGCTGTTGCTATTGTAATACCACGCTCTCTTTCCTCGGGCGCCTTGTCAATCTCATCAAACGGCACATATGTACCATGACCACCCATTGCTGCAAGTTTGGTGATCGCTGCTGTAAGCGTAGTCTTTCCATGGTCAATATGACCGATTGTTCCTATGTTCACATGCGGCTTGGTCCGCTCAAATTTTTCTTTAGCCATCCTAAATTAGCTCCTTCTGCCGTTGTTTTGGAGCCCATGACCAGAATCGAACTGGTGAACCTCTTCCTTACCAAGGAAGCGCTCTACCGACTGAGCTACATGGGCCCGAAAAGGCGATTCAAATTAATTAAATTTTAACTCAAACCATTATTCAAGTGAAGATCGAAAGAAGTGGAGCGGGAGACGAGATTCGAACTCGCGACATTCAGCTTGGAAGGCTGAAGCTCTACCAACTGAGCTACTCCCGCAAATAATGAACTAAAATAGCTAACCGTTATAATTAGCCATGTAGTAACGATCCACCAAAACAACGCTTTAAGATCTCCTACACAACATACTGGTGGTGGGGGGAGGATTTGAACCTCCGAAGGCTGAGCCGTCAGATTTACAGTCTGATCCCTTTGACCACTCGGGAACCCCACCATTTTTTTTGGAGCCGATACCCCGAATCGAACGGAGGACATTCTCATTACAAGTGAGATGCTCTACCAACTGAGCTATATCGGCTTACCTTAAATTTGCAACATTTTGTCACATCAAAAAGACCGGGAGATAATAGCAGAGCAACTCATGATAATCAACTCTTGATTTACAGAATTTTACGGGTATATTAGCCTAAAAAACGGCCTTAATATCAAATTAAATCCTTTTTGCTTCTAATTTCTAAGCATACCTTCTGATTTGATAAAATCATCTATTTGTTAACCCTACTGAGTAAAAAAAACTGTTTAAAATACAGGGATACACCCATTGGATAAATAATTCATATATCCTTGACATCCTCTTATTAATTTTATAATTAGGGCAAATTAAAAATCATTGTAAAAATCGAGGAGACAAATGGCTCAGCAGACAAAACTTGCTCTAATATTGATTATTCTTTGGATCACGGCAGGTTGTCAATATACGCACAATAAAAATAGCTCCTCAGATATTCTAAAAAGAATCAATGAGCCTGAAAAATCAATTGTAAACAATACTACTTTAAACGACACTAAATTGATTAAACACTCCCTTGAAAAATCAAGTGAATCCAAATTAAACTGCACCACCTCGAATTCTTGTTTACAAAATCAGGCTAAAACCAAAACTGATCCAAATGAATCAGATCTTGAAAAAGAATCCGATCTCTCAGCCCAGGAAAAAATTGACCAGGCGCTGGATCTTTGTAATTATGCCCAGCAGATGTGGGAAAAAGGCAAATTGGAAGAAGCACTGACCAACCTTGATTCGGCTTATTATTCCATACTTGAAATTGATCCGGACATTTATCCCGAATTCAATCAGCAAAAAGAAGATATCAGATTCCTTATATCCAAAAGGATTCTTGAAATTTACGCATCCCGCCAAATTGTAGTTAACGGTCAACACGATGAGATACCCATCACCCTGAATACGCATGTAAAAAAAGAGATAAAAAGGCTGACAGGGCCTGAAAAAAAATTCTTTATCCAGTCGCTTGAACGGGCACAACGGTATAGGCCGTTTATTGTTTCCGAATTAAAAAAAGCAGGATTACCAGAAGATCTTTCCTGGCTCCCTTTAATTGAAAGCGGCTTTAAGATCAGGGCATTATCCCCTGCAAGAGCCCTTGGTTTATGGCAATTCATCCCTTCGACCGGATACAAATTCGGATTAAACCGCAATTATTATATTGACGAACGCTTAGACCCTGAAAAAGCAACCAGAGCAGCCATTGCTTATTTAAGAGAGCTTCATAATCTTTTTGGGGACTGGACAACCGCACTTGCTGCATATAATTGCGGAGAATCAAGGGTCTTAAGAATCATTAGAAAACAAAGTATAAATTACCTTGATAATTTCTGGGATCTTTACCAGAATCTGCCAAGGGAAACATCACGATATGTTCCTAGATTTTTAGCCACACTTCACATTGTTAATAATCTTGACAAATACAATATCAAAATTGACACCCCCTCAAAGCCTTTTGATTTTCAAGTATGTGAGATCAAAAAACAGGTCAGACTTAAAGATATTGCCAAAAAAATAGGAATGGATACGGCAACTTTAAAAGAGCTTAATCCTGAACTTAGATACGCACTGTTGCCTCCAGAACCTTATATGTTAAAAATACCGAAAGAAAAAGCCCAATTATTTCTTTCAACAATTGATGAATTAAAAACAACGGGTACCCCTCCTCCAATGTATGTATTTCACCGCGTTAGAAGGGGTGAAACATTATCAGGCATTGCTAACAAATATAAAACATCAGTCCGTGCCATATCGATTGCCAACAACATCCATAAAACTCACAAAATATTTGCCGGCAAGGTACTAAAAATACCCGGCAGTACCAATAGTTCAATTGCCAGTATTGCTACAGCTACTCAGTTGAAACCCGGACAAACGATTACATACACGGTCCGGCGCGGAGACAATCTTTGGAATATTGCCAGGAAATTCGGTACGACCACAAAAAATATAATGACGACAAATCGGTTATCCTGCACTAACTTGAACATTGGTCAAACCCTTTATATTACTTCCAAAAAACAATTAATTCTTGCGAAATCAGATAGTTCAAAAAAAAGCAGCTCTCAACACAACAAGACTTTTGCATACCGGGTAAAATCAGGTGACAGCCCTTTCTCAATTGCAAAAAAATATAAAATGGATTTAAATCGACTTCTGGCCTTGAATCATTTGAATAAAAGAAGTAAGATCTTTCCCGGTCAAAAATTAATTATCGAATAATTTATGCCCCCGTAGCTCAGTGGATAGAGCATAGGATTCCTAATCCTTGAGCGCAGGTTCGATTCCTGCCGGGGGCACCACACATATGCAGCCCTTATGAAAAAACACCCTTCAGAACCAGCACCCAGAACCCAGAACCCAGAACCCAGCAATCAACACCCAATTACCAACACTCAGAACCCAGAACTCTTTAAACCTGAACTGTTGGCACCTGCAGGTAATTTTGAAAAACTGGAAATCGCCATTCACTATGGTGCCGATGCAGTATACCTGGCAGGTAAAGATTTCAGCCTGAGAAATTTCTCAGGAAACTTTACAGATACTCAACTGTTTGATGCAGTTACCCTTGCTCATCAGCACAATGTAAAAGTATACCTTGCCTGCAACATCTACTCAAGAAATCATGAACAAAAACAGCTTGAAGCCTTTTTAAGCAAAACAGGCCGGATAGGTCCTGATGCCATTATTATATCTGATCCTGGAATCATTTATCTGGCAAAAAAAATTATTCCAAATATTGACATTCACCTAAGCACCCAGGCCAATACAACCAACCTGAATGCTGCCATGTTCTGGCAGGAAATGGGCATAAAAAGGGTTAACCTTGCAAGGGAATTGTCCATAAATGAGATAAAACAAATCAGTTCAGATTGTAAAATAGAAACAGAAACATTTGTTCACGGTGCCATGTGTGTATCCTATTCAGGCCGATGCCTGCTCAGTAGTTTTTTAAGCGGCAGGGATAGCAACAGGGGGCTTTGCAGTCATCCCTGCCGATGGAAATACTCGGTGGTGGAAGAACTTCGACCCAACGAATATCATTCTCTTATGGAAGATGACAGGGGTTCATATATATTCAACTCGAAAGATCTGTGCATGATCAAGCATATTCCTGATCTTATTGATGCCAATATAACCTCGTTAAAGATAGAAGGCCGAATGAAGGGCATCAACTATCTTGCTTCTGTTGTTAAAACATACAGGAACGCTATTGATGCCTATTTTGATAAACCAGACACATATGAAACCAACCCGGAATGGTTAGCCGAGCTTTATCAGGTGTTTCACAGGGAATACTGTACCGGCTTTTATTTTAATAAACCTGATGAACAATTGCCTAATTATAAAAATATTCATCAAGGCAAAATCCATAGTTTTATCGGAAAAATTATTAATTGCACAAAAAAAATGCAAAATCAGGATCACACGAAAAACAACAGCCACATAACAAAACAAGAATACACGATTGGTATTAGAAACAAACTCAGTGTCGGTGATATGATTGAAGTACTTTCGCCAACAGGAAGTCCAAAAAGAACAAAAATTGAAACAATCCTTGATATAAATAAAAATTGCATTGAAAGTGCCCAGCCAAATACAATCGCTATTCTTAAGCTTGAAATGCAATGCCGACCCAATGATATTGTTCGAAAAATATAAAATAGATCCATTTTTCTTTGTCAATTATCCGCTTTTAGTCAGCAGTTACAACCATTTCCATCATAAAATTTGTCACAGAATTTTGACAAATAAAGACCTTCATAAAGACACAAGTGGATTTTTATAAACATAATGCTGAAACGAAATTCTATTTTATTATCCATTGCCCTTGTTGGAATTTTTTTTGGAATTCCTGCCGGGGTTTTTTTAAGCCTCTTTCATGATTTGCCGCAAATAAACAGCCTTAAGCAGTTTAAACCCTCCTCTGTTACAACTGTTTTTTCATCAGACAAACAAATTCTGGCCAAATTTTATATTGAAAAAAGATTTCCCGTATCCATTGATAAAATCCCAAAAAACCTCATAAATGCCATTTTGGCCATAGAAGACAGGACATTTTATAAGCATTCCGGTGTCAACTTAAAAGCCATTGCCAGAGCCATCATCCATGATTTAAAGGCCGGAAAATTCAAACAAGGTGCCAGCACCTTAACCCAGCAACTGGCAAAAACACTGTATCTTACTTCTGAAAAATCAATTGTCAGAAAAATCAAAGAGGCTATTTTAACACTTCAGATCGAACGGCGGTATACGAAAAATGAAATACTGGAATTATATTTAAACCTGATTTACCTGGGATCAGGGGCATATGGTGTTGAGGCCGCATCACAAACCTATTTTAACAAATCCGTAAGTGACCTTACACTGGCCCAGGCAGCCTTGATTGCCGGGCTTCCCAAAGCCCCTTCCGTGTACTCACCAATCAAAAATCCTGATTTGGCCCAAAAAAGAAGAAATATTGTTCTCCGGCAAATGCTGGATACAAACATCATCACAACACAGGAATACAATTTAGCCAAAGCAACAAAAATTGAAGCCCCCCTTCCCCAAAAAAATATGAATCCGGCTGCTTATTTTATTGAATATATAAAAACAGTTTTAAAACAGCAATTTGATTTGGAAAACATCTATTCAAACGGACTCAATATATATACAACACTTAATTTAGATCTTCAATTGGCAGCAAATAATTCTGTTTCAAATCGAATGGCACAACTTGAAACCCGGGTAAAAAAACATGGGAAGCCTTACTCAAAACTCGAATGCGCACTGGTTGCAATTGATATTAAAACCGGTGCAATTTTAAGTATGGCCGGAGGAGTCAATTTTAATAAAAGTTCCTTTAACAGGGCTGTCTATGCTAAACGACAACCTGGTTCAGCTTTTAAACCATTTGTTTATGCCACTGCAATAACCCGGGGATTTTCACAAAATGACACCCTGCTTGATGCACCCTTATCATATAAATTGGAAAACAATCAAACATGGCAGGTGAATAATTTTTCAAAAACGTATTCAGGCGAAATCACCCTTCGTAAAGCACTGGCATTGTCAAAAAACACACCTGTTGTAAGGCTTATAGAGGCAATCGGTCCTGCCAAGGTGATTGAATTTGCTCAAAAAGCCGGAGTGTCATCCAAACTTCATCCCAATCTTTCTCTGGCCTTAGGAACTTCAGAGGTCAGCCTGATGGAGCTTACAACAGCGTATATTCCGTTTGCCAATATGGGATTTAAAGTGGCCCCCTTTTCCATCATTCAAATTACGGATTCAGATTTCCGGATTATGTATCAAACCTCAATACAGAAGCAATCCATCATGTCCAGACAAAACGCAGCCATTATGTCTGACCTGTTAAAAGCTGTTATACTTGAAGGAACCGGTAAAAAGGCCATGATCATTCAAAAGGATATTGCCGGGAAATCCGGGACAACCGACAATTATAAAGATGCTCTTTTTATTGGATTCAATCCGGATATTGCCGTGGGTGTCTGGGTGGGCAATGATGATTCTACCTCTCTTGGAAAATATGAGACCGGTGCAAAAGCCGCCCTGCCCATATGGATTGATTATATGAAACACTTTCTTTCAACTAACTCTTGTCAATATTTTGATATACCGGATGGAACAAAAATGATATATATGAACCCCAATACTGGTAAAATCAGCAGAGAACAAATTTCCGGAACAGTAAAAGCATTGATTAAAATAAAGGACAATAAATGATAAGAAAAGCTGTATTAGATGATGTCAAACATATCCATGCCTTGCTTCAATTCTATCACAAAACCGGTGAACTTTTAGCAAGGCCGCTGAGCAAACTATACGACCATTTAAGAGACTTCTGGGTATTTGAAGATCCCAGGCAAAATAAAGTGGTTGGCTGCTGTGCATTGCAATTTTGCTGGGAAAATATGGCTGAAATCCGATCTCTTGCAGTTGACCCCGATTTTACAGGTCAGGGAATCGGCACGGTTCTTACGGAAAGAACCATTCAAGAAGCCGTATATTTTAAAATAACGGATCTTTTCACCCTGACCTATCGGCCAACCTTTTTTGAAAGGTTTGAATTTTCAATCATTGATAAAAATGAACTTCCAATTAAGGTATGGTCAGATTGTATCGGGTGTGTTAATTTTCCAAATTGTGACGAAATTGCCATGCTTAAAAAATTATAAGTACACCATTTTATAAGGAATGGGCGAATATATGAGTACGGATGGCTTTGGCAGGATATGCTCCCGGGAGACCGTAAGCCAGTTGGTGTCTGGGTTTAATTCCCGAAGTCTTCCTCCCTCTGACGGCAATGCATGACTTGTATAATCATATTTAACATTTAAAATACACACAAACTTTTCCCGGTGCCTTGCTACCACATAATTTTTGATAAAACAATCCTGGTTGATGCCGGCAGCTTCAGCCAGTTTTTTTGTTTCATCTTCAGGCAATTTAACCAATACAGAAGTGGATACCCCGCCTTCATCAATCCTTAAAAGAGTTCTGGATTCACTGGAAGAAACATAAATGGTTGTAATCCCGGGCAGCTGTTTGAAATATTGGGCAGCCACAATTGCTGCTGTTCTTCTTCCTCCGGACAGAACCGGAACCCCATAATATTCAAAAAATTTTTTTTGAAAATCTTCAGCATATTTATCCCCTTTTTCATACAGATCTTTTGAAATATACCTCAAATCCCTGGCAAGTGCTTCCGAGGCATCGGTAATGGGCCAGTCTATCCTTACATGGAAATGGGTCAGTCCATATCTTACCTTGCTTTGTTGATTTCTTTGAATCAACAAAGCATAATCAATGGGGAGCAACGATCTTAAAAATGAAAAAAAATCACTGGTATCAAAAAATTTAAGGTTACGGTTAAAATTTTCCACATCCGGAAAATATTTATGCGTCAATAAATTGGTTTTTGTTATTTTATTGGCATCAAAATACCGAATGTATTTTTTATGTTTTTTATCAATAGTATCTTCGGAAAAAATAATCAAAAATGAATTCTGTGCATCAAACTCAACCGATGGAATCCGGGCACGAGGCTTGAGTTCCCTTAATTCCACAAATGGATAGGGAGTCCGTAACCTGAGAAAATTATTATAAGAGCCCACAAGAGAATACCCTATAACAAATTGGTCCAATTCATCGCGCAACACCTCATAGTAAGACCTTCTGAGCCGTTCTTCCCGGCTTAAGCATTCTCTATCCTTGCAGGACATAACCGTATCCCCCTTTTTTTGTACTCTATTCCTTTTTTTCCAAGGCAACCACACCGGGGAGTTTTTTGCCTTCCATTAAGTGCAAAAAAGCACCGCCACCGGTTGAAATATAACTTACCTTGTCTGCCACATTGCATTTTTTTGCAGCAAGCCCGGTATCCCCTCCGCCAACAATGGAAAAAGCATCTGATGCGGCAATAGCATCTGCTATAATCTGTGTTCCGGACATGAATTTTTCCATTTCAAAAACCCCCATAGGACCGTTCCATACAATTGTTCCTGCTTTCTTAACGGCTGTGGCATATTCTTTGGCTGTTCTGGGACCAATATCTAAGGCCATCCATTGATCCGGAATCTGATCCAGTTCACAGACTTTTACACTGGCATTTTTATCAAATTTATCCGCACAAACCAGATCTTTTGGAAGAAGAAAGTCTATCCCTTTTTCTTTTGCTTTTTGAACGATACCGGATGCAGTCTGTAAAAGGTCGTTTTCAATCACGGAAGCCCTGGTATCAATCCCCTGGCTTTTTAAAAACGTGTTGGCCATGGCACCGCCAATAATCAATGTATCAACAAATTTGAGCATATTTTCCAAAGCAGCCAGTTTGCCGGATACTTTTGCACCACCAATGACTGCCACCAAAGGTCTTTGAGGATTTTCAACTGAATCGTAATAAGATTGAACTTCTTTTTCAAGTAGAAATCCAGCTGCAGATTCTTCTGCGAATTTGACAATACCCGTAACAGATGCCTGATCCCGGTGGGAAACCGCAAAGGCATTGTTCACATATACATCACAAAGATTGGCAAGCTTTTGTGAAAATCCGTCATTATTGTCTTTTTCCTCTTTATGGAATCTTAAATTTTCCAGCATCAGGATCTGACCGTTAGTAAGTTGGCTTACTCTTTTTTCAACTGCTTCACCAACGCAATCTTCTGCAAACAAAACCTGTTTATTTAATAATTGAGACAGCCTTTTACAAACCGGTGCCAGACTGAATTTTGGGTCCCGCTTGCCATTTGGTCTGCCCATGTGAGAGGCCAGAATGATTTTTGCATCTTGCTCCAACAAGTATGAAATAAGATCCAGGGTGGCGGTGATCCGGTTATCGTCTGTAATATTAAGATTTTCATCCATTGGCACATTATAATCAACCCTGACAAACACTCTTTTTGATGTCACATCAATATCTTTTATTAATTTCATCGGCTTCTCCAACATTATTTTTTCTTTTTTCTGTGAACCTGTTTTTTACGGGACCAGCGTTCAAAAAAATTCATGACACCCGATTGGGTTCCCCTTTCAATAATCTCTTCTTCCACTTGAACACCAGCTTTAGTGGCCATGGCATGTTGCAGACAATTAGTTTTTAACGGACAGTGATAAAAGCACTCATCCGGTGTCTGCCTCAATCCCTTATCGGTCATGGGAAATACTTTTTCAAGGATACCAAAACATTCAGGCGTGTCATTTTCTTTGTTCATTTGTTTCTTTATTAATAATTTGTTTGTTCAAATTCCGTATTAAACTTTGATATTAAGCCTTGGGCTGCAAAACTGTATGCCCCGTTATTTCCAATAATCATATGCTCATGCAAAACAATTCCCACATATTTGAGTGCAAATAACAATTGTCTTGTGATCCGGATATCACTTTTAGAAGGCTCAACATCCCCCGAAGGGTGATTGTGTGCAAAAATAACGGCTGCGGCATTATGTTGCAAGGCACTGATAATAACTTCCCGCGGATAAACAGAACTGGTCGTCAAAGTTCCGGTAAAAAGAATTTGACAGGTCAATACCCTGTTTTTGGCATCAAGAAAAATTCCGGCAAACACTTCTTTTGTTTTATGTCCAATGGTCTGGTTCAAATATTCCATCAAATCCCGGGGATTTTGAACCACATCTTTTGATATGATTTTGCTTTCAAGGTACCTGTCAGACACTTGTTTAATCAACCGGATACCCAGACTGCTTGACGGCCCTACTCCTTTAATTTCACACAGCGATTCATGACTTGCCTCCAGAACCCTCTGAAAAGTCTTAAACCTCTTTAACAGCAATTTTGCGCTCTGTTTGCAGTCTTTTCTCGGGGTATTCAAAGAAAGCAGCAACTCAATGACTTCATAATCATGAAATCCTTGAAGACCGTTTTTAAGAAATCTATCCTTAAGCCTTTTTCTGTGGCCCTCTCCCTTATGAATCAGTTGGGTCATCTGTCTTGTCAACATTCTCCTCATCAACAGGAAATTCTTTCAGAGTATCATCTTCCGGATCATCCTGCCCTGCCTGATCTTCTGCCTGATCTTCTGCCTGATCTTCTGCCTGATCTTCTGCCTGATCTTCTGCCTGATCTTCGTCCTCGGGAAGCCTTGCAATACCGATAAGGGTTTCTTTGGCAGACAGGTTAATCAATTTAACCCCCTGGGTGTTCCTGCTGATAACATTAATGCCTTCAATGGATGTTCGAATCAATTTTCCTTTATCCGTAACCATCATCAACTCGTCATTGTCATCCACCAAAAGCAATGAGACCATTTTGCCATTGCGTTTTGATGTTTTAATGGAAAAAACACCCTTGCCGCCACGGGTCTGAGTCCTGTACTCTTCAATAGAAGAGCGTTTTCCATATCCGTTTTCAGTCACGGTAAGCAAAGTATCTTCTGATTCCAGAACCTCCATGCCGACAACTTTTGTATCCGGGTCTATTCTCATTCCCCGAACCCCCATAGAACCCCTGGCCGTTGCACGAACATTTTTCTCATTAAAGCGGATAACCTTGCCCCCTTCCGATCCAAGAAAAACATCCATATTTCCGTCGGTGATTCTTGCCGCAATCAACTCGTCTCCCTCAGCCAGCTTCACCCCGATCAAGCCGCCGGATCTTCTCCTGGAATAGGCCATCAAATCGGTTTTTTTCACCCGGCCTTTTTTAGTGGCCATGACCACATATCTATCCTCAACAAACTCATCAACGGTTAATACAGTGGCAAGCTTTTCACCCTCATCAAAATTCAACAGATTTACAATGGCCTTTCCAAGACTTGAGCGGCCTGCCATGGGCAATTCATACACCTTTGCCTGGTAAACCTTGCCCAAATTGGTGATAAATAAAAAGGTGGAGTGGGTGGATGCGACAAAAAGATGTTCCACAAAATCATCCGTCTTTGTTCCCATTGCGGTTTTGCCTTTCCCGCCCCTGTGCTGACTTGAATACAGTGTAATGGGGTTGCGCTTGATATACCCGCTTCTGCTGACAGTCACCACCATGTCTTCTTGGGCAATCAGATCTTCAATACTGATTTCAGCCGTACTCTCAACGATTTGGGTACGCCGCGGATCACCAAATTCTTCATTCAGCTCGGCCAATTCGTCCTTGATCAGCCCTCTGACCACTTCATCACTTGAAAGGATCTCATTATACCAGGCAATATCCTTTAAAAGGGCATTATATTCACTGATGATTTTTTCTCTTTCAAGTCCTGTAAGCCTTTGCAAACGCATATCAAGTATTGCCTGGGCCTGAATGGCTGTCAAACTGAACCTGGATATCAATCCGTTTTTGGCCTCTTCAGGAGAATTTGAAGCACGAATAAGAGCCACCACCTCATCCAGATGATCAAGAGCAATTTTCAGGCCTTCTAAAATATGTGCCCTTTCTTGCGCCTTTTTTAAATCAAATTGTGTTCTGCGGATAATAACATTTATGCGATGTTCAATAAAATGATTCAAAATTTCTTTTAAAGTCAAAAGCTGCGGGCGGTTATTGACAACGGCAAGCAAAATAATACCAAAACTTGTCTGCATATTGGTATGCTTGTACAGCTGGTTAATCACAACCTCTGCAATCTGATCCCTTTTAAGGCCGATAGCCATTCTCATTCCATCTCGGTCTGATTCATCACGGACAAAGGAAGCACCTGTAATGACTTTGTCCCGCATAAGTTCTGCTATTTTTTCAACGACCTTTGCCTTGTTTACCTGGTAGGGCAGCTCGGTCACAATAATTGTTTCCTGACCGTTCTTTTTATTTTCCTCAACCGTTACCTTTGCCCGCAGCGTAATAATACCACGCCCTGTGCTATAGGCCTCATAGATACCCTTGGTACCATAAATATGACCAAAAGTCGGAAAATCAGGGCCTGGAATGTATTCCATTAAATCCTGAATATCCATTTCAGGATTGTCAATCAATTGGGTTAACGCACAAACCACCTCTTTGATGTTATGGGGAGGAATATTGGTTGTCATTCCAACGGCAATACCCGAGGAGCCATTTACCAGCAATGCAGGAAATTTTGTGGGTAAAACAGAAGGTTCTTCAAGGGTTTCGTCATAATTGGGAATAAAATCAACAGTTTGTTTTTCAAGATCTGCAAGCATCTGATGGGAAATCTTGCGCATACGAATCTCGGTATACCTCATTGCCGCAGCAGAATCACCATCCACAGATCCAAAGTTACCCTGACCATCCACCAACATATATCGAAGTGAAAAATCCTGGGCCATTCTAACAATGGTATCATAAACGGCAGAATCCCCATGAGGATGATACTTACCAATCACATCACCAACAATACGGGCAGATTTTTTATAGGATTTATTCCAGTCGTTTCTCAACTGCTGCATGGCATACAAAACCCGCCGGTGAACCGGCTTCAGGCCATCACGAACATCGGGCAGCGCCCTTCCGATAATGACACTCATGGCATATTCAAGATAGGATTGTTTCATCTCCTTCTCAATGCTGGTCACATTATTGTCTGTATTAATAATCAACTTTACAACTCCAATTATTTCTCTTTAAGAACCTTTCCGGGTTCAACCATAAACTGAAAACTTGAAAAATATATGTCTGCAAGGGTTAAAAACAGGGTTGCGATCAATGGACCGTAAATAATACCCAGAATGCCATAAGCTTTTAACCCGCCGATAATAGCAAAGAATACGATTAACGGATGCATACTGACTCTATTTCCCACTACCCTGGGTTTAAAGATATACTCAATCCCCCAGGACAGCACGGCATAAAAAACAAGGACAAAAATCCCTGAAAAAAATTTTAATTTCAGCATCAGGATCACTGCGGCAGGGACCATGACAATACCGATCCCCACAATGGGCAAAAAAGCCAGAAATCCCATGATAACACCCCATAGGAAAGGAGAATTCCACCCTAACAACCAGAAAAGTAAACCGCCTGCAATTCCCTGAATCAATCCGCCAAGGCCATTTCCGATAAGGACTGCACCTGCCATGTCCATAAATTTTTCAAAAAGTTTTTCATCATGTTCATCCGGTAAAGGAGACAGGTCATACATATATTTTATAAACTTATCCCCATCGATAAACATGTAAAATACCACGATTAACATCAGACCAAAATACAACACCAGATTAAACACATTGGATGTAATAAAACGGGCCTGTTCAAACAATGATAATCCCACGGCCTTTCCAAGTTCTGAAATGGGGCTGACCAATTCATCCCAGGTCACCTCTTTTTCGATACCTGCCCTGACCAGCAGATCATTGAATCGTTCCAAGGCATGCGTATTTTCAAACAAGTCTTTTAATTGATTGGAAAAAACCGCATCTTTGGCCATGGTATAAAGATTAAAGGCTTCCCTGGAAAGCACCCCGATAAAAAAAACAACCGGAATAAAGACAACAAAAAAAATCAGAATACAGGTAAGAACTGAAGCAGCTTTGGGGGACAGTTTCTTTGAAAAAAACCTGAAAACCGAATTAAAAATTCCTGTGGAGACGACCCCTAAGATGATAATAGCAAAAAACGGGGCAATCAGCTTACCTGCAAGCAGAATCGAAATACAGAACAGCACAATAAAAAATACAAACACTGCTCTTTGAGAAATATTTTGCTCCAAGATTTCACCAATCTATTCAGTCAAGGTACAAAGAAATGAAAAGGGTTAAAAAACCATGTAAAGCCGTAATATGCAAAAAGGCTTGCACAAATACGGCTTTACATAAATCCAAGAGTCTTCTTGTTTTAGTTTCTGATCAGTCCAAGGGCTGCCAGAACAAGAAGTATCTCAAATATAATGACTTGAAGAAAGCTTCCAAAAAAATGGTATACAATACCGCCGCCAACAATAGCCGGCACTGCCGTAAAGATTAACATGCCTAATTTTCTAGGAATATCCATAATAAAAACACTCCTTTATGCATTTTATTTCAAATATTTTAACCCCATTAAAAACATAGGCATTTCTACCATTTTAATGGTTCCAAGTAAAGGAAAAAACTTATCTTTCGATAATCATGGCCATGCCCATACCACCACCGATACACATGGAGATCAAACCTGTGGAGTATGATTTTCTTTTCATCTGGTTAATGGCTGTAACCATCTGTCTTGCACCTGTACAACCAATGGGATGACCGATTGAGATGGCTGATCCCAGTTCATTGGGTTTTTCCACATCAATATTGAGTTCTCTCATGCATCCAATGGCTTGAGCGGCAAAGGCTTCGTTCAGTTCAATCATGTCAATGTCTTCAATCCCCATACCGGTCTGTTTCAGCACTTTTCTAATTGCCGGTACAGGACCTAGGCCCATGTATGCAGGATCAAGTCCGCCGGATGAAAAAGCTTTAATTTTTGCCAGTTTTTCAAGACCAAGTTCATCAGCTTTTTCTTCGGTCATCAACAGAACGGCTGCTGCTGCATCATTGATTCCAGATGCATTTCCTGCTGTAACACTTCCGTCTTTTTTAAATGCCGGACGAAGTTTTGCCATTTTTTCCATGCTGGTTTCCATGGGGCGTTCATCTTTATCAACAATGGTATCGCCTCTGCGGGATTTGATCACAACCGGGATAATTTCTTCAGCAAAAGTACCGTCGTTTACCGCAGCAAACGCTCTATTGTGGCTTATTAAGGACAGCTTGTCCTGTTCTTCTCTTGTAATACCGTATTTTTCTACAATATTTTCTGCCGTAAGTCCCATGTGGTATCCGTAAAAAATTTCATATAATCCGTCAAATACCATCAAATCATGGACAGGTCCTATGCCGGTAAGTTCCATTCGATGTCCCCATCTTGCCTTGTTCAATGCCATGGGGGCATTGCTCATGCTTTCCTGACCACCAGCAAGAACCACTTCTGCCTGACCTGCCATAATGGACTGGGCACCAAGAGCAATGGCTTTGAGTCCTGAACCGCAGATTTTATTTACTGTAAAAGCAGTTGTCTGTCTTGAAATACCCGCAGCAATCATTGCCTGCCGGGCTGTGTTCTGTCCCTGTCCTGCCTGAAGGACATTACCCATGATAACTTCATCAATAAACACAGGATTTAATGAATCATCATAATCATATCCTTTTTTTTCAAGATCAATCACGCCCTGATCTTTTAACGTATCAGGAGAAAATTCATCCTGGGATGCATCCACAACAGGTTTCAAACCAGCTCTTTTTAAAACATCTTTCATTACATAAGAGCCAAGTTCAACTACGGGTACGCTTTTCAGGGAACCACCAAAAGACCCTACAGGAGTTCTAGAACCACTGACGATAACAACATTTTTCATTTAAAGCCTCCATCAATATTGATTTTTTCGCTATTAGCAGCTACATTTTAAAACTGCCATAAATTATTAATAGTTACATTTTAAATACGCCATTAGATTCAATAACAAAGAGACAAATAAAAAACAAGGAATTATACATGTGTTTAATCCTCTTTGGATATAAAGTTTCAAACAAATATCCTTTAATTTTTGCCGCCAACCGGGATGAATTTTATCAAAGACCTACAGCCCCCATGCATTTATGGAAAAACACCCCTGCTATTCTTGCGGGAAAAGACCTTGAACAGGGCGGCACATGGTTCGGGGTCCACAAAAACGGAACCTTTGCAGCCCTTACCAATTACCGTGATCCTTCCTCAATCCGTCCGGATGCCCCTTCAAGGGGTGAAATTATTGTTGATTTTCTCAAATCCAAGAAACCGCCTGAAACCCATTTTAATCATCTTAAAGAAAAACAAAATCCCTACAATGGATTTAATCTGTTGTTTGGCAGCAAAGATGATATATTCTGGTTCTCCAACCTTAAAAACACCATTGAAAAAATAGCCCCCGGCATTCACGGACTTTCCAACCGGTTTCTGGACACCCCATGGCCTAAAGTGGAATCCGGCAAAAAAGCATTGCAGGATATCATCTGCGGCACCATCACTTTTGAATCTCTTTTCTCCATACTGACGGACCAATCAATTCCTGATGATGATCAGCTTCCTCAAACCGGAGTGGGACTTGAATGGGAAAGAATGCTGTCTTCCTTATTTATCCATAGCGATACATATGGCACAAGATCCTCCACTGTAATGCTTATGGATCAAAACGGAACA
The DNA here is from genome assembly GCF_000307105.1 of Desulfobacula toluolica Tol2. Taxonomy (NCBI): domain Bacteria; kingdom Pseudomonadati; phylum Thermodesulfobacteriota; class Desulfobacteria; order Desulfobacterales; family Desulfobacteraceae; genus Desulfobacula; species Desulfobacula toluolica. Next base: position 4,098,986 of record NC_018645.1, read on the forward strand.
ATCGAAATCACGGAACGAACCTATGATCCTCAAGATACGCTGACATACAACGATCGCCGGTTTGTATGGGAAGGGTCAGAGTCAGGCCTTTCTTGACTAATTCTATCAACCGACCTATTATATGGGATAAACACCTTATATTGTATATGGTAACCCAAGGGTGTCATCCATCTTCAGACAGACTTGAAAAATTGATAAAGGGTGCCGATCATGAAACAATGCAACGGATGTGGAAAAATTGTCTCCCAGACAATTACCATGTGCCCGGTCTGCGGCATAAACAATTCAGGCCCTCTGAAATTTATTGATGAATACAAAATTCAAACCATTATTTATGAGGACCGCACTTCAATTGTCTGCAAAGCTGCAAAAAACAAAGATACCTCACCTGTAACCATCAGAATATTTACGGAAAAATCCGGTATGGATGAGCGTGTGGCCAAACGATTTAAAAACGAACTTGAAAAACTCAAAAAACTGCCGGACGAATATTTTTTACGGCATTATGCAATCAAAAAAAGCAGTGACGGACCCTGGTACAAGATCAGCGAATGGATGGATGCCTCAGATTGGAACTCTGTCTTTAGGTCCGGGATATTGGATTCCCTGCCCAGGATGGTCACCCTTTTTCATAATATCGCGTCAATACTTGATATTTTGAATAAAAATGATCATTTTATGCCCTATCTTATTCTTTATGATCTTATGATCCCCAAAGAAAAAACAAAAAATCTCAACATAAAACTCAATTACAAACTTTCAAGATTTTTAAATGCAAGAGCTACCCATAACGGCCCCATGCTTCAAAAAACACTTGACTGCCATCCTGATATCATAAACCAGCGGGCCATTGATTTTAGAAGTGGAATATGGTCACTTGGGAAAGTATTTATTGAGCTGTTAACCGCAGACTCAAACCAAAATATCAATTCCTCAACAGTGGATGAACTGGACAGTCCAGACCCTGAACTTGCCGCCCTGCTCAATGCCATGCTGTCAGATGACCCGGATCTGAGACCCCAAACCATGGAAAGCGTTGTGTCTGAGTTATTTCATATCTTAAAGCGCCTGACCTGTTCCGAATAAGCTGAGCTATAATCGACAGGATTCTTTTCTTTTACCGCTTCAGGTTAATCCAGGCATCAAGCCGCTGTTTCACAGTTTTCTCATATCCCCGGTCAGTTGGCAGGTAAAAACGATGATCGCAAAGCGTTTCCGGCAAATAGGACTGAGGGATATAGCCGCCCTTATAGTCATGGGCATACTTGTACCCTTTGCCGTAATTCAAGTTTTTCATCAGCTTTGTCGGGGCATTCCGGATATGAAGCGGAACCGGTTCATATCCGGTTTCCTGAACCGTTTTTTTAACCTGTTTGCGGGCCATATACACAGCATTGCTCTTGGGAGCTGTGGCAAGATAAATAGCTGCCTGGAACAAAACATCGTCTCCTTCGGGACGGCCTAAAATCCGAAAGGATTCACCGGCATTCAAGGCCATGGTCAAGGCTCCAGGATCAGCCATGCCGATATCCTCGGTGGCAAACCGGATCATTCTTCTGAGCATATAATAAGGATCATCCCCTGCCATGAGCATGCGTTCCAGCCAGTAAATCGCCGCATCAGGGTCACTGCCACGCATGCTCTTGATAAAGGCTGAAATCAGGTTAAAATGTTCTTCACCCGCCTTATCGTATAAAAGTGATTTTTTCTCTATGGCAGTTTCAACATCCTGGATAGAAATCCTGTCTTTTTGAGAAAAATGAAGCACTGCTGTTTCAAGATTGGCTAAGGCAATCCTGGCATCACCGTCGGCCACCCTTGCAATATGTTCCAATGCCTCATGGGTCAATTGCTCTTTTTCAATCCCCATCCCATTTTTTTTATCTGTCAGCGCCCGGATCAAAATTGTTAAAATATTTTCTTTTTCAAGACTTTTAAGGGTAAACACCCGGCATCGGGATACCAGGGCCGGAATAACCTCAAAGGACGGATTTTGGGTGGTGGCCCCCACAAGAGTTATCAGCCCTTTTTCCACATGATGTAAAAAAGCGTCCTGCTGGGCCTTGTTAAACCTGTGAATTTCATCCACAAACAGAATGGTTCGTTTTTGATACAGGGCCTGTCTTTTTTTGGCCTGTTCAATAATCTGCCGGATCTCTTTTACCCCGGACAAAACAGCTGATATTTCTACAAATTCAGATTTTGTCTCATTGGCTATAATCCCTGCCAGGGTTGTCTTCCCACATCCGGGCGGTCCCCAGAGAAGGATGGAGAAAACCCGGTCATCTTCAATTGCTTTTTGGAGCAGACTGCCTTTAGCTGTCAGGTGTTTTTGACCCTCCAGCTCATCAAGAGATTTGGGGCGCATTCTGTCAGCCAGGGGGCGGGTCAGGGATTTGTCCCGAGAACTGTGAGATTCAAAAAGATCCATTGTTTTTAAGCGATATCCGTATCCCTTTGTCTTTTTTTCTTACTCTGTTCTTTTCTCTGTTTTTGTTTTTTGGTGATCTGTCGTTTCTTTTTCTGAAAGATCCGTTCATCTTCTCTTGATCCACCTGAAAATTTAATTTTTCCCGTTTTTTCCCTGAAATAGAGTTTGATTGGAGTTTTTGAAAGCGGAATCATCTGGCGCAACTGATTGAGCAAATATCTCTCATAAGAAAAATGAACTGCTTTGGGAAAATTAACAAAACAGACAAAACAGGGGGGTCTTGTCGCCACCTGGGTGGCATAGAAAAATTTTAGTCGTTTTCCTTTGTACAGGGATGGTTCTGTTCTGTAAACCGCATCCTCAATAATCCGGTTCAACACACCGGTATTAATCCTGTGGCAATATTCCTTATGAATTTTGACCACTTCATCCAGAATCTTATGGCACCGCTGCCCGGTCAGAGCGGATATAGTCATGGCAGGAGCATAGGACAAAAATTTTGACTTGTACCTTAAATCCTCCATGTATTTTTTTACGTTTTTACGTTCTTTATCCAGAAGATCCCATTTGTTTAACAAAAACATGGCACCGCATCCCCGGTCCTCGGCATATCCGGCAATGGTAATATCCTGATCTGTAATGCCTTCTTCCGAATCAATCAGAATCAATGCCACATCACAGTCATCAAGGCTCTTCAATGATTTTAAAATGGAAAATTTTTCAAGTTTCTGAGTAACCTTGCCCTTGCGACGAATACCGGCCGTATCCACAAGGACAAATTGTCTTCCTTTATACTCAACCGACAATTCGATGGCATCCCGGGTGGTGCCGGCCTTTTCATTGACCACTACACGCTGTTCGCCAAACAGCCGGTTTGCAAGAGAAGATTTTCCCACATTGGGTCGGCCCACAATGGCTATCCTTATAGGTGTCTCACCCTCGTCTTGGGCCTGATCATATTCCGGCAGGGTTTGAATAAGGTCATCTAAAAAATCACCCACCCCGATGCCGTGTTCGGCTGAAATCTCATAAAAATGATCAATACCCAGTGAATAAAACTCAGCAAGGTCGTCATGCTGTTTGTAGTTTTCAATTTTATTGACCAAATAAAAAACCGGTTTGGACATTCGGCGTAAAAAATCCGCCAGTTCACGATCATAGGGAGACAATCCGGCCCGACCATCCAGAATAAAAACAAGAACGTCCGCCTGATCCGCCGCAGCCGTCAATTGCTCTTTAATCTGGGAGGCAAAATAATCATCATCCGAACTTAAAAATCCGCCCGTATCAATCACTGTAAAGTCAATGTCATTCCACTGTGCATCCGCATAGTGCCTGTCTCTTGTTACACCCGGAAAATCATCAACAAGCGCCTGTCTTGAACGAATGATCCTGTTAAATAATGTGGATTTCCCCACATTGGGCCTGCCCAGAAGGGCCACAACCGGTTTCATGTTTTAACCTCCAAAAAATTAAACCAACTTATTTATCAGTTTATACAATATATTGAATTATTTATAAATAGTAATGACGGTGTCTGTAAAGATTGTCTTCATTTTGTAATTTGGTCACAACATCTACCATGAGAAGGGTCTGACTCCATTAATCTGATTAGTCCACAAATAAAAATTATTGACACTTTTTTTATAAAAATTTATTCTATAAAAAATTGGGTGTAGCCCTATAAAATCTGCCCGATTGTTAACACAACGACCTTATAAAATAAGGTTAACGAGGTAAATAATGTTGACCAACACATCCGGCATACACAATTTAACTGGATACCAGGCTCAACTTAATATATCCAATACTGCTAAACCGTCATCCCATGCAACTGGTTCTCCTGTTTCAAACCGTAAAAATATCAATGATACCGTAAATATTTCCAATAAAGCAAGAGATCTTCAACAGGTCTATCAAAGGGAAAAAACTGAGGTAGAGCAAAATCACACAAATGCAACCCAACAGCTTGAAAGAGAATACCTCCAGGAAAAAAGCAGGCTTGAAAAAGAATTCAGCCGAAAAAAACAAGACCTGGAAATAAATATTTACGCTTGACAGCCGATCATCATCAGTTTAACCGCTTGGATTTTTTTAACAATGATATAAACAACATACTTTAAAAAGCAAAAAGGCTTTCAGCAAACGCTGAAAGCCTTTATTTCTTTTAATTGGCGTCCCCAAGGGGATTCGAACCCCTGTCGCCGGCGTGAAAGGCCGGTGTCCTGGACCGGGCTAGACGATGGGGACGCAATGTTTTTTTCATGGTGGGCCGTGCTGGGCTCGAACCAGCGACTCTCTGCTTAAAAGGCAGATACTCTACCGACTGAGTTAACGGCCCCGGTCAATCAAAAACACGAGATATCTATATTATTTGGAAAACAATGTCAACTGTTTTTTTTAAATCATATGGATATTTCATTTTATTTTTTTTAAACATAGCCTTTCAAATCCCAGGGCCACCAACACAAATTTCTGCAGCCTTAGATTTCCATACCGCTGTTCAAACTCTTTGCCGCTCTTTACCTTATGCGCATACACACGGCTTTCACCCTCTCCCGTCTGTTTTTGCACTGTTTTGCAATTTCAAGAATCCGTACCATTATGGAGATTTCATTGTTCTGGCCCTTTCCCCTGTATAATTGTAATGTACAATCCTTGAAACCATATCAGCATAATTAAAGGATTTATCAAAGAGTGTACCAGAACCTTGAACTTTTACAAATAAAAATCAGTTGAAAGAAACGCTTGATTTTCTCATGAAGATTGCCGATATTCTTTAAAAATAATTTTATAAAAATTTTTAAAGTTAGATTGCCTGCCTGTTCAACCCGGAGTATAAATCACATATATAATCCGGACAATCGGCTTTGGGAGATATTAAAATGAATCAAAACCATATCAATTTATATGAATCAAACCTGAAACTTCTTAAAAGAAAACATCCGGAAGTATGGAAACGCATTACTGAAAAACAACCTGAGCCATTCGGTGAAATTTCCTATGCCTCCAATGGCAATCCAAATTTGACAGTCATAAATAGCCATGAAAACTCCATTTTACTGCACAATGAAATAAATCCGGAAAAAGAAAGCATAGACTTCCTGGAAAAAATACCCCCAGACCACAAAGGATTTGTCGCCATACTCGGCATGGGTCTTTTTTATTCTGCTCTCAACATATTAAAGAAAAGACCTCATCTTCAATACCTGGCACTTTTTGAACTGGAACCAGGAATTTTCATCCAGGCACTTCGACACACTGATCTTTCACCTATATTAGAAGACCCGCGTCTTATACTGAGTATTGAAACAAAAGCAAATATCTCTGAAACACTTGCAACAGCATCCAGAACATTTCAACTGGAAGATTCAAGTATTTTACATCATCAGCCGTCCTTCGACTTTAATCCAGACGGATATAACCAGCTTAAAGATGATCTTTTTGCCCACATCAATGGTCTTAATATTGGAGGAACTACTACAAGGATACTGGGCAAAGATTTTCTAAATAATCGTTTCAAGCATATCAGCACTATTCATCATCATCAATTACTGGAACAGATACAAAACAAATTTGATAATGTCCCCGCCATCCTGGTTGCCGGAGGACCTTCTTTAGACAAAAATATTCATCTGCTGAAACAGATCCAGGAAAAAGCAGTCATCATTGCTGTTGATACTGTGTTACCGGCTCTTCTGAAAAATGATGTACACCCGCATTTTCTAACATGCATTGACCCCAATGACCTTACCTTTGAAAAATTTGCCGATATCATACCCAAGGTTAAAGATGTTGCTCTGATCTGTTCATCCTGGGTAAATCCCAAAACACCCAAAGTCTTTCCGGCTGAACAAATTTTCTGGACATTTACGAGCAACCCCATGGAAGCATGGCTAAATTCACTGATTGGAGGAAAAATCATGACCGGTGGTGCCAGTACTGTGGCACACTTAAATCTAATTGCCGCACATATGCTGGGATGTGATCCAATCATATTTATCGGTCAGGATCTGGCTTATCCCAACGCAACTTCAGCTTCCCATGCAAACGGCACCGTCCTTCAGGGATCTGCCCCGACAGATGTCATAACAAATCATATCCAGGGAGAAAGCGTTACCGGTATTAATGGAGAATTTTTACGAACAAACCGTTCATTCTTAAGCATGAAAAAGTTTTTTGAGGCCGCCATTGCTAAATCCGACAAAACCCATATCAATGCGACGCAAGGGGGTGCAAATATTGAAGGCACAAAAATCCTGACCTTGCAGGAGGTCATGGATAAACATTGCAACACCCGAATCAATACCACCCAATGCCTCAAAAAATTTCACTCTACTGTAAAACCAATCAACCCGGATAAAATGCTTATTGAGTTCAACAGGATACTCAATAAAACCAAAAAATTACAAAAACTCATCAAAAACTCAGATGAAATTACAAAAACTTTATTCAAAGAACTTACAAAAGTTAAAAGAACCGGCAAATGTATTAAATCTTTTGAGATGCTTACCCTGCCGCAAAAAAAACGAATAAACAAAATTGATAAATTTCATAAAGATCTGGACAACACCCTGGAAGTCTGGAAAATTTTAGAAGAGATAACCATGGAAGGATTAAAAGAAAGTGAACGTCAAAAGCAGGATATTTCAATACTTGAAAATGATCCAGACAAATATATTGAATGGCTGTTAAAAAACTTAAACCGGTTACTTGATATCAATAAAATTCGAAAAGATACACTGATGCTGCTGTCAGATAACTTGAACGCGGTCACCTCATTTCACCAAAAAGAAAATAACTATTTAGCAAAAATTAATAAAGGGATACAAACAGAACAAAACAAACTAAACCTTGCCGGTCTCTATATTGACTCAAAAAATTATTACCTGGCCAAGCCCCTTCTGAAAGATCTTTGCAAGTCAATTCCGGAATCCGGAGAAGTTTATTTTTATCTTGGCTGCTCAGCGGCTCAGTCTAATATGCTCAAACAAGCAAACCGTTATTTTCAAACCGCCATAGAATACGATCCAAGGTTCAACCGACAAGTAGACTCATATATACAGGGAATTGGGGACGACTTCCTGAAGTTTGCCCAATATTTTAAAACCCAACCGGGGCGTGATCTAAGCGTAAAATATATGGTGCAAAAAGGACTCAGATACCATCCAAACCACAGAGGACTTCAAAAAGAGCTGGAAATAATCTTAAAGCAAGACCTGGAAAAAATCAAATCTGACATTGATGCGGATAATTATCAAAACTCAGCTGAATTGATAAAAGAATGGTATCACAATGCAATGAATCAAAACGATTTGTTTAACAATCTCTCTGCAGAACTTGTAAGCAATATTTTTCTGTATCAGGGCAAGTTTTTCCTATCACAAAAAGAGCATCAAAATTGCCTTGCAAGCCTTAAATCAGCTATGAAATACTCACCCAAAAATCAGGATATTCATTCCATCATCATTGATACATTGTTCGTAATTGGTGATTTTAATGGAGGTATTGACGCACTGAACAAAGCCATCAAACTGGACGTTAAGTTTGCATCCTACTGGGAAATCATCGGTGACAGCCTCCAGAGTGCCGGACAAAATGAAGATGCGATCCTGGCCTATGAAAACTGTTTTGTTCATCTGCCGGACAACATAGCACTGCTCAAAAAAATAGGTGATTGTTATATGGCCACAGAGCAACTGGAGGCAGCCAAGGCCGCCTATGAACAGTTAAAAATAAAAATGAATGTTCTTAATGATAGGTAGATCCAGCTTTACAAAAAATCATTTTGAGCTTTCCGGTAACTTTCCATAGTCCCGATATCTCTATGATACCGGCTATTATGAAAAGTCTTGATCCTTCCAATATAATGGGGTAACACCTCTGTACTGAAATCAATCACCTTTTTTCCAAGACTATCCAGAAAATCCAGGACTGAAGGCTCAAGAATATAAACAGCTCCATTGGCAAGATTTCCGGGAGGATGGTCGACTTTTTCATGGAAAGCACAAACCACATTGTCACTATCAAGTTCAACAATACCACAACTTTGGGGTGTGTCGGTTTCAAATGTCATCATGGTCATCTCGCAGTGCCCGGGCCTTGAATCATGTGATTTCACAAAATCCGTTAAATCAAACAAAGAAAGATTATCCCCATGGGCCATAAAAACCGATTCTTTATCAAAAAAATGCCTATTCTTTAAAAGGGTCCCGCCCGTACCAAGAAGACTCTCTTCATATACGGTTGTAACAAATTCCCGGTATGGACTTGTTGCGATATAATCTTCGACTTTCTTAGAAAGATAATGCAGGTTAACCATGACAGGAGTGATTTTTTCCCTGCAAAGCATATCAAGCCAGTATTCCATCAGCGGCTTGCCTTTTATGGGGACCAGGCATTTAGGAATGAATTCAGTCAAAGGCCTCAATCGTGTGCCAAAACCGGCTGATAGCAGCAAGGCTTTCATTTTGATATTTTTGCCATCATATCTTCAATTGAAATAGGTATATTCCCGATGCGTTCCACCTGGCATGCGGCTGCCAAAGAACCAAGATACGCACATTGCCAGATATCAGCCCCCAAAGCTGCGGCAAGGGCGGAGCATGTTAAAAGAGAATCACCCGCTCCCGCAGGATCTGTGGCAACAGGATTCATGGCATTTAACCTGTCTGTCTCCCATTGGTCACGATTGGGAACCCCTTCATGAATAAGCATTCCTTCCTTGTCAAGAGTGATAAAAATATTTTCAGCCAAAGCTTGTTTTCTTAATTTTTCAGCCAAGACAACAAGGCCTGATTCAAAATCCCTGACAGCAAGCCTTGCTTCCCTTTCTGTCGGAGTTAAAAAAAACATATGATTAAACCGGGAGACATCTCCTATCTGGGAAGAAGACTGACTGTCTGCAACCATCATAATATCCTTCTGTCTGCATCTTTTAATGACATTGTCTACAAGAGGCTGAGGCAAAATTCCATAATTAAAATCAGAAAATATCAATATATCAATTTCATCAAGTAATTCAAAAAGATTATTTTGCATCTGTTTTTGTAACTCTTTACTGATGGGATGACTGCGCAAATGATTTATCCTTAACAATGTTTTTCCTGAACATCTGAACCTCTGTTTTAGAATTGTAGGACGACTTTCATCTTCTATAATAAATGACTGTACTGCATATTCATCCAATTTTGATTGAGCAAATTGAACTGTTTCATCAGAACCGGCTACTGAAAAAAAACTGACATCTGCCCCCATCTTTCGGGCATGAGCTGCTACAATGCCCGCCCCTCCAATATATTTATTTTTTGCAACGGGCGTGACTACAATACTAGGATCTTCCTGGCTCATGCCAAGTGGATCACAGTTAATATATTCATCAACAATTATATCCCCGATCACACTGACCTTTAACTGTTCAAAACCCTTCAAAGTACGACAAAGATCATACCAATCAAAGCCATGCCGTTTCATAAAAGCATCATGTCTCACTATTGCTGGTGAGATAAGCCTTTTTGACTCATCCTGAAGAAGTTCAACAAGGGAAAAACTCATATCTCCAGAACTGAAAAGCAATTTTCCTCCATATGATTTCACTGCTTCAGATTCCGGATTATAGACCGCTTCATGTTCCGTGCCTTTAACAACTATTGACGGTTTTAATTCTTTAATAAACTCTTCCGATGAATCCCTGAGTATAAAAGCAAAATCAACCCAAGTTATAGAGTTAACGCCTTCGAGGCGAAATTCCTCATCCATAAGAGTATGACCATCGGTTTTGTTGCCATGAACTCCAACAATAAGAAAATCACCACATTCTGCAGCAAAACGAAGTAGCCTTAAATGCCCTGGGTGAATAATATTAAAATTCCCTGATACAAAAACTATTTTTTTTTTCTTAATCCGGTCTTTAATAAAATAAAGCGTTTCTTTTGTTTCAGGATGCATTCTTATCCTTATATAGGCTTTTCTATTTTATATAAAATTGATGTGCATTGGAGGGTTTCCTTTACCATGAACAAACTGATTACCTTTATTTTTAATATCACTTAAATACTCATTCACTTTATGCTGCAAACATAAAGTTCCACACATGGTTTTTGCATCAAATTCTTGTGATGCAATCATATCCATAACCTCCCAATATCTGTCACTTTGCCAGATATCCTTAAAGGATTGCTCCACAATATTTCCAATGTGATACTTTTTATACTTATCATTGAACAGCATTCCACACGGCGCAACAAGGCCGGACCCGGACATCTGCAATATAAAAGGAGGGCCATAACATTGTGAATACTTTCTTTCCCCGTTACTGAAAATTTTGGACCATTTGGCAGAAACCTGATAAGTTTCATTGGAATATGTTTCAGCCTTTTTCAAGACATCAACCATATTATTATATTTTGAATAATCCACCCCAAGGGAACCTTCTTCGTCATCACTGCAATGTTTAATAACCAGGTAATCGACGCCAAGTTTTTTGCCAAGCTTTGAAAGGGGCAGGATCTGATCTTCAAACCCAGGCATAAGAACCATCTGCATTCCAATGGTTACATCCAGGTAATTCTTTTTTTTGATTTGAACTGCTTTTTGTATCGTTCCAATCACCCGATAATAGCATTTTTGACTGACGCCATGGATTTGGGCATATCTTTGGACCTCTCCGGCTGAAATATTGAACCGAAGATATGTCAAAGCAGGCAGGATATCTTCCAATTCATTTTGATTCAACAAATAACCGTTGGTTCCAAGGGCCATGTCCAGGCCGTTGTCTTTTCCCTTTAACACGGCATCTTTTAAGTAGGGGCTGCAGGTACTCTCTCCGTCACTGACAAAGCTGACTGCTTTTACGCCAATTTCTGCTGCATCATCAAGAAAACTGAAGATAACATCTTTTGTCATCTCTTTTTCATCATTGGCCTGGAGCTTACCATAGCAGTAAACGCAATTGTATGAACACCGCCTGGTTAGTGAACAATCTATTGTAATGGGGGCAATTCTCTCTCCCCTCAACCAGGCATCTATTTGATCTTTATGCCAGGCAAGTTTGTGTCCATCCAGAAGATACTTACTCTTATAGACTATTTTTGAATTATTCATTGAATTCATAACTCTATCAAACCTGTCATACACGAATGTATCCAGCCTGCTCACTGCTCATCCAACTATCTACCATCCCGGAAAAATCATCACAATCTTCCACATACGGATCAAAGACCGGCATGCCAATCAACTTCATAATCACTTTATCATCCTGGCCGCAACAATGGGAGTCGCCAAGAAACTTGAAATAATCATTGACTCCCGTGGCAATAAACTTCACATTCAAATCCTGCATGATCACATCATTTCGTATCTGCTCAATAGCCCTGAATGCCAGAAAATTTACAATGCAATAAACCACGGGTTTAAGCCCGGCCATTGCCATTCCCGCTGCAATACCCACCATACCCTGCTCCATCATACCACAATTAAAAATTCTGCCCGGAAACTCTTTTTTAAAATTATCGACAACACCAAATCCCATATCACCTACAAGAAGCATGATTCGAGCATCTTTTCCGACATGTTCAAGCATGGCATTAATGATTTCTTTTCGATAATTGTTATCGTTCATAGCGAACCCCCATGGCCAATTCTTCCTTTGTGGGAACCCTGAAATGAAACTTTACAACATTTTCCATTGCTTTAATGCCATACCCTTTCACGGTTTTTGCAAGGATTACAACAGGCCCGGCGTCACCCTTGAGTTCACTTACTTTTTCAAAAATATTTTTAAGCTCCGCCATATTATGCCCGTCACAGGTCATCACCTCACAACCAAAGGCGGCAAACTTAACAGACAAATCTTGATATGAATCTACCGGAGAAAGCACATTATCAAGAGAATCCATTGCCTGCAAACCATTGCAGTCAACAACTATGATTAAATTATTTAATTTATATTTTACTGCAAACTGAACAGCCTCCCAATTGCTTCCCTCCTGCGTCTCGCCATCACCTGCAATACAATAACACTGATATTTCTTATTCTGGATCTTCGCACCAAATGCAATTCCAACAGCCATTGGCATTCCATGCCCAAGAGAACCGCACCCGGCTTCAATGCCATACTTGGGACTTCGTTCAATGCACCCTTTTAAAAAACTTCCTTTATAAAAATTATTCCAGTCCTCTTCTCTTAGATAACCGATATCAGCCAGAATTGAATAAAGTCCATAGGCACCATGGGCTTTTGAAAAAACCAATCTGTCCCGCCCTTCCCATTTGGGGTCATCATTGAGACTCAATACATGATAATAAAGCAGGGTCAATATATCCACACATGATAAGGAGGGTGCAATATGACCGGCCCCATTTTTCACCGAGACATCAACAAGCTTTTTTCTTATGTAATCAGCTTTTTTTTCAAGTTCAATAATTTCTGTAATCTTTTTCATTGAAACCACACCATTTATTATAGGCTTTAAAATGAATTTCTATCTAAGGGTCTGCTGATTTCAAATAAAATTAACATGGTCATTGGGATGATGCAACTCCCAAAGATATTTATTAATATTATCCATTCTGCAGTTTATCCGACATTTAGAAACAGACAATTCATTCTCAACAAAATTCATAGATTTCTTTCGTCTATCACTTTCCCAAATTTCCTGAAATGAATTATCAATAATATTTCCATAAAAAAATCTATTATCGTTAAGATATACACTGCAACCCCAGACATTGCCTCCGGCATCGATATATGACCAGAATGGCAATCCAAAACACTTTTCATAGTTTTTATAACATTTATCCCAACTCCGCATCGTATTAAGCCTGACAATCACTGAAAAAGTATCAGAATCATATTCCTTTAATTTCCCATACAAATAGTCATATTTGGAGTAAACAATATCTTTATATTTTTTAGTAATGCTTTGAGGATGTTGTGAATAAGGCTTGACAACAAGGTAATCCATGCCGATATCTCTTACAATTTTGGTTAAGAGTTCAATTTCACTCTCGACTTCAGGCAAAAGAAGAATCTGTACACCCAGGGTACATTTTATTCCATGTTTTTCACGATATTCAGCTGCATAGCAAAGATTGTCAATTACGGTCTTAAAGTCTTCGGATTTTGTTCCGTGTATCTTTGCATAAGTATCTGGAGTACCAGAATTAATACTGAATTTAATCCATGAACAATATGAAAGTATATTTTCCGCAAGTTTTTTTTTAAACAAAACTCCGTTTGATGTTACTGCCGCATCAATACCACTCTCTTTTGAAAGCATAATCATTTCCGCAATGTCTTTATGAAGAAATGGCTCCCCTTCTCCGGCATACATAATACTTTTCAAACCGAGACGGCCAAATTCAGGCAATCTCTTTTTTAAAACCGAGATATCAATCTTTCTGGATGAATATTTCATAAAATCAAGACCGCAAAAGGAACATCTATGATTGCACGCTCCAGTAGGGCTTATTTCCATGTAGATTGGGTAGATAGGTTCACCGTTAAGCCAGTCATTTACCCTTGAGACATGGTATATTAATTTGTGACTGTCTATATTATACTTATCCATATCAATTTTAATATTCTTTATGCAGGATTTCCTGTTTTTTAAACTTAATGCCACAATCGACTTATTTACCTAAATACTGAAACCATTCCCTTGTTGCCTCTTTTATTTTTTCTGGAGTCCATACAGGTGCCTCTTGCCAGTAATCAATATTATCCAACATTGTTTGCACACCGTTTTCAAATGGAATCACAGCTTTCCACCCAATCATTTTTTGAATTTTAGATATTTCAGCAAATGTACAATCAGGCTCTCCAGGTCGCTTCGGGACATATAAGATATCTCCGCCCAATAATTCAACAAGCCTGTTGATACTGTAAGTTTGACCACTCCCTAAATTGAATATTTCGTTGCACATATCAGACTCTGCAACCTGAATATAAGCATCTACAATATCAGAGACAAAGGTAAAATCACGAGTCTGATTCCCGTTTCCGACAACAGTGAACGGTTTATTATGCAATTTTTGGGCAAGAAACACCCCAAAAACAGCCCCATAAGTTCCTGAAGTTCGTGAGCGGGGACCGTAAACATTAAACATTCGCAAAGAGACAACGGGCAATCCATAGATTTTTCCCCAATGTATGACATATTGCTCTGCTATATTTTTTGTCAGAGCATAGGGGTACTCCGTTCTAATCTCAGCAGTTTCAGGAGTTGGATATTGATCCGGAATACCATAGCAGGACGAAGATGCTGCATATACAAATCGTTTTACCTCATTCACTCTGGACGCCTCAAGTACACTGATGGTTCCATTAACATTTGACTTGTGATATTTAAATGGTTTTTTAATGGAGGGCACAATGTCAGCAAGGGCTGCAAGATGAAAAACCCAGTCAACATTTTTAAAAAATTTTTCTATTTTACTGTATTCGGAAATATCAATTTGAACTAATTTTAATTTCCTATTGTTTTTATGATGTTCAAGGTTTTGAGGACGGCCTGTAGAAAAATCATCTAAAACCACCACATCGCAACCATCTTTAAGAAGTCTATCAACTAAATGACTCCCTATAAAACCAGCCCCTCCGGTTACCAATACTTTGCCCACAACTGCTCCTATAAATAATCAACATACAATTTAAAACGAATACCTTTCTAAAATATATCAGAAAACTATCCAACCTAACCGGGCATTACTGTCTTTTTAATCAAACTACAAAATTGTAAAAAAGAATATTTTAAATCGTGAAATGACTTCAGCCTGAATAGCCAATTCAATATAAACCCAAATCTAATATAATGATTACGAATAATTTTTTTATACATATTTTTAATATAACTTTCAGTCAAATCAGATTGCAGGAAGGTTACAGCATCCCCGGAACTTGCTTCCCAATCATTCCAAAGCTCTTCATTTATTTTAAAATTTAATTTTACATATTCACGCATTGCTGTTCCAGGCCATGGATATGTAATTTGTATATTAACGAGGTCCGGTCTGATTTTTTTTATAAAACGAAATGTTTTTTCAGTAGTTGCTTGTGTATCACCAGGTAAGTTAAGCATAAAAAAACAACGTGTTTCAATATTTAATTCTTTCGCAATGTTCACGGCATATTCAACTTGATCCAGAGTAATCTTCTTATTATTAAAGGACAATATATTATTGTCTCCTGACTCCACACCATAACCAATGCTATATAAACCAATTTCTTTTAACTGTTGCAACATTTCTTTATCAACTGTATCAACTCTTGATATAACCCGAATAAAAATTTTTCTATCTCTTTTTTTCATGAGTCTTACAAATTCCATGACTCGAACTCGATCTGCCGTAAAATTATCATCAATGAAAAAAACTTCTTTGGCATTATATGTATTTTGCAACAAATCAATTTCATCAACGATATTTTTCGGGCTTCGATAGCGCATTTCTTTGCCTCTTAAATTTGAACAAAAAAAACACTGACCATTACATCCTCTACTCGTTAAAATTGAAAACTGAGGAAGTTTAAAGTATTTACCAGGCGAAGGGTAATATTTTTCCAAATCAAATTTTGAACGGGCAGGAAAAGGTAAAGAATCAAGGTTTTTCTCACATTCATGTGGTTTATTTTTAACAATTTCTGAGCCCTTTCTAAATATCAGCCCTTTAATTTTATTGATATTTCCATGTAACTCAAGTGCTGATACCAATTCATGGCAGGAATGTTCTTCTTCTCCATAAATAACATAATCTAAATAAACACATTCTTTTAATAAAATTTCTTTTAGGACTGTAAATACGCCAAATGCAAATATCGGAGTTCTACTTGTTTTGAATTTCATAAACCCAATTAATTCATAGGCATCATAAGTTGTTGATAATTCAGAATTAATACCGATGGCGATATATGAAGTATAGTCAATTTCATTTAATATTTTTTGAGCGTCTTTTAATATTTGTGTGTCAATAACATCGACTTCAAAACCTTTGGATTCAAGGAAAGACGCAGTATATGCAACATTAAGTGGAATTTCATAATCATATCCACCCCATAAAGCACCTTTGAAAAAAGAATGACCACTTGATATTAATAAAATTTTTCTCATTTTTTCCTTTTTTATGCCAAATGCCGATATAGTAGTCTTGTAAGAGAAGAAAAAATAAAATCAGGTAGAAGCTTTATCGGTTTTCTCAACGTAAGAAATGATTGAGAAGAACTATATTCATTATAAACTAATTTTTTCTTCAAAAAAATCAAATAATCATACGGATGAACGATATCTGCACCCCACCTGGTCTTAAAAAAAAGCAATCCTTTATTTTCTGATGAAGTTACGCCTAAATCAAACCATGAAATTCCTTGTGTTGCTAAATCTTCAATAATATGATGAAGTAAAAATGTTGAAACGCCCCATTTATTGTATTCTATCGATGATGCGCTCCACGAATAGTATGCTTTATCTTTAAACTTTAAAATTAGAATACCTGCGACACATTTTTCCCTATGCCGCAAAATATACAAACTATAATTCTCTTTACTCCAATATTTCCTTATATTCAAAAAAAACTCAAATGGAGCTGGGAACATAAGATGCTTATTTTTAAAAAGTTTACAAACAAGATGATAAAAATCTTTCCAATCTTTATTGGAATAGCAAGAAGAAAAGACTGCAAACTCTCCGCTACCGCTAATTTTTAAAATTGAACTTTTCAAATTTATACGAAATTGTTTTTTACAATTCTTAATAAATTCATCATAATCACTCGATAGCTTTAATATGGGTATAACTTTTGAGTCAGATTGTTTTATATTATATTTATAAATAATACTTTCAGGTAATTTTTGAAATGTTCTTAAATGAATGACATTAAAACTATTATGTTGGTATAAATTTAGAAGACTACCAATTAATAATTCACATTCCGATTCATTATCATAAAAAATATCACCGAACAGATTAAATGGATTTGAACATATTTTATTACCCAAAAGAATACTTTTAACAAAGAAAATCGGAATTCCACCAGAAATAACTCCGTTTTTCTTGACACACAAACAAGCACAATCAAAACGATAGGTTTTTTTTAATAAATCGAGCCATGATACCGTACTATAGATACTCGCTTTTTTTCGAAGGATATACTTATCCCAATCTGCTAAATCTTTTCCGAATAATAATTCTACATGCATTATTAAATGCCTAATAACTTTTTAATGTTCTCTGAAAATATTTTTTTTTTTACAATTTGATCTTTTATGTATTTATTAATTATTTTAATTGATGTGGTTTGACTTACTAATGGAAAATCGCTTCCAAAAAGAATTCTATCAACATCTATAGACATAATTGCCTTTTTAATTGTTTTAGCAGTTTGAAAACTCGTATCCAAATATATGTTTTTATGTTTTTGTGCTAGTTCAATAACATAATCTTTATATTCTAAGCCCATATGCGCGAAAACAAATGGAACATTAGGAAAATTTTTGACAAGAGTTAAAATTTGATCAGGATGAGCATATTCCTCTTCCTCAATTTTAACAATACCTGCTCTACAAGGACCGACATGAAAACATACGGGCATAGAGTATATAGAAATTTCTTCCAAAACTTGATATATTTTTTTATTTTCAGGATGAATTCGCTGAATCACTGGATGAATTTTTAATCCCTTTATACCGTTCTGGATATTTTCTTTAAGTTCTTCCATATATCTTAGAGAATGAAAATTAACTGAGCCAAAGGGAATAAATCTGGGTTGTTCTTTTGATAATGCTATAATATTTTTTGTTGTAACATTAGGCTCAATTGGTAGTACAATGGCTTTATCAACTTTGTTTCTATCAAATGCAGTTATAATATGATCAGTATCAGAAAATTGAATCCTTCGGCAACTCTCCATATACGCGATATCACCAAGAAACCTGCCAAATTTTCCTTGCTGCAAATTGGTTTGATTATTATCCTTTTTTAGTTTTCTTTTAAAAGGACTTTTAAACTGTGATGCCTCAAAAATACTCATCAATCCAAATGGTATCTTAGAAAGTGGATATTTTATTGGAAATCCATGGTAAATATCACCAACATGTATATGACTATCTATTATCTCCATGATGCTTACAAAATCCCTTACTAAACAAGCAGTTTTTGATTATATTTTATTGCGTTTTTCATACATGATTTTATTATAAAATTTTAGAACTCCAACCTTCCAAAGAAAATATGGAACAAAACTACCACGACCCGTCAAAAAAGAAAAATCAAGATTTTTCAAATGCCCCAAAGCTCTTCTCACTAAAAAAATAAAGCGCACAAAAATGATAAGGGTTTTATACTCTTTAGGATTATATATATGATCAAGAGAATATCTAAATAAAAAATGCGGAATCTTTACAACACTTAAAATATAATGCATAATATTAAAAAAAGTTGCTTCTGGATGTAACAAATTCTTATCTTTAGCTTCTATGGTTTCTCTATTTGTATATTTCTTTATATTATCCTCAAGCGCAGAGCCTAAAACAATCCTTAATGAATGTAGATTTATAACATAAGGTCTTGGGATTAAGTACATATTTTCCATATGCTCTTTTAAGTCTTCAGATGTTGCAAATGGATTATCAAGAATAATGTCATAAGCAGGGGGCGCAATAAATTTTTTATATTTATTAATAACACGTGTAGATTGAATTATTTTGTTCAATGAAGTTTTACGATTATAAATATTTAAAACTGTTGGACTACAGTTTTGAATACCCATTCTAAAAAATATAGAACCCGCTTTTACAAGAATCTTAACTTTTTCATCATTGATATAATTTGGATGCGTTCCATAGGTTAAAAAGGGAAGTTTTATTTCTTTTGAATAAACATCAGCAAACTCCTGTAGAACTTCTGGTTTTAATGCCATCATACCATCATCAAAAAATGATATCCAAGAAATCATTGGGTGAGTCTTTAAAACCGACCTTATCTCATCAACCATATATTTTGGAGATGGATGTCGTAATTGTGCATATTTTTTATGATATCGCAAAAAAGCTGAATTATAGCAATAGGCACATTTATTTGGACACCCTCTTGTCCATATTATGTTCAAATTCAAGCCAAGCCATTTCTTATATAATTTTGAATCCATCGGAACAAATTGTTTTTTTTTTGTATCATAGAATTTATTTTTAACATCAAAATCAATAAATGGGGCAGCAGTTAATTCTTCATTGGTCATTGGGGCAGATGGTTTCGTATTCACAATTGATCCATCTTTCTTTAGATAAGTTAAACCCGGTATATCAAAATAATCGTTACCATTTTGAATTTTTTGATAAAACTGAAAAAAAGGACGCTCACCTTCACTGACACAAATTATATCAGAAAAATTAAGACAGTCTTCAGGATATATCCTAGCATGCGGGCCTCCTACAAAAATGATTGCATTTTTATTAATATTTTTAATTCGTGAAATTAATTGCGCAGTTATATCTCGACACTCACTCATAAATGAAAAACCCAGAAGATCTGCACATGATAATTCCTGAGCAATAATATCCAAATCACCTAATAAGTTGAAATCTGAGTTTAAGAATATACGATTAAATAATGAAAATTGATTTGTTGGAGAAATAAAATAAGTAGTTGTATCTTTATTAAGACTTTTCACATAACTTGACATTTTTCTAAATCCTATGCCCTGTAAACCATTTTCGATATTAACCATTTTAATTTTCATTCATAAATCCCTTTTTATAGCCTAATAATCCGATAATAATAACGCTATTTAGAATCTGAGGGGGTTCATTCCTATACCTCACAGCTTAAATTAGTTTCATGATTATCTTCTGCAAATCATAAATCAATGATGAGACTTTATCAGTAGAACGGATTAAAAACAATGATGGAACTGGAATGTATAGGATAACCGAATGTAAGAACTTCATGAGCATTATATATAAAGGTGGTTACCCATGCTATAATTATCCCGGAAAGATCGTTAGACATTTAATTTTAATTGCCTTTGGATAAATCTTTTGATATTTTTTCTATATATTTTACCTCTTTGTTGTGTTTTTCCCGTGTTTGACCTAAACACCCAACACCATAATAGAGGTAAAATATACTTTAATAACAATATTTTTAGAGAAATGCGGCGGTCAAGGTCAACAATCAACTCAACTACAAGTAAAATCTTTTATAATATATTAGGTGAAGAGATGATTTCATATAAAGGGAAAAAAACACGTTTGCGTCCAATTCATAAAAATGACATAGAGAAATCTCTAATTTGGAAAAATGACCCTGAAATACGGGAAAATGTTCAGGGTTATCGTTTTCCTGTAACAGAAAGAATGGAGGAAATATGGTATGAATCAGCCCTAAATGGACAAAGCCGAACAAAAGTAATATTCTCAATTGAATCACTTAAAGATAATATGTTTGTAGGATTTATAGAACTTAATCAAATAGATTGGATATCAAGGCGCTGTAGTTTTGGAATCACTATAGGGGAAAAGGAGTACCAAAACATAGGAATTGGTAAGGATAGCATAATCTTACTCTTTAATTATGCATTCGAATACCTCAATATTAGGAAAATATGCTTGGAAGTCGCTGCATACAACACCAAGGCCATAAATTTATACAAAAAGATTGGTTTTATTGAAGAAGGGATATTAAAAGAGCATTTGTATTTA
Source organism: Desulfobacula toluolica Tol2 (assembly GCF_000307105.1). Lineage (NCBI taxonomy): Bacteria > Pseudomonadati > Thermodesulfobacteriota > Desulfobacteria > Desulfobacterales > Desulfobacteraceae > Desulfobacula > Desulfobacula toluolica. Next base: position 4,120,105 of record NC_018645.1, read on the forward strand.
AATAACAAATATCATGACATAATTTTAATGAGACTATTTGGGACAGAATTTCGGGATGCCAATCAAACCTTGACAAAATTATAATACCAGTTTTTTTGAGGCCGCAAAAGGATTATTAATTCCATCTTATGCCAAATAATTCAACCAACTGCCTTGATCACTTCGCAGAAAATCCAAGATAATTTTTGTTTTAAATGCTGCTATATTTTTTTATTCATGCCCAACTTATGTCGTTGGACGAACTCAAAATTTAACATTTTGGAGAGTACCACCAATATGGGTTGAATGTCTTAATTGATAAGGCATACTGAGGGTTTATACTTTTTAATTTTAAAATTGCTTTTTTAATTTTAGGAATGGTATAAATATGCCGAATTATATGTAATCAAAAGGGCGAAGCTATATCCATCTTTTGATATAAATACTTTTTCACAGGCTTATTTTTCAAAAAAATCATAAATTTACAAGGACAAAATCTCATCATTACTATCCCAAAATGGTGTTTTTTACAAAAATCATGCTTACCAGACAAAATTTTGACAATAAACTTCCTGAAAAGCAAGTGATATGGTCTTGGGCCGATAATGATGATTTTAAAACCGTCATTGACCTATTGATGGAATCAGGTGTGCCTGAAAATGATATTGGAGAGATGCTATTCAGATATGCCGATCAAGCCATAGCAGAAAATAAATTGAGTACAGCAATAGCTATACTAATATTTTTAGCAGAAGCTCTTGAAGACAAATCAGAAGCCCCTCCTTTGCTAAAAAAAGTCGGACAACTTTATGCATTAACATCAAAATACGACAAAGCAAGAGAGTATTATGGAAAGTTGCCTTTAACCTTGGAAAATATCAAATTATGTTTTGAAACATTCATCCCTTTACTTGATATAAACGGGCTATTATCTTTGCGGGACTCCATTATTCTAAGGGTTAATGAAACCTCCCAAAAAAATATCCATTCCATAATCAATAAAATATTACTTAATATTTACACATTTCCTGATATTTTTACCTCCCATGCTGATTTATTTAAGAAAAATATTGAACATATTAAAACCAACCCGCCATTTTCCCAAAACTCAAAGCAATATGAAAGTTTTATTTCTTTTGATTCATCCCAAATCCCGCAGCCCAATATTATAAAAATTTCTGACAATTTCTATACAAAAAAAGATGGGGTCTGGTTAAAAATCCCCCCTTCTGCGTACATGACAAATGAAACGAAAAAGCTGATACAAAATAATTTAAGTATCATGGTACATTGTGATTCTTTTGAATCCTTTTTTATTTTCATTGATAAAATCAAAACAAATGAACCGCAGCCTATTAAGTTTGGATGCTGGGTGATCGTTGACTTTGAAGTACTCCGACAAATGATGCATATAATAGATTTTTCACCATTGAATAATTGTGATTTTGTTATCCGCTTTATCGATAAAAATAATTTACGCTCACAATTGACACATATCTTGCTTGAAAGAAAACTTCCTTTTATAGACAGAGCGATATATATATCTCAAGATGATCCCATTTTTTTTTCAAAGCATGTGCTACCTATACTCAAAGACCATAGAGCAGATATAGTATATAATATTGAAAGTTATGAACAGCAGCTTTGTAAAATTTTTCCAGATAATTACCACGACACTGTCATACAAAAAATCAAAACCGGACAGAAATTAAATATTCTTTTTTTTACTTCAAGGTTTACAACTTATTTGCAATACTCCACCCGAGATATTGCAAAAGGATTTAGGCAATTAGGCCATAATACTTTTATTGAGATAGAAGATGAGGACTCCAGTGTGAGCATCAGAAAAGATGTATGCCTGGAAAACTTAATTAATTTTAAGCCAGACGTTATTTTTTCCATTAATAACCTTCGGCAATCCTATCCATGGATACCCAAAAGCATTCCGTTTATAACTTGGATGCAGGATTTAATGCCACATATAGCTGGTCTAAAAAATCCTTCGATAATTACCGACCATGATTATATTTTTTCTTTTTCTCAAGATTGGATTGACAATTATTTTAAAAATCATACTGCATTCAAAAATAAAAAGATACATTGTCTCCCAGTAACCGTTGACACAAATATTTATCATCCCATATCTTCATGCAAAAAAAAATATAAAGTAACCAGCATCACACATTTAGTAAATCCTGGACTCACTTTCCTACCGATCATCGAGGGCAATACGATTTCAGAAATCAAATCAGAGGCTGAAGTATTTTTTTTAAAGCAATTGGTTTATGAATTAGATCATAGTTCTTTGGCTAAAGTACAACAGATCAGCTCAAACTCTGTAGATAGAAAGAAAATTGCAGAAAAAGTATGTCAAAAAATAGGGATACCCATAAATGATACACTGCTAAAATTAACAAACCCTCGTAATGACAAAAATGAATTTAGCCGTTTTACATATCATTGTTTATCCCTCATGAAAATCAAACCCATACTTGCTCTAATCACAAATAACATTGATGTGCGGGTTTTTGGAAGAAACTGGGAAAAATACCCTCAATTTAAAAATATTGCGATGGGTATTGCTGATAATGGCAAGGCTCTTAACAAAATAATTAATGAATCATGCATTAACTTAAACAGCGCAGCAACATCTTTTCATATGAAGGTGCCGGAAGTTATGGCAGCTGAAGGTTTTTTACTTACTCGTCGTATTCCAAGGTGTTATGATGCTATGCCAATAACCGACTTTTTTGATGAAAACAAAGAAATTATTTTTTATGAGGATGAGTTTGACTTAGTAAAAAAAGTAAATTTTTTTTTGAAAAACAAAAAAATAAGAAATAAATTAGCAAAAGCAGCTCATAACAAATTCATTACTTGCTATGGTGTAGACAAAGCTGCTCAATCTATCTTAAAAATAATGAAAAATAAAAAATGACTTCCCATTCAGTTGTAACAATCCAAACACAGAAGGATCAAAAAAAATACCAAGAATAGTAGGTGATTAATTTAATAAACTCCAAAAAAAATAGGTTAGCGTGAAATAATGAAAATTGATTTTTTTTATCATAATCTTGGAGAACAGGAAAGAGAGGCTGTTTATAATGCCCTTGAATCACCTTTTCTTACCACAGGAAGTACTGTGCTTGAATTTGAAAAAAAATTTTCTCAATATATTGGCTCTAAACACACAATTGCGGTGATGAGTTGTACTGCTGCCCTTCATCTTAGCTTGCAGGCTCTGGGCATTGGAAAAGGAGATGAGGTGATTACCACTCCCATGACCTTTGCTGCCTCCAGTTTAGCAATAGTTCATACAGGTGCTACACCGGTTTGGGTAGATGTAGAAGCAAATACCGGCAACATAGATGTGAAACTAATTGAAGCTGCTATCACAAAAAAAACCAAAGCGATATTACCCGTACATCTATACGGCCAGATGTGTGATATGCGAACAATTCGTGATATTGCCAATCAATTTGGTCTATTCATAATAGAAGACGCTGCACACGCACTGGAAAGCTCCCGTGATGGCATTAGAATAGGAGAGTTATCAGATGCTGCTTGTTTCAGTTTCTATGCAACCAAAAGCATTACCTGTGGTGAAGGGGGAGCTGTTTCAACAAATTCACAATCGTTGGCCAGCAAAATACACATGCTCAGGAGTCATGGCATCAATAAAGATGCTAACATGAGGCATGATAAAGTGTTTGAACACTGGGATCTTATTGATTTTGGTTGGAAATACAATATGAACAATATCCAGGCATCCATACTGATTCCTCAAATTGATAAAATTGATCACATACATAAAAAACGCAAAGAGATTTATGGACAATATATGGAAAGATTAGTCAATATTCCTGAATTAAAATTCCCTCAGATATTACCGGAATCAATCAGTGCATATCATTTACTTACCATATGGGTAGCCCCAAACAAAAGAGATAAGCTCCTTCGTGATCTGCAAAAAAAAGGTATTGGTGTAGCAGTAAATTACCGATCTATAAATATTTTATCCAAGTTTCAAAACTTCTTTTCAAAAGGGCGGGGGAGCTTTCCAATTTCTGAAAAAATTGGCGATTCTACAATATCTCTACCATTTCATACCCATCTGACACAGGAAGAAATTAATCACATAATTAGTATGCTTAAAGAATTGTTAATAAAATGAGATGGACACAATACCCAAAACCAACTATTAGGATACCAGAGAAAAATAACTGCAAGAAGATAATTAACCATATTAGTGGAAAAACGAAACCTCTAATGGAAAGCATCTAAATGTCTTTTTATATACCAATTATTTTGATAGTATTTTTGGCTTTTTATTTTTTCATTCCCTATAGAAACTGGCCGCCAGATCCGCATTTTGGATCATACGGGATATGGAGTCTTTTTTACAAAAAAGAAAATGCTCGGCAATTTATCACAGGAGCTATTGGACTTAGCCGGGCTTATATGTTTTTTATTGTAAAAATGATTGTTCAACTTTCCAATAACCGATGTACAAATACATTGGTGAAAATTTTAATGTGGGCTATGGTGATGATAACCGGGGAGCTTGTTTTCTATATCAGCGCCCAAATACTACAGATGCCCAATTGGCTGGCATTATTTGCTGCAACAACCTTCCTTTTTTCAGCATCACGCCCTCAAATGCTGCCTACCTATTTGAACGGCGAACAATTCTATATGGTAATCTCATCAATTAGTATGATTTTATTGTTTAAGGCATCCACGTATCCTATCAATGATCAACCCCAATCATTATTAATCTTATGGGCTTTTCTACTATTTGGAGCGGCTGTTTTCACAAAAATAAATTTCATTTTAGAACCGTTCATTATCGGATGTTTATATTGGAGCCAACAAAATTTTTCCATTTATGTCTTTCAATACATTTTATTGGGCTGCTTACCAGCCTTATTTTTTTATCTGCTGTTAATCAAAAAATATAGTTTTAAAGGTGCTATTAACAATTACTCATGGTATCTGACCAAAAGCGGTTGGCTCAAAACAATCAGTATATCAAATCAATATCGTTTATTGAAAGATAGATATGAAATAGCCCTCAAACATAGCCCCTTGGCAATCATATTCCTTGCTGCAGTATGGGGAGCATGGTCTTATTCCCCCAAAGACAATATCAGCTGGCTTTTAGTGGCCTGGCTGATAGCGACCCTCATCAACATAGCTACCCAGTTTCGGTTTGAACTGTACCATTTTTATGTATTAATTCCACCAGCTTCCATTTTAACAGTGATGGGCTTTCAATCTCAAATTGAAGCACAAAATAGTATTGGCATTGTGTGCCTATCATTTCTTTTAATTGTTGGGGCCAGACGCTCGATTTTAAACTTCCCTCAATATTATAAAAACAAACCTTTATCAAAGCATATGGGACAGGCCATAACGGTATATCAATATTATTGGGATTTACGTATTTCACAAGTAGAGTCCCATTGTAAAACATACGAAGGACCTTTTCTTGCTTGGGGCATCGTCCCTCAAATTTATTATATGACAAAACGAGCGCCTCTTTGCACTTATACATTCTTCCACTACAATACAATTGCAGCCCCTATGCAAGACACACTTCAGACCCAACTACTTACTGCCATTAAAGAAAAAAAGCCCTGTTGGATTTATGATTTTAACTGTTGGAATACTCGCTATGGCCCATTAAACCCGCTTACATTAAGCATTCTTACCGGACAATCATACGCCCCTGCATATCGTAGAGAGCATTTGATATACTATCAACTATGCGCAACAAGTAAAAAAAAATATCAAATGTTGCATATTCAGGATCAAACCGCCCGATATCGGTTGCATGTCTATAAATCACAATCCCTTGATTTATTTCACGATGAACTCCGAATTTCGGGTATTGAAGTGAGCGCATTATCTCCTATATGGCACATGGACATTGATGAATTACTAATTTCCTATAAACTTGGACATTACTATTGTTGCAGTGAATTACGAACGATAGAGGAAAAACTCTCCAAAACCATCATAAATCTTACAATCACACGTCTTTTTCTGAGTATATTTTTTTTACACCAAAAACAAAACAAAACAGCAGAAGAATATTTAAACTCTTGGGTAGATATCACAAAAAAAATATTACCCACAAATTCTTTATTACGACTTGCCCCCAATATTCTTTACAGGCTTATGGATCAAGATGAAAGCATCATTCATTTCGAAAATGAATCTTTGAATATTTTACCAATTCGTGACGGTTTTGACTTTAGTTTTTTTTGTATCTGGCTGGGACTTACAGGCATCACGACAGAAGTTGAACAACTACATTTCTATCAATTACTGACAGACCTAATTGAAGATAAGAGTGAATATAAAGACCCCACCATTGACATCATGGAGACTTCTTTATTGAGGTTGCGGGAGATAATCATAGACCGGAAAAATCATAAAGGAGGAGCAGAACCAATGCCATGGATCAATTTAGATCATATAGCGAACATGGGGGAAAATTCCAATTGGTATAATTTAAAAATATATATTGCTTTACTACAAACAATTATGAATCAAAACAATACCAACCCTCGAAATGACAAACAAAAAAATGACATGCATATATTGGACAGAATTTGAAATAATTCTGTTCTAAAATTTTTTCATATGAAACCAAACTAAATAGAAAGATAACAATTATGACTAAGCGCATATTGGTAACTGGTGGAGCAGGCTTCATAGGAAGCAATTTGGTTAACTATTTACAAAAAAAATATCCATCTTATAAGATAGCTGTCTATGACAAGCTTACTTATGCAGGCAATATCCGAAATCTTGATCCACTTTTTTTTAATAACAACAGTCAGTACACATTTATTAATGCCTGCGTTTCTGATCGAGAAAAACTATCTAGTGCAATCAGGAATTGTGATATTGTTGTTCATCTTGCTTCTGAATCACATGTCTCCAACTCCCTTGCCCAAGCTGATGATTTTGTAAATACAAATGTCTTCGGAACAATGGTACTATGTGAAGAAATCGTAAAATTCCCCGTTGAAAAATTCATTTTAATTTCAAGTTCTGAAGTCTATGGAACGGCAGAAATAAAACCTATGGATGAGACTCACCCTCTTAATCCAGCAAGTCCATATGCTGGTTCAAAAACCGGACAAGATAGAATTGCTTTCAGTTATTTCTATAGCTTTGATATACCACTTATAATACTTCGACCATTTAATCAATTTGGAAGCCACCAACATATAGAAAAAGTGATCCCAAAATTCATAACCAACCTATTGAATGATAAAGTTATTCATGTTGAAAATAAAGGCACTCAGACCAGAGACTGGCTTTATGTAGAAGACCTTTGCAGGGCAATTGATCGTACGATTCATTACAAATCCAATGATTTATTCGGGGAAGCAATAAACATTGGTAGCCGACGTGAAGTATCTATCCTTGAAATGGCAGAATCAATCTGCGAAATTTTGGATAAAGATGCTGAAAAACACATTAAATATGGGCGTGATAGATGCGGTCAGATCATGTCTCATATTGCCTCTATCGACAAAGCGAACAAACTGCTTGATTGGCAGCCTATGATTGATATTTACTCTGGATTAAAAAAGACTATCGCTTGGTATCATGACAATCCTTCATGGTATAATTCGTTACGTTTCCCAACACTTAAAATAACACAAACCAGAGGTGGGAATTGATGCAGGGCTGTATTTTACAACCAAGCTACTTACCTTGGCTTGGATTTTTCGAACAATTTTATGTTTCCAATATATTTATTTTTCTTGATGATGTTCAATATACCAAACAGGATTGGAGAAACAGGAATAAGCTTAGAACGTACGACCCTTCAGATAAAGGATGGACATGGCTAACAGTACCGGTCAAAGTTATCCACAGCAAACAGGCACTATCCGATACTCCAATTGATTATTCAACAAACTGGATTGCAAAACACCTGAATTGCATGAGGCAAAATTACCATACTGCCACTTATTTTAAAGAGATATTTCAGATATTAAAGAGTGTTTTAGAAAATAAATTTAAATATCTCGTTGAATTAAATGTTCAATCTACCATTGCATTGGCAACGTATTTAGGTCTCCAACGCGATACAATTTTATCCTCAAGTCTTGGGATAAAAACAAAGGATAAGAATGAGCGACTGATTCAGCTTTGTAAAGCCACTGGTATAACCAATTTGTTTGATGGAAAAAAAGCAAAGAATTTTCTTGATTTGCATCGCTTTAAGCAAAATGGAATTTCTGTCAGTTTCCAAAACTACCATCATCCTTCTTACTCCCAATGCCAACAACCTTTCATAAAATATTTGTCAGTAATTGACCTGTTATTCAACTATGGAAAGCAAAGCATTGATATCATTTTAAAAAATTCCGAATTCCTTTAAATTATAATAAAAATGATAACTATCGTTTCAGCAAACACTTCACTAAATTAGGATATAAAATAATGACAAATTCTTCCCAAAAACGACAACATATCCCTAAAAAATTTGGTTTCCGATTTAAGGATGCAATACAATTTCCAGAAATGGTTGTCTGCGGTATTTCTTTTTGCTGTAATGCTAGATGCATACACTGTCCTAACGCAAAAACTAATTTCACAGCCAGTCTCAAAGGCGCGGACCAGCTAATGAGCTGGGAAGTTTACAAAAAAATTGTTCATGAATGTACTCAATACCCCCATAGCTTAGTGCGTCTTTCTTCAGCCGGAGAAATACTGATGCATCCTCATGGAATTGAAATGATAGAATACCTATTAAATTTCAAAAAAAATGTAGCATTAACCACAAATGGAAGTTTGTTGACACCGGACAAATCCATTTGCCTGTTGAAAGCCGGAATTCGGAGTATAGAAATTAGTGTTGATGCAGCTACATCAGAGATTTATGAAAAAATTCGTCCAGGACTTTCTTTTGAACAGACTCTATCCAATATTCAAAATTTAGTTCGATTACGGGATCAAGGTAAATTTAAGACTCGAATTATGGTCAGCATCATTAAACAAAAAGACAATATGGACTCTCTGGAAAAAATAAAGAAATTTTGGAAAAATCTTGTCGATGTAGTTCTCACCCGTAGTTTACTAAGTTTTAGCGGATTGATTGACAGAGGCGCTCAGGAGACCTATATGCCGGCTACAGTACCGTGTCCCTTCTTATGGGAACGTGTTCTTATAGATCCGGTTGGAAATTTAAGAGCGTGTGTCAATGACATATATAACAAACTTTGTGTTGGAAATATCATGGAACAAAATATTTCCCAATTATGGCAGTCAGATATTTTGAATGAATGGAGAAGAATGCACTTAGAGGGCAAACGCAATGAAATGATACACTGTAAAGATTGTGTGGATCTTGAATATCGATCGTGGAACTATAACTATTTCCATGCGCTTAACAAGCCCATTGAATAAAATTTTCTCCATATGGCGAATCGCTTAGGTTCCAAACCATTGGGTTCTACATTTTGATTCTCCTTAATTGAAAAGAACTATCCATTATAATTAAATATAAACTTAAAACCTGAATTCAGGAGGTTTAGAGAATGTCGGAAGAGTTTTGGTGGAAATATTGCGGTTTTTTTTATAATGCTGCTAAAAAAAGTCAATTTGTATCCAATGTTCACAATGCATATAAAAAGACCTTGATTTCATTAAAGCTGCCCCAAGGAGCGAAAGCATTGGATGCAGGGTGCGGTTCAGGGAGCTCTACTTTTCCACTTGCTGAATTAGGCTTCGAGGTGTTGGCTGTTGATTTTGGTGCATCTATTTTAAACCAGGCAATTTGCTTAAACAAAAAAAAAGGTCCATATAAAAATATCGAATTTAAACTCATGAATTTAGGGAAAAAACTTCCTCTTGAAAACGATTCTTTTGATCTGATCACAAGTCAGCATTGTATTATGAAAATTCAAAAGCCGGATGATACTCTAAAAGAATTTTCCAGAGTATTAAAGCCAGGAGGTATAGCCCTTATTACGACAACCCCTGATTCTGATACGCCATTTGAATGGTTGAAAAAATATAAAAAAAATCGTGGGTGGATGAAAACCATTTGGGATATCAGATGGTTAATTGTGTGGTATATCCCTTATATAATATTCACGAAAAAATCAGACCGCAGGAACGAACACCGCTGGAAAGAGGATGAGTTTATCGAACATATGGAAGGTGCTGGATTTAGAGCGCTCACTGTAGCTCGTATACCTTATATTAATGTGGGATATCTTATCGGTGTGTTTGAAAAAAAATCATAAGGTTAAAAAAAAGACATGAGGCCAAAATTCAAAATTTGAAGCCCATTTATAGGGTTCCGGTCTGGTTGTTTATTTTATTGCCTGATTAATAAATTATCAAGCCTATAATCATAATAGAAAGATACATGATGATAAAAGACAAGAACAAATCTCTATCTTTTTCCTTGCTTACATTTGCATATAATGAAGAAAAATTACTAAAAAAACAAATTGAAATATGGATAGAGGGATTAAAAAAATACTCCAACGATTTTGAAATCATTCTTATCAACGACGGAAGCACAGATAAAACTGGAATAATAGCAAACGACCTTTCAAAACGGCACTCAGAACTTAAAGTTTTTCATCATAAACGCAATATGGGTATTGGATATGCCGTCAAAACTGCTATACAACAGGCCATGAAAAATATTGTATTTTGGAATGATATAGACTCTCATTTTAATATCTATGATATAGGAAAAATCATTCCAATGCTGTTAGATAAAGAGACTGATATAGTAGTTGCATTTAAACATGATAACTTGAAAACCAAATCAAAAATATCTTGGTTTAAATCAAGGGTGAATTACTACCTTATCAAAACATTATTTTTCCCTTTATTTTTTGATCATTCTCCGATTCTTGACTTCCAGTTCGTGCAGTTCTATCCTCGAGATTTCTTACTACAGGGTATTACTATCAAAAGCTATAGCTCTTTTATTCCTGCAGAATGTTTAATAAAAGCACGGTTATTAAAACTTTCCATCAGACAAATTCAATTACACTATCATAGTAGAGAATTACATGGACACGCGAAATCGGGTGTCAACTATAAAACTATTTTAAAAAGCATCCAAAATATTTTTCACTTTTGGTTTGAATGGTTCTGTTTTGGCGGAAAAAAAAGAGCCAAAATTCACTGGGACATGTCTTCGAAAGGAATACTTCCATGGCAAAAATAATTTTTATTATTCAACGAGAGGAAATAAGTAGCAAACGAAGCGTGCTTCCAAAAGTCCTTTTTCCAATTGAAACAGCTTTAACTGCATCTTTACTTGCTTTGTCAAATCACAAGGTAACAAGTTTTGACTTAAACCTTATAGGAAAAAATGAAGACTGGACAAAAAAATTCAAAAAACTCTTAAAAGACTTCAATCCCGGGTTTGTAATTTCTGCACCTCAAAGCCTCACTTTTTTAATTAAAGAAAGTATTCAGGAAACGGCTGATACATTTTTCCATGCAAAGCAATACAATCCTGCTATCAAAACAATTTATTGCGGACAATTTGCCACTTCGTATCCTAAAAAGGCCCTCAAAAAATCAACAGCTGATTATATCATTCGAGGAGAATATGATGAAGCCATCCGAAACCTAATTAACACAATTGAAAAGGGCACTGTCCCTCTCGATATAATAGGTGTCATGGGGAAGAATAGTACAAAAACGACTCCTATTGCCTGTTCACATATTTTTAAGGAGCTTCCATTCCCGGCATATGATGAGTTTAACTTTAAACAATATTTTCAATTTCCTGGAAAAGGCAATGTAAGATATGCAGAACACAGTCACAAATACACCCATTATCTTACATCCAGAGGCTGCACAGCTCGATGTTGTTTTTGCAATGTTTCATATCTCAGAGGCGGTCGAAAATATCAAATCAGACCAGTAGAAACTGTTTTAGATGATCTTGAAAGGCTAACATGTGAATTTGGCATTGAAGAAATACACTTTCTTGATGAAAACATGACAATGAACCCCAAACGAACCATTGCAATTTGCGACGGGATAGTTAAAAGAAAGATTTGCTTCAAATGGATTGCTTCTGGCGGAATGAGTATTTATTCACTTAATGAGCGGCTTTTACAAAAACTGAAAACATCCGGATGCTATAGATTAAATCTAGCAATAGAATCTGGCAGCCAAACCGTATTAAAACATCTTATTCATAAGCCCATCAATCTATCCAAAGCCATGGATGTTCTATCCATAGCAAAGAGGTTAGATTTTGAGATTATAGGTTTTTTCATAATTGGTCTTCCAGAAGAAACCAAAGAACAAATTGATAAGACACTTAAACTTGCAGCATCTTCCCATTTTGATTATGTAACTTTTTCAATTGCCACTCCTCAGGCAGGAACAGCATTTGAAAAATCATGCATAGAAAAAGGCTTTCTAAAAGCAGATCAATCGTTGGAAAGCATAAGCAAACGGTCCACAGGTACATTTTCTACAAATGAATTTACTTCTTTTGATCTTGAAAAAATCAGATGGAAATCATGGGATAAAATTAATTTTACAACACATAAAAAAAGAGAAGTGATTTGTAAAATGATGGGAATTACAAACAAAGAGCTTAGCTCAATTCGTGAACAAACGGCTCTACAATTCCATTCACGTTGGCCCCAAAATCAATAAAGTTAGCCTTCATTTTGAACTGCCATTGAAAGGGATAATTAGCAAGTATTCTCTTATTATTAAACATTAAATCTTTTTTTCAAGCCACAGGGATTCTATGATTCCGTGAAGAATTGCCTCATGGCTTAATTCTACGATACCAAAAAGATATGCCGGTACAAAAAAAGATAGATTGCTTTCCATATTCCAAAGTTTGTTGTCATCCGTAAAACCGCTCAGGGTAATAAGACCCAAACCTTTTTCCAATGCCATATCAGCACACAAGTAAATATTCTCCGAATTACCTGAACTTGAAATGGCAATTAAAAGATCATCTGGCTTCACAAGCTTCTCAAGGGGATGGAGATAAACATTTTTATAACCAAAATCATTTGATATACATGTCATCAAAGCTGCATCACCAGTATAAAAAGATTTTGCCCCAAGTTTGTTCAGCAGATCCTGGGACAGGTGGGAACAGATTGCCGCACTTCCCCCATTTCCAACCCACCAGATGCTTGCATCTTTCTCAATGATATTGTTAATTATCTTGCCGGCAGCACAGCATCCATATTCCAGATCAACTGATGCTTTGCCCAGTCTACATTGTGAAGACATAATCGTTGTATTTAATTTTTTCAGCCAGTTATATGGATTATATTTATTAAAAATCAAACAGACTCCTTAAATAATAATTTAGATCTTTCGTAAAAATAACCCCTGAATATCTCACCGCATTCACCTCCAGCTGTTTCAAAATTTATTTTATTTCCGATATCCATCCAGTATTTCCAGATCTGAAAAACCACGGTTTTATAATCTTTCTCTATCCTTTTGTCAAAAATGATGTGCCATATCAAAACATTTCATTAGTTGTTTGATTTTTAATTTTTTTTATCTCCCAAGCAATTCTATTAATTTCATCTTTCTTGATATTTGTTGAAGAAGGCAGGCTCAGACCGGAGTTTGATAATTTTTCACAAACAGGCAAATTCTGTTTTGTATCATAAATAGGCTGTTGATGAACCGGAGGGAATAATGGACGCGTTTCTATTGATTTTATTTTTAATCTTTTCCCTAATTCAACTGAAGACATCCCGAATTTTTTTTCATCAATTAATATTGAATAAAGCCAATAAATATTTTTAGCCCATTTCTCATTTGGTGGAAGAGTTATTCCAGGTATATTTTTGAGTTCCTTACTATAAAGGAAGGCATTGGTGCATTTTTGTTCTATAATCTGATCAATACGTTCCATTTGCCCAACTCCTAAGGCCGCCTGAATATTAGTCATGCGATAATTATAACCAAGAACCGAATGGCGGTATCTTTTTTCAGTATCCATGCCATGATCCCTAAAAATTCGAATTTTATCGGCCAGTTCTTTATTATCTGTCACCACCATCCCGCCCTCACCGGTAGTTATTATTTTATTACCATAAAAACTGAAAATCCCCATATCCCCTAATGACCCTGTTTTGTTGCCTTTATACAGGGCACCATGGGCTTCTGCCGCATCCTCAACAACTGCAAGATTATACTTGCCGGCAATTTCAAGGATAGAAGACATTTGCGCTGGATGCCCGTAAATATGAACGGGTATGATGGCTTTTGTTCTGCTTGTAATGGCTTGTTCAATTTTTTGGGGATCAATATTCCATGTTTCCATTTCACTATCAACAAAAACAGGGTTTGCCCCTGTAAAAGCCACTGCATTGGCTGTTGAAATAAATGTAAATGATGGCACGATAACCTCGTCACCCGCTCCGATTCCAAGTGCAAGCAAAGAAAGGTGCAAAGCTGTTGTCCCACTGCTTGAAGATATGCCGAATTTTGTTCCGCAAAATTTAGCAAACATCTGTTCAAACCGGGTGACATATTTTCCTGCAGAAGATACCCACCCTGTCAGGATACAATCACTGACATATTTTAATTCTTTTTCACCTAAATTCGGTTCTGATACCGGCAGATAAATTCTGGTATCAAAGAGAGCCAGATCAACCACCTTATTGTGTTTATCAAGCAAAGGAATAATGCGTACAGCTTCTCCAAACAGTTTGGAAAGCTGTTCAGACGATGTATCAATCGAAGCAGTTATGGATTTGGGGCGCACAATATTTGATACGGCAGAATCAAGTTCCAATCCCAGGATTAATGCTCTTCTCACATCTCCATCCGTTAGAATACCTTTAAAAATACCCGTATCCGGTTCCACAAGCAGGGCAATGCCAAGAGCGCCTTTATCAATTTGTTTTAACACCTTACGTATTGATGTGTCTTCCCGGGCACTGATATCTTCAATCCGTTCTTTTAGATAAGTAAAATGACCTTGCATAATCAACTCTTTTCCAAGTCAGATTCCATCATAATTTCAACCAATTGTTTAAACCCAACATTCGAAGACCAATTGAGTCTTTTTTTTGCAAAGGACGGATCACTTAAAAGCATATCTACCTCAGCAGGCCGGTAAAAATACGGATCAATACTCACTAAAACTTTTCCGTTTTTTTTATCAACACCAACCTCATCAACGCCCTTGTTCTCCCAAACAATATCAATATCAACATAAGCAAATGCATATTCCACAAATTGTCTTACAGAATGGGTCTCTCCCGTGCCGATAACAATGTCTTTCGGTTCATCCTGCTGAAGCATCCTCCACATGGCTTCCACATACTCGGGTGCATACCCCCAGTCTCTTTTTGCATCCAAATTACCCAAATATAACCGATCAAGCTTTTTCTTAAAAATTCTTGCAACCGAATAGGTAATTTTCCGGGTAACAAAAGTTGTCCCTCGTTTGGGAGATTCATGATTAAACAAAATTCCATTGCAGGCAAACAAATTGTACGCCTCACGATAACTTTTAACCATTTGAAACGCATAATGTTTTGCAATGGCATAAGGAGACCTTGGATTAAAAGGAGTGTTTTCATTTTGGGGTGTTTCCAGAACATCTCCGTAAAGTTCACTGGTCGAAGCCTGATAAAAACGGGTGGAAATATTGGACTCCCTGATGGCTTCAAGTATCCTCAAAGGCCCCAATGCATCAATATCAGCTGTATATTCAGGGACATCAAAGGAGACGCGCACATGTGATTGGGCCGCAAGATTATATATCTCATCAGGTTTTATTTTATCAATCAGCCTGTTAATATTACTTGAATCGGAAAGATCTCCATACAACAGATTAAAGTTTTTTTTATCCGCATGAGGATCAAACTGCAAATGATTAATATTCTCAAGATTATTCGTACTGGTACGCCTTCTAAGTCCGTATACCGTGTAACCTTTTTCAAGAAGCAAATCAGCCAGATATGAGCCATCCTGACCTGTTATACCGGTTATCAAAGCTGTTTTCATCAATTTCTCCTTTTAAGTGAGGATACAATTTCGTAGGTATTGTTTAAAGCCTTAAATCCTTCATAAATTTCCAGAGTAATTATTTTATTTTCCCATTGATACTTATTTAAGACATTAAACAATTTGCTTTCATCCGTCAGCCCGATATTCTGATCATGTCTTTGGTTATTATCACTGATATGAATATAATCGGAAATTTCAAACATATCTTGAAATTCTCTTTTAAAATCAAAGCAAAATGTCTTTGCACTCACCATCAAATGACCGACATCCAGAAGCAAGGTAAAATCTATTCTTTTTTTCAATTCATTAAAATCCTGGAATGTTAAAAGCATAAAAGGAATATTATTCCCATAAACCATATAATTTGACTCAGAGTAACAATTATTTTCAATGTACAGATCTATGTCCTTAAATTCATCCTTTAGAAGATGAAAACCAGCTATAAATTTTTTCAATGCTTTTTGCTTATCATATAAATCAGATTTGCCAAATTTTCTACCGATTTCATCAACAGGCCTGTCCACAAAAAAACCGGCATGAAATCCAAACCGTTTTCCTTCAAGCAACCGGGTCAGCCTGAGCGCTTTTCTCAGATGATTTAAACTCTTTTCATAAATATCTGTATCAAGTGAAGCTAAATTCAAAATAAAAGGATCTTTGGGCGGCGGAAAATAATTATGGACTAAAAAATTAAGATCATATTTTTTTTTAAGTTCAAGAAGATCAGATTCATAGCCGTCATAATATTTTGTCCCGCCGGTCAATTCAATATTTCTAAATCCCTGCTCTACCAATTCCTTTACAGCCGGACAGATTAGTCTTTGTTTAGAACATGCTGAAGATATATAAATCATAATTTTCTACAATTCCACAAAAGCCAATAACTGTCCTTCTTCTTTTCCTAAAAAAGAATATTCTAATTTTTTATATAAATTAACCGCACTTAAATTTTCAGGATATACTTTGAGTCTTATTTTTTTTGCACCTTTTTTCCCGGCTTGTTCATGGAGGAACTTCATAAACTTTTTCCCCAATCCCCTTCCCCTGTAATCCGAATGAATAATAATCCCCAGACTGGGAATCTTGTATCCTTGGTCCCATCCCCTGAGCATTCCGTAACCACAAATTTTTGTTTCAATTGTTTGAACATAATAAAGATCAAAGCCTGTATAACAGCAAAGTTCTTGTGCTTTTTTTTGATCAAATGGATGGGGATGAAAATATTTATCCTGGCTGTTGGTATGAATCCTTTCAAAAAAGGAGGTCAGCTGATCTGTCCAGGTTGTATCAATTCGGCAATATTGAATTTTATTGCGCACTATTCTGTCTTCCAGGATATTGAGTCAAGATTCAGCACATCATCTTTATTGATCGTCTTTGCTGCCTGTGTTCCGATTACCCTGTCAAACCAATTGGGCGGCAAACCTGTACCCGGTCGTTTGCAGGTCAAATCCTCCGGTCTAATCATCCGGCCGGCTGATATTTCACGATTTGCAACCAGACTTTTCTGCATTTTCGATTTATTTTTACGCTCACTTGGCATTATTCTTTTCATACCATCACCAAGGGCAAGTTCCACATTTCGAATCACCCTTACCAACTGAGCCATTTCTTTTGTTTCGACAGACGCCTTATGATCCGGGCCTTTCATGTTTCTATCAAGTGTAAAATGCTTTTCAACAACACAAGCGCCTGCAGCAACTGCCCAGGGACTTGCACCAATTCCTGATGTATGATCTGAAAACCCCACGGGACAGCCAAATGCTAATTGCATAGTTTTCATTGCACGAAGATTAATATCTTCTAAAGGGGCAGGATATTCGGAAGTACATTGCAAAATAATAATTTTTCCATTAAGCCCATGGAATTTAAGTTCATTTACAGATTCCTCTATATCTCCAAGATTTGACATTCCCGTGGATAAAATCACCGGGATCTCTTTTTTGGCCAGATAGCGAAGGAAAGGCACATTTGAGGTGTCTGTGGATGCAATTTTATATGCATCCACGCCAATATTCTCAAGCAAATCAGCACTGTTTTGTTCGTATGGCGTACAAAGATACAATATATTTTCATCATCACAATGTTTTTTTAATTGAGCCTGATCCTGTTTTGACAACTCAAGCTTTTTAAGCATGGAAAATTGAGAATTGTCACCATTGGTTGTTTTAAGCTGATAATCGGCCTTTTTACTATACTTGGTTACAAGCGACTCGGCTTTAAAGCTCTGGAACTTAACCGCATCCGCACCGGCAAGTTTAGCTGCTTCAATCAACTTGTGGGCAATATTGATGTCCCCGTTATGATTAACGCCTGCTTCTGCAATTATTAAGCATGGATGATTTATTCCTATTTTAAAATCTTTAATTCTGACAAAATCATTCATTTTTTTTCAATTTCATATAGGTTTGTGCCAATCTGAAATCCATTTCACTGTCAATATCAATACTTCGGTCAGAAGGCATTATATACGCTTCAATCTCACCGGAATATAAAAGTTTTTTTTCAAGAATAGTGGATCTCCAGGCAACCTCAACAGCTCCGTTAAGCCTGTATGCAGGAGGGAGCAACTGCCGCCTCATATAATTTTTGATTTGTATTCCTTCGATAAAAGGTTCCATACTGCCTTCATTGAGTTTATACATCCAGTAAGGATGATGTTCAACCTCACACACAGAACGGACCCAGTCCGGTTCTTTTTTGATTAAAATATCCAGCGCATTGTTAATATCTTGAGCAATTCTTAATGGTGCGGTAGGTCTGAGCCACACGATTATATCAGGACAAAAATTTTCATTATCATTTAACCAGGCTAAAGCATGTTCATATACCGGCATATCCAGGGTATCATCTGCAGCAATCTTTTCAGGCCTTAAAAAAGGGACCTCCGCCCCGTATTGTTTGCCAATTTCAGAAATTTGCCTGTCATCCGTGGAAAGAATAACCCTGTCAAGACAGGTCACAGACAGTGCCGTTTCAATTGTCCAGGCAATAAGAGGCTTGCCGGCAAGCAGTTTAATATTTTTCTTTAAAACACCTTTGGAGCCCCCCCGTGCAGGAATTATGGCCAGAATTTTTTTATTGTCCTTCATAATTCTTACCATTCTTTTTTGCAATATAGATTATCGTATCTGTTTTTTTTGCTTTTTCCAATGCCCGGCAGTATTCATTGGAATTTCCAAATAATTCTTTGAATTTTACATCGCCACCCGGTTTTCCTTTTTTCAGCCATGCCAGGTGATTATCAAGGCCATATCGCTGATGAAACACAATGTGTGTTTCATAAAATCCCTCTGATTCAAACACATACCTTAATCCATTTTCAGAATAAATATAATGGTGCATGGGCTGGAAATAAAAATCTTTATAAGAGTCCAAATCATAAACAGATAACAAAGGATCTTCAATATGCGGTACTTCTATAATGATGCTGCCATCTTCATTTAATAACCGGCTGCATTTGCTTAAAAAATCAAACGGATCTCTTATATGTTCAAACACATGAAACAAACAGATAACATCAAACTTTTCTCCATCAGGAATATTTTCTAAATATTCATATTGCCCCACACTGAACCGTGAAGCAAATGCTCTGTTTATGGAGTCAGGTTCAACACAGACACACTCACATTTTTGGGAACATTGTTCAAGGAAGGCTCCTGTGGAGCTCCCTATTTCAAGAATTCTTCCATCCTGCATAAAAAAGTTATCCAACTGTTCCCAACGTTTTGATGCATCCTTCATACTTTTTTTATGAAGTTCCAGAGGATCTGTTGTCAGGGTCACACCGCGTTTTTTTGTATGTTCATTGTAGTCGGCATAAAACTTTTTCTCTTCCGCTTCTTTCATTATGGGATATAAAAATCCTGTAAAACAATGATTACAGCGAAATACTTTTGTATCCCGGGCAGACCAGACTCTGTCATGCATCTGATCAAGATTTGCAGATTTACAGATGGGACATTCCATATTTAGATTATTATTCATAAGAAACCATATTTATTAAAATAAATTTAATTGTCAAGAAACATTCAATCCGAACAGATTATAAAATCTTATGATTGCCGAAAGCCCCTGAAGGAAGTGTCCCGGCTATAATATAAATCCTTTATTTGTGAAACCATCCGCTTTTTTTTATTTTCAAAATAGTTTTCAACAAGCATGATATTGGCATATGCCAATTCCGAATAAAGTTCTTCTTCAGACAATTTAGTAAAATTAACAGCAAAAAGGTCTGCATTCAGATGCTTGTTTTCATAAAAATCATCAACTCCTTTTATCATACCCTTTTCAATTGCATAATAATATAAAGGAGAACCGGGATATGGAGTAACAGGCCGAATGGTTCTCATCTGGGCTCCGTCATCATGTTTGATTAAAAATTTTACTGCTGCACTTAATGTTTGCTTATTGTCGCCGATATGGCCGAAAAGCATATTCAATCCCGGGCTGATTCCGGCAGACAATGTAGCATCAATACCCCGGTCGATCTGTTTGATGACAAGGGCTTTGTTCATCTTTTTCAACACCTCATTGTCATAGGCTTCTATTCCATAATTGATGAACACACAGCCCGCCTTTTTCATAATTGACAGTATATCAGACGTTGCATAATTTAGTCGGCCGTTACAATCCCATTTTATTTTCAAGCCTGCCCTTAAAAAAGCTTCGCAGATTTCAACGGTGCGCTGCTTGGATGACATAAGAAGTTCATCGGAAAAAGCGATATAAGATATGGCAAAGTCTTGTTGTAAATATTGAATCTCTTCAATAATCGCCTCAGCACTTCTAGGGCGGAATCCCTTATCCATCCTGTAACAAAAATTACACTTGAATGTACATCCCCTTCCGGAAAGCAACGGCATGACAAAATCACTGCTGGAACAATGGGGCATTCTCAAAAGCCTGTAATATTCAATTGGAAAAAGATCATAGGCCGGCCACGGAATAGCATCAATATCCTTTATCAAATCTCTTCTCGGATTGACCACTACCTGTGTACCATTTCGATACGCAATACCTTTAACGTCTTTGAGTGAACCGTGGTTTGCAAGGGTGTCAAAAAGCTCCAGTACCGTATTTTCCCCTTCACCCATAACAACGATATCCGCATTTGTCTTTCCAAGAAAATATTCAGGTTCTGGAGACGGTCCATGTCCGCCAAGAATAAAATGTTCCGGCCTTTGATTTGATTTTTCAATGGCCCGGGAAATTTCCAATAATTTTTTATATTGATAGTATCCGGCAATAATACTGACACCAATGATATCAAATTTATTCCGGTCCAGATAAGATGTAAGATGTTCATTCGGATAATGATGGACATCCTGATTATATATTTCAACTTCATAGCCTTCTTGTTTGAGTACCGCTGCAATATACGCCAGCCCCTGGGGAAACCAGTGGATATAAGAATCGTTATCATAGACAACCAATAGAATTCTCAAATATCTTCTCCTTTTTTTATGGGTGTTCCCCAAAACAGATAAAACCGATAACTGACCGGAAAAAATGATTATCGTTATTTTTATTTTATCAAGTCAAGAAAAAAAATAGGACGGCAACCTTTCCGGCTGCCGCCCCATTTATAATAATTACCAGTTGTTTTTTATCATATAAAACTACTGGAGCAGACTCAATACACCCTGGGCACTGGCATTGGCCTGGGACATGGCGAATGTGCCGGCCTGGCTCAGGATCTGCATTTTTGTAAAATTGGCTGATTCTTCTGCAAAGTCAACGTCACGGATGGTTGATTCTGCCGAAGAAACATTTACCTTGGTGGTTGAAATATTGGCAATGGTGGAGGTCAACTGGTTCTGTACCGAACCCAGATCCGACCTTACCTTATCCAGGGATTTCAAAGCCGCGTCTGCAACGGCAATACCGATCTGAGCACCCTCCTGGGTGGTTACATCTACATCGGAAAGGCGATATACCTCTGCCTCACCAAGAGATGAGGGGGCTGTAGAAGCATTTGCAGCATCATTTATAGCTAAAGTTGAACCGGCTTTCAGGACAGAGCCGTCAGCAAGAGTCATGGCCCCGCCGGTCAGTGTAGTACTAGCACCCGCCGCAGTAATGATATCATTTGCTAATACAGTATCAGCTTTATATACAGTGCCGTCATCCCCGGTAATATCAGTGCTTAAAAGAGTACCGGCTGCGATGGTTGAACCGGAATTAATAATAGAACCACTTCCCAGTAACATGGCTGAGCTAACTTCAGCATCCTTTGACAAAACATGCGTAGCCCCGCCTATAGATGATCCATCTGCGAGAGTAGAGTCATTACCCAGTGTCGTGGTGGTTTCCAAAGTCATATCTTGACTGACGGTACCACCCCCAAGATTAAGTAATGCACCGTCAATTCTTGACCCTGTTTTCAGAATTGAATCTGTTGCCACGGTGCTGGAAGCACCGTCCAGTGTCATGTCGCTATCAACCTGAGAATTTGCTGTAAGTTTAAGAGCTCCGAACACCTGAGATCCTTCTTTTAAAATAGAATCAGTACCAATTTGTGAACCGACTCCAAGAGTTGCATCTCCGGTTAATGTTATGTCCCCTGTAAGTTCTGCCGCACCGGAAACAACGGTGAATGCACCACTAACGCGAACTACATTAGCAGCACCTGAAACAGAGGCTGACACATCGCCGGCAAAGATATTCACACCAGCCAGAACAGTAGCGTCTGTCAATGTTGATCCGGCAGCTAAAACACTGTCCGCTGCACCAGTTACTGTGTTGCCTGATACCGTCATACTTCCGGCAATAACAGTTCCACTACCAAGAATTGAGCCTGTTGAAAGAGTAGAACCTGCTCCAATGACACCGCCTGAAGTTGTTACTGAAGATCCGGAAGTTGTCATTGATCCCTGAATAGTCGTACCGGATCCAAGCTTTGTACCAGCAGTAAAAACAGAACCTGCTGCTGCAACTGATTCCTTAGTAGTCGCAGTAGCACCGGATACCATTATACTTCCTTCACTTGTTGACACGGCAGCACCAGTACTGGCATTAACGTCTGAAATCTGAATATGGCCGCTTCCTGCCTGGCGTACTTCAACCGTACCAAAAGTTGACATTTTGTCTGTTCCGCCCATTACCGCCTTTGTTGCACTGTCCATGGTCACTTCAAGGGCTCTATTGTCTGAAGAGTTCAGGGTAAGCAGACCTGCTTCATCAACAGAAGCGGTTATGCCATGCTCACTGGATTTGTTATTGATTGCAGCAACCAATGCACCATCAGCATCATTTTCTTGAACTTCCAAAGCACCGATTTTGACACCGTTGATGGCAAAGCCGGCGCCAGTTGTACCGGCAGCGATATTGGAATCTGTCGTACTTTGAACAGATGCAGTGGCACTGATACCAAGCTCATCACTTAACTTGTTGATGGCATCTGCAACTTTTCCCACACCGTTTTCTGCACTGTTGTTATAAGCCAGATCAATGGATTGCAGCGAATAGGTCTCACTGGTCAGATTACTGGTAATACTAAGGTTAACTGCGCCGGGACCGGCCAGGCTCAACTCCGAAGTAGTGATATGACCGATCTTATTGGCTTCTGCGGACTGTATTGAAATATCCACGGTTTCACCGGCATATGCCCCCATCTGGAATTTCTTGTCGGTAAAATTACCGGAAAGAAGCTTCTGGCCGTTAAATGAGGTTGTTTTGGCAATGGTATCCAGCTCATCCCTGAGTTTTGTGATATCAGCCTGGATTGCATTACGGGATTCTGAAGTCTGCCCGTCCTGAGCAGCCTGGATGGATTTTTGTTTGATAGTGTTAACAATATTGATGGACTCTTCCAACGCAGCATCAGCGGTTTGAACGATGGAGATACCGTCATTACCATTCCGGATAGCCTGACCAAGACCCAGGGCCTGAGACCGGAGTGAATCTGCAATAGCCATGCCTGAAGCATCATCAGCAGCTTTGTTGATTCTAAGACCGGACGACAATTTTTCAAGGGCAGATGAAAGACCGTTGTCTGTTTTAATCATGTTTTTATGAGCGTTTAATGATGCAACGTTTGTATTAATTCGTAATGCCATATTTTATTCCTCCTTGAGAGTATTAATAAGGGATTCCTTTCCCTTTCTTTTTTATATTCCTAAATATCCAAAATTATTTATTCACCACCTCCTTTTTTGAAAATTCATTTCTAATGCTTGAGATATATTATCGACGGTTCAAAAAATAACTTAAAAAAAATTATGTTTTTTATGCGATTATCCGATAATAGTAATAATCAGATAGAAACCACATTTAAATTTATATGGAGATACACCATGGCAACAGGATCAATTACATCTTTGGGAATAGGATCAGGCCTTGATCTTCAGGATATCCTTGACCAGCTTAAGGGAGTTGATGAAACCAGGATCACTGCCAAAAAAAATAAAAAAACACAGTTTCAGAATCAGGTAGATGCCTACAATACGATAAATGCCAAACTTTTTTCTATTAAATCTGATGCACTGAATTTATCCCTTGCATCTAATTTTCTGGACAATAGTATTTCCGTTACGGATGAGGATGTTATTTCCGCAACGGTGGGGGATGGCTATGATGAATCTTCCTACAGCGTTGACGTGACCCAGAAAGCCAAAAGGAACTCATGGGAGTCAGCCGCAGTTGGCAGCAAGACGGATACCATGTTTACCGAACCTGCATCCGGAATTGCAGACCATGATACAACAGCAGTGATCAGCCAAAATGAAGCGCTTACCATGTATTACGGCACTTATGAAGGAATAAGTACGGACAACAGTATTGCCGCAGGCACTACAGATGACACATTTGCCATTAATGGCGTTAACATTGGAATTGTGAATATCAGTGACAAAGATTCCGACAATGCCCTGGTGAATGCAATTAATTTTAGAACAGAAGAACACGGGGTGACCGCTTCCGTGAATGATGACGGCATTCTTACCTTGAAGTCTGCTGATCACAGTGATATTGAAGTGACCATGGATGCCGGTACCCAGGCGGTGTTTGGCGGGACAGGCAATATGTCGAATACCGGACGGGAACAGATTGATATCAGCCTGACCCCTGGAATGACCCTTGATGAAATTGCGGATAAGGTCAACAATTCTTCCAGCAACAAGGATGAGAAGGGGAACCAGCTTGTAAATGCGTCTTTTACCCGTGGTGACAATGGTGACTATTATATCCGTTTATCCCCTGCATCAGGAGGCAACTCTGCAGATTCAGAGATAACTGTTGCAGGATTTGACTGGGTGGCGGCAGACACAACCGTGGCCATTGGACAAGATGACTCCACCATGTATCTGAGTGTGGCCCCTGGGACAACTTATGAAGAAATGACAAACCTGATCAATGGTTCCAAAGACAATACCGGTGTAACCGCAGCAATGATTGACAATGGGGATTCAACCAATCCATACCAACTCACCTTAACCTCCGATGAAACAGGGGAGGATGCAAGGATAAGTCTTGCCAATCTGGCTGGATTGACACAAGTCACCGGGGCCGGGGCGCAATCTCTGAATGCTGAATTTACCGTAAATGGTATCTCATACTCACGGCAATCAAACACCTCAATCAATGACGTCATTACCGGCGTCACCTTTGACCTTAAAAACACGGGAGAATCCACCCTTAATATTGACGTAAATCATGACACGGTTAAAGAAGGCATATTGTCTATGATCGAGGGGTTTAATGACCTTGTTTCGTATATCAAAGGCACGGAGACAGAGACGGAAGATACATCAAAAACAAAAGATGAGACAGAAGAAGACACTGACAATCCCCTTGATGGCTCAAGCAGTGCAAATCGGATCATTTACCAGCTCAAGTCCCTTTTAACCAATACTATTAATTTAGATACCAACTACACAAGCCTCACGGATCTGGGACTTGAAATCAGCAGCACCGGCACCATCAGCATTGATGAAGACACACTTGATGAAGCCATGGCTGCTGATCCGGACGCCATAAAATCCTTGTTCCTGGGAAATACGGATGAAGAAATCACAGGACTTGCAGACATCATTAATAATGCCGTGACGGATATGGTCAGTTCAACCGGAATCGCCACAACTGAAATTGATGAAGCAGAGGCAAAAATCACACGGATAGACAAGGATATTGAAACAGAAACCCAGCGGCTGACAAAAAAATATGAAACCATGGCAAGAGAGTTTGCACGGCTTGATACCTATATCAGCCAACTGAATTCTCAAGCCGGTGCCCTGACCTCAATGATTGATGCATTCAGTAAGGCAAATGAAAAATAATATTTAAGGAATTGAGCTGAAATGTTCTCAAGAAAAAAATAGAATTGCCGATTCTAATAAATAACAGACAACATAATTCAGGAGATTTGAATGGCAGCTTACCAGCAGATAAACACCTATCTAAACAATCATTATGAAGGCATGGATCCTGAACAATTGATACTTTTACTTTTCAATGGAGCCTTAAGTCGGCTGACTTTAAGCAGAGAAGGGATCGAAGAGAAAAATGTTCAAAAAAAAGGTGAGAACCTTTCAAAGGCCATTGCCATCATTTCCGAACTTAATGCTTCTGTTGATTCAACAATGACGGATGAATCAACACAATTTCTAAGGGGCATTTACAAGGCTATTCTGACGGAGTTGCCAAACGTCACCTTAAACAATGATTTAAAAACCCTTGACCGTGCCCAAGGCTATATATCAAGGCTCAAAGACATATGGGAAACCGAGGTCATTGCAAAACAACAGGTATCTCCCCCTGAAATTGCAAAAAACACAGTCCAAAAACAAGCTTTTTCTTCGGCTTTTAATGAAGATCGACCAAAAAAGAGCTTTCATGCAGTTTGTGTTTGACAGATAAAACAGGATATTTAATAACTATGGAAAAAAAATTCAAATCGGTTGAAGCGACATTAAACCGGCTGCATGATCTTCAGGCAAAACACCTTGCATCTTTTGACAGCCAAGACCTGCCTGACCTTGAACAACAGTCTGCAGAACGGGATGCTGAGGTTGCACAGCTTATAAGGAATGTTAACACATTGATTGAACAGCTATACATCACAACCGAAGTTGAAACAAAATCACGGTTTCTGTTTTTTAACGACCTTATTACTGGCCTCCTTGAGCAGAACAAAGCCATTGAGACAAAAACACATGCCATCAAAAACAAACTTGAAAACAGCATGAAACAGTTATCAAAAGGCAAATGCGCAATCAGTTCATATAGGTCTTCGGCAGCGGTTAATTACAAGCCCAAGGTTATCAGTATTACCAATTGATAAGGAGAATCAGGATGAATATAAGTCATATAAACACTGCTCCCGCACCGGTGGAAATAAAACCGGTGGAGCAGGCAATGCCAGCATCCGAATCAAATAAGATTGATGCGGCAGAAAAAATTAACAGCCCGGAAACAAAAAGACAGGAAACAAAAAGACAGGAAAACGATTTTTCTGTTGAAGAAACAAAGCAACTGGCAGAAGAACTGAATGAATTCATGGATGACCTCAAGACAAGTTTAGGATTTTCCATAAGAGAAGATCACAGGCACCAGGTGATTGTGGAAATCAAAAACCGGGACACGGATGAACTCATCAAACAGATTCCTTCAGAAGAACTACTTGCAATCAAAGGAAAAATTGAAGAGTTCACCGGTCTTATATTTAATCAAAAAGTTTAACTATCTCTATTTTTTTGTAGCAGTTTGATCTGTAATGACCTTTATTCAGGAAGATTCTATAACATTGTGTTGATGGGAATAGGTTGAATCAGATATCACAACCTGAATGGCCTGATTGTTTATTGAATTTATAATGATCGGGCCCATTAAGTTCGCAGTTATTCTCTTGCCTCTCTCTCCTTTAAAGATATTAATCACCACATAAACCAGCAGATCATCAACCTGAATATCTTTCCATCCCCTTGAAACGATAAATTCCTTAAGATCAATCTCGTAATCAGGCTTAAAAACAAACGGACTCAGCATGACAAGGGCCAGATTAGGCTCTTCCATGGACTGAAACCAGCAAAAAGGTGCTGATTGGGGATCTTCAAAAAGGACAAAACGCTCAAACCCTGGAAATCCTGGCAAGCCTTCCGGCATAAAAAGAATTTTATCTGCATCAATTTCTATCTCACCAAATCTTCTGGTATTTATTTTCAATCTTTTCACTCCTTTTTTTACTTCCCAGGCAATTTTTTTTTGAAAAGATCCACGGCTTCGGTGATATCCGTGATATCTTTTGCAGCAGCATCAATGTTTTCATTTTTTATTTGTTCCCACACCTCCATACGAAGGATGGTCACCTCTCTTGGGGCATCGATGCCGATTTTCACGACACCGCCTTCAACCCCGAGAATACTGACAACAACATTGTCTCCTATCTTGATTTTTTCCCCTGCCCGCCGGCTCAGGATAAGCATATGATATCTATCCTTTTATAAATAATCCACAAGACTCAAATTCATGATTTTTGCCGTTGAACTCAAGGATGCCTGGTAAGCGGTTTCAATTGCCTGCAGGTTCATGATGGCTTCTACGATATCCGCATCTTCAATAGTGGATTTTCTCTGTGTCAGAGTCAGGCTGTTCTCTGTTGTTATTTTATCCCTGATTTCAAGACGGTTATATTTATTACCAACATCCACAATCTTTGACGTCATGCTGTCAAAATGCGCGTCAAGCCGACCTAAAGTCCGTTCAATGCCATAGAGGTCATTATCTTCCAAATATTGGTTAAGGTCAATAAGCGTATTAAAAATACCCCACTCCACCTCACGGTCACTTTCAATCGGAGCTGCAATATCATCTTCTATATCAAACCCGAGAATTTCCCCTATGCTTCCGCCTGATCCCCCTGCTGAAACAGGGGCATTTTCTCCGGTCTGCCACAGCAGGTCAAACCCGGCAAGCTCGGTTCCGTTCTCCTTGATGGTAAAATTTTTAGTGTAAGAATCCCAGGAGACGGAATAATCGATATGGTTGCCGTTTTGGTAAGATTCTTCCTCCAGGGCTTTTTCCACTTCAAGGGCAAGCTCTGAATGGCTGGTATATGTTTTCTGCTTAATGTCGGCCGTCAGTTCATCAACTGCCTTACCGTCTTTTACCTTAAGGATCTCCCTAAAATCAATCTTATTATTTGTCGAGTTAATGGTGATATTAACGACGGGTTCATCACTTTCAGACAAACCGACCTTATCATCCCCGTAAAATCCCAAAACAGAGGCAGCAGAAGAACTGCTCCATAAAATTTGAAATTCATTCTGGGAACTGCCGTCCTCCTGGATAGTAAATTTACCCTCCCGGGCATCATAGGAAACCGCATAATTGATGTTGTTTCCACTGGCTTGACTTTCCATTTTTATTGCCGACTCAATCACAGCGGCAAGGCTGTCCATATCTGTATAATTGTCATTGGGTATGGTTATGGAAAGAGGAGGAACTGTTTTAGCACCAGCTGAATCTATTTCCTCAAATTCA
Source organism: Desulfobacula toluolica Tol2 (assembly GCF_000307105.1). Lineage (NCBI taxonomy): Bacteria > Pseudomonadati > Thermodesulfobacteriota > Desulfobacteria > Desulfobacterales > Desulfobacteraceae > Desulfobacula > Desulfobacula toluolica. The sequence continues at coordinate 4,149,589 of NC_018645.1, forward strand.
ATGGTATCATTTATCCCGATAGAGATGATTAAATTGGTTGCAAAAACAGCAGTGGTATCAGAGGTTGGAGGCGCATATATTGAATTATCCTTGTTAAACCCGATTTCATGGCCGATGCTGTGATCCCCCCGGGCAGATACAATATCAAATTCAATAAACTGCCCCGTTGCTGTAACCGGATTGTCAAGGGTAATGGTGATATCTGCAAAACCTGACTCATTAAGGTCGATACCAACAGAATCATTTGTCCCTGACAGGGTTGCCGGTATGATGGTATACCCGGGATTATTGTCAAATTCCCAGGTATCATCTCCCTGCCAGGTCAGCCGGAAAGGTTCCGTCCCATGAGGTTCAGGAGTGCTGAAGGTCAGGGCATCCGAATTCACGACCGTGACATTGATATCATCCGGATCAATTGAATCGCTGCCGGATATTTTGCTGATATAGGCATCCGCCCCTGTTTCCCACATAAATTCCGTTCTGACAAATCCATCATATGAGCCGTCTTCCCTGATGGAAAACGCCTTTTGCTCCTCGTCATACTCAACTTCATAGGTCACACTATAACCGTCTCTGGACGACACATCATTTAAAGCATTTTTCACAGCTGTTTCAATTTGAGCTGTTGTGTAGGTTCCGTCATCAATAGTAGCTTCCATAATAATTTGTGATGCTGACCCATGACCATTATCTTCCTTGAATATAATGGTGTTATTGGTTGAATTAATTTTAATCTTATCTTCCCAGAAGGTTTCTTTCCCATCCCGACCAACCGGAACAGTAACATTTTTATCTGTTTTTATTGAAAAGGGGATATGATTGCCGGCATAGGAAACAGTTGGAGGATCTTCGTCAGCATGATATGCCAAAGGTGGGGTATCCGTATCAGTGCCGCCAAAAATATAGTTCCCGTTAATCCGTGTGTTTCCAAAAGTAACGATCTGCTCAATCATACTGTTGATACTTCCGATAGCATTCTTTCTTTCGTCAGAACTCATGGATGCGTTGACCAATCGGCTCACCTGGCTTTTTGCATCCAGGATAAGGTTGTTCACACTGTCAAGGGAACTTTCAGCGCCTGAAAGCCATGAGAGACCCATACTCACATTTTTCTCAATCTGCTCAAGATTTCCGATCGAACTTTTAAGACCAAGCACCTGGCTGAACCCTATAGGATCATCCGAGAGACTGTTGATGCGCTTCTGGGTGGCTATCACTTCGTTGGCATCCTGCAAATTGCTGGTAATACCGCCAAGGCGGTATGTGGAGTTACCGTACATGGAAAGATTGGGAACCCGCATTATCCTCTCCTTTTATATTACATTGATCAGGGTGGTCAGCATCTCATCGGCAACCGTCAAAAGCTTTGATGCTGCTGAAAATCCATGCTGGTATTGCATAAGTTTGATCATTTCTTCATCAAGAGAGACGGCCGATACAGAATCCCTCTGCTCTGTCAAATTGTTCACCATAATTTCGGCAAATTCCCTTGAACTTTGAATTCTTCGGGCAATGATCCCCATGGAACCCGTCATTGTACTGTAATACCCGTCCAGAGTGGTCGTGGTCAGACTGGATACCGCACCTGCCCCCCGGTCATAGTCCCATTGTTTCATTGTAATATCCATGTACTGGACATCAGCCATGGCAAGGGCATTGGTGTTATCTCCCTGAGCAATCTCACCGGTTTCACTGTTAATTCTTGCCGCGGCAACATACTTGGTATCAGCAAGGCTTTTATTCATATCCATTGTCCCGGCATCATATCCGTTAAAAAAAGTATTTATGCCTGCGGCGGCAAGAAGGCCTGAAGATGCGCCAACCGAATCATCTGAAAAGGCAAAGCCGATATTCTCTGTCTCCCGTTTGGCAAGATCAAATTGAATAAAACCCTGATCAGATACTTTTTGAGTAAAAGCGATTTCAATATCCACCAGACCGTTCCCGGAGAAATCAATACCAAAGCCGTCATCATCCCCGCCGTCCGGTATAAAAGAAGCAGTCCCGCCAGTGGGATCATTAACGATGCTCCATTCTCCAGTTGAAGAACGCACCACCTTAAAATCATCCGCACTGAAATTAAAAGCACTCCAGTCACTTACCGTTATTCTTGCATTATCTTCACTGAACCCGTTGCTGCCGGAACACACCACATCGGTCAAGGCATGGTAGTCATCCGAAACTTCAAACTTAAGCTGGTTATCCAGTGTTGTTGAGGCCTTCATTCCTCCGGCCTGCCGGTTGAACTGGCCGGCAAAGGAATCAAGAGTCCAGTGCCAGTCGGACAGCAGTTCGCCTGTGGCAATTCCTTTATCATTGGTTGAAACAGGAATTCCGGACGCATCGGTTGTGATGGTAAAGGCATCATTTTTAAACAAGGTACCGTCATAAAACTTCAAGGTCATGCCGTCCACTTCCACTTCAATCGGTATACCCGGCGTAAGTACAGGGTCTGATCCTTCAAGTTCAAACATGCCGGAAGATGTGCCGGTTTTCCATTCAACAGTAATTGTATCGGCTTCATCTGCAGCAAGTTCCCCCATCTTTCCGCCAGTTGTTACCGTAAACTTGTAGATCTCATTTTTATTATTGGCAGCCCCGGATACCGTAAAATCCAGGGGATCGGTATTACCGGCGGCATCCGTATTAACGGTCAGGGTATTTCCTGCCACAAGATTTCCTGCGGAAATATCAAAAGAAAGGGTAGGAGATCCGGATTCAACAATGGACAATGTTCCCTCTTTTTCAACATTTATCAGCCCCTCGTCTCCGGTGAAGATACCGTCTGCATCATATTTTTCCCATTTTATGATGCCCTCGTCCGCAAACAGGGAAGCGGTTGCAAAATCCCTGTAAATATTTCCCGACTGCAAAAAATCATTTTGAGGATCACTTGTACCGGTTCCAGTTCCAGTTCTGACAGCAAGCTTTGCATCGTTACTAACAGATTCGGCAAAATTGGTGATCTCAATGGGATCGGATAAATCTTTGTTCTTGATTATTGATACGGATTTTCCATTCCTGACAACTTTATAATCAGCAACAGGAAGCGCACCCCCCACACTGCCATCAAGTGCATCCGCAAGCCCTTGTGCAAACTCCAGTTCAGTTGTATGGCCAGCGGTTGCCACATCATAGCTGACATCTATTCCATCTACCTTAAAGGATATAACATCTGAAAAACCGGGGAATCCATCTTCCCCGCCAAGTGTCATGATGGAGCTGCCGGATTCTGCCCAGTTGCCATCAAACAACCCGCCTGCCCCTGAAACATTTGAGTACAGGGACATGCCGGGATCCATGACAACGGTGACCGTACCGGTAATTACACCAGCCGCCACACCAGCCGCACTGATCTCCTCAATGGGGACAGGGGGGTCAGGGGTTCCCTGGCCTGTAAAATCTATGGTATCCCCATTTGAGGCAACAGAGACAAAGGTATCACTGTCCAGTGAACCGTCTAACAAAAAATTATTCAGTGCTGGGTTTGTCCCTGAAAGTCCAATGATATCAAGGTTTGCTCCTACAGTATTGTCACCGTCTTTGATCGTCAGGCCTGATCCGTCTGTGGTCCTTAATATGACCGAATTGGATGACGGGTCGTGAGCCACTGTAAACGGTTCATCTTTAAGAGCTGAAGTCAATGCATTATAAAAAGCCGTTGCCATTACAGCCTGATCATTAGTATCCACCGAACTTAAATCAATTGAAACAGGCGTGGTGGTGCTTGATGCCACGGTAAAAGTTACCGTATTACCAGCATCAAAACCGGTAAAATTCTCCAGACGAACCCCGGTATTATCCTGGACTTCAAAATCCTGGACACCTATGGTGTGGCCGGCACTGCTGGTAATTTTGAGCCCGCTGGTAAAAAGGTCATGATCATCCCTTATATCGTTGATACTATTAGCCGCATCTCTCAGGGCATTTTCAAACTGCTCGGCCACAGCATCTGCAAGGGGTATGGTTCCCCCATCCGTGTCCACTGTAAAGCGCTGATCATAAACAATACCATCCACATAAAGAGAAAACCGGACTTCGTCACCGTCTTGTGCAGTGGTAATTCCTGAGACATCAAACTCAGCTGAAACTTTTGACGCATAGGCATCCACACCGTCAATTGCCGAAAGTGCCTCTGCGATTGATGCAGCCGATCTTTGGGCATCTCCACCCGTGTCTTTGATTTCAATAATTTGTGTACCGGAAGGGCCGTTATTAACCGTAATAGTTTGCTCTGCAAGGGCTGAATTCAAGGCATCAGCCACATCAATACCAGATGTCTGTACTGCCGCAAGATCACTCCCGTCTGTCTGAACAACTTCCTTATCCCCAAGGGTTGCGCTTTCCATTACCGTAAGTTTATAACTGGACTGGACCTGGCCGGTTCCCTGCCAGTTGGAAATTTTTGCCTCAGATATGCCCATATCAATCTCGGTCTTTGTATAAAGAGTATCCACCGAAGAATTATCCTGGGTCCAAAGGGTAAAATCCTTTGTATAATCAATTTTGTCACCAAAGGCATAACTGGATAAAAGACCGCTTTGATCAGATTCATAATTCCCTGTAACAGATCCTGTAAAATACTCCATCCCGCTTCCCTGGGAGTGCTGATAATTCATGGCCCATATCATTTCCCTGGCCAGGACATCCAGTTCATTGGAAAATTTGGGAACAATTTCATCTCTGATTTCAAGCCACCCGGCAAGTTTTCCACCGGATATCTTATCTGTTATATCCATATTTGATCTGGAAGAACCTTGCCACATGATTCTGTCTTCATTGCGAAAAAGCTCATAATTATCAGCGCCATTCACAAGAATTAAACCGTTTGCAACATTTACAATTGTTGACCCGTTTGTCTGCTCAAAGGTATCAATATTAATGAGTGTTCCAAGCTTGTTTAAAAGCGTGTTTCTCTGGTCCCTTAAGTCATTTGCTGACCGGTTGGCCTCAAGGCCGGCAATCTGAATATTCAAGTCTGCTACCTGGCTGGACAAGGAATTGATCTGATCAAGACTTGCATCAATCTCATTGTTCATATCTGATCCAATACCTTCAAGGTCAGCGCCTGCCTTATTCAGACGGGTTGAAAAATTACTGCCTTTTTCATACACGGAAACCCTTTCAGATGACCCCAGGGGATTGTCCGAAAGATCATGCCAGGAATTCCAGAATTCATTCATAATACTGGTGATGCTTGCATCGGAATTTTCGTCAAAAAAACCTTCAAGAATATTCATATAGGATTCAGTTTCTTCAAAGGCAGCCTGGGATGATCTCTCATCCGTCAGCCTGTTCTCAAGAAGTGTGTCAACATTCTGCTGAATCTGGGACGTATCAACACCGGTACCGAACAGAAATCCCGCATAAAGTGATGGCCTTCGGTTAAGCTGAACAGCGTTTTGCATACTGTAACCAGGATTGTTAACATTGGCAATATTATTTCCTGTTACGGCCAGACCGTATTGCTGTGCTGCTATTGCAGATTTGGCAATGCTTAAAGTAGAGGTTATACCAGACATAGTTTAAACCTCGGCTCTTATGAGATATTTTCCGGTTTTATTGTTTAAAACCCTGCCGGAGTTGTTGTATTGCTCCTTATTGCCGGAACCTGTAATGGTTGTAAAAATGCCATTTATAACTGACAGGTATTCGTTGACATATCGTTTATTTTCCGATGCCATACTTGCCAGTTCTTTTTTGACCATATCCGATTCATTCTCAAGTTTTTTCAGATTTATTTTTAGCTTTGAAGAAAGCGGCAGACAATTTATCACATGAGACAAACTGAAAACCGTTGCTTCTTTTTTCAAAGGAATATTCTTATCTTCAAGAAGCATAACCATGCTATCCCTTATCTGCTCTATTTTTGCGGCAAGCTGTTTTTTCCTATCCGCCATTTTCCAAAGAGAATCAACGTCCATATCAACAATATATTTTTTTTCCTGTTCAACAACAGTTTTCAGCTCTTTATAGAATGACAGTTTTTCCCGACACATCCCTTCTATTTTACAGGCAAATTTTTCCATGTTGACTCTCCTTTTAACATATATCGGTATCTGCCTTTATTTTTTTGAATTTCAAAAAAACATTCTTTGGAAAGCGGCATTTTTTTCCTCTTTTCCCGATTATTTTCGCTGTTAATGTATTAATAGCAATATATATGCCACAAACTCAATTGTTTACTCAATTTTCAAAGTTGATAAATTTTAAATGAAACAATGCGTTGTTGTGACCGTCAGGGCATGCATGGGATGAGGAATTGGAACATATTAAAAATCCGGAGGATTACAAAAAAAATAGCGGGTGGGCTTTTTTATCTGTCAGTCTTAAAAAATCAAAACAGTGGCTTTCATATTTTGTTGTGGGCAAACCCGAATGAAATACCAGGTCTGCCAATGGTCATTATTTAGAATCTTTTAACTGCTGGTATAAAAAATCTTTAATTCCAATGGATTCATTGCCTTTCGACAATTTTTCAGCAAGATATTGGTCCTGCATTGACGTATAGATATCCATACTGTTGGAATCTTCGAAAAGGGCATTGCCCGGCAAAGTGTCACGCATGGATTTAATCATTGTATTTAAAAATATGGCTTCAAATCCGGTACAGGCCTCTTTTAATTCTTTTTCCTTGGCCAAAGATGCTGTTTTGTTTTTTATGGTATCAACATGTGCCTTTGAAACGTTCTGATTGATCAAATCAATGTCCATATTCATAATTATTTCCTTTGTTTATATAATCACAATCTCAGCCTGAAGGGCTCCTGCAGCTTTAATACTCTGCAGTATGCTGATCAAATCCCGGGGTTTAACGCCAAGGGAATTGAGCCCCCGGACAAGTTCACCAATGGTTGAGGTGCCTGGCAGATTCATGACACTTTCTTTTTTTTCATTTTCAGGGTCTTCATTAATAGTTACGGAAAGGTCTCCATGAGCAATGGCAACACTGGAAATGGTGACGTCACTGCCTATCACAACCGTGCCCGTTTTTTCATTGATGATAACTTTGGCAATGGTGTCCGGAATTACCGAAAGGGTTTCAATGTCTGCAATAAATTCCGCCACGTTTTTTTGCCACATGGTATCAGGGACTCTCAGGCTCAATGCACTGGCATCAATAGTTTTGGCTACGCCTTCACCAATGGAGGCATTGATAGTGTCGGTCATTCGCTTTGCCGTTGTGAAATCCGGACGGAACAATGATAGAATCAGATTTCTTTTTCCATCCAGTTGAAAGGGAATTTCCCTTTCAACAGATGCCCCATTGACAATCCGGGCCACCTGGAGATGACTGTCCCGGTCACCGGCACCACTAGGCATGGCAAGAGTCAGGGCTCCCTGAGCCAGGGCATAAACCCGGCCATCCACCCCTTTTAAGGGAGTGACCAGCAATGTCCCGCCTTTAAGACTTTTGGCATCTCCCAGGGATGATGCAGCCACATCAATTTTATCTCCGATCCTTGCAAAAGGCGGAATGTTTGCCGTTACCATAACCGCTGCAACATTTTTTACCTTCAACCCGTTCTTATCAACAAAAATATTCATTTTTTCCATCATGTTGGCAAGGGCCTGTTTGGTAAAACTCACCCCGTCCTTATCACCAGTACCGTTCAAACCGACAACCAGCCCGTAACCCGTGAGTTGATTGGATCGAATCCCTTTAATGGCGGCAAGGTCTTTAATCCTTGCCCCATGGGTATTTGAAACAAAAACCATCCCTATAAAACACCAGATAGAACACCAAACAGAACATCTGATAAAACTCTTACTCTTTTTCATAATAGAATTGAACATTAGAAGTTTTCCTTTTTACCAGGGCCATACATTGTCAATGATTCGGGTCCCCCAACCAGGCTTTTGCTTGTCAGAAAGAACGCCGCTGCCATAATACTCGATTCTTGAATCGGCAAGATTAGTGGATTTTACCCGGTTACCGGCAGAAATATCCAGAGGCCGAATAATCCCGGACACTGTAATATACTGAACTTCATTATTCACTTTTATTGCCTTTCTGCCAAAAAGGCTTAAGTTTCCGTTTGGCAACACTTCCGTGATACGGGCGGCAATGGATGCTGTCACCTGTCCTGAGCGATCGCTTGTAGCCTCTCCTGCAAAACTATTTGAAAAATCCGTACCAATCAGCGAAGTGTCACCTAAAGCTGCTCCGAAATCAGTTGTTTTACCCATAAGATTAATCTTTGGAACACCTATATCCATTCCTGATTTCCTGGAAGTTTCCGTATTCACATCCATGCTGGAAGTTGAATTTTCAATGATATCCACAATCACGGTATCGCCGATATAGCCCGCCTTTGAATCTTCAAACATGGAACCGCTTTTATCCATCCATAAAGACCCTTCCGAAGACCTCGCTGCAACAAATTCAGGCTGAAGAACTGGTTCGGTTGCAACGCCTTGAGGAATGACAAGTCCGGAAGTATCTTTTTGGGAACTTGAAATACAGCCGGAAAAAACAATAACAACAAAAAATAAAACCGATCCTATGATATAAATCCCACTTTTTTTATTCATTTTTTAATACGCGACCTCCACTCTTGATTTTCCTTTTACAATTCCCCGGACAAGCTTGCCTGAACTAAGGCTTTCAACCTTTATCAGTTCATTTTCAAACCCGTCTTCTTTGGATATGCCGGATGTAATAATTTCAAGGTTGTTATTCCTGGCCACCAGGGTAATGATGTCGCCTTTTTGGATTAAAGGAGGATCGGCAAAAAAATTTGTTTTTAAAATATCGCCTTTCCTCACACTATAATTTAAAATCTTATGGCTTATTTCTTCAAATGTCTTGATACCGGTCCGGCCAATCTCAAAAACATTTTCTTTTTTTAGGCATACCGTCTCTTTGGAGATAGTCTCCCCTTTTGCATAGGATCTTGTTGTATGAAGAACATTGTCATATAACGCCACCAAGCCTGAAACACTAAGCCGGTCTTCTTTGTTCCCATCAATGACCACATCCAGATAAAAGGACAGTTTACCATGTTTATCCAGCATATCATCTGAGTCCGGACAAAACTGAAGTTTTCCCTGCGGGTATGTTTCAAGCCCCCTGACGTTAAATGTTTTCAATTGATAGTCCTGGTTTTTAAAAATTTGAGACAAATACTGCTCAACAAATTGCCGGACATCCTGTTTTGAAATCACCTGGCCCAATCGTTTCACATAGATCCGCCGGGGAGAAATCATGATAATATTGTCAGGCAGGTATCGTTGCCCCCGGATAATGGAAATTATTTTTTTTTTATCAAATGATTTTATTTGATCCGGTTTCGGAGAAGAACTCACGACAATCTTTGCCAGAGCTTCCTTTAAAAACCCATTGGCCTGTATCTCTGATATGTCCCCCAAAAAAACCTGAGACTGTTTTACAAGATTTGTCTCTTTTATGGTTATCCGGATATCACTGTTGAGCAGATTCTCATCATTATCATTATTTGCAGAAAGGCAGACTGTCCATACAGACTGAAATGCCATGATCCCAATGATAAAAAAACAAATCAGTTTAATATTTAATTTGGCGGCACCCATATCCGTGATCTATCGTTTCAATCCGTTGGCTGTAGTGAGCATGGCATCAGCGGTCTGAATTGATTTTGAATTGGCCTCATAGGTTCTTTGCCCGGCAATCATGGACACCATTTCTTCAACCACACTGACATTAGAGCCTTCAAGATAATTATTGACCACTGTTCCTGCGCCATCTTCTCCCGGGGTTCTTTCTGTTGCATCCCCTGACCCCTCTGTGGGCCTGAACAAATTATTACCTGCGGCAAAAAGACCTGCCGGATTAATAAATGTAGTGACCAGAATATTTTCCGTTCCAAGGATGGTTTCGTCTGCACCATGAAAAGACAATGTTCCGTTATCCTGAAGTGTAACCGTTATGGTATTGTCCGGCAATGATATTTCCGGTTGCAGGCGGTCACCTGAAGGGGTGGTTAGAAACCCTTCACTGTCCAGGGTAAAATTACCGGCCCTGGTATATAAATCTTCATCACCGTGCCGCACTTTAAAAAAACCATTGCCCTGGATTGCCATGTCCAGTTGGTTATCGGTCTGGATATAATCCCCCTGGCTGAAAAGCTTTTGCACACTGGTGGGCTTTACCCCCATACCGACCTGTATCCCGGTCGGGACCTGTCCACCACCCGGGGTGGTCTGGCCGGCAACCTGCATGGTTTTATACATGAGATCTTCAAAATTTGCCCTGGATTTTTTAAACCCGGTAGTACTGGAGTTGGCTAGGTTGTTGGCAACAACATCTGTCTGCATCTGCTGCGCACTCATGCCGGTTGCGGCTGACCAGAGGGATCGTATCATAGAATATCTCCTGTTATCTTATCTGAGTTTTCCAACTTCATTAATTGCTTTTGAATCAATTTCATCAAATGTCATCATGGATTTTGTAAATGTTTCAAACATACGGTGGTAATCAATCATTCGAACCATTTCTTCGACAACCTCAACATTTGCTTTTTCAAGCGCTTTATGCTGTACAACCGCTCCTTGTGCCTGAATCTCATCCATGGTTTCACCGGTGTAGGACAAAAAGTTCTGCCCTTCTCTTTCCAGTTTGTTCAATTCTTTAAAGGTTACTATATCAAACGTATCCACAACTTCTCCTGAAAGCAGTATCTCACCGTTCTGATTAACAGACAAATTCTGTTCCACATTTGCAGTATCAATGGCAATGGCACCGCCCTGCCCCATGACAGGATTCCCGTTTTGATCCACCAGGGTGCCGTTAATATCCAAGGAAAAATTCCCGTTCCGGGTATATTTTATGCCTTCTGATGTTTCAATTTTAAAAAAGCCCGGACCTGACAGGGCCATATCAAGAGGATTCCCGGTAGTCTGGATAGCGCCTTGTGAAAAATCTTTATTTAATTGTGCTTTGAATTGCGCATCAAAACTGATGCTGTCCTTCTTGAACCCTGTTGTATCTGCATTGGCAAGATTGTTTGACACGGTTTCCAATTTTCTTTCCTGCCTTAATCCTCCCTGTACGGGCCGGGTCATTTCAAGAATCATTTCAAACAATTCTCCTGTAAAATATTTGTTTATAAACCCTGTTTACCAAATAAGCAGCTTGCAATATCAAAAATTGACTGCAATATAGATGCCAGTCATATTCAAAAAAATGGGCTATTCTGCACAGGCACCTTAATTCATACGGTTTTAGAGTTAAAACAATCATATTATCAATTGACCGAACATCAATTGATTTGGTTCAAAAGAATCAATCGCCAAAACTTCGACATTAAAATAGCTCGTATTTTGACATAACCAAGAAATATTTTCCTATTACCAAAACATGAAAATGATAAGTTAAAAAAAGCTCACCCCCCAGAACCCACTAATTTCCATTCAATTCAAACTAATTTTAAATACATCTGATAGATTAAGCTTGCATAAAATCCACTTAAAAGATAAACAAAATCATTACTTTTTTAAAATTTTAGGATGTGACCAAAAGAAATATTATAAAAAGAAGGATGATACCATGACAGAAGAAAAATCAGATAATGATACACAAAAACCCATAATTGATTATGAAGTCACTGCAGACTTAACAGATTATTTTTGCCCTTTTTGCAATCATAAGCTTTTCAGAGGTAAAGTTACTGAATTCAATATGGTCTGTTCAAACTGCAACAAACTGGTTAGAAGCTCGAATATCCCGGCAAAAGACTCAAATCAGGAGTAATGATCAGTACTTTTTCATCCATGATGTTTAGAAATTTTATTTGGAATTCATAGAATATACAAAGGCAAGAAGCTCTGCAACTGCAACATAGATTTCAGAAGGAATTTCTTCATCAATTTCAAGGGATGACAGCACCTCAATAAGGTCGGGATCATCTTTTACGGGAATATCATGTTGTCTGGCAAGGTCAATAATTTTCTGTGCCACCTTGCCTTTACCTTTGGCTGTAACTTTAGGCGCACTGTTGGTTGCACGATCATATTTTAAAGCAATCGCTTTTTTAGGGTAGTTTTTATCCATTAAAATTCAAATTACAATATTTAAAACCTTATTATCACGGGCTTTTATCAAAGTTTCAATTAAACTGCTGTGCTGGATATCTTTTTTTTCAGCAGTGATGCAGGTTATCTGATGAACCTGGTAATCAATGCTGGCAAGACGGGTTTTCAGCTCTGGAATCATTGACTCAACATATTTACATGTGTCTTCATCCTTGAGCAGAAACCGACCGGTCATTTTTTTTTTCAGTATTGAAAAATCAGCTCTCAATGGTCCCAACCGGCTCATGTCCAACAAAAAAGAGAGCTGAATAAGCTTATCCGCATCCTTGTTATCTTTTTTGGTTTTATCTCCCGTATCAATCAAAAGCTGTCCAAAGCTGAATGCCGATTCGCTGAAAATCGGAAACGGCAACAAAAATCGACCGGAATCTGAACTGTGGTGATTGAGTACTTGAAAATTTTCCAGGGTTTCAGAAAAAGCGGCTGCTGTTTTCAAAGCTTCAAATCTCCCGGGATCAGCACCTGACAGCTCTTTGAGAATATTTCCCTTTATATCCTGCTTTAACAGCATATCCAATTTATCTTTTATGCCTGGTGACAAGTCATTGCCAAGAAGTAGCTGGGCCACTTTTTTTTCCCATAACATACCACTTTTCTCTATTAATTTTGGCAAAAATGTCTTATCAGGCTCATCTGATTTTAATGCCATATCATATAACAGCTCTTTTACATTTTTTATTTTGATATCTGCTGGATCAGGTATGGATTCGTTGTTCGAAAAAAAACCGACAAGGGAAGATATCTGCCGGGTTGTCATTTTTTGAACCGGGCCAATAAGCTTTAAGATAATATCATCTTTTTGTGAAAGGACTTTCAATTGAACTTGCTCTCCGGGCTTCATCAGCAGTGCTGTTTTTGCAACAACTTTTTGACCGTTTATCAAAAGCTGCGCATTCCCCCGAGGTAACAATTTTAATACTTTTGCGCTGATCATCTGATTTTTTTTTAAATCGGGAAGTGTGTGTTTTTTATCATCCTCATTATGGATAACCATCTGAGAAGATGAAACATGAATACAGGTGATCATCTACTGTTCTTTTCCATTTCAATAAATTTTTTTTTAAGTTCAATCACCAGTTGAACTTCCCCTTTGGGAATGGATAGCTGCTGGGCAATGCTGTCGATATCAAATTGTTGATTATACATTTCGATAATACGATGCTGATGATCAATCGTTGCGTTTGAAGAGGTATTGAAATTTATGGTGTTGGGCAACGGACTTGATGGCTTGAATGCGGGAATATTTTTTTCCATTTTTTTTTGCAATGCATCTGCCCTGGATAAAGAACGGTTAATACTGATTACCCTTGCATCCAATGCATTGTTCAACTCTTTTACCAATCGCTTTTTTTCTTTTATCTGCTGATCAAAACTGATGGCGGCTTTTCTGGATTCTTCGACCAAAGGTTCCAGCATTTCAATAATATCCGCAGCAGATCCAAAAGCAATTTTTGCACCTTCTTGCCCGTCATCTTGGTGGCTGGTATCTGGTCCTGCCAAATTCAATCTATTGATCTTTTTTACAAAAACAAATAAAAAAATCGCTAAAAAAAAATTAACAAAAAAAAGAATCGTGATCCAAAATTCAATTGAGAATAATTCCATCATACAGTTGTATCCAGTAACCGTCCTGTTGCGTCAGGGTCGTGATCCATTTCCAATTGTCTTTTTTTCTTTTTAGCTTGTTTTAACTTCTGTTTTTTTTTCAAGGCATCTTTCTCTTTTTTGGCCTTTAGTTTTTCAGACGCATCAAATTCCTGTACTGTTGTATTTTTCAACCTTATATTGGTTGCCTGCTGAGCAGCAGCCTGCTCCGGGGAAGGTTTGTGCGTGTGGGCCTGATTTGCCAGTTCCTGAGCACTCCCGGATTGTTGAATAACAAGATTATGCCCGGGTACGGTTGTCATTTCAACCCCCTTTTTCTAACTTGCCGTAAAAGATTTAAAGCTGACCCGGTCTATATACGGTCCGGGCAATGCTTTTTTTAAAGCGGTTTCAACGATCCATAAAATATCTGTTTCTGTGATTCCTTCTCTTTTTTCGGAAACAAGACTTTGGTTCAGTGAATCATAAATTAAATCCCGGTAAAAAGATAAATTATTCTGAATTTCAAAATAAGCGCTTTGATCAGAATAATCAATAGAAATATCCACCGTGATATAAGTCATATCTTTTGACAGATCAGAGGCCAGTATGACAAAATCATTTAAAATTATATTTCCGGATTTTTTAATATTATCCTGCTTTTCAATATGAATATCCACTGTTTCAACTTCAATCTCTCTTTGTGTTTCAATGGCAACTTCTCCAACATTTTTAGGATGAGACGATTCACCGGTTTCTCCTGAAAAAAAGAAAAAATAAGTCAAAGGAACAGCAATTCCCAGAACAACCAATACAGAGGCACAGGCAACGGCAAATTTTGATTTGTACCACTTGGATCTTGCTTTTTTATTTGATTTTTCAGTATGATCTTCTTCTTCCAGAACAACCTGACCCTCATCTTCTTTATCTGTATTGTCAGGCTCAGACAATTCGTCTTCACCAACTTCATCTTCACCAACCGGATCTTCTAGGCTGCTGCCAAAATCATTGTCCATTAAATCACCAAGGACATCTTCATCTTCCTGGTCTGCAACCATTAAGAGCGTATCAATATCATCCTGGGATATGAGGATATCCTCATAATCCTCTTCTCCTTCTTCTCCTTCTTCTCCTTCTTCATCTTCAAGCAGGAACGCATCAATATCATCCTGAAAATCATTTTCATCTTCCTGCACACCCTCATCGTCAAAATCAAAGGCTGAGACATCTGAATCAGGCGTTAAAAAATCCTCTATATCATCCAGCTCCGAGGCTTTTTCCTCATTTAATTCATCCGGCTCAGGCTGTGACCCGGGATCAGATGCAAATTGTGTTTGGTCAACTGGTTCCGGTTGGGAATCCAAGAACGGGTCTTCGTCCAAAACGACAGGTTCAGAGGGTACATCAGTATCAAAATTTCGCATCAGATCATCAATTGTTTCCTGGACAATCAAGCAGTTCCTGGCATCTACTGCTTCAGATTCATCAATTACACCATCATCCCGGCTGATATCTTCCGTAGACCCTCCACCCATAAGCGTGTTAATATCATCCTGTGAGATCAGTTCGACATCTTCATCCGAAGCGTCATTTGAATCCATCAAATCATTAATATCATCCTGGGAAATGAGTTCTATATCATCATCTTCAACATCATCTTCATCTATTGGATCTTCAGAATCTGATACACTTGAATTCATTAGCTGATCAATATCATCCTGGGAAATAAGTTCCATCTCATCATCTTCGACATCATCTTCATCAATGGAATTTTCAGAAACCGATACACTTGAATTCATAAGAGCGTCAATATCATCCTGAGAAAGCTCACCAAATTCATCATCTCCATCAGCAACATTGTTGGAAAGGATTTCTTCCGCTTCTTCAATGGAAGATGAATCTAAAAGTTTGTCAATATCATCCTGGGATATTAAACCGTCTTCTTCTAAGCCTGGATCAGACATTTAATGACCTCTTTTAATGAAAATAATCTTGAAGCCCGGCTTTCAACTTCGTCAGAATCGCCGTATGAATCTGGCAGATGCGCGACTCAGTCAATGAGAGAACTTCACCGATTTCTTTTAACGTTAATTCGTCATAGTAATATAGTGACACCACCATTTGTTCTTTTTGAGTTAATGTTTTAATAGAGTCAGCCAGAACAGATTTGAGTTCTTTTTTGTCAAAAAGATCGACCGGGGTTTCATCGCTTTTAATATTGGACTGGAAGCTTGTTTTTGAATAAGCTTCGTTTTTCTTTGTTTTAATGAAATCATCCAGGCTCAGCACGGATCCCCTGTGAATATGGGTGAGCATATCATAGTATGCTTCAAGAGTAACACCCAGTGCCCGGCAAATTTCTTCATCCGTTGCCGGTGATCCCTTACGGTCTTCAATGGTTTTAACAGCCCGGGTAATATCCTGAATTTTTTTTCTCATGGATCTTGAATAGGTATCCTTGCGTCTGAGTTCATCAAGAATCGCTCCCTTTATCCGGTACTGAGCATAGGTTTTTAAGCTGACATGTTTTGAGGAATCAAATTTATCCACAGCATCAATCAAACCAAGAGATCCTGCAGAAACCAATTCATCAAAAAAAACACTGGAAGGAAGGCGCATGGAAAATCTTGCAGCAATATGTTTAACAAGATATGAATACTCAATAATACTTTTTTCACGCCATTGGGCTTTATCTGCTTTATTTTCCTGATACCGAAATCTCATATGAATTATAAATTTCCCCCTATGTTGCGGTATGAAACATTTTACTCATAAAAAAATTCAAATTCCCTTCTGAATTGGGCCTTGAAGGACCATTCCCCAAAGTAAATGCAATATCTTTTATGGCGTTTGCCGACAATGAATCCGGAGCTGTATCCATAACCAGCCCCCTTTTTTGAACCGCCTTCTGCAACTGCCTGTCAAAAGGGATGTGGCCCGCATATTCCAGAACAACATTTTTCAGGAACTTATCCAGAGCCCCGCTTAAGGATGCATAGACCCGTTTGGCATCCGCAACCGAATCAACCATATTAACAATCAGTTTAAAATATTTTGTTCCGTATTCACGGGACATGACCTTCATCATTGCATAGGCATCTGTTATGGATGTGGGTTCTTTTGTTGAAATCACAATACATTCATCACAAGCTGAATTAAAATAAAGTACATTTGATGAAATACCTGCACCTGTATCCACAAAGATAATATCCGCCAGATCAGACAAAGTTTCAAATTCACTTAAAAGATTAAGTTTTTCACCTTCAGTCAGTTGAGTCAAATCGGAAAACCCCGATCCTCCTGGAAGAATTTTAATACCATGGTCTGATTCCACCATGACCTGTTCCAGAGTTTTTTCCGAACTTATCACATGCCGTATACTGTACTCGGGCCTTAAATTAAAAATAATATCAACATTTGCCAGTCCTACATCCGCATCAATAATAACCACCCGCTTGCCCATCCGGCTAAGGGAAACCGCCATATTCCCGACAATATTGGTTTTTCCCACACCCCCTTTTCCGCTGGTCACTGCGATAACTCTTGGAAGTTTTTTTCTGCCCAATGCCATACCTGCCTTTCTCCTTGAAAGTGCTTGCGATTTAACGACGTTTCGAAGTCCGTTTGCCTGATCCAACTTAATTTTTCTCCTTTGGTCCCTTTCCCAGAATAATCTGCAGCAACTGCCGCTTATCGGGAATAATTAAATCTTCAGGAACTCTTTGACCATTTGCAATCAAAGAAACAGGCAATTGAATATCATTTACCTGATCCAATATTTTACCACATCTTTTTGTTTCGTCTATCTTTGTAAATACAACCGTATCCGGATTGAATACTGAAAAAGCTGCTGCCGCGTCCGTCATGATAATAGCTTCAGATGTGACACTCAAAACCAAATGAACGGAAATTCTAAAATCAGTTTTGATCAATTGCAATATAGAATCAATCTTAAGTTTATCAAAATGACTGTGTCCGGCTGTATCGATTAACACCATATCCATGGATTTCATTCTATCCAGAGCGCAGGACAGATCCTGGGAGCTGAAGGCAGGAACACATAACAATCCCATGATCGAGGCATATGCTTTTAATTGTTCAAATGCGCCCACCCGGTAATTATCAATGGAAATTAAGCCCACCTTCATTTTTCTTTGAAAACTCAGCATGGCCGCAAGTTTTGCAATGGTTGTTGTTTTGCCTACACCTGTCGGGCCGACAAATGCCGCCACATGAGGAACACCGGAACTGTTATCCCTGTTAAAAAAATCTTTGGTGGCGATTTGATTCAGGCACTGGTGCATCACACCCTTTTTTAAGGATCTTATTCGTGCGTCCTGATCAGCTGTTTCATCCATCAAACCGCTTGCTTTTCGAATAATATCGCCTGCCAGTGTTTCGCTGACACCTGCTCGCAAAAGAGAGGCCAGAACACCCACCGACTCAAAATGATCACAGACCATGTGATGCATTGTATTTCCAAAGCCGGCAATGGAAATCAAATCTTTTATATCTGCAATATCCTCTTTTATGGATTCGATCAAAGGATCGTTTCCGGTTTTTGCATCCTGATTTTCCGGCATGGCCGCTTCCACCTCAAACATTGTTTTTGCGTAAGGATCAAGAGGCTTTTTAGGAATTTTTCGAGTGCTTAAAATCATGGCATCCGATCCAAGCTCTTCTTTGATATTTGCAATGGCTTGTTGAATATTTTCAGCTTTAAAAACTTTCCTATTCATTCTTCAAACTCACCTTTCCACTTGCCTGTAAATTTATATCATCCACTATTTCCGCATGGGATACAACACAAACAGTGGGTAAAGACGGTTCAATCAGTTTCCTGAAATGCCGGCGCAGACTTGGAGATGTCATGATAATGGGTTGTGTATTAAATGCCACCTGTTGTTCCACCTGTTTTGTCACAGCTCGAATGATTTCTTCTATCAACCGGGGATCAAGTGCAAGATACGAACCATGTTCCGTATGTTTTATATTTTTAGATAAAATTTCTTCCAGAGTTCGATCAAGGGTAATGACCTGTAAGATCTTGCCTTCCTGAAGATAAGGGGCCAGCATTCCTTTGGCAATTTTCTGCCTGACATATTCGGTGAGAAGATCCGGATCTTTGCCCATGGGCGCAAAATCCGCCAAAGTTTCAACAATGGTGAGCAGATCCCTGATGGAGATTCTTTCCCGCAACAGGTTCTGAAGTATTTTCTGAACAACTCCCAGGCTTAACAGGTTGGGAATCAATTCTTCCACTGCCTTGGGACTTGTCTTGGCAAGATTATCCATCAGATGCTGCACCTCTTGTCTGCCCAGAAGATCGTATGCGTTATTTCTAATTATTTCAGTCAGATGAGTGGCAACAACCGTTGAATTGTCCACTACGGTATATCCTGCAAACTTTGCTTCTTCTTCGCGATCCATTGGAATCCATACGGCTGGCAGGTTGAATGCCGGTTCAATGGTTTCTATTCCCTCTATTTTCTGAGCCGTTCCCCCGGGGTCCATGGCAAGATAATGGTTCACCATCAATTCGGTTCCGGCAGCTTCCACGCCTTTTATCAGCAACCGGTATTGAGCCGGGCTTAAGTTCAGGTTATCCCGGATATGAATGGGGGGGATAATAATACCCATTTCCGTGGCAAACTGTCTTCGTATGGCCCTGATCCTTCCCAGCAATGTCCCGTCCTGCTGTTTATCCACCAGGGGGATCAATCCATATCCAACCTCAAGTTCAATGGTATCCAGATTTAACAAATGATCCACATCTTCCGGGGAACCGGATGTCTCTTCTTGTTCAGAAGCTTCAATGTCTGCCTGTTTTTCTTCTTTGTCCGTGTCTTGTCCCCTTAAAAAATACCAGGCGATTGTCCCGAGAACCAGCCCCAGGGTCATAAAAGGGATGGAAGGCAACCCGGGTATCAACCCCATACAGAAAATAATCACCGATCCGATAAAAACCGGAGTAGCGCTTGAAAAAAGGTGCTTTGCAAACTCTTTGCCCATTTTCATATCAGATCCTGATCTTGACACCAGAAGCCCTGCGGCGGCTGAAATCAAAAGGGCCGGAATCTGTGAAACCAGGCCGTCACCAACGGTTAGAAGAGTATAGACGGTTAATGCTTCCTTCATTTCCATGCCCTGCTGAAGCACACCGATAACAAACCCGCCCACTATGTTGATCATGGTGATGATAATACCGGCAACAGCATCTCCCCGGACAAATTTTGAGGCACCATCCATTGCACCGTGAAACTGGGATTCTCTGGCAATGGCTGCCCTTCTTTCCCCGGCTTCCACTTCATCAATCATCCCGGCATTCAGATCCGCATCAATGGCCATCTGTTTTCCAGGCATGGCATCCAGGGTGAACCGGGCCGCAACTTCTGCAATTCGGCCGGAACCTTTTGTAATGACCATAAAATTGATCAGCACAAGAATAATAAAAATAACAAGTCCAACCACATAATTTCCCCCGACAACAAAACTGCCGAAAGACTGGATCACTCCCCCGGCTGCAAGCGGCCCCTCACTGCCGTGCAAAAGAATCAAACGGGTGGAAGCCACATTTAAAGAGAGCCGAAACAATGTCAACACCAGCAAAAGTGAAGGGAAAATAGCAAACTCCAGAGGGGCGGTTGTATACATGGTTGTAATCAGCACCACAACTGCAAATGAAATGTTCAATGCCAGAAAAAAATCAAGAAGTATGGGGTGCAAGGGTAAAATCATGGCCATAAGAATTCCGATAAAAGCGACCACCATCAAGATATCTGAAGATTCTCGTTTGATCCCTGCAATAATTCCTGTTTCGCTTGCTGCCATTTACACTCCCAAGTTAAAAAATATAATTTTGACGCCCATTGCCAAATTATTGTCACACGCTTACATTTTTTTGCCCTTTAATTTATACACATGTGCCAGCAATTCAGCAACTGCCTGGTATAATTCCATGGGAACTTCCCCGCCAATGTCAACATTACTATACAAATTTCGGGCCAATTGTTTATCCTCAACCAATGGAACATCATTTTCCCTGGCAATTCTCCTGATATTTTCCGCGACCTGACCCGCCCCTTTTGCAAGCACTGAAGGCGCATCCATCTGGCTTCCATCATATTTAACCGCAACTGCCAGACGGGTCGGGTTGGTCACCACCACATCCGCATCAGGAACATCCGCCATCATCCTCTTTCTGGCGGCTTCATACTGGAGTTGCCGTATCCTTGATTTTACCATGGGATCACCCTCTGCCTGTTTTGCTTCATCTTTGACTTCTTTTTTGGTCATTTTCTGATCTTCCAGAAATTTCCATTTCTGATAGGCATAATCCAGAACAGCCACAATGATCATGATCAGGCATACCTTAATGAAAATCCAGAACGAAACTTTGAGAATAAACAATAGAATTTGGCCTATGCTATAATCATACAACAGTGATATTTCTGCAAATTCTGCCTTGACTGAAGAGTAGGCCACCATGGAAATGATAGTAATTTTTAATAAGGATTTAATAAATTCCACGACAGCCCTGGAAGAAAATTTTTGTTTAAATCCACTGATAGGGTTAAGCTTGGATAGTTTGGGTTCCAATGCTTTCCATGAGATGGAAAACCCTACCTGTGAAACGTTTGAGAGCAACGCCACCAATACAATTGGAAGCAGGATCGGAATACAGATAAAAATGAATTTTTCAGTATGAAACGCCAGCAGTCGGACAACCTCAAGATGAGTTAACAAAGGAATTTTTTGAAAATTGAAATTGAAATGAAACACGGATAACAGATTGTTATAAATATAACCGGCTGATGCATTTACAGAGATAATGCCGGCAAGAAGAACGAATACGGAAACAACTTCCGTACTTTTAGGAACATTGCCTTCTTCTCTTGCCTTGGAAAGCTTCTTCGACGACGCATCTTCTGTTTTCTCTCCGCCGCCTTCAGGATCTTCAGCCATATTTTTTTACCCTCCGCCTGCAAAAAAAAGAAGATACATCAATAATTTTTTAAATTCCGCAACATAATTTTGAGTTATAATAACAATAATTTGAAGGGTAAAACTAAAGAGAAGCAGCCCGACCACTATTTTTAAAGGAAACGCCACGATCATAACATTCATCTGGGGCGAAAATTTAGCCATCAAACCAAATCCCACGCTGACAAACATCAATGAGGCTATAACCGGGGCACCTATCTTTATGGCAAGAAGAAACAGATGGGCACCCAGATTGATTAATTTTGCCAGCATGACCTCCTG
Source organism: Desulfobacula toluolica Tol2 (assembly GCF_000307105.1). Taxonomy (NCBI): domain Bacteria; kingdom Pseudomonadati; phylum Thermodesulfobacteriota; class Desulfobacteria; order Desulfobacterales; family Desulfobacteraceae; genus Desulfobacula; species Desulfobacula toluolica. The sequence goes on from NC_018645.1 coordinate 4,171,510, forward strand.
CATCATAAAAAAACCCATGGGAACCAGTTCAAAGCTGTCAATCACTGCCAGGAACACAATATGATGCCCATTTAACAAGAGAAAAACAATGACGCAGACCCAATAGCCAAGCTGATCCAGAATCGAAACATTTTCACCGGTCTGAGGGTCCATAACATTGATCATTGAAAATCCCATCTGGAATCCGATAATCTGTCCGGCAAGCTGAACAGCACCAAAAAACATATGCAGACACAGCCCAAGAGTAAGCCCGATCAATGTTTCAGCAAGAATCAGCAGCCCTGTTGCAATAACACTCATGGGAAATCTTTCCAGATCAACCTCCACCACTGAATAAAACAGCAGGGATACCACCAGGGCAAACCCCATTTTAAGGGTTGCAGGAAACACTTTTGATGAAAATACAGGAAACATGAAAAGAACAATACTGATCCTTAACAAAACCAGCAGATAGGTTCTGAACTCGACAGGATCAATAATATTAAGAATATCCATAGGAAATGCATCCTATCGGATGTACATGGGAATATTTTCAAACACGTTTATGGTAAAATCGGTTATTTCCTCCAGCATCCAGGGGGCTGCAAACAACAGCCCTAAAAAAACAGCTATAATTTTAGGAACAAATGTCAGGGTCATTTCCTGAATCTGGGTAACTGCTTGAAAAATACTGACCGCAAGTCCGACCAAAAGCCCGATGCCCAGCATGGGCATGGAAAGGTAAATGGTCAGTATAATGGCTTTTTTTGCAAATTCAACAACAAATTCAGGGGTCATGATTACACTCCGAAACTTTTTAACAGGGAAGCACAAATCAAATGCCATCCATCCACCAGCACAAACAGCATGAGCTTGAACGGCAATGAAATCATAACCGGGGGAAGCATCATCATTCCCATGGCCAGAAGAACGGACGCCACCACCATGTCAATCACAATAAACGGGATGTAGAGAACAAAACCGATGATAAAAGCAGTCTTTAACTCACTGATCACATATGCCGGGATCAGCACCAGCAAGGATACGTCATCTCTTGTTTCAGGCTTTTTCATATCCGCTCCTTTTACAAACAGAGCAATATCACTTTCCCTGGTATTGAGCAGCAAAAATTTTCGAATCGGAACTTGTGCTGATTCAAAAGCCTTCTCATAGGTGATTTCTCTTTCAAGATAGGGATTTAAAGATTGCTGATAAATTTCCTGGGCCACGGGCTTGATGATAAAAAACGTCATAAACAATGCCAGGCCCACAATCACCTGGTTGGGAGGGCTGGACTGTGTGCCAATGGCCTGGCGCAAAAAATGAAACACAACTATCAGACGTGTAAAAGGAGTCATCAAAATCAAAATAGCCGGTGCAAGGGCAAGAACCGTGAGCAAAGCAATAATTTCAAGAACAACCGCAACCTCTTCAGGTGTTTTAGCGGTTTCAACATTCAATTGCAAAGAGGGAATGGGAAATGTCACGGCATAGGCTTCCCCAAAAGCACAGACCAGAAAAAAAAAGATCAGGCAAACCATTCTACGGTTCATGATCCTTTCCCTTTTTCCGACATGCTGCTCTCTTTATTTTTAAATAACCTGCCTGATTTTTGAGTTAATATGTCTGAAAATTTGAAAAGCGATTCATTTTTCTCGAAAGGAAAATCAATCTCCCGTTCAATGGAGGATATTTTTGAAATATTTGACGGCGTGACGCCAACAAGAATGATATCGCCCAATACATCCAGCAACACAAGTTTCTCTTTTGGAGAAAGATGGTGTACACACAATACTTTAATAAACTCCTTACTCCCTTTACCACCTTTTAGAGTTGAAAATTTCTTGATCAGGTAAAAACAAAGTATCAAAACCGCCAGTACCAGGAACAGCATGGAAAACGTTCTGGCAAAGGCAACCCATATATCAGATGAGGTATTCACTCTTCTGATGCCAGGGATTTTACCCTGTCAATGGGAGTAACTACATCGGTAAGCCGGACACCGAATTTTTCATTCACAACGACCACTTCCCCACGGGCAATGAGCTTCCTGTTGATATACACTTCCAATGGTTCACCTGCAAGTTTATTCAATTCAATAATAGACCCCTGACCCAGTTGAAGAAGATCATTCACAATCATTTTTGTCTTGCCCAACTCAACAGAAAGCTCCAACGGGATATCAAGAATAAAATCCAACTCTCTTTCTCCCTGCTCATAGGTCTTTTCAATACCCTTTTCAACACCATCTTCAATTTCCGTATTATCGTTTTTTTCAGACATACTTATCTCTCACAATCGGTTATTATTCTATCTTTTATTTGAAACGCCTGGAATCCCCTTTGAACCCCCACATATCCAGTCATTTTTTCCAACCCGTCAATATAACAACTCAGCGGTTCACCTGCATCCTTATCCAATTGAATGACATCACCCGGCTGCATATAAATCAATCGTTCACCGGTAATTTCAGTTGTACCCAATTGAATCTTCACATCAACCCAGGATTCCAAAATGACTTCCTTTATCATTCTTCGCCAATTTGTATCTACTTCTTCAGCCTCGGTCTGAACACCTGAAGACAATTTGCGTCTCATGGGTTCAATCATGGAATACGGATAACACACCACCAGGTTGCCTGCAGACTGCTCAAGCTCAATCTCAAACCTTGTTACAAGAACAAGATCTGTAGGCAGAACAATAGCCGTAAACTGCGGGTTCATTTCCGACCGGATCAAAGATGCCGTGACCGGCTCAATAGGGGCCCAGGAAGCTTCAATATTTTTAAGAACCGCCAAAACCGCCTTTTTAATCATCACCTCTTCAATCCTGGTGAATTCACGCCCTTCAACCCTGGCTTTGCCAAGGGCTTCACCTCCAAAAAATGTATCAATCAGATTGTATACGAGCTGACTTTCAAACACAATCAAGCCGTGTCCTCTTAAAGGTTCCAGCCGAAAAACATGCAGACTTGTCGGAACCGGCAAACTCCTTACAAACTCAGAAAATTTTAATGTATCAAACGGATTGGCGCTGACATCTACATTTGCTTGAAGCAAAGTGGATAATGTGGCGCGAACTTCCCTTGACAGTCTTTCATTTATAACATCAAAGGTGGGCATTCTTGCCCGCACAACCTTGTCCTGACTGCTAAAATCATATACAGAAATCCCTTCAACCAGCTCAGGGGTGAGTACATCTGTTTCAGTTTCAACATCGCCTGAATCCAATCCGTCCAACAGGCTGTCAACTTCGTCCTGTGATAATATTTCACTCATAATTTAATCACTGCATTATAAAGTAGGTAAAATAAATATTGCTGACCGCAGGCTTTGGAAAAATTGAATTAATCCGTTTGAGCAAATCATATTTGAGCATAATTTTGCCTTCCGGATTCCTCAACGAAAGCCAGTTCATATCTTCCACCTGCCCTGTAATAATTTTCCTGATCCTGTCCTGCATTGTATAAACCTGATTTTTGTATTGAGGATCTGTTAATTCCAAAGACAGGTGCATACTGATCAGGCCCATGGCAGAATTTGCTTTGAGTTGAATACGCTCAAACGGCTCAAGATCAACAATATCTTCAAAAACAACGTTATTTTCCCAAGCCACCTCCGGCAAACTATCTTTCGAAGACGTCATTGAATTTTGAACATCCTTGGTATCCTTGGCACTTCCTTTTAAAAAAAACAGCAGTATACCTGTAATAACAATTATCAGAAAAAACAAAAATCCGGCAATGATAAGGATTGTTTTTTTGTATCCAAAAATCCGTTTAAACCTTTTTTTGAAAGATGTCTTCTTCACCTCAATTGCATTTGAAGAATCCTCCAAAGCATCATCTAAAATATCTTCAGCCAAATCAGCTCCCGATATGAACAGTTAAATAGTTTTGCTGCATGCTTCAAAAACAAAGCAAGCCTTGTGCCAGTAAGAATATATTTTTCATATTTTCCAATGTCTCATATTTTCTAATATCACGGTTAAGAAGGATGCATTACCGTGCAGTATAAATACGGCAGGCAAAATTTGCAAAGTATTTTATTTTCCTGTCAACCCTTAAGCATAAAAACGGTCAAAAAAACAGAAAATGAAATAAAAAAAACAGCTAAATGCCAATTAACCGTTAGACCGTCAAAAAACCAACAGCGGAAACAAAAAATCAATCTCTTTGTTCCCGCTGTTTTGTTGATTATGCTAATGTGCTTACCGTTTCATTTGAATAACGGTTTCCATCATAGCATCAACGGTTGTTACAGTTTTTGAATTAGCCTGAAACCCTCGCTGGTTGGTTATAAGAGAGACAAACTCTTCGGAAATATCAACATTAGACATTTCAAGAGAATTGGGTGCAATGGTGCCCAGACCATTCTCACCTGGTTTATTGGTAATAGCAACGCCGCTGTCCCGTGTTTCCATGAATAGATTTCCACCTTTAGCAGCCAGGCCATAATTATTTAAAAACTTAGCAAGCCCGACACGAAACAGGGGAACAAGCTGGCCATTGGAATATACACCAGTCATGACACCATCTGATGAAACATCAACCCCTTGAAAATCTCCTGCAGAATATCCATCGGCATCCTGAAACACGGTGGATGAAGCTCGTGAGTATTGCGTTGTTGATAAGGCATTATTTAAAAAATTATCGTCTTTGTATACAGTTCCCAGATCAAGACTGATATCATTTTGAGTGGAACCGTACTCCCCTCCCAGAAAATCGGTTGAAAAGCTGAAATATCCGGACTTCTCAATATCACTGGTCGGAATTTCAGACCATGCCGTAGAACCAATTATATCAAAACCGATCTCACTATTGTTTTGCAAAGAATCCTTAAAAACAAAGCGGATATCATCATTTGAATCATTTCCTGATCCATCAAGATCAATCATCACTTCATCCTGGTCTCCTTTTAAGATGGCATTGGTATATTCAGCCGGCGGGTCACCCACAGCCACCCCGGCATTGTTCCAAGACCATTGCCCGGCAACTGCATCCCATACAATACTCAGACCGACGGAATCATGAGTCATAACACTGGGATCATTGATTTCCAACGTTGTATTATCATTTACAGTATCACCAACATACTGGGTATTCTCAATGCCCTGTATATGAAGATCATTTTCCCTGTTGATATCAAACCCAAAAGAGTCAGTTGCCACGGCAGGCTGGTCAAGCTTTATTATAATATCCGGATCAATCTGTGTCGGATCTGCCTGATTCAGCACGAGATGGATTTCCTGGTTATCAGAATAAACAATAGTCGCATTTGGATAATTATCCGGCATATTAGCAGGATCCGCAAAAGCCCAGTCTGAACCGTCAAACTCAAAATCAAAACCATATCCATCAAGTTCCATTTCATCATAGTTAAGAATTTGATAATTAATTTTTTCTGTTGTATTAACCCCATTGGCCTGAAAATTTCCAAGACGCCCTGTAAATTCACTCATTGTCAAATCAACGATATCTCCACTGCTCTGGCTGAATGTTATGGTTCCCCTGGCCAATAATCCCTTACTGTCCGTTCCCTGGACGGAATTTCGTTTGTCTTCCTCAGGATTACAGGTTACAATATATTCCCACTCCGTACCTGATTTTTTATCATAATATATGGAAACCTCATGGGTACTTCCCAGGGCATCATACACCTTGACAACTGTTGGATACTCATAATTGTTAGCAGCGATACTGATATCCTCACTGCCGTCCCAATTATTGGATAAAACAACTGAATTACTATCGGAATCCGAGTCAAGATTGGTTATGGCAGAAATTTCCTTAGTCGCTTGAGGCGCACTGGTAAAGGTTTGCAACAAAATGTCTTTAATGGCTCCAACATCATCCCCGGTTTCCGGGTCAAGCTCCCAGCCCTGGACAACATACCCCTGAGAATTTACCAATTGTCCGGCTTTATCAAAATTAAAATCACCTGCCCGGGTATAATATGAAATATCGGAATCCGGCTGACTCACGACAAAAAAGCCGTCACCGCCAATAGAGAGATCCGTAGCATTACCGGTTGACTCAAATGATCCCTGGGAAAAACTCTGTGATACACTTCCAAGAGACATCCCTCGACCCATTTGACCCGTACCGCCTTGAGTCGCAACACTCTCATACAAGGTATCTGCAAAAGTTGATCGGCCTTTTTTAAACCCGATGGTATTTAAATTAGAAATATTATTACCAACAACCTGCAGGGAGTTTCCCATATTTTTCAAACCGCTGGTACCTGTAAAAAGTGAACTTGATAAAGACATAATTCCTCCCCTTTATTTAAACTCAACTGTGTTGATTTAATTAATTCCTGTAATGGATGATATGGCAGCCAGTCTTCCTGAGTCATTCAGCACAAGATATTGAGTACCGTTAATGTATTTAATGCCTGAAACCTCTTCTGATACGGATGTTTTTGCAAATCCGGTACCTGTTTCCACACCATAATAATATAAACCGTCAGACACTCTATAACCTGAATCAGCAAGCCCATCCCACTGAACCTTATTCTCTCCGCCGGTCGTATCTTCGGAAGACAATGTGATTGTCCTGACCAGCTCTTCGGATTCATCATATATTTTAATGGTTGCACCTTCTGCTGCATCCATAAAAAAGGTTAATTCTTTACCAGAAACAGAGCCCTTTTCCACTAGAACAATGGGAAGATCGGAAGTCACTGTTTTACCCAGATAGCTTAAGGCTGAGTCCGCAGATCCCGATTCGATTGTCTTTGCGGTATCTGCCACAGCTGTCAGTGACTGGGGATCAAGAAGCACGCCTTTAACAATCAGGTAGGCCTTTCCATCATTGTATGCAACCCCTTCGACCGTTCCGGTAATGCTTGAAGGAACTTCAGTATATCCATATCCGGCATTTGCCATAACGGTATATTGATATGATCCGTCTTCAACAGCGTCACCGGCATTATTAGTTCCATCCCATGCAATGGTTTGAGAACCGGACTCCCGCTGTCCTTCAAATAAGGTTTTAACCGTATTTCCATCCGCATCCGTTATGGTGATCATAACATCGGCAGATTGATCAAGAGTATAGAATCCACCGGAAACCGTTCCGTCATCAACAGTCATTGTATCCATGTTACCGGTAACCTGTTTTCCGACATATCCTATGGCATCACCTTCTGAACCTTTGCTATAGGCATCGGTAAGCCCACCCATGGACTCATTTATATTGATCAATTGTTCAAGTTGAGAAAATTGCGCCAGCTGGGCGGAAAAATCCGCACCATCTTGCGGATTTAAAGGATCCTGATTCTGAAGCTGGGCCACGAGCATGGTTAAAAATGTATCCCGTCCAAGAGCATCTTCTTTTTCGGATTTTACTTTTTCACTTGATTTATAGGAATTGTTAATTTGATCAAGTGAACTATTTCCCGTGGATATAACTGACATAATAATCTCCTTTTATGCTACAAAATGATGTAACCCGTCCCGGTTTAAGACATCAACAAGGCTTATGGGATCATTCATACCTTCACCATCAACATCCGCCCCCAAATGCTTTACCCTGTTTCGATTCCGCTTACCAGAATTTCCAGCCTGGTTTCCTTCATCTGCCATGGATTGTTTAAATTCACTGTTCGTATCGACATCAAATCGTTCAAGATTAACACCGGAATTGGAAAGAACGGTCCGAAGCTCATTTACATTTGAAGTTAAAATTTCCTTTGCAGCAAGACTTTCAGTCATAATACTGATCTTCATGCTTTTTCCGGTGTTGTCTATGGTCATAATAAGCCGTCCGAGCTCCTGAGGCTTTAATTGAATTCTTAATGTACTTTCACCCTGATTAATGGCTCTGACAATGCTTTTTTGCACCTGGTTAGTGACATAGGTCGGTAAATTTTTAAAAGATGACTTTGTTGTTATCATATTCAGGTTGGATTGCGTCTCATTTATTTTAAGGTCTGAAGTTGAAATCTGAGTTTGATCAAGACCCTTTGCACCCAAAGATTTCATCGGTTTTAAAAATTCTTTGTTTTCTTTGAGTTGACCACTCATATCAAAAGCCCCGCTTTTTCTTTCACTCGGAAGGAATTCCATCTCTTTTAAAGTTTTGTTTAGTTTTGTATTGATTTCAGAATTTACATTTTTATTGGCTTGCTCATTAACAGACAACAAAAATTTGTTCTTAAACTGATTTTTTATCTGCCCAAAGGAAAAATCAAATGCCCGAGTTTCTGCTGTATTATTTTCCAGTTCTACACCCTTGAACAAAGCATTAAAAAGGTCTAAAGATTTTTCATTGGCAATGGGCTTTTGATCATTTTGGCCCGGTATTTCAGTCTGTGCTTGCGGCTGTGATATTTTTTTGTGCAGTTTTTCCAGGGAACCGACTAATTCATTAAGGGTAAGTGGTGATACCTTTTGTTCAAGATTATTCTCATCAAGCGAAGATGCTGCTCTAAGGAAAGTATCCGGTGAAGTTGTGGATTCGCTATGTTCAAGGCCAAGTTGTTTAAAAAGAGATCTGAAATTATCATCACCATTCTTGGTTTCATAATGATTTTGAGTATAAAAAGATTTTTTCTGGATAGATTGAAGATTTTCAAGGATAGTATCAAGACTGATACCCTGATCACCTTTATGTGCTTTATTTAATATTTCCTGTGTTTTTTCCCAAGAGAGCCCCAATGAATTGGAAACAGACACCAAAAATTTATCCTTAAACTGATTTTTTATCTGCTCAAAAGAAAAATCAAATGCCCGGGTTTCTGCCGTATTATTTTCCAGTTCTACGCCCTTGAACAAAGCATTAAAAAGGTCTAAAGATTTTTCATTGGCAATGGGCTTTTGATCATTTTGGCCCGGCATTTCAGTCTGTGCTTGCGGCTGTGATATTTTTTTGCGCAGCTTTTCCAGGGAACCGACTAATTCATTCAAGGTAAGTGGTGACACTCGAGATTTGTTTTGTCCAAGATTGTTCTCTTCAAGAGAAGATGCTTCTCTAAGGGAAGTATCCTGTGAAATTGTGGATTCGCTATGTTCAAGGCCCAGTTGTTTAAAAAGAGATCTGAAATTATCATCAACATTATTGGCTTCATAATGATTTTGAGTATAAAAAGATTTTTTCTGAATAGATTGAAGATCTTCAAGTATAACATCAAGGCTGATACCTTTATCACCTTTCTGTGCTTTATTTAATATTTCCTGTGTTTTTTCCCTGGGAATACCCAATGAATTGAGAATGGATTCTAAAAAAGGGAGGGCCGATATTTCAAGAAAATTTTCCTGGTCTGTCTCTGTCTTTGTTTCTGAAGCTTCTTCAAAAGGAAGTTCAAAAAGTTTATCAAAAAGGTCAGCCAGACTCAGATCCTTGTTTTCAAATTCTTCTGAAAGCTCGGCTATAAAATCATTGATATCATTTTCATTAAACCCGGCTTTCAATAAAATTTCTTTCAAGGCTTCAAGACCGTCAGCATCTATTGAACCAGTTTTCAAATCCCCATTTGATAACATTAAAAACATCTTTTTCAATTCTGCAACAAAACCAAACCCTTTCTCTTGGCTCAATTTTTCTGATAAATGATTGATTATTTTATCCGAATCCATTGTTTTCCCTAAAGGATTTACCTGTACCTGATTTGACTGAGCCAGAATTTCTTTTTCAAGACGCTCAACATTTCCAAGTGCCTTGCTTAACTTTTCATCAAACAACTTGCTTCGAGAACCGGCACGACCCTTATTCAACATGACGCCCCCGGAATGATCCGGTTGAACCATGTTTGAAAAAGAACTGCTGACATCTGTAAAAGTAAAATTCATAAAACACCTATAAATAGTTTTCTTTATGCTTCATTAAGATAGCAAAGATCATGCCACCACCTGATAAATGCTTATTATCGTTTCAATTCAAATGGTTATAAAAAATCATAACTTAAGTATCAGGTTGTTTTATATTTTTTTGGGAAGTTATTTCCCAACTATGCAAACTTCATGGGAAAATATTACCGGATGATAAAAAAAAGTGGAGATGGGGAGAGAAAATTGCCTGTTTTTTGCTACTTTCTTTTAAAGGCAAGACGTTCGCTGATTTTAGCTGCTTTTTCACTGTCCACAAAAGTCAAAATTTGTGAAGCAGATGCTTCTCGCATTCTCAAAAATATTTCCTGAGCAACTTCAAGATTCATTTTATCAACAATCTGGGCGGCATTTTTCGGTTTCATGCCGGCATACATTTTGACAAGCCTTCCGATCTTGGCCTCATAAGCAGCTTCTTTTTCCAGATTTTTCTGAGTTTTCTTTTTTGTAAGAAGCGCCATATCCGCTTCGATCTGCTGCTTTAATTTTTTTAAACTTTCAAGTTTCTCATCAATCTGCTCTTCATATAATTCAAGTTCTTTTTTCTCTTGCAATTGTATTTTTTGCTGTTTTTCAATCCTTGTTTTTTTTTCTTCAAGACCTCGCAAAACAACTTTTGCAGGATCAGGACACTCCGGGCATTCAGGACACGGCTTTTTTTCAACTGCATCATCACCCGTTTGAGGCATATCATTTTGTTTTTGGTTATCATCTGCAGCAAAGGCATCACTTCCACTTACAATAGAAAAAATATTTTGGGTATAAAAAGCACTGAACACAAAAGAAAACAACAAATAAATAGTAATAAAAACCACACCCTTTTTATATTGTTTCATTGGATAATTTCCTTGCCGTTTTTATGGATGAAATCTCATCTAATTCCTTTTGTTCTATTGTTAAAACTTCCTGAGTATATTCATGTTTCAGTTTTTCCCGGTAAAGTTCCATTGCCTTTTTATCAACACTTCTTTTTTTTAACTCTAATAATTTTTCTTGAAGAATCTTCTGTAATTCAATTTTTCTTGATTTTTCATCTTCAATACTGTTTTCCACTGCATTCAGGTATTGATTATGCAGCCTGAATTCAAAAGCATTTACCCCGTTTGCCACAATATCTTCAATTTTTTCAACTTTTTGATCATAGGTCTGTTTTAAATAAACGATTTGTTTTGCACAATTTTCAACATCCATGCTTGCTTTTGCTGTATTTTGCCGGGCAACCTGTTCCAGATATTTTCTATAATTGAGCAATGGCTGTAATTTGAATTCAAATCGTTTCATTGGCTATTCTTAATTAATTACTATTATTTTATTCCCACGGCTTTTTTTAAACCGTTTACACTGGACGGCATGTCTACTTTCCTGGTCATGTCCTGCCTTAAAAATTGAATAATCCCCGGCATCAAGCGTTTTGCCTCATCAATATCAGGGTCAGACCCATCCACATAGGCACCAATGGTAATCATATCTTCCGCACTCCTGTAGGATGATAAAACATTGACCGCCTTATCCCTTACAACCACATGATCTTTTCGGCTGACATCCCTCATGACCCTTGAAACACTGGCAAGAACATCAATGGCCGGATAATGTCCCCGGTTGGCAAGATCCCTGGACAAGACGATATGGCCGTCAACAATGGATCGAACCGTATCCCCAACCGGATCATTTAAATCATCACCCTCAACCAGAACCGTATAAATTCCTGTAATTGATCCCCCGTTTTTAATATTCCCAGCCCGTTCGAGCAGGATCGGAATCTGCACAAAAAATGACGGGGTATACCCCTTGGATGTCGGAGGTTCGCCTGCAGCCAGCCCCACATCTCTTGAAGACATGGCATAACGTGTGATGGAATCCACCATCAACAATACATTTTTACCCCGGTCCCTGAAATATTCAGCAATGGTGGTGGCAAGATAAGCACCCCTCATCCTTACCAGGGGAGGAGAATCAGAGGTTGCCGCAACCACGACAGCTCTTTTTATCCCTTCTTGTCCCAATGTATCCTCAATAAAATCTTTCACTTCCCTGCCCCGCTCACCGATCAAACCAATAACGATCACATCCGCACTGGTATGCTTGGTCATCATTCCCATTAAAACACTTTTACCCACCCCGGAACCTGCCATGATAGCTACCCGTTGACCTTTACCAAGCGTGATCATACTGTTGATTGCCGCTACCCCCACATCCAGAGGTTCTTTAATCTGTTCTCTTTCCAGAGGGCTTATGGGTTTTCCATACAAGCCATATTCCTGAGTGTACTTGATCTCTCCTTTACCGTCTATGGGGATTCCCATGCCATCGACCACTCTTCCCAGCAGTTGATCTGAAACACCCACAACCGAAGATGCTGAAATGGGAATGATCCTGCTGCCAAGACTGATTCCCCGAATATCTCCATAAGGCATAAACAAGGCTTTTTCCTTTTTAAATCCAACAACCTCAGCTTTTACTTCCAGGCCATTAGAATTAACAATACTGCACAAAGCCCCAATGCCCAATCCCAGGCTGTCCCCTTCCGCAATAAGACCGATAACCTGGGAAACCTTTCCCTCCGGCCGTATCGTGACGCATTGATCCAAAGCCTTCATGTATTTATGAAAATCAATTTTGTTTAAATGTTCCAAGGTCATTTCGTACCTGCGGTTTTAAATGCGTCAAAAATAGAATCAAGCCTTGATTCAAGATCTGTTGAAACAAAACCCGTATTTGTTTCAATTTTACAGCCGCCCCTTTTAATGGTGGGATCTGATCTTATGGACACGCTGTTTAACGAATCAATCTGCTCAAAAAATTCATCCTTGATCATTTCAATATAGTCATAATCTTCCAGGGACACGCTTAACACAACTTCCTCGGGCTGGACAAGAGTTTTTAATGTGTCCATTATCAGGGGCTTTATCATTTCGTCATCAATTTCCAGCCGGGCCATAATAGCTTTTTGGGCAATCTGTTGAATAAGCGCAATAATTTTTTCTTCATACTTTTCAACCAGCAGATCCAATGTCTGATCTGCTGTTTTCAAGGATGCTTCCAAAGCATTTAAAATTTCAACAGCTTTTTCCCGGATTTCTTGTTTCCCTTTAACTTCACCTTCTTTAAACCCTTTTTCAACTCCATGCTTATGGCCTTTTTCACTTCCTTGAGCTTCTCCTTGTTCAAATCCCTCGGCCTCGCCCTTTTTAAAACCATCTTCATACCCCTGTTTTTGCCCCTGCAGCATGCCCTGTTCCAACCCTTTTTCAAACCCCTGTCTATATCCTTTTTCATCAGATGTTTCCACAGGCTCAGAGGGTTCTTTCTCTTTCTCTGATAAGGGGTGCTGTTCCTGATCATCCATCTCGTTATTGGTCGCCTCTTTTTCAAGACGATCATCTTTTTTTTTAATCAAAGGGTTGAAAAAGATGTCGTCCCGTTCCTTTTCAGCATCATAAATCACTTTAAATTCAAAAACTTCATCTTCCAACTTTGGCTTTTCAAACAGCATCTTGAAACGATTAAAATCCGGATCCGACTCATCTGGTTTACTGGAATGTTCTTGATCAAAACGTTCCAGAGAGTTCAAAGTCATGGGCGAAAACTGATCACTCTTTTTATCAGACAAGGACATCGTCTTTTCCTTTACCCAGCGTTATGGTGCCGTCAGCTTCAAGCTCCTTGGCAGAACGAACAACTGCCTGTTGGGCTTCTTCCACTTCTGCCAGACGAACAGGCCCCATGGACTCAAGATCATCTTTGAGCATTTCACCAGCCCTCTGGGAAAGATTGGAAAAAATCTTTTCTTTCATTTCATCTGTTGCGGTCTTAAGAGCATATGTCAACTGCTGGCCCTCAACCTTTTTGAGGATCTCTCGCATTGCAGAATCATCAATCGTTGTCAAATCTTCAAACACAAACATCAAGTTACGAATATCATTGGCCATTTCCGGATTATCCTCTTCGACAAAACTCATGACCACATCTTCTGTTGATTTGTCCACTCCATTGATAATATCAACCAGCACCTGCAATCCGCCTGCTTTTCCACCAGGCCCCAAAGCACCGGAAAGTTCAAGTCTCAAGGCCTTGTCAACATCCCTGACAACATCTTCTGAAATCTGACCGAGTCTTGCAATTCTCACGGCCACATCCCCTTTTAACTCTTCGGGAAGAGCCATCATGATGTCCGATGATATTTCAGACGGCATGTGGGCAAGTATCATTGCAATGGTTTGAGGATGTTCACCTTCCACATAACCGGCAAGGGTTCCCACATTGACATTCCGGCTCCAGATAAACGGCTTGTCCTGTTTTTTCTTCTCAAGATCTTCAAGAAGGGCATCTGCTTTACCGCCTTTTAATGTTCTGTTAACCACATTTTTTATAAAAGAATCGCTTTCAATGATCATTCTTGATTCGCCTTCAAAGCTCTCAACAAACTCAATTGAAACTGCTTTTAACATTTCCGAAGAAATCTGATCAATTGAAGACATTTCAAAAGCAAGTTCACCTATTTCCCTCTCACTCATTCTTTCAAATACTTTGGCCGTATATTCCTCTCCCATAGCCATCAGAAAAATAGCTGCTTTTCGAGTACCGGACAGGCTTTTGGGATCAAAACTTTCAGAGTCTAAAGCATCAGCCATAATTAGTCCTCTTCTTTATTTTTTTCGATCATCCAACCCTTAAGAATATTAACTGTTTTGTCAAAATCTTTTTGGGCATAATATCTTGCTTTTTCATCAATCGGCATATTACTCAGATAAACAGCCCGTTCTGAGGAGCTCATTTCTTTGAGAAACGTTTCTTTCTGCTCTGCGGTCATCAGATTAATGTATTCTTTTTGCTGAGCGCTATCCATTTCAATGAATTCAAGCTCTTTTTCCTCATCGTCCGCAATCAGGGCCAAATCTTCCGGTCCGGGCAAAGCTTCCTGTTCAACCGTTGTCTTGATCTCCTTCACGGTTTTTATGATGGGACGAATAACAAAAAGGAACAACAACACTACCAGGAGCAGGTTTGCAATAGTTCGGCCATACTCTTTTTGAACCATTTTAAATCCGCTCATCATCGGCTCTGATTCAATTTCAGCAATAGAGGCAAACGGAAAACATTCCATTGATACCTGGTCACTTCTCTGTTCATTATACCCCATGGATTTAATAACAATATCTTGAAACTGCTTCATTTCTTCAGGCGATCTTGGCAAATATACTTTTTGTTTATTGCCGCTTTCATCGGTTTTGTATTCATATTTTCCATCAATAACCGCAGCAACTGAAAGACGGGTTAAAACAGCCATGGGCTTTCTGGTCTCCCTGACCCGCTTGCTTATTTCATAATTAAATGTATCATCCCTTTTATTGACCAGCTCATTGTTCTGTTCTCCTGCAAGGTCTTGGGTCCCGACAATGGGATTTACACTGGACGGCGTCGGGGTTTCTTCTGAAGTTGTCGTGACTTTTTCTGCACGATTTTTACGACTCCTGATAAATTCGCCACCCCGTTCAAACGGATCATAAATCTCTTCATTCATATCATTTTCTGAAAAATCCATTTCAGAGGTGACCCTTACAATAGCCTTATCCTTGCCAACGATCCTTTCAAGCATGGTCTGGATTCTTCGGGTCAGATTTTCTTCAAACCTGACTTTATATTGATATTGAGCATCCGCCATATTACGGGCAGTTATCTTGGCTTGTTCCTCTTCGGATTTGCCCTCAAACAAAATTCTGCCTGCCGTATCAACAATGGTGACAAGTTTTGGTGTTAAATCCTGAATGGAGCTTGCCACCAAATGGGCAATGGCTGTAACTTTCTCTTTTTCAAGATCCGAATTAAGCTCCAGTAAAATGGATGCGGACGGTTTTTTCACTTCTTCCACAAACACAGACTCTTTGGGCAGTACAATCATTACACGGGCCGTCTTAACTTCATCAAAGGCGCTTATGGTTCTTGCAAGTTCGCCTTGAATGGCCCTTTTTTTATTGATCTTCTGAACAAACTCGGTAGTGCCGAACTCCGTCTTGTCAAATATCTCAAACCCGACCCCCCCGCCTTTGGGAATCCCCTCTTTTGCCATTGAAAGCCTTACATCATAAACAATGTCTTCCGGCACCATAATGGTTGTTCCATCCCCGGCAAGATGATATGGGGTATTGGATGCCTTGAGCATGTCAACAACAGATGCGGCATCCTCTTTTGTAAGGCCGCTGTAAGCAGTCTTGAACTGGGTCTTGTTTGTCCATATAAACAAGGTGCTAAACCCCGCTACAAGAACCATTGCAAAAACTCCCAAAGCAATTTTCCTGGAAAACGGCATTTCTTTGAATATAGTAATTATTCTTTCAATAACAGGATTCATAACATTGTATCACTCCGTCTGACTGCCAAGGGCAGACTTGACATTGCTCTCTGATTTACCCAACACCTAATACCTATAATAATCTTATACCTGCATCCGCATTATTTCATTATATGCAGCCATGGCCTTATTTCTGACCTGTGCAAGAATTTTCAAGGATGTATCAGCTTTTCCAAGAGCCATCATTCCTTCATGGATTCCCATTTCTCCCTGGATCACTTTTTCAATTGAATCATCCGCGATATGCTGTTTTGAATTCACATCCTTAATAGCCTCTTCCATTCTCCGGGCAAATTCAGGATTTCGCCTGCTGATTCTATCAGGCAGCGGCTCTGTATTTAAAGAAATTTTATTGATACCATCTATCCCGGTCATCATGATCTTCCCCCTGATTATTTACCGATTTCCAGTGCTTTTAAAATCATATCCTTTGTAGCGGACATTGCTGTCGTGCTGGCCTCATAACTTCGCTTGGCCACCAGCATATCTGCAATCTCCGTCAAATGGTCCACATTGGGCATTTTCACATAACCGGTATCAGGATCAGCATCAGGATGGGCCGGATTATGAACCAGCCTGAAATCTTCCTGGGATCGAATAATCCGCTCAACCCTTACACCGCTACCCCGGTTCTGTTGTTTTTCAGAATCAAACTCAATGGGTGACAGCTCTATTCCTGATTTATGTTTTTTATATTGTTTTTTTTCAATAACACTTTTAAAAGAATCAATATCATCACCTTTGAAAACAACCATTTTTCTTCTATACGGGCCACCTTCCCCGGTTCGTGTGGTATCCACATTCGCAAGATTTTCTGAAATTACATTTAATTTGGTTCTATGGGCTGAAAGAGCGGTCCCGCTGATTTTTGAAGCAGTTAAAAGATCCATAAGTTATTTTCCTCCCTCATCAATGGAATAGTGCAATATTTTCATTTTTCTCAATAACATTTCCGTTGTAGTCCGGTATTTAATATTATTCTCCGTAAGATTCATCATTTCCGTATCAATATTCACGGAATCCAAATGATAAATATCCACAGCGTCACTGTTTTCCCCGTTCATGGCAAAGGAAGGGTCGTCATCATCCGTTGACAAATGCATGGGATGGGTTTTATCCAGGAAATCAGGTTCTTTTTCACCCATGGCCCGTTTAAGCGTTGAGTTAAAATCAAGATCCTTGGGTTGATATCCTATGGTATCCATATTGGCGATATTGCCTGCAATCAAATTATGCCGCCGGGCTGATACATCCAGTGCTGTCTCAATCACCTTTGATGTGTGCCCGAAAATTCTTGAATCCGCCATTTTTCCTCTCATCACAAATTAACTAACAATAAAATTACCATATACAAACAAATGTCTGACTTATAACTTAAATTATCATTATGTGTCATTAAGCAATATCCAAGATTCGAATGCAATTTATATGCCTGCACATGGGGATAGATTTAAAACCTTCTCCGTCATCCCTTAATTATTTTCTTTATACTCGTTAAGTTTATTTCGAAGAGTCCTGACACTGATACCCAGAATTTTTGCAGCATGGGTTCTATTACCGTCTGTTTGATCCAGGGTCGTATAAATCATTTTCTGTTCCATTTCTTTTAATGAAACAGGCTGTGTTTCGCAGTCTTGATCCACAAAAGAGTATGAAGCAGGCATTCCACCCGTGGATTCGATCCCTTCAATCATAAGATCCTCAGGCTCTATCAGATCAGAATCCGCAAGAAGAACCGCTCTATGAATAATATTTTCAAGTTCCCGCACATTTCCTGAAAAAGGGTGATCATTCAGGAGGGATACAGCCTGTTTTGTCATTCCTTTGACATCACGGCCGTCAATTTTACAATATTTTTGAACAAAAAATTCGCATAATATCTCAAGATCTCCCCTGCGGTCTCTCAAGGGAGGGATGACCAGGGGAATGGTATTTAATCTATAAAAAAGATCTTCTCTGAACTCACCTTTTTCCACGGCTTTTTTTGCATCCCGATTTGTTGTGGCAATCAGCCGTACATCCACATCAACAGGTTCGATTCCACCCACTCGGTCCACAACTTTTTCCTGAAGAACCCTTAACAATTTTGCCTGAAGGTGAAATTGCATCTCAGTGATTTCATCCAGAAACAAGGTGCCTTTATTCGCCAATTCAAATTTACCTGTTTTTCTTGATATCGCACCTGTAAACGCCCCTTTTTCATGGCCGAAAAGTTCACTTTCCAGAAGATTTTCCGGCAAAGCAGCACAATTTATTGCAACAAAAGGCTGATCCCTCCTGTCACTTTGTTCATGGATAAATTTTGCAAACAACTCTTTTCCAGTACCACTTTCGCCCTGAATGAATACGGAAGCACTTGAATTTGCAACCCGTGCTGCAAGAGCAAGCAGCTTTTGTATCTCTTTGTCTCTTGCAATGATTTTAACCTTTTTCCCGGATGACAATGATGCCCGTTTAGGAATTTTTTTTTGTTTCAATACCGCTAACGCTCTTTTGGCGCTCAACTCAAGCTGTTCCATTTCAACCGGCTTGACCAGATAATCCAGAGCACCAAGTTTCATCAACTGAACGGCATGTTCAACAACAGGCTCTGAGGCAAGCAAAATTATCTGGCATGGAATATGGGCTTCATCAACTTTTTTCAAAAATTCAACAGCAGAAAAACCAGGAGTTGCTACATCTGCAATCACCATGTCTGTTTTCTTTTCAATCACACAAGAAACTGCATCCGATCCATCAGGGGCCGCATCCACCAAAAAACCAAGATCCTCGAAAAACCGGACATATTCCATTCTTTCCTTAGGATTTTCAAGTATGATAAAAATTCTATGTCCCGGCATATTTTTCTTGTTTCCCCGACCGCCTAAGAGTTTTGAAGCATTTGTGCCAACTCCAGCGTATTCAGTCTCTGCTGTGAAAGTTTTGCCCATACAGAATCATATGATGTGACCACCTGCTTGAAAGCCGCTTTGGCTTTTGGGATAATATTTCCCTTTTGATATGCATCTCCAAGCAAAAATCCAAGCGTTGCCCTTTCCCGGTCATTTTCTGAAAAGCTTAATGCTTTCAGATAAGCATCTGCGGATTTTATATATTTTTTAAGCGAACGATATGTTCCGCCCAATTGTTTATAGGCATGGGTTAAAACCTCATAATTTTCACCAGATGCCAAAGCAAGCTCTTTGACTGCTTTTTCACGAAGATTTGAAGTAATGTCCATATCCCCTTTTTTTTCATATACGTTTGAATGCAACATCAAAATTTTACCCTTATCAAGGTGAGTTTTTGAAATTTTGCATGCTTCATTAAAACAGGCTGAAGACAATTTATATTTTTCTTTTGCAAGATAAATGTCTCCTGACCGC
This sequence comes from Desulfobacula toluolica Tol2, assembly GCF_000307105.1. NCBI lineage: Bacteria > Pseudomonadati > Thermodesulfobacteriota > Desulfobacteria > Desulfobacterales > Desulfobacteraceae > Desulfobacula > Desulfobacula toluolica. The sequence continues at coordinate 4,191,031 of NC_018645.1, forward strand.
AAAAGCGCTTCCACCCGGTGCCTATCTTCCGGAAACCGCTTTGAAAAAGCATCAAACAATTTAAGAGCATCATCATCCCTGCCGGACTCATCCATGGCAACCCCCAGCCCGAAAAGAAGTTCCGGTGATCTTGAAGATCTTTTATATTGTTTGTATGCATTAATCAAATGATTAAATGATTCTTCATATAATTTTGCCTGAAGATATGCAAGCCCAACGCTTAAAGCGATCTGTTTGCTTCCCATTTTATCAATTTTTGTATGTTCAAGCTCGTATCTGTTCAACACCTTTGTATACTCATCTGATTTTAATTGTTTTTCAAACAATGCTTCATAGGCTTTTTGCATCAGCTTAACCGCTTCATACCGCAAGCCTCTGGGATGCGTGGATAACAAATCTTCTATTTCAGTAATGCATTTGTTGTATTCACCATTTGCCTGATAAATTTCTGCCAGACGCATCATTGAGATTCTGGCAAATTTATTTTCAGGAAATTTATTTTTGATCATCGTATATATATCAATTTTTCCCTGATCTTCTTTCAGATACCGGGCAATCCCTATGGAACTTGCAATATACCCTTGGGAATCAGGAAATTTTTCCCTGACCAGCTCATAAACTCTAATGGCCTTTTCATGATTGTTCTCCATACCATAGGTATCACCTATTTTACTCAAAACAAGATCCCGGTCTTCAATTTCAGGAAACAAATTCAATACACGAGTCAGTGTTTGCCTTGCAGTTTTGATCCTGCCAACCTCAAAATCAGCATTCCCGATATGAAGCAACAGTTCATGGGAAGCATACACTTTTCCGGGATTTGATTGAACAACATAATTTAAAACCTCTAATGCATCCAGATATTGCCTCTTCTTGAAAAGAGCTTTTCCATATCCGATACCGGCATCAGGTATATAACTATTTTCCATGGCATCCTCAAAAACCTTTTTATAATAGGTTAATGCTTTATCCTCATACCCTTTCTGGTCATATATATCTGCCAGATTATACAAAATTTCAGCAAGTCCTGAATACTCGGGATAGCCTTGTTTGACGATATTAAAATAACCTTCGGCAACTGAAATATTATTTATTTTTTTTTGAATCATTCCAATGGCAGCATACCCGTATGGAACCAATGAGGAATCAGGATAAGATACCAAAGCATCCTGAAAAAATCTTTGTGCCTTGACCAGTTGGTTAAAATCACCCTTTTTCACACCAAGATAAAATGCATAGGCCTTTAAAAAAGATACCTGTTCAAGACATGTAAAATTTTCCTGGGAAACATATTGATCCAGAACATCTAAAGCCTCCTCATATAAATTCTTTTTTAAAAAAAGAAGACAATTGGCGATCTGTTTTGAATCGCATCCCATCTTTTCAATGAAATGGACAAGGTCACTGATATCCCCGTTATACTTGCCTTTTTCTCTTTTGGATGGAATATGGACAGACCCGGTCAAAATTTTTGCAGGCTTTTTTAATAAGGGTTTAGCGACATCCTTTAATGTTCCGGGCGATGAAGAGGATTGAATGTTTTCTTTTGCTTTTTCTTTTTGAGACAATTGTTGTTTCAAGGCCACAGCAGATTTTACAGCAGATTTTTTTACAACTTTTTTTTGTCTTCCTTGATCATTGTCTTTTTTTTCAAGGTTAATAAAAAAACTCAAATCAGATGTATTAAATCCTGATTTAATATATCCATACGGACGGTAGCCGGTTAAAATAAAAGCCATAACATTGCCTTGCAAATTTTCTATGGCAATATCCTTAATTGAAGACCGACCGTTTCCTTTTATTTTGAATCCTTTTTCCAACTTCACATTTTTAAATGCAACCAGAATCTCTTTTTTTTCAACCTGAATAAGTTTAACCGGGACTTTTTGCGTCACAAAAATTTTCACAGACAAAGGATTGTCTTGTATTTGTACATTCTTAATCATTGCCTGTTTGGCCAATACAGCATACGGCAAAAAAAGCAACACAAGGATAGATATAGCCAAGACCTGCAAAATGTTTAACAATTTATAGATTGATTTGATCATAATCTTTACTCTAGCTTATGGATTCATATCATCTCAAGATATTCTATTATGCGACCATCTCAAGAAACCGCCTCAAAACTGGAAAAGCAATAATCATGCCATTTTTCAAACACCCACACGCATCATAGCAAATGAAATCAAAATATTAAACAAAGACTCACGTTACACTGATTTTACAAAAAGGCTGGTATTGAATTCAGATGGCTGTAAAGCCATGGAAATGTCAAAAAACTGACATGGGACTATAATCAAAAAAATGGTGTCACACGTTCTTGATCAATATTCATCTTTTTTATTCTTTCCACAAGAGTGGTTCTGTTCATTTTCAGAAGGTCTGCAGCCCTTGCTTTTACCCAGCCGGTTTCATTCAAAGCATGCAGTATCAAAGACCTTTGATACTGATCCACAGCTTCATTAAATCCGATCCCGTTATTAAGAACAGATTCTACGGGAACTGATGTGTTGTCAGACGAGGCATTGGCAATATATTCCGGCAAATCATGAAGCTCAATGTTTCTATCCTCAACAAGAACGGATATTCTTTCAATTAGATTTTCAAGTTCCCGGATATTTCCGGGCCAGTCATAGCGAAGCAATGCCTGCTTGGCACTTTGAGAAAAGGTTTTTATCTGATAACCTTTGACCCTTTTGATCAGATTGTTTTGAAAATGATCTGCAAGTGATAGAATATCCTCTTTTCGTTCACGCAATGGAAGAATCTGTATGGGAATAACGTTCAGGCGGTAAAAAAGGTCTTCTCTGAATAATCCTTCTGCAATTGCAGCGGGCAAATCTTTATGTGTTGCTGAAATCACCCTGATGTCCACTTGGATGGTAGATGTCCCCCCAACGCGTTCAAAGCGTCTTTCCTGAATGGCCCTTAATAATTTGACCTGCAGGTCTGGACTCATATCGCCGATTTCATCCAGAAAGATAGTTCCCTGATCTGCAATTTCAAACCGTCCAACCCTTGAACGATGGGCACCTGTGAAAGCCCCTTTTTCATGTCCGAACAGTTCACTTTCAAGCAGTTCGCCCGGAATGGCACCGCAATTGATCACGACCATGGGGCCATCGCGCCTTGAACTGTTTTTATGAATGGCTTTTGCTATCAATTCTTTTCCCGTACCGCTTTCCCCTGTAATCAGTACGGAAGAATCTGATTTGGAAACTTTTCTTGCCGTATCAAGTACTTTTATAAGCCCTTTGCTGACACCGGCTATTCCTAACCGGTCAAATTCCTTTTTTTCAGATTCCCGGTGAAGGTTATTCTCAGGCATACTTTTTGATCCGGACATGGGGACAATTATCATTTTAAAATCTTTTTAAGCTTGTCGGAAATCGCTTCAGCTGTAAACGGTTTAACAACATAATTTGAAACACCTGCCTGAACCGCTTCAATAACATTTTGCTTTTGAGCTTCAGCCGTAACCATTAGAAAAGGAGTTTTCTTATGCCTATCGCTTGCACGAACTTTCTTCAAAAGTTCAAGTCCGGTCATTTTAGGCATATTCCAATCTGATATAATCAAAGCAATACTCTGCTCTTCCAACATATCCCAGGCAGTTGTACCATCATCAGCTTCAACAAGATTCTTAAATCCAAGCTGTTTTAAAATATTTTTAAGAATACGGCGCATGGTAGCAAAATCGTCAACAATCAAAATTTTGATGGATGTATCCATTGCCAGATTTTCCTCCTATATAGATTAAAAACCTCTTTTCCATCTTTCAAAGCACACTTCAAATGATTTTTTCCATGAATTTCAACAAGATCCGGATTGTTTTTACATATCTTGTTCTGGAATACTTACGGTTTTCATTATTACTATTAAAGACTGCCATAGCAGATTTACTCCATGCTTTTTCTTTTCATGCAGTTAATTTTAAAGCAAGGTAGCACATTTTAATACAACGCTCAAGCCATTAAAAATCATCTGGAAATTCCTGATTTGCAACTTTTAGAAACGCCTCAACAACAATTGGATCAAACTGAGTTCCAGAGTTCTCTTTGATAATATCAAGGACTTTGCTTTTTTTCATTTTTTTTCTATACGCCCTGTCAGAAGCCATGGCATCAAATGAATCAGCAACACATAAAATTCTTGCAAGCTTAGGAATTTGTTCTCCTTTTAAACCATCGGGATAGCCTTTTCCGTCAAATCGCTCATGGTGATGCCGAATAATCTTCATTTCCCGATCCCAAAGCCCCAGCTTACTTATAATATCCGCACCAATAACAGGATGTTCCTTGATTTTTTCGTATTCATCATCTGTCAGCCTGCCCGGTTTTAAAAGGATATCATCTCTGATACCTATTTTTCCGATATCGTGAAGACTGCCGGCAAAACTGATAATATCAAGTTCTTCTTCATTACATTGCATTTCTACGGCAATCATATGTGCGTATTTTGCCACTCTTGTCGAATGTTTTCTCGTATACAGATCCCTTACTTCAAGAGCTGTTACAAATGCGTACAATGTTGAAAAAAGGTTATCATAAATATTTTCATACAAGGCAATATTTTCAATAGCAGCAGCTGCCTTCCGGGTAATAAAACTCATATAATAGATATCTTTTTCATTAAAAAAATTATCCGACCGGAATGAAAAGGCACTGGCAATACCGAATATTTTGTCCCGGATTTTCAACGGGGCCAGCATTAATGAATGAACTACATCATCCAGCCGATCATTGTTTCCCGCTTCTGAAATAAGACATGGGTTGTGATCAGTGCTTAAAAAATCAAGAATAAATTCATGGACATTTGTTGAAAAATCTTTTCCAAATAATGAACATACTGTTTCATCTTCAATACCACAATCCGAACTTGCAACAAGTGCAAGAGATTTCTCCTGCTCCGAATACAGATGAAAAAAAACTTTATCCGCTTTTAATTCTTCCACTCCTAAATCAACAACCTTATTAAAGACACCATAACTTGAATCTGTTGAAGAAAAGTCCTCCATCACCCGGTTCAATGTATTAACTTCGTCAATTCTTTCAAGCAGTTCATGATTTAATTTTTTTAACCGTTCCTGCCGTTCAACTTCTTCTTTTAAAATTAAATTTTCGACAAACAGTGCGCGTTCCCGCAAGATTCTTTTGAGGGTTAACTCCATTTGCTCAAGGTTCATCGGCTTAATCAGATAATCAACAACACCATTTTTCAATGTCTGTATGGAATTCTCCAATGACGGGCACCCCGTCATTACAACTACAGGAAGAGTACTCTCGTGAGCCCTGATCTTTTCAGCCAGCTCCAGTCCATCCATCATCGGCATATTAATATCGGTAAAGACACACCCTATTTTTACCCTGTTCAAAACGTCAAGAGCTTCAATCCCATTGCAGGCAGTATAAACCTCGTAGCCCTTTCTCTGAAAATACCCTTCGGTTACCTCAAGAATACCTTCCTCGTCATCAACAATTAAAATTTTGATTGGATCGTCTCTCATCTTTATTACTATCAACCTTATTTTACAAAATAATATAAATTATACTATCGGTCGAATGTATCTGAAACATTTCATTTTATCAACAAAAATCAAAATCCGACATGCTTCCAAGCCAAAAAAAAGAATATAATTCGCCATAACACACACATAAAACATACATATTCTTGACAAATATAAAAAAAGAGAATATTGTGCTTGAAATAATTGATTATTGAAAATAAACTGGGAAAATTGAATAAATGGACAACACAGACCTTCAAATCCTGAAAATTTTACAGAAAAAAGCCAGGATTCCCAATGTGGAAGTCGCCAGAAAAATTGGAATGGCACCATCTGCGGTTTTGGAACGGATCAAGAAGTTAGAAGCCCAGGGCGTGATTGAAGGCTATGAAGTTCGCCTTAACCCTGACATGTTTAATTGCTCAATGATTGCATTTATCCAAATCAAAACGGCAAGTCCGGGACAACTCATTGAAACAGGAGAAAAGCTTTCAAAAATAGAGCAAATCCAGGAGGTACACTACCTGGCCGGACAGGATTGCCTGATGATTAAGGTGCGCGTGTCCGACAATACCGAGCTTGAAACCATTTTAAGAAAAAAAATTTCACATTTAGATGTTGTCAAAGCCACCAAAACGTTTATTGCACTTTCAACTTACAAGGAAAGTGCCAAAATATTGTTACCCGAAACACTCGAATAAGGAATAGTTTTATCATGCCAATGTCAAACTCATATCAACAAAGACTTGCCGGCATTCTACCACAGATTGTAAATACATTTGGAACCCCTTTCCATATTTATGATGAAAAAGGAATCAAAGAAACCTGCAACAACCTGAACACAGCCTTTGAAAAAATTAACGGGTTCAAGGAATTTTTTGCAGTCAAAGCTCTGCCCAACCCGTCAATCATGAAAATCATGCAGGAAATGGGATTTGGATTTGACTGCAGTTCCATACCGGAAATTCAATTGTCCAGGCAGATCGGCAGCTTTAAAGACGATATCATGTTCACCTCGAACAACACCAGCAACATCCAGTTTGAAACAGCCCTGGACAATGGCGGATGTATCCTGAATCTGGATGATATTTCCTTGATTTCAAAATTAGCAAACATTCCCGATCTTATCTGTTTTAGATACAATCCCGGTCCTTTGCGAAAAGGAAATAAAATCATTGGAAATCCAGTGGAAGCTAAATATGGTGTCAGTCATGATCAAATCATGGATGCCTACCACCGCTCCATTCAGCTTGGAATCAAACGGTTCGGAATTCACACCATGCTGGCATCCAATGAACTCAACTATGAATACATGGTTGAAACCACCCGAATGCTGCTGGATATGATCAAACAGATCAGTGAAAAACTCAATATCACCTTTGAATTCATCAATATTGGCGGGGGCTTGGGCATTCCTTATACACCTGATGCAAAACCATTTGACCTTGATGCCATGGCCAGAGAAATCACCATTATTTTTAAAGAATTTAAAACCATCAATGGATGGGCACCCAAACTCTACATGGAAAGCGGCCGATACATCACAGGCCCCCATGGTGTCCTGGTCACATCCGTGATTAACCATAAAAACATTTACAGAAAATATGTGGGAGTGGATGCGTCCATGTCAGCCCTCATGAGACCGGGCATGTATGAAGCCTACCACCACATCCACATTCACGGCAAAGAAGATTCAACCACACTGGAAACAGTTGATGTGGTCGGTGCTTTATGCGAAAACATAGATAAATTTGCCGTTCAACGAGATCTGCCGGCTACGGTTGAAGGCGACATACTGGTTATCCACGACACCGGGGCACACGGACATGCCATGGGTTTCAACTATAACGGCCATTTAAGGCCCAAAGAATTGCTGTTAAAAGAAGATTCAAGTGTTGAACTGATCAGAAGAGCTGAAACCATGGAGGATTATTTTTCAACACTGACTTTTGAACCCAAGGCAGTCACTTTTACTAACAGCCATGGCATATTGAGCAGCAACAACAAAAAATAAAAGAGTTATGATATCAACCGTTATACATTCTTTCGTATCAAAACTCTGAATTTACACTTAAATCTTTATTTAAAAAAGCATAAAAAAATTATGGAATACTGCATTGTCCTGACAACCTGTCCCAATAACAACGAGGCAAAAACACTTGCTTCAAAACTAATTAAAGAAAAACTGGCCGCCTGTGTCCAGCTAAGTTCCATCACAAGTTACTATACCTGGAAAGGAGACATGCATAATGAAACCGAGATCAGACTGATTATCAAAACAAGATCCCGGCTTTATGAAACTATTGAACAATTCATTCAAAAAAATCATAGTTATGACGTGCCTCAAATTGTTCAAATTCCCATTAATGACGGGTCAGACGAATACCTTGACTGGATAGATGAAAACACAACTGATTAGTTAGTGCCTGACCGAAAAAATTTTCAGTTTTCCGGTCAGGCAATAGTTATAAATTTGACAGCATGCACTAATCCGACAGCTTCAGTGCCAGCTGTGCAACTCTTGCCCCTAATTTTTTAGCATTTTCTTTGATTTCATCATCCGGAGTGCCTACACAGGCAACGCCATAATGACCGGTGGCAGACAAAGGATCACCCGTTATAACCATGCCATATATCAAGAATGCCTGAATAATTGACATCATGGTGGTTTCCTTGCCGCCGCTTGGGTCGCCTGATGTGGTGAATGCAGCCCCCACCTTTCCTTCCATTTTTCTGCGGGTGCTGACAAAATTATCAAATACAGCCTTGAGTTGCGCAGCCATGTTACCAAAATAGACCGGCGACCCGGCAATGATCCCGCCAGCTTCAATAAAATCCTCTTTTGTTACCTCATCCGTACTTTTTAATACACCCTGAACCGCCTCGACACTATTAACACCCTCAACAATTTCCCGGGCAAGCTTTTTGGTATTGCCTCCCTTTGAATAATAAAGAACAAGAACTTTCATATACCCTCCTGTTTAAGCCAATTTATATGAAAGTCTCCAAAAAATCCAAACCGTGACTTTCATGTTTTGTTATGGGCACACCAAAAAGCGATGACAGGTCTGCCCGTGGCAGTTATTAGATGCTCAAACCATACCATTTGATGATATCTTTTGACAAGCCTGCAGATGAACCGACAGATGATGAAATCTATAATTTTCAAGCAACTCATACCGAACAAAAAACAGCAATCAATCGTTTTTATTATAAATATCGTGACCCTTAAGGACGGGGTTTCTACGTCGTACTAAAAATTAAAAACAAATCTCTTGTTTTTCCTGTACTTTAATTAAAATTTATTTAATAATTAGCCAATTTAATGAATTATCTTTTTATCCGCAGCAGGAGAAATTGAATGAATCTTAGGGAAACATGCCCGGAAAAAGTACTGAGTGCAGAAGACAGTGTCAAAAAAATTAAAAACGGCTCAAGGGTATTTATCGGCACCGGGTGTGGAGAACCGCAACGATTAATCAAAGCAATGATTGAAGATCTGTCCATACAGGATATTGTCATTTATCAAATGCTTTCTTCCACTCTGTCAAAATATGTCAATGATGACAATTTTCTTTCAAGATTCTCCATCAAACTATTTTTTATTTCCGCATTAATGCGGCAATCCGCATTTGAGGGAAAAATCGACTATATCCCGGTCTATCTGTCACAAATCCCTGAAATTTTTGAAAACCACGAAATAGGCCTTGATGTTGCCCTGATACAGGTCAGCCCGCCGGACCATCATGGATATTGCAGCCTGGGTATTTCAGTTGACATCACCCTTTCCGGAATGAAAAATGCAGATATTGTCATTGCCCAGGTCAATCCTGAGATGCCCAGAACATGGGGAGACAGTATTGTCCACATTGATGAAATCAATTATCTGGTCGAACATACAGAGCCTATACTTGAATCCCTTCCCGGAATCAAAAACCAGGAAGTCATTGAAAGAATTGGCCATTACGTCAATATACTGGTGGATGACGGTGCCACACTTCAAATTGGATTCGGCCACCTGCCGGATGCCGTGGTTTCCTATCTTTCAGACAAAAAAGATCTGGGTATACACACTCAGGTTATCACCAACGGACTTTTACCGCTGTTTAAAAAAAAGGTCATCACCAACAAAAAAAAATCTCTTCTCCCGTACAAGGTTGTTGCATCGCTTTGTATGGGTTCTAAAGAATTATATGATTATGTTGATAACAATCCAATCTTCTATTTTAAATCTTCTGAATTTGTAAATGATCCCAATGTCATTGCCAAAAACGACAATTTCATTTCCATCAGTTCAGCCCTTGAAGTGGACCTGACAGGTCAGGTCTGTACGGATTCAAAAGGATATCTTTTTTACAGCGGCATTGGTGACCAGGTTGATTTTATAAGAGGTTCAGCCATGTCAAAAGGTGGATTTTCCATTATTATCATTCCATCGACAGCTCAAAATGACAAAATTTCAAGAATCGTCCCCCATTTAAGTGAAGGCGCTGGTGTGGCAACAACCAGGGGAGATATTGATATTATCGTCACAGAGTACGGCATAGCTGAAATGAGAAGAAAAAGCATCTATCAACGGGTTATGGAACTTGCCCGGATTGCTCATCCGAAATTCAGAAAAGAACTCATAGAAGAAGCGAAAAAAAGACATTATATATTCCCGGACCAGATTCCCCCGACAACCCAGGATCTTTTGTTTCTGGATCAATACCACTATTCATTGAAACTGACCAATGGCAAAAACATTCTTTTCAGGCCGCTTTTGCCGTCTGATGAATTTGAATCCAGGCATTTTTACTATTCTTTGCAGGATGACTCTATTTATTACCGTTTTTTTAACAAACGCAAAGTGTTTTCAAGAGACATGCTTCAAAAGCAATGGGCAGATGTTGATTATCGAAGAAACATGACCTTCATCGGGCTGATGCAGTTGGGTAAAAGAAAACAGATCGTTGCTATCGGCTCTTATGCGGAAGCAGATGAGAATTCGGCAGAAGTGGCATTTCTTGTGAAAGAAAATCTCCATGGAATGGGAATTTGTTCATACCTCCTTGAAATTCTGGAAACTATTGCAAAAGAAAACAATTATAAACAATTTATTGCAACGGTTCTGGCGGAAAACCGGAAAATGCTCAAAGTTTTCCAGAAAAAGTATCCGTCTGCAAAATTCATAAGAAGCGGCAGCGGTGAAGTGGAAGTTGAAATGTCATTTCAACTTCCTGAAGTTTTATAAATTTTTATGTTATTTTTTTTTAGAACTCAGTTCCGGAAAATCCCAATAAAAATATTCTTTAATGCCTTCATCAACCGAATTGCCGTGTTTGGTAATTTCAATCTGCCGTAATTCAATTCTCCTGATTTTACCACTTATGGTTTTTGGAACCTCAGGAACAAATTCTATCATCCTGGGAATCTTAAATTTTGGCAAAATGGTAACAGTATGTTTAAAAAGTTCCAGCGCCAGTTCCCTGGATGCCTGATAATTTGGATTTAAAATCACATAGGCTTTTACAAGCTGATACCGGTTTGGATCAGGCGAACCTACAACTGCGGCTTCCGACACGGCAGGATGTTCTACAAGGGCACTTTCAACTTCAAATGGACCAATCCTGTAATCTGAAGATTTAATCACATCATCGGCTCTTCCCACAAACCACCAATACCCGTCCTCATCAAAGGATGCACGGTCCCCGGTATAATAATAATTATCAACAAATACAGAACTCATTTTTTCAGGATTACCGATATATTCTGAAAAAAGTCCGATTGGTCTCCAGTTGTTCAGTTTGACCACAATATGCCCCACTTGGTCCGCCTGAGTGATCTCATTGCCTTCATCATCAGCCAATGCCATATCATACATAAAAAACGGATTTCCAAAAGATCCTGGCCTTATATTTTCTTTCTTCCATGGAGGAGTTCCAATCATGGCTGTTGATTCTGTCTGACCATAAATATCTCTGATTTGTGTTTTTGTATATTTTTTCCATTTTTCAATCACATCGGAATTCAAAGGCTCACCTGCACTGACCGAGTTTCGCAGGCAAGACAGGTCAAAAGAGTCAAGATTCATATTCACAAAAGTTCTCCATACAGTCGGAGGGGCGCAAAAAGTTGTCACTTTATGCCTTGAGACTGCATCAAGATATTGTTCGCCATCCAGAAATGAATATTTAAACCCGATTGTTGTGGCACCGACATTAAAAGGGGCAAAAAAACTTGACCAGCACCACTTTGCCCATCCAGGGGCGCTCAGGTTGTGATGAATATCATCCGGCCTGACACCAATCATTACAGCAGTTGACAAATGTCCCACAGGATATGATACTGCTGTGTGCCCGACACGCTTGGGAAGTCCGGTTGTTCCCGAGGTAAAAAAGCAAAAAAGGATATCGTCAGATTTTGTCTTTGCTGCTTTGGCATCAAAAGATTCATTTTCAATCACATCAAAGCATGTCCATCCTGCCTTTTGTCCTAAAACCAATTTAAGTTTGGGTTGAAATTTTATTTCTTCGAGAGCTTTATCAATAAGATCTGCCGATGCTTGATCAGCCACAACCACATTGGGAGGATAAATTTCAAACCGAAATTCCAACTCTCTTTGAGTCATTGTCGTTGCCGTTGGAACGCTCACTATTCCGGCCTTGATACACCCCAGACAGGCAAACCAGTTCTCAGGCAAGTTCGGCGTCATCATATAGAGGCTATCCCCTTTTTCAACGCCTGATTTATGGAAAAAGTTGATCAGCTGATTCGCCTTTTGAAATAGAGTTCCATAAGAATATGTTTTGGTCTCTCTGGTATCAAGATCCGTCCAGATCAAAGCTTTTTTATCTGGATTTTCTTTGACATGAAGATCTTCAAATATGTCTGAGGCCCAATTAAAATATTCAGGGATCTCCATTGCATTTAATTGGATAAATAATTTTTTGGCACACTCTTGAGTGGCCAAGGCGTCTTCCATCATATTTATCCTGATAACCTCTTTAAAAAGCTCTTTCATACCTTTAAAACACTCCTTGCATTCTGTTTTAATGTTATATATAAGCTAAGACCAAAAACACTTGGTTGTATAGTTTATCATAATAATGTTTGTCAAAGTTTTTTTCTGATTTTTACAATATATATACCCTATTACACAAAATGAGTCTCCAATTTATGAGTCCTTTGTTTATGAAAAAAGACCATATTACAATAATACTTGCCCCGCTTCAGGGGTTTACTGATGTGACCTATCGAAATGTATTTTCAGATCATTTTTCAGGCGTGGATGAGGCCGTAGCCCCTTTTATCTCAACCATGGGTCAGATGCGCCTGAAGCCTTCCAGGATCAAGGATGTGGCACCTGAAAACAATAAAAAGATTTTTGTGATCCCCCAAATCCTCGGAAATGTTGCCAAAGATTTTATATTCCTTGCAGATCACCTTTATGAAATGGGGCATGAAAAAATAAACTGGAACCTGGGTTGCCCTCATTCAAAAATTGCTAAAAAACAAAGAGGATCAGGGCTTTTAATGTATCCTGATAAAATTGATGCCTTTCTGGATACCGTGCTGCCCAGAATTTCAAATACACTTTCTGTAAAAATCCGGTTGGGAAGACGATCAAAAGATGAAATATTCAAGCTGCTACCTGTTTTGAATCAATATCCTCTGGATGAAATCATCCTTCACCCCAGAACCGGAATACAGATGTATGAGGGAACCTCGGATCATGATGCATTTGCAAAAGCTCTTTTAAACTGTCAGCTACCATTAACCTACAATGGTGATATAACGGATTTAAATTCATTTTGCACTGTTCAAAAAAGATTCCCCCATCTCAAAAGATTCATGATTGGCCGGGGAATTTTATCCAATCCATTTCTTGCAGAGCAAATAAAAAAAATTGCAGTGGATAAAAACATAATTCAAAGGTTAAAAGATTTTCATGACGCTCTTTTTACCGGCTATCAAAAAATTTTCTCGGGCCCGGGCCATTTAACCGGCCGGATGAAAGGATTCTGGAGCTATCTTGGCCCTTCTTTCAAAAATAGTAAAAAAGAATTTAAAGCCATCTTAAAAGCTGATTCCATTACAAAATATCAGGACAAAGTGGATATTTTTTTCAAAAAAAACCCTGAGTTTATTAAATAACTAGGGGTTTTTACCTATTGAATTATCCTTTGTTTTTTTATAAAAACATATTTTTTTTAATTGTTTAAGATAATATGGAGAGAATTAATGAATAAGCTTGAATTGATTGAAATGCTGAAAAATAGATCTTCCCTGACTCTGGATGAAGCAACCAAGGTTGTAAATTTATTCTTTTCTGAAATAGCCCTTGCCCTGCAAAAAGGGGAGCGAGTCGAACTGAGAGGATTATGGTCCTTTCATCTGAAAAAATATAAATCCTATACCGGCAGAAATCCGAAAACCGGTAAAATTGTTCAGGTTGCCTCTAAACACCTTCCTTTTTTCAAATGTGGCAAAGAGTTAAAAGATAGAGTCAATTTCCCGCCCAATTAATCATTATTTATTCTTTGAGTTCTTTACCTCTGGCAAAGGTCACACCGATTCCAACAATTGAAAGAACAACCCCCATTAACATTGTTCGCTTAAAGCTGATCATAAAAAAAGGTTCCATTACAGCCAAATAATTTTCAAGGCTTGACCCATTGGTAAGCGTTGAAAAGGAACTGGAAAAAATCAATCCGGCCAGGGCCACACCAATCACCATCCCGATATTCCTGGCCGTAGCAACCGCCCCGGATGCAATCCCCCGTCTTGATAACGGCACACAACTCATAACAGCAGTATTATTGGGTGACACATAAAGGGCGGTTCCAATTCCGGCAAGGGCAATTCGCCACAAAATTGACACACACCCCATTGCCGGATGCAGATACATCAATGACACCAGGGACAGCATCAAAACACTCATGCCGGTCACGCACAACCTCCTTGATCCAAGCCGGTCATACAACATCCCTGATATGGGGCTGACAAACAAAAGAAACAAAAAAGGAACAATCATTATCATTCCAGTTTTTGATGCTGAAAAACCACAAGGATATGTCAGGTAAAACGGCATCATAAAAATAATCACAAAAAGGGCTGCAAACAGTATGGACGAAGACATCACCGGAAAAACAAATAATTTAATTTTCAAAAGTTCCAGATCAAACAATGGGTAGTCGGATTTTGCCTCGTTTACCGCAAAACCGATACTTGCCAGAATACAAAGAGCTGCAAAAAAAAAGAAGGGAATTGAAAATACTCCCCACCTGGACAACTGTGTCATAAAAACAATCAAACTGGACAACATAATTATCAATAAAAGGCTTCCTGTTTTATCCATGGGTTCCCGGCTTGCTTGAGCGCCTTTGACATCATTTAAAACAAATATTCCACCAATGGCTGCCACAATACCAATGGGAATATTGATATAAAAAATAAACGGCCAGGAAAGATATTCCAGAATCATCCCACCGGCAACAGGCCCTGTTGTCAGTCCAGCCGCCACCACGGCCCCGATCATCCCAAGGGCTTTGCCTCTTTCCTGAACCGGAAACGCATCAACAATAAGTGCAGGAGAACAGGCCATCAACATGGATGCACCCACTCCCTGTAATATCCTTGCAACAATCAGAAACAAAGGGGTTTGAGCCATGCCGCAAAAAAAAGACCCGACCACGAATATGGTAAATCCCATAACATACACAGGTTTTCTGCCTTTAATATCCGAAAGCCTGCCAAAGGTTAAAAGTAATGCGGAAACCGTCACCAGATAAATCAACACCACCCATTGAATGGTTTGAATATCTGTCTGCAAATCCTGCATCATATATGGGAGTGCCACATTAACAATACTGGAATCCAGTGTTGACATGAAAATCGAGGTTGCAACAAGGAAAAAAATCTGCCATTTTTTTTCATACGCAGGTGTCATAAATTTATTCCATTCTTTTGGTTATAAAAAGATTATGTTATATAAGACCAAATAATAAAAAAAATCAAACAGTATGAGGAGACCATGACCACTGTCAATGATGTTGTCTTAATTTATCTTGAAGATGCACCCGTATCGTTTGCAAGGGTTGAAAGCATCCTGCCGGATGCCAAAAAGGACTGGTATCATATCAAATTATTAATGCTCCAGATTCCTTTACAGGTGGTCACATGGATTTTAAAAGATGAGTATATCAATGGCCTGCAATTTCATATGAATGGCAAAAAAATGAAACTGGAAAAGGTTGAAAGCCCTGTTGAAGATTTGCCGTTGTCAAACTCTGAGAATCCTTCTGATCTGAAAACCCCTGAAAAAATAAAATCCGGAAAAATAAAATCTGAAAAGACCGAATCTGAAAAAATCGGGGCAGAAAACAAAAAAGAGGCCAAGATCATTTCCTTTTCAGACTTTAAAAAGTCATGACCCAAAATCCGCATATAATCTTATCAGCATCAAGAAGAACAGATATTCCCGCTTTTTACACAGACTGGTTCATGGACCGTATAAAACTTGGAGTTTTCAACATAAAAAACCCATATACCAAAACCATTAAAGCTGTTGAAGCATCCAAGGATACCATTCATTCAATTGTTTTCTGGTCAAAAAACTATGATGCCTTTATCAAGGCAAAGGCCGGAGAAAAGCTTACCCGACTGGGATTTAACATCTATTTTAATTTTACAATAAATTCCGAATCATCTTTGCTTGAACCTAATATTCCACCATTAAACAAAAGACTGGAACAATTAAAAGAACTTGTTTGCTTGTTTGGACCTGAAAAAATATCCTGGCGGTTTGATCCTGTTTGTTTTTATAAAACCTCAGACACAGGGAGGGTAAAAAACAATCTTTCTAATTTTCCCGTAATCGCAAAAAAGGCTTCGGAACTGGGAATTCAAAAATGCGTTACCAGCTTTTTTGATCATTATCCCAAGATTAAAAGACGGCTTAAAATTTTATCTAAAATAAATCATCCTTCTGTTTTTTTTACCGACCCGGCCATGGATAAAAAGACACAAGTGATTCATCGAATGGAAAAACTTTTGAACGGCACTAGGATAAAACTGTACTTGTGTTGTGAAAAAGAAGTCTTATCAAATCTTGACACACAAACCCGTGACATACAAAGCCCTGAAATAAAAAGCAGGGTATCGGCGAATTCATGTGTTGACGGCAATTTATTAAAAACAATCTTTGGCGGAAATCCCGAACTTAAAAGAGATTACGGCCAACGCTCAAAACAAGGGTGCAGATGCACCGAATCCATTGATGTTGGATCATATGACGACCACCCTTGTTTCCATAATTGCCTTTTTTGTTATGCCAACCCTAAAATCGATACCACATTGAAAAACGCAATCCAATGAAAGCTAACAACCTGAAAATTCACGATCTGAAAATTCACGGCAAAACTTTTTTAGCGCCCCTTGCAGGTATAACCAACCTGCCGTTCCGGCTTCTTGTAAAAGAATGCGGCTGTGCAATTGTCTGTTCTGAAATGATCAGTGCCAAGGGGATTTTTTACAACTCGGAAAAAACCCTGACTCTGTTATCCTCAAAAAAAGAAGAAATACCCCTGTCGGTTCAATTGTTCGGATCTGATCCCGACTCCATGGCAAGGGCGGCAAAAGTGGTACAGGATCTGGAAGTTGCCGCTATCATTGACATTAATTTCGGCTGCAGTGTAAAAAAAGTTGTAAAACAAGGTGCAGGGGTGGCATTGATGAAAGACCCCAAACTAAGTGAAACTATTTTGACTGCCGTACGAAAAGCAACCTGCCTGCCCTTGACCATAAAAATCAGGTCCGGCTGGGACCATTCGGGACACCAGGCGTTCAATATTGCACAAATCGCTCAAAATGCAGGAGTAGATGCCATTGCAATGCATCCCAGGACCGCAAGCCAGGGATTCAAAGGCACGGCGAACTGGGACCTGATTAAAGAGCTAAAACAGCGTGTGTCTGTTCCTGTCATTGGCAATGGTGATATTAATTGCGTTGAAGATGCCATCCGGATGATCGCTCACACAAAATGTGATGCCGTCATGGTTGGACGTGCAGCCATGACAAATCCTTTTATACTTTCCCAGATAGATGATTTTCTTGAGACCGGATCTTATCAAACACCTTCAGAACAGGACATATTCAAAATAATGAAACGATTGACACAAATGTATGTGGAATATTTTGGGGAACAGCCTGCCTGCAGAATGCTCAGAGGCAGGCTTTCATGGTTTGTCAAAGGCTTGCCCGGATGTTCTGATTTCAGAAAAAATCTATCCCGGATTGATTCAATGAATCATGCACTGGAACTGATCAAAGAATTTGAAACCAAACTGCTTGAAACCAGACCACCTAAAATCGGACAGTTTGAAACCAGACCGGTATAAGCTTTTTATTCCTTTTCATAAACAGCCGTTGCAATGGAACTGATCCCCCCTCTCGGAGTAAATTCGCCTGTGACCTCCATTTTCAAAGGTGTTAAAACTTGAACCAGGTCGTCTAAAATCTTGTTGACCACATGTTCATAAAACATGCCCACGTTTCTGAATTGCAACAGGTAATATTTTAATGATTTAAGTTCCACAATGGTCTGGTCCGGTCTGTATTTTATCGTGATGCAACCATTATCCGGCAGACCTGTCATTGGACACACCGACGTATACTCCGGCTGTTTTATGATAATATCAATACTTCGCTTGGATTTGTATGCGTATGGGATGGGTTCAAGAAGATCTGCTTTCACAATGCTCGGATCTTCAATTTTATAACGTGTCACATAAGCTTTATTTTCGGTCATGTTAATTTTGTCCTTAATGTCCATAAAAATTTTTATATGAAACTCCATTCAAAATACTGTAATAACAAAAGTTCCATTTTTTTTGTTCTGGCAAGCCAATCTGCCATGGGCGTTATTTAAAAAAAATAAATTTATCACAAAGCAAATCGTGTTTCAAACGAATAAAAATAACCACAAAGCGAATCCTTGTCGTCATTTTGAGAATCCTAAAAAAAGCTTGACAAAGGCTTGAAAAAAATAGATAAATGACAAACCGACGTATTATGTAACCGAAATTAAAGAAAATCTCAGAATTTTCTTTAAAAATTTATCAAAGAGTTGAAAAATTCAAGTATATAGTCAAACTTGGTGATGCCATTTTGACGTTTTAATAGTCCGAGGAGGATACAAACCCAATGAACGATTTCCTACAAAGCCTTCGTAATGGCCAATCTGAAAAACCGCGCACCCCTAAAACGCGCAAAAACTATGATAATTCTTATCATTATACAAGCCAGCCAAGATTTAATTCACATGGCGGATATCAGAACTCTAGAAATCAACAAATGAAAAGACCCCCCATACAACATCAGCCTGGAAATCAGATTCCAATGGATGAGACTACTACAACATCCATACTGGCAGAGGCCATTGAAAATTTAAGCACTCATTTTGAAACCCTGGCTAAAAATCAAGATTACCTTATCAATGTTCAAGAACGAACTGCAGATATGTTGGAACGACAGGTCATTGCTATTGAACGGATTGTAGATCATCTTAATATCGCCCCAGCACAGGAGACAGAACCTGAACAAGAGAGTGTGCCAGAAAGAATATTTGAACACCATTATGTAACCTCTCAGGAACCGGAAATAGAACCTGAACTGAATATCGCTGAACCTGTAAAAGCACCTGTTGAAAATATCGAACCTGTAAAACCTGTGGTTAGAAAAAGAAAAAAAATCGTAGCAAAACCGACCCAAAAAACAATTGCAACTGAAAACACACTTCTTAGCCGTGAAGCGATCATGGATATAATCCACAGCATGCGGTCCGAAGGCGCCACATTTGATCAGGTTGCCAGCCGTTTGATTGAATTGAATCAGCCTACCTTCTCAGGTCGAGGAGAATGGCACGCACAAACCATTCACAGGCTCTGTAATAAAAAATAACAAAAAATCTTAATTTTAAAATAAAAAGCGGGCAAAACAACGCTTTAAATAATGCTTGTCCGCTGTTTATTTCTTTAAGGAGTCCATGTACTCCTTCCATTCAAAGGGAAGAAGCTGCCGTTTTTTTGTATTACACTCTTTACAGCATGGCACAAGATTAAATTTTTCCGATTTTCCCCCTCGGGATAGAGGAATGATATGATCCATAGTAAGTTCTTTGGGCAAAAAAGCATTATGACAATAGTGACAAATCCCTGAAGCTCGTTTGCGCTTCCACCATTGACTGGATCTCAGCTTTCTTGCCTTGTCCCGTTCTTTTTTCAAGAACGCTTCATCTGTAAAAGTAAAAAACTGATCCATGGCAGTTAGTAACCAAATTCGCTTAACATCCTTCCATTGTCTATCCAGTTTTTGGTAACCTTTACAAACAACTTCAGAAGCACTTTCTGCCCTGTCATTTTTTCGATATCTTTTCTTGCCTTCGACCCGATTTTGGACAGCATTGAGCCTTTTTTCCCGATAATGATACCCTTTTGAGAATCCCTGACAACATGAATACTGGCATGGATCACAATCAGCTTTTTTTCCATTTTAAACGAATCCACAGTAACTGCACTTGAATACGGTATCTCCATACCGGTCAATCGAAATACTTTTTCCCTGATAATCTCCTTGACCATAAATTTTTCCGACACATCCGTAAAAGTCTCCTCCGGAAAAAGCCTGGGACCTTTGGCCAATAAACTTTCAACTTCTTCAATTAGATTTTTCACCTGAATATCTTTTATAGCTGAAACCGGAATAATGGCTTTAAAGTCATGCAGTTTTCGGAATTCCTCAACAAGCCGATAGACAAGTCCCTTATCCACCAGATCAATTTTATTCAACGCAAGAACAACAGGCTTAGATGTTTTTTTCAATTGGGATATGATCAGTTTTTCTGCAGAATAATTCCTGGCAGCTGCGTCCACCATAAACAAAATAACATCTACATCTTCCAGAGCCAGCAGAGCCTGATCAACAATTCTCCGATTCAGTAATGTGGTGCTTTTATGAATTCCCGGCGTGTCAACGAAAACAATCTGGGAGGAAACAGTGTTAACAATGCCAAGGATTCTATCCCGGGTCGTCTGAGGTTTTTTTGATGTAATGGAAATTTTCTGGCCCAGCACCTGGTTGAGCAAGGTGGATTTGCCTGCATTGGGAGCGCCGATAATGCCT
The DNA here is from genome assembly GCF_000307105.1 of Desulfobacula toluolica Tol2. NCBI lineage: Bacteria > Pseudomonadati > Thermodesulfobacteriota > Desulfobacteria > Desulfobacterales > Desulfobacteraceae > Desulfobacula > Desulfobacula toluolica. The sequence goes on from NC_018645.1 coordinate 4,211,699, forward strand.
GCAAACCCGGATCTGAAATTGGTTTCATTTTCCTTATTCATTATATATGCCCATTAAATTTTCAATTTCTTCTAGAACCGTATCTCTTCCTTGTTTTGTCTTGGTTGAAAAAAGAATAACACCGTTCTTTTCCCGGCCCAGCCGGGTGCAAATGGATAACAGTCTTTTTTGCTGATTTGTTTTTGACAATTTATCCGATTTCGTTAAAATCACCAGATAAGGAATGTCATGGGTTTCCAGCCAGTCCATCATATCAAATTCTTCTTTTTGAGGGTCTCTTCGAATATCAATCAATAAAATCAACCCCAGAAGATTTTGGCGATGTGAAAGATACAGTTCAACCATTGGTTGCCATTGTGCCCGGATTTTTTTTGACACCTTGGCATATCCATATCCCGGCAGATCTACAAAGGAGAGGATCTCATTGATCATAAAAAAATTGATCAGCTGTGTACATCCAGGTTTTGAACTGGTTTTCACCATATCTTTTCTCTGGATCAATGTGTTGATCAAAGAAGATTTGCCTACATTGGAACGACCCGCAAAAGCAATTTCCGGGAAATCATATTCCGGGTACTGGGAGGGTTTGACAGCGCTCTTAACAAATTGAACTGTTTTAATTATCATTACAGACCTTTTAAATATCCTTCCAAACGGTCTAAACCAAGTTTCAGATTTTCCATGGAATTGGCATAGGAAAATCGCAAATACCCTTCCCCGTTTGCTCCGAAATCAATCCCAGGGGTGACCCCTACATGGGCTTTTTCCAGGATATCAAAGGCAAGGGCATATGAATCATTTGAAATATGTTTTGCATTGACAAAAACATAAAATGCACCAGTTGGCTCTATGGTTATCCCAAAGCCCATCTGCTTTAATCGCCCAATAACATAAAGGCGACGTTTATTATAGATTTCTCTCATACGCTCAGTTTCTTTATGAGCATCGGTCAAGGCGGCTGCACCTGCGAGCTGAGCCACGGAATTAGCGCAGATGAAAAAATTCTGCTGAAGGATCTGCAATGCCCGTACAAACTGAGGCGGCGATATCAAATATCCAAGACGCATACCGGTCATGGCAAAAAGCTTTGAAAACCCGTTCAACACAAAGGCCTTGTCTGTAAATTCATAGATGGAATGTTCCTTTCCCTCATAGACCAGCCCATGATAAATTTCATCTGAAATCACATACAGATTGTTAATCTCTGCAATCTGTACAATCTGCTGCATTCTTTGTTGGGAAATGACATTCCCTGTTGGATTGGACGGGGAATTAATGAAAATAGCCCGGGTTTTAGAGGTTATTTTCTCTTTTATTGCTTCCGGAGTATACACAAACCCTTCATCCTCAAAAACCGGAACCGTCACAGGAACCCCTTGAACATAATTGATAAAATTTGCATAGCAGGCATAATGCGGGTCGGAAATAATGACCTCATCCCCTGGATTTAAAAGAGCGGAAAACAACAGCAGCATAGCAGGAGATGTGCCCGATGTTACAAGTATCTGTCCCGGATCAATGGTTGTTCCATAGGTTGTTTTATGATACTGGCTGATGGCTTCTCTAAGACGAATATCGCCCAGGCTGTGAGTATAATGTGTCTGATTTGCCAAAAAAGATTCAATGCCTACTCTTGTGACGCATTCGGGCACATTAAAATCCGGCTCCCCGATCTCCATATGCACAACCTTAATACCTTCCGCCTCCATTTTATGAATTTTTTCAAGAATCTCCATAACAATAAAGGGAGTGATTGTTTCACATCGAGTGGCAGGTTTCATTTACAGCACCTTGTTCAACGAGTATTCAATTATTCCTTCCGCACCTTCTTTGAGCAGCTTTGGAATCAAATCCCTGACCAGCCCTGTATCAATAATGCTTTCAACGGAAAACCAGTCGGATTGATACAAGGTGGCAATGGTGGGTGCATTCAGGCTTGGCAGAAGAGAAACAATCCTGGCGATTTTATTTTCAGGAACATTCATTTTTATTCCCACCAGCTTGTCTGCAACCAGGGCTGCCTGCAGCAGCATGGCAATCTGTTCTATTTTTTCTCTTTTCGCAGGATTTTCCCAGGCAGTTTTGTTGGCAATCAACTGGGTATTTGTTTCCATGACTTCATGGATCACCCTTAAGTTATGAGCCCTTATCGTACTTTCGGTTTCCGTAATCTCCACAATAGCATCAGCCAGCCCGGAAACAATCTTGGCTTCTGTTGCACCCCAGGAAAATTTCACGTTCACATCAATGTTCCGATCCCTGAAAAACCGCTTTGTAAACTTTACAAGCTCGGTGGAAATAGTTTTTCCTGCAAGGTCTTCAAGAGTTTTTATAGACGAATCATTTGCCACGGCAATCACCCATCTGGCAGGGCGGGCACTGACCTTTGAATAAATAAGATCAGCCACCACATGAACATCTGATTCATGCTCTGCGATCCAGTCAAGCCCTGTCAATCCAGCATCAATAACACCGCTTTCCACATTAATGGACATTTCCTGGGCACGGCACAGGGCGCATTCAATGGTATCATCATTAATATCCGGAAAATAACTTCTGCCTTCAATATTAATTTTCCATCCTGACCGTTTAAACAGATTGATTGTTGCATTCTGAAGACTTCCCTTTGGAATGCCCAATTTGAGTATTTTTTCCATTTATTTATATACCTTTATACCTTTATTTATATACCTCTTTGGGATCAAAAATTTTTGACTCTACTATTTTCAAATCATTGTCCTGAACTTTTGAAAAAAAGCAGCTTTTATAGCCCTTATGACAGGCTGCACCACCGACCTGATCCACCTTTAAGAGAACCGTATCATTGTCACAATCCACCCGGATTTCCCTGACATTCTGTACATGGCCGGATGTTTCCCCTTTTTTCCATAGCGTTTGTCTTGATCTGCTGTAATATGTTGCTCTATGTGTTTTCACGGTTTCATCAAAGGCTTGTTTATTCATATAAGCAAGCATCAACACCTCACCTGTTTTATAATCCTGTGCAATGACCGGAATCAAACCATTGCCTTTTTTAAAATCAAGTTCAAAATCAAGTTTTAGCATGACAAGCACCAACTCCTTATAGGATATAATAATCAAAACTCTACTAAATACCCGGTATTGTTCAAAAAGTCAAATTTTAAAATTTTATTTTTTGAACAATACACAAATAACTTTTTCAATTTTATGGATAAAACAACAAGGATAACAATGGCACCTTTAATCTTTTTTAAGATATTCTATTGAAACTATGACCATATTCTGAGTATAAGTACCTGTCTAACACAATCAACCTGTATTTTTTTCAAGGTGTATAAATGAAATCGGCAGACAACCCATCAGCACTTCAAAACGCACAAAAAGCAGAAAAATCAGCCAGAAAATTGTACCAGAAAAGCCGTCTTGCACAAAAGCGGCTCCACACACTCTTAAAATTCCTGCCTGACCCGGTTTTTGCATTCACCCTTGACAAAAAAGTCGAATACATCAATCCCGCATTTGAAAGAGTCTTTGGCTGGACCCTAAAAGAGGTAAAGGGAAAAAACATTAAATTCATTCCTGATCACTTGATTGCACAGGCAAAAAAGGGAATGAAACAATTGTTTGAAAACCAATCAATTCATGAGTTTGAAACCCAAAGATACACTAAAGACGGACGAATTCTTGATATATCAATTGATGGCTCAATTCTGTACGATGAACAGAATAAACCGGCAGGACAGGTATTGATACTGAGAAATATTACTACAGAAAAGCGCATGGAAAAAAGCAACCAGATTCTGTTCAGGATCTCCAGGGCATTGCACCAGTATCTGGAATTAGGAGATCTGATCGCTTTTATCAACAAGGAAATCCAGAAACTGATATCCGTGGAAGGTGCTTTTATTTTACTTGCGGACAAATCAAAAGATCAACTCTATTTTTTTTCTGCCCAGTACCGGAATGCTGAATCGGAAAAAAAGTTTAAAAAAATCAGGTTTTCTGCTGACCAGGGGGTTTCCGGACGTGTTTACAAAACCGGAGAACCCCTTATTATCTTAGATGCTGCAAATTGCCCGTTTTTTCTGCGACGGGTTGAAGATGAAACCGATCTTGTTACAAAAAACATGCTGTCTGTTCCGATAAAACTCAAAGACCGGATCATTGGTGTCATTTCGGTTACCAATAAAAGCCATGGAGAATTTGACAACACGGATGTTGAACTTTTGAGCATGGTAACCAATACCATTGCTCTGCCCATTGAAAATACCCGGATACATGAAGAATTAAAAAGATCTTATAAGGAACTTAAAACATTAAACCGTGCAAAAGACAATGTGATCAACCATCTTGCCCATGAATTAAAAACTCCTGTTTCAGTTTTGGGTGCATCCATGAAACTTTTATCAAAAAAACTTAAAGCCGCTGGATTACAAGACCCGCTCATTGAAAAAATTCTCACAAGAGGACAAAGAAATCTTAACAGGATTCTGGACATTCAGTATGAAGTTGAAGATCTGTTGAGAAAAAAAGATTTCAAAGCCTATCACATACTCAACAGGCTTCTGGATGCATGCAAAGATGAATTAAATATCCTCATTGAAAGTGAAACCGATAACATTGATATTATAAAAAGGGTTCATGATGCCATAGAAAACCTTTTCGGTCCAAAGAAAATCCAATCCAAATATCTTCTCCTGAATGAATATCTTATCAACAGGATTGATCAGCTTCGACCGGAATTCCAGCATCGAAACTGTGTTTTAAACACTCGAATTGACAAAAATATTCCTGTTTTTATTCCGCCTGAAATTCTTGATATCATAACAAAAGGAATCATCCGGAATGCATTTGAATATACCCCGGATGCCGGTCAAATTGACATTGTCTTGAAAAATACAGGAAATGATCCTGAACTGATTGTCACGGATTCCGGCATTGGATTTACCCGAGAAAAATTACACCTGATATTTGAAAACTATTTCACGCCTCCCGACTCAATTGATTATTCAACAAAAAAACCCTATGATTTTAATGCAGGCGGCAGGGGCTTTGATCTTCTGAGAATAAAAATTTTTTCCGAAAAGTATCACTTTAAAATATGGATTGATTCAAACCGATGCGGCGTCATACCAAAAGATAATGATATCTGTCCAGGTGACATTCATCTATGCCGGGCATGTAAAACTCCCAATGACTGTTTTGCTTCAGGAGGAACATCCATACATATTAAATTTCCGGTAACCTGATAAATCTGTTACAGGAACGCTGTCATGGATTTTTTTATGAAAAAAAAATATTATTATAAAGATTTTACCAAAATCCATTTGATTATATTCTTCATAGGACTTTTTACTCTTTTTATTGTGATAGAAACCTTGATCCTGTCATCAGAGTATCGAAGCAGCATGACCAATGATGTTCTGGAACAATTTAATAATCAGCAGATACACCTTGCCCGGCAGACTGCAAACGGGATTGAAAAATTTTTTGAAGACATTTTAAGGGATTTGACATTGCTCAGTCAATATCCCAATATTACAGGACAAAATCAAAACGACATCGACCTGACCCTGGAACAGTTTTATAAAAAAAGCAACCATGATGTGATTCATTTTTACAAACTTGATGCCAATGGGATCATGACCAACATTTACCCTAAAAATGTTGCACGCGGCAAAACTTTTTTATTTCGAAATTATTTTATTCAGACCAAAGAAAGCCTTAAACCCCACGTCAGCAAATTTATTAAGGTTCAAGCTGATTACTGGACCATTGTTCTTTCCTGTCCCATTCTACGGATTGAAAATAAAAAAACAGTCTTTGATGGACTGGTTGCCGCTACAGTCAGCGTAGACAAACTTCGCACCCTGTTTTTTGAACCGTTTAGACTCTCTGCAAACGGTTACGGATGGATGATGGATGATGATGGTACGGTTACCATCAATCCCATTGAAATGGGATGGACGGGAAAAAATATCAATGCCCTGTTTGACCATCCAGGTGAAAAAGGACTTGAAGCATTGACATCACGAATGAAGAAAGGAGAGGAAGGTCTTGGCAATTACACCTATCACTTTATTGATAAATCAGCGGCATTCAGCCCTCTCAAGATAGGCCAGAGAGTTTGTTCGGTTGCCATCTGTACACCAATTGAAGAAATCAAGCAATTTATGCAAAAAACCTTTATCAAGGAAAAAAAACTTCTGGCGTTTGTCATTCTGGTGATCATTATCGCAGGGGGCTGTGTCATGTTTCTCACCCGTCATATCTATCTTTCCCGCATGGAGGAACACTCCTGGGACAAGCTTATGGGAATCTTCAAAGCCATGTCCAGCGGTGCCTGTATTATTTCACCGGACCACACGATTGCATTCATTAATCCCGCTCTGATGAAAAGCCTGGGAATTGATGAAAATAAAATCATGAATATTCCGTGCCATACCTTTTTTATGGGACAAGATAAGCCCTGCAAAGAATGTCCCATGGAAGACACATGGGGTCAGGGCATTCCAGGCTATGCCCTCAAACGATTCACCCCTGTTTCAGGCCAGGCTTTTTCTGCTGAAGTGCTTACAATTCCACTTTCTGAAACACATGAAACACCTCCCCATGTTTTTTGCTATATTAAAAACCTCACAGAAGAGATCACCCTTAAAAGGAAACTGACACAGTCCCAGAAAATGGCTGTAATCGGGGAGCTTGCCGCCGGCATAGCCCATGAGATGCGCAATCCTCTTTTATCCATCTGTTCAGCCAGCGAGATGCTTCTGGACAGTCCTAATCATGACAGTGAGGAAGCCACTCTGGCACAAGTCATACACACCGAGGCCAGAACACTTGAAACCGTTATCCGGGAATTTTTGCTCTATGCCCGGCCACCTGTACTGAACAGAACACATACCCAGCTCAACGACCTGGTTAAAAAAATATGCAAACAAGCAAAATCAAGGAATGACTTTGGATCTTCCATTATCATAGAAACAAGCCTTGCCCATGATTTACCCAAGGCGTACCTGGATAAAAACAGACTCTCACAAATTATCTGGAACCTTGTTCAAAATGCCAGAGACGCAATAGAAGACCAGGGTATCATAAAGGTTATCACTGAATGGAAAAACACAAAAGGGATAAGAAAAAATATTATATTAATTGTGGAAGATTCAGGCAAAGGAATTGATCCTGAAATGAGCAAAGATCTTTTCAAGCCTTTTTTTACCACAAAAGAACATGGACTTGGCATGGGCCTTGCTCTTGTAAAGCAAGCGGTTGAATTGCATCAGGGCAGCATTAAATTTGAACAAAATTCTTTTGGAACACGATTTACTATTGTATTGCCACTGATGTCATAAAACAATAATATGCGGTTAATTTAAACTGAAAACAGGATCAGAGGACAAATGACAAAAATCCTTCTGGTTGATGACCAGGAATCCGTATTGACAAGTCTTTCTATTCTTTTGCGCAGAAATGGTTTTCATGTCGTTACCGCAAAAAATCCAACTGATGCAAAATGCCATCTGGTTAAATAAGATTTCGACCTGGTATTAACGGATCTTCGTATGAAAAAGCCCTATGACGGCTTACAAGTACTCAAAGATGCCAAGGCATTAAGATCAGGAATCCATGTGATCATCATGACTGCCTTTGGAACCATTGAAAATGAAGTTGATGCAATGACAATGGGGGCTGATGACTATGTTACAAAAGGATTTTCCAACAAGGAATTGAATAAAAAAAGAGTTTCATAAAATTATCGGCAAAAGCAAACCCTTGCTGCATAATTCTGTTTCACTTCGAAGCAAAGCGTTTCAACTTGAAACAAATACCTGAACCATTTAAATCTCCTCAAAAAGCAAGAATTATCAAAAAATAATTTAGTCTCATTTAATTTCTCCGGAATAAAAAATTAAAACCATCCACAGAGGTAACCCCTTAAACTGTTTTTCTTATATTTGCTACAGTCACGTCAACTTGGAGAGCAGGCCTAAAAATCCATTTGGCATTTAATTTGCTTTAAGTAAACAATGAACAAAGATGCTGCAGCTCTAAGATTGTGTAAAAAAATACAAACCGTTTAAATCAATTTATCAGGAGGTAAAAAAATGTTTGGATTAACAGATATCGGAATACTTATGGCATACGGTTTATCCGCTTTAAGTACACTGCTTTGTGTTGTATACGGAGCGATAAACTGGAACAAGGATTAAAATCAAACAGGATTTGTCAACTCGTCTAACCTAATTAATTTCAGGAGTATATAAAGGCCATGAACTACACGTTATTAAACAGTATTATTGTGATCTATGTCGGATTAATCGCCTATCTAGGGTACTTGGGATACAAACATACAAACTCGACCAAAGATTATCTTGTTGCTGGCGGAGAAATCAATCCTTTTATCATGGCACTTTCCTATGGGGCCGCCTTTATCAGTACGTCTGCAATAATAGGATTTGGTGGAGCTGCAGGCGCATTTGGCATGGGGCTGTTATGGTTGACTTTTTTTACCATATTCGTCGGTATTTTCATCGCCTTTGTCTTTTTCGGAAAAAGAACCCGGCAGATGGGACAAAACCTGGAAGCCACAACATTCCCGGATCTTTTGGGAAAACGTTATGATTCAAACCTTATAAGGGCTTTTTCCAGTCTGATTATTTTTGTATTCATGCCCCTTTATGCGGGAGCTGTTCTCATTGGTGCGGCAAGATTTCTTGAAACCGGCCTTGGAATAAGCTATATTACGGCCTTAATTGTTTTCACTGCCATTATTACCGTATATGTCACCACAGGGGGATTAAAAGGCGTGATGTATGCAGATGCGTTCCAGGGCTCCATCATGTTTCTGGGTATGGCATTCCTTATCATTTACACCTATGTCCAGCTTGGCGGATTTACTAATGCTCATGTTCTTTTAACCGACATGGTCCACCTTGTGCCGGCAAAATTACAGGCCATAGGCCACCAGGGGTGGACCAGTATGCCGAAATTCGGCTCAGCCCTCTGGTGGGTAGTGATATCCACACTGGTCCTTGGTGTCGGAATTGGAACCCTTGCACAACCCCAGCTGGCCGTTAAGTTCATGACCGTTAAAAGTAATAAATCCCTGAACCGGGCCACCCTTATAGGGGGGATTTTTATATTTTCAATGACCGGTGTTGCTTTTGTTGTGGGCGCATTGTCTAATGCCTATTTTTTTAAAAATTTTGGAAAAACAGCATTGGAAATGGTTGGAGGCAATTTTGACAAGGTGATTCCGCTGTTTATTAAAACATGTATGCCGGAATGGTTTGCATATATTTTTATGCTGACCCTTATTGCCGCTGCTATTTCAACCCTGTCCAGTCTCTTCCATGTAATGGGTGCCTCCATAGGCAAGGATCTGTACGAAAGCATGATCACAAAAGACAATAGGGGTTCCCAGAAACAATCAATGTTTCTTATCCGCACAGGCATTGTTGCCGGTATTCTCCTGAGCCTTTTGCTTGGGTATATCCTTCCCATCAGTATCATTGCCAGAGCAACCGCCATGTTTTTCGGCATCGCTGCAGCCACCTTCCTGCCCATGTTCATGCTGGGTATATACTGGAAAGGCGTAACCCGGATAGGTGCTATTTCAGGTATGTTCACCGGCGCACTAAGTTCAATCTTCTGGCTGGTATTTATCCATAAAAAAGAAGCCGTTGCCTTAGGGATATCCCAGGCGATCTTTGGGAAACCTTTTTTAATTGAAACCTTTCCATGGATGGTTGTTGATCCCATCATCGTTGCACTTCCCCTTTCTCTTGCGGTTACCATTGCCGTCAGTTTTTTTACAGGCAACACTGCCATTCAACCCCCTCACCTGAAAAAATGTTTTGAAGGAATTGGATAACTTTTTGGGAGGGGTCAGGGCAAACGCATTAAAAAAAACGGTTGTAATAAATTCAGTCGATTGAAAGATGTAGTTGAAATGTTTTTTTAGTTTTTTAAAATTCATTAATTCTATAACTATTTAAATTTATTAAAATCAAAAAACATGCCAAATTTTAATGCGTTCACCCTGCCCCATTAGTCCATAAGTGTTGCCATGAGACATATAATTTGATAATAACGACCTAAAAAATAATAAATTTTGAATCATTTTTCAGGTCGTTCAGAAGATTGTACCAGAAAAGCCGTCTTGCACAAAAACGGCTCCACACACTCTTAAAATTCCTGCCTGACCCCGGTGTTTGCATTCACACTTGATAAAAAAGTTGAATAAATCAATCCTGCATTTGAAAGAATCTTTGGCTGTACCTTGAAAGAGGTAAAGGGAAAAAACATTAAATTCATTCCAGATCACTTGATTGAGCAGGCAAAAAAGGGAATGAAACAATTGCTTAAAAACCGATCAATTTATGAGTTTGAAACCCAAAGATATACTGATGGACGAATTCTTGATATATCAAAGGTATCATAAAGGTTATCACTGAATGGAAAAATACAAAAGGGATAAGAAAAAATATTATATTAATTGTGGAAGATTCAGGCAAAGACATTGATCCTGAAATGAACAAAGATCTTTTCAAACCTTTTTTTACCACAAAAGAACATGGACTTGGCATGGGCCTTGCTCTTGTAAAGCAAGCAGTTGAATTACATCAGGGCAGCATTAAATTTGAACAAAATTCTTTTGGAACACGATTTACTATTGTATTGCCACTGATGTCATAAAACAATAATATGCGGTTAATTTAAACTGAAAACAGGATCGGAGGACAAATGACAAAAATCCTTCTGGTTGATGACCAGGAATCCGTATTGACAAGTCTTTCTATTCTTTTGCGCAGAAATGGTTTTCATGTCGTTACCGCAAAAAATCCAACTGATGCAAAATGCCTTCTGGTTAAAGAAGATTTCGACCTGGTATTAACGGATCTTCGTATGAAAAAGCCCTATGACGGCTTACAAGTACTCAAAGATGCCAAGGCATTCAGATCAGGAATCCATGTGATTATCATGACTGCATTTGGAACCATTGAAAATGCAGTTGATGCAATGACAATGGGGGCTGATGACTATATTACAAAAGGATTTTCCAACAAGGAATTGATTAAAAAAATCAATAAGATCCTCAAAAAAAAGAGATTCAAATCAATTGACCAGCCAAAAGCAAAAGAATTTCATAAAATTGTCGGCAAAAGCAAACCCTTGCGCAATGCCTTGGAAATCATTCGAAAAGTGGCCCCTACCGACAGTTGCCTGATGATCCATGGAGATTCGGGTACAGGAAAAGAACTGATTGCCAAAACCATTCACAGTCTATCCCTTAGAAAGGACAAAATTTTTCTGCCCGTAAATTGTGCGGCTTTTTCCGATACACTCCTTGAAAGTGAACTGTTCGGACATATCAAGGGAAGTTTTACGGGTGCAGATGCTGATAAGCACGGCCTTTTCTGTGCTGCTCATACCGGCACTTTATTTTTAGACGAAGTGTCGGAAATGTCAAAAGCCATGCAGGCAAGACTTCTGAGGGTATTGCAGGAAAAAAATGTAACTCCCGTTGGAAGTACTTCCACCTATCCTGTTGATGTCAGGATTATTTGTGCAACGAATAAAGACCTTCTGGAAGAAGTTTCAGCAGGAAATTTCAGGGAAGATCTTTATTTTAGATTGTGTGTTATTCCAATTGTATTACCATCACTTGAGGAGAGAAAAGAAGACATCCCTCTGCTGATTGGTTTTTTCATCAACAACCTGAGCAAAAAATTTCTTAAAAAACCTATAAAAATTGACAAAAAGGCCATGGACTTGATCATGGAGCGACACTGGCAGGGAAATATAAGAGAACTTGAAAATTTTATAGAACGAATGATACTTCTGCTGGATAAACCTGTTTGCAACGAATCGGATATTATATCTCTTCTGCCACCGGTCCAAAGCCACAAATTAACACCATCTCCTTCTTCTCTTTCAATGACTGAGAGTGAGCAGATTTTAAACGTTCTTAAATACTGCAATTGGAATCAAAGCCTTGCTGCGAAAAAACTGGGTATCGGCCGAACAACACTCTGGCGAAAAATCAAACAATATAAAATTACACATAAGCTTCAGGTCTGATCCTGATCGGTTAAAACAATGTTTGAAGGTTTAACCCAAAAATCGAAAAAACCACTGATGGTTTTGGTTTTTCTTTTAACAGTTGCAGTTATAACCAATATAGTTATACTCAAATTATTTGATCAAAAAAGTGCCTACAGGGAAGCTCATAGCCTGGTTGGAATCATAACGCTCATGGGATTTGTTTATACATTTGCAGATGACAAAACCTCACGAATCAAATTATTTTCCTTGTTCCTTATCTCCCTGGTTCCATGCTATTTGGGGACTGTATTTTCAGATCTGGACATAAAACTCCTGGGTATTGGCGGACACCGAAATCCTTTATTCCATAGCGGATTATTGTTCTTTATCTTATTGATTCCTGCAAAGCGGTTCAGGTCTTTTGTCCCTGCAGCAATTATAGCATCATTTGGGGTTGGTTTAGGCTCTCATCTGATATGGGATCTGTTCGATCATGCCGATGTCCGATGGATTCCAGGGTTGAACCTTGATCGTCTCTGGCTTGGCACAAACGGGCTGTTTTGTATTTTATCGGCAAAACTGTTTTTGTCGTCACGTCTCAACAAATCATGAGTCAAAAATCATGTCTGAATAACTTGCTGAATGGCTTGATATGAATGACCTATGACAAAAGCGCTTAGAAATATTACCGAACAGCCGCACTCTTGTTTTCAGTCAATACTTATGTTAAAAACAGCCAAATTAACAGGGCTCATTTACAGGGGGCTGAACACCCCGGAAATACGCGCTCATAAAAAATGGGCGCACAAAAGGAGTTGAACCGGACACCGTGAACCGAACAATAAAACTGCGTTTGCCTGCACAACCCCGGCACAGCTCAGCAATGCAATCAGAGCCTGCAAAAAATGAAAACAAATTATTTTTAAAAGGCCGTAAAAGATGCAAAAATTTTATACCCATTTTCACTGAACCCTGATTTTCCGTAACAGCAAACCCAAACAACAACCAAGGAAAACTTATGCCAAAACGCAATGACATCAACAAAATACTCATTATCGGCTCCGGGCCAATCATTATCGGCCAGGCTTGTGAATTCGACTATTCCGGCACCCAGGCCTGCAAAGCCCTGCGCGGTCTTGGCTATGAAATCGTACTGGTCAACTCCAATCCGGCCACCATCATGACCGATCCCGAAACAGCCGATATCACCTATATAGAACCATTGAACCTTAAGGTGCTAACCAAAATCATTGACAAGGAACGGCCGGATGCCCTGCTGCCCAATCTGGGCGGTCAATCCGCATTAAACCTGTCTTCCGAATTGAACGAAGCCGGTGTGTTGAAACAATATGGCGTCAAGATTATCGGGGTTGATATGGAGGCCATCAAACGCGGAGAAGACCGCACAGCCTTTAAAGAAACAATGGAAAAGTTAGGCATTGCAATGCCCAAAAGCAGGACAGTCAACACAGTTCAAGACGCCGAAAAAACAGCCGAAGAGCTTGGATACCCAGTGGTGATCCGACCGGCTTATACCATGGGCGGCACCGGCGGCGGCCTTGTATATAACCGTGAAGAGCTTCAAACCATTGCAGCCCGGGGTATAGCTGCCAGCATGGTGGATCAGATTTTGGTGGAAGAATCGGTCCTGGGCTGGGAAGAACTGGAGCTGGAAGTTGTCAGGGACGCAAAAAACCAGATGATTACGGTTTGTTTTATTGAAAATGTGGATGCCATGGGCGTTCACACGGGTGACAGTTTCTGCACCGCCCCCATGCTGACCATTGATGAAGAACTGCAGCAGCGTCTGCAAAAATATGCCTATAAAATCGTTGAAGCCATTGAAGTGATCGGCGGCACCAATGTCCAGATGGCCCATGATCCCAAAACCGGTCGTGTCGTGGTCATTGAAATCAATCCGCGCACATCCCGCTCCTCTGCCCTGGCATCCAAGGCCACAGGTTTTCCCATCGCCCTTGTCTCCGCCCTGCTGGCAGGTGGCCTGACACTGGATGAGATTCCCTACTGGCGTGACAAAACCCTGGACAAATACACCCCTTCCGGAGATTATGTGGTGACCAAATTTCCCCGCTGGGCCTTTGAGAAATTTGAAGGCGTGGAAGATGTTCTGGGCACACAGATGCGGGCCGTGGGAGAAGTTATGTCCATCGGCAAAAACTATAAGGAAGCCCTTCAAAAAGCCATCCGCAGCCTGGAAATCAGCCGTTACGGTCTGGGGTTTGCCAAAGACTTTAATGACAAATCACTGGATGAACTCATGACCATGCTCAACCGGCCCAGCAGTGAACGCCAGTTTATCATGTACGAAGCTCTTCGCAAAGGTGCCGACATCCAGGCTCTCACAGACAAAACCCATATCAAGGCATGGTGGATTGAGCAGATGAAAGAGTTGGTTGACCTGGAAGAAAAAATCATTTCATACAAAGGTAAACTCCTTCCTGACGACCTGTTGATTCAAGCCAAAAAAGACGGTTTTGCCGACAAATACCTGGCTCAGCTGCTGAACGTACCGGAAGAGCAAATCCGGGAAAAACGTCTGTCACTTGGCCTTGCAGAATCATGGGAACCTGTTCCGGTAAGCGGTGTTGAAAACGCGGCCTATTATTATTCCACCTATAACGCCCCGGACAGCGTACCTGTCAGCAGCCGGAAAAAAATCATGGTGCTGGGCGGCGGACCCAACCGAATCGGCCAGGGAATTGAATTTGATTACTGCTGCGTTCATGCGGCTTTTGCCATCCGGGATGCCGGATATGAATCCATCATGGTCAACTGCAACCCGGAAACCGTTTCCACGGATTATGACACATCCGATAAATTATATTTTGAACCTCTGACCGTTGAAGATGTCTTAAGTATTTATGAAAAAGAAAAACCAGAAGGAGTTATTGTCCAGTTCGGAGGCCAGACACCTCTAAACATTGCCAATGAACTGGCCCAGGCCGGGGTGAAGATTCTGGGCACCACACCTGAAACCATTGACCTTGCCGAAGACCGTGACAGATTCCGCAAAATTATGCGCAAGCTGGGCATCCCTCAGCCCAAAGCAGGCATGGCCATTGATATTGATGAGGCACTGAAAATTGCCGATACAATCGGTTATCCCCTTATGGTCAGGCCGTCCTATGTTCTTGGAGGACGGGCCATGGAGATTATCCATGATGATGACATGCTCAGGCATTACATGGCGGCAGCCGTGGATGTTTCACCTGAACGTCCGATTCTCATTGATAAATTTCTGGACAATGCAATTGAAGCCGAAGCCGATGCCATATCGGACGGTACGGAAGTGTTTGTACCCAGCGTGATGGAGCATATTGAACTTGCCGGGATTCATTCAGGTGATTCAGCCTGTGTCATACCGCCGGTGAGCATCCCCCCCAAACACATTGACACCATAACAGAATACACCAAAGCCATTGCCACAGAACTTAATGTGGTCGGGCTGATGAATATTCAGTATGCCATACACGACAACACCGTTTATATTATCGAAGCCAATCCCAGGGCATCGCGGACCGTGCCGCTGGTTTCCAAGGTATGTAATATCTCCATGGCCCGTATCGCAACCCAGCTGATGCTCGGAGAAAAAATAGAGGACATGAATATTAAACATCGGGAGATCCCTCACTTTGGCGTCAAAGAGGCGGTTTTCCCGTTCAACATGTTTCCCGAAGTGGACCCCCTGCTCGGACCTGAGATGAGATCAACCGGTGAAGTTCTCGGTATGGCCGACAGCTTCGGACTTGCATTTTTCAAATCCCAGCAGGCTGTCCAGCTTCCATTGCCCCTTGAAGGCAGCGTGTTGTTTACCATTGCAGACCGTGATAAATACCCGGCTCTTGAGTCTGTCAGGCTTTTCAGGGACATGGGATTTAACATCATTGCCACCAAAGGAACCTATGATTTTCTGGTTGAACAGGGAGTCGAGTGTGAACTGGTGAATAAACTTGGCTATGGCCGTCCCAACCTGATTGATGCCATCAAAAACGGAAACATCCAACTTGTCATCAACACCCCCAGCGGCCGACAAAGCCAGCATGACAGCTCCTATATCCGTAAATCCGCCATCAAATACAATATCTTGAATATTACCACCACTGCAGCAGCGGTCGCGGCTGCCAAAGGGATTGCAGCACGAAAGAATGGAACCGGCAAGGTAAAATCCCTACAGGAATACCATGCTGACATAAAAGACTGATATAAAAACTGATTCGATTAAAGCTAAAAGCGTAAAAATTAAGTTGAAGGCCATCAGAGGGACAGATGGCCTTCAACTTTACAGGCATACAATCCACGATCATCTCTACCTCATCCTCCCCCTTTTTTTACCTGAAATTTTTCATAAAAACCTTAAAAAATTCACACAAAGACACTCAATCTTTATTGACGACAAACCTGAATAAAATACAAGGGTTGCCTATATAAGTTTTATATGAAAGTCTTAAAAAATCCAAACAGTGACTTTCAATCTTTGTTGTGGGCAAACCAAGCTGAAATACCAGTTCTGCCCGTGGCAGTTATAGAAAACTTATAACTTGCTGGAATCAAATATGTTTCAAGAATAATCCGCAAAGCTCTCATTGATCAGGCTAAGTTTCTGTGCTAATAATTAAAACCATTCATAAGGAGGTTGTATAAAAGAGATGAGCAATGGAAGTGATACAAAAGAAATTGTAAAAGTCAAAATGGGCCGCATAGGTGATCGACCCTATTGGGTTTTAATCTTTTCGATATTTGTCAGGGCGCTCCATCAAGTAGGGGCGGGTGTCTTCCTGGCCTCATTTCTCCTGAAGGACATGATTACCCTGCCGCCTTTATATCTTATTCTTGTTGCCGTAAGCGGTGTCATACTGATGGTCACAGAAGGCCTGAGACACAGGCAGTTATTCAGAGAAGTATCCGGATTCAGCACTATCCTCAAATTGGTTATTCTGGGACTGGCATACCACAAAATGGTGTCGGCCACACTTGTCGTATTATTTGTCTTCATACTGGCCTCAATTTGTTCCCATGCACCCAAATTTATCCGGCATCGGCTGCTTTTTTAAAATTAATCGCACATGATTGGAAAACCATATGGCATCCACACCATCAATAAACCATGAACTTCAGCTGGCCCGGGAATTTGTTCAATACACGGACAGCCATATTTTTTTAACGGGAAAAGCCGGCACCGGCAAAACCACATTTTTGCATGACCTGAAAAAAGATACTGCAAAACGAATGATCATAACCGCCCCTACCGGGGTTGCAGCCATTAATGCCGGCGGTGTCACCTTGCATTCTTTTTTTCAGCTGGCCTTTGGACCTTTCATTCCGGGCAGTGATGCCTATGAAAACAACCGGCAGCGCATGTTCAGATTCAGCAAAGAAAAAAAACGGATTATCAAGAGTCTTGATTTGCTGGTGATTGACGAAATCAGCATGGTACGGGCTGATTTGCTGGATTCAGTGGATTCGGTACTTCGGCAGCACCGCCGAAATGATCAGCCGTTTGGCGGTGTTCAGCTGCTCATGATCGGGGATCTGCACCAGCTCTCGCCTGTGGCAAAACAAGATGAATGGAAGCTTTTACAGCAATATTATGACTCGGTTTATTTTTTCAGCAGCCATGCCCTTGCCCGGACAAAATTGCTGACCATTGAATTAAAGCATATTTACCGGCAATCCGACGTCAGGTTTATCGAACTGCTTAACCGGGTCCGCAACAACCGGCTTGATGCCGACTCAATCAAAAAATTAAACCAGAGGTATATTGAAAACCATACCCCTGAAAAAGACCAGGGCTATATCACACTGACCACCCATAACAGCAGTGCCGACACCATCAATAGAACCCGGCTTGCAGAATTGGCAGGAAAAGAATATCGTTTTAACGCCAAAATTTCCGGGGATTTTCCCGAACATACCTACCCTACCCCGGGTTCCCTGGTACTCAAAGAGGAAGCACAAGTCATGTTTCTTCGCAATGACAACTCTGCTGAAAAGCGATATTACAACGGTAAAATCGGAAAAATAACAGATATTTCCATGGAACGGATCAGCATTGCCTGCCCTGACGAAGCAGAAGAGATTGAGGTTGAACCCGTTGAATGGGAAAACATCAAATATACGGTAAATGAGGAAAACAAGGAGATCCAGGAGGAGATTATCGGCAAATTCAAACAATTTCCCCTGAAACCGGCCTGGGCCATAACTGTCCACAAAAGCCAGGGATTGACCTTTGACAAGGCAGTCATTGATGTCAACTCAGCTTTTGCCCATGGCCAGGTTTATGTGGCTTTAAGCAGGTGTAAAACTTTTGAGGGCATGGTTTTGAGTTCTCCGATCCCCTCCCAGGGCATTGAAACAGATGATGCTGTCCTGGACTTTGTTGAAACGGCCAGGCAGGCCCCGCCCTCTGATGACCTGCTCCGGACTGCAAAAATATCCTTTCAGCAAAAACTGATCATGGAATGCTTTGATTTTCAATTGCTGCACAACCGTCTCAACTATCTTGTCCGGCTTTTGCTGGGCAATGCCAACCTGGTTCAGTTGTCCGGCATAACCGATATGGGCCGTTTGCAGGAAATGGCCTGGAAAAATATTTTTACGGTCAGTGAAAAATTCAAACAGCAATTGCGTACCATTTTTGAAGATAACAGCCTGCCGGAAACAACTGATTATCTTCAAGAACGGACCCGCAAAGCATCCGCATGGTTCCAGGAACAGTTCTCATTGATTTTTGATGATCTTGTTCAAAAATTCCAGGTAGAGACAGACAACAAAGAACTTGCCAAAAAAATTGCCAATGCTTTAAACAATCTAAAGCAAGACATTATTATCAAACGCGCCGGCATCCAATCTTGTGAAAACACATTTTCGCCGTCCCATTATTTACGATCCATATCCAAGGCCGAGCTTGACTTTACCCCTGAAAAAATAAAAAAAGCCCAGGCCCCTGCCTACAGTGCTTCAGACATTGAGCATCCGGAACTATTCCAGCAGCTTAAAGACTGGCGGACAAGAACAGCCAGGGCTCACGGCATTGCCCATTTCCAGGTTCTCCACCAAAGAATATTGATCCAGATAGCAGTCAGCTTACCAGACACAGAAGCAGAACTGAAAAAAATAAGCGGTGTTGGCAAAAAAACCCTGGAAAAATACGGCAAAGAAATCTTGGCACAGGTTGTGGAATATCGTAAAAATCATGGGATAGAAAAGGTTATACTGCCGGAACCAAAAAACATACCAGAAAAAAAAAACTCCCCAGGAAAACCCACAGGCGCATCAAACACAATGCAGACAAGCTTTGACATGTTCAATAAGGGAATGGCCATTGCCGACATTGCCGAAGAAAGGGGTCTTGTGGAAAGCACCATCCAGGGTCACCTGTGTTTTTTTATAGAAAACAGCCAATTGGATATCAACAAAGTACTCTCGCCTGACAAACAAAACGCCATCGAAGCTGCACTGGCAAAAGGCCCGGCAGATTCCTTCAAAGCCGTCAAACAAAATCTGGGAGACGGTTTTTCATATGGTGATATCAAACTTATGCTGGCACACCAGAAGCACCTGGAATCAAAAAAAAATTAATCCCAAAGAAAATCAGCAACTTAAGTTTTTTGTTCCAGTGTACGATATATATGTCATAGAGTAAAAATATTTTTGCAACAGTCTTATCTTTGACACTTAAAGTTGGATGGGGCAATGAAAGACATATCCAAAATAAATCAGAGCGAGTCCATTCACCCGGACAAGCCAAACATCAATTCTTATGAGAAAAAAAAACATAAGAGAAAAAAGCACAGTCAGGAAGCTAAAAAACATTATGATGAATTAATCAAAATTGTGGATGAAACTCATAAGGATCTGGAAGAAAAAAATTCTCCGTTCCGTCTTTGCGTATACCATGAAGGTGATGATATTTTCATTGATGTTGTCGCCATTGACAACTTGGGCAAAATCACCCAGGTGTTCAAGCACGACATCTCCCATGCTCAATTTGAACACCTTATCCATCAATTAAAAAGCGGCCGGGGTCTTATTCTTGACACTGACGCATAATCTGTTTTTTTATAACCAAATCAAATTTTTGCTATCCTGTTTTCTTGCTGTCATACATATCTTATTACATCTAAAAACAAAAAGAATTGCAAAAATCAACAAATCTAAAGATAATAAAAAAATTTGATTGTTTATCATAATCTAAAAACAACCTTTTTTCAAAGGAGTCATAAAAGATGGAACAAAAAGCATTTCAAGATTATTATTCAGATGATTTCAGCCAATGCTATGGCTGCGGCAAACTAAATGAACACGGATTACAGATCAAAAGCTATTGGGACGGAGACGAGACTGTTGCAAGATTTTCTCCCAAAGAATACCACACAGCCACATCCAGATTCGTATATGGCGGATTGATCGCGTCCCTGGTTGATTGCCACGGAACAGGATCGGCATCAGCAGCAGTTTATCGACAAGAAGGCCGGGACATGGATACTCAACCCAGCATACGGTTTGTAACAGCTTCCATAAAAGTTGATTATCTTGCACCCACCCCTTTGGGAGTGGAACTTGAAGCACGAGGTAAAATAGCGCAAATTAAAGGAAAAAAAGTGGTGGTTGATATCAGGGTGCTTGCAAACGGTCAAACTTGTGCAACAGGAAGTGTGGTGGCAGTCAGAATGCCGGAAACCATGATGATAAAATAAACAAATTTTAATCCCGACAAATACTTAAGGAGTATAAAATGACAAATCAAAAATCAGTGATTTTTGCATTCCGGGGCGACCCACTGTGTTTTATTCATGTTCTTCTCAATGGCATTGATCTTCATGAACGCGGCCAGGAAGGCTTGATCATCATTGAAGGGGAAGCGGTTACACTAATTCCTCAAATGGCCAAACCAGAACATTTTCTTTCAACCCTTTATCAGAAAGCAAAAAAACTGGGCCTTTTGCACGGAGCCTGCAAGGCATGCTCAGCTAAACTTAAAGTTGAAAAAGAGATTGAAAAACAAGGCATTCCTTTTATAGGTGACATGTCAGGTCACCCTTCCATGGGAGAATTTATTGAAAAGGGATACCAGATCATTACATTTTAAGGATTTATACTTTATACAACAGCAGGCATGGAATTTTATAATCCATACCTGCTGTTGCAGGGTTGAATCTATAGTTTATACCCGATCATTTTCAAAAATCCTTTTCTTTTTTCAATATCCTCTTCAGTCTCGATACCTTTTGGTGAAAACCCGTCAATCACTCCAAGAATTCCCCGTCCCTGATCTGTCTGGGCCACGATAACCTGCACGGGATTTGCCGTTGCACAGTGAATCCTGGCAACCTCTGGTACATTTTTAATGGTATTGAGAATATTGATGGGAAACATATCTTTCATAAAAATAATAAAAGAGTGACCTGCAGAAAGTTCAAAAGCATTCTTCTTTGCAAGTTCAATCAAATCTTCATCTGTTCCGCTATACCTTACCAGGCGCTCTATGGATGCCTCACAGAATGCCACACCAAACTTTGCATTGGGTACTGTACAAACAATAGCTTCATGAATGTCTTCAACGGTTTTGATAAAATGAGAATGGCCCAGAATAAAATTTAATTCATCCGGATTTTCAATTGTTATGGTTTTCAGTTCCATACTAACCTCCAAAATTGACCTCCAAAAATTCTATTAAAACAGGTAGCCTAAAGAAGTGTTTACTATAGTCATAATTCAAATTGAAAAACAAGTTGCGTTCTTCTGAGAAATTGGTAAATTGCTCATAATTTAATGAATTTCAAGAGAGCCGACATGTTTAAAAAATTAAAATTTCTTATTTATACCCGCCCCTTTATTGTTTTTGCCTATTACCTTATCCGGGTTTACAGTCTGACCTTCCGCCTTAAGGTCATCAATGAAGAAAAATGGCAACATCTGTTGAAACAGGGAAAACCAATCCTGCTTTGCGCCTGGCACCAGCAGTTTTTTTCCGCCATCCGGCATTTTAAGACCTATTCAAAATTCAATCCAGGCCTCATGATCAGTCAAAGCCGGGATGGAGAGCTTATTGCCGGGGTAGCCAATAGAACCGGGTGGCATACCCCCAGAGGTTCCTCCTCAAGGGGAGGTAAAAAAGCCATGGATGCCATGATCAATCACCTGACAACATACAAGCTTGGTGCCCATATACTTGACGGTCCCACAGGACCCATAGGAAAAGTCAAGGCCGGTGTTATTAAAATAGCTCTGGAAACAAACGCTTTAGTGGTGCCTTTTTATACCCATGCGGAACATGCCTGGTTTTTTAATTCCTGGGACAGGTTCATGCTTCCCAAGCCTTTTTCAAAGGTTGTTTTGACCTTTGGAAATGAACTGCAATTTTCCAAAGCCGACACTCCTGAAGAATTTGAAGCCCAGCGGCAGCTTGTGGAAACGACCATGCTGCCCGGACTTATGCTTAAACCCAAAAAAAATGGTTCTTGATTAATATAACGAACTCATGTATAATTTCAATTTTTGATTTCTTTAGTCGGTGATCCCGGCCTTTTATGTAAGGAACCTTATGCCCCAGAACAACTTGCCCTTGACCGGGTTTGACGAAATGAACTTGAGCCCCCCTGTGTTTTCTGCATTGCAGGATGTGGGCTATGAAACTCCAACCCCGATCCAGGCAATGACCATCCCCCATCTGATCCGGAACAAAGATGTGCTGGGCCAGGCCCGGACCGGCACCGGCAAAACAGCCGCCTTTGCCCTGCCACTGCTATCCCGGATTGACCTTGACAACAAACGGCCCCAGGTATTGGTATTGACCCCCACCCGGGAACTGGCCATCCAGGTGGCAGAATCCTTTAAGACCTATGGTGCAAGAATGAAAGGGCTGAACGTATTGTCCGTTTACGGAGGACAAAGTTACGGAATTCAGCTGAACCAGCTCAAAAAAGGCGTCCATGTGGTCGTGGGAACACCCGGCCGGCTCATGGATCATATGCGAAAAAAAACCGTGTCATTTGCAGACCTTTTTTGTGTAATCCTGGATGAGGCAGATGAAATGCTTCACATGGGCTTTATTGATGATGTGGAATGGATACTGGACAGAACGCCACCCGATTCACAAACCGCTCTTTTCTCAGCCACCATGCCCAGGCCAATCCAAAAGATTGCCCAAAAATATCTTACATCACCGGAAGAATTTTTTATCAAACCGGACAACACGGAACTTAATACCATCAAACAGCAATACTGGATGGTCAATGGAGCTAAAAAAGCGCACGCCCTGACCCGTATACTGGAGGCTGTCTCCTTTGACGGGGTGATTGTGTTTGTTAAAACCAAAACCGCAACACTTGAGCTGGCAAAAATTCTTGAAGACAAAGGATTCAAAGCCGAGGCCCTGAACGGGGATCTTGCCCAGAATGCAAGAGAACGAACCGTTAACCGGCTTAAAAACAGCCATATCGACATTCTGGTGGCAACTGATGTTGCGGCCAGGGGTCTTGATGTGGACCGAATCTCCCATGTAATTAATTATGATATGCCTTCCAAGGTTGACCCCTATGTCCACAGGATCGGCAGAACCGGCAGAGCCGGCCGGACAGGAGAAGCCATCCTGTTTGTTTCCCGAAATGAACGCTGGATGCTGAAAGTTATTGAAAAAGCCACAAAACAAAAAATTCAGGAAATCAGCCTGCCCTCCAACAAAACCATTAATAAGAAGAGAATAGCCGACTTTAAGCAGGCCATTACTCAAACCCTGGAATCAAAAGACCTGAATGTTTTTCAAGAACTGCTTGAAGGATATGCCCAGGAACAGGACATCCCTGTTGTACAGGTTGCAGCTGCCCTTGCGAAATTAGCCCATGGAGACAGCCCTTTCCTGTTGCCTGCGGATAAAGACAAAAAAACCGCAACAGCTAAGCCAGCCCGAAAAAAACAGGCTGCCCCGAAAAACATTTCAAATAACAGGAACACGACAGAAAGAACAAACAAGCCGGGTAATACAGCAAGAAAACAAACACCCAAACCAATGAAAAAACAAACCTCCTCCCAAAAAGCAAATATTACTCCCACAAAAGAAACAAACATTGCTCCCCAGGAACAAGCAAGTGTGCCACCCCTGGAAAAAGGCATGGAAAGATACCGAATTGAAGTGGGACGTCTCCACGGGGTCCAGGCTGGAAATATTGTCGGAGCCATTGCAAATGAAGCCGGTCTTGACAGCAAACACATCGGCCATATAAATATCAACCAGGATTTTTCCTTTGTGGATCTTCCATACGGTATGCCAAAAGAAATTTTCAGGCTCCTGAAAAGAACCTGGGTAAAATCCCAGCAAATGTCAATCTCAAAATGTGCCTGAAGAACCCTATCCGCATTATTGCACCCCTAAAAAAAACAGGAACAAGGACAATCCATTAAGGAATCTGTCCTTGTTCTACAGTCTGTTGACTTGGTTTTGTTATCAACTTTTCCCATAAGCAGGCCCCCTGCCCGTTTTTTTGCCGTCTTATAAAATAAAAAATTTAATTCATTATTGAAGCGTATACGAGATTTATGGTATCTAATAATTTATAACTCTATCTTGTTTGTTCAGCAAAAAAAAAACAATCCCATAAACAATAAGGACGGTATGCCATGGATGAAGCAATCAAATTGTTAAGTATCAGCAGAGTGTTGGAAAAAATGATAAATCATACGGCAAATGACATTTTTTATACATACAGAGATATGTTTTTGATGATGGAAAACACCTACATTGTTCCAGCTGTCTGGGGTGCCATGGAAAACGGGGAACTGGACGAGACACAAAAGGAAATACACAAAAAAATAAAAAAACTGGTGAACGATTCAATATCAGCTCTTTTCATAAAAAATATGACTGACCCGCAGGCCTTTGCCATCAAGTATCTTGTAAACAGAACCATGATTTACACCATATCATACATGATTGAAACGACTAGAAATCAAGTATCCCAAGGGGCCATCACAGCCAATGACATGTTGACCAACCTGAAACCCATGGGAAATGCCTGAATCAAAACATGTGTTATCAACGCTTTTATAAGCGAACCTGAAAATAAAAAAAAAGAAATCAAATCGTAGGGTGAGATCGCCCGTTATGGAAAGGCGGCAATAAAAAGATGGCGACAAGTTAACATACGCCTCTGCCCGGTATTCCAGCCAGAGGCGTATGTATTTATGTATTCAGGAAAATATATTTACCTGACCGTTGAATCCACCTTTTCTTCTGAAAAAGAAAACTCAACCTGATCAGCGATCTGATCCTCGGAATCAAGCCGGTTGAGCTTCACCATTTCAAAGCTGTCCACCTCAATAAACACAACCCCTTTTTCATCCACCAGTGTCAGGTCATAGGTATTTGTCTCTTCACCTGAGTCTGTCTTTTGGGTGATGCAAAAATATTTCGTATGTTTTTCAACATCTTTATAAAATTTAAAGGATTTTATTTTATAAGGCAAAACAGTTCTTGAGGAGGTAAAAAACTCAAGAAGGCCGCCTGTCTGGAACATGGCATCCACAAGTATGGGGGCTGCCACAAAATTGGGATTTTTCACCCCTTTGAAAAACTCTTTGTTGCTGTTGTCTTGCACTGTTGTGACCAATGTCGTGCCGTCAAAGGAATTAATATCCGTGATGGTGTTGAAAAGCCCGAACATGAACAAGCGTTTGGGGTTATATACCAAAGTTTCCAGATCGCCTTTCCAGGAAACCGGTTTAAATTCCGGCAATTTGATCTTTTTTGTTTTTAACGGCTTTTGTGCAAACCTGTACTTGCCTTCATAATGAAGCTTTGGATCACCCATAACAACTCCGTTGGGATTTTTAAATACAGAAGTGATCCGGCAGTCAAACAGGCCGTCTTGCTCACGTTTTCCTGAAATCAGCAATTCTTTGGGACGTTGCTTTAACAATTTGATACCGTAAGGAATCTGAAAATCGGACAATTCCACAAAAAGGGCCTTGTCTTCGGACAGGGAACCTGCCACTTCAGCCATGGTTTCAATGCCTGTGGCACCAAGGAAAAGCGGCACACCGTCCATGGTATGATCGTGGAGGAAAAGATCCCTTTCAATATCCAGCACCCTTGAATAGGTCATGCCTGTATCGGTCTTTTCAACCGGGGTGTCCAGAAAAGGAAAAGCAATATCTGCAGGGTCACCCAAAATACCATCCTTGTCAAAAGAATAATCAAGGCCTGAAAAAACCATTTCAGACTCTGTTTTATCCAAAAGATCAGCCATGAAAAACTTGACTCCCTGATCCATGGGCAGAAACTGGATGCCTCTTTCCTCCAGAACCATTTTCACAGTTGGATTGGTTGCCATTCCCACCCCGCCCCAGGCAGTCCAGGCATATACTTTGTAGGTTCTTTCAGGATGAAGCTGTTTTTGCCTGAAAAGTGTTTTTCCAAGGAAATCATTGGCTGCTGTATAATCTGCCTGGCCTTCGTTTCCAAAACGGGCAGTGACCGACGAGAAGGTAAAGAAATATTTATAATCCCTGTCCTGAAAGGCTGCCAGAAGGTTTCTCATGCCCTTTACCTTGACATCCACCACCAGCTCAAAAGACCAGAGTTCCTTTTTGGGGATAAACTGACTCATCTCCATGCCGGCGGCATGAAAAACGCCGTCAATCCTTTCATATTTGTCCACCGTAGCTTTTACAGCATCGGCATCTGTTACATCAACACAATTGTATTCAACACTGACCCCCATGGACTGAAGGGTTTCAATATTGTCAATGGATTGTCGCACCCTCATCAGGCGATCCAAAGCCCGCTTGATTTCAACGGGTTTCACTCCCGGCATATCGGCTTTCAGCAGGGCCATAAGATCCGGCTGGGTGGATGCTTTATCCAGGTACTTTTGATCTGTGCTGTAAATATCATTGATATCCAGGATAATCAGGTTTGTTTTGTACTTTGTCACCACCTTTTTTATGATTTCATAAGTAATGCCGCCTGCTCCGCCCGTAACAAGCATCGTATCGTTATCGGATATGATTTGCTGCGTTTTATCTGCAATGGACGGTTTCATGGAGATGACATACCGTTTTTTATTCTTGTATCCCACCTCTACTTGTGTGTCATCAGATAAAAGCTCATTCAAGAACAGATCCGTAATCTTATCAACACTCTTTTTCGGATTTTTGTAGGAAAAATCCACCACCTTGACCATGGTGTCGGACAACTCCTTGTTTACCGTCTTCATAAGCCCAGAAAGCCCTGCAAACAGAGGATGAATATCACCGCACTCTTCCATATAAGGAAAAACAACCGAATCAAAGGATATGGTTCCAATTAGGGTCTCTTTTTGATCAAGGTTTTCAAACAAGCTTTTGATCATCACGAAAAAAGATTTAATGGTTGTGTTAAGGGCCTCATCCAAATCCCCTTTGGCATCAAAATAGCTGTCAAGTGGGGCCAAATGGATAAAACCGTTGATTTGCGGGTAGGCTTTTTTAAATTCTTCCACCCTTTTTTCCGTGGCCTTCACATCTGTCAGGTCAAAGGCGAAATCAGCGTCTTTGGCACCAATGGTAATAACCTCGCCCTGTTTTTGTTGTATTTTTTTGATAATCTCTTTGGCAAATCCGTGACTGTCAAGGGAGACAATGATCTTTTTGTCTTTAAAATCCTTGTCAGCCAGTTGCGGGACATCTGATTCACAGGCCCGGACAATCAAGCGCTTAATGGGGGATGCCGGATCAGGAAACTCATCGTCCGCCTTTGAAGGCGTAAGAATTTGCTTTGCCTGTGAGGCATCATCGCCTGCCGAAAGAACTGCTGGTTCCGCCTGGGGTGCTTGTGCCTTGCCTGACCTGTCCTTAATATAGTCGGCCAGCTTGGCAATGGTGTTCAAATCCCGGAGCTTTAAATCATCCGGTACTGAAAAACCAAAATGAGAAGCAACCTTGGCAAAAATTTCAACCTGTTTCACCGTATCTATCCCAAGATCAGCTTCAAGATCCAGATCATCTTCCAGCATGTCTTGTGTATACCCGGTCTGGGCTGAAATCACCTGTTTAACTATGAAAATCGCATCCTCTTCTTTTGCCGGTGCATCGTCAGCCACATGGATCGCTTCTGATGATTTTTCCTGTGTTTGCACTTCACCGGATATGTTTTCACCTGATGCACTCTCAGTTGCACCGCTGGTTCTGGATTGAACATACTCAGCCAGTTTGGCAATGGTGTTCAAATCCCGGAGCTTTAAATCATCCGGCACTGAAAAGCCAAAATGAGAAGAAACCTTGGCAAAAATTTCAACCTGTTTCACCGTATCTATCCCAAGATCAGCTTCAAGATCCAGATCATCTTCCAGCATGTCCGTTGTATAGCCGGTCTGTTCGGCAATCACTTCCCTGACCGTATCAACGACATTGGAAAAACTTTGAGCGGCAGCTGCTTTGACTTTTGCGGCCCCCTTTTCGGGCTGTGATTGACCGGGCTGTGTTTGACCGGACGGGTCGGGCTCAGTCTCGTTTTGTCCGGTCACATCCGTTCCAATCCTTATATGAACATAATCTGCAAGCTTTGCAATGGTGTTCAGATCCCGAAGCTTTAAATCATCCGGCACTGAAAATCCAAACGTGGATGAAATCTTTGCAAAAATTTCAACCTGCTTTACCGTATCAATGCCGAGGTCTGCCTCCAGATCCAGATCATCTTCCAGCATGTCAACCGTATACCCGGTCTGTTCGGCAATCACGTCTCTGATCATGGCAACCGCATTGGAGGGAACTTTTGCGTTTTGTAACGGTCTGGATTCTGATTTGACCGTATCCGATTTAACAAGATCAGACTGAATCACATCCGGTGTCACCGCAGCCGAATTTGCCGCAGACATACCAGCTCTTGTCTCAACATACTCTCCCAGCTTGTCGATAGTGTTCAGATCCCGAAGCTTTAAATCATCAGGTACTGAAAATCCAAAACGCGAAGCAATATTTCCAAAGATCTCAACTTGTTTTACAGTATCAATTCCAAGGTCTGCTTCAAGGTCCAGATCCTTTTCCAGCATATCTACCGTGTATCCGGTCTGCTCGGCAATAATTGTTTTAATTGCTGTAAAAATGGCAGCCTGGCCTGGTACGGCAACAGGATTTGCATCAATCTGTGCTGCTGTCTGTGCCACAACCGCAGCCGGGACAGCTATGGTCGGCTTGGCAGGAACAGCCTGGATTCCTGGGCTTTCAACTTTTCTTGTTTTCTTGGTTAACGAAGGCAAAGCTTCTCCTCCTGCCACGGCACACAAGGTATTGTCAATAATCTTCAGCTCGGGATTTTCCGATCCGGTGATCTTTTGTAACCAGGCCTGGTATCGGTCATTGCCTTTAACAGCATTTTCCTCCACCCGTTTGACAAACATAAAAGCAAAATGGGAACCAAACCCTGCAGCCAGGTGCAGGCCATATTCAGAATCAATCTTGTCCTGGCCTGAAAAACTGAGTTTCTTAAAATGCTCGGGAATTTTTTTCAGGTTGGCAATGGGAGGAGCTTTTCTTTTTTGCAGAGCTTTAACCAGGACAACGTCTTCCACGGCAGCACCCAGAGTATGGCCGGTAAACCCCTTTGTGTTGGATATGCAGATACTGTTCAGGTGTTCGGCAAATGTTGTCTCAAGGGCAGTGACTTCTGCATCAGCACTTCCTCCCCTTGCAGGCGTATATGTTTCATGAGACATAAACAATAATTTGTCGGCATAATCTTTTTTGCGCATGCCGTTTTGCTGTTCCACTTTTGTGATGAATTTATCCATCTCGTGGGACATATGGGGAACATCAATATTATAGGTGTGATAAGCGGAATTGGCAATATGAGTGCCCAGGATCTCGCACTGGCCGTTCATACCTCTTTTTTTTGCACAGGTTTCACTTTCAATTACCAGGCCAACTGCGCCCGAACCCAGAATGGTTCCGTTCCGGTCTTCATCAAAGGGTTTGGCAGCTTCGGACACACGTTTTTTAATGGTGGCTGCTCCAAGAGCCAGAAAGCCTGATCCCACCCACTGGTTCTGATTGGTGGAAGTTGCGTTTTCACCGCCCACCACAAGCACACGCTTGCATCGACCGACCCTGATCCAGTCTTCGGCTATGCCGATGGCAAGTGTGGTGGAAGCACAGGCGGAACTGACCAGCGTATTAGGTCCCTTGGCCTTGATGATCTGGGCCAGATGAGCTGATCCTAATGGACAGGCATTGGCAAGAAAATTACGGTCAAACTTGTAGGTGTCAAAATCCGAACGTTTTCTTGCTTTTGCCTTGAAAAACCAGTCTGTAAGGCGTTCTTTAATCTCCAGATCCTTGATTTTCTCCATGAGAAAATAATAGATATTTTCAAACTCTTCATAGGGTTTGAGAAATAATTTTTCATAAAAATATTTCTCCATCTCCGACATCAGGGTTTCCCCATTGGGCCATAAAGAGGTAATGATCACACCGGTTTCTTCCTGCATATCTTCAGGCAAAGCAAAGCCGTTGGGAATCATTGTCTTGCCGTCTTTCACCTTTTTATACTGCATCACCAAAGGTATGTTTGCATCTTTTAACGCCTCGAT
This sequence comes from Desulfobacula toluolica Tol2, assembly GCF_000307105.1. NCBI lineage: Bacteria > Pseudomonadati > Thermodesulfobacteriota > Desulfobacteria > Desulfobacterales > Desulfobacteraceae > Desulfobacula > Desulfobacula toluolica. The sequence goes on from NC_018645.1 coordinate 4,242,310, forward strand.
TCCGGCGGCAATACCCATACCCATGGTGATATCGTATTGTTCTTTAATACCGTATTCATCAGTCAGATCAAAATAGCCCAATTGTCCGGCCAGATGAATAACATCTTCGGTTTTGGTGATCTGGACAAACCTGGCATTACCATCAGGCTGTTTGTAGAGCTTGATGATATTCTTGTCTGTTATTTTTTCCTGTTCTTCAATTGTAAGAGAATCAATAAAATTTTCACCGTTTAAAATGGCATCAAAATTATCACTTGCAAAAACCCGTCTTGTTTTGCCTGGAAGGCCCACTGAAACCCCTGAAATCACAATTCTGTTGGTATTAAAATTATATCTTTCAATGGCCTCAATGGCGTTTTCACGCTGCTGGCGCTGATATTCCTTGAAAAGGATCTGATCAACCAATTTGCTGTTATTCAGCTTAAAGGATTCAAAATCTTCAGACATCTCTATTTGAGGCAGCTCCTCTTTGGGTTTTCCGGTAAATTTTGGTTCAACTGCCTGCACAGATTTTACCTCAAAAATGCTGTTGCAGTCTGCCAGGTATTTTCTACAGGCATCAAATGATTTCACCTCGCCTACTTTGGCATCCACGGATACGGCAGTATCATATTCCCCGATATTGATGTTTTTCAAGAGATTCACCAGCAGCCGTGAAGGCCCGATCTCTATAAAATGGGTTCTGCCGGATGCATACACATGTTCAATGGATTTGATAAATTCAACTGGCGAAATAATCTGTCTGGCTAAAAGGTCTTTGACCTCGGCCCGTCTTTCCGGATATGGTCCGGCAATGGTGTTGGAGATAATTCTTCCAAATCTTGTCTCATTAAAGGTAATGGTGTCCAGATAGGCTCTTAACTTATCCGAAGCATCTTTCAGCAACGGGGTATGGAAAGCACCGGTCAAATTCAGTTTTTTGTAAAAAACCTCCTGCTGTGTCAAAAAAGCACAGAATTTTTCAATCTCTTCGGCCTTGCCCGAGACAGCCGTCTGTTTTTCACTGTTTTTATTGGTGATATAAATATTGGAAACAAAAGATTTTCTGATCAAATGCTCTGTCTCTTTTTCATTTTTAAACACCACCATAATTTTTCCAGGAACCTTGAGAGTGGAATCATACATGAGATCCGAGCGTTTGATGATCAGGCGCATGGCATCTTCAAACCCGAGCATGCCGCTGCAGAACAGTGCTGTGTATTCTCCCACACTGTGACCGATAAAGTAATCCGGAGAAAACCCCTCCTGGGACAAACGGCTGTAAACAGCAGCAGACGACAGGAACACAGCAGGCTGGGTATTCTGTGTTGAATTAATGGCATCATCCGTGCCAAACATCATGTCCAGCAGGGAATATCCCCGTTGTTCAACAAAAATTCTTTCGCCTTTTTCCATCACCATTCTGATGTGGGCATCTTTTTCAAAAAGCTCTTTCATCATACGGCTTCTCTGTGCGCCCTGACCTGAAAGAAGAGCCACCATTCTCAATTTTTGACCCCTGTTGTCCGCTGAATAGGCATGATCAATTAATACGATATCATCCCCGGATGCTGCCTTGAATTGGGCTTCAATTACCGGCTGTTCTTTTTCAAGCACAGCAGGCAGAGTACTCATGATCATATGGCAGTGGTTGCCGCCAATGCCGTTGACATTGGACGCAAACCTGAAGGGCTGTCCCTTTGGCCTGACCTTTATCCGGTCCGCAGGTTTTAAAATTTTACTGTCATTTAAAATGGAATGTTCAGACTCATAATTAAAGTCAGGCAAAATTTTTCCCTTATGGTTCATAAGCATCAATTTTGCCATGGCAACTGCTGGATTGGCAGCCTTGAAATACCCGAACTGAGGCTTGACATTTCCACAATGCATTTCATGATCAAAACAATTTTCAACCACCTGTTTTTCAACGATATCCCCAAAAATATTGGAAAATGCAAACAGATCCAGATGCTGGATATCCTGCTTTCTGATGCCGCTTTTATGATAGGTTTCATTGATAGTGGAGACAAATGTTTTTTCCGAAGGCGAAAGCAGGTGATCCGGCACGCTTGAGCGCACTGCACAATCATTGATCTCACCCAGGATCTGCATATCATATTCCCGTGCTTTCTTATAAGTGGTCATCAAATGAATGGCTGCACCCTCACCCATCACATAACCGTCAGCCCTTGAATCAAAAAAGTTGCAGTCCCCTTCCGACAACAGTCCAAGACGCTTGAACGCCATGAGGACAGCCGGGTACAGGTTGCAGTCGACTCCGCCTGCAAGAACAAAATCAAGATCTTTGTGTTTCAGGTTCCGGGCGGCATTTCTCATGGCAATAAAGGACGAGGCACAGGATGCGTCAATCACATAATTGGCACCGTTTAAACCGAAATAATTGGCAATCCTGCCGGAAATGATGTTGGACAACAAACCCGGAGTGGTATCCTCGTTGTTCTCGGGAAAGGCGTTGCGGATAGATTCCACAAGTTGTTCGGAAAGACGTGTGCAGGAATCAGAGTCAATCTTGGAACAATTTTTAAGCAGATTGCCGACAAAGTGTTTTCGAACCCGGATAATATTTTTGCTCTGCCGCTCTCCTGCAATGGTGCCCAGGATGGTACCAACCTTGTTGGCAGCGCTTAACTGACCCAGAAGGCCTGAACTTTCAAGTGCTTCGTTGGCTGCCTCAAGTCCGAAAATCTGACCCCTTTCAATGGATTTGACCATCATGGGCGGCATCCGGTATTTCAGGTTGTTGAATTTATAATCTTTGACCACACCTGCATTGACTTTGGGAAGCCAAAAGGGAGATTTTTTATCAAGGCTTGAATACGCATCATTATCAAAATGAGAAGCCGGGATATCGGACAATTGTTTTTTTCCTGATTCAAGCTTTTCCCAGAACTCTTCGGTGTTTTTTGCACCCGGAAGAAACACTCCAAGGCCTGCAACCACAATGCGGTCATCATTAAAATCATAGGCTGTATCCGTAAAAATATCCCGGGGAACCGACTTGTAATTCTGTGTCATCTGCTCAACCACAATGTGGTAATTAATCCCCCCAAACCCATAAGACGAAACCGCAGCTTTCCTGGATGTTTTGCCGTCAGAAGACCATTCTTTGGCGTCTTTTACAATAAACAGGGAAGATTCTTCTAAATTATGATTTTTAGAAAGAGTTTCAAATTGCCCGTTGGGCGGCAGCATACCTTTGTTGACCGTTAATAATGCCTTTAAAATACCTGCTGAACCGGCACACCCCAAAAGATGTCCGATCTGGGATTTAATGGAACTGATACCGGCACCTGCATTTTTATAGACTGAATTCAAAGTCTCAAGCTCTGCCTGGTCACCAATCGTCGTGGATGTTCCGTGTGCTTCAATAAATCCGATATCTTCAGGTTTAATGCCGGGTCTTATATTTTCAAAACAGCGCTGTACACTCAATACCTGACCCGCCGGATTTGGTGCGGCAATGGCTTTTCCTTTGCCGTCGGAACTGGACCCAATGGAATTGATAACCCCGAAAATACGATTTTTGTCCCGGATGGCATCTTTCATTCTTTTTAAAACAAAAATAACCGAGCCCTCACCCAGGATAAACCCGCTTGCCCGCTCATCAAAAGGATATGACCCGACGCTGGACAAGGTTCCCATTTTTGCAAACCCGATAAAGGATTCCGGAGCCAGATGGGTATTGACCCCACCCACAATGACCTGATCATGGTCACCGCATAACAATTCACCGATTCCGGCATCAAGGGCGGTCACAGAAGAGGCACAGGCTGCATCAACAATGTAGTTTACACCCCTGATACCCAGGTGGCGGGCAATCCGTGAGGCTTCAATGTTTAAAAGCATGCCGTGAACCGGATCATATCCTGGATTTTCACCTTCCATACCTTCCAGCAGGGTCTGCTTTACGCTGAGTTTTTCTTCATCACTTAAGACCTGGTATTCATCTGTTTTTTCAATCATGGAAACCAGTTCCGGATACCAGTACTTGAGTTGAAGGTTGTTTCCCAGTTCATTGGAAAGGCAGGTGGCAACAATAACAGCAGTCCTTGAAGGGTCATCACATATAAGCTGGTTATTTTCGCCCAGGAGTCCGGCATTTTCAACTGCTTTGTATGCGGTCTGCAAAACCATTTGCTGGCTGCGGGACAATTTTTTTGCCTTTTCTTCGGCATACCCGAACCGTTCCAGGTCAAACTCAAAATCATCTATATGCCCGGCAAGGGTTGTGTATGTCTTGTCTTCAGCACTTCTGTCCGGGTCATAGTAAAGGTCATGGTCAAATCTTTCCTCGGGCATCCGGCTGATGGAATATTTTTTGCTCAGAATATTCTCCCACAGGCTTTCAGGGTCATGTGCATGCGGCAGTGTACACCCTATACCCACAACGGCGATCTCATCGTTGATTTTGTTTTTACGGCTTGAAAAAATTTCAAGAAAATTGACGTTTTGATAAAGGGTTGATTTGGCTTCAAAATATTTGTCATGGATCTGTTTGATGGTAACGGGCCGGTCAAAAAAGGCCAGGCTGTCCCCCACAAGAAAATTGCCTTTTTCCTTGTGTTCATCATCCTCAAACCATGTGTAATGCTCGGGGCCTGGATTTTTAAAATCCGGGATAAATCCTTTGGCACCAATGAGCAATGAGCCGATGTTTCTTTTTTCAAAAGCTCTTTTTCTAATCTCAAGACTCTCTTTGTCCTTGATCATCCGGGCTTCATTTTCCACCATCATCCTTGCAAATTCTGTTGGAGCGGTCCTGGAGGCCAATCCCAGGCTTTTGCCGATCAGCATGGTTTCGTTTTCTTTGAGAATAATATCCCTGTATTGCGGCTTAATGCATTTGGTTTCCACGATTTCATCGGCAAAAAGATAGGCGGTTCCCACCTGGATACCGATTTTAGCCCCTTTGGCTGCAAGAAAAGAGGCAAACCCTGAAACAAAAAAAGAGGCAAAGCAGGTGGAAATACCACCGGCAAATACCAGGTACAGATCTGACAAATCATATTCTTTATTGATCAAAGCGGCAATGGCAGCTTCCCACAGCACCATGCTGGAAAGGGTTCCCACATGGCCACCGGCTTCCCCGCCTTCAAAGATAAACCGTTTGCACCCGCTTTTCAAAGCATTTTCCATCATGGAAATTGAAGGAGTGTGAAGATAAGTTTTGGTGCCTGCTTTTTCAAGTTCCGCCACTTGGGAGGGAATCCCGCCGGCAAACAATGCATAGGGAACCTTATACTTTTTCACCATATCCAAGTGCTGTTTTACAGAAGGATTAAAGGCTTCAATACCCACAAGCCCTGCACCGAAATTATCCACTTTTCGGGCACCGTCTTTGAGCATATCATCTGCCAGCTGTTCAGGAAGACTTCCCACTGCAAAAAACGGCAAAGCCCCCTGTTCAAGAACCTTGTTTGCAAAATCAGAACTGTCGGAAATATTTGCCATGGGTCCCTGGATCAGCGGAAATTTCGTTCCTTGGGCTTCGGCAAATGCAGAGTCTGGTTTTACAGGGTCAAACTCATCAATAAAATTTAAATTTTCACCAATGGTTTTAAATAAGCTTGAAATAATATCACCCAGACAACTTGACTCTTTTATAAAGTCTTTTGCAAATATACCGTCCTGGCCCAGATAAAAAAGAGACTGGATAAACTGGACATCTGTTTTGTCAAATGCAGTCATATTATCTTCGATCAATTCATACAGTTTTTTTCTTCCCTGTGGATCATCAGCAAATTCAACTGCTTTGAGTTTCAGGTCTTTAACAATTTTAGTTCCCAGTTTTGCAAACACCCTGTAAATATCGCTGCCGTCAACCGTAATATCGGTGGAATCACTTTCATCCACCATTCCCAGAAGCTTTTTAAAATTATCCGATACCGGGGCTTCATCGGTCATGAGAAACTGGCTGTCCATGACAAGACCTGAGACACCGGCGGCAAACATGCCTGCTGCCGTATACTTTCCCACACCGCCATGAATGAACAGGGGCAGTCCGCTGTTTTTCAAATACCACTGCATCAAGATAAAAGAAGAATATTTTGACACCATTCCACCGGCTTCATTTCCTTTCAGGACAAGGGCATGGGGATCAACTGATTTAATCTTATCGTTGATATTAATATCTTTTATTTCAAGAACAATTTTAGTGTCTGCAAAATTGCTGAAATCCGCAGGTGTATCATCTTTTGAAAGAGGACAAACTAATAGATCAAGATTCACCATCTGCAGATGTTTGATTTTTTCGATCAGGTCTGTGTCATGATTTGAAAGTCGAATACCAAAACTTAATTTTTCTCTGGAAAGCAACCTGGCGTTTTGAAGGATCTCATCATGGGGTATAAATTCCGTATCAAATACCGGAAGAGCGCCAGCGTTGAAAATTTCTATAAAATACTTTATATCAAATACCTTTACCGGATTATAAACCATCAAAGGAAGTCTTGAATTCAGTATTCTTCTAATCATAAGTGTTTCTCCATAATTTTTTTGTTTTTTATTTCCACGGCACTACCATGGAAATCACATTGCGCCGCCTTATAATACAAATATTGTGCCAACACAAATCAAACATACAACATATTGAAAATATACAGTTTTTTTTACTATATCTTTTTTACGGCTTTCACATGACGATTTTTAACTTGCATTCTATGCATATGACATGTACAAAATTGCACATTATCAAAAAATACTCTTTTATGGAGAACCGAGTGAAAAAAGCAAAACTCAGTTCAGAAGAACACCATTTTTTCAGAACAGTCTATAATGCCGCTTTTGCAAATCCTTTCAGCGATTTGAGAGAAAAGCTTGATATTAAAATTGCAGGCCATTTTCCTTCGGCCTCACGAAGAGAAAGCAAAGACCTGTGCATAAATGAAGTGGACCACCGGATAAAAACTCTTGAAAGCCAGGGCCGTGCAGACATCAATGCGTTTCAAGGCCAGGACAAGGAGATCATTACAATTGTATTTTTGTTTGATATCTTTCACAAATTCAGAGATGAGTTTGATCAGCTGATAAAGGATCAAATCAAAGCTCAGGACATCCCGGTCAAGGTTCCGTTTGCCCCAAAAGCCATGGAAATGCTCCATAAAAAAGGATTTGACGACAAAAGCGTTTTCCATTATTTTGCCCTGTCCTACCAGCTCAGACGGGCTTTTTATTTTATTTCCAACTCCCTTGTGGGCAGCAGCCCGTGCATGAAAACACTGAAAAAACATTTATGGTACAATGTTTTCACTTATAATATAGATCTTTACAACAAATTCTTATGGAACAAAATGGAGGATTTTTCCACCCTGCTTTTAGGGGAAACCGGCACGGGAAAGGGTACGGCTGCCAAGGCCATTGGAAGAAGCGGATATATCCCCTTTGATGAGAAAAAACAATGTTTTGCCCAGAGCTTTACCCGGGCTTTTTCTTCGCTTAACCTTTCCCAGTATCCTGAAACCCTGCTGGAGTCTGAATTATTCGGCCACACAAAAGGTGCCTTTACAGGTGCAATGGAGGATTACCAGGGCGTGTTTGACCGGTGCAGCCCCCATGGTTCCATTCTTCTGGATGAAATAGGTGAGATCCCCAACCATGTTCAGATCAAATTATTACGGGTTCTCCAGGAAAGAACTTTTTCCCCTGTGGGAACCCATGAAACATCAAGATTCAACGGACGGGTCATTGCAGCGACCAACAGGCCCAAAAAGGATATTCTTGACGGCAAGGTGTTCAGGGACGATTTTTATTACCGGCTGTGTTCTGATATCATTGAAGTCCCGCCTCTGAGTATCAGGATCAGAGAAAAACCTTCCGAACTCGATGACCTGCTTGATTTCACAATACAAAAAATGACCGGCACCCGTTCTGAAAAATTAATTCTAAAAGTCAAAAGAATTATTGACCGACGGCTTGGAAAGAATTATCAATGGCCTGGAAATGTACGGGAACTTGAGCAATGCGTTAGAAGCGTTTTGTTGCGGCGGGACTATCGAGGCAAACAAAAAGATGACAAAGAAGCCGGGTCACTTACCCAGGAACTGATACAGGGAATTTCAAACCTTAACATCTCTGTTCCGTTACTGGTATCAGGATATTGCAGGCTCTTGTATGAAAAATTCGGCACCTATGAAAAGGTGGCAAAGCTGACAGGACTGGACAGACGAACCATAAAAAAACATATTATAAATTTTAAAAGAGATTGAAAAAATTTATGCTCTATTTTTTACCCCACTCACTCAAAGGCATTTTATCCCTGATACTGTATACATTAAACACCGTCTGCTTGACACCTCCATTGATTTTGCTGGCGTTGTTTAAATTTTTTATCCCGGTTTATTGTGTTGTTGTTATTATTGACAACATACTGATATCCATTGCCAACCTCTGGATAGATATTAATTCATTCAACTCAAAACTGTTTTGCAAAATAAACTGGGATATCAGGGGGCTTGGAAACCTGAAAAAAAAAGAATGGTATCTTGTTATTTCCAACCACCAGTCCTGGGTTGACATTTTAGCATTGCAGACCATTTTGAACAAAAAAATCCCCATGCTGAAATTTTTCTTAAAACAGGAACTGATCTGGGTCCCGTTTTTAGGGCTGGCCTGGTGGGCTTTGGATTTTCCATTCATGAAACGGTATTCAAAAAAACAATTAACAAAAAAACCCCACCTGAAAGGCAAAGATCTTGAAAGGACAAAAAAGGCCTGTGAAAAATTCAAACACACGCCAATCTCCATCATCAATTTTGTTGAAGGAACCCGACTCACTCCCCGGAAAAAAGGAGCCCCAGACAATCATTTTACGCATCTTTTAAATCCAAAAGCCGGTGGAATAGCCTTTGTTTTAGGCTCTATGGGAGACTATTTTCATAAAATCATTGATGTCACAATTGTCTATCCGGATGAGATTCCAACATTCTGGGACTATATTTCAGGCAGGGTCAATAAAATAATTATTGATTTTGAAGTTATCCCCTTAACCGATTTTCCGACCGGGGATTATTTTAATGACACTAAGTATAAGGATCAGTTTTTCATGTGGTTGAATTCATTATGGCAAAAAAAAGACGATAAAATAAAACAATTAAAAGCAGATAAAATTTAATTTGTTTAAATAGATACCACCTGCATTTCATAAATATTCTGGCCGTCATCAGTTTTGGATACAACTTCCATGATTTTTGCATACCTCATCAGATCCATCACCCGCTTTTCACTGTGATTGCCTATAATACGGGTTTCCGGCATGATCACCCCGTCAACAATCACGACCGGATTACCCGGCTTATCCTTTGTCCACGCAATAAGATTGGTTCTCTCATCAATAAGTTTATCACGTCTTTTTTCTAAAATTTTGATTTCCCTGTTTTGTTTTTTCATTCTTTGTTCAAGCTTATCTGTTTTATCAAAACAAGCATTCAAAATTCCTTCAGCTTTTTGGGCATTTGCCCTTAACGTATCAATTCTCTTGCTTAATTCAGCAATGGCCTGGTAATCTTCCGTATTTTTTTCCATCAAAGAAATTTTTAAATTAAGTTCCTTTTCCTCTAATTGAGATCTATCCTGAATATGGGCAAAATCTACTATTTTCTTTTGAACGGCCACATTTTTCTGCTTTAATTTTTCTTTGTCTTTCCGGTGTTGTTCTGCCTGCTTTTCCAGCTGTTCAACCTTTTTCCTATTTTTTTCCAGTTCCTTTTCACAAAACACGTCATTGCCGACTCTTATGACGCTGGAGCAGGCCATTTCAGTTCCGATATTCCTGGCTTTCACCCCCATTTTGGCTGAAATTATTGAAGACATGAGTTTTCCGTTTTCAATCACGCAGCTTCCAGAACAATCTATATTCGAGTCAACAATCTCTTTTTGAATCACAACACTGCCCATGCACAAAATTTTTGAATTGTGGACAAACCTGGCATAAACATTTCCACGGGCATAAATATTGGCTTCATTGATACCGCCTGCAATTATTACATCGCCTTGAGCTGTTATAATGCCGCCATCCAGTTCAATAGCCTTAATATCATTGCCTTTTACTCTAAAGCCAGCTTTAATACGCCCTTTGACATTGATATTTCCGTCATAATTAATATGGCCGGTTTCATAATCCACATCTCCTTCGGTAATATACTCGCCATAAACAAAAACATGACCGGACAGGCTGTATTTAGGATATCCAGTAACTTCCGCAATAACCTTAAATCCATCCTCTGAAATCTTTGCGCCTTTTCCGAATTTCAAGGCAATGTCTTTTACGGGTATCATTTCAATTTGATCGCCAAAAATAGTCTGACCGTGTCTTGATTCAAGCATGGGAATTTTTTCAGCAAGCACTGTACCTTCTTCAACATGCGGTGTTTCACCCCGATCTTTAAAATCAACAGTACCGTCTAATTTAAATCCACCTGATTTTAAATAATCCGTATTAAAAAAGAATTCAATACGGGCATCTTTGCCCTGGATAGGAGTAATACCCTGGGCAACCCTGAAAGATTTCTTCTTAAACCCACTGGAATTAATAAATCCTAAAATCATTTTATCATCAACAATTCCCAGGACAATGCCTTTATCAAACAAGGCCTCATGTATTTGTGCAAGAGTAATATTTTTATCAAAGGATTCTGTTTTTGTTAAAAATGCCGACATAAAATCTTTGGAAATTTCAAGCTTGATTCCACCGTCAATAATTTCAGGTATCAGCAAAATACCTTCATCTTCTTCAAGCCTGGATGAATTTTCATCAGGGATATTTTTATTCTCTTCTTGGTCGAATGTGCTTTTGGTTTTCTTTTTGAGTCTTTTTTGCAGTTTTAAGATATCGTCACGCTGTTTTGGAGTTAACATACCCGCTTCCACAAGCAGGTCGCCAATAAGGCGAGGAGATTTTCTGCTCTTTATATCATTTTCCTGTTCTTCCAGAGCCAATTTTAAAACACTTTTATTAATAAATCCTTTCCGTATGGCAACAGCACCGAACTTGAATTCTTTTTGCCGCATTTCAAAAGCTTTTGCCACCTGTAAAAGCCTTTCCATATTTTGTGAAGAGATAAGCTTATTGAATAAAAAATACTTTTTCAACGCTGCCTGGTGATCCTTTGCACCAGAACACTGAGACATCCCCTTTTGAAGATCTTCCTTGTTGATCATAAAATTCTTAACCGCCAAAAGACCTATTAATGGAATTTTCAATTTATCATGACTGTCTTTGGTCATACTCTCTCCGTATAACTGCCAAGGCAGACCTTGTCTTTCGTTCAGATTTGCCCACAACAAAACATGAAAGTCACTATTTGGATTTTTGAAGACTTTCACATAAAAATTAAATTACAGCGGCCAGTAATCCCGTGGTAAGTAATGAAACTTCAATAACAAATTCTCGATGTGCCCCGGATATAATGCTATTGTTTTTAAAAAACTGTATCAATAAAAGCATGGCAAGGGGTATGAAAGCAAACCAGAACGCTCCACTTACCAATAAATCAGCAAAACATGCCGACACAATAAGAACTGTTTCAAAAATCAAAACATATTTTATAATAGCAAAACTTTTTTTTTCCCCTAAAAGAATGGGAAGCGTTTCTTTTCCGGTAATCCTGTCACCCTGAACAGCAAGAATATCAAAGAATGCCGTTCTTCCAAACACAAGACCTGCAGCGAACAAAAAAACCACTGCAACCGACCGCCAATCACTTTGATTTGCAAAAGCCGGCAAAAGACAGGTAACCATGCCCCATGCCATAACAATAAGAACTGTTTTTGAACCGGGAATATCTTTTATCCGGGCAAATTGCCTTTTTTTTGACACAAAAGGGATGATTTTCAAATTATAAGATAATCCCAAAAGACTCATAAACAGTAAAATAACAAAAGAAAACATACCGCTGATAAAACTCAAATAAAGGCCGGTCGAACCTGATAAAATCGCAAAAGCACACAGAAACCACTGGTTTTTTTCATAAAAAACCGCCCGTTGGGGATGATTATATTTATCAGACTTAATAGTGAATAAATTGTTCAGGATCTGCATTGAAAGAACATACAGCATGGCTATCAAAGCGTGATCTAAATCTTGAGCAACCCCCTGGATCTTGGAACATGCGTAGGTCAGAAAACCGGCACCTGTTGCAGCCATTATATTGGTCTTCAGCAAAAAATCACGAATTAAGCATAAAAACGCTTTCAAGGGATGTTGTTGTTGAAAATGACTTTCTATTTCTCTGTATGTTTCATTAATAATCCAGTTGGGAGTCGATGCCCCGGCGGTAATAGCGATAGACCCAGCTGATGACAATTCTCCATAATCAATCTGGGAAATATTTTCAATGCAGCTTACGGGCTTGCCTGTCAAAGATGCGATCTGTGCCAGCCTTTTTGTATTTCCGCTCTGTTTTCCGCCGACAACAACAATTGCATCATTTTTCTCGGCAAGGTTACGGATTTCAGCCTGACGTTTTTCAGTGGAGCCGCAAATGGTATCAAATATTTTATAATGGGGCAAATGGGTTTTACACCAGACTTTTATTTGATCAAAAAAAGCTGTATTTTGAGTGGTTTGAGCGACAACAACGGCAGATTCAAACCTGGGCAGTGCCAACAGCTGATCCATGGATGTGATTGTATGACCTTTTGCCTTTGCATATCCCAAAAGACCCACAACTTCAGGGTGTTTCTCATCTCCTATAATGATTGTGGAATAACCTTTTTGAGCATATTTGCTAATAATCATCTGAACCTTCACCACCCTGGGACAGGTTGCATTAATAACAGTAAAACCCGCATCCCTAAGGGCTTTTTCATCCTCCGGCGGTACTCCGTGAGCCCGGATTAAAACAATACCGCTGCCTTTTTCCGGAATTTCATCAATCCTGAAAATCCGCTTTTCTTCAAGCATCTGCAACACCTGGGGATTATGAATCAAAGGGCCATAGGTATAAATCGGCTCCTTTGACATATTGGAAGCATCCAGCACCATATCCACAGCACGCCTGACCCCCATACAGAACCCGGCTGTTTTAGCCACACATATCTTCATGAAACCCCGCTCAAAAAATCCACCAGGCGCTGAAACTCTGTTTTGGATTTAAAATTGATTTCTATCTTGCCTTTATCTCCTTTTTTTTGAATCCTGACGCTGGATTGAATCCGGCTGGAAAGCAGGGAACAGGTGTCATCAAGAAATTGTTTTTCTTCGGCAGATATTGTTTTGTTCAATTTGGGAGAAACTTTTTTGGCATTGTTTACCAATTGTTCGGTTTCTCTTACAGACAATGCTTTTTTAATGACGATTTCAAAAAGATGAATCCGGCTTTCTTCTGAATCAGCACCTAAAAGAGCCCTTGCATGTCCCATGGATATTTGTTCTGCAACAAGGCTGTCTTTAATCACCTGGGGAAGACTTCTGAGGCGCAGCAGGTTGGCAATTGTGGAACGATTCTTTCCTATCTTTTTTGCAACCTTTTCCTGGGTATAATCAAATTCCTTGATCAACCGGTGATAGGCTTGAGCCTCTTCAAGAACATTTAAATTCTGCCTTTGGATATTCTCAATAATGGAAACCTCCAATACCTGTTCATCTGTAAGATTTTTTACAAACACGGGCACATGAGTCAAATCAGCTTCCCTGGCGGCACGAAGCCTTCTCTCTCCTGCGATCAACTCATAAGAATCATCAAGTTTTCTTACCAGCAAGGGTTGCAAAACCCCCTGCTGTGCTATGGAATCCTTTAATTTGTCCAGTTCTTCCCGATCAAATACGGTTCTGGGCTGATACCTGTTAGGTGCTATTTCATCAACAGAACACATCAAAAAATCAGGGCTGCTCTCAGGCGTATCAAACGAATCAAAATCAGGAATCAGGGCTGAAATACCTCTACCAAGACCGGTTTTTTTTTTTTTTTTGTTTATCATCTTTTCAAAAATTCCCTTGCAAATGCAACATAGCTCTTTGATCCTTGTGACTGTTTGTCATATATAATAGCAGGCAATCCATAACTGGGTGCCTCTCCAAGCTTTACATTACGCGGTATTTTTGTTTTGAAAACCATATCTTTAAAATATTTTTTTGCATCTTCAACCACCTGTTGAGCAAGATTGGTTCGTTTATCATACATGGTCAAAAGAATTCCCTTGATTTTCAATCCCGGATTAAAAGAAGATTTGACCCGCTTTATGGTGTCCAGCAACTGCCCAAGGCCTTCAAGCGCATAAAATTCACTTTGAAGGGGTATCAAGACTGCATCTGAAGCCGTAAATGCATTTAATGTCAACAAACTTAAGGCTGGCGGACAATCAATAATAATATAATCAAATTTTTCCTTTACCTGTTCCAGAAGCATTTTCAATTTTTTTACCCTGTCGTCGGCAGACACCATTTCAATTTCAAACCCGATAAGATCAATATCGGACGGAATCATCATTAGTTTAGGCATCATTGTAGGACAGATAATATCATTAATATCAGCCTCACCAATGAGACCTTGATACAACGAATGTTCCAGGGATAGTTTGTCAATTCCCATTCCGGTTGTTGCATTGGCCTGGGAATCACAATCTACAAGCAAAGTTTTTTTCCCGATTTTGGCAAGTGCGGCTGAAAGGTTAACAGAGGTAGTTGTCTTGCCAACGCCCCCCTTCTGGTTCGCTATACTGATAATCTGGGTCATAATCAAAATTCCTTATCATAATTGCCATCCTTAGGCAATCAGTTAAAAACATCAAATCCCCTTTTCCATCGTACAGAGCAGACACATAAAAAAAGCCTTGTACGGCAATTAAATTGCCGCACAAGACTCAAGTTTGATCTTAAATTCAAGAATGCCTATTACATGGCCGATTCCGGGTGAAATACATCCACATCTTTCAAATCATCACCAAGATACTCTCTTTCATTGGGACCCAGTATTCCCAGGGAAAGGTTTAAGAGTGTCCACAGATGTGTGGTTTGCCATGCATGATCATTGACTTCAGCCATATCATGCACCTGGGCATGACAATTATGGCAGGGCGTAATGCAGTACGAAGCTTTGGTTGCAAGGATCTGGTTGGCTTTGGTCTGCCCGTAAGCCCGCCGCTGCTCCTGGAAACCTGACTGGAGATACCCGCCCCCCCCGCCGCAGCAGAAATTATTGGAGCGGTTGGGTGTCATGTCAACAAAATTTTCCTCTCCCACAACCGCCTTGACAACATATCTCAAATCTTCGGCAACCGGGTCGCCAAACGATTTTCTGACCAGCTGACAGGGATCTTGAACCGTGAACTTGATTTGTCTTTCCTTGTTCCAGTCCGAAGATGGCTTGAGTTTTCCATCCCTGATCCATTCGGCATAAAGTTGAATGATACTTTTGATTTCAAAATTGTAAGGTATATTGAATTTTTGCAATCCAGCCCGGACTGCGAAAAGTTCGTGACCTCACTCGGTGTTTAGCCAGACTTTGCAGCCCAGATCCTCCACTGCCTTTACCTTTGTCCGAACAATCTTTTCCCAGGATTCATCGTCTGCGGAAAACAGGCAATAATTTTCTGCTGCCCAGCCTTTAGTCCCATAGGTCCAGTCTGCACCTGCCAGGTGCATAATTTTCCACAGCGGAACCATTTCATCCGGTTCAGTCACAGGCTCTCTTGAGTTCTGGTTTAAAAAGTAATAGGCACCTTCCCTGTTTATGTCCGCCTTCATTTCAGCAAACTCAGGCTGTGATTCCTGGTACTCTTCAAGAACGTCTTCCACCACAAACTGGAAATCTTCTTCATTGGCACCCATTGCTGAACAAGTATCGTGTTTCAATGCCATGTCACAAGAGCTTGTAATTCCTTTTGGCTTTTTATCTTTTGGCCATTGTGCCCTTGCATTGAAAACAAGCTGCGGAATATTAATCTGCATCGGACACACATACATGCACCGTGTACACATGGAACACATCCACACCCAGTTCGTACTCAAGATTTCTTCATCCATTCCAAGCGCCGCCATTCTCAGGAACTTTCTTGGATCCATACCGTCAAGGCCCGTTGCAGGACAACCAGATGCGCATGCACCGCATGTCAGGCATGCGTTCAGGTTTCCGCCATCCGGCAGAAGTTTCATTACCTTGTCTTTAAAGGCGCTCTTTCTTGCGCCTCCAATTTTAATAGCTGTATCTCCCATGCTATTGTTCCCCCTATTGATTCAGATCTGTTGATTTAAATCTATTGATTCAAACCTGTTGATTCAATTTTAAAGCCTTATTGTTTATGATATAATTCAAGGCTTTGACTTATGGTACTGTACGTTCCCCCAATTTTTGGAACAGTTTTTATTGTGTTTTATTCCATAATTTATGTCAACCTTAATTTTATATGCCAAGTTCAAAAGTTGACTTTTTTAAACTTTACATTACTATTCAAAGGCCATGAAAAAACTAAAAAAAATAGAATCACTTTGTTCCAATGTTATGTTAAAAGATAAACATGCTGTTTTAAAGGAACTCAGAGCCATAAAAAAATTAAAGCCCAATAGCCCTTGCAGCCTTGAAATCCATGCAAAAAAAACAAAACTTCTTTTTGAGAAAACACAGCGTTCAGCTCAACAAACACGCTCAAGGCTTTCAAACAAGCCGTCCCATATCGTGTTCAACCCTGATCTGCCAATCACCCATAAAAAAGATGACATCATTTGTGCCATAAAAAACAACTCAGTGGTGATTATATCTGGAGAAACCGGGTCCGGAAAAACCACCCAGATACCAAAATTCTGTCTTGAGGCAGGACGAGGAATTAAAGGACTGATCGGCTGTACTCAACCCAGACGAATCGCGGCTGTCAATGTGGCCCGAAGAATCGCCGAAGAACTCAATGAAAACATTGGCAAATCAGTGGGTTATAAAATCAGATTTGACGATAAAACAAATGCTAATGCTTATATAAAAATGATGACCGATGGAATCCTGCTGGCTGAAACCCAGGCAGACCGTTTTCTAAGTGCATATGACACCATTATTGTGGATGAGGCCCATGAAAGAAGCTTGAATATTGATTTTACTCTGGGAATTTTAAGGCGTCTTGTCCGGCAGAGAAAAGACCTTAAGCTGATTATCACATCCGCTACCATTGATACTCAAAAATTCTCCAAAGCCTTTGACAATGCCCCGATCATTGAAGTATCAGGACGGATGTACCCGGTGGAAACCCTTTACAGGCCTTTTTTAGACGAAGACAGCGAAAAACACAGTTTTGAAGACCAGGGATATGTTGAGGCGGCGGCAGATGCGGTACATCTTCTTTTGTCCCAATCAAGATCCGGTGATATCCTGGTGTTTATGCCCACAGAGCAGGATATCGGGGAAACCATGGAACTGATCAGGGGCAAACAGCATCCGGGAGTAACTGTGCTGCCGCTTTTTGCAAGACTTTCAGCCCAAGAGCAGTCCAAGATTTTTTCACGCCAGGTGGGAAGAAAAGTCATTGTCTCCACCAATGTGGCCGAGACCTCCTTAACCATACCCGGAATTAAATATGTTGTGGATACAGGACTTGCCAGAATTCCCAGCTATTCTCCCCGGACAAGAACTACATCCCTTCCTGTCAGCCCCATTTCCCAGTCATCGGCCAACCAGCGGCTGGGGAGGTGCGGTCGGGTTGAAAACGGGATCTGTATCAGGCTGTTTGACGAGGATGATTTCGGGGCCAGGCCATTTTTCACATCCCCTGAAATCCTGAGAAGCAATCTTGCCGAAGTCATATTACGAATGATCGCCCTTAACTTAGGGGATGTTTCAACCTTTCCGTTCATTGATGCACCTGCTCCCAAAAGTGTTAAGGACGGGTTTGACACACTGATTGAACTTGGGGCCATCAAAGAAAAGACAACAAAACATAAAACGGCAAAAAAAAAGGAATACACTCTCACAAAAATCGGCCTGATCATGGCAAAGCTGCCCATAGACCCCAAATTATCCAGGATTCTGATAGAAGCGGACACAAAAGGCTGCCTGGCCGAAGCAGTCATCATTACCACGGCCCTGGCCATTTCAGATCCAAGACAAAGACCTGCGGAAAAAACTCAGGCAGCAGATCAACAGCATGCGATGTTCAAGGATCCAGGATCTGATTTTATCACGATTCTAAATATCTGGAATGCAGTTAAAGCAGCGGAAAAAAAATTAAACTCCCGTTCAAAGCTCAAAAAATTCTGCCAGGACCATTTCCTGTCCTTCAAGCGACTGAGGGAATGGACTGACATCCATGGACAAATTGTCAGGATACTCAAAGAACATGGGATAAGAGGGGAAAAAAAAATTGATTTTCAAACAGGAACTCAGGGCATGAAGTCCAAAGAGTTCAACCTGGGCGGACCATTGTACATCGCACTGCATCAATCTCTTTTATCCGGATATCTTGCCAATATTGCCCATAAAAAAGAAAAAAACATATTCAGTGCTGCAAAAGGACAGCAGGCCATGATATTTCCAGGGTCCGGCCTGTTCAACACTGCCGGAAACTGGATTGTTGCGGCGGAATTTGTCAAAACCAGCCAGTTGTTTGCAAGGTCGGTTGCCACAATTGACCCTGAATGGCTTGAACCCATTGCAAAAGATCTGTGTGCCCATACCTATTGTGACCCCCACTGGGAAAAAAAACGCGGACAAGTCATTGCAAAAGAACAGGTGTCATTGTTCGGACTGATTATTGTAGATGGCAGAAATATTGCCTATGGCAAGATAAATCCCGAAGAATCCGGAGAAATATTTATCCGACATGCCCTGGTCCAGGGAGAAATCCATCAGCAGTTTGAATTCATGACTCATAACCGGCAATTGATTGATCAGCTTGAAACACTTGAACATAAAACCAGAAGAAAGGATATCCTGGCATCTGAAGATGATATGTATCTTTTTTACCAGTCACGGCTTCCCAAACATTTTTATAATATCAGAACCTTTTCCAAATTTATCAAGGACCAAAAAAATCAGGATTTTTTAAAAATGACCCTGGAAGATCTTCAGCAATCTTTTGTTGATGAAACTGAACTCTGCTTGTTTCCCGATGCTCTTACCATGGAGCAGGGCAAATTCAAGCTTGAATATGAATTCAATCCGGGATCTCAAAAAGATGGTGTAACCCTTAAAGTTCCTGCCGCATCTGCTGCAATGGTATCAAAAAACAGTGTGGACAGACTGATCCCAGGGCTTTTTGAAAACAAGATAGCCGCTTTAATCAAAGCGCTTCCCAAAAAATACCGGGTAAAACTGGTTCCTGTGTCTGAAAAAGCCGCTATCATTGCCAAAGAAATGCCCGAACAAGACAAGCCCTTGTATTCACAGCTCTCTTCTTTTATCCAAAAACGATTTGACCTTGTGATCCCCGCAACCCTATGGTCAGACAAGGAACTGCCGGACCATTTAAAAATGAGAATCTCCATCAGGGACAAAAAAGGAAAAGAGATCAAAGCCATACGGGATAAATCCGTTTTAAACGAATTTTATTCCAACCTGGCACCTCAAAAAGGCAATTCTTTTCATGCCGCCCAAAAAAAATATGAACTGTCCCCTGTTAAAGAGTGGAATTTCAAGGATCTTGAAGATGTTATCATAATTGATCAAAATCCGGATTTTATGCAAAAAGCCTATCCTGGTTTGCAAATTGAAACCAAAACCGGTACAAAAAACGACACCATAGTTTTATCCTTGAGGCTGTTCAAATCGGAACAGGCGGCACAAACCGCCCATTGTAAAGGGATAAACGCATTGTTCCAGCTCTGTTTTCCCGATGATTTCAAAGCCTTGAAAAAAGATATCAACATCTCTTCGCAAATAAAGCAGATGGCCCCGTTTTTTAATGGGCAGACAAAATTTCAGCAATCCTTGTTCAACCTTATCACCACGACCGTGTTTGCAAAAAATATCCGGACAAAAAAAGAATTTGAAACCCATGCGCAAAAGCAATTAAAATTGCTTTACCATACCGGTCGGCAATTTATAAAAATTATCTCAACCCTTGGCAAAGAATATCAAGCCTGTTTTGAACTCATTCAAAAACTGTCCTTTCAGCACCAGAAAAAGAAAAAAACCTTTGATATCTTAACAGCTCTTTTCAAAGACTTAAAAAATATTGTGCCTGAGAATTTCTTGGATCTGTATACGATGGAGAGAATCGAGGATCTTCACAGGTATGTCGCCTGTATAAGGATCAGGGCCCAGAAATCCGTTGACAATCCGCTCAAAGAAGAAAAAAAAGCATTGCAGACCGCAGGCTACACTAAACATTTGAATCAGCTTTTATCCTCACTGTCACAAGACTCTTCTACTGAAAAATCCCAACAGGTTGAAGACTTTTTCTGGCTCATAGAAGAGTACAAAATATCTTTGTTTGCCCAGGAATTAAAAACAAAGGTAAAAATTTCCGCAAAAAAGCTGGATCAATTTTTAATCCGCCTTTCTACAATGATCTGACAGACCTTTCACTTTTTTTTGCCGGTTGAGTTTAGATCCATTCATCGGGCAATTGAAAAAAAAAGGTATGCAATCTTGATAGACAAAAAAAAACAAATAGGTTAAAAAAGCATTTAACAACATAAACATAAGGATGATATCGTGTTTGCCGAAAACATAACCTACCCTGCTGCTCTTCTTGCAGGGCTGCTTTCTTTTTTTTCTCCCTGTATCCTGCCGCTGATACCGGCATATTTTTCTTTTATCACCGGTTTATCTTTGGATGAACTGAAGGAAAACAAAAGGCAAACCCGGCAGAAAGTGTTTTTGTCCACTGTTTTTTATGTGGCAGGCTTTTCCTTTATTTTCATTCTTTTCGGGGCGTCCGCATCTTTTCTGGGAGGGCTTGCCTCACAATACGCCTGGGTGGTCAGATATATTGGAGGCGGCATAATTCTTGTCTTCGGACTTCACCTTCTGGGAATCATAAACATCAAGGGATTTAATTTTGAAAAAAAAATTCATGTCAAGGAAAAGCCTTTGCACCTGATGGGCACCTTTGTCATCGGCATGGCCTTTGGTGCAGGCTGGAGTCCCTGCATCGGCCCACTGCTGGGCTCAATTTTAATTGTTGCCGGAAACCAGGAGACGGTTCTTAAAGGAGTTTTTCTTTTAGCGGTTTACTCTGCAGGCCTTGCTGTTCCCTTTCTTATCCTGTCCGTTTTCATCAATTCTATTCTTGAAATTATGAAACGGGCCACAAAATTTATCAGAGTACTCAATAAAATTTCCGGAATTTTGCTGATTGCCATCGGTCTTTTGCTGGTATTTGACAAATTCAGACTTTTTGCAATCCTGTAATAAAGCCGGTTTACAACCTTACGCCCCATTCTCAAGCCACCTTAAAACACAGGCGGCAGCCGTTTCCCATTTGTCTTCACCAATCAGCCAGTGGGAATGGGACTCAAATTCTTTAAAAGTGGCAACATGTTGGTATTTTTCAGCTATTTTTCTGACAACCCAAGCCGGGACAATTCTGTCTTTTGAGCCTGCAACTATCAATGCCGGACAGGTTATTTTAGTCTCATCAACCCTGGATGCCCTGTTGTGATCCAGATACCAGAAACCAATTTCAAACGCAGCCCGGCCGGACTCATACACCATCTTTTGATATTCTTTTTTTTGCCGGGATTCAGGCAATTGATGCAAAATCGCATAAGAAGCTGCTTCAAAGGATATCCGATGCGGTTTTTTCCAGAATTCCCATTGGGAAAATATACTGAAAAAACTTTTCAGAACCGACCATGAAATGCAATGAATCCCCGCAGGGGGTGCCGGGGTAAGCAACACCAATGTCCGGGCAAGGCCTTTTGCCGCCAAAATCTGGGCTAAAAGCCCCCCCATAGAGTGTCCCATAAGAATGGGTTTGTTATCAAATTTTTGAAGATATGCTTCAAGGTCATCCGCATAATCCAGAAGGCTTGCTGTTCCCAGCCCGTCAGGAGGAGTATCCTTCGGGTCACTATCATGGTGCCGTAACACCGGCACATGACAGTTATAACCACGAGCCTCAAAATACGATTTAAAAAAGGTCCAGCACCAGTCACTTCCCCACATACCATGAATCATTACAATATTATTTGTCATCTTCCACCTGATAGTTTAAAAATGTTTTCCAACTTATGCCAAAGCAGCCTTAAACACGACATATTCCTTTTCACATAGTCCTTGCACCCCTAAAGGACGCTCTATTCCATCATGACAATCCGATCCGCCGGTCACCAAAAGATGATATTTTTCTGCCCAGGATTTCATCAGGTCCTGATGGGCTTTAATATGGCCGGGATAATAAACTTCCAGCCCGCGAACCCCTGCTTCAATAAACTCCGGCAGTATCTGCTGAACAATGTCCAGGGGCGGCAGCACTTCCTTATAATGCCCCTTGCCGGGAAAAGAACCTGCTGCCGGATGGGCCAAAACAGCAAGGATACCCTGTTCCCGGATGATGTCCACTGCCTGTTCCAGTTTTATTCCGGAAGGAAGGTATGCAGGACTGTCATTTCCAATGATGGCATTGATGGTATCGGCATCAATAATGCCAAACCCGTCCTTTAACGCAAGGGAAAAATGGCGTCTTGTGGCATTATCACTTAATTCAGCGATATCTTCAAATTTCAGATCCCTGTTTAACAAAGGGGTGGTCCCGTTCGGTCCGAAAAATTTATTAATTTCGTCAACCCTTGCCCTTACCAGTTTATCTCCCCTTCCTTTGGCTAAAATTTTATTAATTTTTGCCATGAAAGAATCTTCCATAAGCATGGCCGGTGAAAAATAACACAAAAGGTGCAATGTCCCGGTAAAATAAGAACGCTTAAACCGAATAGAAACTTCCACTCCCGGAATCACATCAATACCGTTCTTTTTTCCTGCAGCCGTTGCGGTTTTCAACCCCTTTAGCGTATCATGGTCAGTGATACCAATGACCCTTATACCAAGACGTTTTGCCTGTTCAATAATCTGATCGGGTGTGAAATCTCCATCAGATGCCGTTGTGTGATTGTGCAAATCAGCAAATATTTTCTGATCCATAGCGTTTCCTTAAAGTCAGCCTGTTTATCATTATTTTGCCATCTTCCTGTTTTTATAATGCTTATCATAAAAATACAATTTGATTTTTTTAAAAATACAATTTGATTTTTTTTAAAAAGAATAAGATAATACTTGATTTTTAAAAATCAGATATTAGATAAAGAATAGTTCTTTTAATAAAATTATTTTGGAGATAATGATTAACATGTGTAAAACCGGTAGAGATATAGATATTATCAATGAATTAGGAAAAGTGGATTCCGAAAAAAGCGCTAAATCCATATTAAAAAAACATATGGACGATGAACAATTAACCCGGATTTTAAAAATCAAACACCCTGAAGTCTTAAAAAGAATTGCCGATTCAATTGTTCTTTGCAACCCTTCTGCTGTCTTTGTCAACACAGGATCACCCGAGGACAGGGAATTTATTAAAAATCTTGCCCTTGAAAAAAAGGAAGAAAGCTCACTTGCAATGAAGGGGCATACCATTCACTTTGACCTGGCCCAGGAACAGGGTAGAATCATTGACAGGACATATTATATCGCAAACCCGGAAGATCAAGTCAGTTCGCTTGCCAACCGTATGGACAGGCCCACGGCCCTTGAACAAGTCCGGTCAAACATGACGGATATCATGAAAGGCATGACCATGATCATTGGATTTTACATGCGGGGCCCTGTTGGCTCTCCCGTATCAAATCCTGCTTTGGAAATCACAAGCTCCACCTATGTCGCCCACAGTGCTGAACTGCTTTACAGAAACGCCTATGCCGCGTTTGATAAAGAAGTTGAAAATCTTGGCCATTTCTTTACCAATGTTCACAGCGAAGGGCTGAACAGGCCGGAAGATCTTCCCGATGCAAGGGTGTTCATGGATCGCAAATTCAAAACCACCTACAGCTGGAAATGCACCTATGCCGGAAACACCCTGCTGCTTAAAAAAGGAAACCATAGGTTCGCAGTAGACAAGGCAGTGTATGAAAATCTTGGACAGGAACTATCCGAGCATATGTTTATCACGGGAATCCATGGTCCCAATGACCGCGTAACATGGTTTGCAGGTGCCGCTCCCAGCGGATGCGGAAAAACCACCACAGCCATGGCAGGAAATGTATTTATCGGCGATGATCTCGCCCAGATGTGGATTGCCGATGACGGCAGCATCCGGTCAGTCAACCCGGAAGCCGGTATTTTCGGCATTGTGGAAGATGTTAATCTTGAAGGCGATCCACTGCTGATGAAAGTCTTACGACAGCCCGGACATGAAGTGATCTGGTCCAATGTGCTGATTGACGAAAACAAAGTTCCCCATTGGGTGGGAAACAATGAAAACCATCCTGACAAAGGATTCAATTTCCAGGGAGATTGGTATAAAGGCAAAACCGATGAAAACGGCAAACCCGTTCCCATGTCCCATCCCAATTCCAGGTGTACCCTGCGCTCGACCAGCCTTGACAACTACTCCCCTGAAGCTGAAAACCCCAAAGGTGCCCTGACACGAGTGTTTACATACAGTGGCAGGGATGCAGACACAATGCCTCCGGTCTGGGTGGCTCAAAATTCAGATGCCGGAGTTGTCATCGGAGCCTGTATCGTGTCGGCTGCCACAGCAACGGAAGTCGGAGCCACCGGTGTAAAAAGGTCGCCCTGGGCCAATGCCGCCTTTATTCCCGGCTCTCTGGGAGATTATATGGATGCCCAGTTTAAATTTTTCGGCAGTGACAAAATAAAAAACGATTATAAACCCGTTATGGCAGGCCTCAATTATTTTCTGACTGACAAGGCCCGTGGTGGAGACTCCTCTATGCTTCTCGGAGAAAAAAGAGATGTAAAAGTATGGCTTTCCTGGCTTGAAAGATATGCCCACAATGAAATAGACCATATCACAACCCCAATTGGGAATATTCCCAGATATGATGATTTAAAATCATTGTTTAAGCAGATTATCGGCAAAGACTATACCAAGGAGTTGTATACAAAACAATTTTCTTTATATTTGGATCATATCATCAAACGCTTGGAGCTTCAGCAGGAAGCCTATTCCAAAGAAGAAAGAGTACCTCAAACCCTGTTTGACATTTTAGCTGAACAAAAACAAGCCCTTTCAGCATTAAGGGATACCCATGGCAGTATTGTATTGCCGGACATATTTGTTAATTAAAAATTCAAACAAAACAAGCCAAACCAGAATAGCGTTGATACACGCAAGGGACAGATTTTAAATCTGTCCCTTGCGTGTATCTTGCAAATGTATAATCGGGTTTAAATAACTTAGTCTTGCCCTTGTTACCGGATTCCTTCTCTTACAACCCTGCAACCAGATTATTAATCTCTTCATTAACGGCAAGATGATTTTTTATCCCGCCTTTTTCATCAATTCCCCTGTAGCAAAGCGCTGTTTCATATTCAATATCTGCTGCATCAAAAAAATACCGGGCCGTCAATTTCAGCCCGTCAAACAAATCTTCTCCCCGGGTAGCACCGACTGCCAGAAGAAAGCCTTTTCTTTTACGGCCCTTGAATTCATCCTTCTTAAGCCTGTATTTTCGCGACCACAAAACCTGTATCCGGTCAATTAATGCTTTGATCGCTGCAGGAAACCCATAAAAATATACCGGTGAACTGATCACTATAATATCTGCCTTTATCACTTCCGGAAGAAAAATATGGGTAAAATCATCTTCAAAAATGCACACCCCTTTTTTTTCACAATGACCGCAACCAATGCAGGGATTGATCTTCATTTTGACGGCATTCAACACCTGGGTGTCATGCCCCTTGGATTCCATTTCTTTCATGAACCTATCCATAAGATAGTGGGAATTACCTTTATGACGCGGACTGCCGTTTATTCCAAGAACAAGCATAATAATTTACTCCACAATACCCAATAATTCGACTTCAAAAATCAGGGTTGAGCCCGGCTGAATAACACGCCCTGCTCACCTGTCACCATAGGCCAGCTCAGGTGGAACAAACAACTGCCACTTTGAACCCACCTTCATCATCTGCAAAGCCTCAATCCATCCTTTGATCACTCATCCGTCCTGAAATATTGCAGAATCCCCCATTGATAAGAAGAATCAAAAGCCATACCCTATTGAAATGCTTTGTTTTATGAATAACAAAATGATTCATAGTTTGCAATGATTGTACAAACTTTTAAAAAAAAACTTGATTTATACAGTAAAATTAGCAATAGTCCAAAAAATACTTCTTCTATATATTTATTTTATTAAAGGTCGCTTTGATGTACAAAACATTTTACAAGATGGAAAAAGGGTATAAATCCTTTTATTTGATGGAGAAAGAACCGTTTGACTGTCATCCTTCACCAGAAATTTTTTACAAATCCAAAGCTCATCAAAATTGCTGGAACTATCTTCTTCAGGGAACAAAGACAAATGACCCCATTTTTCTTGTGTCAGGAAATTATGGGTCAGGCAAAACTCTTTTGTCACTTAAGCTCATTTCAGAATTAAAAAAAGACAACCGGAATTCAGTGTACATCTCAACGCCAACCTATGATTTTTCCATGCTTCTTGAAAAAATTCTTGTGGAATTAGGTATTACCGTGGAGAAAACAGATGAATTAAATGAATTAAAGCTTCGTAAGACAGTATACGACTATTTTGAAAAAGACAGTACTGATGAGAAGAAAAAATATATCTATCTGGTAATTGATGATGCTCAGGAATTCAGCGATTCATATCTTACCAAACTCAGGCTTTTTGCCAGTTACAATTATTTAGGATATTTCCCCATACGGATCTTTTTATTTGCCCATAAAAATTTTTTAAAAACGCTGAATGATCAAAAAAACATCGCTTTGGGGCAACGCATCAAAAGAATTTATTCTTTAGAAGACTTTGATTTTGAAGATATAAAAGAATATATCTACTTTCGTTTAATCCACTCAGGCGCAAGTGGTACACCTGTTTTTGAAGATGAAGCCATAAGCGCTATAGAAACGATCAGCAAGGGGAATCCCCGAATCATAAATAATATTTGTGATAATTGTCTTTTAGTGGCAGGCAACCAAAAACTCAATCAGATTGACAAATCCATAGTCAATCAAGCCGTGGACGCTGCAAATATGGTTGGAATTGAAAAGACACACCCTCCCGGAAATTCTCCCTCCACAGATGAAAAACCAAAACAGACCTTTGTCAAAAAAGCATTGCCTGCAAATAAAGTATACCCGTACAAAGACGCAGACATTGAAGCTGCCCTGGCCAGGAAACCTGAAAAAGATCTATCTGAAAATGATCTCTATGAAAAAAAAACAAAAAAAAATAATCTTAAAGATTTTGGATCTCGTTATGGAAAAACAGGAATCCTTACCATTTTGATCTTAATCATTTTATTTTTATTGGGGTATATTTTCAACCAGAACAGATCTGATGAATTGAGCCGGTTGGAAAGTAATCGTGATCAAATAATCAGATCGGTACCCGCAGATAATTATATTGTTGACCATTCACTTTTATTTCAAAAGAATCCCATGCAAATAATATAGTTTTATATTATCAATAGCTAAATGCGGATTGTCCATATGAATTATTTGTTAAAATAAGATTTTTTTTGGGGAAAAAAGGAGAAAATAATGCAAACCAGACTTATATCAACCATAAGAGTACTGCTTTGCTGTGTTCTTTTTTGGGGGTGTGCCGGCAATACCGCCCCGCCCGTGGTAGATGAGAGCATTATTCAAGAAGCTTCAAAGGGGTTTCACAGATTTGATTTTAAAAAAACTCAACCGGTTGATACCAAAGACTTTGTGAAAAAAGTGGATAACTTCACGATCATATTTGATCCTTCCGCCTCAATGACAGAGGCGTATACACCGTCCAATGACTGTACTGCCTGCCACATCAATTATCAGGACTCAGGATTTGCTGAAAACCACGCAATACAAAACGGTGGTATTGAATTTGCCGAACCGGACAAAAAACAATATGCCCTGGAATGCAATCGTTGTCATCACAATTATCTGTACAGCAAATTTAAATTTGCCAAAGAACTGGCCAAAAATTTTAATCAATCCATTCCGGATCTGGATTTCACAGGTACCATCAGGACTTTTGGTTATCCTGTCTATACCAATTTTGAATATGGAATAAAGGAAAACGACAATACAAAATTTTTGGATTACAAGAAAAATGATTATGCCAGGGCAATAGATAAAATATTTGATGCAGACGGTGTCAGTCCCCTTGCCCCCACTTTAAAAGCAACAGAAAAAGACTGGTATAACCACAAGGGAAAAATTGCTGTCATCATCATCAGTGACGGTGAGGAAATGGGTGAAAAAGAGTGGCTTGCTGCCCAGGATCTGAAAGCAAAATATGAGGAAGATATCTGTATCTATACCATTCTTATCGGAAAAGATCCCACCGGCAAAAAAGTCATGGACAAGATTGCCATGAGTGGACAGTGCGGACTTTCAATCAATGGGGACGATCTGCTGGATAAAGATAAAATGGCACAATTTGTTCATGAAATTTTTCTGACCAAGGCCCAGCCCGACAGTGACGGTGACGGGGTGATAGATGACAGGGATGATTGCCCGGGAACAAAGCCGGGTCTCAAGGTCGATAAAAACGGTTGCTGGGATTTGGTTCTTCAGGCTGAAGTTCTCTTTGACTTTGATCGGTACACCCTCAAACCGGAAGGCATCGCAGCCCTTGATCAGGTTGTTGATTTATTAAAAAAGCATCCATTTCTGAACCTGCACATAAGCGGTCACACCGACAATTTCGGCACCATGAAATATAATATCAAACTTTCCAAACATCGGGCTATAACTGGTCTTGATTACCTGATGAAAAAGGGAATTGATCCCGGAAGACTATCCATTAGCTGGCATTCTTTTTCAATACCAGTGGCCACTAATGATACCCCGGAGGGACGTGTACTGAATCGTCGGCTGGAGTTTAAATTCAAAAAACGGTCGGAATAGCGTAATAATGCTGAACAAAAAATTGAGACACACTTTGGAAACTTATTAAGCTCAATCAGGAGACCAAAATGATCCGAAACTGTGGAACTATTACTACCATCCTATTAATGATTACCATTTGTACTTCCTGTGCGGGAAAGCCGGAGGTGGGCATTAACAAAGAAACTATTTATGACCGGCCCATGCCCAAGGTGGAGCATGAATATCTGCTTGGCCCAGGTGATGTTCTGGAAATCGTCTACCATTATACGCCCAGGCCTGACACCAAAACATATGTTTTGTCTGTTGCCGATGTTTTAAAAATTGAATTTGCCTATCACCCTGATATGAACAGAGAATTGGTTGTAAGACCGGATGGAAATATCACTATGCCTAAAATAGGCGCAGTATATGCATTGGGACTGACACCATTACAACTTCAAGAAAAAATCAGGGATATATACGGAAAAGACTTCATTGACCCTATTGTGACAGTTACAATGATTCAATACAACCGGACAATTGATCGCTTGAAAAAAGCAATCACAACCTCAGCCCGGGGGCAAAGTAAGCTTTCAGCCGT
The DNA here is from genome assembly GCF_000307105.1 of Desulfobacula toluolica Tol2. Taxonomy (NCBI): domain Bacteria; kingdom Pseudomonadati; phylum Thermodesulfobacteriota; class Desulfobacteria; order Desulfobacterales; family Desulfobacteraceae; genus Desulfobacula; species Desulfobacula toluolica. The sequence goes on from NC_018645.1 coordinate 4,271,834, forward strand.
CAGGCCGGACGGGTATCTGTCCTTTCCCGTCATAAACGATGTCCTGGCTGGGGGAAAAACACTGCCTGAGGTAAAAGCAATACTTACAAAACAATATCAGGCCCAGGTAGACAATTTGACCATCACGTTAATTTTAAAAGTGATGAAAGCCAATCTGATATATATCCTGGGGGAGGTATCCAAACCTGATCAATATCTTGTGGATGGAAAGATTACAGTCAGCCAGTTGGTTGCCCGAGCCGGAGGTACCAAGGATACCGCAGAAAAAAGTACCATACTTGTAATCAGCAGGGATAAAAAAAGAAGGCCGTGGGGCAGATTGGTAAATCTTGAAAAAATTTTATATGATGCAGACCTGAGTCAGGATTTAACATTACATCAATATGATATCGTATATGTTCCAAAATCAGCAATTGCACGCAGGAACCTGTTTGTTGATCAATATATAAACAAAATGATTCCCACATCCTTGATTGGCCCATATGAGCTGGGAGGAACTGCTTTTGACGGGAGCTTGATTCAAACCAATCCCATTATAAAATAAAAACTATAGGAACTAAGGAATACTAAATGGCCATCAGAACATTAAAAACATCCCGAGATTTTGTACGAATATGGTTCTACTGGAAAAAACAAGCTATTTTCATATTCTGCCTTATTGTTATTTCAATATGTTTTTATTCGTTTACTCAAACCCCTCGGTATGAAGCTACCACAAAACTTATGGTTCTACCTAAATCCGCTGGTGAATTGGTTGTTTCGCCGGGAAACGACTCTCGACAATATCTTTCAAGCCCGGTCAGTAACCAAGATATAAACACTGAAATTGAATTAATCAGAAGCGATGTTGTCATAAACCTCACAGCGCAGTTTTACAGCCAAACTGATGTGAATACTGCAGAACTATTCTTAGATAAAAAAAAGGGTTGGCTTAACAGCCTGATTCCTTCTGAAAAGCCTTTAACAGATGATGTAAAAAGAACAAAATCAATATTAAGCTCTTTGGATGTTGAATCTAGTATAAGTTCCAATATCCTATCGGTTTACCTGAAATCTCCTTTTCAAGAAAAAGTTGCCGACTTACTGAACAAACACATCGAATTCTATCTGATGCATCGAAAAAAAACACTTTCATTGGGAGATACAGAAGCTTTCTATGAAGAACAAAAAGAATATTATGCAATGCAACTGGAAGATGCCATCAAAAAAAAGAAAAAATTTAATAGCCAATGGAATATTGTTAATATGGAAACTCAGACTACCGCAAATCTTCAGCTGATATCAACTTTTCAGACCGAGTTGAAAAACCTTGAGATAGCCTTGGGAGAGAATGAAGCCAAGATGAAAATGCTGGAAGATGGTCTTCAAATCCAAGGCGATAATTTCATTATTTCCAAAGAGATGCGGGGCATGCCTATCATCTCTGAACTGGCAAGGGGGCTGGTACCGCTTTTAATCAAACGAACTGAAATCAGTAAAACCTTTACCAAACAAAGCAGAGAATATCAGCAGATTGATGATCAGATCAAAATGCTTCGACAGGAAATCAAAAATGAAGGGCTTAACGCTGCAAAAACTGATAGAATAGAAATCAAGACACTTAAAGTACGTATTGAACTGCTTAAAAATAAAATTACTAATTTAAAAAAACAATCAAAAGAATTCCAACTAAAAACCGAAGAACACAAAGCTCTTGAGTTGGATGTAGAACTTGCCAGAAATAATTTTTTATTGTATGGAGAAAAAAAGGAAAATTCAAGATTGTTTGCAAAGCGCAATGACAGCAACCTGTCAAATGTGGTAGTCCTTGAAGCGGCAAGTACTCCATTAAGGCAGAAATCACCTAACAAACTGCTTGCACTGGAGGTGTCTATATTTTTAGGTTTGTTTGCAGCCCTTATACTGCCATTCCTGCTGGAAACACTTGATCATAAATTAAAGACAACCGATGACATTGAAAATATTCTATCCTTGCCTGTAGTTTGTTCATACAGTGAAGTAAAATAAACCATGATTTTTTGTTATCATGGTTATTAATATATTTAAATATAAATTACATTTGGATGCCTATAAACAGGGGATGTTATGACAGATACAAATTCATTTGCTGAGCAATTCATGAAAAATAGCTCAAGTGGAAAAAAAGGCAGACAAAAATCAGAGAAGTACAGCAAAGATTTTTCTCAAGCAGCTCCAGTGGAAAAAATAGCTCAAACTACCGATGTTCAGGATGTTCTGATAAATCAACTAAAGCCTAAAAAAGAGTTGCGGCAATCCGTTGTCTCAGAAACAAATGAAGAAGAACTAATTAATGAAGATCCCATATTTGAAAATAATGTTGTTAAGGATGCAAATAAAGATTTTTCTGCATGGCGTTTTCTTAATCTGAAAAATAAAAAACAAACTGGGGATCTGTACAAAAAAATTTTGTTTTTCAATAAAAAAAATACTTTTAAAGTATTTAACTTCGTCAGCAGCCGAAGCAAAGAAGGCGTTTCCACCATTCTTGCTAATCTGGCATATTATGCAAACTCTCAAACAGCAAAAAAAAATATTTTGATCATTGATACCAATTTACAATCCCCGAAACTGCACAGTATTTTTAAAATCCCTGAAAATTCCCCTGGACTTATTAATATTTTTTACAATAAAACAAAAGTTCGTCAGGCCATTATTCAGGTAAGCCCGTGCATTTCCGTCCTTACCTGCGGTAACATTAAGAACACACCGTCCAATAATATAGATCAGGAAAGTTTTAGTAAATTAATTGATTATTGCAAACACTTATATGATTATATCTTTATTGACTGTCCGCCTGTTCTTAGCTCCCCTGATTCCTTATCCATAGCTCCGGTGGCGGATATTACATTTTTAATAATACAGTCTGCACAAGTGCAAAAACCCGTTGTGGAAAAAACAAAATCTCTTTTACAAAACGATGAATGCAAAATTGGTGGTGTAGTACTCAATAGCGTCAAACAGGTTATTCCCGGCTGGGTATACAAATTTATATAACTGCCACGGGCAGACTTTGTCTTTCAGCCATGTTTGCCTACAAAAAAGATTGAAAGTCTCTGTATGAATTTTTTTAAGACTTTCATATAAAATATATACTACATGATGAAATGCTTAAACTATTAATTTATTTACTCATATTAAGTTTGTTTGTTTTGGATTGGCTCTATCTGGAACATGGTATTGGTATCAGACAGATGACATGGTTCCCAGAATTTATTTCCATAATCGTTGCCGTTTCAATCCCATTTATGACTGCCATTAACAAGCAAACACATATACCCATTAAATATATTCTCTTGATCGGTATCTATCTGGCACATATAATTATCGGCTTTTTGTTAAATGATGTGAATGGTTGGGTCATCCTGTCAGGGATGAGAATTTATACGAAATTTATTCCAATTTTTTTAGTTATGTTAATCTTTACGTCTGTTGAAGAGGATGTCAAAAAAATAATCTGGCTTGTGTTTATTCTTTCAATGCTCCAATTCCCAATTGTCGTCTGGCAACGTTTTGTTCTTTTTGCAACATCAATTTCCGGAGATCCCATGGGAGGGACTGTGGGCCACTCCGCATCAGGTGTATTGTCAATCTATTTACTGATTATTATTTCTTTTCTTGTCTCTTTTTATTTTAAAGGGATAATTTCACTGCCTTTCTTTTTACTATCATTAGCAGCATCCTTTATTCCAACAACTTTGAATGAAACCAAAATAACCTTTATTTTATTACCGATTGCCTTTATTTTTCCTGCCATGTTTATTAAAGCTAAACGAAAAACCATATTGCAGGTCATACTGGTGTTATTCATTTTTGCCTCTTCATTTATTGTATTGCGAGGAATTTATAATCATTTTCAGCAAAAAAGATGGGGGTATGGTATTGAAACTTTTGTGATGACACCCGGAAGATTAGAAGGTTATAGCAAAATGCGTATTGATCCTATCAAGCATTCTTTTAGCAACGCGGTTAAAGATATCAGATTTCTGTTTTTTGGACGTGGTGCGGGAAACGTATCAGAAGGGTTTACAAAAAAGCTGAGTGGGAAGTATATAAAAGAAGGCGAATTTTATATGGTAGGCCGTGTTTCATTCCCAAAAATGATTTGGGAAATTGGGATATTGGGTACATTTATATTTTTTATGTTTCCTTTCTTTATTTTTATAGACGCAGCCAGGTTATGCAGGAAAGAAGGATTGTCAAGTGCTTTTTCTTTGGGTATGCTCAGTTTTTCTGTTCTATTTTCACTATCAATGTTCTATACATTCACAATGGACTCAAACCTGCTTATATATTTATTTTTTCTATCTGCCGGGTATATTGCCAAACAGCATGCATTTCAAGAAACGACAGTAAAACATCACTCTAATGCCCTATACGATGAAAGCAAACTGGGAACTTCATGTTTCCATTGAAGACTGGAAACAACTCTTGTTCGACCATAGTCCCCCATTTTTTTCCCCATTTCAGGATTATCTATAATTTCAACCAGCTTATCAATTAAGGATTTATGATTATTGGGCTCAGCATAAAGGGAGGCTTCCTGTGCTGAAAACCTGCCCTCAGTCATTTCAAACTGAACAATGGGCTTGCCAAGGGCCATATACTCCATAATTTTGTTCATGGTGGATTTATCGTTCATTTCATTTACAATGTCGGGGTTGACACAGACATCAGCCGTACTTAAAATTTCCATCAAAACCGCATCCGATACCCGTCCTGTAAATGTCACATAAACCTCAATTTTGAGCTTGTGTGCAATGGATTTAAGCATACCAAGTTCTGTCCCCCCCCCACAAGGACAAAATGGATATCATCTCTCTTTAATTCATGCACCAGATAAAAAATACCACTTAAAAGATAATCAAGCCCTTCCTGGGCTCCCATAACACCAACATACCCCACTAAAAATTTCCTGCCGCTTTTCCATTTATCGTTCACAGGCGTTTTTTTGGTCCTTTTTAAATCCGGCCCGCTTCTTACGATATAAACATTTTCAGGTTTCATGCCGCCCCTTTTTATGGCAATAGTCCTATAAGACTCATTAGTTGCAATAGAAATATCAGCTACTTGAAAAGTCAACTTTTCCCATAAAAGCATCAGCTTATAAAACAGATCTTTTTTCCCGAATTTCGCAAGATACAGCTCCGGGTTGATATCATGATGATCGAATAAAAATTTCTTTTTCAAAAAGAATTTAAAAAAAGCACCTATAAGAAAGATATTATCCGGAGGATTACATGCATGGATGACATCGAAACCATGCTTTAAAAAAATTTTTAATGACAGCACAAACTGATAGCTCAATGCCGATGAATACTCAATCAGATATCCCAAAACCCCCTTACCCTCCATGGGAAGCGGATGGCGGTAGATATGAATTCCATCAATGATTTCATATTTTGTCATATAGCCTTTCATTGCAGGACATATAATGACAACTGAATGCCCATTACGTTTCAAAGTTGTTGCTTCCTGCCATACCCTTCTGTCAAAGGGAACGGGAAGATTTTCTACAATTATTAATATTTTCATATACGTTTACCAGCAAAGTCCTTTATAAAGTCCGGTACTGTTTCTTCCTTTAACGGCGCGCACAAGATCTATAATTTTCTGATTCTCTTTTGCCCTTGCCATAACATCCTTGAATTCAGACGAATCATTTCCGATTACAATAGTCTGAGCATGTTGGAGTACCTCATCCATTGTTTTCACCATCAATTTTGCAATATGTGGAATCCTGTTAAATATAAAATCCTTGTTCGCACCAACTAAAGCGGCAAGATTCACATTTTTATCATACACCTTTATGTCATAACCTTTTCCAAGAAGCCGTTCAATCATCTCCACAACCGGACTTTCCCTTAAATCATCCGTACCCGCCTTGAAACTAAACCCCAGAAAACCGATCTGGCGATTATCTTCTTCCATGACCATGCGTAATCCATTTTCAATATGTAAATTATTGCTCGGTAAAATGGAATTTAATATGGGAAGATCAATATCCAAAGATTTCCCTTTATATGTCAGGGCTCGAACATCTTTTGGCAGACAGGAGCCGCCAAAGGCAAATCCGGGCTTTAGGTAATATGGAGATATATTGAGCTTTTCATCACTGCAAAAGATATCCATAACATCATGACTGTCCACCCCAAGGGCTTTGCAGATATTACCCACTTCATTTCCAAATCCCACCTTGAGGGCATGCCAGACATTATCCACATATTTTACCATCTCAGCCACCTCAATAACGGTTCTGATAACAGGGCAGCCCAGATTTTGATAAATAGATGCCAAAAGGTCTCCACTGATGCAATCCGTCTCACCGATAACGGTTTTGGGCGGATTATAAAAATCATAAACTGCTGTTCCTTCCCTTAAAAATTCTGGATTATTGCATACGCCGAAATCCCGCCCGGCAAATTTACCGGAACTTTTCTCAAGGGTTGGAATAACAATATTCCTGATGGTACCGGGAAGTATAGTGCTTCTGATAACCACAACATGGCGTGACGATTTATGCTTTATCGACTCACCAATATGTTCACAAACTCTTTGCACATAGTGCGTATTCAGATCCCCGTTTGCGTGACTGGGAGTTCCAACACATACAAGGGACAGTTCGCTTTTTTCAATAGCATTGGATGCAGACGTTGTTGCAGTCAATCGACCATCGGAAACAACGGTTTTTATAATTGCCCCGATATCCTTTTCAATAATCGGTGTTTCTCCCCTATTTATCATGTTGACTTTGGCATCAACCGGATCAACACCCACTACCTTATGACCATTTTTTGCAAGACACGCCGCAGTAACAGCACCAACATATCCAAGTCCAAAAATACTTATCTTCATCATTCCCTCTACTACCAATAATGTTAACGTAACAAGCTGCCGTGATCAGATACTTTTTTCCCTATGCGCTAAGTACCTATACAATAGTTTTTACGCCCATGTAAAAACAGATATTACTGATGTCATTGCCATATTAAAATTAAGATAGGTAAAAATTTTAGTCCACCTACTTAGTATCTGCTGATTTTCTTTCAGGTAATCTTTGAAATACCCATGAAGACTCTGATACAACACCGTCGCTTTTTTCTTAAGACGCCCTTTGCTTAATTCTTTTACATTTTCTAAGGTCAGTTCACCGTCGGTACATAATAGATTGATGAGGTTAGTGCCAGTCAAACCAAAGTAAGCGGTAATTAAACCCCATCTACTAAGGCCTCCAGATTTCGCTTAATATCTCTTCTCAAAAAGGAGGTGTGTATTGAGCAAATCGTGGAAGAAAATAAACGAAGAAAAGGCAATATTCTGGAAAACACATATCGATCAATGGACTGAATCCCGCCTGTCCCAAATAGAGTACTGCCGCCAGAATGGCCTGAGGCCGAACAGGTTCACCTATTGGAAGATTAAATTCGGTAAACCAAATCAGCCCACAGGACTGGTTCAGGTTCCTGTGCCGACTCACTTTTGTCAAGCAGGGCTAAAACTGAATATAGGCCGGGAACTGCAAGTGGAAATCCCTGACGGTTTTAAGAAAGAAACCCTTGAGCAGGTGCTTTCTGTATTGAAGGCTGTCCAATGATGAATTTTCCGTCAGACACCAAGGTCTATCTATTCTTAGGCGCAACGGATATGCGCAAAGCTATTAACGGATTGTCCGTCATTGTCAGTGAACAGATGCAACTTGACATATTTTCCTCCAACTTGTTTGTATTCTGCAACCGGACGCAGACCATTTTAAAAATTTTATACTGGGATAAAAATGGCTTCTGTATGTGGCAGAAACGTCTTGAAAAAGACCGTTTCAAGTGGCCGAAAACATCTGACGATGTCATGAATATTACCAGTCGAGAGTTGTCCTGGTTAGTTGACGGCCTGAATATAAATCAGGCACATAAACCCTTGAAATATTCCATGATTTATTGATGTTAAAACTATGAAAAAGCCCGTGGTTATGGTATATACAGTCCATGACTAAAGGCAAGGTAAAAGGTAATCGGAATCTGGATGAAGTGAAGAAAATTGCTTGTGATTTGATTGATGAGAATCAAATCCTTAAAGAGCAGGTTAAATCACTTCAGAATATGATCTTTGGTCGCAAATCAGAGAAAACGCCTAAAGATGACGGGCAAATGTCTCTGTTCGATATGCCTGAACCCGAACTTCCTATCCTGGAAAAAGAGGAGGAAGACGTAACGATTGGTGAACATACCCGTAAAAAACGTGGCCGCAAGCCTTTACCCGCCGATCTTCCCCGTATAGATGTTATACATGAACTCAGCGAGGATGAAAGACAGTGCAACTGCGGTTGCCTTAAGGAACGCATCGGCCAGGAAGAGTCAGAACAACTGGACTATATCCCTGCCAAAGTAAGGGTACTTCGAAACATCCGGTATAAATACGCCTGCAAAAATTGTGAAGGTGTGGAAGACGACGGCCCCACCGTGTCAATTGCCAGGATGCCTGAACAGATTATCCCCAAAAGCATTGCTACCCCGGGCCTTCTGGCACATATTCTGACCGCAAAATTTGCAGATGCCCTGCCGTTTTACCGTCAGGAAAAGCAATTTACCAGGATCGGTATTGAACTTGGCCGGTCGACCATGTGTACATGGGCCATGAAAGTCGCTGACGCCTGTGATATTCTAATCGACATGATGCAAAAGGACATACTGGCAAGCCCGATGATTGGTGCTGATGAAACACCTCTTCTGGTCTTAAAGGGCCCCCGGAAATCAAAATCATATATGTGGATTTTTAGAGGTGGTCCGCCTGATATGCCAATTATTCAATTCCAATATCATCCGACACGATCCGGAGATGTTGCCGCATCATTTTTGAATGGATACAAAGGCATTGTTCAGACGGATGGCTATAAAGGATATGATTTTCTGGACAAAATAACAGATATCATTCATGTGGCATGCTGGACTCACGCCCGCAGGGGATTTAAAAATGTAACAAAAGCTGCAGGGAATAAAAAGAGTTCGTCGGGCAATGCCGGCACCGCTTTAAAGTATATCAGTCTGCTTTATAAAATTGAAAAAGAAGCCCGGGTGCAGGAATTAACGCCTGACCAATTATATGCTCGGAGGCAAAAAGAAGCGGTTCCAATTTTAGAAGAGTTCAAGAAATGGCTTGATGCAAGAGTGGAAAAAGTTCCTCCCAAAAGTCTGCTTGGCAAGGCGATCCATTATACTCTCAACCAATGGCACAGGCTCATCCAATACACGACCGACGGAATCATCAGGCCTGATAACAATCTGGTTGAAAATGCCATCCGACCTTTTGTGGTCGGACGAAAGAATTGGCTTTTCTCGGACACCGTTAAGGGTGCCCGGGCCAGTGCACTGATTTACAGCTTGATTGAAACAGCCAAATCAAATGGGCTGGAGCCATATTGGTATCTCAAATATCTGTTTGAACACTTGCCTGAGGCTATGACGGAAGATGATTTTAAGGCGTTGCTTCCATACAATGTCGATAAAAAACAGTTGGCTTGACCTTCCGCCCCCTGAGTGGGGTTAAAACATCGCTTACAAACCAAACAGATCTGAAGCTATGGAATCAATTTTAATATTTGCGGTAATAAATAATTTGTGGACACGCCTTTTATAATCTGAAAGTGACTCGGTATATGTTTTTCTCAACCGACTTAATTCACGCCATTCCCGAACATTTTCAGGGGGAATAAAACTACCTTTTACCAAAATGTGCTATTTGAATACTTGGTCATGGCTATCCTCAATCTTTATATTTGTGGTAAATAAAAAAAATATGGTAGCTATGACCATTTCCTCAAATTTACAAGTGTTTCATGCTTTGTTGTGTCCGATAGGACATGTGGGTTATTGGGAATAATCAAAACGCTCCTATAAAAAAAACACCATACCCATAAATCTTTTTCTCTTTAATTTTTAAGAATTTAATATGATGCGGGTGATAATATCGCTATCATTGATAGCATCCCCATAAAATCGGATAGTGAATGTTTCCGTGATCTCGTTAAAATTTTGCGAATACCATCCTGAAACAGGCTCATGATCTCCGCATAATATCTGTGAATTCAGATGCTCAGAAAAAGCCAGTATGACCTCCTCATCCCGCCGTTTTATAATAAACCCTTTATCTAAAGCCTTAATTCGACATTCTGGATGACAATGAAAAAACTGCTCAATAAATATCTTCTTATTTTGCTTTATAGAATCCGTTATCATAAATTCTTTTATATCGGGATTCCAAACCACTTCACGTGTGACCCCTGCAAATGTTTTTTTTTTCAGATAGGCATCATGCCCGGCTTTCCATATCACTTTATTCCCTTTTTTTATAAGACAGTTTTCTATGATACGGTACGGTTTACCAAACATAAAATCACCTTGCTGATCACTCATATCTGTTTTATTGATCCGCAATGTATTGTGAGCTGCCGTAGACCTGAAATACGTTCTCCATTTTTCAGCATTATGATAGCGATAAGTACCGGGATCAATAAACATCTCCAGCCCGTTCACAGACAATGTAAAAGAAAGAGCGTCCAGATGTCCATGGGCATAAAGCGGCGCCATCCCAAGTGGCATGGCATTGCCTATAAACAGAACTTCCTTTTCTTCAATATAATCTTTAATAACGGCAAGCCCGCTGTGACTGTGCATCTGAAACGAACAATCGGTCGCATTTTTTATTTGTTTGCCTCCATTCAATTTATTTAAACATAAAGAGATGCTCTTTTTTGGTCCCATATAGTTTTGTTTTTTTGATAATTCACAGGGAAATCCAGTTAAAATCCAAGTCTTTAAATCAGGCTTAGCAGTTACAAAATCTTTTCTATCAAACAATAAAGACGCTGTATTCAAAATTGAAGAAAAATTATCCAGGCTTGAAATGCCGAAATTGACCAAAACAGCACTATCCTGGTCCCCAATGTTCGGCATATTCCCATTTTTATCCATTATAGATTTTATAAATTCACAGGAAGTTTCAAGTCGTTTATCTATGTTTTTCGTATATTCAATCCCGTTGATATCGCATATGATTTTAAACAATAAAAAGAAATCGATAACAAAAGATAAATATGTTGTTGAATATTCAAAACTACCACCATCCGGTAAAATTTGACGTGAAATTTCTGTTTCAAGAATCTTTTTGCCTTGATTAAACCATGTTTCACTACCTTTCAAGTGAGGGAAATACAACCCGGCAACAAACAAGCCAAACCCTTCGGCAAGCAAATGGTTGTTTGACGATGAAAACTTTGACGGATATCTTTTAAGGTGATTGGCATGAAACCAGACAAATGTATTTATATTTTTAAGATCATCTGTTGCAAAATCATAATTTTCCAGAAAGGAAAGTGCCCATACAAGATTTGCAAGCCGAATACCGACCTCAATACCGCTTGACCAGTTTACACCAACTGGATACGGATTCTCTTTTATCCATGATTTTATCAAAAAAAGAATCTTATCTGCATATTTTTGATCATTTGTAATTCTATAAGAGATTGCCAGGGGAAATAAATAATAAAGCCTATTTATCTCCCATACAAATTTTATCCCACCAAATCTTTTATCACGATAATCTATATCCCCCCAGAAGCTTTTGGGCCAGCTTCTTTCAGTTACAGGATCCCTATGCCAGTCAATATGAGAATTAAAAAAAACATTTATTCCAAAAGCTGAAAAATGGTTTTTGAGTGCTAAATTTGCTATTGATAAATGTTTTTGTAAGGTTTTTGGAAAAAAACCATTAATATTTTGCGGTTTGGAATCTCTATAAAGGGAAAAAATAGAGTACTCAGGCATCAAACAAATTTCAGGAGATTTAAAATTTCTGGTTTTATCGAAATTCTTTTTTGATTTTTCCCTGATCCGCCAAGGGATCTCAGGCAAAGTCATTCGCTGAAGACGTTTTATATACCAGGAGATCGACATGGTTATAAATTGCAATTACCATAAATAGTTAAAAGTTTTTTTGCCACGACTGATGCAATAAAATGTTTTTTTGCGTAATTATAATTATATTCAGCCGTATTGAGCATACTTTTTTTATCACATATGATTTTTTCCATCATTTCAGCAATAATTTCCGGGCTTGTATTTTCACATAAATAGCCCATTTTTCCATTCTTAAAAAAATCTTTAATACCACCAACGGGCCTTGTAACAACAGACATTCCAAAAGCCATTGCCTCGAGAACTGAAGTCGGCATTCCTTCTCCATAATAGGTTGGAAAACAATAAATATCATGCTTTTCAAAAATATCAATTTTTTCCTCCCCTTTAACATAGCCCGGCATAAAAATGCTGTTATTTAAACCAAGGCGATCTATATATTCAACAATTTCTTTTGTTAAACTGCCATCTCCTGCTATGGAAAGAGTGATCGAATACTGTTTATTCAACAATAATTTAAAAGCATCTATGGTTTCAAAAACACCTTTTTTTTTTTCAAGCCTTGAAAGAAAAAGAATATGAATTGTGCTATCGTCTTTCATCCTTTTTATCTTCTTTTCAATTGAAAACCGTTTAAGAAGAGATTCATTCACAGCGGTTGTTAAAATATAAATTTTTTCTTTTATTTTTAATATGTTAAGTGCAGCCTTAAATTCAGAAGCAAGAACAATAAAAGAATCTGCTTTTTTATATGTCAAATTTAAAAATTTTAATAAGACACCATGAATTTTTTTTTCAAATTTTTGTTCCCATCCATGAAAAAAAACAACAACCTTAATTTTTTGTTTTTTTGCCCAGAAAACAAATAATCCATCCCTTATGAAACTTTTAAAATTTAAGGATGGATTAATATGAACAAGATCAGGTTTCATGGAAATTATTTGCTTTATAAATTTTATTTGATCTGTAATTTGATGAAAAAGTTTATTTTTTCCTTGGGTGCTGCCAATCTCAAATATTTTTATCCCGATATTATCCGACTCATATAAGTAAGGCATGACCGATCTATAATAGTGGGCAACCCCGCCAGGATCATTCTTTAATGAAGGAAGTGTTATCAAAATCTTTTTTTTACTGATTGCTTCCATTTATATAAACATAACTCCTATAATTTTTTTGAGACGTCAAATTTTTTTTTTGAATCATTCATAAATTCATGTGCTCCGATATCCAAGCCGGACTGATGATAACACCCCCCTATTCCATCCAGAAATTTGGGATCAACCGCTTCATTGAGCAAAATTATATTACTTTTATAATCAACATCAACAATATGAAAAAGCTTATTGAGACCTTTAAACATGATGCACTGAGTATGATCAGAATTAATATTTTTGTAGAAAAACAATGCATTGTTGACGACCAATTGATTTTTAATCTCTTGTGAAACAGGAGATGTATAAAAACATCCATGGTTGATTGCCGGAGAATTTTCTCTTAAATGATATTCATCTTGAAAAAAATCAGCAAATTCAGGATTAATATTCCGACTGTGCTGATCAACTTTAAATGCGTTTTGATATTGTTTAAAATCATAATTTCTTTTGTTATGATAAAAAACAACATGGTTGTCAGGGGTATAATATAAATTATAGTCGAAATAAAAACTTGAATGATCCGGTGGTCTCAATGCCTCCAAAAATCTGATCCTGCTCATTTTATTTTGTTTAGACGCTATTATATTGTTAATGAAATACACATTATCAATTTTTCCGGAGATATCAATCGGCGCACTCCCGCCATTCCAAATAAAATTATTATTAAAAACCGCTATATTGCTCGTTCTTATAAGTAATAGATGATAGCCGTCTCCTTTGATAATACTGTTCATGAGTCTTATAGTCCCGGAACCCCCTGCCAGATTTATTGCAGCTGATGTCATCTTTGTCGGTTCATTACTGCTGATATGCCCCCTGATGGTAACATTTTGTGCTGAATGACCGACAACAACCCCCCCATGCTGATTCTGATCCGATCGATTATTTAATAAAAGGATATCCCTTCCGGTCGTGATATCGAACCCCTCTTCCGCACACATTTCAGCAAAGTTATTTTTCAATAAAAAATTAAACCCAGCCGTATGACCGAATCCGTCTTCATGAATTGTAATTCCGTCATTTTTTAATACTGTTTTAATATGGCATTCACTAATGACAACATTGCTTAATTTATTTTCAGCAGATCCTCCTAAATGGATTCCATTATTATCTGAATTCTCAATATAACATCCGCTTATATTTAACCCTGTCCCCCCTTTATGAACGCTAATGCCGTTATTTCCAGAATTCAGTATTTCTAAATTTTTTAATTGAATATTTTTAAAACCTTTTGCAGATACGGCTACGCACGTCTTTGCAGAATTTTGTATTCTTAAATCCTGTATCGAAATATATGAATGATATATTCTAATACCGACGGAGTGGCTTTTTTGCATATCAATAACAGGCAAATCACCTTGACCATAAGAGCCTATAATAATCGCTGCTTTTTCATTACCGCCAGGAGGAGTAAACAAAGTATTATTCCACACTTCACCTCTTTTCAATAAAATCATGCTTCCGTGTGCAAATGAGACTTTCTTTATGTTGGAAAAATCTTTCCACGGTTTATCTATACTGGTGCCGGAATTTCGATTATTACCCCTTGTGTTGTCAATATAATAAACTTTGTTTTCTTTGTATTCCGTATCCGCTGAATACCGGCTTGATGGATGCTTGCCGACAGTATTCGGCACCCCGCCCATTGCCGGCATTTTCATATGAGAATCGTGATCAATCACATCGGTAACCTTCATCTTTCCATGGGGATAAACACTGGACAAAGGCGCGTTTCTTTCACTGATATCATCCCAATTTGCTTTTTGAAAATAGATAATTGACAGTAAAAAACAAATGATAATTAATAAAAAAGCAATCAGTATATTTCCTTTGGTTTTAATGATATCGCCTCCCAAAAAACTTAAACCAGTTGACTTTATTTTGAATTACAGACACTTAACAAATATTGTTCCAAATCATCGACAATGAATCGCCAATGATATCTTTGTGCTGCCGATCTGATCTCCTGATATTTAAACTGAGGATGTCCTTTATATATAGATTCTATGCCGCTGGCAAATCCCTCGATGGTATCATCAATCAAAACGCCGTTACCCTTATTAATAACCAGTTTATTTTCAGATGTGGATGTCGCAATGACAGGCATACCGGACAAAAGATAGTCAAATGTTTTTGTAGGCGGCTGAACATCGAAACAGGGAATTATCGGAACAAAAGAAACGCCGATATTATGTGTATCAAAATGAGGTTTTAATTGATCAAAGGGAATCCGTCCCAAAAGATGGACATGTTTTTCAAGGTTTAATTTTTGAACAAGACCTTTTAATTGCTCAAGCTCATCATGGTCGCTGTCCCCGATAATAGTATATTGAATCACATTTTCGGCTGCAGCGTTTTTCTGAAGAAATGCATAAAGTCCACGGATGGTTTTATCAATTCGGCGATTTAATAATGTGCCCACATAGAGCAATTTTACATCATTAAAGTCACCTTTCCGATCTGATATTGGGATAGACCCTAATGATAATATCTTGCTTTTATTTTCCAGTTTTAATTTTTCTGCCAGCGATTTTGAAATAACCGTTATATGACGAAAAAAGATGGATTCCAATCTTAAAAAAAAATTATATATCATGCCTGATAAAACATTTTGTTTTATGTATCCGGTCCTGATATCAAAAACAAAATTTTTCTTAGGAAGTAACAACTTCAACAGTGAACACCCTCTGAAATAAACAATAAAACAAACATCAACACTATTACGACGCAAATATGATATGACGGCACGAATATATCTTAAATTGCGGACCAGAAGGTTACCGGCCCTTGATATATAAATTACATTGATGCCTTCCATTGCATCCTTTGGCATCAAATAGTCCCAGCACAGATAGGTGATATTATGTCGGTCCCGTAAATATTTACAATAAAAATAAGTGTCAATATGATGACCAAACTGCTTTTGGTAAAGAATAAGCAGATTGAGTACAGTTTTCGAGGCCTTATATGTCATAAAAGCCAACCTTGATTCAACGATAATCCATTAATGTTAATATTTTTTTTATATTATCCAAAGAGTAATTTTCTACTGCATATTTTCTGGCATTTGCACCCATATTTTCCCGCATCCCATTATCTTCGATTAATTTCCCGGTATTCCGGACAAGTTTATTAAAACTGCCTGAACAATAACCCATTGCTTTTTTTTGCATAACCCCATCAGGATCAACATTTAAACTCACCACTGGGACCCGCCGCATCCATGCCTGAATAAAAGTGTTACTGAACCCCTCATGTTTGCTGGTATTGATCAAAACATGAGCCTTTTCAAGATACTTATTGACCTCATCATTGGACACCTCACCTCTGACTTCAATATTATTCCTCCGGGCTTTAAGAACAAGTTTATAATATTGTTCCGTACGTCCCAGCATAATGAAATGAACATTTTTTATAGGTCTAAATTTTTCAGCCAGCTGAACAAAAATTTCCGGCTGTTTTACAGGTTTCCAGGTTCCTATCCAAAGAATTATAATTTTTGAATTTACCTTTTTACAATCGGCAGGAACAGGATGACCATTTGGAATCACCAAAGAGTTTCTTCTATAATTTTCAGCCAGTTTTTGTGCTTGGTAACAGGTCTGAGAGATTATAATATCGGCCTCTTTAATACCATACTGCACCAGTTTAAATTCAGGAATAAGATAAGGTTTTTGCCAGGGAATAGGCCAGGGTTGCACGTCATTTTCCTGGGCGATATGGAAAATAAACTGACAATTATTTTTTTTTGCATAATAAGCAGCAATCCCGGTAAAAGCAATGCCGCTGCGCTGATAGATAACATCCGGCTTTAATTTGTTCAACTTTTTTAATAAATTCAGTGTATAGGGATATTTTATATTTCCAAATTTATTCCATAATTTTTTTTTGATAATGGGATGGAGTATAGTTCCATTTTGATTTTCATATTCATCTTTATTGGCTAAGAACAAATAATGTGTTTCCCATTTCTGCCGCATGGCTTCTTGTTCGATGAAGTGGGATTGCAGTTCCGCTCCCCCTTGACACTGCCCCCAATAACTTCCAAGGATTATCGATAGTTTTTTTTTTTGCTCCATCTTTTATTCCCATTTATAAAGCTTAAAATAATTGCCAATAACGACCCAAGACCCTTCCTATCACAAGTTTAATTGCCCAGCTTATTTTGCGTAACTCAAGCTGAGAAGATGAAAAACAAATGTCCAAAGATGGAGAAGATTCATCTTTAAGAACAGATACAATCTTTTTTAAATCAGGATCATTTTTAATGTCGTGTTTTATTTCATCAGGCAATAAATCCAAATAACCGGTGTTATGGTATATTGTTTGATGACTTTCCTGTCTCTCGAAATTATCCTGTTCAATACTTTCTTCATTTTTACCGTAAAGATGTATTTTAGCTGACTTGTTACCAAATAAGGTATGATGCTTTTTATTCCAATATTTTTCTTTTCCAGAATGAAAGACAAGGCCGGTTTTCCGGCACAAATCAGACAAAAGGATTTCAGGGGACTTTACAAGGTCGCTATATGAAATAACGATATAATTTTTGATAAAAGAAAAATAGAGCCGATGATAATTTTTCCAAAATTTTTTCCAATGCTTTCGCACCCGTTTATGCATGGAATATGCAAAAGCAGCCGGTTCTTTCCAGATTAATATATGGAACACGTCAATACCTTGTGATTTTAAATATTCTGATTGTTGTTTAATCCACCATGGTTCTTTACTGGAATCAACAATAAAAGAAACTTCAGGCATTTGTCTGAAAATGGCTTTGTAAAGATGCTTTTCCCCTGCTTTACGTATTTTAAACCAAAAATCACAATCTGGATTTCCACAACCGCATTTAGGTTTTAATTCAAAATTGATGGGTCGGTAAGGACGAAAAAGTGCATACACCTCACCTGCAGAAAATCCTTCAGGACTGTTGCTCAACATCATATCCAGCATTGTTGAGCCACTATAAGAACTGCCTCCGATAAAAAAAACTTTTTTATTCATATGAAAACCAAGCACCCATCTTTAGAGTCATACAAGTTTATTAAAAAAAAATTCATACCACAGTTTTAAACGCATTTTATTTTTGTTCCTTTGCAATCATGAAATTTGTTCAATCGAATAGTCATAGTATTTCTGTATATAAAAAGAGGTTGCAATAATGATTGGAAGGCCTATCACAGAAAGATATATCACCATATATATATGATTTGACGGGTTATAAATATGAGTTAATAAAGAAAAAACAAGACGATGAAAAAGATACATACAAAATGAAGCGTATGAAATTGCAGAATAAACATATTTATGAATTATTTTAGAACAATATTCACCGATCAACAGTACGCTTGGTATTGAACTCATAATAAATGCCATCAAGAATATTTTATTGAACCTGTTAAGTGAAAAATATAAAAATAATGCCATTGCAAACAGCATTACAGACCCCATGATTATTTTTTTATTGTTAAAATACTTTTCTTTTACATTATGCTTGGCAAAAATAATACCCATGAAGAATACCGGCAAATAAACAAGCAAACGAATATCAAACAAACCAAATATTTTTCTTAAAATACAGATAATAACAGATAGTACAAGCAATACTGCGCTTGATTTTAACAGGCTATATTTATATACAAACAGAGGATAAAAAAGATAAAAAATACAGATCATCGTCACAAACCAAAGGGTAAAGACTGATTTATCAAGCAATATATTCAAAAACGGCAGATGCAATAAAAAACTTTTAAAAGATATTAACTTAGAAAAAAAGAACAACAATAATCCCAAAACATAAAGAGGATAAATTCTTAAAAATCTTTTAAAAATAAAATCCAATATATCTTTTGTATTGTTTATACAGGTTCTTAGACTTAACAAATATCCTGATATAAAAACAAACAGACCCAAAAATATATATGTTATGACGTCATCGACATTGTTGTGATAAATATCTCCGGCATAGTCATCTATATGATGTATTCCAACAATATAAAATATTGCCAAACATCTTAAAAAATCTATATAATTCATTCTGATGTCATCTTTCATAGCGATCCTTCCATCAAGCACTCCCTTGATTCATCATTATTTTATGGCACCAAAGATTTTCTTGCTATAATATCATTTTTGATGTTTTTTGCAGGATGGCCAAAGATTAATATGTCCGGTGACTTAAAACTATCTACGACGACGCTACCAAGCCCTACATAGCTGTTTTGTGCGATCTCAACGCCTTGAGTCATCCTAACAGCCGAACCAACGTAACACTTTTCATTTATCACTATTTCCGTTTTCTCCCGCTGACCTCCATGAGTCCAAAACTGGCTCCCCCTACCAGCAATACGAGTGTGGTCTTTTATCGTCAGCCCTCCGGATGCATCAAAAAAATGGCATTTTGTTATATGAACATTTTTTCCAATTGTACAAAATGCTTTTCCTGCACTGCTGGAAGTGCAAACAAACTCGTTAAAGCTTCCAATATCACTTTTTTTACCGATAATCAGGTCAAATCCGCCAATAAATCTATTAAAGCTTCCTAAACAGGATTCATTAATTCGTGCCGTACGAACGGCAATAATTGAGCCAATCCCAATCTTTGAAGAATAGGAAATACTGTATCCCATAATATTATTATATAAAAATATTCTAATAATATTCACGGGAACGATCGAAATAAGCAACGAGATGTATTTTTTCATATTCTAAAAGTGATAGGTTATAAAATACCTTTATTAATCAGGCAACATCCTTAATTTTCGAAATACAAAAAGTAACTTTGGACTATTTTGTGAGATCATTGCAAAATTTTTTTTTTCATTATTCAAAAAATAATCGCATTTAAATTGAAAAATAAACGCGATGGAAAATATCAAACTACCCATTAATAATTTCACGACCGTATGAATCACAAAAATGTTTATATAATATGCAGAACTGACTATTACCATCCAGAAAAAAATAATCTTTAATAAAAAAATTCCCATCCCCTTAAAATGGGCGTCACCTCGAACAAAATACCATACAAATAAATTTTTACCGAAATTTGCGGTTTCCGTTGCAAACACCGCACCCCATATTCCAAACAATTTGATTAAAATCACATCCGCAATTAAATTATAAACGGCAAATATTTTGCTATAAAAAATGATATCAGCTTTTTCTTGGAATTGTGCAATTAAAGAGATAGGGAGCGATAATGAATTGTTCACAACAGCGAGAAAAAACATGGTGGTTAAAACTGATGAATATGCAATAAATTTTCCATTATAAACAAGGGATATAATATCCTTAACATATAGTAACATAAAAAAAAAACATGGAAGGCTGAAAATCAAATTTACCTTTACTATCGTTTGAAAAAAAACTGAATTTTGATTAGTTGATGAAGCCGCGGTGGAAAAAAAAGCCGGCCTTATAACATCAATCAAATACACTAACGGTAATAAACTGCTGATTAAACTTTTTAAATTATAACAAAAGGCATAGGCACCAACAACAATGGGATTTAAAAACATGGCAATAATAAAATTATCAAATCCTGAAGTAAGCAAGCCGACCCCGGCGTCATTGAAGTTATAAAACATTGAATATTTGATTAATCGTTTTTTCTCATAATTGCTCAACTTATCCATGCTTCCTTTATAAACGGGAATTTTTTTGACATATAATATTTGAAGTGCTGTAAAAACAATTAGATATGCCAATAAATCCGTCATAATGGCATACCAAATATTTTTTTCAAAAAGAATAATCAACCCATACCCCACAGATTTGATAAGCGGGAAAGCACATCCAATTTTTTTTGAATATTGATGAAGGTAATAAGAAGATAAACATATTTCAAGCAAATTACGCTGCATATGAACAAAAATAATAAGGGTAAAAAACATAAAATGGTGTTTATATTCCGTAATTTTTATTATAGGAGCTATCTCTTCCCATAAAACAAGTGTAATGCCAAGTAAGATTACATTAGCCATCAATCTTAAAAACGAAACTGTTCTATATAAATTATGTGCAATTTTATATTCACCTTTTTGATAATATTCAGGAATATATCTTTGTAAGGTGTTGACGACACCCAAAGACATTACCGTTCCTATCAAAGATAGTGTCGAATAAAGCAAATTATAAATTCCATAATCATATTCGGATAGTGCCCTGACAAGCAAAATTATGGTAAAAAAACCTAAACATTTGCTCAAAGTTTGAAATATTAAAGTATATTTAATCGCGTTATTGGTTTTTTTTATAAAATTTATATTCAAAAAATCAATTCCCTAAAACGTATTTAATAATAAAACAAACCATCTATTTTTGACAACGGTATTATTAAAATGAATTTTCATTACCGATTCCGGAACAATGGACAACAGAAGGAAGTACGGGCAGCGTATAAAGCGAATGCCATTGCACATGTATGCGTAGAATACACACACATGCTTACTTTTTGATGAGCTGCTGATTGTATGCGAAAACGTAATCCTGAGCCCAAGGCTCTTCAAAAGGAATCTGTACAATCTTGAACCCATTCTCTATAAAATATTGAGTGACCTCAGTCTTGGTACGAAAGAAGTCGTTATCTGTCCTATCGGCTTTGAAATCGTGGCAAGCTATCCTCCCTGCATAGGCAATATTCTTAATCATCCAGCCTATACTTTTAACGCCAAACTTCTCTGCCCCCTCAACGTTCATTTAAGATAGTCAATCCGGTAAATGTTATATTCTTTACAGATGTCGTCCAATCTGCGGCCAACTAAGCTTACAGTTCCATTAGGTTTTGAGGCTATTACAATAGTGATAAATGGCTTCTCCAAGGAATACTTCTTTGTCCGCATCTACAACTGCAATATTAAAGGGAACAAAGTTCTTGAGTCCATTATATTCGCATGTTTTCTTTAAACATTTAAAAATCTTTGGGTGGGCCTCAATCAAAAACACTGGGCCGCTTTGTTTTACAGCAAGTGAGAACGAAATCATCTCACAGCCGATCCCAGTACCCACATCAATAACCGTATCTCCAGGGTTAGACTTATAGAAAGGAAACCAATAGGTTCGTTGTGAAGCCAGTAATTTCGCAAGGTCTAAGCGTGATAGAGGTTCCTACTCTGCTATTGCGCCAGTTGGAAGTTGATGAATCCAGCACTCATCAAAGATAATCCTTGCACCACTCCCCTCTGATGACATCGCTCTCAGCGCAATCAACTTTCCCAATAGATATCTTCCACCCGGGTGGTATAATGGGGTGGATTCCACCTGTTGCATCAGCAAAAATCAGACCAATTTTAAAATCCTTATAAATCCGTTGAAGGCGCAATATCATAAATAAATAGCCCGCAAGAAAATTCTGTAACTGCTGTCTGAAATTTGGAAATAGTGGGCTGTGACCAAACCGTTTATAAGCAAATTGAGCCGATGGAACATTTTAATTTGATACTGCGCCGAACTGTCTTCAATGGGCAAATTACTTTAAAAATTTAATATATTGCGAACGCTTTTTCATCATAGTCTGTTCTATTAACATATCCTTTTGATCCCTTTTTTGAAATTACTCTTCCAGGAATACCGACAACAACAGAGTTATCAGGAACGTCTTTTGTTACGACACAATTAGCGCCAATAGCGACATTATTTCCAACTTTAATATCACCAAAAATTTTTGCGCCGGGGCCAATATAAATATTATCGCCTAATACTGGATAGCCTTTATGTTTTCCTCGATTCGCTTTTCCTAAAGTTACCCCTTGAGAAATATTGCAATTTTTTCCTATCGTAGTTTTGGGATGGACTGTAATTCCACCAAAGTGGCCAATACAAAACCCACTTCCAATATTAGTCTCCGGTGGTATTGAAATACCTAATTTATATTTCAATCGGTTAAGTAAAAATTTTGCAACTGGATAACAAAAATATTTTAAATACATATTACTTTTAGTATAGGAACAGGTGCGCATCCAATAGTTATACCTAAACACATTCCATCGAAATAAATGCCAAAGA
The DNA here is from genome assembly GCF_000307105.1 of Desulfobacula toluolica Tol2. Classification (NCBI taxonomy): domain Bacteria; kingdom Pseudomonadati; phylum Thermodesulfobacteriota; class Desulfobacteria; order Desulfobacterales; family Desulfobacteraceae; genus Desulfobacula; species Desulfobacula toluolica. Next base: position 4,294,920 of record NC_018645.1, read on the forward strand.
AAGAACTTAAAACTTACTTCACCTTTAATACGATAAAGATCCGAACATATCAAAAATTTATAATATTTATATTGCATATTTTTTGCCTTCTTATTATCAATCTTGGGGCTTTTAAATTTTCTTGTTTATTTTGCTCATAATTTGGTTGTCCATTGAACCAACTTGAGTTACAGGTAATCTATCTACCTGTAACTCAAGCATTAAACACGCTGACAGCACATATTTTTTCAAAAAACAATTATTATACAAGCCGTTTTCAAGCGATTGCAGATCTAATTTGCTTACATGGCATCTTTTCGAGCGATAAAAGTAAATGCACCTGTAGTATTTTGTATTCTCGTCTCTTCCAAGGCTTTTTTTGAAAAAAAGCTACCAATACGCCACCAGATCTTATGAAAAATATTAACGGGCATTAAAATAGAATTTGTTAGAAAACGAGGCATTTTAGGAAACAACGTGTTTGCTTGTGCTGTAAGTACCGACCATTCAGCACTGGGACAAAGCTTTTCAATCTTAAAGCCACCGGCTTGAAGAGAATTGTATGTTCCCAAATGGGTGTGATGATAAAAACTATCCCCATGGAAGGGCTCAAGAAATGCAACCGTTCCAATAAATATCCCATTTGGTTTTAAAACTCTATAGGCCTCCTTCATCATGACAAAAGGGAATCTTATATGCTCAAGAACCGCAATAGATAAAATAAATTCAAAGCTATCATCTTTAAAAGGCAGAGAATGGGCATCGCCAAGCAGTTGACATTCTTTAGATTCATAATCCAGGCCGAGATACTCAAACCCTGCATATTCGCTGACTTCCCGATGAATGGTACTGCCGCAACCAAGATCCAACATTAAACTGTTATCTGTTTTTGCCCTGGGAAAATAACTTATCAATTCTTTTGTCAGATGAAATGGAACGTTAATATCGGAAAAATCTACTTGTGGGTTGTTATTTTTTTGCAATACATTGAATTTAAATCCTTGCTCTGGAAGCAACGGTGTCCCCAAGGTAAATTTACAGGGATACTCTTTTTTTTTTTGAAGTCGAAAATCCAAGGCTCCAGATTCAGTTGATTTATAATCAGAGTGACAATGAATGCACATTATATTTTGATCTGCCTTCTCAAGCGTTGCTCCACAATATGGACATACCAAAATATCCCATACAGTATCTGAAATTTTACTGTTCATACTTTTCTCCTAAAAAAATTCTTCCAAAGCGGCCAACGACATAAGACGAGACAATTTAAACCAATTTATGAGGATCTTCCAGAAGAGGCTTATTCTACAGCTTGTCCCAGGTTAAAAAAACAGACTCCAAGGCAAACGAAATTTTTTGTTATTTTGATTGATGTACCAAATTCAAACATTTTTTTCCCAGGATGTATAAAGGACTGCTGCTATAATTCGCGAAATCTGTAAAATGCCGTTTTTTAGACGCCTCAAACTCATCGTTTGACAAACCGATCGTTTCAAGAAACGATTCCAGTATGGCTGGCGGTTCTCGAACTTCTTCCATCTCAGCTTTTTGAAGCGCTTCTTCCCTATTGATTTCACCATTTCTTATCAATGCGCTGTATGCCTGCGTTAATTCGCTATAGCCCCATTTTCGGCACATAAGGTAATCTTTAAGTAAATTCAGCAAACAGTCACCATGTTCATATTCATCAGACGGGGGCACCCATTCAATTTCTTTTTCTATAATTTTCTGAAGATTAGCAACTCCTGGATGTAAATAATTTAAGACATCTACTTTTTCAGGCCCTGTTCCGGTTAATTTCCAAAAGCCATGAACTATTGGTGAATAAAAAATATTGCGCATATAGTCTTGAATGTCCTTATATTCCTTTAAAACACTGAAAAAATATTTGCGATCACAATAAGTTGATGCACTTACTCCATCAATGGCCGAAGAATATTTGGCGGAATTGCCCGTCATTATCAGCCGAATACCATTCTGTTTAGCAATTTTTTTTGCCATTGATGCAATAAAGGTATTACAAGGCCCGCAAATCTCGCCGGCTTGGCTTAAAAATATTTTATAAAACTTAAACATCATATTTTCATTAGGCTTATAAATGATTAGATCTACGCCCAATTTTTTGACGGCCCTCTTTATATTTTGGACAGCCAAGGGAGATTGGAAACCATTATTAAAATTATAGGCCAGAATATTTAAGTTGTATTTTTTTGCAAGCACATATAAAACATACATGCTGTCTTTTCCACCACTAACAGGAACCAAACAGTCATATTGCCCTTTGCCCTTAAATCTATCCAAAATTTTTTCAAATTTTAACTCACGATCTTTGTTAGACTCCCTTGGAGCATTAATCTTTTTTTCTTCAAACAAACTACAATAATTGCACTCTCCATCCTTACTTAGATGAACACTTGGAAAATCAGATGGTAATATACATTTAGAACATCTTGTTGACATATTTTTCCTCCGAACTTTTAAATTTGTTCTCTTTAATTTTTTTTATATAACTGCCACGGGCAGACTTGGTCTTTTATCCATGTTTGCCCACAACAAAGATTGAAAGTCTCTGTATGGATTTTTTAAGACTTTCATATAAAAAGAACCGTGAACCTATTAGAATTAAATTCCTTTCATCATCTAAACATAAATTCAATTCACAAGCCCTAACCAGGAAGCATTTTTAATAATTTAAATAGAAAAATCCATTTTGAATTTCCATCTGATACTGTTTTAAAAATTTGTTTTTCATCAGGCCTGAAATAATTACAACCAAATTGAATAAAAAAAGCGATTGCAAATATCGAAACTCCGAAAAGAAGTTGATAAGTAATATTGGAAGGAATTATTTTGCTGAGGCTGTATATAAAAACAGAAATTGCCGCCCAAAACAGGCTTATTTTAATCATAAACAATTCCAATCCTTTAAAACTGGCTTCTTTTCTAACAAAATACCAAATAAAAATATTTTTGGATAAGGTCGCCGTTCCAGTTGCGAACACCGCGCCCCATATCCCGAAAAACTTAATTAGAATCAAGTCTGCAACAATATTATACACGGCAAAAATCTTGCTGTAGAGAACGATATCTGCCTTTTCCATTAGCTGAGCAACTGTGGCAATAGGCAAGGAATTTAAAATGGAAAAAAAAAACATGACACATAGGATGGAAGAATACTCTACAAATTTATTATTTGAGATAATGCTGCTAATATAGTCACCGAATATAAATAAAAAGCAACAACATGGGACTGCAAAAAACAAATTTATTTTTACAAGACTTTGAAAAAATTGCGTTAATTTATCTTTCTGAGACAACGATGTTCCGATGGCAAAAAATGCCGGTTTAATAACGTCCCTCAGGTAGATTAATGGGAGCAATGATGATATTTGAAGATTGATTTGAACATAAAAGGAATAAGCCCCGACAGCAACAGGATTTAATAACATAACAATGATAAAATTGTCAAAATTAGCGCTTAAAACCCCCACACCGGTATTATTAAAATTATAAAAAAGGGCGTATTTTCCAACTCTTTTTTTCTCATTGCTTGTAATAGAATCAATTGTTCCAGAAGAAAAAGGAATTTTATTATAATATAATATTTGAAGCAAGGCAAAAGAAATTAGATAGGCAGACAGGTCGATTATAATTGCATGCCACAGATTTTTATCGTAAATAATGATAAATCCATATCCTATCGCCTTTATGATCGCAAACAAAAGAGCAATTGGTTTTGAATATTTATGAAGAAAATAAGATGACAAAACGATCTCAAGGAAATTGCGCTGTTGATGCAGAACAATAATCAAAGTAAAAAGCATGAAATACGATTTATATTCTGTAATTTTTAAAAAAGGGGCGATTTGCTGCCATAACAATAAAATAAATCCAAGGATTGCAACATCCGCCACCATCCGAATAACACAGCTTATTTTGAATAAATTATGAGCAATCTTGAATTCTCCCCTATTATAATATTCAGGCATATATCGCAGCAGCGCATCTCCTATTCCCAAGGATAAAACTGTTCCAATTAGTCCGATGACCGAATAAAGAAGGTTGTAAACTCCGTAGTCAAATTCGGAAAGCGCCCTGACAAGCAAAACCGTTGCAATAAGCCCACAGCACTGACTTAATGTCTTAAATATTAAAGTATATTTAACAGCGCTGGTTGTTTTTTTAATTTTGTTATACATCAATTCGGCACACTGTAAGCTTTACATACTTGCGAAATGGAGTCATGCATATCTTTATCTCCACTGATACGATATACGCTTTTACCCTGATCTTCCAATGCGGTGCTTAACCGCTTCAAAACATTATGACCCGACTCAAATTCCTCCAGCAACTCTTTACTGTTGGTCTGGAATCCGAATGGCAACGGCCGAATTTGCAATCTCTGCATAAATCGTTCCACACAGATTTTGGGATCGGTCACAACCCAAAACAAATGATTTGAAATAGGGGCCAATTTTGCGTACCTGGTTATCAGTTCATCTGAAACCGTACTTTCCATGTATGCAAACAAGGTAAAACACCTCTGGGAAAAGGCTTCATCCATAATGACCAGATCAGAATCATCAAGATATTGAGAAATCAGATGTACTTCTGAAAAAGTTCTTACAATTGTATTCCATATGGATTCTATCAGCAGTTTCGGCAAATTTGACCCTGCGAGCGCTTTTGAAATCAAAGCAATCAATTCCAGGTGACGGGAAGAAAAGGTAACAAATTCCGGCAAGATGTATCGTTCCCCCATAAACGGCAACCATATCCGGGAAGGCAAAAGTTTCACCATATTTTTAATACGCCCGTCATCCCGCTTTTTAATACATTGTATGATTGCTTCATTTCTATACAAACAATATCGTTGCAACAATTTTAAATGTTTATTTAATGCTGACGACAATGTCGTCTTACCTGATGCCGGCAGGCCTGCAAATTCTATGTACATGCAAACTCCTTAATCAATTATAGGCCTCTATTTCTCCGATTATTTTATTTATCTGTTCCGGCTTAAACCAATCTGAGTGGGTCGTCTTTACATCAATCTTTTTCACCTGGCCTTGGTGATATTTATGAAGCTGTGGAGCATAATCTTCTTCCCAATTACGAGAATAAAACAACAGCACATTGCCGTAATATGGGATCGGCATATAGGGATTTAATTCGCATGCCCTGTAATAAATGCTTTCCATTAATCTAAACTGTACTGATTCAGGAACAGGCTTTCCCATCAGGGTGTATAAGCGTTGCTGCAGCCCATCCAATGAAATGTAATAATCATAACACTTGGATATAATTTTATTAAAGATATACTCATAATCAAATCGGCGTATTTTATGGAATTGCTTTTTTACAAAAGACAACCCCCTTCTATTCCAGTTTTTTTCAACGGCAGAGGGTTGCTTTTTCTCCCAATTTTCATCAATTATGACCAGCAACTCTATCTTTTTATTCATATTGGTCAATTGACAGGCAATTTCATGGGCGACAATGGTATTTTTGCATGATCCGATAATGATATAAGGCCCTGATGGAAAAGCTTTCAGGATATCATCAATACATTTTTGGGCCAGCTGCCAGATATCAAGCAATTGAGTGCCATTTTGTTCGGAATCATAAAAATGGATAAAAATAGGTGAATGATAAAAGGGATGTCCCTTAAGATCCACTTTTTTATATTTTTGAGCACTGGCTATGGAATGCCCAATTAAGATAACAGGAGATTTTTTCCCTTGTTTACTGATTATTCTTTGAGATCCGTGCAGGGAATCTTGAATCTTTTTTTCAACTATTTTTGCAAGTTGCCTTATTGTGGAAGCTTTAAAAACAGCAATTACCGGAATTGAAATATTGAATTTTTTTTCAAGGGCATTGACCAGTTTAATTGAATAAAGAGAGGAGCCGCCGATATCAAAAAAATTGTCATCCGGGCTTGAAACTTCATAGTTTAATATGCCTTCCCATATGGCTTTCAGCTCTTTTTCATATGGGCCATCAAAAAAACCGACTTTTTTATGCTCAAAGGATATTGAATCGGATCGGGGTATTTCCAATGCATTGTAGTCAATTTTACCGGAAGACGTATAGGGAAGAAAATCGACTGTAATTAATAAAGACGGAACCATATATTCAGGGAGCTTGGATAAAAGCCACTGCTTGAATGCTTTTATAGAAAAATCAGGTTTGCTTTTTGGATCCAACATTAGAAACGCGGCTGTCTTGATGTTGCCGTCGCACTCTTTTGAAACAGCCACGGCACATTCTGAAACCGAAGGGTGCAGCAAAGCCGTCCTTTCAATTTCACCCGGCTCAACCCTGAATCCCCTTATTTTTATCTGGCGGTCAATTCTTCCATAAAAGAGGATACCCTCTCCAACGGGCATTTCCACCCTGTCACCGGTTCTAAAAAAAATTGTCTCTTTGTTGATGTCATTGAGTTTAACAAACGATTTGGCAGTAAGATCTTCACGGTTTAAATATCCTCTTGCCGTCTGGGTACCCCCTATGCAGAGTTCACCCATGCTTCCGGGTAAAGCCGGTTGTTGAAATTGATTTAATATGCATAAGCTGACATTGGGGAATGGAAGACCAATGGATACTTTACCTTTTAATGCTCCAAACTCTGACGAAAGATCCGCCCAGGTTGCCGCAACTGTAGTTTCTGTAGGACCATAGGTGTTAAGCAACCTGACATTGGAATTGACTTTGTTGTTCCATTTTTCGACTTTATCGGAATTTGCCTCGTCTCCTCCAATTATTATCAACTTTATATGTTCCGGCAGGATCAAGGTATCAATCTCGTCGGCAAGCATATGCCAGTATGATGTAGGAAGATCAAGAACAGTAAGACTGTTATCCCTGCAAAAATCAATAAACTGAGAAGGTGTATGGACAACATCTCTGGGTTTCATTACAAGGGTTGCACCTGAAAAGAAAGTAGGAAATATCTCTTCTGCTGATGCATCAAAACTGATGGATGCAAATTGAAGCACCCTGTCATCGGGTCTAATATCATAAATCTCGCTTGCAGATCGTGTAAAGGCAACCAAAGAACTATGCTCTACCATTACCCCTTTGGGTTTTCCTGTTGATCCCGACGTATATATGATATATGCCATATTTTCAGGGGTCAGATCTATTTTGGGATTGGCGCTACCCATGTTTTTTATTTCTGGCATCTCTTTATCAAGCAGAATAACCGCCGCACCCTTTGGGTCTATCCTATGTTCGTGGGTCTTTGTGGTGACAATAATCTCAGGAGCAGAATCATTGATTATATAATTTATTCTTTCATCTGGATACCCTGGATCAAGCGGGACATATGCACATCCTGATTTTAATACTCCAAGGATAACCGCAATGAGATCTGCATTCTGCTCAAGGAGAAGAACTACTTTTTTTTCAGCCATAGCCCCAAATTTTATTAGATAATGGGCAATTTGATTTGCATATCTGTTTAATTCATCATAGCTTTTACTGTTTTTATGGTCTGTTACTGCTGTTGTATCTTTGTTTAAGGATGCCTGTATCTCTACGAGATGGTGTATGCAGCTGTCAGGTCTGGTATGAATCTTGTTAGAGTTTAATTTCCGGGCAATTTTTTTCTTTTCAAGATCCGTTAATATGGACACATCCATGAGTCTTGGATCAACATTTTCAGAGAGTGATTCCAGAAAAGTAGTAAAATTACCCAATACTTGTTTTATTATGGCAGGATCAAATTTTCTTCTGTCATACTCTATGGTGGCAGTGAGTTCATCAAGTCCACGGACTGTTAAAAACAAAGATGCGGGTGTTCTTTCAAACAAAGAGACATTGGAACAGGATATTTTTTCTTTGTAGCCTTCAAGTGCAGCATCAATGGAATGATAGTCATAAGCAAAAAAAATATCAAACAGGGGAAAACTTCCCTTAACCTGACTCCATGAATGAATATTTGAAAGGGAAGTATGTTCAAACTCTTTTATTTTGATCCATTCGTTTCTAATTTTGTGTAAAAATATTGACAGATTCTCTTCAGGATCTATCTGAACTCTTAAGGGAAGCGTATTGATATACAACCCGGTATCATTGGAACTGTTTTTCCTCCAACTCCTGACAGATCTTGTAGTTCCAAAGACAATATCCTTTTTTCCTGTATAATGGCTTAATAGCACCGCCCATGCCCCCATTAATAACGAGTTCATTGTGACGGCATTTTTTTCACAGATTTTTTTCAACACAGAAGTTTTGTCAAAGGGAATAAAGGTTTTTTGATTTCCCGTTGTTATGGTAATAGAATATTCTTGTCTTCTGTTTTCTGTTACAGATCTTTTTTGAATATTAAACGGAAGATCAATTGATTCTGTAAAACCGTTCAATTGTTTTTCCCAGAACGCTCTTGCCGATTCACTATTTTGTTTCTTATTCAGCCATCCGATATAATTTTTAAATGATCCTGGCGGGGAAAGTTGTGTATTCGGATTATGGTATATTAAAAAAAGATCTTTTAATATGGAAACCATTGTTCTTCCATCGGCAATGGCATGGTGGAAGCTCCAGACACAGGTGTATTGATTTTCATCTGTTTTTAAAAGAGCTATTCTAAAAAGAGGTGGTTTTGAAAGAGCAAATCCAAGTCGTCTATCCGCTTGAAGAAATACTTCTATAAATTCTTCTGTTTCAGACTTGGAAGAACTGCTCCAATCATTGATTTCAATACTTATTTCATCAATCGGTAAAATATGTTGCCGGGGCTGGTCTAAATTTTTCCAGACAAATCCAAGTCGCATAATTTCATGGTGTTGAATAATTTTTTGCCATGCTTTCTTAAACCGTTCAAGGTCAATATCCTGGTTAATATCAAACACAATCTGTTCTATATAAATACCGGCACCCTGAGTAGATCTCAAAGTTTCCATGAGCATCCCATGTTGCATTGGAGAAATGGGATAAGTGTTCATATTCAGGAGGGTGTTTATTTTTGATTCCGGCTGATCAATTGCATTGTCTATAATTTTATTAAAATGTTTTGTTACCTGTTTTATCCTGTTTTCAGTAAAAAGATCTGTTCGGTATTCAAACCAGCCGGTTAAACCCGACTCACCCTCATAAAGTTCAAGGGTTATATCACAGTTTGCTTTCCCCGTATCAACATGTAGATAGTCAGTTTTGGTTTTATACAAATCAAGATGAGGAAAATCCATTGTCTGCATCAGAAACATGGATTCAAAAACTTTTTCCCGCTGGCTTGTCTCTTGGCATAATCGATTGATTTTTTGAAAAGGAATATTTTTATATCTGAATATCTTTTCCAGATTTTTTTTAACATTGTCCAGAAAAAAGCTTAAACTATTATCAATATTGATGATAGTTCTTACCACAAGCGTATTCATTAAAAAACCGATTATTGGTTCTGTATCAACATTGTCCCTGGCTGCATATGCAATCCCGGTAATTTGATCATTCTGACCGGTCTCGGCAAAAAGAAGAATTTGAAAAAGAGCAAGAAGAACAGTAAAAGAGGTTGTACGGTTTTCTATGGCAAGTTTTTTTATTTTATTATATGTGTCGGCATCAATCTTGACCGGGAAACACGCCCCGGTTAATTCCCGGGAAGATTTTTTACTGTTTTGAGGAAGATCTTTTAAATAAGAGGCAAAAAACGGTCTGGCTGTTTTCCAGTCATGATCAACTTCATAGATCCTGGCTAAAATATAATCATGATATGAGACTTCAGGTGTTGATAATTTTAAAGATTCGCCTTTCATAAGGCAATTGTATATTTTGCCGAATTCCTGAGCAAACAACCCTGCAGACCATCCGTCAAAGATGATGTGGTGAAAAGTAAAACAGACTAAACAACTTGACTCTCCTGTAATTAACAGATCAGTTCTAAAGACAGGGCCTGTTTCAAGATTGAATTTTTCTTTGATTTTATCAAGAATCCATCGGTTCTCCAGATCATTGTTTGTAAGGCTATCCATTGGTTCAAAAGTATTTTCCGGTTTTACACAGGAAATTACAGAAGTTGACACCTCATCACTGCAATGGTTAAGGATATTCTTTATATGATCAACTCGATAATAAAATGATTTACGGTTATCATCGTTCTCGTTACTAAAATCACCCGCTTGCTTTTGAATTGTAATATCATTTTGTAACAGAAATACGGATTGCAAAGCAATATGTCGTTCTTTTATTATTTCAATGGCTTGTTCAAAAAAATCATAGTTTAATTTGCCTGTAATTTTATAAACCAGGGGAATGTGATAAACAGATGTGCCAGGATTGATCTGCTCAAACATCCATATTAAATTTTGATCATCCAGAAGAGGCAGGCCGTCTTTTTTGTTGATTTTATCTTTATTGGACAACGCTTCCCCAAACAAATCTTTCTTTATTTTTTTGTTTGAATCACCCGTAATAAATCTTGAAAACGCTTTCAGTTGAGAATGCTCAAAAAGAGTGTTTATTTCAATATTTTTTAAGAAAAGCCTGTTTATTCTTGATACTATTTTTACCCCGGAAATAGAGTCTCCACCGAGGAGAAGAAAATCATCAGTTCGATATATTGGACTGATACCTAAAAACATCGCCCATATCTCCGCAATTTTTTCTTCTGTTTTTGTTTGCGGTAATTCTTCTTTCTTTAGAATATTCAGATCTTTTTTTAACATAAGATTTTTCCTGTCTATTTTATCCTGAGAAGTCAGGGGCATTTTTTCCAAGGGAATAACAACCGATGGTATCATATATTTTGGCAGCTTACTTTTTAAAAAATTGATGAGTTGTTCCTGATCCAGATGAGAATCAATATAAGCAGTTAATATTTTTCTTTGTGCTTTGTTTTCCTTGAGAACAACTGCAGTTTGAGATATTCCGGGAAACTCCTTGATAACATTCTCAATCTCCCATGGTTCAATGCGAAATCCCCTGAGTTTAATCTGAAAATCCTTTCTGCCGCCAAACAGTATATCACCGGTTTTTAATCTGGTTCCAAGATCACCAGTCTTATATAAAAATCCAGGCAACTTATCTGAAAAAGAATTTTCAAGAAAATTCTTTGCGGATAGAGCATCTTCTCTCAAATACCCGTCAGCAACCTGGATTCCTGCAATATAAATTTCACCTTTTTCTCCATTTTTTACAGGATTTCCTGATTCATCAAGGAGATAGACTTCTAAATTCTTAACAGGCTTTCCAATGGGAGCATTGCCTGGATTGTCCGAATAATCAGGTACCTCATATAATGTGGCACAAATTGTTGATTCGGCAGGTCCATATCCGTTAATGAGGCAAAGGCCTTTAGTATTCCTTTTAAGGGCGCATAAAAGACTTTCCGGAATGGGTTCCACCCCTGTTAATATTCGTTTAAAGGAAATTGGATTTTCCAACTGCTTGTCTGCAAGATCCTTTATCATAAAAGGAGGAATGTATGAGCTTGTAATATTGTTTTCTTTGAGCCATTGGATAAATTTGTCAGCATCCGATCTGATCTGCTGATCCGGAATAAAAAGCGTTGCACCGGATAATAGAGCTGACCATATTTCATAAACAGAAACATCAAAATTCAAATTTGTCCATAAAGAACTTTTATCCTTAGTGTCAAGCGGGCTGCGGTGTTGAAAATCCTCGATAAGGTTCATAACAGCTTGATGTTTTACTGGTATGCCTTTTGGTTTGCCTGTAGAACCGGATGTATATATGACATACGCTGTAAAATCAGGGTTAATTTCGTCTGACCCTTGAGATTTAACAATATTAAATTTCTCTTCTGATCTGTTTTTAATACCATCAGGGGAATCAAGCAGAGTGTCTAACACTAATACTTCAATATCTCTATTTTTGAAATTAGATTTATGAGAATCTAACGTAATAATTATATCTGCCTGCGAATGGTCAAGGATCTCCTCTGTTCGAGACGGGGGATCGTTGATATCCAGGGGAAGATACGCATAACCTGCTTTCAAGACCCCAAGCATCGAAACGATTGCTTCAATGCTTGAAGGCAGATACAAGGCAATGATCATGCCGGAGAAAACCTGTTTTGTCTTCAGCAGAACAGCAAGACGGCCAGCAGCAAAATCAATTTCCCTGTAAGTAATTGATTTTTTATTGTGGACCACTGCTTTATTATCAGGATAGCATTTTACAATTGATGAAAAAATAGAGGGAATCATATTATGAATGTCTATTGTTTTTTAAGATTTTTTTTTATAAGAAAGTCACGGCAAATCCAATCGTAACTTTCATGTTTTTTTGTGGCAAACCAAGGGGGAATACCAGGTTTGCCCATGGCAGTTATTAGAAGACTTTTGAATAATACTTAAAAATTGCAAGCTCGTTTGATCCTGTTGTATTTACAATGTTTTTTTATAAAACTCTGTGAGTGGAAAAATCATTTAAATACTGAATATAAAAAATATTTAAATTTCTCTTGCAACTTTTAGGTTTAATTCATCAGTGTGATGATATAACTCCGTCCTTTTGATTACAACAAAGTAATCAAGTCAACCATTTGATTATATTATTTAGAATTACTGTTTTTAAATATCCCTTTAATGACCAAAAGCAATCATATGTATAGTATATAAGCAAAAAACAATCAAGGCTCATATTGAATTTCAAAATGGTATACCACAGACAAAAGAATTATCTCTCTTGACAGACTGTTACGGAATGCAAAATTCAATAAAATCAAAACAATATATAGCTACACAAAGCACATCAATCTTCATATAATATAGTTTTATAAAATATTTTTTAGTTCTGTAACAGCCTGTCAACCTGATAAGACATGCACTCTTCTATTCGTTGAATCCATCTTCAGGACGAAAAAATATTGTGTCGACTAATTGCTCATTGCAATCTCAAGTAAGCTTTTACATACATAGAATACAAACAGAAGACAATAAATTGACACTTGACAAAAGTTCATATAAATAGTTCCATTGTCACGGGAAAAATTAGATATTATAATGTCTCTCACCTTATGGTGGAAACCCAACTTCAGCAAATGGAGTAATTTTTAATATGTTTAAAGATCAAAAAAAGTATGTGCTGTTAACACAGATTGTCTCTGATGTAATATCCTTGCTTATTTTGTACTTTTTAGTCATACCCATTTTGACACTCTGCCTGAAGTCCTTGACTTTTTTTTCCGAACTGTCGAGCAACGCTATTTTTTACAAAAACATATCATATATCCGGTTCTCTGCACTTATTGTTTTATTTCCCCCCATTTTTATCTATTTTTTAAATTTGTATAAGACAAAATATTTATTTTCCATAAAAACAATTTTATATCAAACCATATTGTTATGCCTTACCACAACAGTACTGCTTTTATTGACTTTTAAATATATGGAATTTCCCTTTATCTTCAACCTTATCTTTTCTCTTCTCTCGGCAGCAATCTTAGGATTGATGTTAATATTCAACCGTTTTATCACAAGGCGTACAATTACCAATGAAATCTCCCATAAAAATATCATAAAGCATATTTTACTCGTCGGCATCGGTACAAAGGCCCGGGAGATTGCCGATCATATCAATAGAAACCCGGAAAAAGGATTAAGAATCGTAGGTTTTTTAGCTGAGCAAAAGGATGATATTGGAAAAATCATATCTGGTAAACCTATTTTAGGTCTTATAAACAATCTTTCGGAAATTACCCTTGCACACTATTCGGATTACATATTATGCACAAATGTAAGCAACCGCAAAATAACTCTTGATTTTATCGCTACAACTTGCGCAACAATAGGACTGAATTTTGCCACAACTGAACTTGATCTTAATCACAAACACATAGAATCTGCTGCCATAAGTTATTTAGAAACCATGGGAACGATTCAGATCAAAATTTTCAAATTTATTGACAGAAACCCGAAACACCTGTTTTTCAAACGCTGTTTTGACTTTTCAGCATCTTCGCTCCTGATCACTCTGTGTCTGCCATTTTGGATTGTGATCGCCATAACCATAAAATTATCATCCCCGGGACCCGTTCTGTTCAAACAGGAACGTATCGGCAAACATGGGAAAAAATTTACTTTATTTAAATTTCGTACTATGGTGATAGGAGCTGAAAAAATGCAACAGGAATTAATGCATCTCAATGAGATGAACGGGCCTGCATTTAAAATCAAAAATGATCCCCGGCAGACAATCACCGGCAAATTGTTGCGCAGGACAAGCCTTGATGAACTTCCGCAGCTGTTCAATGTATTCCGGGGGGATATCAGCCTTGTGGGTCCCAGACCGGCTATTGAAAAAGAGGTGCTTCTCTATCACCCCTGGGAAAGAAAAAGATTATCCGTTGTCCAGGGAATCACCTGTATCTGGCAGGTCAGCGGCAGGAATACCATTAAATTTGATGAATGGATGAAACTGGATCTGATGTATATCGAAAACTGGTCCATTGCACTGGACCTTATCATTCTTATAAAAACCATCCCCGCAGTTCTATTTAAAAACGGCGCATATTAAACGAATGATATCTTTAACAAATGCAATGAACGAATTATCTGTGACAACACATTTAGATAGTTTTATGATATATTTGAATATGATTATATTAAATGAACTATTTAAAGTTTATCCCAGGGAGAAAAAATATGAGCTTTGTTAATAAATTATTCGGTTCACAAAAGACAAAGATCGAACAAGCATATAAAGAAGGGATTCAATTTTATAACAATAATAACTTTTTAGAAGCTATTGATAAATTCAAGTGGGTTATGTCAAAAAAATCTCTTTTCCTGGAAAATAATCTTGCCAGATTTTATTGCAGCCAAGCCCATCGGAACATAGGCATCACAAAATTTGTCAAAGCTGAGTATACAGAAGCTCTGTACCATTTCAATCACGCAATTAAATACAACCCCAACCATACAGAACTGAGTTATTTCATCGGCATCTGCCTTAATAATACCGGGGAATTCACACAAGCCATTGAATCTTTCAGCAAACTAAAAGAAATTGACCCTGACAACATCCCCAATAAGCTAAAAATGGCCATTGTTTTCAATAATCTGGGGATGTGGAAAAATGCCGAAGTCATTCACCGGAATATTCTTGAAAAAAATCCACATTATGCAGACGTACACTTCTATCTTGGACTCTGCCTGTTAAGCGCAACAAAACTCTCCGAGGCTGCAGCTTCATTTAAAAAAGCACTGGATCTTAATCCAAATTACATCAAAGCCCAATTGAAACTGAGTATTGCCCAGGCAGCCATGGGAGAATACAAATCGGCATTTAACAACCTGGAACAAATTCATTCAAAATTTCCTGGCTATGCAGATGTCATATATCTTATCGCCATAGTCAAAGAGGAATGCAATGAGACAGAACAAGCCATTCACTGGCTTCTGAAAGCTATTGAAATCAATAGCTGCTATAAAACTGCCCGGATAAAATTGATCACCTTGTATTGTAAAACCGGCAGAATCAAGGATGCGGAAAAACAGCTCAAAAAAATAATTCCTTACTATCCAAACAGCAAGCGCTTTGAAATACTAAAAAACATAATCTTCAAAATCAAGCAGGCCCCGCAAGAGAACTTATCGTCATCTATTGACATGCTTTTACAAAAAGAGCAACTGAGGGTCCAGCTCATTGACGAGTTCCATAAAAATATTGATATTATGCCCAATTTTTCCGAAACAATTGAAATGTTCTGTGGCTCAAAATATTCGAATGAAACAGCAGCCGGGATATCAAAAATGATTCTTCCCTTTATATCCGATCATATCAAAAAACATCCAACATATCCGGATATTCGCAACAGCCTTGGAACACAACTGCTGCTTTGCAAAAAAAACGAAGAAGCTGAGGCAGCCTTTGCCGCTGCAGTCGAACTAAACCCTGATTATATGACCGCCCGTATCAATCTGCTAAAAACCCTCCATAAAAACGGAAAAAACAAAGAAGCCCTTGAACATGGACAGCATGTCCTGAAAAAAAGGCTCAGATATCCTGATGTATATTATACTGTTGCCAGGGTATTATTTGCTCTAAAGCAATATGAAGAGGCATTAACTTATGCAGAAAAAACCCTTGAGATAAAAACCGACATGAAAGATGCACGCCTGCTGATTGACCGCATACATGAAAAAATGGATAAAAAAAATCTCAGTTAAGGTAAACCATATCGAATATTCTTTTATTTTTTTTTAAACTCTTTGTTCTCGATAGCCAGAAGACCTGAAATGGTTATTTTATCAAGCCTGTCAAACATTGCCCTGCTTGCCTCAACCCAAATCCACCTGGAAAGACATTCACCAGCTCTGTTACAAACACCGCATACCTGTTTTTCCTCTTCTGCGCAATCTGTAATGGCCGTGGATTCCTCCAGAATTCTTACAATATCCCCAATGGTTATGTCTGCCGGGGATTTTGAAAGCATATGCCCGCCAAAAGGACCTCTATGACTTTTTAAAATGCCTGCTTTCTTTAACTTTACCGTAAGCTGCTCCAGATATTTCAATGAAATATTCTGTCGACTGGAAACATCGCTCAAAGGAACGGGCTTCTCCTTGCCGTGAACTGCGATATCAAGGATAAGCCTTGTTCCGTATCTGCTTTTGGTTGTCAGTCGCATAGTTTTTCCTAACATAATCCCTATTTTAAATTCATGTGCCATTCATGAAATTCAGGCACAAAATCTCATTCCTACAATTCACCATCACTCAAAATCAACGGCAAAGGGAATGAGTCTAACGGGTTGTCCTGGGAAATTCAACTATTTTTGCATTATCCGGCTTTTGAAGGGGAAGAAGAATAATAAATTTTGTGCCCCTGCCCTGTTCAGATTCAACCTCAACCGTCCCGCCATGGTATTTAATGACCCGGTTGGCAATAAACAACCCCAGCCCTGTCCCCTGAGACCCTTTGGACGTAAAAAACAGGGTAAACATCTTATTTTTTGTTTCCGTATCCATGCCGATCCCATTATCTGAAATAGTAAAAACTATAAACTCATCAGATGTTTTACCGACATGAAATTGTATGCAATGCTCTTTTTTATCCCTGTCAAAGACACAGGCATCCACTGCATTTTCAAGAAAATTAACAAGGGCCGCCTCCATCCAGGCAGCATCAACCTCAATTTTTCCAAGAGATTCCGGGATACAAACATCTAACTTGACGGCATAATTTTCAGCCAGCGGACGAATTGTGTTAATTACATTACCGGCAAGAAGTGCAACATCCATATCTTCATATTGAAGTTCCCTGGATTTGGCATAATATAAAATTTCCAGCACCATTTTCTTGATTTTATCCGACATCTGCTGGATAAGCCCAAAAGCTTTGGAAATTCTGTCGTCATCTTTCTGGACAAGGCCTGTTTCAAGCTGGTAAAGACCGCCATCCAATGCAGTGAGCATGCCTTTTACCCCGTGGGACATGGAACCCAGCATCAGCCCCAGAGAAATAAGATGGTTTTGAAGTTGACGGATCTGGGTGATATTGGTGGACATTTCCATCACCTGGGTGATCTCGCCTTGTTCATTCCTGATGGGTGCAGTCTGGGTCAACACATTATATTGCTTGCCGAATTTTGAAGTAACAATCTCTTCGGTATGATGGCATTTGCCATCCTGGAAAGTTTCCACCACTGGACAATCCGGACATTGCGAGGTTCTGTGCTTATAAAGTTCATAACAAAATCCGCCCACCTGACTGCCGAAATGATGTTTAAACCTGTTGTTGGCAGCCGTTATCCGAAGGTTTCGATCCTGAACGGAAATATAGCAGGGAACTTCATCAAACAACTGATTTAGAAGCTCTTGTGCGTGGCGAAGATCACCAAGCCTCTCGGAATACCGGATAATCTTCTTATCCGTTGAAATATTTTTACAGGCGGTAATGAGTGCCAGATCAAGAGCTTTGCTGTTAACCGGCAAGTCAAGATAATTGGTGGCCTTGGCCCCAAAAATATCCATGGCATCATCCAGTTTATCCTTTGCGGCAAAAATCAAAATCTGGACTATTGGTTGTGTTTTTTTTATGGATTCAAGGCATGGCACCAGTTTGTCAAAGCTGAACGGATCTGCAAGAATAATATCAAAGATATTGTTATCAAGCTTAATGCCCACCTGCTCAAAGCTGGTTGCAATGGTAACCTCGTACTGCAGGCGCTCTGTATAAATTTTCAAAGCACCTGCGTGTCCGGCATCCCTGTCAATAATTAATATCTGTTTTGCCATGATTGATTCTGCATATTCAAATCAATTAAGAGTTTCTTTGACAATTTTCAACAATTTATCCCGGTCAAAGGGTTTTGAAATGGACGCCACGGCCTTGACAACCGCATACTGGTGCCCGGAAAGCCCGCTGATAACAATCACCGGAATATTTTTCAATTCAGAATCCTGTGCAAGCTGGCGGTAAAATCTAGGACCCCATTCTCCCGGCATTTCAATATCCAATGTAATCAGGTCCGGTTTGACCTTCTTGGCCTGGGCATACCCTTCTTTTACATCGCCTGCGACACTTACCTCATATCCATTGTCTGTAAACAGGGAAACCAGATAATCTCTAACATTCAAATCGTCGTCAATCACCAGAATTTTCTTTTTCATAACACCCTCTGATACTTATTTATTTACACTTATGACCGGACATCCGGCCCTGACGATAACCTGTTCGACATTCCCCCCAAGCCGTATATCCTCTGAGGGTAATTTCCTTGAATGATGCGCCATAATGAGCAAATCCGCATGTTTATCCCTGGCATATTTAACAATCTCCATATAAGGAATGCCTTCCCATACATCCATGGAATAATTGCTCAACTCTTTTAAACGCTCTCCATACAATGCCCTGATCTTTCTTATGGATTCCCTTATCTGCTGCTCTATCTCATCCTGACTCAACATTCTGCCGCTGTTCAAAGGGGAAATATCAAGTGCATGGAACACATGGAGTTCACAATCAAGGGTTTTGGCAACCTTCAGAGCAAATTCAAATGCCTTGTCTGAAGTTTTTGAAAAATCCGTACCAAAAACAATATTTGACACTCCGCCCCAAAAAGAAGCCGCAGGCCTGTTAACAACAAGAACAGGACAATTGGCTGCTTTGGCAACTTTCTGCAGGGTTGTGCCGACTGAACTCTTTTTATAAACCGTTTCATCTTCATCACCGGTACTGCCTCCAATCAGGATCAAGTCCGGCTTCAAGGTTTTTGCCTGTCTCAATATCTCCCTGGCAGGCCATCCCACAGCAACATCAATGGTATAATTCAGGTTTTCATCCAGGTATTTGCCATAATAGGTTTTAATCTCTTCATTTACCCAGGCAATATAATCTTCATCAACATCCACTCTTTCTTTGGTTTTCACATCCACGACAAACTGGCTGTATCCCCTTGAGGGAACTCCCAGAACATGAAAAATATTCAAGTCGGACTGATAACTTTTGGCAATGTTAAAGGCCACCCTTGCCGCATGATCGCTTGCCGCGCTTGCAGATGTTGCAAATAAAATCTTTTTAAACATGTCAAACCCCTCTCATTTCTTTAAATGATCGGCCTATTCCTCAGGTTTCAAATGATCCGGAATGTCCAGCATTTTAATGATAATCGGTTTTAAAAAGGACCACCGGATGCCGATCTCATACTCTTCTTCAAGATCCCTTATGGCATCCCAGCAGTTGTGGCACGGTGCCAGAACCAGTTTTGCCCCGGTGGCCAAAATCTGGTCCCGTTTTTTTCTCAAAGCGACATTTCGCTGTTTTCTGAACAGGCCGATACCATTAAACCCGCCGCCGCCGCCGCAACAATAATTATGCTCTTTGTTGGGTGACATTTCGACAAAATACCCCGGTTCAACAATATGACTGACAATATCGCGGGTCGCTTTTTTCAAGCCTTGATTTCTGATGTAATTACAGGAATCCTGGAGGGTTACAAGCTCTTTGATCCGTTTGGAAGGATCAATTTTGAGTTTTCCCGTATTAAGGGCTTCAGCCAGCCATTCCACATAATGAATTGACTCGGCAGGCGGCAAACCGTTCTCGCGTCCTGCCCAGTAAGGCCCTTCAATAACGGTTGCCCTGTGGGCATGGCCGCATTCGGTTCCCACCATTCGTTTGGGCTTTAATCTTTCCATGGCGTCATACACGCTTTCCACCTGCATTTTGCAGGCTGCCCAGTCTCCTGCAAACATGGCAAGACTCGTCTCTTCCCAGCCTTTGGACGGAACAGTCCAGTTCTCGCCTGCCATATGGAACAAAACGGCTGCTTCGGCAAGGTCTTCAGGGTAATGTTTTACTTCCCTTGCATTGACCGTATACATGATGTCGGCGTTTTCTTTGTCCACCGGCACTGTAAGCCCTGGATAGTCATCTTCATACTCTTCAACCATCCATTCAAAGGTATCCACAAAATCTTCATCCGTGACATCCATTTGAGCGCGATAGGCCCTGTGCATTCCAGCACCGATTTTCAATTCCCAGGGCACAAAACCCTGCTGGTACAACAAACCCCGAAGATATCCGAACATGATACCGGTATCAATTCCATGGGGACAATATGTACCGCACCGGTTGCAACAGGTGCATTTTGCCCATGCAACCTCCATGGTATCCCGCATAAACTGGTTACTGACTTTTCCCTTTTTGCGTATAATTTCGCCAAGGGTTGACTGAATTTTATAGGCTGGAACCTGCTTGGGGTCCCTGCCATTGACTTGATAAAGAAAACACGATTCAGCACACATTCCGCAATGGGCACAGATCTCAAGCCAGGTTTTTGTGCGTGACTTACAGGTATTTTGTATGGTTTTCCACAAAAGGTCACTGTCTACATCCAGTTCCTTCATTTCCTTATAATATATATTCCCACTGGTATCTGACAATAACTCATTAACACCTTCCGGCGTTTCAACGGGTTTTTTATTGCAAAATTTTCCTTCAGGCATGGATATCTTTCTCCTTACAGCTCAAGCATATGGGGCATCCCATTACCAAGCCATTTTTGTTCCTTTCATTCCACCCCTCTTAATTCCAAAATCCATTCCAAGCTGGGCACGGGATGCGAAAAACAAGAACACATGGGACAGCTTGGTAAAGGGTATGGCAATCAAAAGGAGTTCTCCACAAAATATATGCATATTCAGCCAAAATGAATAATCCCCTACCTGGTATCTGGCAAAAAGGCCTGTTACAAAGGGAGCCAGGGATATCAATAAAATAAAATAGTCATATAGCGTGGTCATTATCCTGACTTCGGGTAAAACCAGTCGTCTTAATACAAGAAACACTGCACTGACAACCGCAACCCAGGTTAAAACATCTGCGACACTTGTATTTAAGGTGAAAAATGAAAATCCCAGTTTTTCTTTAAGAAAAAGGTTGTGGCCCAGCAAAAAAAGCGGAAGCAGAACAGCACCTATATGGAATCCGAAAAAGGCCAGAGTTATAAACGGTTGAGTCCGCCAGCCATAAGTTCCAAAAGGAATCAGCCATTTGTAAATAGACCGCCAGGCCCCTTTAAAGCCTGCCCCAAGATGAGCTTTGTACGCCACCCTGTCCAACTGCCAGCTCAATCCCCTGAAATACATGATAAATCTTGCAAGCATTCCAATCAAACAGACTCCCAGAGCGATCCAGAAGCATACGCCTGTTAAAAGATCATGCATTGTTTAATCCTCCATATAAATAAAAATTATCTCTAATCATCTTCTCTGTCCGTGAGAAATTTCCAGAAAAGCGGCATAAAAACAAGGATTCCACCCATGATGAGATAGGTCATTCCTTTGGTAAACGTCATAAAATCCTGAAGTGTAAAAATAGTGTTTTCCAAGGTATCCTCCTTCTAATGGGTCTTGTAATCCGGGTGCTCATGAAGAATGGGCATCCGGGTTGCAATAAACCGGTAGATCACTATTCCAAGGGTTACAATAAAAACAGAAGTTGCGATTTCCATAAAGCTGGGAAAATAGCGTTGGGCGGAAGGCAGGTGCCAGTTAAATGCCACAACGGAAATATTGAGCCGGTTCAGTACGATTCCCAGAACCGTCCAGACAGATGCCACCCGGATAAAGGTAAGATTCTTTTCCCTTGACCCAACAGCATACAAAATGGCAGGAAAAACAACGAACCCGACAAGCTCCACAATAAACCATAGTCCCCAGCCCGTGGTAAGATAGTGCCAGTTATTGTCAATGGAAATACCGATGATCTTGATACCGACATATCCCATCATGACAAACGAAGCTGCTTTGCCAAATCCCAGAACAACCCCTGTGCTTTCCTTTAAATGGGTTTCATCCATCTTATCTTTGAGGTGGCGATGGGCCAGACTGCCCTCAAAAATAACCATGGACATGCCTGCAAACATGCTGGATATGAAAAAATATACCGGCAGGTACGAGGAATACCATAAAGGATGAAGCTTTGACGGTGCAATCATAAACAAGGCACCAAGGGATGACTGATGTAGAGTGGAAAGAACCACGCCAAAAATCGTAAGCAGCAAGGTTAATTTTACGACAGTATTCCGCAGTTTCTTCAAACCAAGCCATTCCATGGCTGCAGGACTGTATTCAATGAACAATACGGTCAGATAAAGGAACACGCAAAGACCCACTTCAAACAAAAGAGACGAAGTTCCCTGGGAATAAAACACCGGATATGGCAGACGCCAGGGACGGCCCACATCATAGTGAAGGGCCAGAACAACCAGCGCATACCCTAAAAAGGCCGTTAAGATTGCAGGCCTGACCGCAGAATGAAACCGCTTCAACCCAAAAATATAGCAGGCCGCGGATGTAACATACCCGCCTGCTGCCAGGGCAACCCCGCACAGCAGATCAAAGCCGATCCATATTCCCCATGGATTGTTGTTGTCAAGGTTGGTAACCGTACCCAGTCCCATGGTAAACCGCAAGATTGTTAACACAAGCCCCACGGCAAGGATTATACCGGTTACCACATTAAACACAGTAAATTTTTTATTTTCAGGAATCCTGTTATCCGAATCCATCTATTCCTCCTGTTTGCCTTTTTCCAGAGAATCAACAGATTCGCCAATCGATTTAGCGGTCTGCTCTTCCTGAACTTCAGCTTGTTTTTCTTTTGCGGCTTCGCTTTCTTTTGCAGCCTCTCTTGCTTTTTCAGCTTCTTCAAGGGCTTTTTTGACTTCAAAATTGATGGCAGCTGTTTTCTCTTTGTTCATTTTCCCCTTGAGATCTTCTATCTTCTGGTTCATCTCTTCATTGGCTTGAACTCTTGCGGCCTGCAATGCATCATCTTGTTCTTCTTTGGCAATCTTATCTTTTCTCTTGGAAATGGCATATACGCCGGTCAACAATACCGGCCATAACCCAACCACGATGGGAACAGCCGAAAGCGGCCCTGACGTAAGCTCAGGCGCTGATTTTGTTCCTAAATCCTCTCTCATGCCAATGGTTTCAAATGATTGACCGGAAAGGTAAAGCCAGCTTGTGCCTCCCATTTCATGCTCACCATACACATGATCTATGTATTTATCAGGGTATTTGTGAATTCTGGATCGTGCAATCTTGATCAATGCGTCTCTTTGTCCAAAAATCAGTGCCTCCCTGGGGCAGGCTTCCACACACCCCGGAAGCTTGCCTTCTTCCAGACGGGGAGCGCACATGGTACATTTGGTTACCTTGGGGGTCAGCACCTTGTCATATTCATAGGCCGGAACTTCAAATGGGCATGCAACCATGCAATATCGGCATCCCACACACAGGGAGGCATCATAAACAACCGGTCCGGCTGCTGTTTTCTTAAACGCCTTAACAAAGCAGGCAGATGCACATGCGGGTTCAAGGCAGTGATTGCACTGTTTTTTTACAAACACTTGTTCTTTGGCCTGAAACTTATTAACAACCGTATAAACATCCGCTTGGGTACGTCTGTTTTGATCAAGAACAGTTAAATCGTCAAACGGCTTTTCAGGTTCCGGCAATTTATTCACCTTGTTGCAGGCCTGTTCGCACTTTCTGCACCCGATACACAAGGTGGTGTCGTGCAGAACGCCGGAGCTTCCCGGATACCCCTTGAAACTTTTGTTTGCGGCACCATAGGCTTTTGTCAGGGCACCGGTTGTGGTGGCACCGATGGCCGCGCCAAGCGACCCCAAAAACTTTCTACGAGAAATAGCCATAATTTTACCCTTATTATTTATATCCTTTGAAGTTTCTATTTCTTTGCTTCATGACATTTGACACAGTCTGTTGCGACTACGGATTTAATGTCCATTTTCTGATGACAGGTAATGCACTGGCCATGATATGCGCCTTTCAATCCAGGCCTGCCGTCCAAACCACCATCAAATATGGCATCAGATCCATCACCCTGGCCAGGAACGACTTTACTGTGACAAGACGCACATTTAGGAGGCTCAAGGGTTTTAGGGCTGTTGTGATGACACCCCATGCACAGCCCGGCCTGATCCTTATGAAATGCGTTTGCCATTCCGCTCTTTTCAACTCTCTTGGCAATGGCCTGAACCACTTTGCGATGGGGGAACCGGCTGGGTTTATACTCATCTGCCAGCCCGTCAATAACAACTGTTTCAGGAATCTTGTCTTCTGCAACAATCGTGTAATTTGACGAAAGGTCTGTTAACGCCATTTTTGCCGCTTGAGCAGGGTCTTTTGATTCCAATTGAACCGGCGGTATACTGTGGCATGTTTTACAGGATTCGGGATTGCTGTTGCTTGCAGGCATCAAACTGTGACAGCCGGCACAATCAGCACTTTTCGTGAAGTCTTTATGGCATCCGATACAACTTCGGGTACTGTCTTGTTTGTGCATGGCCTGCCCAAGACTGACAAACCCGCCCTTTTGTTCTCCCCCTTCTGCCCCGTGGCAATCATTGCATTTTTTCAAGGTCTCATGATGGCAGTCTTTACAGCTTTGCGCTGCTGTTTCATGAAATTTGTGATCAAAGGCAACGGCATCCATATAATTTTTCTTTGTCTGATCGTCCGCCTTCCAGCCCGTAATGGCAACTTCATCCGGCTGATTTCGCTTGAGCCTGGGAATATCGGTTATTTTTTTTATTTTTTTTATTTTTTCGTTATCATGACAGCCGTCACAGGTTACAGGCCCGGCATCAATTGCGATACTTTTCGCTTTAAAGCTTTGATGACAGGCTACACAGGAATCATGAGCCGCTTCTTGAATAGACCTTGTTTCATCCTTTTTTTCAGACTTATGACAATAAAAGCAGGACTCTTCCTCACCTTTAACATAAAAAATCTCTTTTGTTTTTTCATTATATTTATGGTGACAGGCGCTGCAATTGTCTTTAGCTGACAAGTCCATACCTTTAATCCGTTCTGAACTTTCATGGATAAAATGCAATGATTTATCAAAACTGATTTTTTCCCGCAAAGACCCTTCAGGCTCCCCTGCGACATGACATACCCCGCACTGATCGGCAACTGGCCCCGTCTTCTTGTCAGAGGCTTTTTTTTCCGTATGACAGGCAATACACTGGTCATGATAAAAATCCATGGATGCTTTCTCGCCTGTTCGTTTGAATTCAAAAACAATGGTATTGTCTTTTTCCATATGACAGACTGTACAGTCGCCATCCGAAGCCTGAGTGTGAAGATCATGCAAAAAACCGACAGCAGGCATTTCATCCTTGCCAAGCTCGCCCTCAAGCTCAATTTTTATAAGCCCCGGTCTTTTTTCATCATCACTGTTGTTTGTACTGGTTTGCCCTATAAAGGGAAACAAAATGCATAAAACAATCATCACAAAAAATATCAGCTGAAATGATTTTACTTTTGACATGGTTCAATCCCCTGATTGATTTTTAAAAACACTATTTCAAATATACCCAACTAAATCAATAGGATTATTTCCTACTATTTTCATGTGATTAAGTCAAGTCCAAAATTTCATGGCTTTA
Source organism: Desulfobacula toluolica Tol2 (assembly GCF_000307105.1). NCBI lineage: Bacteria > Pseudomonadati > Thermodesulfobacteriota > Desulfobacteria > Desulfobacterales > Desulfobacteraceae > Desulfobacula > Desulfobacula toluolica. The sequence continues at coordinate 4,320,796 of NC_018645.1, forward strand.
TTTTTATAAATTTTAAATCATTTTATCTGCCGGACACAGTACAATCAAACCCATAGTCACATTCCAGCTATCCCACTGCTGTAAGGCCGACGCACTTGTCTTTCAATTGCCCAGGTGTCTTTTCGCTTGATTATATGGAATATTTTAGGGTATTATAGAATCCTTAAATTCAAGACATAAATTGAATTGAATTTTTCATTTAAACATTAATCACCGAACAGATCCATACACAGATCCATTGAAATTAGGAGGAAGAAATGGGAAAAATTGTGGCTCGTGAGGAAATGGCTCAAGGCACTATCATTCTAAATGAAATAGATGCGCCTCGCATATCACGAAAAGCCAAACCCGGACAATTTGTAATACTTCAGGCGGATGAAACAGGAGAACGCATCCCTTTGACCATGGCAGATACAAATCCGGAAAAAGGTACTATCACCATTATCTATATGGTCATTGGAAAATCCACGACCCGGTTTAAAGAGTTAATGGTTGGCGATGAATACTATGCCCTGATCGGCCCCCTTGGAAAACCCACCCATATCGAAAACGTCGGTAAAGTCGTCTGCGTTGGCGGCGGAACCGGAATTGCAGTGCTGCATCCCATTACCCGGGCACTTAAAGAAGCCGGCAATGAAGTAACAACCATATTGGGTTCCAGAACATATGACCTGTTGATTATGGAAGAAAAAATGAAAGCCGCATCCACCACTTTAAATATCTGTACCGATGACGGATCACACGGCCATCACGGTTTTGTGACCGACGTTTTAAAAGATGTTCTGGAAAAAAATGATATCGACCTTGTTGTTGCCATTGGCCCCATCCCAATGATGAAATTTTGCAGCCTAATCACCAAAGAAAAAAATATTAAAACCCTTGTCAGCCTTAACCCAATCATGGTGGACGGAACCGGTATGTGCGGTTGCTGCCGTGTTACAGTGGGCAATGAGACCAAATTTGCCTGTGTAGACGGCCCTGAATTTGACGGGCACAAAGTGAACTTTGATGAACTGGCCAAGCGCCTTGCTTCCTACCTTGAGGATGAGAAGTTAAGCCTGGAAGCCTATGAAAAATGCAAACTGCAATAAACCATACCATCACGGTTGTATACATGGAGGAATAAATGGCAGACAAAAAATCAAAAAAGATAAAAATTCCACGGGCAAAAATGCCAGAACAAGACCCGGATATCAGAAGACGAAATTTTGAAGAAGTCCCCTTGGGACTTACCCCTGAAATGGCTATGGCCGAAGCCTCAAGATGTCTTCAATGCAAAAATCCAGCCTGCGTTGAAGGATGTCCGGTTTCCGTTCAAATACCCGAGTTTATCCAATTAATTGCAGAAAACAATTTTTCAGGCGCAGCAAAAAAATTATGGGAAAACAATGCACTTCCTGCTGTGTGCGGGCGTGTCTGTCCCCAGGAAGAACAATGTGAGGGCAGGTGTATTTTAGGTAAAAAAGGTTCTCCTGTTGCCATTGGATATCTTGAAAGATTTGCAGCCGACCATGAACGTAAAAACGGAACCGGAGCCCCCCCTGTTGTTGCCCAAAAAACAGGGAAAAAAGTGGCGGTTATTGGTTCCGGCCCCTCCGGCCTGACGGTTGCCGGAGATCTTTTGACCAAAGGCCATGATGTCACTATTTTTGAAGCGTTTCACAAACCCGGCGGGGTATTGGTATATGGAATTCCTGAATTCAGGCTTCCAAAAGAAATTGTTGCATCGGAAGTGGCCACCCTTGAAAAAATGGGCGCAAACATTGAATGCAATACCGTGATAGGCGCTTCGGTCACCATTGATGAGCTGTTTGAAGAAGGGTATGACGCAGTCTATATTGGTGTGGGCGCAGGCCTGCCAAGATTCATGAACCTGCCTGGTGAAAACCTCATTGGTATTTATTCGGCAAATGAATACCTGACCCGGACCAACCTGATGAAAGGGTATCTCTTTCCCGAATATGACACGCCCACTGCCCGGGGAAAAAATGTTGTTGTTCTGGGTGCCGGCAATGTGGCCATGGATTCTGCGAGAACCGCCATGCGTCTTGGGGCGGACTCTGTAAAAGTTGTATATAGAAGATCAAGAGAAGAAATGCCGGCAAGAGAAGAAGAGCTTCACCATGCCGAAGAAGAAAAAATTGAATTTGTTCTCCTGACTAATCCCACTGAGTTTTTTGGAGATGAAAATGGGCGTCTGACCGGAATGGAATGCCTTAAAATGGAATTGGGAGAACCGGATGCATCAGGAAGAAGAAGGCCTATACCCGTTGAAGGATCAAACTTCAGGATTGACTGCGACCTTGTGGTTGTCTCTGTCGGTTCAAATGCCAATCCTCTGCTGACAAATTCCACACCTGATATTGCCTTGAACAAATGGGGTAATATCATAGGTGACCCTGTAACCGGGAAAACATCAAAAAAAGGCGTTTGGGCAGGAGGGGACATTGTAACCGGAGCCGCAACAGTCATTCTTGCCATGGGTGCGGGACGGACCGCAGCCAACTCAATACACGATTATCTGACACTGGGATGGTAATGGGTAACAGGTGACGGATAAACAATAACGGAAACTTGTAACACAAAGGTAAAAATCCTGACCCTGAGGGCCAGGGTTTCAAAAGCGAAGTAAAATAATAAGGTTGGCCATTGAAAAATTTTTCACTGACCAACCTTAATTTTATATCCATTCTCTTTTTATATGAAAGTCTTCAAAAATCCAGACAGTGACTTTCATGTTTTGTTGTGGTCAAATCTGAGCGAAAGACCATGTCTGCCAGCGGCAGTTATTGTTTAATATAAACCTTGTGGTCCACCAATGACAAAGAATGAACATGGCCTTTAATAAATTTTTGTTCGCCAAAGATAGAAACCAGGCGGATACCATCTTCATCCGGCTCAATCTTGTCAACCGCTTCCATTAACAATGTTTCATCAGATTCGCCGTCATTTCCAAGTAAATATGCATTTGCTTCACACATAACGCCATCACTCCTTGTATATTTTTTATATGAAAGTCTTTAAAAATTTAATCGTGACTTTCAGTTTTCGTTGTGGACAAACCAGGATATGATACCAGGTCTGCCCGTGGCATTTATAAAAAAGATAAATGTTTATCCAACAATTCATCCACCAGTTGAGGCAGGGGCAGACCGCTTACCCCTACAATTTCCAGGTTTTCCTGGGTCAGAGGCAGAAGAATTTTTTTAGCATCGGCAGAACATATGGCTTCCGCCATCTCAGGGGTTACCTCGCCCATCATTGCCTGGGGCATGATAATTCCCACAGGCCCGATAATAGCATCTGCTTTCCTTACGGTCTGAACAATGGCATTACTGCCGGAAGCCCCTTTGTTTGCCCTTGCTTTCAGCATCTGGGCCGTGGCAATGGCGTTGGTTCCCAGAGCAAAGACCTCTATTCGTTCTTCAAACCGTTCTTTGAGTTTTTTAATAATTGCAGATCCAATGCCTCCCCCCTGGCCATCTATAACACAAATTTTTTTCTGGATATTCACTCCCATAACTATTTGTTTGCCTTTATATAATTTATTTCATACAATTTTAAAAATATTTCTGACTTCATTATTTTAACATTATTTTATTTTTAACAAGCAACATCATTTTATTATGAATAGCATCTGAGGACAGAATTGAGCCATTAGTATCCAAGCAATTTATCATTTCGAAATCATTGTATTTATTTACCACCCTTAAATATTCTTGCTCAACATTTTTTTGCAAATTGATGCTTGCTTCATGTATATCGCTTTTACCGTTCAAATATACCCTATCTTTTCCAACCCTGACTTTTTTTAATTCAGTTTCAACAAAAGAGAATGGAACATGTAAATATACAGACAAATCCGGTTTTGGTATTTTATTATAGAAATATTCAAATTCAAGAATCCAATGTTCTAATTCATTTTTTTTTGATTCATCGTCAAGTTTCGCACACTGGAATGCAATGTTTGAGTAAACATATCTATCCACAATTACAAAATATTTATTTTCCAACCAACCAGTTATCTTTTTTTTTGCATCATCTCTATCACCGGCATAAATCAAAGCAACAAGATAAGGGTCCACAGAATCTAAACTTCCGAATTCTCCTCTTAGAAATTTAGCAATCAAATCTCCATAGTAACCCTCTCCACTGCGAGGAAAATGGAGATATTTATATTTGATTTCATTTTTATTGAAATAATTCTTTAATAATTTTATTTGTGTGGACTTTCCAGCCCCATCCAAACCTTCAATAACAATAAATCTATTTTGATCTCCCAATTTTATCAATCCCATATTTTTATTTCATTTTAATTAAATACGTCAAAGCACAGTCTATAGCAATATACCAAATTCTTAGCAAGCATTTGGACTCTTCTCTTTACAAAAAAAAGGTCATGGGCATTTAAGTGAATCTTACAAAAACACCCAACCGAATTCTTGTTGTATAAACATACCTCAATATAGGTATATATTGTGGATAATTTTATTGGGATCTGCATTCATTAGCAGCCTGCCGGGATAAGATGGACAGCACAGCACTCCATCTTATCGGGCCGGGCTGATATCCATAACAATAAACTCCCGTCCAGAAGGGCCGAGAGTTTGATTGTATTTGTCCAAATATTATGGACTCTATGCTTTTTTTGTCTTTTTTTTAGAATCCTCTTGTGCCGGCTTTACCATTTTTTTTTCCCCGACAGTTGTTTTTATTTTTTGACTGATCTTTTTCTCTATGTCCGCTTTTATTGGTTTTTTCAATACTTTTTCTGCTTCTGCCAATTTTTCTGCAGATTTTTCCATTGGAGGGCCCGCAGGTTCTTTTTTTAGTTCAATTTTAGATTCTGAATTTACGGTTGATATCAACTTATCAAGGGATTGGTTTAAATCCAGCTGAAAACGGACAGGGCCTCTGTATTCCTTGTTCGGGCCAAACCGGGTGTGAAGTGCATAGTCGGATTCCGGATGTGACCAGGAAGTGGCAATGGCAATATGCCCCTTGGGAAAAGGCGTGGTCTCTACATCAATATAATCAAGGGGAGCAAGAGCCGTCTCTTTTTCCACCAGATCATCATCTTCGCCATAACAAATCAGCCAGGGAATCTTTTTTTCTTTAATACCTTTAAAATTCAATTCCCTGTCAAATATTTTCACAGGCAAAATGCCGTCCGGAGTGACCGGAATATTGTAAGACGCAAAACTCATCTGAGTTATGGATAATGGAATATCCGTACGCTCATTTTGCAACCAATAGTTGATGGCTGCAGCGGTTTTACTGATGCTGTGAGATTGTTTTTCCATCTGTGCCACCATAAACATATCTCTTAAAAATGATACCACAGGGGCCTGATCTTCAACACTTTTGAGTTTGTATACCCAACCCATTAGCTGACCGTCCGCAACCTTATTTCCATTGGGCAAGGTTTTTGTTCCATACAGCAAATCATTGAAACGGGGGGGAAGGCTGTTCAAAAAATCCCCCAACCCCTTGCTTCGTGTACCATCCATGGGTGAAACGCAGGTGATTAATGCGTCCACGACATTGTCAAGCTCATTGGAAAGAATATTACAAACAGCGGAAAAACCGCCCTGACAATATCCGTTCAGGGTAACCTTTTTACCATGAAGTTCCATGACTTTTTCGCAAAAATACCGTGTATCCAGGGCATCGTCCTCCATGGTCATGATCTGACAAAACGGTGTGGTGTGAATATCTTTCATTATGCGAATATATGTGGGAATCCCCTGATTTGCAAAGCAATGGGTATAACTTTTTTTTTCTCCTGGTAAAAAACTTAATATATTGCTGCCCAAAACAAAAGGAGGGATGATAATTATCGGTTTTCCCTTTTCATCCACTTTTACATCTTTATCTGTAGGTTGAATTCTGTAAAGCAAAAAACGTTCGGTTTCTGCAAACAAAAGATTTTGATGCCGTTCAAAGTGGAAACCAAATTCCGGTTCAATGTCTCTTATGGCCTTTGGAAGGGTTTTGCTCACGCCTGTAATCATGTCGAATTGTCGCGAAAAAAAATCCGATAGATTTTCTCCTTTACTCTGTGACAATGAATTACAAAAAGCGATAAAATAATTTTCCAGCTCTTTATTAATAAAGCCGTCTACAGCCCTCATGCTGCTGCAAAGGCTTCTGCCGAATAGATCCATATTAAATTTAAGAAGCCTGACATAGTCATCCCACTGTTCACCAAGCGAGTCTTTGTCCAGTCTTGATAATTCAGCTGTGCTGAAGTAAGCAGTGGAAATCAGATATGGAATAAGAAACTCGTTATTATATTTTATTAATCCTGCGAATAAATTTTGCGCAGCATTCATCTGATCAAAAAAAAAGCTGGGATTTGATTCATTTTTTTTAGGCAAGTTTTCCATGATTACATCCTTAAAATATTGTCAACGCAAGAAACAGAAGACCATTCCACCGATTATATTTTTATACATGTAAATTTCAATATAACTGCCATGGGCAGCCTTGGTATTTCAACTTGATTTGCCCATAACAAAGATTGAAAGTCTCTGTGTGAATTTTTAAAGACTTTCATATAAAAAAAATGCCGACTAAAATATTTCAGCCGACATCTCTTTTATTCTTACTTTTTGCTCGTCTTTTCCGATGCCTTTTCTGATGCCTTTTCTGACGGTCTATTTACAGATGATACAGGTTCGAACTCTGCCAATAAGTCCATTATTTTATCAAAACCGTTGTCAACATATCCTTTGCAATTTTCCCTGTTTTGTTTGAGAAAATCAACCCAATAGGAACTCATTTTTTTACTGTCACCCTGCGATAGCGGACTTTTTTCAAAAACCTTGTCCATCATCTGATGCCCTTGATCCTGAAGTGTTGCCATCATGGCAAAAGAGTTATCAAACAAGGATTTCTGACATTTAACAAACTGGGTAAACATTTTATTGCTATACATAATTACCCCCCAAAAGATGGTTAAAAATGCGTTTATTTTTGATCAAACAATTTTTCGAACTGGCTATACCCTTGATCAACCACTTTTTTGAATTCATCCCTGGCCTTTTTAGTATAGTTGTAGGTTTCATTTAGCTGTTTCTTCCCATCCTCTGTGGCCCAGGGAAATTGTCCCATAAAATTATTCATCATAGTTTCCGTTTGATCCTGAACAACTGCTATGGCGTTAAAGCTGTTATCAAAAACGCTTTTCTGAAACCCGATCATCTGTTTTGCGATATTTGCTGTTTCCATAATGATTCTCCTTTTTTGTAAATAATTTAGACACATCATTTGATTGTTATCCGACAAACGAAATACCGGATCTCAAATTTATGATTTCAATATTTGAAATATATCAATTAAAATATTTTTGTCAATAAAAAAATTGTGCATTGCACAATTTTTGTTTTATTATACATTTACTTTAAAATATATAATAAAAACAAACTATTAAATATCTATAAAATTTATATTGACAAAATTTATATTGCAATATAACATAGCATCATACTGTGTTTTATTAACCGCAGATGATGCTAAAAAACAAGGAAAGCCAATTGCCTGATACCATAACAATTAAAAAGTATCCGAACAGACGGTTGTATAACACAAAAAAAAGTACTTACATAACTCTTGAAGATGTTTCAGATCTCATTAAAAAAGGATTCAGAATCCAGGTAGTTGATGTCAACACAGGCAATGACGTCACTTCTATTGTCCTGACACAGATCATCATGAACAAAGCAAAAAAGGACAATGCAATTCTGCCGGTATCCCTGCTTCACCTTGTCATCCAATACGGAGAAAGCCATCTTCATGAATTTTTCGAAAAATACCTTGAAACAACCATTAAAAATTATCTGGGATATCGAAAACAAATGGATGACCAGATTAATGCATACATGGAAATGGGGATGGATTTTTCCACCCTGGCAGAAAAAACTTTTAGGAATATGGATCCCATGAATTTTTTTTCCAATTCTCTGAAAAAACAAAAAGAAGAAGATTAATCCAAAATATCATACAGTTTTTTCCCACTCGGTAAGAAATAAAAAGAGGATCTTAAAGAAACGACCTTGAGGCCGCATTCATAGATTTAATTTAATTCTGAAACAAAAAGGAGAGGACAATGATTGGCAAAACCATCGACCAATTAAAAATTGGAGACTCGGATGAATTTACCAAAACGATTTCCGAATCTGATATTTATCTGTTTGCAGGCATAACAGGAGATTTGAATCCTGCCCATATTAATGAAGAGTATGCTAAAAACACGTTTTTCAAAGGGCGAATCGCACATGGACTATTTATTGGCGGTTTTGTTTCAACCGTAATCGGCACAAAACTTCCGGGACCCGGCAGCATTTACAGCGAACAGCAACTCAAGTTTCTGGCTCCCGTACGAATCGGCGATACCATCACAGCCAGAGTTGAAGTCAAAGAAATCAATATTGAAAAAAATAAAATAACCCTTGAAACAAGCTGTTTTAACCAAAACAAAATTATTGTGGTTGATGGAAAAGCAATCATCCATCCGCCTAAAGAAAAAATAAAAAAGAACCGCAACACGATCATACCAATCAAACAATTTTAATTGACGATATATTTTTATTTTACCGGCAAATGTGATGGTAAAAAAAAAGGATGGGTTCGCCCACACAGCACAATGCGACATTTTGTTTGTTTGAACAATATTTTTTTGACTAACGGTCATGAAAGATCAAGCTTCCATGGCCGTTTTATATGAAAGTCGTCAAAAATTCAAAAAACTACTTTTATGCTTTATTGTGTGCAAACCAAAGTAAAATACCAAGCCTGCCCATAAAAGTTCTTACCTTCTTTCATTGAACAGCAATGATATTTCGTGTATTTACATTTCATGAAAATTTATCCAAACATACCAGATAAAATTCAACTCTCAAAAAAAACTTTTACAAAGACAACCCATGAACCATTTGTTGATGCTCTGCCAAAGCCTATCATTCAAGTGTACAATACAACACAAAAGTCATATTCAAACAACTGCCATGGACAAAACTGTTATTGCACTTTGTTTTGTCCACAACAAAGATTGAAAGTCACTGTTTAAATGTTTGAAGACTTTCATATAAAAAAAAAGATAGAGGTAAAACATTAAAAAACCATGACAACAGAATTAGCAAAAACACCTGAAAATGAGATTAAAAATAGAATTCACACCCTGAAACAAAAAATGGAAAATAATAATATTGAGGCTGTTTTTTTAACGCACAAACCTGATATTTGCTATTTTTCAGGGACATCCCAAGACTGCTACCTTTATATCAACATTGATCGTGATCCGGTTCTTTTTGTCAAAAGATATTTACCAAGAGCAAGAAAAGAAAGCTGCACAAAAAATATCTTTCAAATTCCATCAATAACTCATATCCCTGAAAAAATAATAAATCTCCACTCAAATTTACCCAAAACATGCGGCCTTACCTTTGATGTTGTCCCGGTCAGGGATTTTTATTTTTACCAAAAATTATTTACATCCACTTGTTTTATTGATTGCACCCCTGTGGTCAATGACTGCAAACAGATTAAATCTGACCATGAAATCAAACAAATGAAAACCGCAGCCAAACTATCTGAAAAAACCTTTTCTTATATCCAAGAAAACATCAGGCCTGGGATTTCAGAGATGGAATTTTGCGGTATATATGAAACATTTGCACGGAAATTTGGGCATTCCGGCACATTATTGACAAGGCATTACCGTGCAGAAGGTTTTCCCTTTCACTTATTGAGCGGTAAAAACGGAGGGGTTGCCGGTGCTGTGGATACGCCCTGCTGCGGGATCGGAACATCCATTAGCCATCCGTTTGGAGCAGGAGCAAAAATCATAGAAAGAAATGAACCTATTCTTATTGATTTTGGAACCATATTGAATGGGTATCATATGGATGAAACCAGGATGTTTGTTTTGGGAGACATGGACCAAAAGGCTATGGACGCTTCAAAGGCTGCCCTGGAAATTCTTTACACGCTTTTATCTCAAATGAAGCCGGGTGTTACAATGGGTGATATTTTTGAAAAAGCCATCAAATCCGCTAAAAATCTGGGGTATGAGGAACAATTCTTAGGTCTGCCCGGTATAAAATCAAACTTTATTGGACACAGTATCGGAATGGAACTGGTTGAAAGCCCCATTATATCCAAAGGGAACAAGGATATACTAAAACCCGGAATGGTATTTGCTGTCGAACCTAAATTTATCTTTAAAAATGAGTTTGCAGCCGGTATTGAAAGTGTTATTCAAATCACGAAAAACAGTTCATGTTTTTTGAGTACAACACCCAATAAAATTTTTATCTGCAAATAATACAAATTGTCTTTCTTATCGCCGATAAAGCCATAACCGCCGCGATAGAATGGGTTGCTCGACTATCCACTCTATCGTAGCGGTATCCACCAAAAAAAAGCAAACAACAATATCTGCTATTTCGTAATTTATTTATATTCTCTTTGTTTTAAATCACTGAAAAGAGGACAAATAGTTGGGGGGCCTTCCAGTGTCTGCCCCTCCATTAATGTTTTTCCCCAATTTTCCGCAGTGATCTTTTGAGCTTCCTGTTGTGACTCTACACCAATAACTTTAAACACAAGCAAACCATGATCCTGGCTTTCCATTTTTGTGTAATAAATCACTTGCTTTCCTCCTTAAATTTAAATGTTCATTTTCTGTTTCATATAATATAAACTATTGAATTGTATAAAAATCCTGCCAACCCCAATCATGACTTCCATTTTTTATTATGGCAATTCTTAACAAAAGACCACGTCTGTAATGGCAGTTCATATACAAGTCTTCAAAAATTTTAACAGTGACTTTCATTCTTTGTTGTGGGCAAACCCATATAAAATAACAGGTCTGCCATGACAGTTATTCAGATAACATTTCCGATCATAAATCTGTTAAGAGTTTTTTTTAAGGCTTTGCATGGCAATTTTGAAACAAAGGTAAAACAATTCAGGCACAGACACAAAGATTCATCGGTTTTTACGATCTCTTGTGTCGAGGAATTCGCACACAATTCACAACAAAGATGAGATTTTTCAACAGCTTCTTTTTTAACTATTTTTGCCTTACCAATCCTTTTCACACCAACCTTGTAACTGAAATCTGCATCTGTTTTGACACACCATATTACCTGGGCAGTACAAGCGTCATAGGGTTTAAGTGATTCAAAACCGGGAGAAGAATCCTTGATTTTGATAAAAAAATACTCCCCGTTTAAAAACATCTTATCTGATACAAAATTCATCCCATTCATACTAATATTATACAGCACGGCTTTATGATACGAATCGTCAAGAGCTTTTGCATAAAGAATGGGTATATTTATATTTTTACGGACTTCAAAACGTCTGTTTCTTTCCATAAAAGTTTCTCCTACCCAGATAAAAAAGGGATAACCCAATGTCCAAATCGAAATCCCCAAACAGCTTTCCAAATATTTTCCGTTTCTAAGTTTAACCTGCATCTCAAAAAGTGTGAATTCAAGTGGCTGATTCTATACTTTTTCCAGAACACTGTATCCGTGCGATATTCAATATTGATAGACTTTATTCATATTAAACTCAATTGTTGCAGGAAATGAACCAATATTTTAATTTAGTAACCTAACAAATTTTAAGTTCAATTGTAAATAGGCAGAAAAACTCTTTTTTTACCGGGAAAATCTCATGGCCGGGAAAATATCCCATATAAGATTCCGAATTAAAACCATGCTCTATGGCTCCATATGTCTTTTTCCAAATTGATTTTTTCTTCCTTGAGTTTCAGGTACATGGAAGCGTTTTGGATGGCAAGACCGCCCTGGTGTGCCAATGCTTCGATCATGACCAAAACATCAGAAGGAAATCCGGTATAATCGGCACTGTAAAGACGCATCACCCCAATCACCTTATCCCTTGCAAGGATCGGGGTCACAATCATGGATTTAATACCTTCTTTTTTCATTTCCTTTTTAAATTCAATTCGTTTGTCAGCCTCGGTATCACTGACAATAATAGTTTCTCCCTTAAGTGCCCGGGAAGCGGTTTCATTATTGATAACCCCTAATATTTCAAAAAATTCATCACTTAACCCATGGCTTGCAACCAGCTGGATAGAGTTTGTATCTTCATCCAGAAGCCCAATGGTCACGCCTTTCATCCCCAAGGTGTCACAAATATTTACCGTCAAACTTCCCAGAATTTCTTGAATATCCAGACTTGAATTGATACTGGAAGCCAGTTCCAGGAAAAACATGGCATTGTTTCTGAGTCTATTGATTAAATTGTTTGTATGAACAGCAATGCCGCCCTGATCAGCCAAGGCACATAAAAAATCAATCTCGCTTTTATCAAATTTTCGTCGGGTTGCCGTATAAAGAGACAGCACACCCTGGGTGACATTGGATACACGCACAGGAACTGTTAAAATAGAGGCAATTCCCTCGTTTTTTTTTGCTTTATGATTTTCAAGACGCTCATCAGTTGCAGCGTTTTCAAAAACAATATAACCTTTTTTCTCCAATACATTGACGATACCGGCAGATTCCCTGGGACTTGCATGCAGATACGTTTCAGACAAACCAATCTGGGATTTGGGTATGAAATATTCATTACCAACATCACGCAGAAAAAGACAAGCTGCCTTGCCATCCATGGTTTCAACAGCGCTCTCGACTATCAGATTAAGCAGTGTAGACTGGGTTGCCGCAGTACCGAATGTTTTGCTTAGTTTACAAAAAGTATCAAAATAATCTTTTCTCTTGGGCATAATTCTCTCCTCTATGATGCCTGTTCTGTATACTTCATATCAGAAGCGCTGTTTATCGTCAGGGAATTTTTTAAGCTTTCCATTTTGCTATTATTTATCCTTGGTTTTGTTTGAGCTTTCTTTGTTGTCTTGTCTCTTTCTTTGAGCCAGGTGCCTACCCCGGGTGCAAAGGCTTCCTGGCATTTTGAACTGACATAAATCCCAATGTGTCCTGTATCAAGACAGATATCCTTGGTATCTTTACTGCCGACATGCCTGGTGAGTTGATTGCAGGCCTCTGGAGGCACCAGATGATCGTACTTCCCGTAAATATTGAGTAGCGGCATGGTTATATTTTTCAAGTCCACTCGCTTACCTCCAACTTCAAGTTTGCTTTGGATCAGTTTGTTCTTCTGGTAACATTCTTTGACAAATTCCCTGAAAACCTCACCAGGCACGTCAGGACTGTCGAAAATCCATTTTTCCATCCGGACAAAATTTTCAACAAACTCCTTTTGATCCATATGCTCTAGAAACCCGACATATTTATCAATCATTAACCGGGCAGGATTCATCAAAAGAAATCCAAAATTCATGATGTCAGCAGAAAAATTGCCATAGGCATTCACCACAGCATCAACATCCATATGTTTCATCCAGATATGTAACAGTCCTTTTTGGGTGTCAAAATTGGTAGGGGTAACCGTTGTGACAAGATTTTTAATCTTTTCCGGATACAGTGCGGCATACATAACGCAAAAAGTGCCACCCATGCAGATTCCCATGAGATTGATCTTTTTGACTTTATTTTTCTTACATATAAAATCAACAATGTTATCCATATATCCGTTAACATGATCATCAAACCCTAGAAAACGGTCTTTTCTTTTTGGATATCCCCAGTCAATCATATACAAATCAATACCCTGGTCCAAAAACCTTTCCACCACACTGCGTCCCGGTTGCAGATCCAGCATGGTTTCCCTGTTGATCAATGCATAAACAATCAGCAGAGGAGTTTTACAATTTGATTTTTTTGTTGCACGATAATGTTTTAATTTGACACGGTCCTCCTGATACACAACTTCATAAGGCGTTTGAGCAAGCTTTGTTTCCAGACAATCCAACAGGACTTCCGAAGCTTTTTGGGCACGGTTTTGAACCTTTTCCACATCATCAGCCATTTTTGACATGATAAGATCAACCGGCACCTTAAATTTTTTCAACTTTAACCTCCTGACGATTTTTTAATATCACAAACAAAATAACTTCTACGGCCAGACCAGACTGGATCTTTCGCCCTGATTTACCCACAAAAAAAAAGAAGATGGGCAAAAATACAAACAATTTTGTTCAAGCTATAAAATTTGAGATCCTTACTGTTCATTAAAAGATTGACAGCGTTGTTTAATTGGATTTTTCAAGCCTTCTGATACGTCTTTTTAATTCATACACTTCCCTGGACAAATCGTCTATTTCCGATTGATTGGCGATGGGCAACCCTTTAATCATATCTTCAATAACTGCATTTTTCGCCTCTGAAAAATTGGTCAAAGAGCTTATTGTTTTTGTTAAAGCTTTAATATACTCAGGTGTTTGGAACAAGGTCATAAAATGCCCTTCAAGAATTTTGATCCACATCTGGTAGTAATCATTTGAATCAGCCGGAAGTTCGCCTATTTTAGCCAAGGCGGCTATTTTCTCCTGCATCACTCCCATGGAACGTTGAAAGGGAAGACAAAGAAGCCTCATAAATTCTGCCTGATTTGCCTGAAACAAATGAAATTTATCCATCATATGATTGATTCTTTCCTGGTATTCCCTTGTCAATCCTAACGGGGGAATATAAAAAAACTTTTGAAATTCTTTTTCATATAATTCAGTCCAGACATGAAAAACATTTTCATCTATTTTTTCAAAGCGGTAGGCATCTACGGACTCACCAAACCTATTCGCACTTTGGCTCATTTTTTTTTGAAACTCAGCAAGGCTGCCCAAAACCGACTGATTAAACTTGGTCAACATGTCCGGCATGGTACTGCATCCCTTAAAAAAAGAGGCCATGGATTCCGGTGTTGCAATTGCCAACACTATGGTGTGCCAGTTTTTTAACGCTATGTTAATGTTATCCATTGTATAGTTGCCTGATTTTTTTTCGTCCTGTTGCCCGGATTGACGAGCTGTCTGACAAGCAGACCATATTTGCGACATGGCTCCCATGATATCGCCCATGGGCTGTGCCCAGGTATTCATAATTGATTCAATGTCTAAAGGATCTTTTTTTTTATCTCTCATTAGGACTCTCTTTTGTATGATGGTTTATCAATTGTGCCCGAAATCTGCTGAAAAGCCTGCAATAAAATTTTATATAACACCCAGAACCACTCAACATCCTATTTCAAAAATCAATCAAATCCGCAGTCCTAAGTGATAATAACTGAATTTTCACAATTCCCGTAGGAACAGTGGACATAGGTATCTGCCTCCAAATCATTTTTCCAACTCACACCGTCTATAAGATATCTGAATTGATATTCTCTGTTCAAATCAAGAGCAATGGTTGCTGAAAATGAACCGTTTTTATAGGATTTCATCGGAATTGTATCTTTGTTCCAGTCATTAAATTCTCCAACCACATGTATTTTTTTCGCCCCGTTATTGGCTTCTTTTTGAACCCGAAAGGTCACCTTGCAAACAGGCTTGCTTTTAAGATACTGTTTTTTAATGCTCATTACTTTTTTCCCTTTATTTTTTTTAGTTCTTCAAGGCAATAGCTTTGCCATTGGCAATCTGTAATATTACAATCAAAAGCACGCCGGGCAAAGCAATCCGGTTTTCCTTCAACGCGCTGAATACTTCGAATAAATTTTGTTAAATCCGGATATCCTCTGTCAGGATTTTTTTTATCATTAACCATTTTTATTTCTCAATTTGTCATTAGATCAGAAAATCGCCTGATTCCTAAGAATCAAAACCAGCAAATATATTTTATTGATATGACATTCATTACTGAAGTTATTTTTTATTGTAAATAGGTAAAAGTACCTATTTTAACCGGGGAAAATTGCATGGTTGGGATGATTTCCCAGTAAAGACAAAGGATATTTTCAACAAAATAATGGAAAATACTTTATTATTTTCTCCAAAGATCCAGATCAACCAGACCTAATTTGGCTGCATGCCTGGTCAGGTCCAACACATTGCTGACATTTAATTTGCGCATTATTTTAGAACGGTGGTTCTGAACTGTTTTAGGGCTGATAAACAATTTGTCTGCAATTTTTTGGGAAGAAAATCCACTGGTCACAAGTACCATGATTTCCTGTTCTCTGGAAGTTAACGCATCATAGCCTTTAACAGCTGCAACAGGCTTTTTGTCCGGTAATTCAGCCAGTTTTTTAACCACCTGCTGAGATACTGAAGTGTCCATAAAGTAATCGCCTTTTAAGGTATGCTCAATTCCATTAATCAGCATATCTGCTGCACATTCTTTCGTCAGATAGCCACTGGCACCAGCCTGAAAAGCTTTTACGATATAATCCACCTTGGAATGCATACTCAATACCAGAATTCGCATATCTGGAGAATATTTCAAAATATCACGGACAAGATCAAAACCGCTTATATCCGGAAGAGAAACATCAACTAAAGCAAGGTCCGGTCTGAGTTCTCCTGTTAATTCAAGACCCCGGTTTCCGGTTCCTGCTTCACCGATCACATCATACCGGCTGTCGTTCTTTATGATGGCTTTAATTCCTTCTCTGAAAAGAGGGTGATCATCAATGATTAAAATACGCTTTTTTCGATCCATTATTATTTCTCCTTTAACGGCAGCTTGATGACTATTTCAGTCCCCTTGTTTAACTGCGAATTAATTGACATCCTTCCCTGAAGCAGGTTAACCCTTTCTTTCATGCTTCTAAGACCCATTCGCTTTTCATTAACTATTGAACGTTCCTGCTCTTTTACATCAAACCCTTTGCCATTATCTCCAATTCTAAGAATGATATTCGGACATGCCCCGACAAGCCTTATGACAGCTTTAGAGGCGGAAGCATGTTTCCGGATATTATTCAGTCCTTCCGTCACCAGGCGGTATAAATTGATTTGAGTATCGGAATTTAGTATTAACCTCTGAATACCAGCAGCTTGAAAGTCAATCGTGATACCGTTTTTTTCAGCAAATTCCTCACAAAAAACTTCAAGGGCAGGAACAAGACCCAGATGATCCAGGCTGAGCGGGCTTAAATGATAAGCCAGGTCTCTGACCGTGGTAATGGTCTGATCTAATAGCGAGGAAACATCTTCCGGCAAACCCTTGATATCTGATTCAGGAAATGATTGATTTTCAAACAGCTTTTTACAGTATAATTTCAATGCGGAAAGATTCTGAGCAATGCTGTCATGCAATTCACAGGAAATCATCTTCCTCTCAAGATCCTGGGCCTGTATCAACCTTTGCGAAAGATCCCGCACAAGATCTTCCGAATGTTTCCGGTCGGTAATGTCCGAGATGACACCGACCAGACCGGTAATATTACCAGTGGTATCATGAAGGGTAGCTTTGTCAAAAATAACTTCTCTTAATTCTCCATCGTTTCTTTTTATTTTCCATTCATAGCGCTGTTTGCCCGGTTTATTGAACAGTTCTCTATCTTTCTCATAGTAAATGTCGGCAATTTCCCTGGGCCCTATATCGTAAACTGACTTGCCGATAATTTGAGACCTGGATTTTCCTATGAACTTCTCAAACGCCCTGTTACAACCAACATACTTTCCATTTGTATCTTTGTAAAAAATTGGATTGGTAATTGTTTCAAGAAGGGTATTCAAAAAATCCTTTTTTTCCCTCAATAAATTTTCAGCTGTTTTACGTTCTGTTATATCTTCAATAAAAATAAGCACATTTTTATTCCAAGTTTTCAATAAAGTTGTCGATACAAGTAAATTTCTTTTTGCCTGAACATCATCAAAAAATGACAATTGTGTTTCAACTTTAACATAAGATTTTCCTGTATTCAGTGTATCCAGAACTATTTTCCGAACAGTGCAGTCAGAACACGAAGAACCGAATCCACAACCTTTCGGGTCATCAAGATGATGAACACACCGAAGTGCATCGCCTCCTCTGACACCGATATGCTCTTCAGGTCTTCGGCCTGTAAATTGTAATATAGACTTGCTTACATTTTTCACACGCCTTTCCTGATCAACAATGATCATAAACAAAGGGATATTGGCAAGTATTGCAGTTTGTTCAATCTCGCTGGTTTTCAATGCCTTAACTTCAAGCTCTGCTTGACCAAGCCTTTTTTCAAGGGTTGCAACTTTCTGCTCCAATTCTTCATAGGTGGGCTTACAATCCATTTCACCTGCCTTTAATAAAGATCAAGACTAATTTGATCAATCAAATCTCAACCCATTTTCTGATATCAATTATTTCAATACTGATTTAACTTTGTACTGATTTTTAGCTGTATTAAATGGTGTAAAAACGAGTCACGATGTTCAAATATACATCAGGTTGAGCTATTTATAAATTAAAAATATTTTTTATCCCTTCCTAATAATTTTATGAAACTTTTTAGTCAACTATTTCGTTGTTTTTTTTTCATTTAGGCCGGGTCTGAAAAAATGTCGGCACCTGTCGCAACCAAAAGGAAAGCTCCTGAAATGGAAATCATACTTGTTATAGTTCTAAAACCGGAGTATTAAAGAAATAGACTAATTTTTAATATTCAGGTGGTATATGGCATATGATGTGATTATCGTGGGCGGTGGTCCTGCCGGACTTTTTGCCGGATATTACTTAAAAGAGTATTCTCATTTAAATGTATTGCTAATCGAAAAAGGCAAAAGCCCTTTAAAAAGAAAATGCCCAAACCATAATCTTCAAAAATGTCTTCACTGTGATCCTTGCAATATTTTATCCGGAATCGGCGGGGCTGGCCTTTATTCTGACGGCAAACTCAATTTTATACCCAAGCTTGGGAAAACGGATTTAACCCAATTTATGGCGTTGAGTTCCGCCCAGGATCTGATTGATGAAACAGAAAAAATTTTTACAAAATTCAAAATGGACGGCCCTGTGTTTCCCACCAACATGGAAAAAGCAAAACAAATCAGAAAACAGGCCAAACGTTTTGGAATAGATCTTTTGCTGATCAAACAAAAGCACTTGGGCTCTGATAATCTGCCCGGCTTTATTGCAGAAATGGCAACTTATATTCAGTCAAAAGGACTTGAAATAAAAACCCAAGAAAATGTGATTGATATTCTTGAAAAAGACGGGCATATACAGGGAGTCATAACGGATAAAGATAAATATTTATCACCCAATGTTATTCTTGCACCCGGAAGAATCGGGGCAAACTGGATGGCATCGCTTGCCCGCAAATATGGAATAAATCTTAATCAGAGAGGAATAGAAGTCGGGGTCCGTGTCGAAGTCCATAATGAGATCATGGAAGATCTTTGCAATGTCATTTACGATCCCACTTTTTTCATTCAAACCCATACTTATGATGATCAGACCCGGACGTTTTGCACCAACCAGGGCGGATTTATTTCCCTTGAAAACTATCAGGATTTTGTCTGTGTAAACGGTCATGCCTATTCAGATAAAAAATCAGCAAACACAAATTTTGCCTTTCTTTCAAAGGTAATTTTAACTGAGCCGGTCACCGACAACCAGGCCTATGGTGAATCCATTGGGAAACTGGCCACCATTATCGGTGGAGGAAAACCTATTTTACAAAGATTTGGAGATTTAAAGAGAGGAAGGCGCTCAACCTGGAACAGAGTCAGAAAAGGGTATATTGAACCTACCATGACCAATGTGGTTTGCGGTGATATTGCCATGGCGCTGACCGAAAGGATTCTAACCAACCTGATCGAAGGCCTTGAATCCTTAAACTTGGTTATACCCGGGGTGTCCAATGATGAAACCCTGCTGTATGCACCTGAAATAAAATTTTTTGCCACACAGGTGGAAACAAACAACCATCTTGAAACTGCCGTTCAAGGAATGTATGTGGCAGGTGACGGGCCGGGCGTAGCAGGAAACATTGTATCAGCGGCCGCAACCGGTATTATTCCGGCAAAACACATTATTGAAATAAGCCGTGAAAAATGAGTGTGAGTATTGAGAAATGCCAAAACATATATTTTTTTATACTCATATCTCAATACTCGAGACTCATACTGTTTCAATACTATCCGGCAAAATAAGTGGCACACGCATCATCCGATTCCCAGGCCATTACTTTTGAAACCTTTACATCGTTATCCAGGCTCTGATCCAAAAGAAACTGAACCCTTTGCGCAATATAAACGGCAATACGCTCGGATGTCGGCTGTTTGCCATCAAATATTTCCAGTTCATTTAAAAATTTATGATCCAGCTCTCCTTTGACAATCTGTCGGACAGCCTTTTTTATATCACCAAAATCAGCAAGCACACCTGCGGAATTTAATTTTTCCCCTTTAACACAAACTTCTATGTGCCAGTTATGTCCATGCAGATTCTCACATTTTTGTCCCACCATGGTCAATTGATGGGCTCCGGCAAAACGGGTTTTTACCTTAAGTTCAAACATTATTTTTTTCCTTTAAGCGGCTCAAAGGTTCTTAAAAAGATTTTTCAGCTTGTTGGATATTTTATTTGAATCAAGCTTGTCAAATTTTTTCAACAATTCAATCTGTTTGCTATTCAGCTTTGTGGGTGTTTTAATAATGACTTTAATAATCTGGTCACCTCTTCTACCGGTTCTTAACGAGGCAATACCTTCCCCTTTCAAGCGGAAAACATCCCCATACTGAGTGCCTTTTGGAATTTTGAATTTTTCTTCCCCAACAAGAGTCGGGATACTGATCTCATCTCCAAGGGCGGCCTGAATAAATGAAATATCAATGGCACAGATAATATCTGTGTTATCCCGTTGAAAAAACTTATGGGGCTTGACATTGATCACCACATAAAGATCTCCTGAAGTTCCTTCGGGAGAAGGTGATGCCTCTCCTTCACCGGACAGTCGAAGCTTTGATCCAACGTCCACTCCTGCCGGAATCTTCACCTGGACCTTACGTGTTTTCTCAACCCTGCCGGCTCCTCTGCATGTGCTGCATGGATTTGCAATAATGGTTCCCCTGCCCTTGCAATACGGACAGGTGGTTTTCACCTTGAAAAAGCCCTGGCTCTGAATAAACTGTCCTGATCCATGACACTTAGAACAGGTCTCCGGGCGTGAACCTTCTTCACATCCTGATCCATGGCACTCTTTACAGGTATCCAGTCTTGGAATGGAAATGGTCTTTTCAGTACCAAAGGCAGCCTCCATAAAATCAATGGTCATGTTATATCTTAAATCAGAGCCTCTCTGCACCCTGTTGCCACGACCTCCTCCCGAACCAAATCCAAAAAAGTCTTCAAAGATATCACCAAAGCTGGAAAAAATATCCTCAAACCCGCTTGGACCGGAATGACCGGCACCTTCAAGTCCCCTGTGACCAAATTGATCATAAATCTGGCGCTTGTTATCATCACTTAAAACTTCATAGGCTTCAGATGCTTCTTTGAATTTATCTTCGGCTTCTTTATTGTCCGGATTTTTATCAGGATGATACTTAATTGCAAGTTTCCGATACGCTTTTTTCAATTCCTGCTTTGAAACATCCCTGGCAACGCCAAGTAATTCATAATAATCACGTTTCTCTGTCATATGGTTCCCAACCGTTCTATTGTAATCTTTGCTTTAGTGTGATACTTTTTCCACCTGCCTTGACAAACAATATAAAATAACCCGAAAATCCAGGTTGTCAACGATGAATAAAGAACTTGAGTTTGTAAAAGACATGTTTGACAGTATTGCACCAAAATACGATTTTTTAAACCGCCTTCTAAGTCTGCGCCAGGACACGGTCTGGAGAACCCAGATGGTAAAGGCTGCAGCTGTCAAAAAAGACGGCAGGGTTCTGGATGTTGCCTGCGGAACCTGTGACGTGGCTTTGGAAATCAGTTCCCAGCTAAAAGAACAGGTTCAAGTTTTCGGACTTGATTTTTCTTTTGGCATGTTAAGGCTCGGCAAACAAAAACTGATAAAGCAAAACAAAAAAAACATTGCTCTTTTAAATGCTGATGCCCTTTGTCTTCCGTTTCAACATAATATGTTTGATGCCGTATTTATAGCTTTTGGCATTCGGAATATCATGGACCGTCAAAAGGCCACAAACGAATTTTTCAATGTTTTAAAAAGCGGCGGACGGCTGGCTGTTCTGGAACTGACCCCCCCGAAAAAAGGAATTTTGAGTTCGCTATACCTTCGGTATTTTCAAAAACTTTTGCCCGTTATCGGTTCATTTTTTTCAAAAGACCGGCAAGCCTATACCTACCTGCCGGAATCTGTATTAAAGTTCCCCTCCCCGGTTGAATTTTCAAAAATCTTGAAAACAGCAGGGTTTAAAAACATCCGGTTCAAACAAATGACCTTTGGAATTGTAACCTTGTTTGTCGGTATCAAGCCTTAATTGAGCCGGACACTGTCATAGTGTCCGACTCTATTTTAAGGAAAAAGTTATAATTTTTACAGCTGCACTGATTTGCCGGGTCAAAAATCTTGATATATCATTTGCCGTCTTAAAAAGTTTTTTTAAGAATAGTATGCTGCAACCCATTTAAATCATCTTTTTCAGGGTATTCAATATTATAATGCAGTCCCCGGCTTTCCTTTCTCATTAATGCGGATTTAATGATCAATTCAGCCACCGTGGCAAGGTTTCGAATTTCAATCAAATCAGAGGTCACCTTAAAATCCCAATAATATTCATTGATTTCTTCATTAATATTTTGGATTCTTCTTAACGCCCGCTGCAGACGTTTGTCAGACCTCACAATGCCGACATAATTCCACATCAGCCGCCGGATTTCATCCCAGTTGTGAGATAAAACAATGGCCTCGTCACTGTCTGCTGCATCGGTTTCATCCCACGGATCAAGGGAAGCGGTTATTTTGTTGTCAATGGACTCAAATTCTTCAACTGAGGATTGATAGGCCCTGTGAGAATAAACCAATGCTTCCAGCAGGGAATTTGAGGCAAGCCGGTTGGCACCGTGAAGTCCGGTGCAGGCGGTTTCCCCCACTGCGTAAAGCCTTTGAACATCTGTCTTACCGTTCAGGTCGGTGGCCACTCCGCCGCACATGTAATGGGCAGCAGGAACAACAGGTATGGGATCTTTTGTCATGTCAATCCCGTACTCAAGACATTTGGCGTAAATATTGGGGAATCTTTTTTTGATAAATTCAGGATCTTTATGGGTGATATCCAGAAAAACAGCATCCGCTCCGGTCTTTTTCAACTCACTGTCAATGGCCCTTGCCACAACATCCCTGCATGCAAGCTCTTTTTCAGGGGCATATTTTTCCATAAACCGCCGGCCTTTGGAATCAATCAAAACAGCGCCCTCACCTCTGACGGCTTCTGAAATAAGAAAATTTTTTGCTTCCGGATGATACAGACATGTAGGATGAAATTGTACGAACTCAAGATTTGCCACCGATGCCCCGGCCCGGTAGGCCATGGCAATTCCGTCACCGGTTGCAATGTCAGGATTGGATGTATACAGATAAACTTTGCCTGCTCCCCCGGTTGAAAGAAGGGTAACCCCGGCATAAAAGGTTTCAATTTTACCGGTTTTATTGTCCAGTACATATGCCCCGCAGCAGATATTCTCATGCTGGGTGACAACAAGGCCGCTTCGAATACTGCTGGAAAACGTGATCAAGTTGACGGCAATGTGATCCTCTAAAATCGTTATATTCTCATTTTCCTCGACATTTTTCACCAAAGTGTCTTCAATCTCTTTACCGGTCAGATCATGGGCATAAACAATTCTTTTAACAGAATGGCCCCCTTCTTTGCCCAGTGCAAAATCGTATTCACCTTCACCGTCTTTATTAAAATGGGCACCTTGCCTGACAAGCTCTTTTATTCTGTCTGGCCCGTTTTCCACAACCATCTTGACCACATCTTTGTTGCAAAGCCCGTCACCTGCACCAAGGGTGTCTTGAATATGAAGGTCAAAGGAATCAATGGAGCTGAATACTGCGGCTATTCCTCCCTGAGCCAGAGCCGTATTGGTTTTCTGGATCTTTTTTTTTGTAATGATGGTGACTTTGCCGAATTCAGACACTTTCAGGGCATAACTTAAGCCGGCAATCCCGCTTCCGATAACCAAAAAATCAGTTCTTTTAATCATAACAGGCTACTTCTTTTCTTTTTACGAGTACTTAAACCAAAAAACAGGCCCACAATAAAAACACTTGTACCAATGATAAACCAAAGTTTGGGTTCACTGTTCAAATCACTCTCCAAAGTCTCAATCCGACTTTTCTGTGTCTCATACTGCTGCATCATTTTTTTATACTTTGTATCAAGCATTAAGAATTCAGCAGATTCCTGTTTCAATTTTTTATATTTTTCTTCTACCTGGATCAATTCCGCATTTTTAACCGTAAGATTTTTGTTTTTTTCCTGAACCGCTTCCAACTTTAAAATCAGGCCCTGATTGCTGTTTTTCAACTGTTCAACCAAAAGGGCATCCGGTACTTTCTGTGTTAAAAATCTTGACAAAACCCAACCGGTTTTTCCTGCACTGGTTCTAACCTGGGACCAGTCTGTTTGATATTCAACAATTTCAAGCTTGGTGCCTGATTTTAACATTTGAATAATTTTGTGTTCCACTCCCGGGCCTGTCCGCATTGTAATTTTTGTAACCCCTGTCACATAAATATCTTCAGCAAACGAAATACAGACAAGAAACAACACCATTGATAAAGACAGGATCAAAGTGTATTGATATTTTTTTTTCATCCGAGCGCTGTCTCCTTTTCTAAATTCGTAATTTTTATGTCCCATCCCTTATCATTGCCTCCTGTCAAGATCAACATGAAAAATCATCTGGATTTATAATATTGAACAGTATCCATCCTAAAAATAATTTTACTTTGCGTACATCTTCATTTTTTACAACTACTACGGGCAGACTTGGCCTTTCTCATTGGTTTGCCCATAACAAAACATAAAAGTCGCTGTTTGAATTTTTAAAGGCTTTCATACATAAAAACCTTTAAAAGATTATTATATATGAACAGATAAAATATGAAAAGTCCAAGATTATCAAACCGTTCTTGACACAAGAAGATATCTTATCTAAAATTTCAGATCAA
Organism: Desulfobacula toluolica Tol2; assembly: GCF_000307105.1. Classification (NCBI taxonomy): domain Bacteria; kingdom Pseudomonadati; phylum Thermodesulfobacteriota; class Desulfobacteria; order Desulfobacterales; family Desulfobacteraceae; genus Desulfobacula; species Desulfobacula toluolica. The sequence continues at coordinate 4,345,771 of NC_018645.1, forward strand.
ATGTTTTGTTTAATATGTTTTAAAATATCACAAAGAAAACAGGTCTTCCTCAAAAAAACAAGTGTTGATTTTATAAAACAAATCAGTGTGAATATGTGATGGTGCAATACAAAAAAATGATCCAATACAAATTAATTGATCATACTGCGGATTTCGGCATTCAAGTTACTGCTGAAAACAAAAAAACACTGTTTGTCAATGCAGCCCTTGCCATGTTTGATCTGATCGCGGATACAGATAAAAACAGGGAGACACAAACCCTTTTTTTAGATATTTCAGGGGATGACTGGCCGGATTTGATGGTAAACTGGCTTCGGGAAATGCTGTATTTATGGAATGGCGAAGAAAAGCTGATTACCGCTGTTACAATAGAAAATTTAACGGGATATGAAATTAAGGCCTGTGTTCTCTGGTATCCCTTTGATCCGGATAAGGATAAAATTAAAAATGAAATCAAAGCCGTCACCTATCACCAGATTGCCGTCACCCAAAGATCTCATGACTGGAATTCCCGGATTATTTTTGATATTTAAACACTCCTTTGCGCTGCGCAATCTTTAAGGCTTTGCTATCAAACCCGAACAAAGAAAAGAGACCTTCATGCAGATAAAAAAAATTGATGATTTTCAATGGCTTTTACCCCGAACAGGTTCCATGCGCGTACCGGGAATCATATATACCAATGAATCAGGACTGAATGCCATTAAAAAAGAGGAAACCTTCAAACAGGTTTGCAATGTAGCAAGTCTGCCCGGAATTATCAAGGCTTCCATGGCCATGCCGGACATTCACTGGGGCTATGGATTCCCCATCGGCGGGGTTGCGGCATTTGACTGGGAAACCGGTGTGATTTCACCCGGCGGAGTTGGATATGACATCAACTGCGGGGTACGCCTGGCCCGCACAAATCTTGAAGAAAAGGACGTTCGACCGCATCTCAGAAATCTTATCAATGCCCTGTTCAGGGAGATTCCCTCGGGTATCGGATCAACGGGATCTTTGAAACTCACAAATTCAGAAGAAAAAAATGTCCTGAAAAAAGGAAGCCTGTGGGCTGTGCAGCAGGGCTTCGGCCATGCGTCAAATCTGGAGCGGACTGAAGATGGCGGATGTATGCCGGATGCGGACCCGGAAACTTTAAGCAAGCGGGCCTTGGAACGGGGAAAAAAACAATTGGGCACCCTGGGTTCAGGAAACCATTTTCTTGAAGTCGGCGTGGTAGAAACAATTTTTGACCTTGAAGCGGCAAGGGCATACGGCTTGTTTGAAGGCCAGGTCACATTAATGCTCCATACCGGCTCAAGGGGATTGGGATATCAGGTCTGTGACGACCACCTGGCCATGATGACCAAACAGGCCAATAAGCTGGGGATAACCCTTCCGGACAGACAGCTTGTCTGCGCCAGGATTCAATCCGAACAGGGCCGTCACTATCTGAGCGCCATGGCCTGTGCGGCAAATTATGCATGGGCAAACCGCCAGATCCTCATGCACAAGGCCGGCCTTGTCCTGATGGATATCCTGGGCATAAGCCCGAATACGCTGGGCATGAACCTGGTATATGACCTGTGCCATAACATTGCAAAAAAAGAATCCCACATCATTGATGGAAAAAAACAAATCGTATGCGTCCATCGCAAGGGAGCAACACGTTCATTCGGTCCTGGACACCCGTCCATCTGCCCTGAATACAGAAAAGTGGGCCAGCCCATACTGATACCGGGCGATATGGGTACTGCCTCCTATGTGCTGGCCGGCACCCAAAGGGCTATGGAAGAAACCTTTGGCTCCACCTGCCACGGTGCGGGGCGTGTTTTAAGCCGAAAAGCCGCCAAAAAAGCGAGCAGAGGCCGATCCATCCAAAGAGAACTGGAAGACCTTGGAATTCTTGTGAAATGGACCGGCAGATCCACTTTAGCCGAGGAAATGCCCGATGCATATAAAGATATTTCCCAGGTGGTGGATATTGTCCACGGCGCAGGCTTGTCCAAAAAGGTGGCAAAACTTCGGCCCATGGCAGTGCTAAAAGGTTGACTCTCTGGGATTTCATGACATGCCAAATCAAAAAAAAACATTTTCAATCCTGAATATAGTTATGTATAATCATATTCATACTGTTTTACTGCTTTTTTTATGGCAGTTCTCTGCCATGGCCTTTAGTATGAGGATTTGGTACAAACACGGACTTTATCCCCGGCAACACACTTTAAACAATGAGGAGACATAAAAATGATTGATCCTGTATGGAAAACCCCTTTTTGGCCGGAAGGCGTGGCACATATGTGTACGGATTACAAGTTTCCCTTGTTTAAATTCCTGGATGATTCTGCCCGGGAGCATCCCGATAAACCCTTTACCCTGTTTAATGGTGCGTCAAAAAACTTTGCCCAGGTCAAAGACACTGCCGACAGGATTGGAGCTTTTCTGGCAGGCAAAGGGATCAAAAAAGGAGATAAAATTGCCATATTTCTTCCCAATCTGCCCCAGTTCCCTGAAATTCTTTTCGGTATTCTCAAGGCAGGTGCGGTTGCCGTCAGCTGCAATCCGATTTACACGGCGTCCGAACTTCATCTCCAGTTAAAAGATTCCCAATCCAAAATGGTGTTCTGCATGGATCATCCCGTTTTCTATCCAAACACTGTAAAAGCCGTTGAAGGTACGGATGTTGATACGGTTATCGTGTGCAATATCAAATCCTATCTGCCGAAATTCAAAGCATTTTTAGGCGGGCTTTTGGGTAAAATTCCAAGGGCCGGCAAAATAGCCCCCGGCCACCTGATGTTTGATGACATAATTGCATCCTCCAAACCCATCCCGCCGTCAATATCCATAGACCCTGAAAAAGATACAGCGATCATGCTGTATACCGGCGGAACAACAGGCGTGCCAAAAGGTGCGGAACTAAGCCATACCAATTTCACATATGATGTCATGGCCATACTAGAATATGCCAGGTTTGTCCATGGTGACGGTAAAAAACCCGAACGCCTTTATCAAAAAGGTTTTCACTCGTTTCTTGGGGTTTTGCCCTGGTATCATTGCTTTGGCATTACCGTGGCCCTTTTGCTGTCGGTAAAACTTTCCGCCAAATTGATCTGCATTCCAGACCCCAGGGCAGGCAAACCGCCTTTTACAGAGGTTCTCAAAGCGGTTCAAAAATACAGACCCACATTCATGCCAGCCGTACCAACCATCTTTGTGGCCTTTACAAATCATGCCCTCATCAATCAATATGATCTGTCCTCATTAATGGGATGTTTTTCAGGTGGCGCTCCCCTTCCCCCTGAAGTGTGCAAGCAATTTGAAGACAAAACAGGGTCCATTATTTTTGAAGGCTACGGATTAACGGAAACCGCACCTGTTGTCAGTGCAAACCCGACGTTTAAACAAAACCGAAAAATCGGCTCTATTGGATTTCCCCTGCCTGGAACAGACATAAAAATACTTGATATTGAAGATCCCTCAAACCTGATGCCCCGTGGAGAAGACGGTGAAGTTGCCATTTGCGGCCCCCAGGTAATGAAAGGCTATTGGAAAAACCCGGAAGCCAATGCTGAATCCTTTGTCCATATTGACGGAAACCGGTATTTTCTTACAGGAGATATCGGCCATATTGACAGCGAAGGGTATGTTGCCATTACCGACCGGAAAAAAGACATGATCATTGTCAGCGGTTTCAATGTATACCCGCGGGATGTGGAAGATATTTTATATAACCATCCCAAAGTTGAGCTTGCGGCTGTAGTGGGAATACCCGATGAAAAAAGCGGAGAAAAGGTAAAGGCGTTTATCAAGTTAAAACAGGATGAAACTGCCACCCAGGAAGAAATAAACGCTTTTTGCAAACAACACATGGCAGGCTACAAACGGCCTAAAATCATTGAATTCAGGGATGAGCTTCCCATATCCAATGTCGGCAAAGTCTTAAGACGGATTCTCAGAGATGAAGAGCTTAAGAACTTTGGGTAATCTGATTGATCACCTCGCCTGCAATGGTGAGACCGAAAACTCCGGGAACCCAGGATACGGTTCCAATGGGGGGTCTTGACCGGCCGTGATCCTTTAGTGCATCAACAGCATCTTCAGGGCGAAAGGCTTGCTTGTTCAAAGGTTTTTCAATAGAATAAACCGCTCTTATCCCTTCATAAAGCCCCCGCCTGTGAAGGCGCTGCCTGACCACCCTTGCCAAAGGACAGACACAGGTTTCACTGATATCTCCGGTTTTTATCATGGAGACATCGGTTCTTCCTCCGGCCCCCATGCTGGAAACCGCGGCAAGATCCATCTGTCTTGCTTCGACCAGCAGGTTTATCTTTGAATTAAGACCGTCTATGGCATCCACCACAACATCAATATCTTTGAATAACAGATCCTCAAGACTTTGGGCATTGACAAATGAACTGTGGATCTGAACACGGCAATGCGGATTAATATCTTTTACCCGTTCACCGGCAATGACGGCTTTTTGTCTGCCAATAGTGGAATGCAATGCAAACAGCTGACGGTTGATATTTGTTGCATCCACCCTGTCAAAATCAATGAGATGCAAATTTCCAACCCCTGCACGGGCAAGGGCTTCGGTTGCAAACGACCCCACTGCCCCCAGGCCGAAAACCGCCACGGTTGACTGTTGTATCTTTTCCATTGCCAATGCCCCGAGAAGCTGTCGGGTTCGAGCAAACTGATCCATTATGTGTCCTTTTATTATTTGTCTTTTTTTCCCTGTAACTGCAATGGCAGACCGGTCATTTCACCCAAGGGGTTGTGTACAACAAGAAATGAATGTCAAACATTTGATTTGCAAAGAGTTTCATTTGAATATTGAATAAAATAATTTCAAACTGTTCTCATAGGCATGCCGTGAAAAATCTTCAAATTCCATGCCGATTCTGTTGGATGCCAATTGTGCGATAGCCGGTAGATTTTTAGGTTCATTGAGTCTTGAAACAGTTGGTTCAGACAGATACGGATAAATATCCGGTGAATCCGTTTCTATCACAAAGCGATTTTTGGATACCCGTTTCAATGCAGCCACAACCTTTTTGGCCCCGGGATTTGTCACCGAACCTGAAAAAGAGATGAACAGGCCATGGGTTTCAAAAAAAGGAATCATGTCTGCCGAACCCGAATAAGAGTGAATTAATCCCGGAACCTTTAGTTTTCCATGTTTTTTAAGAATATGGATAAAATCATCCCAGGCTTTCCTGATATGGATGGTAATGGGACGTTCCAGCTCCCTTGCCAGTGCCAGGTGGTGTTCAAACACCTTGATCTGTTCATCCCGGTCAACCGTTTTATCGGTAAAATCAAGCCCTGTCTCGCCAATACCGGACAGATAAGCCAAAAGATACTGTTCCAGACGTTCTTTCCATTGTTTGGATCGGGCTTTCACAAACCAGGGATGAATCCCGAAACAGGGCAGAACCGAACGATACTGCCCTGACAATGTTGCCGTGAACTCAAAATTATCTTCACTGGTGGCACAGGACACCATGTACCTGACTTTTGCTTTGTCTGCGCGATCCAATATATGCGGGATATCGAAAAGTATCCGTGAATCATGCAAATGGCAATGTGAATCAATAAAATTCATTCTTTCACAATCAAATCAAATGGGAAACACCAGTGCAAACCACGCCCAATTGCTTTGCCGCCAAATCAATATCCCATTTTTCCTTGTCTCTTTCACCCACAAAATTGGATGCTGCCCTGACTTCAATAATGGGAATGCCATAGAGTGCCGCAATGTGATTACAGGCTGCGCCTTCCATGGCTTCCATCACTGAAGAAAAAGTGCAATAGAGCTGATTTGCACGGTTCAGGGAAGATGTAATGGTTGAAACAGTTATAAACAAACCTTTTACGATCCGGGTCCCTGTGATTGAAAAAACCCGGCACAGCCTGTCATGGGTTTGATCGACCATGTCCGGGTCAAAAGGATAAATCCCCTGCCGGCTTAAAGGCTCGTCTTTTAGCACATCAAAAGGCAGGGGAGCATTTTTAAAAGCATCTGTTTGAACACCTGTATGGATATAATGCTCCTGGGTGGCAATGGCAACATCACCTATATTCAAACCGGTTTGTTGAAAAACGCCTGCAATACCTGTCTGTAAAATCAATACGGGAGATGCGTGTTCAAGATAAGCTGTCAGCGCATGGGCGGCATTGAATACCCCGGCACCCGTCAGTACAAGGTCATATGTTTTTTCATGAACTTTCCCGGACAGGATTGTCAGACCGGTTCTGGTCACTCTTTTTGAAACTCCCGGCCACAGGGTTAAAAAATGAGACATCTCAACTTGAGTGGCACATAAAATGAGAAGATCAGGATTCATTGATCATGTTTGCCAGGGCATTTAATGCCATTGTATATCCATAAGGACCGCATCCGGTGATCTGTCCGGTGACAATATCCGCCAGCAATGATTTGTGGCGGAAAGCTTCTCTTTTATGAATATTGGACAAATGGATCTCAATAACCGGGCAGGACATTAAAAGCATGGCATCTCTCAATGCAACACTTGTGTGGGTAAATGCCCCCGGATTGATCATGATGCCGTCAATATTGTCTTCAAACATTTCGTGAATTTTATCAACAATTGCCCCTTCATGGTTGGACTGAAAAAACACAATATCCACCCCCAATTTTAACGCCTTTTGGGCAAGATCCTTATTGATTTCATCAAGGGTAAGGGAACCGTATATTTCAGGCTCCCTTTTTCCCAGCATATTCAAATTAGGGCCGTTAATCGCTTGAATTTTTTTTGTTTTCTGTGTCATTCGCCTTTTGCCGCCTCATATCCCATTTCAAAAGCTTTAAGGTTCATGTCTAAAAACGCTTTTTTTGTCCTTCTTTTAATGGCCTCTATCACATTTTCCTTTGTAAAACCAAGTCCGCCTGACTGGACCAGGGCACCCAAAAGAACAATATTGACACTCATGGGGCTTCCGGCTTCTTTGGCAAGTCTCATTGCATCAATGGCAACAAGGCTTGCACATTTTTCTTTGAGCAAATCTTTCACATTTTCAACATCCGGGTAAACCCCTTTGCCGATAGCCACGGTAAAAGGCGGCAGGGTTGCCGTATTTGTGATCACTTTTGTGTTCTTGCTGCACCTGTTTAAGGCTCTCAATGTTTCAGCAGGTTCAAATCCCATCAGGATATCTGCTTCACCGTCTGAAATAATAGAACTGGTTGCATCTCCAAAAACTATGGCTGATTCAACAACACCACCCCGCTGGGCCATTCCGTGTATTTCGCTCATTCTGACCGGTACGCCTGAAATCAGTGCCGCCTCACCCAACACCTTGGATGCAAGAAGATTGCCCTGGCCACCCACAGCTACGATGATTAATCTGGTTGTTTCCATTGTTTATATGATCCTCTTTTTAAAGGTTATTTTTTTAAAGGCGTGATCGCATTTTCAGGGCATATCTGGGCACAAACCGCACACCCTACACAGGTATCTGCATCAATCTTCACCTTTTCGTCTTCAAGATAAAAGGATGGACAGGCAATGGTATTGATACAATCCCTGTGATCCACACACTTGTCGGAAACCTTGAATGCTCTGGGCTTGAGCAATTTCAAGCTTTTTGCATACAAAGCACAAGGTTCCTGGGATATAATAACGGAAACACCTTTGTATGCCAGGGCTTCCTTGATGGTTTCGATGCTCTTTTTCACCTTGAACGGCTTGATGATGGAAACATGTTCCACACCAAAGGCTTTGACCACTTTTTCGATATTCACCCGGCCGAATCCGCTCAGGCCGAACCTTTCCATGTCAACACCAGGATGGGGCTGGTGTCCTGTCATAGCCGTGATGTCATTTTCAAGGATGACCAGGGTGAAATTGTGGTTGTTGAATACGGCATTGACAAGTCCTGTCATGCCTGAATGAAAAAAGGTGGAATCGCCGATAACCGAGACCACTTTCTGATCCGTGGCCTGGCTGAATCCGCAGGAAGAACTGACCGAAGAACCCATGCAGATCACAAAGTCACCCGTACTTAAAGGCGGCATAAATCCCAGAGTATAACAGCCGATGTCATTGGGGCAGATGATATCCATATCTTTGGCTGCCTGCTGAATCTCATAAAATGTTGCCCGGTGTGAACACCCGGAGCAAAGATTTGGCGGACGCATAGGAATTTCAGGAACATTGTCGACAGACAGTTTTTCTGTTGGTGTGTACTCAATACCAAAGTAATCAGCCATATTTTTTCTGACCATGGCAGGATCATATTCATAGAGGCGGGAGAACAATGCTTCTGATTTACCATTAATGAGTATGATTATTCCGGTCTCCTGGGCAAAGGCTTTTACAGCTTCCTCCATGAACGGTTCGCCTTCTTCGATGACAAGGACTTTTTCGCAATCTGCCAGAAAATCTTTGATCTGTTGTTCCGGCATGGGGTTGGAAAATCCCAGGCGTAAAATTTTTGCATTGTTTTCAATGCTAAGATCTTTTACAGCATCCTGAGCATAGTGATAGCTGACACCATTGGCAATAATACCAAATTTTCCAGATCCTTCAATCAAGTTAAACTCGGATGTTTCAGCAATTCTTTTTGCTCTGTTCATCTTTTCAAGCACTTTGACATGAAGTTGCCTTGATACCACCGGAACCGTAACGCATCGGCCCGGATCTTTTTCAAATCTGCCTTTGGTTTGCATTGGTTTTATATCACCAAAGGTCACATAGGCATTGGAATGGTTGATTCTGGTAGTGGTTCTTAACAGGACCGGCTGATTGAGTTCCTCTGAAAGTTCAAATGCATACTTGATCATCTCTTTTGCTTCAGGTACGGATGAGGGTTCAAGCATGGGCAGATTGCCGAATTTTGCATAATAACGGTTGTCCTGCTCATTCTGGCTTGAAAACATGGACGGATCATCAGCTGTCAGGATCACCATGCCGCCGGTCACTCCGACATAGGCCAGAGTCATCAGAGGATCAGCCGCAACATTCAATCCCACATGTTTCATCATGCAAAAGGTGCGAAGTCCTGAGTTGGCAGCAGCAGCCGCCACTTCCAGGGCGACTTTTTCATTGGTGCTGTATTCAAAATAGAGGTCTGATTCCTGAGACATCTGAAAAAGATTCAAAGAAATTTCAGAAGAAGGGGTGCCCGGATAGGTTGTAGCAAATGCCACACCTGCCTCAACAGCACCTCTTGCGATGGCTTCATTCCCCAGGAGCATGATTTTTTCACCCGGACTGTCATTCAATAATTTGTGCATCTGTTCTCCTTAATTTAAAAGCTGTTTACAATTATTATGCATATAATTTTTCCGCGTCCTCAAGGGATGAGGCATATCCTTTGAACCCTTCAACATCTTCGCAGGAGCTAATGGAGGCAAAAGCAAAAAAACCCTCAACCATGGTTTTTTCCCCTTGCCTTATCAGAGCCATAAACAGCACAGGGACAAGACAGATATTTGCCTTCCCTGTTTGAACTGAAAATTCAAGGGGCTTGATTGTTTTGTAAACAGCATACAGTTTTGTTTGCACCGGCATAATCTGAACAATTTCAGGATACGTTTGGTGAGTATGACTATGATCGCTACAATGATTACACATTATTAACACCTTTCATTCTATGTTGAAGGCTATTGTCAAAGTTCCGATTTCTCAAGCTGATCCGCATATAGTCCTGGTATGCCGGCCTTTTTAATTTTTTTTGCAGCCGCGTGATAATCATAAGGCACAAATCTTGACGTTACACTCTGCCGGACGGAATCCCATACCACATATTTGGCTTCATTATAACCATCTCGTGGCTGCCCCACGCTTCCGCTATTTATAATATAACGTCTGTTTTTTTCAAGAGGAACGGTTGATTTCATAAAACTTTTCTTTTTAAGATTTCCCCGATCAAGTTCATAAATTCTCAATTGATGAGTGTGGCCGACAAAGGCAATTCTCTGTTTAATTAGTTCCATGATCTGAATCAATCTTTTATCAGATTCATGAAAAACATAGCGGGCAATGTTGTCCGGCGGCACACCATGGACAAACCTACACCCATAACGGACAAGACAAAATTTCAGAGTTGAAACATAATATTTTGCAGGATCGGATAATTTCTTTTGGTTGATGACCAGAGCTTTTCTTGCATAGGGGTTAAAGGTTGCCAAATAATCTTTATCCAGCAATGCCAGCTCATGATTTCCAAGAACAGATGATATGTCATGCCTTTTTAAACCGGCAATGACTTCTTCAGGTTGTGCCCCGTATCCGATATTATCCCCCAATGAAATAATATCATCAATGGCTTGTGTTGATATATCCGCCATCACAGCCTGGAATGCATCCAGATTGCTGTGAACGTCTGAAATAACCGCAAGCCTCATAGCACCTTATCTGCCTAACACCTTAAGATCATTTTCACTGAAATGATACACGGAATTACAATGATGACAGCAAAGCTCTAAAGGAAAGGGGCCGTTTTTCATTATATCTTTTTTCTCCTTATCCGGTAAACTTTTCAAATACCCTTCCATCCTGTCTTTTGAACACCTGCAAAAAAACTCCACCCGGCTGTTGTTTAAAAATTGCGGTTCAAGACTTGAAAATTCCCTGTTAATAATCTCTTCAGGTGTTTGCCCTTTGAAGAACAAGTTTCCCAGAGAATCAATGCCCTGAATCATTTTTTCCGCTTCAATGACACGGGAAGCATCTGCACCCGGAAGTGCCTGGAGAAAAATCCCCCCTGCGCCCTTAACCTCTTGATTGTCATCAAAAAAAACACTTAAGTTAAACCCGGTGGGAATCTGTTCAGACACCAAAAAATAATTGGCCAGATCTTCAGCAATGCTTCCATGCTCAAGGGCCACCTTGCCTGAATAGGGTGTGGGATAATTCTCCAGGTATTTTGTCACTGTAAGAAAACCCGCGCCATAAAGTGTTGATAAATATTTAATGTTTTCAGGATGGGTTACCTTGATCTGGCGGGTTTTAAGATACCCCCGGACTTCTCCAAACACATTGGATTCAACATCCAGACCTTTCACGGGTCCTGAACACTGGATATCAATACTGAGCCTGTCATTTTTATCTTTAAGGCTTGCACACAAAAGGGTAGCCGCAATATAAGCCTGGCCCAGCACCAGGGTTTCCAGCGGCCCCAGTTCATGGTTTGCCCTCATTTCATTGACCATCCGGGTGTTATGAACAACAGCACCCCTGATCGTCTTATCAGCCATGATAAACCGGTATATCCTGTCTTTTGCCGAAGCTTTGAACTGTGCTTTGACATCATTATTAAACACATCTTTTTTAATCATAATCCAACATTCTTTTAACTTATGGTTATTTTGACTATCTTTTATCTTTTGAAAACAGATTTCAAATATTTCCCCTTGCTCTTAGCCTTAGATATTATAAATAGCGGATTCTTAATGTAAAGCTTGATTCTATAATATTTACCGTTTCTTCTTCCTGCTTTTTTCAATATTATTGTGCAAATCCCCTGTCAAAACTTCTGAATTGTATGGCTTCGCTCAGATGGTGCCGCTCAATTTTTGTTTCTTCTTCAAGATCTGCAATAGTCCTTGCCACCCTTATAACACAAAGGATATTCACTTTGGAACAGATCAAGGAACTTATCAGGATTACCAACAGACTGATCCGTAACGGCACCTTCCTTTCCTCTTAACTGATTTGAAGTTTCAATATAGGATTCTCCCAAAATCAAACTTTTTTGGAGGACACTATGGATTACAAAACACCTGAACCAATTGGAGATCCTGATTGGGGGGAATCTTGTGGTAGATCTATTGGCAGCACCGATGACCTCGACACTCTAAAAAATTAAACAAATCAAACCTTCAAGGAAAGGTTGTACCTGGCATATCTATGGTATCTCAAATACAAGAACTCACCGAAAGATTATTTGGTTGACCATGATGTAAGCGTTGATTTTTATAAATCCCTTTTTGATGATCCAACTTCGATTCAACCTCCAGAACCGTACCTGTAACACCTTCTTCAGCATGCTTTTATTGGCTGCAAAATACCAAAACAGGAATACACAAATCGCCATGGCATCGGTGGATTGTACAGGCCTGTGGCTGCTGGCAAGCTTTGCCTTAACCACACCGGAGGGAGCAGATGCGTTTTTAAAGGTCATGAATGCCAAATTCGGCGTCCAAATGTCCCCGGACGATATCCCGGCCCTTGGCGTCAGGGTATTGAAACAAGAATTGGAATTTAACCGCAAAGCCGGATTAACCAGTGAGGATGACCGGTTGCCTGATTTTTTTTATAAATAACCGCTTTTACCGCACAATAAAGTTGTTTTAATCAGTCCAGAAGAGATGGACACGGCTTTAAATTTTTAATTGGATGATGTCAATTAAAGATCAAGGTTAAATTATTCGGCACTCTGGGGCAAAATTTCCCAGGGTATGATTCTTTAAAAGGTATGGTATGAATATTCTGGATACAAGCAACTATCTTGTCATCATGAACAAAACAATTGCCAAATCAACAGACCGGTTGATCCATGGGGCAACCCTGCATATTTTTCAGGCCATGGCCGGGGGATAATGCTTATACCAATCCTCTTCATCCGAATTCCCATAAAACATCCGAACTTACTCTTTTTTAGTGACCATCATTGTTGTTTGATATTCTATCACCTGCTGATCACGCTGGTTATAAGCCCTGTTTTTGTAAACAAACAAGAACCTTTCCAGATTTTTTGTCGGACGAAGCTCAACGACCTCTGCTTCAGCATCAAGCGTCCTGTTTACGCGACACAAAATTTTAGTTCCTGCTGCTATCTTACCCATAAACCACTCCTCTTTTTTTATATGTTTTCTGATATATTTTTTATTCCCTGACATTTTTATCATGCGTTGACGTCGATCACAATATGGCCTGTAATATTACCCGCCAGGATTTCTTTGGCATACCGGGGTACATCTTCAAGTGGAATTGTTTTGTTGATATTTGCCAGGGCTTTATCGGAGATATCGGTTACCAGTCTCTCCCAGGCGGCTATTCTCCTCGGAGTCGGGCACCACACAGAATCCACCCCTCTCAGACTCACCCCCCTCAAGATAAAGGGCATTACGGTAGCCGGCAGATCAGACCCGCCTGCCAGCCCGCAGGCGGCCACACATCCGCCGTATTTCATTTCAGACAATACCCTGGCGAGTACCTTGCTGCCGACATTGTCAACGGCACCGGCCCATTTCTGGGTTTCAAGCGGTGATGGCATCATGGTCCATTCTTCACCCCCGGCTATTTCTTTAGCCCCGATCTGTCTTAAGTAATCGTGTATGGATGCCTGCCTTGATCTTGTGAGCGCAGTAACTTCATACCCCAGTCTGGCAAGAATGGCCACTGCGTTGCCGCCCACGCCGCCGGTAGCACCGGTAACAATTACCGGACCGCTGCCCGGTGTCACCCCGGCTTCTTCCAAGGTCATGACCATGAGCATGGCTGTGTAACCGGCAGTCCCTATGGACATGGCCTTCCTGGTGTCCATGCCTTGGGGAAGGGGAATCAAAAAATCGGATTTGATTCTGGCCATCTGAGCGTAACCGCCCCAGTATCTCTCACCCACGCTCCAGCCATTCAAGATTACCTGGTCGCCGGGGTTGAAATCAGGAGAGTTTGATTCAACCACTGTTCCTGCCAGGTCAACGCCCGGCACCATCGGAAAAAAACGAAATATTTTGTTGCGGTTTGCAAATCCCAGCCCCTCTTTATAATTTAAGGTTGAATAGTCTACCTGAATCAGCACATCTTCTTCAGGCAAATCCGCAACAGTCAGCTGCTTCAATGTCGCAACCAGTTCACTTGGTTCACTTTCCGCCTTGTCTACAACAAGAGCCTTAAAGGTGTCTTTATTTACCATTCTGAATACTCCTTATTCTGCAGTCGGTTAATCACTTTTATTTGACGCTCGCTCAGCCTTATCTGGACGAATTCCTGCCATACCCCATCTAAATTTTGCCAACTCCGAAAGTTGAGTTTTTTAATAACGACCATGGCAGATTAAACTGCCACAACAAAAAATGAAAGAAATTTGATTCCAGCAGGTTAAAAGTTCTTGCGATACTACCATTGCAGTCATCAAATGAAAGAAGGATCAGTCTTATAAATTATTGTTTCTTGTAAGAATACCCGGTATGGTTATGCCGATATTCTTGCTTATTATTTTTTTAGACGTATTTGATTACAAAGAATCAATAACGGTCATGGCAGAACACTCTGCCACAACAAAAAAATGAAAGACATTTAATTTCAACAGTTTAAAAGTTCTTTCATATAAAAACATTAATTAAAGGAGACTCGCGTATGGAAAACAATGAAAATCAGGCCGGAGGCTCAAAAATTGAGACTCTGTTTAAGCCGAAATTCAAACAACCCAAGTTTGACATAAAGCTAAAACTTTCCTGGAAAATCAGAGGACTTCTGTTGTTGCTTGTAATCATTGTTGTTGCATACAGCTCATTGCTGGAATATGTAAAGCCCAATGAATTCGGTATCAAAGTTGTTAAAATCGGAATTGGCCGGGGGGTTCAAAAGAAAGTATATGAAACCGGATTACATCTTGTGCTGCCCTTTGGCATGCAACAGATGCATAAGCTGCCCAGGGATATTCAGGTACTTGAATTGACCAATTATGAAAATACAGCATCACAATACGCAAGAATAAAACCAGCGGCCCATATACAAACCTCGGACGGATTTTTTGTAGTTGTGGATGTCTCCATTATTTATCGAATTGTTGATCCATATAAAGTATTCACCATTATTGGCCCTGGAAAACTTTTCGAGGATAATGGTATCATCCCAAAAGCCGAGCCTACTTTGAAAGACTCTCTGGGTCAGCTGACCACGGAAGATTTTTTTAACAGCCCCAAGAGAGTTGAAAAAAGTAATATGGCCAAAAGAAAACTGAACGAGGAGCTTGAGTCAAAAGGGATACATGTTGACCATGTTCTTGTCAGATATTTTAAATACAGTGATGAAATTCAAAAAAACATTGAAGAAAAAAAGTTGAAAGACCAGCTGGTCTTTAAAAATCAGGCCGAAGCAAGGGCTGCGGTTGAGAATGCCAAACTGACCAGGATTGTTCAGGAAGGAAAGGTTATCGTCATTGTTGAGCTTGAAAAAGGAAAGGCTTATGTAACCAGAAAAAAGGCAGAAAAAGATCTTTATTATAGAAAAAAAATTGCCCAAGCCGATCTTCTTGTAAAACTTGCCGATGCAGAAAAAATACGGCTTAAGAATGATGCGTTAAAAGGAAAAGGGGCCGAACGGATGGTGGGGCTTAAAATGGCTGAAGTTCTAAAAGGTCTTGACGTGATTATATTGCCAAGTGACGGCTCCGGGGGTGTTAACCCTCTTGATCTTAACAAATCTCTTGAACTTTTTGATGTTAGAAAAGGAGACAAATAATGAAAAAACTTATTTTTATTATTTTCAGTTTAACCTGTTTGATTACTTTTTCAGGTTGTATCCCCCATTCAACTGACAGCACTGAGGTCGGTATCAGAACAAAAAAGTTTTCATTCTTTGGAAAAAAAGGTGTTGAAGAAAAATATTATGCGCCGGGATCCACTTATTTTTTTCTTCCGTTCATTAACGACTGGCATACATTTGATACAAAACTCCAGAACCTTGAAATGACATTCAATACAAAAAGCGGGGACAGAAAGTCCAGGGATGATCTTTTATTTAAAACCATAGATGGCAATGATATCAGCCTTGATGTTATTATTGCCTATAAAATTGATCCTTCAAAAGCACCCTATATTTTGCAAAATGTTGCTGTGGATGACGCAAGTCTCAGGAATAAAATTGTACGCACAATAGCAAGAAGCAAGCCCAGAGATATTTTTGGCGAGCTTACCACAGAAGAATTTTATGTGGCCTCAAAAAGGGATTCACAAGCCCATAAAGCAAAAGAAGTTCTCAAGGAAATGTTGAACCCTTTAGGTATCACAGTGGAAAGAGTTCTCACAAAGGATTATCGATTTAATTCTAAATACCAGCAGGCAATTGAGGATAAAAAAGTAGCAGACCAGTTGGTGGAAAAAAACAAATCTGCCCAGCATGCTTCTCTTGAGGAGTACAAAAGAAAACTTGAAGAAGCCAAGGGTGAAGTAAACGGTATGATTGCTGATGTAGATGGTGTGTATCAAAAGGCAAAAATAGAAGCAGATGTTTATTACGAAAGACAAAAACTTCTTGCAGAAGCAATCATGGCAGAAGGTATTGCTGAAGCCAAGGGTATCATGGAGATGAATAAAGCCATGGAAAGCACCGGGGGTGAAGCTCTTGTTAAATTGGCAATTGCCGAAGCACTGCAAGGTAAAAAAATTGTACTTTTACCGGTTTCCGAAGGCGGCATGAATCTTAAAACAACAAATATCAATCAATTGATTGATACAATGGGTATAAAGAAGTTAAGTGAACGATAAATTCATGATAAAATAAATTCAAAGGCCAGTGGATAATTTCCACCGGCCTTTGGTAATTCTTGCCAGTCATAAGTTTTTTTTAAAATGAAACACCAGGTCTGAGCCTGGCAGTTACATTGAAGATGGCCTTGTCTACATACAATCTCTATCAGGATGTATCAAGATGTATCAAGATAATTTGTTTAATGGTTTCAATGCAATATAATACTTATCCAACCAAACCAGTGCCAAAAAAATTCTTGACATAATCTCAGGCCCATGAGATAAAATGAACATTCGTTCTAATAAAAAAGGAGATCCCATGGAATCGAAAAAAGAAAAAAGAACCCGCCAAAACAAAGATATTCGCGCCCTGATCCTGGATACGGCGCTGGATCTTTTTTCCATCCGTGGCTATTTTTCCACATCAGTACACCATATACAGAAGCAGGCCGGGGTCAGCATCGGCTCCATCTATCACCACTTCAAAAACAAGGAGGCCATTGCCAAGGCACTGTACGATGATCTGGTGGGACAGATGGGCCAGGCCATGACAGAGATTATGGCCTCCGAGGAAACTACTGAAAAACGCTTGAAGGCCGTATGCGCTCACCTGTTTGAACTGACAGAGACCTCACCGAACGTGATGCAGTATATCCTGTATGCCCGTCACCGGGAGTTTATGCCCGATGAAATTCCCATCTGCTCTTCCCGCCCTTTTGCAACCATCAGGGAGATGGTCCGGGAAGGAATAGAAAAGGGTGAGGTGAGACAAATGGATCTCACTGTGGCAAGCGCATCTCTTATGGGAGGCGCAATACGGTTGATCTATCTCAGGCTAGACGGTGTACTGGAAAAACCGGTAACCTTCTATCTTGATGAAATCTGGGAATGCTGCTGGAAAAGCGTCTCCCCTTAGAACGTTATGCTTTACCAATTTTTCATTTAAGATAAGACCGGGAATGATCGGTAACAGAAAAATTTTTTATCGCTTTTACAAAACAAAATAGAACGAACATTCGTTTTAAAACTCAACAACCCAAGGAGAAAATCATGAAAAAAAGTGACATTATTATTATTGGAGGCGGTGCCGCTGGTATCGTCGCTATTAATACCATCCATGCCCTGAATTCAAACCTTTCGCTCACCCTGATCAAGGATGAAGAGGTGCTTGTCAATCGATGCTCCATCCCTTACGGGATTGGCGGAGAAAAAGAAATTGAAAATTATGTGGTCCCCAACAGCAGTATCACCAGTACTGGAGCTGATCTTGTCATTGGGCGGGTAAAAGAAATCGACAAAGAAAAAAAAGAGGTGATGCTCCAGACAGGTGAAATATACGGCTACAAACAGCTGCTGCTGGCAACCGGTTCTCGTCCCCTGCTTCCCAAGTTGCCCGGCATTGAATCGGAAAATATCCTGGTGGTGCGCTCTCTTGGCGACTTGGAGCGCCTCCGTGCTTCAGTCCGGTCCAGCCGCAAAGCATTGATTGTGGGCGGGGGATATGTGGGAGTAGAACTGGCCACTGAACTTCAGCAGCTGGGGCTGACCGTTTCCCTGGTGGAGATGCAGGAAAGAATCCTCCTGGCCACCACCGAGCCGGAGTTTATCTGTGACGTGGAGCAGATGCTTGACCGCAAAGGCATCCGGATGATGACCGGACGTAAGGTAACGGCATTCGAACATGATACACAGAAGATGGTCACGGCAAGGCTTGACGACGGAACGTTTATTGAAGCTGACTTTGTGGTCATTTCTGCCGGGGTTGTGCCCAATATGGAACTTGCTCAGCATGCGGGTATCGAAACCTCCCCCTTGGGAATAATAACAGATACCGCTCTTAGAACCAGCGACAAGGATATTTTTGCCGCTGGTGACTGCGCGCAAAA
This sequence comes from Desulfobacula toluolica Tol2, assembly GCF_000307105.1. NCBI lineage: Bacteria > Pseudomonadati > Thermodesulfobacteriota > Desulfobacteria > Desulfobacterales > Desulfobacteraceae > Desulfobacula > Desulfobacula toluolica. Next base: position 4,364,089 of record NC_018645.1, read on the forward strand.
GCATGCTTTTGGCACTGGCAAGCCCACACGGGGAGACTTTGGAACCAACGCGGTCTTCATGGGCAAGGTGGCCGGACAGAATCTCGCCGGGATGGAGACTTCCTTTATGGGAATCATCAACGCCAATGTCTCGTCAATCTACGATACCAGTTTCGGATCGGCGGGCCTCACCGAGGAAGGAGCCCGGAAAGCTGGACTCGATGTGATTGTGGGGCTTTCCGAAACTCTCGACAGATATCCCATGATTGATGGGGCCGCTGCGTTTCGAACCAAATTGATCTTTGACAGCACCAGCCGTGTCCTGATCGGGGGAAGCGTCATAAAAAAAGGCAAGGGCGTGGCCCCGCACATTGACCTGATTTCCCTTGCCATCCAGAAAAAAATCACCATAGAGGAATTTCTCTGCCACCAGTACGCCACCCATCCTCAGCTGGCGGTGGTTCCAACGGAAAACAGCTGCCTGACTGCTGCCATGAATGCCATGGCAAGTATGGCAAGCAGGTAACAAAACAGTGCCGGGTTCATAGCGCATACTTCCTGACATATTATGAACCCGGCACTATTTCTCTTTCCAATTGACCGGTGTAATACCGGCTTATTCCAAGGTCATGAATGCCAAATTCAGCACCCAGCTCAGCCCGTATGATATCCCGGCCCCTGGCTTGGCGTCAGGGTTCTACCGCTTTGTCAAAAGCAATGGTTTTTTCTTGTGTAAGAAGCACATCTTTCATGCTGAAGATGAACATTCTGCATGCCTGAGTAAAAAGGCGATTTACAAGAAACAAGGTGGACAGGTCAAGATTTTCCTCTTTATTATCCGATGAAGTCTGGACAATTTGCTGAATAAATAATTTATCCGCCTGTTCCACATGGGCAAATGCCTTAATAATCGTGGCATACTGTAATTGCTCATCATTTAGTAAAAGCGCCTCATTGATCTCATGATACAAGGTGATTAGTCGCTTTCTAAATCGGTCATACTGGCGGTTTAAAAATGCTGAATCAGATGATTCAAATTCATCAAAATCCGGTCGAATACCCTTGAAATTTTTTGCAGAGTTCATGATATTTCTGGATGCGAGAATAGCTCTTTCTATTTCCTGGGAAATGATCTCATCCAGCTTATGGGTCTGAATAAGTGAATAATAAGCAATAATGGACGAATGCAGCGCTTTTATATCATTGTAAAAAACATCCATTGGCACTTGCTTTTTTTTACCCTTTTCAAAAGGCAGTGGCTCCTCAAAAACAAGTGTTTTATCAATATGAAGGGATCTTAAAGTATATAACTGGCATTCCTGCAGCAAATGAATAATTTCATTTTTCAGTGCTACAACAGCTGCTTCAACCTCTTCTGCCGGAGTATCTGTGATATGAACACACAACTGGGTCTTTCTCTCGGGAAATAATTTAACAAGAAAATTAGTCATAACTTTGACAATCGGCAAAAATATAACCACCCCAGTGATGTTAAAAATGGTATGAAACAATGCCAGGCCCACAGGGCCATTGACTGTGACATCAATAAATATTCTCACGATCATAACCATTACAGGCAGTGCGGCAAAAGCAATGATACCGGTCACAAGGTTGAAAGCCAGATGGCTGCCAGCCACTCTTTTTTTAGGAGGTGACCCGCCGATAGCACCGAGAAGAACAGTGGCGGTTGTGCCGATATTGGCACCGATAACCATGGCTGCTGCCATTTCAAATGTCATCAACTGGCTGTTTAAAGCGGCAAGCGTAATGGCTATGGTTGCAGCACTTGCCTGCATAAGCGCTGTGATTACAGTTCCGATAAGCAGGCACATCCACAGGGCCAGGTTCTGAAATTGACCTGGATTAAAATTTTGTGAAAAACTCTCCACACTGGTTTTCATATAATCCAGACCAAGGAACAAAAATCCAAAACCAATCAACAGCCGGTTAATATGATAAAACCGGGTCCCAGGTTTGAACAAAATTAATCCGGCCGCACCCGTACCAATAAACGGAAGAGCAAATGTTTCTATTTTGATTTTAAATCCCAGGGTGGCTACAATCCATGCTGTCAGTGTTGTACCGATATTGGAACCGAGGATCACTCCGATGGCATTTTCCATACTCATTATACCTGCACCCACAAAAGCAAGTACCATAAGTGACACAGCAGAACTACTCTGTAATAAAGCCGTGACAAGTGTTCCGTTTGCAATGGCTTTTAGCCGGGTGTTGGTATAATCACGGATAATTCGTCGAAAAGCTTTTCCAGAAAGATCTTTTACTGAATTTTCAAGCAATTGCATGCCAAACAGGAAAATTCCCAGCCCCGCCAGCAGTTTCCAATAATCAAATTCAAACATAATCTCTCACAAAAGTCATTGCAGTTGGTTTATACATCCTGAATAACATACCCTTCATTCAAATCAAACAGGAATCAAACAATAAACCTATACACTATTTTTTCAAGTAATATTTTGCACGTTTTAAATGATCTTACATTTCAAATTTCATTTTGTTTTGAGTCAAGGCCCTATCCTTTCAGGGGGGCCTATGTCCAGAATGCCAATATGGTCTGTGCCAAAGAAGATGCCGTCAAAACCGAGGCAGCTTTATGCTGACTGGTTTCACCCCCCCCCATTGACAAGGGAGATATCTTCATAGGCGATCAAAGGATTACCAGTTTGCCACCCCACAAGCGGAACATTGGCATGGTTTCCATCTTTTTTGATACCGGCCTTGAAAATATGCTCAGAAACCGGCAGATCACCTGGACAACAGCAGTTGTCTATTCATCCACAATCTTGATGCCTTCCAGTTTCCAGGCGTTGGTCCCGACAGGCCGTGCCCAGGTCCATTCCTCTTGGAATTTTACAGGCTGGGTCATACTGCCATCCACTATGTCCCCTGTTGTCTCATCCACGGTATAATCGAGCAGATTCGCAAGGAAAAGTACGGTTACAAAATCTTTAGTTCCGGTGTTGCCGGCATCGACTATGTCTACCGTCCTGATGGCAATATTTTCCAGCTTGTTGATAATGCCTTTTTCACGCATTTGTGCAAACTGCACCTCGTACTCCGAGGCAAGTTGGGAGCCCAGCAGATCCCGATAAGAATCCAGATCCCGGCGCATCCAGCCTGCCTGCACCTGAAAGAACACGTCCGAGGCAATCGACAGAAACTCCGAGGCGTTAAAATTTTCATCTGTCTGACTGATCTCGTTAAGACCTTCTTCCACGGTCTGGGCTGCCCCCTGCCCTGTCATTGTCTGGCCGGAAGGCCCACTCTGCCCGGCAGCGGAAAAACCGTTGAATTGTTCATGTGCTGCCTTCTGTCTGGATTTGGCAAATCGTCGAAACAGAAAAAATCCCACACCTGCAAACAACAGGATCGGCAAAAGTCCCATGCCTTGGCCACCGCCTCCAAACATGGAACCAAAAAGCATGCCGCCGATGGCACCGCCCAGGAGACCGCCAACAAGTCCGCTGGCAAATCCGCCGCTTTTCTTGGGCTGAGCCGGTGCAGTCTTCTGAACAGGCGAAGTTCTGGGGGCGGATCTAAACGACGTGCCGCCTGCCCTGGAACGGGCATCTGCCGTATCTGCAATCCAGCCGGCATCCATCAAAAAAAGTGCGAGCAACACAACAAATACAGGGGTAATTTTTTTACATACAGTCAACATTTTTCTCATCCATTACAATTAGGTTAATTTTTATTTTCCATACCTCAAATTCAACCGGCGCATCATGATTTTGCCGGACAAATAGCCAACAATGATAGCAAGTTGCCGGCCCGTTGTCATTCAAAATCGAACAATCCTGATACATAGGGGCCACAATGTCCTGGATATTACCATACTGATTTTCTATTGACTCAGATCCGAAAGAATCGAAACCCTTTTCTGTCGGGCAAAAAACGGGATGGAGCGTCATTAAACTTGATATTTCTTGAAATTCTCAGCCTGTTCAAAGATTTTTTTGTACACCTCATCCCGATCCACTGGCGGATAGCCGGATTCAGCCAGCAAAATGATAAGGTCTGCTTTGAGTTCAGCCTTGATGTCTACTCGTTGGCTCCAGTCGGTGTATCTGGCCTTGTCGTCAACTATGACTTTCACTTTTTTTGCAAGATCAAGGAGCTTGTCCTCAGGATATTGAAAATCATATTTGATGGTGAGGGTTTTAAGGATGTCGTAGAAGCTTTTTTCTTTAAAATCAATGCCCAGTTCGGCAAAAGATTCTTTTTCCTTTTTTATGGCATGGTACAGGTCGATAATCTCATCGGTAAAATCTTCCAGCACCTTGCTCTCAAGTGTATCCTGCTCGCTGCGGTCATTGTATTTGTCCACCAGGGCTTTGAACTGTTTTGAAAAATCGACGCCCTTGAGCTTGTTGACCTTCTTGAAAGCTTCAATCGCCTTGGCCAGTAACTGCTGGAGCAGTTTGATCCGGGTGTTCGGCAGCTTGATCTTTTCGATTTTCGCCATGTAATCCGGGTCGAAAATATCCACCTCGGCAATATCCCCCTGCCCAATCTTTAAGATCTCTTCGACCCCGTCACTTTGCAAGGCCTTGGCAATCATTTGCTGCACCCTGGCATTCATTTGAGCAAGATCCGGAGCATCGCCTCTTGTGAGTTTGAATATTATGGATCGAACCGCCAGGTAGAAATGGACATGATCCCGCTCTTCCTGCACAAACTCATCACACCCGACACAGATGTCATAGGCGGCTTTCATTCGTTTGGACAGAAACATGAAGCGCTTCTCAAGATCACCGGTAATCTGGACATATTCCGCAGCCATGTTGAGGCAGTGCAGCTGCTCCATGGGCTGACCAAAAAAATACAGGGTGGAATCAAACTTGTGAAAGATCGCACGCATCAAGTCCAGATGGTCCCTGACCACCACAATGGATTGCTTCACATCCTCAAAATTTGCGGTGTCTGCTTTGGCGTAATGAGCCAGGGCCAGGTTCATCTGCTTCTTGATACCTATATAATCGATGATCAGCCCTTTTTCTTTTTGCAGGCACTTCCGGTTCACACGGGAAATGGTCTGGATAAGGTTGTGCCGTTTGACCGGCTTGTCAATATACATGCTGTTGAGGAAGGGCACATCAAAGCCGGTGAGCCACATATCCACCACAACGGCGATTTTAAAATTGGATTCAGGTGTTTTGAACTGTTTGGCTAATTTTTCCCGGTATTCTTTGGTTCCCAGCATGTCGTATAAAGCAGGTTCATCATCCTGGCCACGGGTCATCACCAGCTTGATCCGTTCCATGGGCATGATCTGCTTTTTTTCCTGTTCGGTTAGTTTCTCACCATCAGCGCATATCTTTAATTGTGCCCATTCGGGACGCAGAGCAATCACTTCTTTGTAAAAATCATAGGCGATTGGACGGCTGCTGCTGACGAACATGGCTTTACCGGCGATTGTGGCACCTTCGTTGATGCGTGCCTCATAATGGTCGACAAAATCTGCGGCCAAAGCCTTCAGGCGGTCAGGGTCTCCTAAAATGGCGGTCATTTGCAGGTTGGCCCGTTTGCTGCTCTCAATCGCGTAGTCGTTGGCCCCGTTATCCGCGCATTGGGCATAGTAGTCTTCAATCTGGGCAAGTTTGCCGTTGTCGAGCAGCACCCTTGCTGCCCGGCCTTCGTAAACAATGCGCACCGTGATCTCATCGGCCACCGATTCCGTCATGGTGTAGGCGTCCACCACCTCGCCGAAGACATCCAGGGTCGCATCAATGGGTGTGCCGGTGAAGCCCACATAGGTCGCGTTCGGCAGCGAGTCGTGCAGATATTTGGCAAAGCCGAATGTCCGCACTACACCCTCTTTTGTGATTTTTACTTTCTGGTCCAGGTTCACCTGACTGCGGTGGGCTTCATCCGAGATGCAAATCACGTTGTTGCGCTTTGTCAAAAGCTCCGTGTCCTGGGTAAACTTATGAATCGTGGTCAGAAAAACCCCGCCGCTGTTACGTCCTTTCAACAACTCCCGCAGCTGTGTCCGGCTCTCCACACTGATTACCGACTCATCCCCGATGTAGCCCTTGCCATCGGTAAAGAGGCCCGAGAGCTGGTCATCCAGATCCGTGCGGTCCGTGATCAACACGATGGTCGGACTCGACAGCGCCACGCTCTTCATCAGCAACCGCGTCAGAAACAACATGGTAAAGCTCTTTCCGCAACCCGTTGCCCCAAAATAGGTGCCGCCCTTGCCGTCGCCTTCAGGCCGCATGTGTTGCAAAATGTTTTGATACAGCTTTGTTGCCGCGTAGTATTGCGGATACCGACAAAGAATTTTCTTCTCCTGCCGGGAGTTGTCGGGCAGATAGATAAAGTTGCGGATCACATCACACAGCCGGGTTGGATGAAACAAACCCCTGATCATGGAATAGAGCGAGTCGATCCCGTCTTTTTCGATCAGATCGTTGCCGTCAGTCTTGCGCCAGGCGTAGAAAAATTCATAGCCTGCAAAAAAAGACCCTGCCTTGTTGTTCACCCCGTCACTGATCACGCAAAAGGCATTGTATTTAAACAGCTCCGGGATGTCTCGTTTGTAACGCACAGTCAGCTGACCAAAGGCATCATGAATGGTCGCCTCCTCACGGATGGCGCTCTTGAATTCAAACACCACCAGCGGCAGCCCGTTGATGTAGAGAATCCCATCCGGTATCCGCTTTTCATAACCAATGATCTCCATCTGATTCACCATCTTGAAGATGTTGCCGCCGGTCTGGTAAACCGCCACCTCCTCCGCCACAATCAGCGGCACTTCGCCCGCCTTTGGTTCCCGAAACGCGGCCAGTTCCGAATAATCGATCAACTGCACATAGAGGTCTTTTTGGTCCCGGTCTTCCCGCTTGAGCAAAAATCCGTCCGAAACCAGCTTCATGGTCGCCTTGTTGCTCCCGTAGAGATCCGCCGCCGAGTAAGCTTCCAATTTCCGAATCACCGACTCGATTTCAACCGGCGTGATGCCGTCCGCCGCATACTGCCTGGCCAGAAACGCCCGCAGATCAGCCTTGATCAACACCTCCTGGGGCTGACGATCAATTGCACCACCCGGCACATGGGGATACCCCTCTGCTTTAAGGAGTTCTATGATGGCTGCTTCCAGTTGGGCTTCGGTGAATTTCATGCTATTGCCCCTTTTCTTCCAGGCGTTCTAAATCCGCTTCAATTTCTTCAATAGTAGGCAAGCTGCCTTTCAGGTTCTCCGGCAGATTTTCAGTCAGGGTAAAATCACTGACCCCCATGGGTTTGTTGATATCCCTCAACGCAAATTCCGTTTCAATGCTGTTTCTGTCCCGACAGAGAAGTATCCCGATTGTTGGCTGATCTGTTTCTGATTTGAGTAAACTGTCCACTGCTGAAAGATAAAAGTTGAGTTTACCGGCATATTCAGGAATAAATTTTGTATTTTTCAACTCAACAACAACATAGCATTTTAATTTTATGTGGTAAAACAGCAGATCCAGATAGTAGTCACTGTCTCCAACTTCCAGGTGATACTGCCGCCCCACAAAGGCAAATCCCTTTCCCAATTCCAGCAAAAATTTTGTGATGTGGGTGATCAGCTGGTTTTCAATATCCCGTTCATTATAAGGTTTTGTGAAGGCAAGAAAGTCAAAGCTGTAGGGGTCTTTGATGGTTTGCTGGGCCAGATCCGACTGTGGTTCCGGCAAAGTTGTTTTAAAATTGGTAATTGCCTTACCCTGCCGGGAATAAAGATTTGACTTGATCTGCAATGCCAGAACATCTCGACTCCAACCGTTCTCAATGGTTTCATGGATGTAGAACAAGGCAGCATGTTGATCTTTCACCTTGCCAATCAGCAATTTAATATGTCCCCAGGGAATCTGTCTGATATGTTGATATATTTCATCGCCTGAAGGCAGATCTATTTGGTCCCCGGCCCGGGGACTTTTCAATTTTGTTGTTTCGTCCCCAACCTGGGGACTAATTGAAATGTAATGATAAAACAGGCGGCAATATTTGAGATTGGTGACAGAGAACCCCTGAATATCAGGAAATTCTTTTTTCAAATCCTTAGAAAGATTTTTCAGAAATCGGGAACCCCACACAGCATCTTTTTCACTGATCATTCTCCCCAGGTCCCGGTAAAACTCAATTAATGCAGAGTTGACCGCTAAAGCAGCTTTGATCTGGGCAGAACGAATTTTTGATTTCAGTGTGACAAGCCATTTTTTGTATTCCGGAGTAATATTCAAATTATTCATGATATTTTCTCTTTTGTATCAAAATGTGGTAAAGACCCTTGCTAATGTCAACCCTTTAGCTCCTCGAAAAATGGGATTTGCTGCTTCAGGTTGGGATTCAATAAATTTCATACCAGCGCCTCCTCGGTTAGTTTTTCAGCTTCGGGAATGCGTAGTTCTCCGGAGATTAGTTTGGGGAGAAGGGTGTCTCGGAGCTTGGAAAGTGATGCTGATTCTAAAAATCCAGATTCAATTCGTTCGATCTTCTGTGAGATATACTCATCGAATTTATCGACAATAGAATTAGGTGGGACAATCGCTGCGAATCCGGAAAGTGTCTGACGGCTCCAATTTGGAAATGTTGATCCAGTGGTTAAGCCAAGCATCTCTGTAATACTGGATTTGAATATTTGATCCACAAAGCATTGGGATCGCTTTCCCCGAACGCTACAAACGCCACGGCCAAGGCAATATCGGTCATCACTTTTCACGAAGCGACCTGTGGTGCTTCCTCTCACGCAAACTATTAGATCACCTTTATGGGATAACTTAGTTGGCGAAGTGGTCCACTTGCTTCTGTTGGTGAAATAGGGTCCAAATTCAACAGGACCATTCACTAATGGTGTTCCTTCGCCGTTACTGTTGTATGTGTTTCCCTTTGGTGATTGGCCCATTTCAATCAATGCATGGTCGCTCATCTGGCCAACTTCCCACCCCTCCGGAATCCAGCCCATTTCTTCGGTGCGTTGAAAGGCGGCGGGGAATTGTTTGGCGGCTTCACGATTGGCGGTGCCATTGGCAAGGGCTTTGCGGCGGACTTCCGCTCGTTCGGCAAGTTCTTCGGGGATCGGATTACCGGCGGCAAGGGCATTGTCGATCACCGGGTCAAAGTCCACAAACCAGCTTTTGAAGAGCGCCTGCGCCACCCCTTCCAGCGTCGCATTCATCCGCCGATTCAACTCAATCTTGTCATCCAATGATCTCAGGATGTGAGCGATTGCTTTTTGCTTGTGGAGAGGCGGGAGCGAAATTTCGGCCTTTTTAAAATCCTTAAGTATCACTCTCGGAATGGCAGCACCTGAAATAAAGTTGCTTTTAAGATAGTCTAATGTTTGTTCTGAGCAAAAATAGTATTTCAGGAAGTTTGAATCCAGTTGGTTTGTGTCTGGCCTCAGAATAGCAACTGAAGAAAGCAGCACATAATCTGCTTCTCCATTAACGGTGCAAACAGTGTCCAAAGCGCTGTTTCCATCTTTCGCAATTAGGACGTCATCTTTTTGAGGTTTGCATCCTTGTCTAACTAAAAAAGCGAAATCTTCTCCAGATATTTTCCTCGCACCTGAAACATCAACTCCAAATCGGGTGAGATCCTTTACTGATGCCATCGGCATTCCCACATCTACAGACTTTGGGCTTTGATGTGCCCCATCGGTGATTGTTGGACAAAGCTCACCGAGAGTCATGATTGGCCATTCACTTCCCATAACCCAACACTCCCAAGTTCCCCGAAAATAAAATATTACTCATGTTCAAATTCTCCACTCAGCTTTGCCTCTATCTCTTCAATGGACGGCAGGCTTGATTTCAGATTTTCAGGCAAGGCCTGTGTCAACTGATATTCTGAAACGCCCATGGGTTTATGGATGTCACTCAAGGCATATTCAACCACAAGTCTATCCTTGTTCTTGCACAGCAAAATGCCTATGGTCGGGTTATCTCCGTCTTTTCGTAGTTTTTCATCAACCGCTTTGATATAAAAATTGAGTTTCCCCGCATGTTCCGGCTCAAAATCCACTGTTTTCAGTTCAATGACCACATGGCAGTGAAGTCTTGTGTGGTAAAACAGAAGATCAAGGAAAAAGTCCCGCTCGCCTACCTGAACCGGGACCTGTTTCCCCATATAGGCAAAACCGGCTCCCAGCTCCAACAGAAACTTTGTGACATGCTGTATCAGGTTCTGTTCAAGCTCCCGTTCGTTATAATTCTCTGTCAGCGTCAGGAAATCGAAATTGTATGGATCTTTGATAATCTGTTGGGCAAGATCAGATTGGGGCGTCGGAAGTGCCTTGCTGAAATTGGTCATGGCTTTTCCCTGTCTTTCATAAAGACCGCTTTCAATCTGGTGGGTCAAAACGCTCCGGCTCCAGTTGTTTTCGATGGTTTTCTCTATGTAAAAAAAGGCTTTTGGGGTTGTTTTGCATTTGCTTACAATCACCACATGATGCCACCATGGAATATTGAACAATTGCGTAGCAGGCTGCTTCGCAAATTCAAAATCCGTATTGTAAAAAAAATACCATCTTCGGATCTGTTCCAGATTTCTTTTGGAAAACCCTTTCATATCTGGAAATTCAGCCATCAAGTCTTGACTGAGTCGTTTAAGAAACCCGCTACCCCACTTGGCACCTTTCTGTTTTTCAACAATATCCGCCCCAAGCCCCCAGTAAAACTCCAGTAATGCAGTGTTCACCGCTACGGCTGCTTTGAGTTGGGATTGCCGAACCTTTTTTTTAAGCTCTTTCAGCCACTCCAGGTAATCCCTGTCCTGTGTAAGCTCACTCCCCATAACCCAGCACCTCCAGATTCTTCCGAATCACCTCATCCAGCTTTGCCGACTCTTTCATCTGTGCGTAAAGCGCCTGGCTCATCTCGGTCATCTTGGTTTCAAAGGGGATTCCGTCGTCCTCCAGAGGCGCTGCGCCGACGTAACGTCCGGGCGTAAGCACATAGTCGTGTTTGCGCATCTCTTCCAGGGTAGCGGATTTGCAATAGCCAGCCTGGTCTTCATAGACGCCGTCTTTTGCCTTATTCTGCCCGTCCGGTTCACCCCGCCATGCATGATAGGTTTTGGCAATGGCTGCAATATCATCAGGCAGAAGTTCCTTTTGGGTGCGGTTGATCATCGAGCCGATCTTGCGGGCGTCGATAAAAAGAGTCTCGCCCTCACGGTTGCGGTAGCCGCGCTCGCTTTCGCCTTTTTTATTCTTGGTGAGAAACCAGAGGCAGACGGGAATCTGTGTGGTGAAAAAAAGTTGGCCGGGCAGCGCAATCATACAGTCCACCAGATCGTTTTCCACCAGTTTCTGGCGGATCGCGCCTTCACCCTTGGTGTTGGTGGACATGGAGCCGTTGGCCAGCACAAAACCTGCCACGCCGTGTTCGGAGAGCTTGGAGACCATATGAAGAATCCAGGCATAGTTGGCATTGCCGGTGGGCGGGGTCTCAAAGCCGTCCCAGCGCGAGTCGTTGACCAGCTCGTCAGCGGCCCGCCACGCCTTCATGTTAAAGGGCGGATTGGCCATGATATAGTCGGCCTTCAAGTCGGGGTGCTGATCTTTAAAAAAGGTATCAGCCGGGACTTCACCGAGATTGGCCGAAAGCCCGCGCACCGCCAGGTTCATTTTGGCCAGCTTGTAGGTGGTGGCGGTAAACTCCTGCCCGTACACCGATATGTCCCTGGTGTTGCCGTGGTGGCTCTGCACAAACTTGAGCGACTGCACAAACATGCCGCCCGAACCGCAGCATGGGTCATAGATCTTACCCTTGTAGGGTTCGATCATCTCCGCGATCAGGTTGACCACGCACTTGGGCGTATAGAACTCGCCCCCCAGCTTGCCCTCGGAGGCGGCAAACTTGCCGAGGAAATATTCATACACCCGGCCCACCACGTCCTCTTCCTTGTCCGCCACCGTGTCGATGTTGTTGATGGCATCAATCAGGGCCGCAAGCTTGCTGCCATCCAGCCCCAGGCGGGAGAAATAGTTGTCCGGCAAGGCACCCTTGAGCGAGGCATTGCTCTTTTCCACCGCGGTCAGGGCCGAGTCGATCCTGACGGCTATGTCTCCCTGCTTGGCGTGTTGCTGAATATGGCTCCAGCGGGAAGTCTCGGGCAGGTAGAAAATGTTCTTCATGGTGTAAAACTCCACCATATCGGCGTATTGCTCTTTACCCTCGGCAATCAGCTGTGCCCGTCGCTCCTCAAATTTGTCTGAAACAAACTTGAGGAAGATCAAACTCAGCACAACGTGCTTGTATTCTGAAGACTCGACGCTGCCCCGCAGCCTGTTTGCGGAGTCCCACAGGGACTCTTCAAAGCCTTTATTGTTTTTCGGTACTGCTTTTTTCCCAGCCATTATTTTTCCTTGAAATTGCAAACTTTAGGTTGAAGCATGGTCTTATTTTTATTTTAAAGGGCTAAACAATTATTTGTACAGACCTGTCTGTCTTGTAAATTTGAACAATATCCGACCAAACAAACCACACGGTTCGAGAATTCCGTAACAATATTTCTAATGTCTGTAAAGGTATTTCGACAGATCAATTTTGTGAAAATATAATTGATTCAGAAAGAATCCGGTTGGGTTTTATCGGCATAGGAGTTAAGGTTCGTCCTTGGTCTATCTTGACAAAGACAAAGTAGGTGTCTTAATATTGGTGCCAAAAGAACATTGACCACAAACCAGTAAAATTATCGAAAAGGATTACAAAATGAGTATTGAAAAAAAAATTATCCAACCGGATGGCTGGGCACCCACAACAGGTTATGCCAACGGTATTCTCGTTAGTCCCGGAAAAATTTTATTTATCGCCGGGCAGGTTGGATGGGATGAGAATGAAATTATTCAATCCACAGAAATTGGTCCACAATTTGAACAGGCCCTGAAAAACATTCTTGCCATATTAAAAAAAGCCGGTGGAGGAGCCGAACACATCTGCCGTATGACCTGTTACTGCACCGACAAAAAAAAATATATTGAGGCTCGAAGAGAAATCGGTAAGGCATGGAAGCAACTGCTTGGGAAAAACTTTCCTGCTATGAGTATGATATTTGTTGCCGATCTTCTGGCACCGCAAAGCCTTATTGAAATAGAAACCACCGCGGTGATTCCAGAAAAATAAATGGCTCATAGGCAATACGATTATACTATAGAAAATAATTTCCAGAAGAAAAATGGCGTTAATTATTCAATAGTGTATATACGAGTGAATGAATCAGAAATATTTCATGAGGCTTGGAAAATAATTATCTTTGTACTATAAGTACCCCAAGGATCGGATTCATCGATAACAAAAATGGACGTCACCGCAATTTTGAGGAAAAATTCTTTCGATAGGATATTACAATTTTATCACTTGATCCTATACTCATAATTGCCGTAATTTTTTACAATATATTCTACTCATGAAAGGAATAAAATGCTTTTTCGAGTCCCCATTAAGGTCTGTTTTTCTGACATTGATAACGCTGGTATTGTCTACTATCCACGTTTCATGCATTACTTCCATCTTGCAATAGAAGAATTTTTCGATTCTATGTTAGGGATATCTTATGCTGAGGTCTTACACAAACGAAATTTATCCTTACCAACGGTTCACCTTGAGAGTGATTTCCATCGTAAGATGAAATATGGAGATCAAATCGACATGGAGGTCAGGGTTATAAAGATTGGGAAAAGTTCAATCAGTTGGGGATACAGGGGATATCTTAATGGTGAAGAAAATGAGATTGTTGTGGAAGGAAGTAATGTTACTGTATGCCTTAGAACAGATAACTTCGAAAAAGTAGATGTTCCTCAATGGTTGAGAAAGGATTTGACTGCATACATGGAAGAATTTGACAAGAAATAAAACCGGTTAATACCATTCAAAATAATTTTTCAAGGTGATTCAAACTATGCCGAAAGCCTTGGCTTTAAATATTTTCTATAGTTATGTGATTACCTATTAAACTGAACCAGTGCCGAAACCAATGAGAAACGAATTTACAATCGGTGAAATTTCCAAACTGCATAATATCCCCATCAAAACACTTCGGTATTATGATTCAATTGATCTGTTCAAACCGGCAATGGTCGATACGCGAAACAATTACAGATATTATTCCATTGAGCAGTTTGAGATGCTCAATTCCATTAAATTTTTAAGGTACCTGGGCTATTCCATAAATGATATCAAACACCATCTGAAAACAGAAGACCAGGATGGCTTTATCAAGTCATTAAAAGAATACAAACAGGCAACCGATAACGAGATCCAGCGGTTGAAAAACATCAAGGGATTTTTAAATGAAAGAATCATGGAGCTTGAAAATGCCATGGACAACAATTCTCTTGGCAAAGTGTTGATCAAAAAACTGCCCAAAAGAAACATAATATTTTTAAAAGAAAACATTAAAACCATTTTTGACCTTGAAATCAATTTGAGAAAGCTTGAAAACGATTCCGGGGTAAACCATTCCATCATGATCGGAAGGGTTGGTTTAACCATAAGCCTTGAGAATCTTTTAAACAAACAGTTCAATGAGTACAATTCTATTTTTATTTTAAATCCAAACGGACGTCATACTGATTTTTCAAGCAGTCTTGACCCGGGGTTTTATGCTTGTGTTACTTTTAACGCAGGGGATCATAAAAAATCAGGTTTTTTTTACGAAAAAATTTTCAAACACCTGGAGAAAAAAAAACTCAGCATCACAGGAGATGCAATTGAGCGCGTTATCATTGATGATTTTATAACAAAAGACAAAGAAAAACACATCACCCAGATTCAAATCCCTATTAGCGCTTGACCCTCCAGTAGCTGTATACTTTAAGATCATTCAAAAAAAAGCAACTTCAAACCGGAGGAATAAAAATGAATGCGAAAACTCAGGCGATAGAAGGCAAAACACAATTGCATTACGGCTGGATCATAACTATTACAGGCATGGCTGTTCTTTTCTCATGTCTTGGACTGGGGCGGTTTTCTCTGGGCATGCTGCTGCCTTCCATGGGGAGTTCACTTCAACTGAACTATTCTCAAATGGGGCTGATCGGTACGGGAAACTTTGTGGGATATATGATTTCCGTAGTGCTGGCCGGCATATTTGCCAGGGCCATTGGTGCCCGCTGGACCATTTCCATCGGCCTTGTCCTGGTGGGCGGGTCAATGGTTTTGATCAGCCGTGCCATGGGATTTGCCGAAGTCATAACACTTTATGTGGCAACCGGCGTAGGGTCCGGGCTGGCAAATGTGCCGCTGATGGGACTGGTTTCGCACTGGTTTTTAAAAAGCACCCGGGGACGGGCTGCCGGCACCATGCTGTCCGGAAACGGCCTGGCAATTGTTTTTACCGGTTTTTTTGTGCCCTGGGTGAATGCCGACCTGGGAGCAGAAGGCTGGCGCATGGGCTGGCTGACCATAGGCATCATATCCCTTGTTATCGCGGCCATTGCAGCGCTGCTCCTGAGAAATGAGCCGGGCGAAAAGGGGCTGATGCCTTTAGGCAAGGCAAATCAGTCCCCGGCATCCTTTTCCCACAAATCTGTGCAAAAGAAAAAAAAATCCAACAAATGGACCATGACACACCTGGGCTGCATTTATGCAATTTTTGGAACAACCTATGCCGTCTATGTCACTTTTATTGTCACCACCATGGTAAACGAACGGGGGTTTGGAGAGGGTACGGCAGGCACATTCTGGGCTGTTGTCGGAGGGCTTTCCATATTTTCAGGCCCGTTGTTCGGCTGGCTGTCAGACAGACTCGGTCGCAAAACCGGCATGATGGTGGTTTACACCCTATTTACCATTGCCTATGCCCTGGTTGCTGCAAATCTGCCTGATCTGTTTTTGTATGCATCTATTGGAATTTTCGGCCTGGCAGTATGGAGCATTCCAACCATCATGTCGGCAGCAGTCGGGGATTATATGGGACCGGTACAGGCAGTAAAAGCCTTTGGCTTTATCACTTTGTTCTTTGGTGCCGGACAGATTACCGGGCCTGCTGTGGCAGGTTTTCTGGCAGATATTACCGGCACGTTCAGCATGGCTTTCTTGCTGTGTGCGATCCTGACCGCAGGTGCCGTGGTGTTGACCTGTTTTTTGAGGCAGCCTGATTCCCGGTAATGCATGATAGCCCGGACGATACAGGCTGGCAATACAGACTGGTAATACAGGCCGGGCAAAGCCGGACAGCTAAGACAGGACAGCTAAGACAGGTAATCTAAAACAAAACAGGTGAAATCTCTATCCTTTCAAAAGAGACAGCAGATCAGCGGCTGAAATCTTGCCGGCCATATCACTGCCTGCCAGCAGGCTTTCCGCCAGGTCACGTTTTTCCTTATGAAGACTGATAATCCGCTCTTCAATGGAATCTTTGACCACAAGGCGATAAACCGTTACAGGCCGGACCTGGCCGATTCTGTGGGCCCGGTCTGATGCCTGGTCCTCCACGGCCGGATTCCACCAGGGGTCCATGTGGATGACATAATCGGCTGCCGTAAGGTTCAAGCCAAAGCCGCCTGCCTTAAGGCTGATCAAAAAGAGATCCCCGCTGCCGTTTTGAAAGGCCTTGATCCGTTCCTGCCGCGTCTTGACCGCTGTGGAGCCGTCCAGATATTGATAAGCGATATTTTTTGCATCCAGAAACTTGCGCAAAATGGTCAGATGGCCCACAAACTGGCTGAAAACAAGAGCTTTATGGTTGTTTTCCAACAGCTCTGCCACAATATCCCCAAACACTCTCAGCTTTGAACTGTCAATACCTGCATCCGGCAGAACCAGGGCTGGATTGCAGCAGATCTGCCTTAATTTCATCAATTCCGCCAGAATTCTCAAATGCTTTTGTCCGGGTTTGTCATCGGCATTTTCAATATTTGCAATGGCCTTGATGCGCTGAGCCTCATACAGCACAGCCTCTTCCTGGCTCATTTCCACCTGAAGGGTGATTTCGGTTTTTTCCGGAAGTTCCTTGAGTACATCGGTTTTTAACCGGCGCAGAATAAAGGGACGAATCAATTTTTTCAATCGCCTGGAAGCATCCTTATCCTGGTCCCTCTCAATGGGAACAGCAAAAGAATTCTTGAACCGGTTAAAAGTGCCCAGAAGACCGGGATTCAAAAAATTAAATAATGTCCACAGCTCATCCAGGTGGTTTTCCACAGGCGTTCCCGTGGTGATCATCTTGAACCTGGAATTGAGTGCCATGGCAGCTTTTGACCGTTTTGTCTTCATGTTTTTTATGGCCTGGGCCTCATCCAGCACAATGGATTGCCAATCCACCCCGGCCAGTTTTTCAGCCTCCACCTGGAGAAGACCATAGCTTGAAATCACAAGATCAAACGGACCCAGCCCATCCAGAAAGTTCTGCCGATCTCCGGGGCCAAACACAAGGGGATTGAGAGTGGGGGCAAAATTGCGGCACTCCTCCTGCCAGTTGGCCATGACCGACAAAGGAGCCACCACAAGGCCAGGGCCGTCACCGGCATGCAGCAAAATTGCGGCAAGAGCCTGAACTGTTTTTCCCAGCCCCATGTCATCGGCCAGGCAGGCACCCACATTCCAGTGAGCAAGCTGGGCCAGCCAGTTAAAGCCGGTCACCTGGTAATCTCTCAGGCGGGCCTGCAAGGTGCCTGGAACGTCGGGAGTTACAATCTCTTTTAGTTTTTCACAATGAATTTTCCATGCCTTGTCACTTTTCAATGATCCTGCCTGATCAGTAAACTCTTCAATGGCATGCACTGCCAGGGGAGCAAATCTAAGCCCTTTTCCATGGGGTGTGGAATAAGCTTTCAACTCTTCAAGCCGCTCTTTTAAAGAATGGGTAAGGCTCAAAAAAGTGCCGTCATCCATTGCTACAAAACGACCGGAAGGTTTATCCAGAAGCGACATCAGCTTTACCAGATCAAGACTCAGATTCTCATCAATCTTTAATGTACCCGTGGCCTTAAACCATTCTCTGTCTTTTTTAATATTCAACTTAAAATCATTAAAAGAAACCTGGGACCTGACCTGCATTTTCTCTCCCTGGGGCCATTCCATAACGATCTTGTCATCGCAGTTTTTCAGATCAAGAAGAAGCTCAAGGGCTTCTTCAGGGTCTGCTACCAGCCACTGTCCTCCAACTTCCTCAAGATGTTCCAGGGTGGAACATTGTTCAATCACGGCCTGGGACAATTGTTTTTCTCTGCTCAAATCACGGACAGCCTGTAGCTTTTCTCCTTTAATCTCGGCAAACACATTGATCCCGCCACGACCTGGCTTGAAATAAGAACCCTTATCAATAAAGGGCCTGACCAGCAGTTCTATTTTGATCCCGTCCTGCCAGGGCATCACATGAACATGTGGAATGGGATCAGCTTTTATTTCTCTGACATGTTCACTTCCGGCACCCGCAAGATCCGAGTTAACAGTAACCAGTGAGGAAAGAGAGCCAATGACCTGACTTGCCATATCCTGCGCTTTTTCAGGCAGTTTCAATCCATTTTCACCCAAAAGATCAGCTATTTGCAGTTGTTCGGAAGAAAACCTGACCAGTTTAAACCGGGAAGGGGTTTCCCTGACCACAAGTGCAGTGCTGTCATTACTATCCGGCATAGGATGCATTGCAATATTAATTTTCCCCTTGTCAATGCGAAACCGCACTTCAGGATCTCCCATGACAAGTTCCACAGGGCTTTCCAGGGAATCGCCAAGGAACAAAAGAGGATGACCCACAAGCAGCGGCAGGGCTTTTTCCTCATCAAACCCATACTCAACCTGGTGGTAATAGCCATACCCGGTTCTGTAAAACTCCTCAATAATGGTGGAACACACTCGTCGATCCTGGTCTGTAAGCCCCTCCATGGTGTGATAGTTATTATACAGATTTTTCAATGCCACGGCCCTGCCCTTTGTCCAGGTTCCGTTCTTTGACAATTTTTGAAGACGGGGTGTGATGTAGCAGGTATTGTATGTTTCACTGCATCCTAAAATCCAGATAAGACGCTGATTTCGCTTATCTGTCCCCGGTTCAGGTTTAGGGCCGGAAGCTTGCCCTATATGAATCAGGGACTTGAGCGTTTTTTCCCATTTGGGTATGGGCTTAACCAGTGTTGCAAGGGTGTGGGTGCCACACAGTTTGTGATTTTTTTTCGACCGTTCTATATTATGCTTAGCATCATGACCCAGACTGGCAAGAAGAGCGCATACTTCAGCCTCCATCCACAACAGACCGGCTGCCATTGTTTTTTTTTGAATATTCTCCAGTTGGAAAATATAGGATTCAGCCTTTTTTTTATCAATCCAGCTCATAACAAGAATGCTTAGAAACGAGACAACCAGATGCTCCACTGCAACCGAGCTTTCAAGGGAATCCTGCAATACTGAGACAAGCCCAAGCCGTTCCTGGAACAGGGATCTCATGGCCTCCATGACAGGCAAGCATAAGGTTGTATCCCCTGAGGCCATATCAATATAGGTCAATGCCGCTTCATGATCTTCACTCTTTTCACTTTTCAACAAGGCAAACAAAAAAAACAGGCCTTCATATCCAGGTAAAAAAATTTTGCGTTTGCGGGTCTCTTTTTTCAGGGATACCAGGGCGGCCTTGAACTGAGTCAATGCCTCATCATTCTTATTGCACAGCATCAGGGCCCACGCCAGATGGGCTGAACGGGATGGGGACTTTTTAAATCTTGACACAAGCTTTTGATGATCTTTGATTTTCCCGCTCAACAAAAGACAAACCATGGCGTTATAATTTTCTTCAAGCCCGGACGATTTTGACAAAAATTCCACATAATAATCAAGAGCAACTTCTACAGGCTCCAGGATTGGCTCCGCCTCCTTCAGGAGATATTCAAGAACCACCATCCGCATGGCAGGTGCAAGGACATCCAGCATCCAGGGGGTAAACGGACGGTTAAACAGCGTTAGAAACGGCACATGCTCCCGAAATGCCATGGGCAGATAATAGCGGATAGAAGCATATACTTTATACATATCAAGACAATCTTCACCGCCATAAACCGCTATCAGGATCGCCCGGTAGGCCTCATTAATGTTTCGAAATAAAAATCCGGCATGTGTGCGTTCAAAGGGGACTGCATCCAGAACAGCAAAGGCAATTTCTTTAAATTCACCCGCCATTACAACATCCTGAAATGCTTGTGACCATACCGACCCGGAACAGGTCAACCCTTTTGGTTTCTTAATGATCAATCCCTGGATTTCAAGTTCCTTTACAAGGGGCTGAATGTTTTTTTGAACAAAGGGCTTGCTATCTTCATCCGTAAATTCCATGGCGTTCAGGCAGTAAATCATATCTTTTTGCCTGAACTCAAATACCTGAACTGCCAGAATCCTGACCATGATTTTTAAAACAGGGGGAAGTAGGCGGTAAGCCATGACCAGTTCGTTATTTTCATTCTTATTTTTCATTATCATATTTACCGATTATTGTTTTTCATGATATTCATGGCTTAATTTAAAAAGCCTTGAATCAATGGGTGGAATTTCTTTAAAAAAACACTTATCAAGATTCCACCCATCACTAAAATAAAGGACAAACAATGGCACGATTTCAAGAAAATTACAAGACACTGAAACAGGCCCTGAATGATGTTTACAGGGTGGATGAACTCAAGTCTCTGGCCAAACAGATCAGCAAAAAAATTCCCCCTCGCAAAGCTGAGATAGTGGACCATATCACTGCCATCCTGTTCAAGGATCTTGGAAAGATTATTGCAACTTTAGATACCATGGCAGTCAAGGCCCTGGCCGAAGCCGTTCACAACTGGAACGGCGTTTTTAATACCCAACAATTTCATGCCAAATACGGCGCTCTTCCTACAACTAAATCAACAGGATACAGAGGGGAAACGCATTTATTTTATCTTTTTTTTGTTAACGGAAAAATTCCAGCCGACTTAATGACAAAACTGGAAAAAGAAATCAAGGCACCCGAACCTGAACAACTCAATTATGGTGACCTGGCAGACACCCCGGACTTAACGGTCAGAGAAACCGCCCATGCCGCCTGCATGAACCTGAATATTTTACTGACCATGGTGGCGGAAAATAAAATCAGGGTCAGCCCCAAAACAGGTCGTGCCACGGCTGCAACCATTAAAAACATTTCAACTGCTCTGTGTGACGGAGATTTTTATGATGATGATAAAATTGGCCCTCTCCAGGCTTTTGCCTGGCCCCTGCTGCTTCAAGGGGGAGGACTTGCCTCAATTGACGGCAATTTTTTAAAATTAACCCGGGCTGGCACCAAAGCGTTAAAAAATGATCTTGCCGGGGGAATTAAAACCATCTGGACAAAATGGGAAAAAACAAAAATCATTGATGAATACGCACAGGTTACAGCAGTAAAAGGGCAAAGAGCTGCCAAAGGCCGTACCATGACGTCACCGGTCCACCGCCGTCCCGTGATCAATGACGCATTGCGGTGCCTTGAACCGGGCAGATGGATTACCGTGGATGAAATGGCAAGGTTCATGGTCTCTGAAAACTATACATTTGAAATGACCAACTATGACTGGAAACTTTATTTTGGAGATCCCCATTACGGCCATTTGGACTATTACGACACCTGGCCTATTTTACAATTAAGATACCTGTTGATCTATTTTCTTGAATATTGCGCAACTTCAGGGCTTTTGGATGTTGCCTATAAATCTCCCTATTATGCCAGAACTGAATTCCAATCCTGCTGGGGCGCGGATGATGAACCTTTTTTAAGCATGTGCGACGGCCTGATGCAGATCCGGCTCAATGATCTGGGAGCTTTTGTTCTTGGACTTTCAACAGAGTATGGCACCTTGGATGCTCATGATTTTGAACTTGATGACACCGACATTCTATATCAAGGGAGCGGCACTCCCTCACCTGATCACAGCCTTTACCTTGACAAGATCGCAGAACAAAAAGAGGCCGGCAAATGGCACATTTCCCTTACCTCTTTGCTCAATGCGGTCAAAGCCGGGGAGACATTAAAGGAGATTAAACGCTATATCAATCAGATAACTTCGGAAAAGATAGGACAACCCCTTGAAACGCTTTTTGAAAAAGTCGAAAATCGAAGCACGGCAGTTGTGGAAAAAGGAAAGGTGACCTTGCTGGAGTGCCATGGGGAAATCCGAAAACAGATATTAACCGACAAAAAATTAAAATCTCTTTGCCTGCCGGCCGGAAAACGACATCTTGTAATTCTTCCGGAAAAAGAAGCCCCCTTTGCAAGGGCTTTGGAAACGCTGGGGGTTATTATCGGGAATTGATCTGAGATATTTTACCGATAAGCTTGAGAATGATCAGCAAAATAAGGCCTGCTCCCATGAGAATCCAGGAGCAGGCCAGGGCTATTCCGATTTCTCCGCTTGAAATATTGAGGTATACGGCAATGGGAAGGGTCTCGGTTTTCATGCGGGTAGCCCCTGCAACCATAAGGGTGGCCCCGAACTCACCCATGGCGCGTGCCATGGCAAGCAGGGCACCTGATAAAATACCGTTTGCTGCCAGGGGCAGAGTTATTTTGAAAAATGCATGTAACGCAGATGACCCCAGGGTCAGTGCGGCCGATTCATATCGGATGTCCACGTCTTCAAAAGCCGCCCGGCTGGTCCTAATAATAATGGGAACCGCAATAAAAGTCTGTGCCACACATGCTCCCAAAGGGGTGAACAATATCCGAATACCCAGAGCTTCCAGGGGTTTTCCAAGTGCGCTTGAGCTGAACAAAAACATAAGGCCGATGCCCACAACCAAAGGCGGGATGATCATGGGAATGTCCATCAGGATATCCAACAGCGCTTTTCCAAAAAAATCTTTCCGCGCCAGAAGATATCCTGTGGGTACTCCCCAGAGCAAAGATATAATGGTTGCCAGAACAGAACAGCTCAAGCTCAGACGCAATGCGAAAAATGTTTCTCGTGAAGCCAGTGCCTGCAGCAGATCACGGATGGGAAGGGGCAGGCAAAGCGCAACAAGAACCCCCATTATCATGAGGGTAAACAAAAGCATCAGCACAACGCATACACAGGTAAAAACGCGCATAGTCTATTTTTTGGACTCTGCAGATGCAGGGACAAACGGCAAGAAACCATAATCACCAAAAACTTTGACAGCATCTGACCCGGACAAATAATTTTGAAGATCCACAACTTCAGGCCGGTTCATGCCATTTGTCAGCAGAGCAACAGCAATGGTTTCCGCCGTAAAAAAAATTTTGGGAATCTCGACAAGGCGTATTTTATCGCTGGCCTGAACCGCATCGGCACGACCGATAATAGCTGCGTCCACATCACCCTGGATCACATAAAGGGCCAGTTGTTTCACTGTGGCTCCATAGACGGTCACATTTTTCAAAATTTCCTGTTTCAGGCCGGAACGCTCCAGAATCACCTCGGCGGTTTTACCCAATGCCATGGCCTTGGAATCGCCAAGGCCGATACGCATACCTGATTTGGCAAGATCTTCAAATGCTGTGATTTGTACTGCTGATTTCCGGTTTACCCCGACGACCGGCGTGTGAACGGCAACCGGCATATAGTTGTGGGCAATACCGGCTTTCTGCAGTTTTTCTATATAAAACAACGCTCCCGGCATAAACAGGTCTCCTTTTCCAGTGGCATGGATACGGACGCATTGCTTGCCTGAACCGCCGTAATCCACAAATACCTTGTGGCCGGTCCGGGACTCAAAAGTCTGAATCAGACGGTCAATGGGCTGCCTAAGCCCGGCACCTGCAAACAGATGAATCTGTCCTGCAAACGAACATGTCAGGGATGCCATAACAAAAACAATGATAAAACAAATTTGTCCTGTTGATGTAATATAAAGTTTTTTCATGATTTTTCAGTTCCTTTAATCAAACCTGCTTAACTTAAAATGATATCGTGACCTGGGTGAATCCCCAGTGAGCATCCTCAGACGAACCAGTGTTTTCAGCAAATGATCCGGGAACGAAAAATGCATACCCTGCCATCAATTCCAGGTGAGGGTTGACTTTATATTTGCAGATCAGATCAAGTTCCTGTCCAAGATCCGATCCTGATGATCCGGTATTGTCTTTGCGCATTGCCTTGTTGTTGCAGTAATACCAGGCGTCTTTTTTCTCAGCCAGGCTAAACCAGTGGTAATCCAGGCTGACAGAAACTCCCTTGCAGGGTTTGATGCTTATTTCGGCTTGCAGATCCTCCAGGTTTGATCCTGAAAAAAGATTCATTCGTCCATAATACGAGGCAATCCCGCCAAAAACTCCGTCATAGGTTTTTTTGTCACCGTCATTGGGGTCGTCATCTCCTGAACCGATAGTATATCCTGCTGAAAGGCGCGGCTGAAAACGGTGCGGCAACGTATATCCCATCTGGGCATGCATCATATAAGCTGCAATATCGTCCGGTCCATCCTCTCCAAATTGATATGCGGCAGTGGCATTGTAGTCAAGCTGACGCCATTTGCCTTTCCCGTAAAAACCGACTGTATGAACCGTTAGCTCATCTTTTCCATTTGCACTGTCATCATTATTTTTGAGTACATAAAACAAATCAAGGACATGGCCGCTGACGGGCTTTGTTTGAACATACAAACTATAAACATCATAGTCGTAATGATCCCCATCAAATTCATTCCAGTCAAAGAGAATTTTCTGGCCGTAAATAAAATTAAATTTTACCTTTTCTATTGCATAGCTCATGATAACGGCATCCCAAAGATGACGGCCCACATTGCCCCAGCTTCCACCGGCAAAAATTCGACCGTCCCCGTATCCGATTGTTTGCCGCCCGGCCTTGAAGCCCAACGCAGTATTTGCAATTTTTCTCCATTCAATGTATGCCTGCCGCAGATCAAAGTCGTTATAATAAGGACATTGCTGAATATAATCATCCTTGTTAATGTCATCGGAAAACCAAAAACGCGAATCCTGTCCCTGAAGAAAAAAGGACGGGCCATGTGGAATTTCATATTTCAAGTACAATTGTGTCCGGCTCAAAAGAACATTGTCGTCATGACCTGTTCCAAATTTTTTTATGTTATACTCGTCCAGATATTCATATCTAAAACGCTGATTGATCCCCAACTCCATATTTCCCGGTCCTAAAACAGTGCTATACAGGGATGTACTCTGTTCGGCAACGGCAACCGTGCAAGTTATCATTGAGATGATGGCACAACAGGCAATCATGCACGCCGATTTTTTTACAATTTTCATTTATAGATTTTTTTCCTCCTCTGATTTAAGTTTTGCTTTATACTCATGACGTTTACTGACTTATTATGTACGCTGTAACGTATATAATAATATTTCTCATGTCAATGTATTCTTTTAAAGAAATCTATCTTATTAGAAATATTCAACAAACCATTTTAAAACACCCGAATAAAGCCATATATATATGGTAAGAAGCAGGCTATGACCCTGTTGTATTTGAATGCCCCAACTGCTTGCCTGAGAATATCCGATTCAACCCATGGAAATCTGGAACAGATAATCCAATAAGCCCTGAGCTGACATTTGAAAGCAACGTTAATAAAACTGCCGGCAAACCATGGACCAGCCCAATCTGATTGACATATTGCAACACAAGCTGATAAACCGGAAAACATATGAATACAAACATAGAACAAACAGCTATTGGAGAGAACATTGAATTCAGTTGAAATAATCGAACAACTTTCAAATGCCCCGGGCGTTTCCGGGTTTGAAGATGAGGTCATCCATGCGGCAGGAAAATATATGGGACCGGCCTTTTCTCTTGAGGAAGACCGGATAAGGAATCTTTTTATCCATCGCACCGCTTGCGAATGTATAGCTTCCCAAAAAAACCTTCCAAAAGTCATGCTGGATGCCCACTCCGATGAAGTCGGGTTTATGATACAGTCCGTCAACACCAGCGGGACTCTCAAATTTTTGCCCCTGGGCGGCTGGAATCCCCAGAGCATTAGTGCTCATGCCGTTAAAATCCGAAACACCAAAGGCAAATGGATAAAAGGAGTTGTTGCCTCCAAACCCACACATTTCATGACACCTGATGAAATAAAAAAACCCGTAAATATTGCCGGCATGGTCATAGACATAGGAGCCACATCAAAAAAGGAAGTGACGGAAAAGTTTAATATCAGAATCGGCGCACCGGTTGTACCTGATGTGGTGTTTTCTTATGACAGCGAAAACGACCTGATATTCGGCAAAGCCTTTGATGACCGGCTAGGATGCGCAGCCCTTCTGGAAATCATGAAAAGTCATGTTCAAAATGATATGGCAGTTGATGTGGTGGGAGTTTTGTCATCCCAGGAAGAACTTGGCTTGAGGGGAGCAAACATTTCAGTAAAAAAAACAAACCCGGATGTTGCCATTGTGCTTGAAGGCACACCGGCAGACGACACTTTCAACACCAATGATTTTATCCAGGCCGGATTGAGAAAAGGCCCCCAGATCCGCCATATGGACAAGTCCGTGCTGGCAAATCCACGGTTTGTCAAATTTGCCATTGATATTGCCGAAAAAAACAAGATTCCGTTTCAGGAGGCTGTCCGGTCAAGCGGCGGAACCAATGCCGGTGTTATCAATCTTCATGACAGAAGCGTTCCCACCATCACCTTAGGCATCCCGGTACGATACATTCATTCCCACCACGGAATTGCCACCATGACGGATTTCACGAACACGGTCAAATGGTGCAAACAGATCCTGAAAAACTTGAACCGGGATATTATTGAGGGCTTCTAAATTGTTTGGGGTTGCTAAAATACTTAACGCTTAAAGAACAGAAGCGCTTTGTCCTGAAACATTGAAAAGGAAGCCGTATCCGCTAAAGGAAGGCTTCCTTTTTTTTATAAATTTACCATGGGTGTAAGAGGATACCACATGTTCCCAAAACGCCAGGGCTGAACTGTTTTTCAATGTAACTGCAACCTCCCAGTTACCAGGCAATTGTGCAAACACATGTTCGGCAAGTTTACGTCCATACCCTTTTTTCTCATGACCTTTTTTAATGTAGAACTCTGCAACTGCAACTCCTTTGGTATTGAACCGCAAATGTTTATTGATCATGGCAAAACCAATGAGAACGTCTGATTTCTTTAAAAGATAAACATGCCGATCCTCTTTAATCAAATAGAGTTGTAAATTTTTCAGCGCGCCTTTACACCACAAATCATAATTATCAATTTTAAAAAACCGGCTCATATATTTTAAATATTCTCTAAAAATCGGTTTAATTTCGTCAATTGTCTCTATTTGAGCTATTATCATTCTGCTTCCAAATCTTGAATCATAAGGTGACCGTCTTTGTTTTTCCTGGTTTTAAACCAGCCTTTTTTTTCAAACTCTTTTGCAAGGGTGGTCATTTTTTTATAACTGGTATTTCGAATTTTAAATGATTTGTCCAGTTGTCTCATTTTGTTTGCAATGCCGTTTAACAAATGTTTTTCACTTGGTTCAAGACGCACGAGAACTTTCATAAACAATTCTTTGGCAATTTTATCTTTAGCTGTTTCAATATTCTTCTCAGGTATCTGAATATTATTTTTTATTGGTGCGGCATCTTGTTTGACAGAACCTGCTTTGTCCATTTGAGGCAACGTCTTTTTTCTGGGAATCACGATAATGTTATCCGTACAATTGCGAAAAATCGGCCTTTGTTCATCGCCTTCCTGGGTAATCAGCCAGACCTCCTTGCCGTATTTTCTCAAAAGATCCATGATAACCGAAAAATCAGAATCACGGGTGACAAAAACAAAACGGTCAATTGACGGCTTTTCAAGATAAAGTTTTTCAAATGCGTCCAGGCTGATAATCAGATCCGCACGATTTTTCTTGCCGGTCACATGGGGCGCCTCTCTAATTTCAAAATTATAATCTATAAGTTGATCCCTGAGTTTTGTTATAGAATGGGTATGTCCACAGGCAAACTTGACCGCAAAAATATATTCTTCCGGATCTACTTTGCTTTCTTCCAGAATAATATCCTGGATCATGACGTCCAGATCTAAAATTCCCGCCACATTTTCAAGATCAATATAAACTGCAATAAATTTTTTCATTCCCGGCTGTAACCTTTGCTGATTTGGTGTGTTCTGTTTTTATGTATAGCAGCATAACAAATTTCAATAATAACTGCCAAGGGCAGACCTTTTATTTCACCTTGGTTTGCCCACGACAAACAATAAAACTCGCTGTGTAAAGTTTTTTAAGATTTTCATGTCAAAAAATAAAATTGCGGACATGTCCTGTTTTTTCAATCGTGTTATTGACCAAAGCCTCAAGCGATTATATATTATGAGGTTATGAATTTTAATTTTAAAGCATATGATGTCATTGTTATCGGTGCCGGCCATGCCGGATGTGAAGCTGCCCTTGCCTCTGCCCGCATGGGATGCGACACCCTGCTGTTAACCATTGACATGGACAAAATTGCGTCCATGCCCTGCAGCCCTTCAATAGGCGGCATGGCAAAAGGACAGCTGGTTAAGGAAATTGATGCCCTTGGCGGTCAAATGGCAAAAATAACGGATTCTTCCGCCATTCAATACCGGACATTAAATACACGCAAAGGCCCTGCCGTTCATTCAACAAGAACACAAAATGATAAATCCCTGTATTCAAGAAACATGAAGGCAGCCATTGAACAAACAAAAAATCTTGATTTAAAGCAGGCCATGGCCCAGGAAATGGTTCTTGAAAACAACACCGTAACAGGTCTTATTGACCATACCGGTTTTGAATATACCACCCGGGCCATTGTCATTGCAACAGGAACCTTTCTTAAAGGAACGGTTCACATAGGCGCATCAAAAATAGAGGCAGGCAGGGCCGGAGAATTTTCGTCTATCAGCCTTGCACAAAATCTTTCCGACCTTGATTTTAACATGGGAAGAATGAAAACCGGCACTCCGCCAAGGCTTCATGCGGACAGTATTGATTTTTCCCAATTTAATATCCATGCCTCGGATGACACCCCCAAACCGTTCTCTTTTTCAACAACAACCATTTCCAATCCCATGCTGCCAAGCTTCATGGGCAATACAAATCAAAAAACCCATGAAATTATCAGGCAAAACCTGAAATACTCGGCACTTTACGGGGGCCATATCAAAGGAAAGTCTGCCAGGTACTGCCCTTCATTTGAAGATAAAATCGTTAAATTTCCGGACCGGGAATCTCACCACGTTATCCTTGAATACGAAGGCATAAACTCAAAAGAAATTTATGCGTCAGGACTTGGCAACAGCCTGCCGCTGGAGATCCAGTACAAGGTTGTCCGTTCCGTTAAAGGCCTTGAAGCCGCCAGAATTATGCGACCGGCCTATGCCATTGAATATGACTATGTCAATCCCCTTGAATTATCCGCAGCCCTTGAAACCAAAAAAATCAAAGGCCTTTTTTTAGCCGGACAGATCAACGGCACTTCGGGATATGAAGAAGCAGGTGCCCAAGGTTTGTGGGCGGGAATTAATGCTGCCTGTACTGTCCAGCAAAGAGAACCCTTTTTGCTGGACCGCTCACAAGGATATATGGGCGTTATGGTGGATGACCTTGTCACCAGAGGAACAAATGAACCGTACAGAATGTTTACCTCCAGGGCGGAATACAGGTTGCTGCTCAGGGAAGACAATGCGGATTTGCGGTTGTCGCAGATCGGACATGACCTGGGGCTTGTAGATGAAGACACTTTAAATTTCTGTAAAGAAATTCAAGCTCAGACAAAACAAGAAATTCAACGAATTAAAACAACAATCGTAAAACCCACTGAAACAGTGAATGATTTTTTGCAGGCCAAAAGCACAAACCCAATAACAACCGGGGTAAAACTCGAACAGCTTTTAAAACGTGCGCAACTTGATTATGCATCTTTAAAAGAAATCTGCCCGCTGCCGGAACCTGTTTTAAAAAGAACTGAGCAACAAGTGGAAATCCAAATAAAATATGAAGGATATATCCAGAGGCAGCTCAATGAAATAAAAAAATACAAAGACCTGGAAAAAATAAAAGTACCCAAAAATTTTGATTATTCCAAAACCCATGGCCTTTCCAATGAACTCAGGGAAAAATTGTGCCGAATTCTTCCCAATTCCTTAGGACAGGCATCCAGGATTGACGGGATGACACCGGCTGCCATATCAGTATTAATGGTTGCAATTTGTGCATTTCAAAATAAAAAACAATGCTTGACTTGAAACATTTTACCCTTACTATAATAGACATAAATTATTAAAATAATTGTATTAAAACGCAAAAGGATTGATAAATGGCCGATGATTATTACACGATTCTAGGTATTGATAAAAAAGCCAGTGCAGCCGAGATAAAAAAAGCATACCGGAAACTTGCATTGAAATATCATCCCGACAAGACAGAAGGTGATAAAGCACTGGAAGACAAATTCAAAAAAATCAGTGAGGCATATGCTGTCTTGAGTGATCCTGAAAAAAGAAATCAGTATGACACCTATGGATCAGCCGATTTCCAGCAACGGTTTTCCCAGGAAGATATTTTCAGGAACTTTGATATGGGTGATATTTTAAAAGAGTTCGGGTTTGGCGGCTCCAGGGGCGGCGGATTTTCTTCTGCCTTTGGAAGAGGCGGCCAGCAAAGAAGGTCCGGCATGGGGGGCAACCCGTTTTTCCAAAATATGGGAGGAGGAGGAGGCTTTGGGCAACAACAGCAAGCTCAAATGAAGGGAAAAGATATTGAATATGAAATTCCCTTGACCATCCATGAAATTATCAACGGCACAAAAAAAACGATTACAATCAACCAGGGTGGTACGGCCAAGGCCATAGAAGTAAAAATCCCCAAGGGACTGACCCGGGGCAAAAAAATAAGACTTGCCGGAAAAGGCGAAATAAGTCCACATGGCGGGCCTGCCGGAAATCTGTATATTAAATCCAATCCAATTTCTTCAGACGGATATACCATTGAAGGAAATGATGTTCTGCTTTCAAAGCAGGTCAAACTCACCCAGGCATTACTCGGAGACACCATAGAAGTTTTGACCCCTGACGGAACCGCTATCAACCTTAAGGTTCCTGCCGGAACAAACCACAAGTCAAAAATGCGTATCCCAAAACACGGGATTCCCCAAATGAAAGGAGATGGTTGCGGTGATCTCTTTGTTGTGATTAACATAACCATCCCAAAAGAACTTACGGAAAAACAAAAAAAACTGATTCAACAACTGGAAAAAACAGGACTGTAACTTAAAAAAACAGGATGACGAATAACAACATGCCTGAATTTATTCTTTTAATCTCTGAACAAGAGATAAAAAAGCAATTAAAAAAAATCGGACAAAAAATCTCCATTGATTATAAAGACAAAGATCTGGTTCTAATCGGGGTGTTAAAAGGATCATTTGTTTTTTTGGCAGACTTGACACGTCAGATTTCCATTGACCATGAGATTGACTTTTTAGGAGCTTCTTCTTATTCGGGAACCTCTTCAACCGGACAGATCGTTTTCACAAAACAGCCGGATTTAAAGCTTGAAAACAGGGATATTCTGCTCGTGGAAGACATTATGGATACAGGCAACACACTCTTAAAAATAACCGAATTCATAAAAAAATCAAATCCCAAATCCATTAAAATTTGTGCTTTGATTGACAAACATGAACGACGTGAAGTAAAAATTGCTGTTGACTATTCATGTTTTTCACTTGAAAAAGGGTTTATTGTTGGATATGGACTTGACTATGATGAAAAATACAGAAATCTTCCTGCCATCTATGACCTGAAACTATAGGAATAAGGGGACTCCAATGATCATTACCTGTACTAAGTGTTCAACCAGTTTCAAGCTTGACGATTCTCTTGTCAAACCCGGCGGTTCAAAAGTTCGCTGCAGTGTTTGCAAAGATATTTTTACTGCGTATCCATTGCCCGCAGAAACCGAACAAGCACCTGAAGAATCACAGGATTTTAATCTTGAGTTTGACCCGGATGATGAAAAAAACATTGAGGATACTTCTGATTTTGAAACCGAAGATATTGATTTTTCTTTAAATGATTCCGATCTTTCAATGGAAAGTCCTGATCTGAAAATAGAGGGGACAGACTTTGAGCCGCAGGAGTTAGACCTGGAAACCGATGACGACTTTTCCTTTGAAGAAACTGAATTTGAATCGAATGAAGACGATGAATCCCAGGATCTTGAATTGGAAGAGAGCAATTTAGACTTTGAAGACGATGAATCTTATGAACTTGAGCTGGAAGAAAACCATTTAGCGCTTGAGGACGATGACTTCCAAGAGTTTGAAATTGATGAGGGTCCTTTGGAATTTGAGGACGAACAATCCCAAAAACTCGAATTAGATGAGAACCATTTAGAGTTTGAAGATGATCAATCCCAGGAACTTGAGTTGGGAGAAGGCCGTTTAGACTTTGGGGATGAAAGTATCGACTTTGAAGATTCCCCTGAAAAAGACTTTGACGGCATTGACTTTGACGGTATTGAATTTGAAACAGTCAAAGATGAAAAGGTCGAAGACGGGCCTGCCTCTTTAGCCATGGCAAACAGCGAACCTGTTTTGAAAATGGAAAATGAAACAGACGAACTGACTTTGGATGAAGCTGACTTTGAACTTGAGTTCGATATTGAAGATGATTCTGAAAATGAAACGCCAGATATCCTTGATGATGAAACAGAGCAGAGCCACTTTGAAATAGCAACCGAACCCGACCGGATTGAAACGGACCAGATTGAACCGGATCAGATTGAATCAGATCAGGAAGATTCCATCCTTTCGCTTGAAGAAACAGATGCAGGAAAAGAAGAAGAGGTGCCGCCTGTAATAACACTGGAAGATGATTTTTCAGAATACGATGATGTCTTAGAGCAGGAAACCGAACCGGAAGATGACTTCCTTGATAAAAAAGCCATAAGGGCTAAAGAAACCATCAAGGATGAAGAAACCATGGGAACAGATGATACTATGGGAGTAAAAACAGTCCTTGTCGAAGAACCGGAACCCATTATGGACAAGCCGTCAGAAACAAAACAAAAAACAAAATCCCTTGGGGCATTCGCGCTCGTATTAGTGCTTATCTTCCTTTTGTTTATAAGCGCCAATATTGCAGGCATCATGACCGGCTATAAAATACCCTATATCTCTGATATCAAACTCCCTTATATTGAACAATTGCTTAAAAAACCGGCTCCTGAAATACCGGAAGCCAAGCCTGTTCCCAATCAAGAAAGCGTTAACGGAAGATTTATCACCAATTCAACTGCCGGCACTCTGTTTATCATTACAGGAAGAGTAGAAAATCCTTCAACTGTTGCCTTAAGCCATATTGAAATTCGAGGGGCGCTGATCACAAAAGACAAGCTGGAAGCAAAAACAAAGAATGCCTTTTGCGGGAATATCATCACAGAAGAGATGCTGAAAACTGGCAATATTTCAGATATCAATACGCTTCTTGCCGTCAAAGAGGGAGTACACGACACAAACATCAATGTAAAGCCCGGAGCCAGTATTCCGTTTATGGTTGTATTTTCCGATCTTCCTGAGAATCTACAGAATTTCACCGTTAAAGTAACTGGGTTTGAAAAATAAAAACAGTTAATTAAAAAATTAAACATTGACAATCAAAACATATTCATGATATTTATTCCAGGTTTTTTGGCGACGTAGCTCAGTTGGTCAGAGCATGCGGCTCATATCCGCAGGGTCCGGAGTTCAAATCTCTGCGTCGCTACCAGATATTACAATGCCCCTCTAAACAGAGGGGCTTTTTTTTTATTTTTAAAACCTGCAAACCGATTCCCAGCATAATACCCCCATAGTATACAATCGCTTCACAGCCCCAGAAATATTATTTCAGGTTCTTGATCCTTCAGTCTTTAAATCAATCATTGGCCTTTGGTGAATAAGCCCGAACGTTTTCTCCACAAAAAAAAAGGCAGGATCATCTATTCAATTACGACCCTGCCTTTTTAAAACAATAAAAGTGGTGTTTGCTGATAAGCAATGAGTTCTATAGGTTCATTATTTAACTTTATTGTTCATCTGTGTCATCAAAAGTAATCAGGGCTCCTTCATAAAGGTTGGCATCCTCGGTCCAGCCAATCATCTTATTTTCTTCACAGCTTACATCACTTGATGGAACAAGAAAAATCTTGGCCCCGTTTTCAAAATTTTCATCTGCTTCAATCGGCAAAGTACCTGTTTCGACAGACCCTTTGATATGGATATTACCACTGCTGTAATATTCAATACAGTCCTCTTCACATTCAGTTACAATCCCGGATCCCAGACAGATAAGACCCGTTCCCGGCCATGGATCAGGATAATAAATCAAAGTGTATTCCTGTCCGATTGGGAGGCCATGACCATTAAAGACAAAGTCAAAGGTCGAACCTGACAGGTTGTATTTCATTTTTCCCCACATACCGCCTTCAACAATCAGCCAGGGGTCTTCACGAGTAAGATAAGGATCAGGAGCCTTCTCATAAAGATACAAATGTCCAATATTGGACTTGCCAGCCTGTTTGCTTGGACCTTTTTCCCCATTTTCCCATTTTAACCCCTTAGACATGGCAGGGAGAACCAAAAAACCTGTTATCAGAATTGCAACAATACCCATAATAACCTTTTTGTTCATAATTTCCTCCATTTTAAACAATTTATTTTATGACTGCTAAAGATGACTTCTTGAATTTTATTAGCATATGCCGTGCCATGAATTATGAATAAGCATAACCATTTTAATTTTCAGGCTAATCCACACTATTCAAACCGTTCACCCGATTATCATAATTTTATTTTATTTAAATATCACCACTTATAATTGAATATCAGCACTTGTATGTATGGAAACCATAAAAAAAGTATTACATAAAATTCATAAAACAGGAAAAAAAATTCATAACAGTATATCTGTATGACACATAACCTGCACCACTCAATATTTCCCTACCAAAATCTATCCTGTCGAATTCTTTGAGGACAAATGCCTTTCCTGCCCCTTGACAATTTTGATTCAGAACCAAGTTTATTGGGATATGAATAGCAATAACCGGACGGTTTATTTTAAGGAGACATTATGCCGGGAGTATATGAAATTTATGTAAAAGATCATTTTGCCGCAGCCCATGTTTTGAAAGGATATGATGGTAACTGCTCTAATATGCATGGCCACAACTGGATCGTTGAGGCGTATATTCAGTGTACAAAGCTTGACCATCTGGGAATGGGAATTGATTTCATGGATGTCAAAAGCGCTGTTACGGATGTGCTGAGCAAACTTGATCATACCACTCTCAATGATCTGCCTGAATTTTGCAACATGAATCCGACATCTGAAAATGTTGCAAAATTTTTGTATACACAGTTGTCTCGGCACCTGAACACAGAACATATAACCGTCACCAAAGTAATGGTATTTGAAAGTCCCGGATGCGGGTCTTCCTACCGGGAGGTTTAATTGCAGCTCAATATCTGCGAAATTTTTTACAGTCTTCAGGGCGAATCTTCCTTTACCGGACTGCCCTGCATTTTCATCAGGCTGTCAGGATGTAATCTTGCCTGTTCCTGGTGTGACACGGAATATGCAAACACGGAATCTCACCCCATGACCATTGACCAGATTCTGAAAAAAACACTGTCCTATAATTGCAACCTGGTTGAAATCACAGGTGGTGAACCATTGTTGCAGGACGGCACGCCCGTCCTGATATCAGCACTTTTAGATAAAAACTATCAGGTTCTTCTGGAGACCAACGGCAGCAAAAGCATTAAAAACATCTCTTTGGACTGCATAAAGATCATGGATATCAAATGCCCTTCCAGCAATGAATCAGATAGTTTTTTGCCGGAAAACATCAATTTTTTGACCCAACAAGATGAAATCAAATTTGTCATCAGCTCCCGAAAAGACTATGAATTTGCCAAAGCCATTATCGACACCAAATTAAGAAAGATTTCACCAAAAAAAATTCACCTTTCACCTGTTTTCGGACAGATCTCACCTGATGCTATTGCCGGATGGATGATAGATGACAATCTTCATGCACGGCTTTCGCTGCAGCAGCACAAAATCATTTGGGACCCTGATAAACGAGGAGTTTAAAAACAAAGTTATGCCAGATAAAGCCATCGTACTTTCCAGCGGAGGAATTGATTCCAGCACGGCCATGGCCATTGCAAAATCAAAAGGAAAAGAGATTTACAGCCTGAGCTTCAGATATGGACAGCGGCATTCCATTGAAATTAAAGCCTCAAAAAAAATTGCCCAATCGCTTGGGGCAAAGGCCCATAAAATCATTGATATTGACTTAAGACAATTTGGCGGGTCAGCCCTGACCGATGATATCAATGTTCCCAAACACGACACCGTGGATGATATCGACGCAAACCAGATCCCCATCACCTATGTTCCGGCCCGAAACACCATTTTCCTGTCTTATGCCATGGCCTGGGCAGAAGTCCTGAAGGCCACATCCATCTATATCGGGGTCACGGCCGTGGATTACTCAGGATATCCAGACTGCAGGCCGCAATTTATTGAGGCTTTTGAAAAAATGGCCAACCTGGCCACCAGAACAGGCATCACAAAAGAGGCGGTGCTGAAAATAGAAACTCCCTTAATTCATCTTTCAAAAGCCGACATCATAAGAACCGGGGTTGATTTAGGGGTTGACTACGGGTTGACCACTTCCTGCTATGATCCCGATGCCCTTGGCAGGTCCTGCGGCAGCTGCGAATCTTGCCTTCACAGGATCAAAGGATTTAAAGAGGCAGGCATCAAAGACCCGACACTTTACTATTAACAGCACAGGCTATGGTATTTTTGGAAAAAAGCTTGACTTGCTTACAAGAGGGTATTAAGTAAAATTCATTATTTTTAAAACCTTCGGCAGAAGCCGTTTATGGATAAATCTCAAAATTTTTTATTTGGATTTACTCGTTATTTTTTGTTAAAAAAACAGGCTGTAACAGTTTAATATTAAAGGCCTGATGACTTTTTAGATGCCGGTTGGCTCAACTTCCGGCGGATAACACATTATTGCACCAATCAACGAAGCCAGGAAGACTTCATTTGAATACAAAATGTATTCAAAGAAGTCTTTTTGGCTTTTGTTGTTTTGAGAACAATGGATTTTCATGCTGAAGGCCGGACTTCAGGTGTATGTATGGATATCAAAATGATTGAAAATCAATTAAAGGAGACTCGTACAGATGAAAAAATTGTTTGTCGTTACAGCACTGTTTGTGCTGCTGACGGCCCGCCCCGGCCTGGCCGATGAAAACAGCGTTTCAGACACATCCGACAAGACGTTTGTAATGGATGAAATAAAGGTTACTGCTCAAAATATCGAAGTTCGTCCCAACAAGACAGAGGTTTTTATAGAAGATTACAATATTGCAGGGCAACCTGCCAATGTGCTGGATATTCTTAAAGATCGTGCAACCATCGACTTCAGGGGAGAAAGCGACCTGGTGCCGGAATCCGACAGCATTCAAATGCGGGGATTTGACTCCCGCCAGTTTCTGATATCTGTTGACGGACTGGTCATCCAGAAAACCGGTGGCTGGTGGGGAGATCATTATGTGGACTTCGGCACTATACCCCTTTCAATCATTGAAAGCATTGAAATTCTTTCTGGCCCACATTCCGCATTATATGACGGTAAAAGTTTCGGCGGTATCATTAATTTTAAAACCACGGAACCAAAATTTTATGAAACAGCCGATATTGAAGGCGACATATCAACAAGCATTAGAAGTTATAATACCCAAAGCCACAAGGTAAATCTTCAAGGCGGAAAAGGGGGATTGAATTTAGGATTCAGTTATGAAAATTATCATACAGACGGGTATTTAAGAAACAATGAGGCTGATCTTGACACCATAACAGGACGATTGGGATACAAACTTCCATCAGGTGGATATATCCGTCTCACAGGCAGCTACAGCGATCTTGAACGTGAAATCCCCTCGGCAAATGATCCTGCACAAGATAACTATGACGGCGGCTATCCTGTGGTCAAGACAGCAGACGTATCTCCCCGCTGGCTGAACCCGGATGACAACAGCGTAAGAAATTATGACGGACATTCCCTCCGCTTTGATTTCAAACAGCCGTCTTCCATGGGAACATGGATTACAGGAGCATATTATACGGATGAAGGACAGTCCTATCACCGCGACGGATATGATTACAGCAGATACACCACCAACTATGTCTCTTACGGGGCTTTGGCAAAAAACGAATTTAAAATATCGGATAATCATCAGATCACCCTGGGCATGGACACCGCCCACCTGTTCCAGAAATACACGGAACAGATTGTTGAGACATGGGCCGGATATCTTCAGGATAAATGGCGGATTATTCCCAGTCTTTCTTTAACTGCCGGTCTCAGGTACGAAAACATTGATATCTGGTGGAACAACTGGTGGGACCCTTCTACAACATATCCAGACGGTGCGTTCAAAGACCCTTCCAA
Organism: Desulfobacula toluolica Tol2; assembly: GCF_000307105.1. Classification (NCBI taxonomy): domain Bacteria; kingdom Pseudomonadati; phylum Thermodesulfobacteriota; class Desulfobacteria; order Desulfobacterales; family Desulfobacteraceae; genus Desulfobacula; species Desulfobacula toluolica. The sequence continues at coordinate 4,402,492 of NC_018645.1, forward strand.
TCCTTCCAAAAATATTAAACAAAATTATGACCAATTGTCTCCCAAATCCTTCCTGACCTATGAGATGGATGAGCTTGCCGCATGGCTGCGAGACACGTCCGTGTCGCTGGGTGTCAGCAAGATATGGACTCCCAGGGATTATTGCGAAGTTTGCAGTTGGGGATCAGGCGTTGAAATCAATCCCACCCACGGAATTGGGTATGATATTGTTTTTACCAGAAGATTGTGGAAAAATATTTCCATAAACGTGGATGTTTCCCATTATGAGTTTGAAGACTACGGCATCTGGGCCAATGCAGCTACGGATTATTTTAAGGAAGCTCTCTGGGGACGGCGAATGGTGGAGCTTGAAGAGGTACACAAAGACGGTGTTGATGTAGAGCTGAATGGAAACATATTGGATGATCTGTATTTTTATCTGAGTTATTCCTTTAATGAATGGAAATACAAAGGCCCCCATAATGGAGGCCCGGAAGAGTGGGCAGATCAGGATCTGAGCGACCGGGCCAAGCACCGGTTTAATGCCGGGGTACGGTATAACCTGTTTGAAAAGACATTACTGCTTCTGGATTACAAATTTCAGGACAAACAGGTTCAACAGGTTCTCGGTATTGTGGATGATGATCCCAGCAATCTGTATGTGAATGAGGTTGCACTGGACAGCTATCATGTGGTTGATTTTGCCGTGGAGCAGTTGTTGTTTGAAAACCGGTATAATATCAAAAAAGGTACATTGAAACTGTATGTCAACAACCTGTTTGATGAAGAGTATTCCAACAGCAAGGGCTTTCCCATGACAGACAGAACATTTGGTGCAGCACTGAATTTTAAATTTTAACAAATTTTCTGCCTGGTTTTTCAAACTATAGGGTTTGAAACAAATGAAGGGAGGCTTTACGATAAGCCTCCCTTCAGAATTTATGCGGTCTCTTCAAAATTTATAGCGGAGGAGATTGATATCTTCCTATCTACTCAAACCTGCCAATTCATAAGGATTGGAACCTGCAGTCACCATTTTCTCATACATGCCTTTTTTCAAAAGAAACTCACTTGAAACCGTCACAAATTTTTCCGGCTGATCCAGATACTGCAACATTGCAAATGTCATGGCAGGTTTGGCACTATCCTTGGAGACAAGGGCCTTGACCTTGTCAAAATCAAAAGAAAAAACAATGCCCCTGCCAATTCCGGTTTTTTTATCCGTAATCAGCAGCATTGCGGCGGGATTATCAATTGAAATTTTTTGCTTTTGTTCGTCGGTAAGTTTTTTCACGATCATCCCCCCTTTTCCGGGAGTTGTATCCAGCATTGCCATAAATGCATCTTCCTTACACCATACAGGGCAGGAAATAACTGTGTACTTTTCTTCTTTTTTCAAAGGATAATTATCTTGAATCATCCGTGCGATAAGATATCCCGAGGTCACACCCGGACAGATATGGTTGTGAATTTCAGCACATTTAAAATAATCATAAGGTGCCCCGACAGTCCATGAACCTGCAATGGTAGCTATGGTAAAAAGATCAGGCCCGCATACAAAGTTTTTTGTATCTTTCCAGAATTTTTTCTCGGAAACCTCTGAAACCGCTAAATTTATATTTTCTTCCACTATTTTTTTCCCATGGCTCCATGTCATAACCACAGCGTCTCCAGTGGTTTTTCTGAACAGGGTAATACTTATGGGGCTGGCCGGATGCCGCTGAAAAAACATCATATTCTGCCCGCCTGTTGTGCAGCCCGTCACCTGTTCCAGCACCAGGACATATTCAATGCCAAAATGATTTTCCATCCTGATGTAGGGAGCGTTGGTAATCACCAGCAGGTCTGACGCCCCTTTTTTAACACCGATTTTTTGCATTCCTTTTTCTATTATCTGTTTTAAATCTGGTTCTGCAGCAGTGACCTGCATAATGGTAAGTGTAAAAACAAAAACAACCAACATAAAACTCTTAACATATTTGTGCATTTTTAAACTCCTCCTAAGATTTTTTCCAAAAAAAAAGCCACAAAGGCATGACAGATTTTTTATCTGCATCTTGCCTTCGTGGCTTTTATATATACACTGTGGAGCAAATTAAATTATCACACCATAAACCGTGTGATAAAAACCGCAAATATCATTGTGGGATTCAAAACAGCATCATCTTCCTGATGAGCGATTGTTCATTTCTTAATCAATAAAAATTTAATTGTCAACGTTTTTTGTGACCCTGAATTTCAAACTGCCCCGCATTTTTTTGCCCACCCATAATAAAGGATAATTAAGGGATAAGGGCCTGAGTCATGACTCCGAGATTTTCCCTTCAGCAGCAAGGGCACGGGCATAAATCTCCACCGGATGTTTGACCGAAGCCGGATGTTTTAACTTGGCCAGCATGTCACAAATCTGCAGCATACAGGCAGGACAGGAGGTCGCCACTGTAGGACACCCGGTATCCACAATATTCCGGGCTTTTTCAAGGCCGATCTGGGTTGACATGTCATAATGGGCAAAATTAAAGCTCCCCCCCATGCCGCAGCAGGTGTCGCAGGCCTTCATCTCTTTTATTTGATTGCCGGAAGCAAAGATAACCTGCCGGGGCTCATTAAATACACCAAGGGATTTTTTAAGGTGGCAGGGGTCATGATAAGTTACACATTTTTGTTCTTTTTCACTGCTTGAAATTTCAGAAAACAGGTCAAACCGTTTTTCCATAAGCCAGCTTATGTCCACAGTCCTTTCAGCCAAAGCCTCAACCCGCCTTAACAACTGTTTATCACCATGTTTGAGCAGGGAGGGCCACAGCTTTATAATGGTCGAAGAACATGTGGCACAGGCCGTCACAAGGTAATCAAATCTTTGTTTTGAAAAAAGATCTACATTGATTTTCACAAGAGTCTCAAAGGTTTTAAAATCCCCGGATGAGATAGCCGGGATACCGCAACACCCCTGGCTGGAAGGAATAAACACCTGGGCATTAAAATGCGTTAACACGTCAACCACGCTATGGGCGATATTGGGAAACACCTTGTCAATCAAACACCCGACAAAAAAAGCCACTTTTACCCCTTTTCCGCCAACCCGGCTGTCCAGGCTGCCAAGGGTTCGGTTAAACGAGGTTTGTTTTAAGGGAACCATATGCCGATGCCGCAACAGGTGCGAACCAATCCTGGCACAGGAAGTGCCTTGAAAATTTTGTTCTTTTTTTAAAAAAAACTTTTGAAATGAAGCCACCATCCCCATTAGCCCATTGAATGTTTCAGGGCGGGAAAGCAGTCTTTTAAACAATATTTTTTTTAAAATAGGCAACCCGAGATATTGAGCAATAATGGCCCTGGCCTTTAAAAATATTTCAAGGGTGTTCACGCCGCTGGGGCATCCATGGGCGCAGGACCCGCAAAGAAGACATCTTTGGAGACGCTCATTTACTCCCACAGCATCATCAAACATCTGATCAATCAATCCCGTGATCAAAACCAGCTTGCCCCTTGACACATCAGCTTCGTTCCGGGTCAGGGCAAACAACGGACAATTTGCCTGGCACATACCGCAACGGGTACACACGGCAAGCTGGTCTTCAAGCTGCCGGACATCACGGGCAAGCTCCTGCATTTTGCTTGTGACCTTCAGGTTACTTGTGGTCTTCAGATTAGCCATAGGAATACTCTGCAGGCTGTTTGACTTCCTGTTTAATCTCTCTATCATGAATACCAAGCAGGTACAAAAGGCCGTCCAGGCCAACACTTGAAATGGCATTGGATGCTTCCTTCCGAACAACCGGCTTGGCATTAAAAGCAACTCCCAGGCCGGCAATACTGATCATAGGAAGGTCATTGGCCCCGTCTCCGACAGCAATGGTCTGTTCCAGGACAATCCCCTCTTTTTGGGCAAGCTGCCGTAACAAAACGGCTTTTTTCTCGCCATCCACAATATCGCCCTTTACTTTGCCTGTTACAACACCATTTTTTATGTCCAGATCATTGGCATACATATAATCAAACCCGAGCAGGTCTTTTAAATATTCACCAACAAAGGTGAAGCCTCCGGACAAAATACCCAGTTTATAGCCCAGGGCTTTGAGAGTCTTGGCTACCAAATCCGCACCATCTGTCAGTGGCAGGTCCCTTGATACTTTTGCCAGCTGCTCTTCTCTTATTCCTTTTAAAAGAGCCACCCTTTGCCTGAAACTTTCTTTAAAATCCATCTCACCTCTCATGGCAGCTTCGGTAATTTTATCCACCTGTTCACCCACACCGGCCAGCTTGGCCAGTTCAACAATCACCTCAGCCTGGATCAAGGTGGAGTCCATATCAAAAACAACCAGTTTCCTGTGTTTTCGGTAAATATTGTCTGCATGAAAAGAGATATCAATCCCGGTATTCTGGGAAATTTCCATAAATCTTTTTCTCATATCAATAAGGTTCAGGGGTTTTCCACTTACAGAAAGCTTTACACTGGCCCTTGGATTATTCTGTGATGTTTTAAGGGAAATTCTCCCGGTCAGGCGTGTAATACTGTCGATATTCAAATTATTATCCGCAATAACTGAGGCAACAGTGGAAATTTGCTGAGCTGTCAGTCTTCTGCCCAGAAGAGTAATGATACGCCTTTCTTTGCCCTGTGCATGAACCCATTCTTCATAATTTTCAGGGTCAATCGGCTTAATATCTATCCTGAGCCCCATTTTGTGGCCCTCAAACAACATATCCTTAAAAATAGAAGAAAAATCTTTTGGATTGGGAATTTCAGCCAGAATTCCAAGGGAAATATGTTCATGAATCACAGACTGACCAATATCCAGAATATTAACATCATATTCCGCCAGAATCCCTGTGAATTTTGCATCAACTCCCTTCCTGTCCCTGCCTGTAATATTTATCAGTACAACATCGCTCATTACAACTATCCTTCAATCCTTATTCAAGAATTTATATCCACATAAAATTTAAATACGCACACCATTTTCAGATAACTGCCACGGGCAGACCTGACCATTTTATACAACAATCTGCTTACCTTGGTTTGCCCACAACAAAAATTGAAAGCCTCTGTGTAAATTTCTCAAGACTTTATTATAAACTCAACAACTCAATCCATCAGATAATATTTCGCTTTTAGGCTTAAATTTCAAGCATTTATACCCTTGCCCAGCAATTGTTACAAGCAATTTAAGATGATTGTTCAAGTTTTATAAAATTTCCCTGATCATCTGACGGGCAAACAACAACCTGTTTATCATTTCCCAGTATTTTCACCCTCATAATCAGAACAGATGAAATCAGATAAAATACGGCAAACAAGCTGAACACAATCTTAAAATTTGAATGGGTCATATCAAGAATTATTCCGGACAGCCAGGGCCCTAAAAATCCTGCAAAAAATCCATATGCCGTAAACACCAGACCAAACACTTTCCCAAAATTTTCAAGTCCGAAAACCTCGGTCACCAGAGGTGCTGAAACAGTAAACAATGCGCCAAAGGCAAGCCCTATAAAACAGGCTAAAAAGCTTACCACATAAAGATGGCTGAACCACGGCATCAGACAATATGCACACGATGCCATCAGAAAAACTATCATCAAAATTTTTTGTTTGGAATATCGGTCTGACAGCCTGCCGCAAACAAGTCGGCCAATACCGTTTAATATGTTAAAACAGGTCAATATATAAACATATTGGGTGATACCATATCCCAACTGCCTGCCAAAAGAAGACGCAAGAACAATCAGGGAAACACCTGCCGCACCCGACAAGGCCCATACGCACCATAGAAGACGAAAAGACGACAGACTCACTGTCTGTTTAAAGGACAAGGTCGATAATTGCGGCCCCCCTTTTGCTTTGTATTTGCCCGGAGTTTTGATCAAGAAGGCAACCGATGTCCCAAAAGCAATGGAGAGGAAACCTGCAAAAACAGAGGTAAACTCATAGCCTTTTAAAACAAGAAGATATGTAAAGATCGGTGACATGACAGCCGAAGCCCCCCCAAAGGTTAAATTGAGGATACCGGTAATCAAACCTTTATTTTCAGGAAATATTTTTTGAAAAATAGTGAGGCACGGGATATAAACAAAGGCACAAAAAAATCCTTCAAGAAACGCCCAGATATAAACATGTTCCATGCAGGTTGCCTGACCGACAAACAAAGTGGCAAGAGAACAGGCTAAACTTCCGGTAAAAATAATAAAACGGCTGGGGATTTTTTCCTGCAGTTTACCGGCCAGATACATTGCAGACCCTGTCCCGGCAAGGATAAAAAACATAAGACGACCGATTTGAGCCTTGTTCACATGAAAAAGAGTCTGCCATTCCGATGCCATGACACCGGGGAAACCAAACACAAAAGCACCAGGAAAAAATATGGCCAGGCATCCGAAAAAAAGAATTATTTTTTTATTTTCAAGCAACGGCATATTTTTTTCAACTCCTTATAATTATTCAGGCCTGGATCATCCAATACCTTTTCAAACAGCAGTTGTTTTATTCTGCCTACCTGTGGTCCTGATGCAATACCCAGAATACGCATAATATCATCTCCTGTGATCTCAAGATGACTCATACGAAACCCTGATTGTTCAGCCAGTTCATCAAATATTTTTTTCAGCCTCACACGGATTTCAGACAGGGTATAGGGTCTTTTGAGCAAATTGCCTTTTTTATCAGCAATGCGCATTCGCATAAAATCCCGGTAATCAAGGTTGTATTGTTCCAGTGTACAAAGAAGCCGCCTTACTGCCCTGGGGGTACTCTCATCAGTCAACGGCCTCATGTGAACCTGTATCAAAGATGTGATATAAGAGATATCCTTAAGCGCAAACCTTAATGTTGTCAAATCCCTTATTACCCCTTGGGTCTGCGTCTCATGCCCGATAAAGGTTAATTTGCCCTCTTCTATTTTTGCGGCATCAAATTTTCCAGCATCATGCAGGAACCCTGCAAGCCTCAGCATAGGAAAGCCCTTGGGCAGTGCATCCCCAACAAGCATACAGTGTTCAAATACGGTTTCACCATGATGGGGACCTCCATCAAGGTCATGGCATTGATCAAGGCTTGGAAAGATTTTTGGCAACAAGCCTGTTGTTTTTAACGCCCTGAAAAACAAGGAAGGCTTTTCCAGATCCATGGCTTTCATGATTTCATGGGAAATTCTCTCTTTTGCTGCGGCACTGTCCAACAGGTCTTTACACGCCATAATACCCTTAAGGGAAGATGCGTCAAAAGATCCTTGTATCATGGCCATAAACCTACAGGCCCGTACCATTCTCACGGGATCTTCCACTATTCTTTTTTCAGGGTCTTTTGTGAACCTGATTACGCCGTCTTCAAGGTCTTTTCTTCCGTTAAAGGGATCAATGACATTTTTTGCCATGGGATCATAGGCCATTGCATTGATGGTAAAATCTCTTTTTGCCAGATCTGACTCAGGAAAAGTGGATACGTCAAACAATGCCCGCCCGGAAGATATCTCAACACCGTTTACCAGGCAGATGGGAAAAGTTTTACCAACCCTTTTTATGTTTTGCCCCAAAAAAACAGACTCAATCTCTTGTATGGATGCACAAGTCAATACATCCACATCATCCGGCACTCTTTGCAACAAAATATCCCTGACAGCACCGCCTACAATATAAGATGAGAATCCGTTTTCCCTAAGAGTCTTTAAAATAAACCGCACCGTTTTGTCTGTTTTGTGAAGAATCAAACTCCCCACCCTGATGACCTGAAGGTCACACGTAACCTGAAGGTCACACATAAAAAGCCCTGAAGCAATCCTGCGGGAATGAGCAGCCTTGCAATATGATCCGGGTTTTTGTTCATTTTAAAAAGCCCTGGGTCAGCACACCGACAAACAGAAGAACGGAAATAATTGAATTCATTTGAAAAAATGCCATGTTAATCTGCGTTAAATTATCAGGTTTAACCATCTGGTGTTCGGCAATCAACAACAAACCTATGACGCCGAGAAACACTAAAAAAACCGGATGCATGCCAAAGGCTGCATACATGGACAAAAGAAACACAAAGGTACACACATGAAGCAAAGAAGAGATCTGCATGGCCTTTTTAGGCCCCAATGTTGACGGCAGGGAAAAAAGCCCCTCTGTCCGATCAAAATCAATGTCCTGGCAGGCATATAAAATATCAAATCCGGCAATATAGGTCATAAGGCCAAGACTCAGGAAAACAATGCTCCATGAAAGAGTGCCGGTAATCGCAACCCATGCCCCCACCGGAGCAAGGGAGATGGCAAACCCAAGATAAAGGTGACAATATTTTGTAAACCTCTTGGTATAGGAATAAAACATCAAAAAAAACAAAACCGGAAAAGAAAGGATAAAACACAGGTTTGACAACATGGCTGCGGACAACACAAATGCCAGACCCGACAATCCGACAAACAAAGCCACATCTTTTTTTGACAATGCGCCTGAAGGTATTTCCCTGATGGCTGTCCTGGCATTTTTAACATCAATCTCCGCATCCGCAATACGGTTAAATCCCATGGCAGCCGATCTTGCGCCCACCATGGCCGTTAAGATCCAGAAAAAATCCCAGGCAGACGGTGAATGCGTTTCCCACCCCATCACCACAGCTGAAAAAGCAAAGGGAAGAGCAAAAATTGTATGGGAAAACTTAATCATTTTCCCGTAAACCAGTATTTTATTTTTTAAAAGCAACGCTAAACCGACAATATAATTCTCACCACTCATATCTCACATCTCACTATCCACTATTCAATAACAATCATCCATCATCCAAAACCCAATACTCAATATATTCCATAGGCAATGGTATCACATCGGGGGCATTTTCCCCCTTCCTGCAAAAAACTTTCCACCTGATACGCATATCGTTTCACTAAAAGCGCATCACACGAATGACAATAGGTATTCTCAGACGACTGGCCCGGAACATTTCCAATATACACATATCTAAGCCCGGCCTGCCTGCCCGACTCATATGCTGTTTCCAGAACGGATAACGGCGTTGGCGGCCTGTCCGTCATATGATAGCAGGGATGAAACCTTGAAATATGCCATGGAGTTTCACAACCCAGATCATTGGCAATATATTGCGCCATGGCCGTCAGATCATTTTTATCATCATTTAAACCCGGAATCAGCAGCGTAGTTATTTCCACCAGGATTCCCAGGTCTTTCATTCGTTTAATATTTTCTTTAACCGGTTCAAGCCTTGCTTTGCAAAAGGTCTTATAAAATTTATCATCAAATGCTTTCAGATCCACATTGGCCGCATCCAGAAAGGGAGAAACCATCTCAAGAACCCTGGTACTCATATACCCATTGGTGACAAAAATATTGAACAAACCTTTTGCCCTTGCAAGCCGGGCAGTTTCAAGGGCCAATTCAAAAAACACGGTGGGTTCGGTATAGGTATATGCGATACTGTCACACCCGTTTTTGACAGCGTCTTTGACAATTTGTTCAGGAAAAAAATCTCTTCCCTGGATCAACCCGTTGTTATCTGACGGCATCTGGGCAATATTGGCATTTTGGCAGAACGCACATTTCAAATTACATCCCACCGTGGCAATGGAATAAGAAAATGATCCCGGTTTTAAATGGAATATCGGCTTTTTCTCTATGGGATCAACCCCGGTGGCAATCACCTTTGGATAAACAAGGGACATCAGCCTGCCGCCTTTATTCTCACGAACCCCGCAAATGCCCCTTTTCCCGTCCTTGATGACACAAAAATGGCGGCAGATGCCACACCTTACTTTTTTTTCATCCAGTTTTTCATAGATCAGGGTTTCCATTTTTATTGCCTAATCCTTTTTATTGCCGCATCCTTGTGGCCAATCCAGTTGTAGGATTATAGACTCTGCGTTCTTTCACCTTCAACATTAAGGGACGGGTTCGAAATTTCGGCACCGGTTTAATCCGCATGCCTATAAGAGTCCCGAAACATGATTTTTGAACAATGTTCATGTTTTCAAAAAACCCTGCAATCCTCCCGTAAACAAATGGAAACTGCAGGGTTGTTTTCCATTTCACAGGAACATTTCCCAGAATTGCAAACACAATCTGTTTGAGTTCCCAGATACTGAAAAAATGTACCTGGGTATAGATGTCAGGCATAAAAAAACTTTTAAGCCTGCGAAGCACATTCAAAGGCGCATACCGGTTTAAAACACAGATAACCACATTATCCTTTGCCACCCTGCAGGCTTCTTCAATAGCCTTGGCAGGCCTTTCCGTAAATTCAAGGCTCGTGAATAATATGGCGCAATCAAATGTATTGTCATCAAAAGGAAGACTTTCAGCCGTCCCCCGGTGAAGATCCACCTGATTGCCAAGCCTTTTTGACGCCAGATCCAGCATGTACAAAGAAGGTTCCACACCTGTAAGAATAAGTCCCCTGTCCAGCAAAAGTTCCAGGCTGATTCCCGTTCCGCATCCAATATCAAGAATGCGCTGTCCTTTTTCCGGAGATAAAAGATCCAGCATCAATTTGATTTCAAGATCCAGGCAATACTTGTTCCTGGCCTTATCAAACCAGGCATCATATGATCCTGCATCTTTAAAATCAAATACATATCCCATGCTTAATCTATAATCTCTTTTACTTTTGACATCATCTGGTTAACAGCAAAAACTGCGGGAGAATCATCCTCCAGCTCAAGAACCGACCGTCTTTCCATATCAAACTCAAGAAGGTTGGCATCATCGGGTATGGTGCAGAGTATTGGAACACCGATCCTTTCGACCTCATCCAGAAAAGCTTTGCTCAAGGTTTCCGGTGCCCGGTTAACGATCAGGCCCTTATGTTTCACATCCAGTTTAAGATCACCCAGCATTTCATTGATTCTTCCCACAGCCCTCAGCCCCCTTAAGGCATAGTCTGTGACCAGCAGCAGCATATCAACCTTGCCGCTGGTTCTGCGGCTCAAATGCTCCATCCCGGCTTCATTGTCAACAAGCAGGTATTTATAATTTTTTTCCAGCTCGTCGGCAAACCGGTTCAGGATATTATTTACCATGCAATAACAGCCCTGGCCTTCCTGGCGGCCCATGACCAGCAGATCAAAAGAATCCTGCTCAATCAGCACCTGGTTCATCAGCATTTCAAGATAAATCATCTTATCCATGCCCGAGGGAACAGCCTGGGGATCTTTCATAAAATTTTCACGAACGTCGCCCACTGTTTTTTCAATATTCAGCCCAAGGGTTTCCCCCAGGTTGCTGTTGGGATCTGCGTCAATTGCAAGAAGCGGATCATTCTGATGTTTTGTAAAATACCGGGTAACCAGTGCTGAAACCGTTGTTTTGCCAACTCCGCCCTTGCCTGCCATTGCGATTACTTTGCTCATATTTACTCCAAATCCAGTTGGTTAATTTTCTGTTTCTCTAACATAATGCAATCTTTTAAAAATGCAATTAAAGAGTTGAATAATAAACGAATTCCAAATCCAAAAGCAATTTATTTTCCAAATTGCAAGGATAATTCATGGTATTTCTTTAATTTTTCCTGAACTTTGCCAAAAACAGTCTCTTTGGGATAGCAGTCGTTTGAATCCGGTTGACCGGCGGCAATACCGGTCAGCACCTCAATGCCCTCTTCAATATTGGTGACCTTATACAAATGAAACCATCCTGACTCAATGGTCTGAACAACGTCTTTTCTCAAAACAAGATTTTTTACATTTGAAGCCGGAATCATAACCCCCTGGTGTTTTGTCAGCCCTTTTTTCACACAAATATCATAAAATCCTTCTATTTTTTCATTCACATCTCCAATGGCCTGGATCTCACCCTTTTGATTCACCGATCCTGTAACCGCGATTTCCTGGCGGATGGGAATGCCCGAAAGGCTGGAAAGAACCGCATACAACTCCGTGGACGATGCGCTGTCACCGTCAATGCCATCATAACTTTGCTCAAATGTAATGCTGATACTGACACTCAAAGGATAATTCTGGGCAAACATTCTGCCAAGATAGCCGGAGATAATCATGATCCCCTTATCATGAGTCTGACCCGAAAGATCGGATTCATGCTCAACATTAATAATGCCTGCAGGCCCCATATAAGATTCCGCAGTAATCCTTGTGGGCCTGCCAAAGGCAATTTCACCCATATCATAAACCGCCAGAGCATTCACCTGTCCTGTTGTCCGCCCTTTCACATCAATCAGGACATATTGGTCATCAAACTCCTCGGATAATTTTTCTTCATACAGATTGTTGCGAAACCGCTGCTGGTTCAAAGCCAGGGTCACATATTTTTCAGACACCACGGAAGCGCCCTCTTTTTTGGCCCAATAATCGGCCTCTTTTAAAATTCCAAGGATCGGACCAAATCTCAAGGACAGTTTCTGCTGATTTGCAACCATTCTGCTTCCATACCCGATGACTGCCCATACACCGTCTGCGGTAAAACTCAGGAGGTTCTCTTTTTTACAGACCCTGGCAATAAACCGGGCATAATTGTAGATATTTTCATCGGTTAATGGTGCTTCATAATCAAAATCCGCCCTGACTTTAAATATCTTGTTAAACCTTGCATCCGCACTCTGTAAAATCCTGAAGGGTTCATATCCGCCGACAAGAACCACCTTTACCGACAATGGGATGGGAGCAGGTTTCAGCGAAGGCATGCCGTAATCCAACTGGTCGGGCATATCTTCAATCCGAAGCTGTGAATCCTGCAAGGTTCTTTTTAACGATTCCCAGACCAGCGGATTTGACAACAGCGGTTCAATATCCAAAATAAGATAGCCTTTATTGGCTTTCAGCAATGAACCTGCCTGGACCATTGTAAAATCCGTTTCAAATGATCCTGTAACCGGTTTTTTCTCGATTTTCCCAAACAGGTTATGAAAACTCGGGTTGGGTTCAAACACCACCGGCGCACCTTTTTCCCTTCTTCGATCCACAAGCACATTGACCTGGTATCGTTTCACAAGTGATCCGGTCATTTCCAGGACTTTTTCCCCTTCATTCTCTTCCTGGCTTTTAACCCCCAGGAACAAAGAGATATTATCAATAATGTCCTGCTTGACATTCTTCAGGTATATTTGAATATCCTTGCAATCTTTGAAATAATACCTCACCGGATCAATCTGCTCGGAGATAAGCTGATCTGTTATGGATGCAACCTTTTCCTTTAATCCCGCCTCCATCTGTTCAGCAAGATTGTCCATTTCAATCAGGCACGGACTGAGTTTTTCTTCAACCTGCTCCATGGCTTCATCAATTTTTCGCAGGGCCGCCTCATCCAGTGCCTGGTAATCTTCCTGAGACATGGGTTTGCCGTCCAAAAGCGGCACGACCTCATAATCGGTTTGTGTCCTGAGAATTGACAGCCCCAGGTTCCGGGCAAATTGTTCAACATCCTCAAGCAACTTTTTCTGCCGGATGGAAGTTTCTTTGTGAATGGCGTTCTGCTCTTCCAGGAAAGACGGTGCTTCAAAGAATTCAGGTATTTTTATCTTTAACACTTCGATGAACCGGGTCATGCTCTGGCTGAAATAGACGGCTGATCCAGCCGGCATTTCAATGACAACCGGACAATAATCATTGTCAAAATTATTCACAAGGCAAAGATCTTCCGACGTCTGCCGGTTTTTAGCATGCTCTTTGAGAAGTTCTCTGACGATGGTGGATTTACCCGTGCCTTCCAGGCCAGTGACAAAAATATTATATTCCGGACCCGTCATGTTCAATCCAAAATCAATGGCTTCCACCGCCCTTTTTTGATTGATAATCCTGTCCAACGGCTCCAATTTTGACGTATCCTTAAAATCAAACAGCCCTGACGGATATTTTTGGTTCAACTCTTTTAGTGAAACTTTAAACTTTTCTTTCATTTTCCGCTCCTGATTATTTGTCCGCTCATATCCAACTTTAAAACGCCAAGACTGATATCCATCTTTCTCTCCTGCTATTGCTCTTGCTCAAATTTTTAAAACCGGCACACATATATTTTTATACCTCACGCTTCCGATCTGCACCAATGACAACCTGCCGCAACGCAGCTTTATTTTTTGCCCGAAGCCATTTTTTTTCAAACCGAGGGTCCAGAACAATCTGTGCAACAGCAGACAGGGCACGCAGGTGAAATTTTCTTTCATCTTTAGAGCCCACCAAAACAAAAGCCGCATACACCAATGGTGTGGATTTGGAAAACTCAATGCCTTTGCGGCACCTGGCCAGAAGAACGGAAAATTTTTTTTCCCCTTCAACAATAATATGGGGAACTGCCAATCCAGGTGCCAGTACGGTTGTTATTTCTTCTTCCCGTGTCATCAGCATGTCATACAGAAGTGAAGGCGACATATTCAATGAGTCGGACATGGCATGGGAAACCATATCAAAAAAGGTTTCCTTGTTCATGGCCTGTTTCAAATCCATTACCGGGCTGTTTTCCACAAACATATCAAACCTGTCTTTTTGAACAAACTTGTTTTTTTGAACAGACCGGTCTCTTTGAACAAACCCTTCTCTTTGAACAAACCGGTCTGAAGCGATGATCTCTTTGACTTCGGTTTGAACCAGAGGATCAATCAATTCCTTTGCACTTGCCTTTTCAACAAGCTGCAGCAATGCTTCTTCCTGGTTGACGTCAAATCTCAAGGCGATTTCTTTTAAGGAATTGGTCGCCCCCACCACTGTCACAAGATCACCTGCCTCAAGTCTTGTGTAATCATGAGGCACAAACAGCACCCCCCGTCTTCGAACAGACATGATTACGGCATCAAAAGGCAGCCTCAGATCCCTTAAAGCCAGACCGAACAGGTCCGGATTTTTAATTCGAAGATCAACAATATTCCGGTCTTTTTGCATCCCCATCAGCAATGATGCTGCAGCAGGCGACTGCACAAAATTGTCCAGCAGGCTGACAATTGCCGTGGCCGGATCAACAATCAAAACACCCAGGGCCTGGAAACGGCTGAAATTTTTCCGATCATTCAACCGGGCAATGATGGTCTGAGTTCCAAAATGCTCATACGCTATTTCACATATTTTATAATTTTCATCATCCGACAACATCGCCACAATGGCCCCGGCATGATCACCGCCCGTATATTTCAATTGAGCAAGGCTCAGGTCTGACAATTGATAAACATTGATGTTTGGATTTTTTTCATGGTGATTGTTCATGTGAGTAACACCCACTTTCACTGCCCACCCCTGGGAAATCAAAGACATGGCCAAAGCAAACGCCTGGCCGTCAGACCCGAAAATCACTGCATTTCTTGAACCTGCAGCCACATGACCTTCTGCTCTGGAGTGATCTTCCTTCATCATTTTAATGGCGTATTTAAACAATGGCGGACCAACGATCTGGTTTAAAACAATAATGGATATGATGATTGTGGCAAAAGGGTTTCCCCATTCGGGAAATTCAACAACCACTTCTTTTGCCAGACCCAGGCCCACACCCGCCTGTGTGATATAGGCCATCCAGGAAATGGTGTTGTTTTTCAGGGGATTTTTTGCCAGTGTGCCGCCGATGAAAGATCCGAACAATATGGCAATGGCCCTTGCAAAAAAAAGAGTGACGGCAATGGGCCAGGTCTGCACAAGAACATCAAGTGACAAGGATGCGCCGGTCAAAGTGAAAAATGCAATATAGACGGTCAGGCTGATGTCATAGAGAATCTTTAAAAATTCCCTTCTAACTCTTGATGTATTGGACACGAAAAATCCCGCCACCATACAGATCAGCAAAGGTTCAAGCAAAACTTCAGCAGACAGGGTGCCATGGGACATCTGCCGGATTTGGGATGACAAAATAAATACAAGATAACCGGCTGATAAAATAAAAGCGGTTTTTAAGGATTTTTGAACAGGCAACAGCAACACGGCCAGAATCAGCCTGGAAACAAGATATCCGAGAATAAAGGATGCACCAATCTCCGCTATCAAAAGCAGGATAAAGCTGAAATTAAAATCCATGCCTGAAAAAAGCGCGTCTGCAATAGATGAATTGGCGGCAAACAAAATAATGACCACCACATCCATAATAATGGTCACCCCCAGCACGGTCTGGGTAAACGAGCCTTTGGCCCTTAATTCATTGACAATGGCAATGGCGGAAGACGGCGACCGGGCAACCAGTATGGCACCTGCCAGAATTGAAACACCGATTCTTGCGTCAACAGGCATAAGTTGCATGAAAGGGATAAATCCGGAAAGAAGAAAAAAGGTCAGACCGGTTAAAAAGAACGTACACACCACAAGACCGGTGGTAATCCATGCAATACTTTTGACCCTGGTTTTGAGCTCTTTTAAATACAGCTCTCCGCCGGCAGCAAAAGCAATGAACCCCAAGGAAACTTCATCCACAAACCGCAGATTCAAGGTGGCTTCCAGGGTGATCAGATCAAGCATATAAGGGCCTGCAATGATACCGGTCAGCAAAAAACCGCTGATCAACGGCAATCCTGTTTTCATCAGGCTGTGACCGATCTGTTTTGACGCAACAGCAATGAGTGCAAAACAGGCACCAAATACAACAACATCCATAGACAATCCTATCATAGAATTCAGAGCCGATGGCGATCTTCAACTAAAACCATAGACCTGATCATAACATGGAAAACACGGATTGGAAATCAGGCAGGAAGAAAACACAGAGGAATAAAATTTTTCCCAACCACAACCAGTTCACAACGACCAAAGAAGATGTTGAATACATGTCATTAAATTTCACAAAACACGGTTCCAGAGACCATAAAAAAATGGTAATATATACAGCTTTAAAACAAACACCCAAGGATAAACCGTGAACAGATCAAACCCGTTGTTCCCATATTTTTGCCTGGTACTGGCCATGATGCTCTGGGCCAGTACCTTTGTTGCCCTGAAACTGGCCTTCAGGATCTATGACCCCATGGTGGTCATTTTCGGTCGCATGGCTGTAGCAAGCCTTTGCTCTCTCTTTTTTCCTTTTGTTTTCAAAAACATCCGGTTCAGGGTGAAAGATATAAAACACATCGCCTTTATGGTAATCTGTGAGCCCTGCCTCTATTTTGTCTTTGAAGCCAAGGCCTTAGTCTACACCTCAGCAGCCCAGGCAGGGATGATCACAAGCATGATGCCGCTGATGGTTGCCATTGGAGCCTGGCTGATCCTAAAGGAGAGGCTGACTTTTCGTACCTGTATTGGGTTTTCCATTGCAGTCACGGGTGCCCTGTGGCTGAGCCTTGCATCCAAGGCTTCTTCCCACGGACCCAATCCCCTGATGGGCAACTTCCTTGAATTTATGGCCATGGTATGTGCATCCGGCTATGCCCTGTCCCTGAAAAAACTGAGCGATCAATACTCTCCTCTTTTTCTCACGTTTATCCAGGCTTTTGCCGGGGCTGTTTTCTTTTTTCCGGCTCTTTTTTTGCCAGGCACACAGCTCCCTGTCCAGGCAGAACCCCTCCCGCTGTTTGCCATTCTCTATCTGGGCAGTGCAGTTACATTAGGGGCATATGGATTTTACAATTACGGGGTCAGCAAAATTCCCGCCAGCCAGGCCACTGCATTTATCAATCTGATACCGGTATTCAGCCTGATCATGAGCGCCGTGGTTTTAGGCGAACGATTTTCAAATGGTCAATACATGGCAGTTATCCTGGTCTTTATCGGAGTGATTTTAAGCCAGGACTTTAAGGGAATAGTCCGGACAGACCCGGCTCCCCTGCTGGAAGGATGACAGACCTGAGACAACAGGGCTGACCAACTACGGTTCCCTGATGCATTTTTTTAACAGATGAGAACACAGCAACCTTTATGGTTGCCCTTTTTGATAAGTCCACAACATTTTATTCCTTAGCTTTTAGATTAAAAATCCACCTAACAAATTCGAATATCCCTAAATGGATGAACATTTAAGAACCGGCTTTTCAACCAGTATTTTTTATTGTATAAATCATGAATCAGAACAAGTTACTCCCCAACACAAACAGGCTGAATCTTCATGCATAAGCTTTTAAAACCATTGTACAAAAAAATCATTCACCCCCTGGACCCGGCGTTTTTTGTCACCCGGTATGCGGCGAAATCAGTCCTGGCATGCCTCCTGGCACTGCTCCTTGCATTCTTCCTCCAGCTCCCGCAGGGCCTCTACTCCTGGTGCATTTTCGGGGCGTTCATCCTGATGCTTAGCCGTGCGGGAAGCACATACCGGGAAAGGAGGCTTGTGGCTATAAAACTGATCTTGATCACTGCCATCCTCGTTCCCGTCTCCACCTGGGCCGGAGGGCTGCCCCTGCTCCGGGAAGCTTATGTGTTTATACTGGTTTTCTGCGCTTTTTTTTCTGCCTGCCTGGGATTCCCCAACATGGTCATCGCCATGGGAGTCATGATCATAAACCTCTTGGCCATTGGTTCACCAGAACCTTTACTCCAAGGAGTTTTCAGAACCATGGCCGTGCTGCTCGGGGGTGGTGCCGCCTATGGGGTCAGCTTCCACATCTGGCCGGTTCACCCGGAAACAGTCCTCCGCAAGGCCGGTGTGGTGGCCCTCACCGACCTTGCTGATTTTTTCCGGGTGGTGACAAAAAAAATCCAAGGCCGCAGCCTGAAACGCAAAGTATTCCGACTCCAGGATAGAACCACAACTTCCTTGCGCCGCTACCGACAAATTATGGAAGCCATGAACCTGGACCCCATGAAAGAACTTGAAAACAACCAAGGCCCCACGGCCCTCTACGGCATGCTGATCCGTCTGAAAACCGCTATCGTGGGCTTGGACAGAAACAGTCGGATACATGAGAACCGCCTCCTTTCAGGAGAAGTCAAGACCGCCTTCTCAAACCTGGCAGCACAAGCATCGATAGCCTTTGACAAGCTTGTCAATCTTCTGGAAGGAACCTCAAAAAACCGGCCCCAATCCCTGGAAAACGCCTTGGACCATCTTGAAAACCAGCTTCTGAAACTTGGAGCCTACAAAAGGGGGGATGACATGAAAGAAGAATTCCTGGAAGCGTGGGGGGCCATCCACGCCCTGCGGCACCTGAACCTTGAAATGGAAAACATGGCCCGATTAAAACCCCTGGAGCAAACACCATGACCACCCCCGCGATTGTCAAACTCAGAAAAGAACTGCGCTTCAACTCTCCGGTGTTCCGGCATGCTTTAAGGTCCGCCTTTGCCGTGACCCTCGCCATTGCCGCTTCCCATATTCTGAACCTGCACCACGGCATCTGGCTGCCCATCAGCGTTCTGGTGATCATGCGGCCTTCCCTGGGCGGAACCCTTCGCATCGGATGGAACCGATTGCTTGGAACCGTTATAGGGGCCTCCATCGGCATCGGCATGCTCCTATCCCTTGGTGAGCATCACGGCATTTTGATCCCCCTGATCCTGGCGGCTCTGTTCCTTACCTTGTTTTTAAAAGTCTACAATTACACCGCGTATATCACGGCCCTCACCACCATGGTGGTGCTGGCCCTGGGCCTCATCATGCCCATGGGCTGGAAACTTGGAATGGTAAGGATTCTGGACACCTTCCTGGGCGTCGGAATCGGTGTGGGATGTGCCTTTCTTCTGTGGCCCACCCGGGCCAGAAAATCCATCCGTCGGGAAACAAAAAAAACCCTATGTGCCCTGGAAAAGCATTTTTCCCTCCTGGCAGATCACTATCTTTCGGGACAAACCGGTAACGACAGCGTCATCCCCTCCCGCATCAAGGTCAATGAGCAACTTGCCGAATGCCGGGAATCCTTCAGGGAAGCCGCCGCAGAACCTGGACTCAGCAGCGCCCAGCGCCAGGAACTGTCCCGTCTTTTAAGAACCTTTTCACGCATCGCAGACCTTCTCTCCGCCCTGTACACGGTGATCACCCGGGCCAAGGGAAAGCCCCTGCCCGAAATCAAAAAGTATACCGCAACCCTGCTTAAAGAAACCCGGGAACTGTTTAGCTGGATGGTGAGCTATGCCGGAAGCCCTGAAACCTGCGGGGATAAACCGGACCACCGATCCGCAATTCACCGGTTTTTGATCATGGGGAGCCGGTTGAGAAGCATAGGCACCTTTGACAAGGTTCCTCTCCAAAGGCGAAATAACATCTCTGCCCTGGTCTGGAATATACGGACAATCGGGGCGGAACTGGACCTGGCCCATGAACGGATTACGGCCCTTCGAAAAGGCCGGAAAAATTAAATTTAGAAAGAAAAGCTGCTGCGCTAAACATTCGGAAAACAGTTAAATCTTCCCTTTCCGCCGGCAGGCAGCGAAAAGGGAACAAAATTATGATTTAATTTTATTTGCAGCAGCCTGAATCACAGCCACAATTGGAATCAGAACCGCCATCGGAATCGGAACCACAGCCTGAATCACAGCCACACCCGGAACCGCAGCCATGGAAATCGGGTTCAAGCCCTGTTTCAACAATGGTAATATCAAACTCAAGGGTTTTGCCGGCCAGGAAATGGTTGATATCCATTTTGACCGATTCTTCCCCAATTTCGGCAACAATCGCAGGAACAGGCTGTCCCTGGGGATCTTGAAGTTCAAGCTGTAAGCCTTTCTCCAAGGGAATTTCTTCAGGAAAATGCATTTTGGGGATGTCCACATAATGCTCTTCATTTCTAAGGCCGTAACCATCTTCCGGTTTAATCACCACAGTCTTTTTTTCACCGACTTTCATACCGATAACCGCCTGGTCAAATCCCTTGATCAGCATGCCTGAGCCAACTGTGAACTTTAAAGGAGTTTGTCCTTGCGATGAATCAAATACTTTGCCGGTTTGAAATTTACCCGTATAGTCAACCGATATGGTATCCCCCGATTTTACTGTGTCTGTCATTTTTCAATCCTTCAGGGGAATCTCCCCTTTTTTAAGGTCTTTGGTTTTAAACTCAAAGCCCTATAAGATAATATAAAACTTGCATCTGTCCACCTTATTATTATATTTTCGGCTATAATTTAAAAAAACGGTTATGTATCCATCAAACAAAAACCTTTGCAAAAGGAGTCATTATGGAGCTGATTAAAATTATTATTGCGGTTATTCTTCCGCCACTGGGCGTGTTTTTACAGGTCGGCATCGGCAAGCATTTCTGGCTTAATATCATTTTAACTATTTTAGGTTACCTCCCTGGTATCGTCCATGCGATATGGGTTATTGCAAAAAACAAATAACACCCTGAATTCCCAACAACTCCGGGCCATAATAATGCAAGGCCCGGAGCCGTCACATCCTGTTTATTTTGATTCCATACATCTTAAATATTAAGACCATTATCATGGACTTCAATCTTTTATATGCCAAGACTAAAAGAAAATAAATATATAATTTTGTTTGCCTTGACTAACAAATATTCGGTCTTAATTTATCAAACATATAGTAAACACCACACGGGGAATAAACTTCCCTTTATATATAAGCGAAACTCAAAAAAAGAGGATACTGAAATGAAAAATATGCCATCAAGAGACATCACCGGAAAATGCAAAGAAGGTGAATGCAGAAATTTAGTCAGGGAAGGCGAAGAAAAACGCCAGAAAGAACTTAAAGCCTATGCCTACAGTGGAGGATCAACCAAAAGTGTTCCATGGGCAAAATCCAGAAATGAAGCACCAGGATTTTATGGCGGCCATGTATGATTTATAACCGCTGAAAAACAAACAAAGACCATCTAATTTTCCTCACAAAAAAGCCTTAAAGCAGCCCTGGAATTAAGGGCTGCTTTTTATTTTTACACGCTGTCGGGACTTCATCATGCCTGATACACAGTCACTTCTTTTTCAATAGAAGCTAAAAGATTTTTTTCAACTCCATTGCCAATCCTTTCTCCTGTTTGCTCATGCCTTGAAGAGACAAGTGAAATACCAGCCTTTTCATTATCCATTACTCCCAATTTCGTAATATCAGTTGCCATTTTATCAGTTGCTATTTCATTATTTTCGCCAACCAAGACAATCAAATCAGTTACAGCAACTTTCATCTGCTCTGCCTGGGCATTCATCTTTTCAGCGGATAAGGCAGATTCTTCAGCATTTGCAGCATTTTGCCGGGTTACCTGATTCAAAACGGCAACTGTCTTATTAATCTGATCAATTCCCTGGGTCTGTTCCTTAGAAGCAGCAGCAATCTCACCCAGAAGTTCTCCTACCTTAAAGACACTTATCGCCACATCAGCAAAAGCATCATTGGTTGTATTAACGAGTTCCGATCCATCTCTTACTTTTTTGACTGTGCCTTGAATCAAATCGGCTGTACCTTTAGCAGCTTCCGCAGAGCGCATGGCAAGATTTCTGACCTCATCTGCAACCACTGCAAATCCAGCTCCTGCCTCACCCGCTCTTGCAGCTTCAACCGCTGCATTAAGGGCAAGAAGATTGGTCTGAAATGCGATTTCATCAATGGTTTTTATAATTTTTTGTATCTTTTCACTTGCAGTTGAAATTTCTTCCATGGATGTCGTCACCTCTCTCATGGAATCATTGGCCTTTCCAATAACAAGAGTTGCTTCTTTCATAAGGGTATCTGCCTGGTTGGCGTTATTTGCATTTTGTCTGGTCATGGAAGACATTTCTTCAAGCGAGGAAGATGTCTGGTCCAGTGATGAAGCCTGCTCGTTAGCGTCATCAGCAAGAGATAAGCTTGCTGATGATAATTGACCGGCAGCTGCTGCCACCTGGTTCGATCCTGTAGAAAAACCGGTAATGCTGCGATTAAGGGGCTTTGTAATTGAACGGAGGATACACACACCTGCGATTACTAAAGCCAAAACAATGGAAAAGACAGCAATAACATTCATCCAAAACAGACTGTGATCAATATGAATCAACTCCTTTTCAGCATAAGACACAATTTCTTCTATGGCCGCCTGTACCTGGTTACGGATAATGTTAAGATCGTTCTCAATGGCAATTTTATTGTTCCAAAATGTACGAATTTTTTCTACCTGTTCCGGAAGAAATTCGATAGTTGCAACGGTTTGTTTGCCATAATTAAGGAGATCACTGTCTTTAATAAATTTACTGACAAGGGCGATATCTTTTTTATCTTTTTGGATCTCTGCAAAAATCTCTTTTAAACGACCGAGAAACGCTTTTTCATCCTGATGAAGAAAAAAATCCTGATTCATACTGAAAAGCAGTTGCTGCACCCAAAACATCGTGTCCTTTGCTATTTCAGCAAAATTTTTCAAATTTTCATCAATCTCTTCCACATTAATCATTGCCAGCCCGATCTCAGCATCTATTTCTTTCATGGTTGCAATGGTCTGCTCATTGAGTTGAAAAACACGTTCATCCAACTTGTCAATTTCGCTATCAAAAGAACTAACAACTTGAAAAAGATTTTTAAAACAATCATGATATTTTTTGATGAGCTTGCTTAAACCAAGAATTTCTTCTCCCTTACCCTTGATTTCATGAGTTTGCAAAACGCTAATAGATTTATCAATTTGTTTGATATATTTGTTAAGTTTATCGGCAGTTTCTTTTTCATGCTGATTTAAAAAATTTTTTTCTTCGACGATTGCGCCCATGAGCGAACTGTTTATTTCTCCGAGTCTACGAACACTCGTATTAAAACGATTAGACTTCTCAGCCAACACACGAGTGATACCGAACTGAAATCCTATCATAACAATGCCGAGAATGATCAATGCCGCAATTTTTGTCGATATTTTCATAGTGGTTTCCTTTAAATACTCAACAGACTGCTACAAAATAAAAAATCTGATTGATTTGTTCATAACATATAAGAACATTGCTATTACAACATGATGTAGACCAAATGGAGAATTTTTTAATTTTTGTAACAGCCTGTAAAAAAATATTATTTAGTAAAGACCCTCCTTTTTTTACAAGTATAATATTTATTGTATCAACTGATTGAGTTCATCAATCGTTGCCGCATCATTATAAATTCCTGCAGCTACCTGGTAAGGAGAATTCGGCACCTGTAAAACATAAGTAATTTTCCTGGATGGCGTTTTTTCCCCTACTTTTGGCCACATATAATCAACCCATCCACCATTGGGCCTGTTGGCAACATCACAAAATTCTGCAAAAAAATATTTTCCATTCGTATCTTTTATATTCATGAGCTGCATTCCGCATAATTTCGGTTTAATAGGATGAGCTGCATCAGTCCCTTTTTCGGCATGGATTACCCAAACATAGGTATCTTTCCAAACCCAACGTCCGTTTCTATCCATAAACTCAGCCAACCCATTGTCGCCGGTTTTGTTGAGAAATGCAGCTGCATCTTTCACCTTTGCGACAACTTCTTCAGAGGTTGCGTTATCAGTTGCAAAAACACAGGGTGCCATGACAGCGGTTAAAAAAATTGCAATCAACAAATTAATAACACTTTTCATCTTTACGCCTCCCAATCTTTAAAATTAAAATATTTCTTAAAAATTATTCATACTTCTGCAATCTATAAAATAGAAAACTATGTTATATAATATCTATGAGTCAAGTCTTTATTTTATAATAATAATTTCATTATAAGCAAAACTTCTAAGCTAAAAGTATACCAAGATCACTTATTAAACTATAAGTAATTCATATTTAATAACAATATGAACACACCACCTTCATCGCAGACCTCCTCTCCTCCCTGGCCTGGAATATCAGGGCCATAGAGGCAAAGCCGAAAGCGGCACTGGATAGAATCCAGGGCCGCTTTTGTTTTTAACACGCTGTAAGGATATTTTTTTTTAAAAGGATATCTTGTCGCCGGGTTTGGGAATAAACGTATCATATCCTTTTTGTTCAAGGTGCTTTGCAAATGCAGCACTTTGAGATTCTTCCCCGTGAACGATTCCGATTTTTTTTATTCTAAGATTTGACTGGGTGATGATTTTTTCAAGTTCGTTCTTATCTCCATGGGCACTGAATCCGCCTATTTTTTCAACCTTTGCCAGCAGCGGATAGCTTTTACCCAGTATCTTTAATTCAGGGGGTTCAGTGTTTTCCCCTGACTGAATATTGTCAAAACCCAGTTCCTGAATCCGTCTGCCCAGAGTATTCTCAGCCATGTATCCCACAAGCAGAATTGTATTTTTAGGATTATGAATCTTATACCGAAGATGGTGCAATATTCTGCCGGCTTCACACATGCCCGAAGCAGAAATAACAACATGGGAGGAGGTATCCTGTGTCAGGCGCATGGACTCTTCAACGGTCTGAACAAACCGGATTTTATCAAAAAGGAACGGATTTTTCCCTTTTTCAAGAAAGGTTTTATGGGTTTCCTTATCATAGCTTTCCGGGTGTTCACCAAATACCTTTGTAATATTGGATGCAAGTGGACTGTCAACATATACAGGATGTCTTGGAACCTCTCCTTTGTCGTAAAGTTCATGAAGAATATAAATCAATTCCTGGGTTCTGCCGAAGGCAAAAGAAGGAATAATCACAGAACCGCCTCTTTCAAAGGTGTCGTTCAGGACTTTTTTAAGCCTTTTTCCCAGATCTTCCACCGGTTGATGCAGCCTGTCTCCATAGGTACTTTCCGTAATGAACAGATCAATGTCGCGGTCTTCTTCATCAAACACCAATGTAGGGTCTTTTAATATCGGTTTTCCAAACCGGCCCACGTCCCCTGTATACAGAATCCGGGTGGTCTTACCATTGTTTTTGACGGTTACAACTGAAAAAGCAGACCCCAGGATATGACCGGCCACATAGAACTTTACCGTGGTATCTGCACCAATGGTCACCGGATAATTAAAAGGATACCCATCAATAAAGCTAAGAGACTGCCTTGCCTGCTCCATGGTATAAAGAGGGGTAATAATATCCAGTCCATGCTGTTTTTGAAGATCATTAATAGCTTCATTGTTGAGTTCATATGCATTTTTTTTCAACATTTTTTTGATGTTGTTTTTTTCTTTGTTGGACACCTTTTGTTTTATATTGTTATTTTCCAGTTGATATAAAAAAGATCTGATAGACTTGTAATTCAGATACTGAGCATCCGATTCCTGTATATGACCGCTGTCCATCAGCATATAATCCAATGCATCTGCCGTGGGCCGGGTGGTCACTATCCGGCCCGCAAAATCCTTACTGGTCAGAACCGGGATGCGTCCCGAGTGATCAATATGTGCATGGGATAGAATCATGTTGGTAATCTTGGTTCTATCAATGGAAAATATTTTATTTTTTTCTTTGCTTTCTTTTCGTCTTCCCTGGAACATACCACAATCAAACAGTATCCGGTCCGTACCCGTATCCAGAAGGTGCATTGATCCTGTTACCTCACCTGCCGCGCCATAGAATGTCACATCCATAAATACCTCAATCGCTGTTGTCGGATTAATAAGGATCACAAATTTTATAACTTGAACAAAATAGCTTGTATTTTTGCTCAACTTAATTTTATTTGTGATCCTAAAATCTTTTTATTTGTTAAAAACTTTTTTCAAAAGTTCAGTTGTCCGCTTTGCCGGATTTTGCCGTATGGCTGCCTCTTCTTTTGCCATATAATAAAATATGCCGTCCATTCCCTTTTCAACCACATGATCGGTCAGGTTGGCTTTTATATCCGGTACAAACGGAAGGGATTTGTATTCTTTCATCATATTGTCATAAGCCTTTACCGCTCCCACTTCAGACAGGCTGGTATCAATCACGGGCTTCATTTCATCGGCCAGCTGCGGAGACATTTTTCCCTTAAAATACTGGGTGGCGGCATCGTCAGGGCCATTGTAAATCTCGTTCACATCCTGAAGGGTCATCATGGAAATGGCATCCACGAACAATTGTTTCGCCCTTGGCGTTGCAACCTCTGCCGCCCGGTTCAACTTTAATTCAAGATCCTCAAACAAAGAGGACATGCCGACCTTGCCCAGCATGAATTTCACCTTATCAAGGCTTGCAGGCAAAGGAATGTGAATGTTTGCATCATTGTTAAATCCGTCTGTTGCACCCAATTGACTCACAACATTTTGAGAACCAACCTTAAGAGCTTCTTTGAGGCCTGAACCGATCTCTTCAACCGTCAGCGCACTTATTTTATCGCTCCCCCCAAATGACTTTAACAGTTCACTGCCTTTATCCAGCCAGGAATTACCGGCAAAGGACTGCACACAAACCATCAGAGTAACAATGACAGCCGCCTGCATAATCCATATAAATTTATTGCTCAGATATCTCATTTTTTTCTCCATTATTAACGGGTTGTTAGTTAGTCATACCGGGAAACAGGCCTTTAAACTGCTTTTTCAAATCTTCTTTTACAGATTCTATTTTTTGTTTCTGATCCTCTTTTGTTCCCAAAACATCTTTTAATCCTTTTACATCCGGAATACCTCCACTGAGCATGCCTTTAAGGTCAGGACGAATTTTAGGAGACTCAAAAGCACCGGTTATCAAGACAGGAACCATCACCCCCGATCTTTCTTTGGTATCTCCCTGGCCTTTCAAGGTGGCGACAAATTTTGGCTCCACCCTTAAATCAAGCATTTCTTTTGCAAGATTGACGTTTCCTGTAACAAGTAGCCTAATCAAAGGAGAAGTAAGGCTTGTTCCGATTGTATTCACAAGGCCGTTTTGAGCAGTAAACGGAATTTTAAGTTCTGCAAAATCCGTTCTCGGCTTTTCCTGTAATTGTTCTCCCATTCCAAAACTGGTTTTGACGTTCCGCACCATACCGGCAAGGTCAAAACCGATAATGGCACCGTCAACAAACAAAAGTTCCCCTTGCCCGGTCAAGGTCTGCTTGATCATATCAGGTGTTTCACCAGTCATAAAAATCCCCAGATCCGCTTTCAGTGTTCCTTCGATCAACTCCTTTTGCAAGACGTCTTTCATCAAGGGTCCGGCCTGGATACCTTTGGCATTAATGGTCATTTTTGTTTGAGGATCATTTTTTTGAACATTAAGTTCAACAGTTGATGCTATATTACCCTGGTAAAGATCCAAGCCTAACGGATCAATTTTAACAACGCCGTTTTTTGCCATAATATGGACATCAATATTTTCAATAGTTGCGCCATGGGCCTTTAATTTATCTACCTTTACTTGCCCGTCAAGAACCAGTTTTCTTAAGGGGCTGTAATCTGTTTTCTTTTTTGCAGGAGCTGCTTTTGCAGGTTCAATTTTTTCCGGTGTTGTTTCTTTTGCCAAAGGTTCAGGCAGATACCGGTCAAGGTCGATTCCGTCCAATTGAATATCAAACTTTAAATCGGGTTTGGAAAACGCTTTTGCCGAAGCTGAAAATACCGCTTTGGAATCATCCATAACAAACACACCATCAGACAAAGAGACGTTTTGCGGATTACCTTTTAAGCGGACTTTAAAAGAGACGGCATTTAATACAGCCGGGTCCTTTGTCAGGACAGGAAATTTTTGGTCCAGCGCAGCAAATAATTTTCTGGGTGAAAAAGAAGACACATCCACTTCAAGATCAAAATCCCTTCCTGCCAGGACATCAATAAGATTACCTGTTAAACTTACTTCCAGTTCTTCCAAAGCTTTTAACACAAAATCAAGGGCAATTGTTCCTTTGCCGGGCTCCTTGCCAATGGGACCGGCTGTTCCGTCAAGGGAAACGGGTTTGCCGTCAACCTTTGCGCTCAATGAAATGCCCACTGGATTTTCAAGACTGAGATTGGCCAAATTCAAATTCAGATCCGAGATTTCTTTTTTAAGATTTGTTGCCTGATCCAGATAGATCAAGCGGCCGTTTGTAATGGAAAAATTACCGACCATCAGATCCTCAATCGGCAATCCCCGGCTTGTTGAAGGTTCTTGCTTTTTCTCTTTTATCTGTTTTTGATCCTGAATCTCTTGTTTCCCCTGTTGTTGACCCATCCCCTGCCAGTTGGCTTTACCGTTTTTTAATTTTTCCAGGTAAATCACTGGGGTGTCCAAAACAAAGGTTTTTACTTCTATTTTCTTTGACAACAGCGGCATAACCTTGAGCCTGACCTCAAAATCCTTCACTGATACCATATCATTTTGGCTGTACCCGGCAGGACTACCCAGGTGAAGATCCGTCAATTTCACCCCAACCCAGGGAAAAACGGAAATATCCATCTCATCACCGAGTGTAAAGGATCGCCCTGTCGCTTGTGCAACTTTTTGCTCAATCATGGGTTTATACTTTTGGATATTAATAACTTGAGGAATGATAATGATGGCTGCAATGACAAGAACTAAAAAAACACCGCCTGAAATTAACAACCATTTAAGAATGTTTTTCATGGGTCTTCTCCAACTTTTTTTATAGTATATGTTTAAAACACCTTATACTCATGACGTTCTATAATTTTCAGACAGAAAACCGTACTCATTATATTTTTATTCATCTTATGCTTACTATCCAGCACATCACAGACAGTCAAAATCAAAACCTGATTCATCCTTCAAAAAAAACATAGTTAAAACCCCTGATTAAAATCAGCAGCAAGACTGCTGAGATTAAAAAGAGGTTTTTATTTTATACTGATTATAATGCTGCGAGTGCCGCGTCATAATCAGGTTCATGCGTAATATCGTCAACCATCTCAGCATACAAGATTGTATTGTTTTCATCCAGGACAATTACCGCCCGTGCTGCCAAACCTTTTAATGGGCCGTCTTCGATCAAAAGACCATAGTCCTTTAAAAAATCAGGGCTGCGAAACAGCGAGCCTGTCACCACATTGTCAATGCCCTCTGCACCACAGAACCGTTTATGTGCAAAAGGAAGATCAAAGGAAAGACATATGACCTGTGTATTTTCAAGATCTGATGCTTTTTTGTTAAATGTTCTTACGGATGTGGCGCAAACATCCGTATCAATACTGGGAAAAACATTTAAAACTTTTCGTTTCCCTTGAAAATCCTCCAAAGAAAACTCTGATAAATCCTGTTTAACGGCAACAAATTTTTTTGCCGCACTCCCCTTACCCGGAAACTCACCTGCCAACTGAACAGGATTTCCTGCTAATTTAGTTGTGGCCATTGGATATCTCCTTTTCCATGATCAATGATTTGTATTAAACTTCTCGTACCCTTTGAATCATGTTCTTTTTTAAAAAAATGTTCTTTCTAATAGTAATGGTTTGGTCGATTTTTTCAAGATGAATTCCAAAAAGATAGTTTTTGATAAGGGGGTCTGCTCTGAACAATTTGCCCCCTTGTTCCATTAAGTTTTCTTAAGGGAAAGAGAAATTCTTTTTCTTTTCACATCAACTTCGAGAATGGTTACGGTTATTGCCTGCCGGACGGTAACAATCTCGTTGGGGTCTTTGACAAAGCGATCTGCCATCTGGCTGATATGAACAAGACCGTCCTGGTGGACACCAATATCGACAAATGCTCCAAAAGCAGTAACATTGGTAACAATTCCCGGTACCTTCATACCGGGTACAAGATCCTTGATCTCATGAATGGTATCATCAAAAGAAAAGGGCTGGAATGATTTTCTTGGATCACGTCCGGGATTTGCAAGTTCCGTTACAATATCCTTGAGGGTCGGCATACCAATGGTATCGGTAACATATTGATTCAAATCAATCTTTTCGATTACTATGGTATTTTGCATTATATCTTCGACATCAAAACCTGCATCGTGCGCCATCTTTTCGACAACACCATAGGATTCAGGATGAATGCCGCTTCTGTCCAGGGGCTTTTGTGCATTGCGAATTCTTAAAAACCCAGCTGCCTGCTCAAATGCCTTTGGCCCCAGTCTCGGCACTTTCAGCAACTCTTTTCTTGATCTGAACGGACCGTTTTCATTGCGAAACAAGACCATGTTGGCGGCAATGGTATCATTGAGACCTGACACACGAGCAAGCAATTCCCTGCTGGCCGTATTAGCCTCAACCCCGACCCGATTCACACAGGAAACCACCACGTCGTCCAGGGACTTTTTCAATAGTTTCTGATCCACATCATGCTGGTACTGGCCCACACCAATGGATTTGGGGTCCAGCTTGACCAGTTCCGCCAGAGGGTCCATAAGCCGCCTGCCAATGGAGACAGCCCCCCTGACCGTGATATCGTAATCCGGAAATTCTTCTCTTGCCACTTCGGAAGCCGAATAAATGGATGCCCCGCTCTCATCCACCATGACAAGGGGAATACTTTTGTCCAGGTTCAGCGTTTTTATAAACGCTTCGGTCTCCCGGCCTGCCGTTCCGTTACCCACGGCAAAGGCCTCTATTTTGTATTTTTTCACAAGGCTTAACACGATCTTTTTCGCTTTTTCATCATTTCCCAGATTGGGAAAAATAAGATCATGGTGCAAAAGCTGCCCCTGGGCATCCAGGCAGACAACTTTACATCCGGTTCGAAACCCTGGATCAATGGCAAGAATTCGTTTCTGGCCCAGGGGGGCGGACAGCAAAAGTTCCTTTAAATTTCCGGCAAACACATTGATTGCAACATCATCAGCTTTGGCTTTTAATTGATTTACACACTCTTTTTCAATGGATTTTGACAGCAACCGCTTGTAACTGTCTTTTATTGCAGACTTAACTTCCCCTGCACATCCTGATTGCTTTTTTATGGAGTGATTTTTTATGTACCGTCTTTCAATTTGCTGCAAGGCCATGTCTTCATCCGGCAGGACATGGACGGATAGAACCGTTTCTTTTTGCCCCCTTAGCATGGCCAGTATCCGATGGGAAGGTGCAGCAAAGGCTTTCTCAGACCAGTCAAAATAATCCTCAAATTTGATACCGTCCTCTTCTTTTCCCTTTTTTACCATAGATTGAATCTGTGCCGTATCAACAAACAATTTACGGATATCGGCACGGACATCGGCATCATCACTGACAATTTCCGCAACAATATCCCTGGCACCAAAAACGGCATCTTCAACCGATTCAATGCCTTTTTCAAAAGACACATATTTTTTTGCTTCAATAAGTGGGTCCTGGTTTGATTGATCCAGAAGGAACAGCGCAAACGGTTCAAGGCCTTTTTCCCGTGCAATGCTTGCCCGGGTTCTTTTCTTGGGCCGATATTTTTCATACAGATCCTCAAGCTCGGTCATTGAAGGTGCGGTTTGAATATCCGCCTTAAGGGATTGAGTTAAAAGGTCACGGTCTGTCAAGGATTTGAGAATGGCCTCTTTTCTGCTGTTCAGGGCATTCAACTGCTCGATCCGGTCCCGGATGCCGGTAATGGCAACTTCATCCAGAGACCCGGTCTTCTCTTTTCTATACCTGGCAATAAAGGGAATGGTGGAACCCTGTTCCAGCAGTTGAGCAACCGCTGAAACCTGTGACCTGTCCAGTTTCATTTCCGAGCTTATGCTGTCTATCATTTCCATGGGTACACCTGATAAAGGTTATGGGATAAATAAAAATTCATTGTATTAAAAACAGATGATCTGTTTCAGCTCTTTTTTTTGTGTAATTCATGGCATCAAATGAGAAAAAAGAACCCGGGAACCGATAAACAACAGAACAATCCCCCCGAAAATTTCCATGCGTTTGCCAAACATCACACCCAGTTTTGTTCCGATCTTAATGGCGGCAAATGACATCCCGGCTGTGATCACACCGATCATGACGCTGGGATACCAGATATCCACATCCAGCATGGCAAGGCTCAAGCCAATGGCCAGGGCATCAATGCTGGTTGCCACACTGAGCATTACCATGGTCATTCCCCTGGACGGATCATTTTTATGAATTTCAGATGATTTATCCATGCCTTCACGGATCATTCTGATACCGACAACGGCCAGAAGAAAAAAAGCTATCCAGTGATCAAAAGTTTTAAAATGAGACACAAACTTAATACCCATGCCCCAGCCCAGCACCGGCATGAAAAACTGAAACAGCCCGAAATGAAAGCACAGGCGAAATTTTGCCCTGGCATTGTTTGCAAACCCTGCGGCAGCCGAGGCAAGAGAAACAGCCGAAGCATCCATGGCAAGCCCTACTGCAATGATTATGATTTCAAATGTTGTCATGTATCTTTTCTATAATCTGTTTTAAGTTAAAATACTGCAACCTATAAAAAATCATTCCATAATGCAAACTGAAAAACATGACTGATACACCTGTTTTTTTAGGCAGTACCAGTTGTCCTGCTTGATATTCACTGTAACATCATGTAATCTTGATATTTACATGAAAGTCCCGGCAATACTATTCTTGACTTTCATGCTTCATTATGGGCAAACCAAAAAAGAATACAAAGAGATACCAGGCATGCCCATGCCAGTGGCCTGAATTTTTCAACCTGTAAAGGAGAATGACCATGGACAAATCCAACACATTAACCATATTGAAAAATGCATTTCTCATAGAAAGAAAAGGAAAAAGTCTTTACGAAAAAGCCATGGATCACGCAACAGATGATTCGGTAAAAGCCTTTTTCAAAGACCTTGCCGATGATGAGCAGGAACACATGAACATCCTGGAAAAACAGTTCAAAGCCTATATGAAAAACGGCAAATTCATGGCTGGCGGTTTTGAAAATGACGGCGGAGCCGTAACTCCGCCGGATATTCTTGATGACACCTTAAAAAACAGAATCAATGCTGCAGGCTTTGAAGCCACGGCCATTACCGCAGCCATCGGCTTTGAGGACAAAGCTGTAAAAATGTACGCCCAACGGGCCAGGGAAGCCACAGACCCGGAAGAAAAAAAAATGTACAAACAGCTTTCGGCCTGGGAAAAAACCCATTTAAAAAAACTGATGGCACTGGAAGCATCTTTGATTGAAAGCGTCTGGCACGACAACAGCTTCTGGCCGTTCTAAATTTTCTTTTGAACCTTTGCCATTTCCACCACCGGCAGGGGTTCAAAGGGTTTTCCCGGGATCAGGTTTAAAACTTTCTGGGGCATGCTGCGGTACAGCAACCGGACGGTCACAGTGGACCCTTTTCCAGGAAAAGTCGGCAGTTTGATGGTTTGGGTGACGCTCTGCTTTGCCTTTATCCTGTTGTCCGAAAGCACCTGCCTGGCCTTTGCAAGATTGATCACAGGTTTGCCCTTTCCATCTCCAAAAACCGTTCTAAAGATGAGGGCATCTTTTGGCAGCACATGCTTGTCATCCAAAACACCTGCCTGAAACCGTGTCTTACCGGCTTTATCCAGGATGGTGATTTCAAGCCATACCTGTCGAAGGTCACCTACACCCGTGGGAATCGAGTGCCCTGCACCACTATTGGTGACCGTGACCTTCAGTTTTTTTTTCTTGATCCGGGAGGTATCAACCGACAGGGTGGCTGCATTTTGAAGCCGTTCAATGGCCATTTCACCTTTTATCTGTCCGTCAAATTTCCCCGGAACCGCAGCATTGGCACCCACAAAATAGTGAGTAAAAATATGAGGTCTTTCATCACTGTAATCGGTTGCAGATCCTGGATTTTCAGGCCTTGGTGTAGATCCTGTGGCAGGAATGCCCGGACGCTGGTACATATGGCATCCCTGGCATTCAACTTTTTTTTGCGGATCTGTAGAATTATAGGGACTGTTTTTCCATTCCGTGTATGTGGTTTCAAGATCAGTGCCGAATGTCACATGCTTTACATCATGGCAGGTGCCGCAAATTCTGGATTCAGTATGCAACCCGGAGTATTGAGCCTCATGAAAATCAGGTTCACAATCATCAAAAGGCCCGTACTTGATGCCCGGATCATCTTCTCCCTGGCCAGGATTGAGTACAAGGCCATTATTATACATCTGCTTTATTTTATGGGCGGAATGGCAGTAATCACACTGGATACCCTGCGCTGCAATCTCAGGTGTTTTGGACAAATCATCAGACACCTTTTTGGGAAATCCGGTAATATGCCCCACAGGAGTATGGCATTTTACACAGGATTCGGCTTCCTTTATCTCTTCCTTGTCTGTCAGGCCTTTGCGAAGAAATTGTGCCACCCTTGAATAGACAGGATCTTTATGGGCAAGGTGATGCATGGAATTTTCCCATTGTTCAAAAATTTGGGAGTGACATTCACCGCAGGTGTCGGGTGAAACAAACCGGTCGATCTCAATTGCACCTTTTTCCATTGTATTTTCATCAATTGCATATTGGGATGATGCAAAAAGCGTTGCTGCCGCAAGAAGGATACCCCCGGAAACCACGATTATTATTTGTTTTACCATTCCCTTAAAATCCTGCATTTTTCCCTCCCATTTTATTTTATAAACCCTCCGGGATATTCCTTGGTTTCCCCTTCCATTGTCAGAACCGTCCAGTTCCCGTTTTCTTCTTTTGCTGTAACCAGGCAGTCCAGGCGGGTGCCGTCATTAAAGGTGATAAAACACTCACCTGTTTCATTCAAAGTGTTGACCCGAACAAATTTTTTGTCTTTTGCAATTTGCCGAAAGGTCTGTGCCGCTTTTTCAATGGCAAGAATTTTATTATATTCCCCTTCATCTATTTTTTTGATTTCCAGGCGCAAGTCATTGATCTGCTTTTTCTGGTCTGCAATTTTGTTAATAACGTTTTTTATCTCCGTTTTGTTATCAGATGGTATGGAAACCAGAATCTGTTTGTGCAGTTCCATATCGGCTTCAATAAAATTAATTTTTTGCAACAATCCTTTGATTTTTGAACTCATATATCACTCTTTTTTTTGTTTTTGGTTCTTTGCCTGA
Organism: Desulfobacula toluolica Tol2; assembly: GCF_000307105.1. Lineage (NCBI taxonomy): Bacteria > Pseudomonadati > Thermodesulfobacteriota > Desulfobacteria > Desulfobacterales > Desulfobacteraceae > Desulfobacula > Desulfobacula toluolica. Next base: position 4,437,959 of record NC_018645.1, read on the forward strand.
CCGGCACCTTATTTTTTATTGATTCATGATTTGCACAGGTTTCCTTGTTCAGCAGCTTTTTGATTGCCCTTGACAAGCCATTCAAGTAACCTGATCATGATATTTTTTTTGTTCTTTTTTTTCTCTTTCATGACCTTTTTTCACCTCCTCGTATAACTGCCTACTTATGGAATACCCATACTGTTTTAATTTTTTTTCAAGCTTCCATTAATTCCATCATAATGTCAAGGGGCATATAAGCCATTATTCGGGTAAATGTTTCTTGTTTTTAAACAGATCAATAACGCGTAAAAAAATTCTGGTATTTTATCAATGTCTCATGTAGCATTTGCAATGCATCTGGGGTGGGAACACACCCTGGGAAAGCTAATGTTTTTTTGCAAAACAGAAACATACAAAAGGCAGGAAACACATGAAATATGGAGCAATGAATTTTCCGATCAAACCGGTACTTGAGGAGCTGGAAAAAATTTCAGGCCTGGGGTTTGATTATCTTGAACTTACCCTGGATGCGCCCTATGCCCATTACACAAAAATCCTGGAAATGGAAAATAAGCTTGTCAATGCCCTTAAACAGCATTCAATGGGACTGGTATGCCATCTGCCCTCATTTGTCTATACAGCGGATCTTACCCCGGGCATCCGTGAGATCTCTTTAAAGGAGATGATCCATTCCCTTGAAACAGCCGCCCGGATCGGTGCCCAAAAAGCGGTGCTGCACCCAAGCTATATCAGCGGATTAGGACCTTTGGCAATGAAAACAGCCGAAGGTTACGCCCACCAAAGCCTTTGCACCATCATGAAACAAGCCGATCATCTGGGAATACAGCTGTGTTTTGAGAACATGTTTCCAAATTACCACTCATTTTTCGATCCCAGCCATTTTACACGAATTTTCAAAGAATTTCCTGATCTGAAAATGACCCTTGATGCCGGGCATGCCAATATTGATGATCCCGGCAAAACAAAATTGTATGAATTCATTCAACGATTTTCCGACCGGATCAGGCATATTCACATCAGTGATAATTCCGGAAAAAAGGATGACCATGCCAGGGTCGGAAACGGCACTGTTAATTTTAAAAAATTTATAAGACTGCTCAAGCAGTCAGGCTACGATGATACCATCACCCTTGAAATTTTCTCCCCGGATACAAAGGATCTGGTCAAAAGCCGTGATCAAATCGCATTATTGGTTAACTCAGCTTAAAATATACAAAGCCATATTATCGATCCCAAAAAAAGTTCTTTATTGTATTGAATATTCAAGAATAATAATTAAATCAAAAATGATTTTTATTTTATCTTGATCATTGAGGCTGGCCAACCAATGGATGAGATGCGACCTTTGTAAGGTTGTATTATACCATCAACTTGACCAGCCTTTTCATTTTTAATTTGGATTTGCCATTCCAAATAACTGCCACAGGCAGACCTGGTATTTTATCTTGGTTTGCTCACAACAGAACATGAAAGTCTCTGTTTGGGTTTTTGAAGCCTTTTATATAAAAAAAACTGGATCATAGAGTGATACAAATTCCTATTAAGGCGCTCTTCTCTTGACCAAGCCGATGACTAAGGTCAATCCTGCTTAAACAATGAGATCCATGATGAGTGATGTTTCAATGAGGTACTTTACTCAGCAGGATGGACTGCTTCCCAGCCACCTCCCAGGGTTTTGTAGAGTGTCACCAAATTCGCCACAACCCTTCCATCGCTCAGGGCCAGCGCATCTTCAAATGAGAGTAAAGAACGCTGGGCATCCAACACATTAGAAAAATCAATAAGCCCTGCCGTATACTGATCCTGGGCCAACTCCGCAGCCCGCTGGGCGGCCGCCACCGCCTCCAGTAAACGATCCTTTCGGACCTGCTCTTCGACAAATGCAGTCAGGGCATTTTCCACCTCTTCCAGTGCAAAAAGAACACTTTGTTCGTATGCCAGCAGAAACTGTTCCTGAATGGCGGTCTGTACATCAATATTTTTTCTGATACTTCCTGCGTCAAAAAGCTTCCATGACACACCTGGACCAATACGCCACACCCTGCTGGACCACTCCAGAATATCGCCTGCTTTTAGAGACTCCAAGCCGATTGATCCCAGCAGATTGAACTTGGGATAGAGATCGGCTTCAGCCACTCCGATACGGGCGGTTTGGGCTGCCAGTTCTCGTTCTGCTTTTCGGATATCCGGACGACGGCGAAGGGCATCGGCCGGAACGCCAACAGCAACAAGAATGGGGGCACTCGGGATTACATCATGTGCTTTGAGCATTCCATGAAGAGCGCCAGGCATCTGACCGACAAGAACTGCCAGCCTGTTTTTGGCAGCTTCCAGACCGATACGAAGAGTTGGAAGTTGGCTTTGCGTGCTTTTCAGGTTGTACATGGCCTGTTTAAAAGCCAATTCATCGCTTAATCCTGCTTGATAACGAGATTGGATTAGCTCAGAGGTCTCTTTCTGGGAGATAATATTGGCCTGTGCTACATCCAGCCGGGTTTGGTAGACCCTCACATCAAGATAGTTGAGCGCAACTTCGGCAGTGATGGAAACCAGGATATCTTTAAGCTGGGCTTCACTGGCCTGCAGATCGGCATCAGCAGCTTCATTGGCTCTGCGGATACCGCCGAAAAGGTCCAATTCCCATCCGGCATCAAGCCCAATAGCAAAGATATCCGACTCTTTTCCAGTCCCATTTGAGGTGCTGCCGGAACCTTTTCTATAATAGGATGTATCACCATCCACAGTCGGATAACGACGGGAATTGGTGATGCCTCTCTGGGCACTGGCCTGCCTGAGGGCTGCCATTCCCTGCTTCAGACTCAGGTTGGCATCGATCGCTTTGCTCATGAGATCAATTAACAGGGGATCTTCCAAGGTCTCCCACCAAGTGGTAAGATATTGCATTTCATTGATTTTAGGGAACGTATCGCTATTGACACTTTCAGATGTTTCATCTTCATTTTTCGGACCGTCAAGTTTTTCTCTGAGGCCGTCCTGAAGTTTTGTGTGCCAATGCCCATCTGCCTGGGTTTTTGGCGGGGTGTAATTGGGACCGACAGTGGTGCAACTGGCAAAAAACACAGTAAAGAGTGCCAGTATAAACACCCGACCCAAGGTTTTCGGTGGGTGGGATGGAATGTGTTGAAATTGATTTTTCAATGTTAATGTCAACTTTTCAAGAGTTTTTATTAGGCTATTCATTAAAATTCCCTTTTCAATATCTTCAATATCACCATAATTCAGATGCCGAAGATATGATTCTTCGACACCAATTACAATTACGGTCTTTCTGTCAAAGCCTGTTTAAAAATTAAGGGCACCTCTAATAATCAGGCCAAAAAATTATTATTTTAGGTGGCCCTAAGACGCTTAAGAGACATCACCATCGGCAGGTGAGTCAAAATATGTATTGAGCTGTTTTTCCTCTTTTTTGGAAAAACGACGGGATGTCGCCTCTCTCATGGTCTGAAACACTGCATACAAACCAGGGATGAGGAATATACCGACCAACGTGGCAGACATCATACCGAAAAATACCGTAGTGCCGATGGCCCGCCGACTGCCAGCCCCGGCACCGGTGGCGATGAGCAACGGTAACACACCCAGAATAAAGGAAAAAGCCGTCATCAAAACGGCCCGAAACCTGAGTCGTATACCCGTTACTGCTGCTTCATGGATGGAGAGCCCTGAGGCGCGCTGTTCCTTGGAAAATTCTACAATCAAAATGGCATTTTTGGCAGCAAGTCCGATGAGCAGCACCAATCCGATCTGTGCATAAATGGAAAGCGGCATGTGCATGGCCATAAGGCCTCCCAAAGCACCACATACAGCCACGGAAATGGAGAAGACAACCGATAGCGGAACGGTCCAGCTCTCATACAGGGCCACAAGAAAGAGATAAGCAAAGAGCAGGGCAAGGCCCAGTGTCATGGCGGTATCCCCACCGGTCTGTTTCTTTTCCTGATAGCTCATGCCGGTCCATTCGATGCCGTAACCGCCAGGCAGACTCTTTTTAGCCGTCTGCTCCACCGACGTAAGCGTCTGTCCGGAGCTGACCCACGGAAAGGCACCGCCCATGAATGTGGCGGAAGAGAATTGATTGAATCGCGTCACTGACTGGGGTCCCAAAACGGTGGATACGGTAAGGATACTGGATATTGGGATCATGTTGCCGGTGCCACTTCTGACATAAAGCTTACCGATATCCTCAAGGGTATCCCTGAATGACGCCTCTGCCTGAATGGTTACCTGAAAGACCCTATCGTAGAGATTGATATCATTGACATACTTGGAACCAAGGTGGGCCTGGAGGGTGGAAAATACTTCACTCACCGGTACGCCCAGGGTTCTGGCGCGGGTTCTATCCAGATTGAGATAAAGTTGAGGAACGCTTGCCGAATAGGTAGAAAAAGCCATTGCAATGTCAGGATGTTGGTTGAGGGCCATCATAAAGCCAAAAGTGACCCTGGCAAGGTCTGCAGGTGGTTGCCCCTCAAGGGCCTGGAGTTTGAACTCAAAACCGCCGGAAGTACCCAAACCCATAATTGCAGGGGGGACAAATGCATTGATGTTGGCTCCAGAGGTGGTTGCCGCAATCTGGCGAATTTGTCCAGTAATGCTATTAATTTGCGTTTCCGGGGTAATCCTTTTATCCCACGGCTTGAGTCCCACAAAAGCGATGCCCACATTTTCACCAGCGCCACTCATCAGGCTGAATCCCCGAACGCCGATAACAAAATCCACTCCGTCTATTTTCTCAATTTTACTGGAAAAATTATCAATGAGCTGACTGGTTCGATTAAAGGCTGCTGCATCCGGGAGTTGTACATCCACAATGATAAACCCTTTGTCCTCCTCGGGTAGAAAACTTGTGGGAGTTATTTCCATGAGTTTCCAGGAAGTAAAGCCAATGCCGACGATAAGAATCAAGGTAATGAGAAACTTTCGGGCCAGCCATCCGGCAATGCCTGTATAAATATTCCGGGAGCCATTCAGCAAGGTATTAAACCAGGCCAGAGGCCCGCGTTTTATCTCTTTGCTTGGGCGAAGCAGGGTGGCGCAAAGGGCCGGGCTCAAGGTCAGCGCGTTGATTGATGAAAGCAATACAGCAACACAAATGGTAACGGCAAACTGACGATAAAGTTGTCCGGTAATGCCCGGTAGAAATGCCACCGGCACAAATACGGCCAGAAGCACCAAGGTCGTTCCGATAATGGCACCGCTTACCTGGTCCATGGATTTCTTTGCAGCCTCTTTAGGGGAGAAACACTCATCCTGCATAAGGCGCATGACGTTTTCCACCACTACAATGGCATCATCTACCACAAGTCCGATGGCCAGAATCAGGGCAAATAGTGTAATAGTGTTGGCGGAATAGCCCATGATCATCAGCAAGCCAAAACTACCCACAAGGGAGACCGGAATGGTCAATGTGGGAATAAGTGTTGCTCGAAAATTTTGGAGGAATAGAAAGGTGACCGCCACAACCAGACTAAAGGTAATTAAAAGTGTAGCAACAATTTCATAGATGGTGGCTTCAACAAATTTGGTTGCGTCGTAGATAACTCTATATTGAGCCCCATTGGGCAGACGTGATTCCAGCTCTTTTAATTTTGCCCGCACGCCCTTCATAGTCTCCAGGGCATTGGATCCGGGAGCCTGGTAGACGGCAAGCACCATGCATGGGTTTCCGTTATATGAATCCCCAGATGCGTATGAGGTGCTGCCCAACTCCACGCGGGCCACATCCTTAAGTCTGACAACGCCGCCTTGATCATTGGTACGGATGATGATGTTCTTGAACTCATCCACGGAGTTCAGCCTTCCTTTGGCCCGCAATGTGTACTGTACCTGCTGATCTTTGATTGAGGGGGCTGTACCGATGGAGCCAACGGCTGCTTGAATATTCTGATCCCGAATGGCGGAAATCACATCATCTGGAATCAAGGAGAGGGAAGTGAGACGAACGGGATCTAGCCAAATCCGCATGGCATAGTCATGGGGACCAAATGGTGCCGCATTGCTTACCCCCTCCACCCGGAGCAGCGCATCTTTGATATTTATCCCAACCCAGTTGGAAAGGGCCAGAATATCAATGGAGGAATCGTCGTAGTAAAATCCAACAACCCCCAACATATCTGCCGTACTCTGCCGTACCGAGATCCCCTGATCCACCACTTCACCCGGTAGCTGGGACTGGGCTTCCTGTACTCGGTTACTCACATTGACCTGGGCCATATCGGGATCAGTACCCACTTCAAAGGTTACGGTCAACGAATATCCGCCGTTGTTGGTGGAGTTGGAGGACATGTACAGCATGTCATCCACACCGTTGATTTGTGCTTCCAGGGGCGCTCCCACCGATGCCGCTACTTCTTTGGCACTGGCACCTGGATAGGATGTCTCTACGGTTATCTCCGGGGGAACTATGTTATCCGGATACTCGGCCACAGGAATGTTGAAAAGTGCCAGCACACCTGCCAGTGTGATCACAAGGGAGATCACCATGGCAAATCTGGGGCGTTCTATGAATATTTTTGAAAACATGAGTTATTTCCTTTAATCAAGATCAATTTTTAAACAGATTCTTAAGGAGTCTTAGAGGGCACTGTTTCAACGACCATTCCTGGTCTGATTTTTTGAATACCGGAGATTACAATTGTTTCTCCAGCCATCAAGCCCTCTTCAACTGCCCATTCTGTCTCTAGAGCCACACCAATTGTTATGTGACGCGGTTGCACTTGATTGTTTTGGTTCACCACAAAAACATAGGGACCATCAACGTCTTCCAGGACTGCTGCCTGGGGAACCACCGGCTTGGTTTCCGGTTTGGATGAAGTGATTAGAACGTTGACAAATTGACCAGGGCGTAACAGAAAATCCGGATTGTCGAATATTGCATAGACGGGAAGGGTTCCGGTGTTGGCATCGATTTCGTTTGCCGCAAATTCAATTTTTCCCGGCAGATCATACATGGTGCCATTGGAAAGTCGGATTCTGGGAATGATGACCTCTTTCGTTTTACCAAGATCATCCGCGCTGATCCCTTTTCTTTTCAACTCCTGTTGGACAGAGACAACATGACTTTCGCTGACAGAGTAGCGGACTCGAACCGGATCCATCTGAACAATTCGGGCCAGGGTGTCGGAATTTGGTCCAACAAGGTTGCCTTTGGTGATGTTCGCAATACCGATACGCCCACTGATAGGGGCTTTTATGGTGGTATAATCCAGATTGAGTTTTGATAATGAAAGGGTTGCGTTTGCGACATCCAGGGCCGCCTGGGCCTGTTGTTCATCGGCACGGGCTGTCTCAAGCTCGGTTTTGGAAATTCCACCTTTGCGGACGGACTCCAACCGTTTTCGATATTGCTCCGCTTTTCGCAATGCCGCATTGGCTTCTGCCACCCTTGCCTGATCCGCTTTGACCTGGGAAAGATATGAATTTTGTTCGATGACAAAGAGGGTTTCTCCAGCTTTAACAGCGCCTCCTTCCTGGAATTTAACCTGCTCAAGAGTTCCTTCTACCCTGGCCTGAAGGTCCACCGATTGTAACGCAACCACACGCCCTACATGGTCCATGGGAAGATTAACGATTTTATCTGTAATCAGGGAAACGGTGACAACGGGCACCGGTTGCTGCGGCTGAGCCACTTTGGCCTGGAGATTTCCATCTCCTTTCTCCAAGGCCGAAGCCATTGAGGGCTCTTGAGTATCAACAGCCCACCCTTTGGAGGTCAGAAAGTCATTGGGAATGAAACTAATCATAGCAAAAGCAACAATAATGATAAACAGCTGATAGTAGAAACTTGAAGCAGGCATTGTCGGGTGGAAAAAGTTTGTGATCCAACCGGTTCTGCGATTCTGATGTAGAAAATTAATTGATAATCTCAATTTTGATGTCATTAAATTTGGGGTGTCTAAAAAACCGCGTATTAGCCCATTTTTTTTGCTCGGTTTTTGGGCCTCTTATTCGGGTTAATATCGTGGTACATTGTTAGGATCATGGAAAGCCGCTTTAAAATCATCTTCACCGAGCAGATCCCTGCATTCTTCGCATTCTTGCCATTTTCCGGAATGCCCGTCATTGTAATGGAAATAGCAAACGCTGTATTGCTCATGGTGATATTGACAATACCCTCCACCTTCGATGGAAACATAAGAAGTGTCGCAGCAAATCCATTGATCACAACATTTAGTTTTCACAAGAGGAACCGAATCATTACCGCAAAATCTGCAATATTCACCTGGGATCGTTTTAGCTTTCAATCTATCATGTGTCATTAGAGATCCTTCTCTATTTTCATTAACCCAATATCTAACCGCACAATAGCAAACCCCACTGAATGACTCAAGATTGTTGTAAAATTCCTTTTGCGCCTTATGTTTTCTGTTTTTTCAACTGAAATCGGTTTTTTTATGAGTAAAATTTCAAAATTAAAAAAAGTAGATCGGCCTGGAAAGGGAAAGCAGTTGATCGAAATCAAACGATTAAGTATCAAAAAGCTGAACTGAAACGCATTAGAAACGATCGAGACAAATACAAGTTTCAATTTCGAAAGACCAGGCAGCAGCTGGTTGAAGAGCGCAAAAAAGCCACCTTGCCTGCCAAGGAAAAGAAAGAATTGCTGATTTATATTTCATTGAGCCTATTCCTGATCGGTCGTATTGGATTCAGAGCCATATCCAGGGTGCTTGGCGTATTAGCCCCATATTTTGGAATTGACGGCAAAGTTCCTTGCCCTCAAACGATCATCAACTGGCTCACTCGCTATTCATTGTCAAAAATTTGGACTTACAGTGGTCTGCCTTCAGTTTCTTTTGAGAAAAACAAATTTGTAAACGGTGCCATCTGGATCATAGATACTTCTATCGCCTTGGGTGTCGGTAAAATTCTTGCTGTTCTCGAACTTAACATCAATCATCATGCCACCAATGAGAGCGCGCCTGCCCTTAAAAACATAAATTGTGTTGCCATTTCTGTGGCTTCCTCATGGACTGGAAAATCCATTGCGGATTTTTTACAACAGGTGATCCATATTACGGGAAAGCCTGCGGCATATTTAAAAGACGGTGGATTGGATTTGAAAAAAGGTGTCAGACTTCTGAAGGAAAGAGGGCTGTATAGTCATTCCATCGATGATGTCTCTCATGTCGTTGCCAATCTGCTGAAAAAAGAATACAATAGGCATCCTTCTTATGATGGCTTTATCTCTGCATGCGGTCAAGCCTCAAAAAAAATGAAACAGACGGATCTTGGCTGTCTGGTTCCTCCAAAAGTATCGACAAAAGCCCGATTCATGAATATTCATCGACTGGTGAAATGGGCTGAAATGATTCTTCAACACTCCCCACGAGGGCGAACATCAGAGGGATCTGTCATTGCAAAGCTTAGAAATTCCATCGGTAAGCTTTCTGAACACAGGCCGTTTATCAAGCGATTCCTCCGTGATGCCCGTCCGCTTTTAGAAAGCCAGAAAATCCTTAAACATCGAGGGCTGAATTTCGAGACATACAAAGAGTGCAAAGCGATGTTACAATCTATTCCCCAGAGATCTCAGGTATCTATCGGCTTTATGACCTGGATGGAAAATCAACTGATCGTCGCATCATCATTGGGATTGAACAATATCGGGATGCCCATTTGTTCCGATAATATTGAATCCCTGTTTGGCCTTGGTAAAACCCATGGCGTCGGCGAAGTAAAAGACGCCAACAGAATCGCACTGCGCTTGCCAGCTTTTTGTGGAACCTTACCTGAAGACGCAGCAAAGATGGTCATGAGAGTGACTGTAAAGGAACAACAGGAAATTGAAAAAAAACTGTTGTCTTTAACCCGGCAACGCCGGGAAATTTTACCGAACCCCGGAAGTATGACAGCGGTTTTTTCTTCTGAAAAGAGATGCTATTTATCTCTTTTGCCGGTACCTAAAAACGGTGAAAAAACAGAAAATATAATTGATATTACAGCGAGTTGTGGAAAATTTATTGGTCACATGAAATCTATCCCAGACAATACAAATAATTCAGACGTCACGTCTCAAATCAGATCTGTAATCGCTTGAGAATGGCTTGCCTGGTCATTATTGATCGAAAACGTATGTGCGATCAGCGTGTTGAAATGCATGAGTTACAGGTGGATAGATTACCTGCAACTCAAGCAGGTTCAATGGAGGGCCAAATTATGAGCAAACTAAACAGGAAGATTTAGACGTCCCACATTAAATTATTCTCCGTTTTTATTTTTAGCATAAAGTGTTTTATCTGTGGGAAGCCCCAGAAGCAGCTGGGTCTGAACGACAATTATATCTTCCATTTTTTGAAGATAGGATTTTGAATAGTTCTCTTTTTCCAAATAGATTAAAATACTATAAGAGTTATCTGCATGGAAAAAGATTGGTGTTTTCATGACCATGGTGTGAACAAAGGTATCCTCGTCCGACAGATCAGGTTTTATGAGTTTAAACAATTGTTGGGTAATTTTAATTTCAGGCTCTATCAGTTCCTGGTGCAGCATTTCCCAGAGTTCATCCTTGTGCTGCATGGTCTGATAGATTATTCGGCTGTGCCACCAGGGTTTTTTTGCATTGAAAATGACTGAAATACTCCTGTGAACCATATGTCTTATGGCCTTTGCCTGAATCTCGGGCAGGTGCAGCCGGCCTTCAAATTCCTCCAACACCTTTTCAGGGGGGTACTCCCGGCTGGCACGGGTGGCTGAACGAATAACAGCTTTAAACAACTCTTGTTTGGACTTGAAATGGTAGTGGATACTTCCGATATTGCGCTGTGCCCTGTTGGCCACAGCCCTGATGGATACATTGGAAAATCCGTTCAGGGCCGCAAGTTCTCCTGCGGCTGAAATCAAAAGCTCCCGTGTCTGATCGCCGCTGGTGTAGGTTGCCATGAAAAACTCCTTTTAACCTGTGTGTGTCAAATGCAATTTGAGATCTATCAAACAGCATATGCATATAAAATTTATACGATTGACCAAATTCATACATTTGACTTAATTTGTCAAGAATCTTTTTTATCTGTTATTTTTTTTTAAAAGAATTTCAGGTTGCAGGAGTCTGTCATTGCAGTTTTTAAGTGGTGTTAAATTATCAAGAAAAAAACCTTGCTCAAAATACCATTTCCTCTTTAAAATCAACCTTGCCGTTTTCCACAAAAATCCTTACCAGGTAAAGGTGCATATCTTTATTGCCGCAATTTTCATAATACAAAAACATGTTGTCATCCTTGGGGTGATTACAAGAAGACAATGTGCCGCACATATATTGTGTAAAAGATTGCCCGTTATAAAGATCCGTGGTTCTCATCAGTTCCATCTCATGGGTATGACCGCAAAAAACACTTTCAATTTTATGCTGGTGTACAAAGTCAATAAGCAAAGCGGAATTTCGCAAAGGGCATTCGTCCGTACCCAAAACAGAGTGATGGGTCATCAGAAAAGCCAAATCATATTCCAATTGATTGATTTTGTTTGATACGGCTTTGAGAATTTCTTCTTCAACATAACCTTCATCGCTGTAAAGCTCATTTGTATCTATACTGATGATCAAAAATTTTTTATTTTTCAGTGAAATGGTTTTAATAAAATTTATATCTGTGAAATTATCACGAACCTTGGTTATTTTCCGGTTTAAAAACAGATGTTTCTTGTTCGTTTCAGCCATTTCAGGAATGTAAATCACCTTTGGATTATAAATATATTTTCTAAAAAGTTCATGGGAGCGCATATTTCTTTTGTCATGGTTCCCAATGATTGATATGACATTTTTACATTCAATGGACTTTAAAAACCTGCCTGCTTTAGCATATTCATCTTCCAGACCATCGGTTGTACTGTCTCCGGTATTGATAACAATATCAGTTTTATATGAGTTGATTTTTTTCAGCAGAACTTTATTATTCCCATCCCAGTGGCGGGGACCAAAATGCAGATCGGAAATATGCAGGATGTTCATGTTGTGACTCCTTATAGAAACCAAAATTAATATGGATATTTGACTGAACTCTGAGCTTTTAACAGGCTGTTGTCAAGCCTTACCCCTGATCAACCGGCAAAATGCCATACAATTGTTTTTTAAAAAGGTCACATGTGACTGATTGATCAAATATGACCTTTTTTAAAGATTCTGTTTAAAATATTAGTTGCCGGCCATCTTGATTTTTTATCCTAACAAATCAGACACATAAAAGAAGACTGCCTGGTTGGAGTGATAGTGGCACAATGATTGCTATTAAAAATTGTATTATCGCTGACAATGAATATTATTTTTTTTAATCCGGGTTAAACTGACAGTTTATTTATCCATCCTGCTCATCACCTCATTTCAGCGAAAGAGCTTATGAATATACAAGAACGTTTTGTAAAAAAAACAAGCCGATAATTTAATATAAAAGTCTTAAAAAATTCACACAAAGACTTTCAATTAAAACAATTGTCTACAAAAATTGCGCCGAAAAGGTCATATGTGACCATCGACAAAAAAAAGGGAGTGTCATGGCAGACAAGGGAAAAAAAGACAAAGGAAAACGAGAAGACCAGAAAAAAGGGAAACTCACACCCAAAGAAAAGCGTAAATTAAAAAAGAAAAAGTAATGTTTCCAATTTTCTCAAATAGTGCCACCTTGAATAAGGAGAAATGAATTCGGCATGAAGGAAATCACGAAAAAAATCGTAAGGGTTGCAAAAGCTATTATATTTCCTGCGATATCAATGACAAAAACTGCTTTTGCATACTCGAAGAATGGGAAACCCGTGAAGATTTGGATCATCACATCAAGTCCCTAAGATTCGGCGTATTACTGGGGACAAAGACCCTTTTACGGAATCCTTTGAAAATAAGGATATACTCCGTTACCCGAACACAAGGCATGGAAGCAGTAGAGGCGATAAGAGCCAAACGAGCATTATAAATGCAAATAAAATAATCTTTAAAAAAGGAGATCCATGATAGAACAAAGAAATTATTATAAAGAAAAGAAACGTATCACGACCGCACTTCTACTTGCAGCCGGCACAGGAAGCCGCCTGCTTCCCCTGACAAAAAATTCTCCCAAATGCATGACAATGGTGAATGAATTTTCCATACTGGAGAGATTGACCAAAAACCTTAATCAGAATGGTTTCAAGCGTCTGGTTGTGGTCACGGGACACTTAGAAGACTGTATCCGCAACTTTTTGGAAGACAGGGCTGGCAATCTTAAAATCGAATATGTATTCAGTCCTTTGTATAAAACAACGAATAATATATATTCTTTGTGGATGGCCCGCAAAATCATCAATGAACCGTTCATGCTGATCGAAAGTGACCTTGTCTTTGACACGTTGTTGTTAAAGGATATGCTTTATCCGGACAGAATAGCCGTTGCAAGCATAAAACCATGGTTGAACGGTTCAACTGTTACATTAAATCAATCCAATCATGTTGATGCATTCCACAGCAGCACAGTTGCTTCTTCAAATAAAACAAAATATAAGACTGTCAATATTTACAGCCTTTCTCTTGCTTCCTGGGATCGTGTTGTTCACATGCTGAATCAATATGTTTTAGCCGGAAGGGTCAATGACTATTATGAAGCTGTTTTTGAGAAGATGGTAGCGAAAAATCAATTATCGCTTAAAGCGGTTTTTTTTGACGGCAAACCCTGGTATGAAGTCGACACCATAGACGATCTTACAATTGCTGAGCAACTTTTTCCCTCACAAGTCAACCAGAAACCATACTTTGGTGACATAAACACAGATGATTTGATAATCCCCTTAATGCCTGCCTGCAAATCTACCTTGAAAGGACAGTTTAGTGCCACATCCAGATTATAAAAATCAAACAGAAAAATATGAATATATTTCAGGTCAGCATGGTGGATACTATCGCCATGATTTTATCGACCATGCTTATCTGTATAACCTTTATTTTCCACCCGAAGATATTTTTGACCATTTTAAAAACCAAATCCATGATCTGGTACTCAACTACCCGGTTGCTCAGGATGTCCTTGCTTCTCTTGTGGGTAAGCTCATCAATCAAAAGCCTGAAAACATTGTTGTCGGCAATGGTGCGGCAGAGCTTATTAAAATCGTTTCAGGTCAGATTGCCCGAAAAATCATTGTACCTGTGCCGTCTTTTAATGAATATGTGAATGCTGCACCAAAGGGCAGTGCCATAGAGTTTCCACTTGAATTTCCATCTTTTCATCTGGATGTGGAGAAGTTTGCCGATCAAGTTATAAAATCCAAAGCAGATATTGCCGTCGTGGTTACGCCGAACAATCCGACTTCCATAGCCATCCCAAAGGTCGATCTGATATATCTGGCAAAAAGGCTGGCTGATCAAGATTGTCAGCTGATTATTGATGAATCATTTGTTGATTTTGTTGACAAGCCGGATCAGACAAGCATGGAAAATGAAATTGAACAATATCCAAATATTGCTATTTTCAAAAGCATGAGTAAGGCATATGGCATCTGCGGCATTAGAATAGGCTATCTTCTGACGGCAAACTCCAAATTTGCAAAAGCTGTCCGCCAAGGTGTACATATCTGGAACATTAATGGATTTGCCGAAGAATTTTTGAGAATTTTACCGGATTTTAATAAAGAGTTTATCACGAGTTGCAAACAGGTTAAAAAAGACCGGGATACGCTTTATTATGACTTAAAAAGTTTGTTGGGAGGCACAATTTATAAACCGGATGCCAATTTTATTTTTTGTCGTCTGCCTGACAAAAGTCCTAATGCTCCTGAAATTACAAAAAAACTATTTATTGAGCATAATATGTATATCAAACACTGTCAGGGAAAAACCCTGCCTGATTCGGAAAGATATATCCGCATTGCTTCAAGAACCAATAAAGAAAATTCCAACCTGGTTGATGCGCTGGTGTCTATCCTTGGTTATAAAAAACATTAAAAAGGATGTTTATGAACAAATTAAGCGATAGCCAATCCCATCCGGCCGGAATGATTTTTTTCGCAAAAGATCTTCCAAATATCTGTTCACTTGCAGGGCTTTTATGCGCACTCTTGGGCGTCTATTTTGCAATTCTTCAAAATTTTAAAATGGCAATCGTTGGAATGATATGGGCGGTTTTGTTTGACTGGGCAGACGGTATCATTGCCCGTAAAATGAAAGGCAGAACAGATATGCACAGGCAGTTCGGCGGGCAGTTGGACTCGTTGATTGATATGGTCAGCTTTGGAATCTGTCCTGCTGTTTTCCTTTTAAGCTATGGCAACTTCAGCCCATGGTTCCTGCCGGGAGCCTTTGTGATTGTCAGTGCAAGCGCCATTCGGCTCAGCTATTTCAATGTATTTGGTCTTATTGATGATTCAACGTATATGGGACTTGCGCTTGACAACAACACGATCCTTTTCGCTTTTATTTTTTTGTTTGAAGGCCTGTTTAATTCAAAGGGTTTTTCAATCATAACATACACAATATTCATGGTCATGGCCGTGCTTAATCTGTCGCCCGTCAGGACACCTAAGTTTTCCGGCAAATGGTTCTATGCCCTTTTGTTCTATGCTGTAGTTTTGACAATTATTTACGGGTGGATGCTATGGAGCAAAGCTTAATATAGGCATCAAGGGCCAGAGTTTTATCACATCTTTTTTTTAGGGTCAGGCACTATCTAAAGTCGATGTAATTGCTTACTTGTTGTTTTAAGCATCTTTTTCTTGACGGAAAAGAATTGTTTGAATACAAATTGAAGCTGTTACATAATTTAAATTCGGAGATAAAAATGACGACTGAAAAAAAGAGAATACCATCTTCTTGTGCCTCCTGCGAACTTGAAATTTTCCAAAGAATTTGTTTTTCAGATAAAGGCAAGGGCCGCAAGGGATGCCCGACACTCACGCTAAAGGATGTGTTAAAAGACGCCAACAAAGAATATGAAGCACAAGACGTCAATGAGTTTGCTCACAATGCATCGTTGCAGGAAGCAGAGTGCTATGCCAACCGGGATCAGCAGCCCTATATTATGCAGCCCTGCAAGACACGGATAGTTGAAACCTGTGAATTTGCCATAAAAATGGGTTATAAACGTCTGGGTCTTGCCTTTTGTCTGGGACTTTCAAAAGAAGCCAAGATTGTTGAAGAAATTTTAACCGGGTATGGATTTGAGGTGGCCTCTGTTTGTTGCAAGGCTGGTAACAGTTCAAAAGATATCATCGGAATCAGTGACGATGAAAAGATTTTCAAGGGCACGGATGAAGCCATGTGCAACCCCATATTCCAGGCAAAAGCCCTGAATCATGAGCAGGTTGACTTTAACATCCTCCTGGGATTGTGTGTGGGCCATGACACCTTGTTTCTCAAATTTACGGATATTCCTACCACGGTATTGGCAGTCAAGGACCGGGTCACCGGACATAATCCCCTGGCAGCCATTTACAATTCGGAATCATATTACAAGAAAATCCGGCACCCGGACATTTCATAAAAAAAGAAGATATCCGGTCAATGACCTCCTGACTCTTTTAACGATATTTTTTTGTCCTGATATTCCATGGCAGGCCCTGTTTTTTTTGGTTGCTTATGATCATTTCTTTGCTTCAGATATTTGTTTTTAATAACGAATTCAAGTATCAGATGGTGCTGGGTTTTCATCAATATCCACTTTGTTTTCAACAAATCAAGTGACATTATGTCGTGGAAATAATATACTCAACACATAGTATGGAGTGTGAAAAAGCTCTCAAAATTTGGGGATACGACGTCAGCCTGAACGAACAGGCTGGAAAGGAGCAAGTAATGAATATTAAAAAAATACTGAACCCGATTGATGGCTCAGATCATTCAATCCGCTCAACCCGGCACGCCATTGAACTGGCAAAACTCTTAGATGCCAGAATCGTTTTGCTGCATTGTCATGCAAGGTTTCCCATTGTTTTGGCAGAACCCTATTTCCAGCAGGCGATTGATGAAATCAACAAAGCCTCAGAAGAGCTTGTTCAGCCTTTTATCGAACTGCTTGAGCAGGGAAACGTAAAGTTTGATGTCCGTATTCTTGAAGGGGCTCCGGGCAACAAAATACCTGATGTGGCCGGAATTGAAAAAATAGACCTGATTGTTATGGGATCAAGAGGGGTTTCGGATTTTACAGGATTGCTTCTCGGCAGTGTTGCCCACCAGGTTATTCAAAAAGCACAATGCCCTGTTTTTATAACAAAATAGCGCATGAGTGGTTCAAGTACCATAAATCGTTTGCAAAATCAGGCCTTTTTATAAAAAGGCCTGGAATAATTCTGTTCAATGCTTTTTAACGGTCAATCGTAAAAAATTGTGCCGATCAATATGACGTTGTTTTGTCTTTTTTCTTGACAAACGGCGACTTCCAATCTAACTAATTTAAAATAGTTTAGACTGTTTCTTAATATGAGTCCATCTATCTTGGACTGACGAAAAAAAACCATGGAAAAGTCTCTGTGTGATTTTTTCACGACTTTCTTATAAAAGGCGATAACAATGAAACATAAAAACAATCGTTACTTTAAATTTATGTCAAAAGCTTGCCTGTTCATGACCCTTTTTTTGATCGTATTCCGGGGATCTTCGACCGATGCAAGAGATCTTTTTGAAATTCAAAAATCAGGGATCTTGCGTCACCTAGGCGTACCTTATGCCAATTTTGTCACAGGGAGCGGAGATGGTCTGGATGTGGAATTAACAATATTATTCGCCCGTCATATCGGAGTAAGGTATGAGTACGTCAATACGTCCTGGGAAACGGTTATCGGTGACCTGACCGGTCTGAAGGTCAGTGCCCGGGGTGAGGATGTCGAAATTCTCGGCCATGTTCCCGTTAAAGGGGACATCATTGCAAACGGATTGACCATCCTCCCCTGGCGGCAGAAGGTTCTGGACTATTCAACTCCTGTCTTCCCAACCCAGGTCTGGCTGGTACTCAAAGCCGATTCCCCCATCAAACCCATCAAGCCAAGCGGCAGCACTGAAAAAGATATTGCTGCTGTGAAAATTCTTCTCAAGGGACACACGATTTTAGGCGTAGCCAACACATGCCTTGAACCGTCATTGTACGATCTGGAAGAGGCGGGGTCAAAGACCACCCTGTTTGCCGGCAGGCTTAATGAATTAGCTCATGCGATCATAAAGGGAGAAGCTGATGCAACCCTTCTGGATGTACCCGATGCCCTTGTCGCCCTGGATAAATGGCCCGCCAGGATTAAAGTGGTAGGCCCCTTGTCCCCGATGCAGACCATGGCTTGCGGGTTTTCCAAAACATCTCCTGATTTGCGGGAGGCGTTTAACAAGTTCCTTGAAAAATGCAGGCAGGACGGCACATATCTGGGTCTTATCAAGAAATACTATCCAGCAGTTTTTAATTACTATCCCGAGTTTTTTAAATCCGGGGTCTGAGAGCGGAATCCAGTCAATGATACAGGGCATTGAATCTAAGAAAATTCTTTGCCATATTCAATTTCCAATGGAGCGGTAATAATGGTTTTTGAAAACCCAAGCAAAAAGAATTTCAAAAGCAGCTACTATTACGCAGCCGTGTTTTTGCTGTTCGGGTTTATTTTTTTTCTGCTTTGCCTGCATTATCAATCCCAGATGCGTCTCCAGAAAATTTCAATTAACCGCCTGGCACAACAAGCCGAAGAGATCGCTGCGTCCTTGTCTTATTTTTACGATGAACGAAAAAACGACCTTGAAAATATGGCTGAAAGCAGGGAAATTTCGGCATTTTTTGAAAACAAGGCACTTGGTATATCACTGGAATATGGTCTGCGTGCCAGCCAGGTTGCCATCTCAACCAGATTTCATAAATTTATAGAAAAAAAGGAGATTGGCACAGACAAGGCTTTTTCCAGGCTGCTTTTCATTAAAACCGATGGGGAGTTGCTTGCTGATACGGGGACTGAGGATGTAAAATCAAAGGACAGGCTGTATCTGAAAAACTTTATCACGCATGGCGACAGGCAGGCCCGTGTTATACATTTAAACCATCAGGACTATTTTAACGTATGCATTTGCATCCCATATTTTTTCAAAGGTGTTCATACAGGTCAGCTCATTGCACTGATCGCGCAAAAAAACATATTTGCCTTTTTCTTGAAACCTGAGCAATCCTCCTGCCGGTTTCTGCTAATTATGTGCGAAGATGGTCACCTGTCAGCACCGTGGTCTGATCAGTCCACCATTCGCTTTGATAAACCTCCGGATTTCAGGAAAATTAAAACCGGAAAACCACAATATTTAAAGATGTTCGACCCGGATGGAAAATTGGCGGACATGATCATGTTCAAGACCAGGATCAAGGGAACCCCTTTTTTTATTATTGATATCCACAAGGCCACCGAAGTTTTAGGGCATATATCCCCCTTGCATCTGTTTATGATTCTTGGAATAAGTACGGTGATAATTTGTTGCGGTACAATATTTTTCTTTCATTCAAGCACCCGAACCTTGATCCTTTCTTCACGTCTTGAAGAATCGCAGATCAAGGAAATGGAGATCAAGGAAAAAAACCTGCATCTTGAGGAAGAAATAATACGACGGAAACTGGCAGAAAGACAATTAAAAAACTCTAGAGATCTGGCCGAGTCCGCCAACATTGCCAAGAGCGAGTTCCTGGCTAATATGAGCCATGAATTGAGAACGCCCCTGAACCATATCATCGGATTTACCGAATTAGTGATAGACAAGCACTTTGGAGAGCTGAACCCTATTCAGGAAGAGTATCTTGGCGATGTGCTGAACAGCAGCCGACACCTACTCTCTTTAATCAACGATATCCTGGATCTTTCCAAGGTTGAAGCCGGTAAAATGGACTTGGAACCAACAGATATCCATCTAAAGACGCTTCTGGAAAACAGCCTTGTCATGATCAAGGAAAAGGCCATGAAGATTGGAATACAGGTGTCAGCAGATGTTGACGGTCTTCCGGAAATGATTACCGCGGACGAACGTAAGCTCAAACAGATCATTTACAATCTGTTGTCCAATGCGGTGAAGTTTACCCCGGATGGTGGTAAGATCAGCCTGGTCGCGAATTTAGCGGAAAGTTCAGGCCTGAAAGCCCACGGCATGACAAAAACCGTACAGATATCAACCTCAGATCTTGAGCGCCACCGCCATTGGATAACCATCTCAGTTGCTGATACCGGTGTCGGCATCAAGTCAGAGGATATGGAAAGAATTTTCAACCATTTTGAACAGGTGGAAAATTCGACAAGCCGCTGTTTCGAGGGAACGGGACTTGGCTTGGCTCTAAGCAGGCGGTTTGTTGAGATGCACGGAGGAATGATCTGGGCTCAAAGCCTGGGACATGGAAAAGGCAGTACATTCAGCTTTATCATTCCATTACAGCCAGAAGATATGGACTCGGTATCCGAAATAGACCTTGATAAAAATTGCTAAAAATTCTTCTGAAAAGAATGTCTGCTGACACCAATTACGCAAAGTTTTTCCAACCGACAATTTGCTTTCCAGGTACTCCTTGAAGCCTTTCATCTTTTGTTTTTACCCTTGACAAACACCTGTTTCTAATTTATCTAAAATTTATACGAATTGTTTATAATACAAATGGAAAGGTCACAGCCGAATTTAAAAGACCTGCCAGTGTCGTATTGAGTTCCCATACCATGAGCAAGGATAAACAAACTGCACTGAAAGCAGATTATACGGGGTATATCACCAAGCCGATCGACACTTGAAATTTCTTCAAAAGAGTTGCTCCGTATCTTAAGTTAAATCATATGAATGTTTTTGATGATCATGTTGTCAGAGTGATCTTTTGTGTGCTGCCGGAACAATCAAGATCCTTGCTCCTTGATTTAGATCAGGTACACATCATAAATTGTGACATGACGATTTCATTAAGGGCAAACAACTATGAAAGAACAGCTTATAAAAAATTACGAACAAGAGACCCATGCCCCTTTTGTGGATAGTCTGACGGGTTTGTTCAATCACGGAATTTTCCAAATTTTACTGCAAGAGGAGATCAAGAGATCACGAAGATATGGAGATACCTTCACCCTGGCTTTGATCAACATAGATTCGTTCTCTTTATACAACAAACGAAACAACCCTGCCATTGGTGATCACTTGCTGCAAAAGGTGACAAAATTCATCAAGAAAAATCTCAGAAACCCTGATGTGGCTGCAAGATATTCAGGCGATGAATTTGCGATAATTCTGCCAAAATCAAACCTTTCCGGTGCCCATATAGCCTTGGACCGCATCAGGGTTTCAGTGGAAAAACATACTCACGGTACATTGACCTTAAGTGCTGGCCTTGCTTCTTTTCCAAGAGAGGCTTCAAACAGAGAAACCCTTATTTTGAAGGCCCAGGAAGCATTATTACAAGCCAAAATCATGGGTAAAAATAAAGTTTGTTTTCTGAAAAAAGAAAGAATACACGGTCCTGAACAAAAATTTAAAATTCTGATTGTAGATGATGACTCCAGAAACGTGAAATTGATGGGAGCTGTTCTTACACCATTTAATCATGAAATATTCAAGGTGTACAATGGTGAAGAGGCCCTTTCTCTGATGAAAAGAATCGACATGGATCTGGTTTTGCTGGATATCATGATGCCGCATATGGATGGTTATGAAGTCTGCCGCCGCTTGAAAAAAAGTGAGGACACACGCCTTGTTCCCATTATTATGTTGACAGCTCTGGATGATACACAGTCAAGGATCAAGGGGATTGAAGCCGGTGCAGATGACTTTATCACTAAACCGCCAAATCGTGTTGAACTGACAGCCAGAATAAATTCACTGCTCAGGGTTAATCAGCTTAACAAAAAATTAATCAGTATTGAAAACATTCTTATCTCCATGGCCAACGCCGTTGAAGCCAAGGATGCTTACACTCAGGGACACACCCAAAGGGTTGCGGATATGTCCGTGGCACTGGGTAAAAAAATGGGACTTTCGGCAATGGAAATAGACGCTCTCAGGCTCAGCGGCATCCTCCATGATATTGGAAAAATAGGGGTACCAAGAGAGATATTAAATAAACCCGGACGTCTCAACTCAGATGAATGGAAAAGTATCAAACGTCATCCTGCCGAGGGCTATCGTATATGTTTACCCCTGAAAAAAACTCTCGGCCCGGCCCTGGAAGCAATTCGACATCACCATGAAAAAATTGACGGCAGTGGATACCCTGACGGTATTAAAGGAGATGACATATCTATTTTGGCCCGTATCATAGCGATTGTTGATATCTTTGACGCCCTGAATACGGATCGACCCTACCGCAAGGGAATGTCCAGGGAGAAAACGTTCAAAATTCTTCGCGAGGAGGCGAATAAGGGAAAACTGGATAAAAAAATTGTTGAACATTTGATAGAAATGATTGATATGATGACTCATAAAATCAAAAGATAACAGATTATATTCAGTTAAGCAGAAGAGAAAGAAAATAGTATCATTTGATCGCTCCTGCAAATATAAACTTGTTAATTTAATGAGGGGTGAATATGGAAAAAAGAACGATTCTTGTTATTGAAGATAATGCCTTCAACATGAAGCTGGTTGGTAGCCTTCTGAAAATAGGTGGTTACAAAATTATTGAAGCATGGACTGCAGAAGAGGGACTTGAGTTGATCAGAAAGCATGTTCCTGACTTGATCCTTATGGATATTCAACTGCCCGGCATGGACGGGCTTACGGCTACCAGAGAAATACAAAACGATCCAAAAATCCAGAACATTCCGGTTCTGGCTCTAACCGCCTATGCCATGAAAAGCGATGAAAAAAGAGTTCTGGATGCAGGTTGTGTGGGATATATCAGCAAACCCCTTGATACGAGGACTTTTCTAAACACGCTTCAATCACATCTGCCACCAGGTACAGATGAAAGGAAACAAGATCCCCGGAAGCAAAAAACTGATCCAAAGTTGAAGGACAGTGGTGAAGAAATTTTTTTCAAAAACAGAATACTCATTGTTGACGATAATCCTCTGAATGTGAAACTACTCAAGGCAAAGCTTTCCGGGGATACCTTTGACACCATTGAAGCCTTAAGTGGTCAAGAATGCCTGGATAAGGTCAAAAAAGAATATCCAGACCTTATTCTTTTGGATTTGATGATGCCTGGGATCAATGGCTTTGAAGTGACCCGGATATTAAAAAAAGACAAGAATACCAGAGACATTCCAATCATTCATGTAACGGCCCTGGACAGCAGTCGTGACAAGGCTATGGCCCTTGAGGCCGGGGCGGATGAGTTCTTGAACAAACCGATCAATACAAAGGAACTTTTAACCAGAATCCGTTCCCTGCTGCGGCTCAAGAAATACCAGGAACAACTCAAAACGCGCAGGGAGTCGGAATCTCACTTTATTCCCTCTGAAACATCAGACCTTGAGCTTGAAACAATATGCTTCAAGCCAACTATCCTCATCGCCGACACCAGCGAACAAGACGTGGAGTTTTTGAAAAAAAATCTCAATGCATTTTGCGACAGAATCATAATCACAGGAAGCGGTAAGAAAGCCGTACTCATTGCTGAAAGCGAGCAAATTGATATTGTGCTGCTGGATATTCCCTTGTCGGATATGGATGGGCATGAGGTCTGCAAGCAATTAAAAAAAATGGACAGGACAAGGAATATTCAGGTGATCACCATCACATCCATGGCAGATCTGGAGACCAAGATAAAAAGCATTGAACTTGGTACGGACGATTACCTGATCAAACCGGTTAATGAACTGGAATTTAAGGCACGCATCAAATCTTTTATCAAAAAAAAGGTGTATCTGGATATGCTGGTCTCCAAATATAAAAATGCCTTTAAATCAGCGATTACAGATCAATTAACCGCCCTTTACAACCATGCTTTTTTTAAACATTACCTTGAACTTGAACTGGGGTGTCTAAAAAACCGCGTATTAGCCCATTTTTTTTGCTCGGTTTTTGGGCCTCTTATTCGGGTTAATATCGTGGTACATTGTTAGGATCATGGAAAGCCGCTTTAAAATCATCTTCACCGAGCAGATCCCTGCATTCTTCGCATTCTTGCCATTTTCCGGAATGCCCGTCATTGTAATGGAAATAGCAAACGCTGTATTGCTCATGGTGATATTGACAATACCCTCCACCTTCGATGGAAACATAAGAAGTGTCGCAGCAAATCCATTGATCACAACATTTAGTTTTCACAAGAGGAACCGAATCATTACCGCAAAATCTGCAATATTCACCTGGGATCGTTTTAGCTTTCAATCTATCATGTGTCATTAGAGATCCTTCTCTATTTTCATTAACCCAATATCTAACCGCACAATAGCAAACCCCACTGAATGACTCAAGATTGTTGTAAAATTCCTTTTGCGCCTTATGTTTTCTGTTTTTTCAACTGAAATCGGTTTTTTTATGAGTAAAATTTCAAAATTAAAAAAAGTAGATCGGCCTGGAAAGGGAAAGCAGTTGATCGAAATCAAACGATTAAGTATCAAAAAGCTGAACTGAAACGCATTAGAAACGATCGAGACAAATACAAGTTTCAATTTCGAAAGACCAGGCAGCAGCTGGTTGAAGAGCGCAAAAAAGCCACCTTGCCTGCCAAGGAAAAGAAAGAATTGCTGATTTATATTTCATTGAGCCTATTCCTGATCGGTCGTATTGGATTCAGAGCCATATCCAGGGTGCTTGGCGTATTAGCCCCATATTTTGGAATTGACGGCAAAGTTCCTTGCCCTCAAACGATCATCAACTGGCTCACTCGCTATTCATTGTCAAAAATTTGGACTTACAGTGGTCTGCCTTCAGTTTCTTTTGAGAAAAACAAATTTGTAAACGGTGCCATCTGGATCATAGATACTTCTATCGCCTTGGGTGTCGGTAAAATTCTTGCTGTTCTCGAACTTAACATCAATCATCATGCCACCAATGAGAGCGCGCCTGCCCTTAAAAACATAAATTGTGTTGCCATTTCTGTGGCTTCCTCATGGACTGGAAAATCCATTGCGGATTTTTTACAACAGGTGATCCATATTACGGGAAAGCCTGCGGCATATTTAAAAGACGGTGGATTGGATTTGAAAAAAGGTGTCAGACTTCTGAAGGAAAGAGGGCTGTATAGTCATTCCATCGATGATGTCTCTCATGTCGTTGCCAATCTGCTGAAAAAAGAATACAATAGGCATCCTTCTTATGATGGCTTTATCTCTGCATGCGGTCAAGCCTCAAAAAAAATGAAACAGACGGATCTTGGCTGTCTGGTTCCTCCAAAAGTATCGACAAAAGCCCGATTCATGAATATTCATCGACTGGTGAAATGGGCTGAAATGATTCTTCAACACTCCCCACGAGGGCGAACATCAGAGGGATCTGTCATTGCAAAGCTTAGAAATTCCATCGGTAAGCTTTCTGAACACAGGCCGTTTATCAAGCGATTCCTCCGTGATGCCCGTCCGCTTTTAGAAAGCCAGAAAATCCTTAAACATCGAGGGCTGAATTTCGAGACATACAAAGAGTGCAAAGCGATGTTACAATCTATTCCCCAGAGATCTCAGGTATCTATCGGCTTTATGACCTGGATGGAAAATCAACTGATCGTCGCATCATCATTGGGATTGAACAATATCGGGATGCCCATTTGTTCCGATAATATTGAATCCCTGTTTGGCCTTGGTAAAACCCATGGCGTCGGCGAAGTAAAAGACGCCAACAGAATCGCACTGCGCTTGCCAGCTTTTTGTGGAACCTTACCTGAAGACGCAGCAAAGATGGTCATGAGAGTGACTGTAAAGGAACAACAGGAAATTGAAAAAAAACTGTTGTCTTTAACCCGGCAACGCCGGGAAATTTTACCGAACCCCGGAAGTATGACAGCGGTTTTTTCTTCTGAAAAGAGATGCTATTTATCTCTTTTGCCGGTACCTAAAAACGGTGAAAAAACAGAAAATATAATTGATATTACAGCGAGTTGTGGAAAATTTATTGGTCACATGAAATCTATCCCAGACAATACAAATAATTCAGACGTCACGTCTCAAATCAGATCTGTAATCGCTTGAGAATGGCTTGCCTGGTCATTATTGATCGAAAACGTATGTGCGATCAGCGTGTTGAAATGCATGAGTTACAGGTGGATAGATTACCTGCAACTCAAGCAGGTTCAATGGAGGGCCAAATTATGAGCAAACTAAACAGGAAGATTTAGACGTCCCAAACTTGAACTGTCCAAATCCATGCGACAAAAACATTTTTTAACCCTGTTGATAATTGATATCGACGATTTTAAAAAAATCAATGACTGCTACGGCCATCAGCAGGGAGATCGAATATTACGTGAAGTCGCCGACGTCATCCAGTTCAATGTCAGGGAGATTGATGTCTGTGCAAGGTATGGCGGAGAAGAATTCGCAGTTGTCCTGCCATATGCAGACAGACGCATAGGTGGTATGATTGCAGAAAGGCTCAGGAAAAGCATCTCACAGATTAAAGGAAATTTCCATGGAACAACCGGTATCACAAAGGTTACGGTGAGCATCGGGGTAGCGGTCGGCCCCCATGATATCCTTGATATTCATGGCCTCATTCACAAAGCCGACATGGCCATGTATCAGGCTAAAAAAGATGGAAAAAACAGGATTTCATACAGCAACGTGCATTAAGATATATATGCCGTCCTGTTGATTTTTAAAGTTTTCATTTAATTAATCAATGGAAATACCAGTCCATATCTGATATTGAATACGCTTACAAATTAAGAGAAGCAAAGCGTATGATAAAATGCAAATTTTAGACCTTACACTGGATCAGTTGACCGGCAGATTGAATCAGACCTTCGGCAAAGGACGCTTTCATGCCACAGCCCTCTACCGGGAAATTTTTAAATCCGGAAACCCTAATTTTTTTGAGTCAAAAGAGTTTACCTCCTCTCCCGCCTTTACAAGACAACTTAAACACAAGATAAACCTCACACCCGGACAGGTTGTTGAAACCTTTAAGGAAAACAATCTGACCAAATTTATCACAAAGCTTTCAGATGGAGAAAAAATAGAATCCGTAATTATTCCCATGACAAATCATCAGACTCTTTGTGTTTCCAGTCAGGTGGGGTGTAAAATGGGATGCCGGTTTTGCGAAACCGGCAGAATGGGCTTTAAAAGAAATCTTAAGATTTTTGAGATTACAGGCCAGTTGTTCAATGCAAGATTCACCTTAAAAGAGAAAATAAAAAATATTGTTTTTATGGGCATGGGCGAGCCTTTTGACAATTTTGACCCTGTAATACAGGCGATTCGAATAATGAATGAACAAAAAGGCTTTGACATTGCCCTGCGCCATATCACCGTATCCACATCCGGCCTGATAAACGGCATTGAAAAGCTTGCCGGCATGGATATGCCGGGCTTACGACTTGCAATATCCATCAATGCCGCTGATGATAAAACCCGCTCCTGGTTGATGCCGGTCAATAAAACCATACCCCTGATCTCCCTTAAAAAGGCGTTACAATCATTTCCACTGACCAAAAGAGGGTGTTTTCTATTTGAATATATTTTAATTAAAGGTTTAAATGATTCTCAAAAGGATGCTATAAGATTGGCTGATTATATTAAACCTTTGCCTGTAAGATTGAACCTCATTCCCTGTAATCCTGTAAACGGGTTTAATTATGAATCACCTTGTGACGCGGATATGCACAAATTTGCTCAAACCTTGACAAACAAGGGTATATTTGTGATTAAACGATGGACCAGAGGTCAATCCGTTGCAGCAGGTTGCGGGCAATTGGGGCAAAAATGTTAATTGGAGATGCATTTGTACAAAATATCTGTCGAAACAAACAGGGTTTGGCTTAGGTAGTTTATGAATTATATGGAAGAAAAAACCAAGGCAGGGGAATACCTGAGACTGGCATTAAATTATATTACAAAACACAATCTGCCTGCCACCCCGGTAAACTATGCGGTCTGGTACGAGTATGTATCCGGTAAAAATATAAAACTCAAAAAAGCCATTGATCACTCACTTAAAAATGCCGGCCCGATTAATAACGTCAAAGTAGAAGGCCTTTATCAAAAATATGTGGTAGATGGAGATAGGATTGTCATCAGCAATCTGTTAACCAAGATTTCTCTGATGCTCAAAGATATTTCCAACCATGTCTCCGAAACCAAGGAGGATCTTGCCGAAAACGGCAAGAGCCTGAACGAGTTAGCGGTTAAGATAAATGATGCCAAAAATTTTAATGAAATAAGATGTATTGTTGACCAGATGCTGGCTGAAACCAAAGGACTCCTCCAATCAGGCAAAAGACTTCAAACCAGGATGAGAATATCTTCTGAAGATTTAAAGCAATTGCAACAGGAATTGGAAAAATCCCAGCAGGAAGCACAGACAGACGCTTTAACCGGATTGATTAACAGGAGAGGGCTTGAAAAAAAGCTTGAGATAGAAAGAATCAGGGCCAAACAAAATGATTTGCCTTTTTCCATTATTATGGTGGATATTGATTATTTCAAACGGGTGAATGACACCTTTGGGCATCTTGTAGGAGACAGTCTTTTGAGAGGTATTGCCCAGATTCTGAAAACTCATTTGAGACAAAACGACATTGCTGCCAGATACGGGGGAGAGGAGTTTTTAATAATTTTACCTGAAACAGGAATCAAAGGTGCAACAACCGTGGCTAAAAAAATTCAAAAAACTCTGGCCACAAAGGAGTGGAAGCTCAGAAAATCCGGTGAAACCATGGGAAAAATTACGGTTTCCATGGGAATTTCCCTGTACCGGATGAATGAACCGGAAGCAAGTCTTATAAAACGGGCGGATGATGCACTTTTCATAGCTAAAAACAAAGGTCGAGATCAGATTGTTATCCAGAAAGAACAGGAAGAGTTTTAAATCTATTATGACACCCAGAAGCGAATTTTCATCCGGCACAACAGCATCCATTATTGTATTGTGCATCATATTCGGTGGCAATCCAGTGGCTATTAAACTCAGCCTGGCAGGATTCGGACCGTTTACCAATGCAGGTATTAGGTTTGCCATTGCTGCGGCAGTTGTTTTTTTGTGGGCTGTTTTTACCCGGCAACCCCTGAAAATAAAAAAAAACCTGTGGGTTTCAACCTTTGCCGTGGGAATGATTCTGACCACCCAGATGTCTTTGTTTTACTTTGGCATGAGCAAAACCAATGCCTCTCACGGTGTTCTGATCGCCAACCTTCTACCCTTTATAGTGCTTGTTTTATCCCATTTTTTTATTCCGGGGGAAAACATCACACCCCAAAAAATAATAGGTATGCTGATGGGATTTTTCGGCGTCTTTTTGATATTGACGGACAAAGAAGGGCTTTCGTCAGGTTGTCAGACAGGGGATCTGATAGTCCTGGCTGCTGTTTTCATGTGGGCCTGCCGCATCATTTTCACCAAAAGGGTGATCCAAGATTTCGAACCCTTTCACCTGGTAATCTATCCGTTCATATTTGCCGCACCGATTTTTCTGGCCGGCGGGATATTTTTAGATCCGAACATGATCATTCGCCTTGACCGGACAATACTGGGCGCTTTGTTATATCAAAGCGTTGTCATCGCCTCTCTGGGTTTTGTGGCCTGGAATACACTATTGAAAAAACACGGGGCATCTTCACTGCATTCCTTTATCTTTGTGATGCCCATTGCCGGGGTGTGTTTTGGCTGGTTGATCTTAGGAGAGCCGTTGACAGTTCACCTTCTGTCTGCGTTGGCATTGGTGACTGCCGGCTTGCTGGTTTTTCACCTCAAATTACCGGCCACAGCTTAAAGCTGTATGCCGAAAAGCGCTGGTGCAGCAATCTCATATACTTTATTTTAATTTTGAAAAAAAGGAAACGTCCGTTATAGTGGGGACATGAAATATAGTGAGGACATGAAATATAGTGGGGACATGAAAATAATTTTTACCGGCAAATCAATAAAATCCTTTCTGTTTTTGCTTGTTCTGGTGTTATTGTCTGCAGCAAATGTCAGTTCAGAACAATCAAATGCTAAAATGGTTATGGTTCAGGCAGTTATGTGTGAATCCATTGAAACTTTTCAACCGGTGAACCCGGCTGTGGTCTTTTCAATATCCCAGGGTGAGGTTTTTTGTTTTTCAAAATTTGATCCCGTGTTTGAAAAAACTTATATTTTTCACCACTGGTACAAAAAAGACAAGCTGATCTTCACCATGAAACTCACCCTTTCTCCACCAAAATGGTCCTCTTTCAGCAGGATACAAATCCGGGATGAAGATAAGGGACCCTGGCGCGTCGAAATACGGGATATCAATGATACCCTGTTGCAAACATTAAGATTCAGTATGGCAGACTGATTAACAATGGAACCTCTTTTTTATCTGTTCTCCGGGTTTCGCTGGCAGGATGCATTAGACATCCTGTTAAACAGCTATGTTTTATTTCGGCTTTATGTGCTTTTCAGAGGAACCAATGTTATCAGGGCTCTGCTGACTATTTGTGTTCTCTGGGTGGCAGGTCAAGCCGCTGTCTCCCTTGGTCTGATCATAACAAACTGGGCCATGCAGGGTATTATCACCGTGGCCGCTTTGGTTATCATCATTGTTTTTCGAAATGAAATATCCAGCGTTTTTCAGACCAAAGACCTGAAATCATTTTTATGGGGAATCCCCCGGCATCAATTTCATACCCCTTTGAACATAATTGCCGACAGTGTCTGGGCACTGGCCCAAAAAAAAATCGGGGCCCTGATCGTGCTGCCCTTAAAGCAAGGGCTTGCCAGTGTTGTTCAAGGAGGAATTTCCCTGGATGGCAAGCTGTCGCAGGAACTGCTGGTGAGTGCTTTCTGGCCTGACAATCCGATACACGACGGAGCCATTGTCATACAAGGGGACCGGATCATCAGTGCAGGTGTGATACTTCCATTGTCAAAAAGAAAAGATCTGCCCTCTTTTTTCGGAACCCGGCACAGGGCTGCATCCGGTTTAACAGAACTTACGGATGCCCTGGTTATAGTTGTGTCTGAAGAACGGGGCAAGGTAACATTGTTCAAAGAAAATCAAGTCTATGATATCCGCAATCGTCTGGCGCTTGAAAAATTGCTTCAGGATCATGCAGGAGATGATTCAACAAAAAAAGGTGTCCGGCATCAGACCATAGAACTGATTACAGCCGGATTAATAAGTCTTTTCTGCATTACCGGAATATGGCTCAGCTTTTCAAGAGGAATGGAAACCCTTGCCACACATGAAATCCCGGTTGAATTTATAAATCCGGATCAGAAAATGGAAATTATCTCTTCTTCTGCATCCAATATTAAGCTTTTGATCAGTGGTGCAAAACCTTTAATCAATGCCATCAAGCCTGAACAGATTAATATCAAACTGAACCTGTCCCAGTCTGTGGTAGGGGTTAACAAGCTGTCCGTCACCAAGGCAAACATACTGCTTCCGCCGGGGATAAGGCTGAAAAAAATAGAGCCGTCAGAACTGGATATAACTCTGGATACCCTGATTAAAAAAGAACTTCCCATACAGCCGAACTGGATGGGAAAATTGCCTATGGGTGTTGTCATGAAAGAGGCAAAGGCAATACCTAAAACCGTTCGGGTAATCGGCGGGAGTCTTGCTTTAAAAGATATTTCCACCATTTTCACAAAACAAATATCATTGGACAATCTCACTGAATCCGGTACTGCTACTGTCGATCTGGTCCTGAACCCTGCATCACTTAAGCTGGAAAACAAAAATAAAATTCAAATTCATTATCTTATCTCAAAGAAGCCGGTTTTATAACAAATGCCACGGGCAGATCTGGTATTTCATTTAAAATTTGCCCACAACAAAGATTAAAAGTCTCTGTATGTTTTTTCAAGACTTTCATATTTTCAGTGCATTTAAAGCCGTTCCTTAATTCACACCAACCATGCCTGGCAGGAATCCAGGTGAGAATCCTTTTGATAAAAGCCGGTGTTTAAACTTTGCAACATTGGTTTTTTTCTTCAACAGCGACAAATAGATACCTGCATTGGAGATATCCCCCAGCAACACAAACCCGACTATTTTATCTGCTGTTATATATATTTTGCGCAAGATATTTTCGGTTTTATATTCAAAAACCTCTTCTGCTTTCTGGTTTCCGACGACAATAATTTTGAACCCCAGTTCTTTTAAAGAATTAATGTTTATGGGCCGTTCATATTCACGTTCCATTCCCAATATATTGCAGGCCGCTGTTTGTGCATGATCCATTGCAACAGGGTACAGGCCATGTATTTTTCTTTTCCCGGAAAGAAGATCAATGGTTTGGGCAACATCCCCGCAGGCATAGATATAAGGGTATCGGGTCCGCAATTTTTCATCCACAACAATCCCCTGATCATACTCAATATCAGTATCTTTGATAAAATCGATATTTGGCTTGACCCCGGTGGCTGCAATGTAAATATCAGCAGTTAATGTTTTCCCATTGGATGTTAAAAGGCCGTCCACGGATTCGTTGCCTACAAACTCCTTGCCCTCGGTATTCAACAAAACCTCAACCCCCTGTGCCCTAAGATCTTTTTCAACATATCCGGCGGTTTCAACATCCAGCAAACGGGGCATGATCCAACCTCGCCTGTTCAGCAGGGTGGGCTTGATTCCGATTTTAGCCAAACACAAGGCGATCTCAACTCCGATAAATCCTCCGCCCAGGACAACAGCGGTTTTATCCTCTTGGGAGATTCTTTTTATTTGATCAGCTCCGTCCAAAGTTTTGAAATTATAAATCCCCTTTTTATCCGCTCCCTTGACCGGGGCGTATAACGAAGACCCGGAAGCGATAACCAGGTGATCAAAATCAAAAATCTCATTGTTTTGCGTTTTAAGTTGTTTTTCTTCCGGCATGACCTGAACGATTTTTTCCCCGGGCCTTTGCTTGACATTGTATGTTTTAAAAAAATCATCCTCATGCCGGAACAAGCCTTCCTTGTTTCCGGTAATCAAATAGTCGCCAAGTGCCGGGGGAGAATAAGGGGGAACATTTTCCGCTGAAAACATTGTAATTTCGGCATCTGAGTCATGCCGCCTCAGGGTACTGACAACGCCTGTTCCTGCGGGCCCCATTCCTATGATTGCTATTTTCATAATGAATTCCTGTTTTTGATTGGGTTCCCGCCTTTGCGGGAACCGTTACGCCTCTTATATGTTCAAAGCCTTTCTTTTGTTTTCTATATGATCGCATATCAATTGTGCGGCCGCAACCGGGTCGGGTTCCACTGCAAAGGCGGCATGAACAACATCATTTAAACCGCTTGCAACCAGGTTGATCACATTTTGACTGCCGAATATCTTGGGAGGTATGCCCAGTACTGTAAATACCCCGGAGGATACAAAATAGGAACCAATGGAAATAGCCTTCTGGGAATACCATTCAGGCGCAGCACCCGCCAAAGGCAACTGGTCAATCCCAACTCCCAGGATGTTTGCCAGTTCAGCCGCCAGCACAAGTATCCTGGAACAGTCCACACATGATCCCATATGAAGCACCGGTGGAATTCCCAGGGATTTGCACACCTCTTTTAAGCCTTCCCCTGCCAGTTCCGCAGCTTCCGGCAGCAGCAGCCCCGCCTTTCCCGAAGCAATGGCGGCGCATCCTGTTTCAACCACCAGGATGTTGTTTTTAATCAATGCCTTTGCAAGCTCAATATGGCCGTAGTCGTGTTTGATTTTGGGATTGTTGCACCCCACAATACCCACAGCACCCCTGATCTTTCCGCTTGCAATCACATCCACAAGGGGTTTGAGACTGCCGCCCAATGCTTTTTTGATCGCCTCAACTGAAAAACCAGCCACCATTTTTACAGGTTCAGCCGGAATTTTAACCCGGTCCTGGTTTCTGTTGGGATAATTTTCAATGGCAAGTTTTAGAATCTTGTTTGCCGTATCAAAGGCTGTTTCAGGATGCAATTCCATGTGAACCGCGCCGGAAACTTTTGATTTTTCACTTGTTGAAATAATTTTTGAATGAAAGCAGCCTGCTGTCTGCGCAATGGAAGGAAATATGCACTGATAATCCACAACCATAACCTCAACCGCTCCCGTGGCCAGTGCCAGCTCCTGGTCCAGCATGTTTCCGGCAATGGGAACCCCTTTTCTCATGAGCAGTTCATTGCCAGTGCAGCAGATTCCGGCAAGGTTGATTCCGCTTGCACCCTTTTCCCGGGCCAGTTTTTTCATCTCAGGATCTTGTGCAGCTTTGACCAGCATCTCGGACAGGATGGGATTGTGGCCATGGAGGATCACATTTACCATATCCTTTTTCAAGGTTCCAAGGTTTACATGGGAGGAATTTATTTCAGGCGTGCCGAACAAAATGTCGGAAACCTCGGTGGCCATCATTGAACCGCCCCATCCGTCCGACAACGAGGTTCTTAATCCATGCAAAAGCACATTGGCATAATTTGCCCCAACCCCCATGTGTATGCGGTGCATGGATTCAACAATCTCTCTGTCCACACTCCTGGGGGATATGCCGGCAGCTTTCCATATTTCCCTGGTCTTGTCCGGCGCACGGTCAATAAATTTGATGGAATTTTTGATGGTGCCGAACTCTTCGAGCAATGCCAGGGCAACATCCTTGCCAATCTCATTGTTATCTTTGTTTTTTGTTTCCACCCCAAGCTCGGCAGCAATATGGTTTAATTTTTTCGTATCCTGAATATCATATCCCTGGGCCTGCCCAACAGATGTTTTATAAAGGGTCTCGAGTATCTCTCGCCCATGATCAGAATGGGCTGCAGCCCCTGTGGAAAGATCATCCAGAAAATTTCTGGCAACAATAAGGTCGGCATCTGCTCCGCAAACACCTTTTTCAGGGCCTTCTTCAAACGGATCAATCCTGCAAGGCCCCAATGTACAACGGTTACAGCAAACACCTGTCTGCCCGAATCCGCATTGGGGCTGCTGGATTTCCAGCCGGTCCCAGGCAGTTTCAATTCCTTCTTCCAGAGCCATCTCCATAACAGGCTTTGCAGCCTCGACAATCGTTCGTTCTTCAACTTTATGTTTAATGGTTTTAAAATCCACTCTTTTCATTTTTTTTTGTCTCCTTATCGTGATGACGGCATTGGACCAAGGCAGGCTATTTTTTCCATGATACCCTTGAACATTTTTATGTTTTCAGGCATTTTAAATGATTGTTTCCCCTTCATATATCCTGTTATATCAAGGGCATCATCCCGCCTTGCTTTGTGAATCGTCGCATTGATTTCTCCAAACACAAGGGCACCTGTTTTACAGGCCTTAACACAGGCCGGCTGTTTTTCTTCTTTGTTGCTATCAATTGTTTTGGGATCTTTTTTTCTAAGGTCATTTCTTCTAAGATCAATGCAATCATCGCATTTGTACGAAACAGAACGGTTTTGGGTACGGGTCTTCTGAAAGGTGATCGCACTGAAGGGACAGGCCATAGCGCACATTCCACAGGATATGCATCGCTCCTCCCGAACAAGAACGGAACCAAACTCGTTATCCTTGTATATGGCCCCGGTAGGACAAATCTGCAGACAAGGGGCCGGATCACAATGCCGGCAGCGATTTGGAAACGTCATGAAATCGATCCCTGCGCCCACCTTTATCCTGGGTTGCGATTGAGGATCGTCATTCAAAAAAGACAATAACGCCTTTTCCCTGGAATGCTCCACGGCGCAGGC
Organism: Desulfobacula toluolica Tol2; assembly: GCF_000307105.1. NCBI lineage: Bacteria > Pseudomonadati > Thermodesulfobacteriota > Desulfobacteria > Desulfobacterales > Desulfobacteraceae > Desulfobacula > Desulfobacula toluolica. Next base: position 4,473,600 of record NC_018645.1, read on the forward strand.
GATTTCACAATGCCTGCAACCAACGCATTTTTGCACCTCTACAAAAACGGTTTTCATAAAAACCTCCTTTACTTAATCAACCAGTATGAATTTTTATTGCAGCATCAAGCAAAATAATATTCACACACGTTAAACACGTTTATTTTTCTACCATGGGTTTTTTAAAAAGTCAGTAATTTTATTGAACTGATCCGCTTGTATATCGGAACTTTATTACAAAATAAAAACAGCTTATATTTTGGCCATGTTTAGAGTTAAATGGCGTTTCAACTTTAGGGTGTATGGCGTGTGGTATTGATTATTTAGTAAGTATCTTCAATCATTTATAAAAAAACATCTCCTGAAGCAAGAACCGCTTCAGGAGATTGAAATAAATTTGACGTGCCGTAGTAAAACAGATTTTTTTGTTATCGCCGGTCCGGCCAGATCTGCTCTGATAATTCAGAAAGTTTAAATTTCTGGATTTTTCCGCTGGCCGTCATGGGGTAGGAGTCCACGAAATGAACATACCTGGGAATTTTAAAACGTGCGATTTTACCTCTGCAAAAGTCCTTTACATCGCTCTCATCAATGTTTGCATCCTCTTTAAGAACAATAAAGGCGCCAACCTCTTCTCCGTATTTTTTGCTGGGGACTGCAGCCACCTGGATATCTTTTATTTCATCCATCCTGTATAAAAATTCTTCGATTTCCCTGGGATAGATATTTTCTCCTCCCCGGATAATCATATCCTTGTGACGTCCGGTGATAGCCAGATTTCCCTGTTCGTCCATGACACCAAGATCCCCTGAATGAAGCCAGCCGTCAGCATCAACAGCCTCTTTTGTGGCTTCGGGGTTGTTGTAATACCCTTTCATGATATTATATCCCCGGCAACACACTTCTCCCTGGACACCAGGGGGAACGGTTTCTTTTGTTGCAATATCAATGACCTTCACCTCAATATGTGGCAATGCCCTTCCCACGGTTTCCACCCTGAGGCGCAACTCATCCCCGATCCTGGTATAGGTCATGACCGGCGACGCCTCGGTCAGACCGTAACAGATGGTGATATCCGTCATATTCATTTTTTCAATAACCTGCTCCATAACATGAATCGGGCAGTTGGAACCAGCCATGATACCGGTCCTGAGAGATGAAAAATCAAATTTTGAAAACATGGGATTATCCAGGATTGCGATAAACATGGTGGGAACACCATACAAAGCAGTACATTTTTCCTGTTCCACAGAGGACATGACCATCAAAGGATCAAATCCTTCCAGGATAACCATGCAGGTTCCATGATTGACAGCGGCAAGGACACCCAGCACACACCCAAAGCAGTGGAAAAGCGGAACAGGAAGGCAGACCCGGTCATGTTCGGAAAAATTCTGGTTTGCACCGATAAAAAACCCGTTGTTGCCGATATTGTAATGGGTGAGCATCACGCCTTTGGGAAACCCGGTTGTTCCCGAAGTATACTGCATGTTGACCACGTCATGGGGGCTTAATTCTTTTTGCCGGGCAAGGTATTCTTCATCTGTTGTCATTACGCCCAGGGCCTTGATTTCAGGAATGGAATACATGCCCCGGTGCTTTTCCTGACCTAAAAATGCCACCCTTTTGAGATGGGGAAATTTTTTGCTGGAAAGACTGCCCCTCTGCTGAGTTTTAAGCTCGGGAACCAGCTCATAAATGGTGTTTACATAATCAGTGTCCTGGAACCCGTCAATCAAAAATAAGTTTTCGGTTTCAGACTGTATTAAAAGGTACTCCAGTTCCGCAGTCTTATAATTGGTGTTAACGGTCAGCAGAACAGCACCTATTTTGGCTGTTGCAAATTGCAAAGCAACCCAGAACGGAATATTGGTGGCCCATACAGCCACTTTTTCACCCTTTTGAATCCCCAACGCCATCAGCCCCCTGGCCACTTCATCCACTAAAGAATTAAATTGCCGATAGGTCAAGCGAAAGTCCCGATCCACATAAACAACAGCATCATTGTCGGGAAACCGGGCAGCGGTCTGATCAAGGATTTGCCCCAGGGTAAGTTCTCTTAACGGGCTTTCATTTTTCATGGCTTTATCCCCTCCTGCTATTCAGGTATATAGATGACCGCATGGATCTGTGCTTTTTCATCCCCCACACAGCTCACATAGTGAGGAACCACGGAATTATAATACACGCTGTCCCCTTCATTGAGAACATAGGTCTCTTTTCCGTAAATGACTTCAATGCTTCCTTTGAGTACGGCAATCCACTCTTCACCTTCATGGGAGGAGAGGTTCTTCTGGCTTGCTGATTCAGGAAGGATTTCAACAAAAAAAGGTTCCATGTGGCGATCGGTTTTTCCCATGCCCAGGGAAAAAAAGTTCAGGGTTGCGGCCTTGTTTTTCTCTGCCAGCACACTGAACTGAGCGTCTCTTTGGGCGTTACGAACAATATACGGGTCAGTTGTTTCCTGGTCATCCAGAAATGTACCCAGCCGGACACCGAGCGTTCTTGCGATTTTCATCAAAGGCCCTAACGGGGGATAAATATTTTCTGCAAGCATGGTCTCAATAAAATCTTTTTCAAGACCTGTCTCTTTTGCAAGATTGTCAACGTCGATCTGCCTTTTTTCCATGAAATATTTAATACGTTGGCTGATTTTTCCAGTATTCATCGTTCCTCCATGCATTTTTTTTTAAAAATGTTTTATAATATATAGTCAGGGCGTTGTCAAAAAAAATGCCTTTTTAAGGAAACATCTGCAGACCTTATACAAACCCCATACAAACAAAAAACTCAATTTTTTAATTTGTCTGTTAAATTCAATTTTTAAATTCATCCGGAATAAGGCAAACCGGTATGGGCTCCATTTTATGTTTATTGGCAGCATGAAATTTCTGGTAGATGGACACCACTTTTTTCTGTTGCTCGGTCAATGCTTTTTTTTGGGGGGACTCCAGGTATTGCATGGCCCATTCCAGTTCCGCATAGGTGGCACCGATCTGGCTTTCATCGGTTCGCTCGTCTTCCCATAGCCCGTCCGTGGGGGGCGCTTTCAGGATATCGTCAATGATGCCCATGGCTTTTCCCAGTTCATAAACTTCGGATTTCATCAGGTCGGCAATAGGTGAAAGATCCACTCCGCCATCTCCATATTTGGTATAAAATCCCACGCCAAAATCCTCAACCTTATTGCCGGTGCCGACCACCAGCATTTTGTGGTTTGATGCAAAAGCATACAAGGTGAGCATGCGAAGTCTTGACCGGGTGTTTGCCATGGTCAGGCCGTCCTGTATATGATGGGGAAAGCTTTGTTTCATCTGCTCAAAAACAGGGGTCAGGTCAAGATCGGTTCCTTTGACCATATTAAATTTTTTTTCCAGCCATGCAATATGATTTTCAGACCTGGACACCTGATCTTTTGCCTGGTGAATAGGCATGTTAACGGCAAGAACCGGTTTGCCGGTTTTCGCGCACAGGGTTGATGTTACGGCTGAATCTATTCCTCCTGAGACACCAATGGCAAACCCTGTTAAACCTGATTTTTCAAGGTAATTATCCAGCCACTGAACAATGTGATCAATTACTTTTTGAGTTTTCATAACCAGCCTTTCATAACCAGTTTTTTCATCCTTTTTCATTTTATATGAAAGTCTTAAAAAATTCATACATAGACTTTCAATCTTTGTTGTGAGCAAACCAAGGTGAAATAACAGTTTTGCCCGTGGCAGTTATATGCAATGCATTTTAAACATATTTCACGAATTTAAGAACCCGGACTCTTGTTGTCAATCACCCCATGCTGCCGGACATATTCATACAAAATAATTGAGGCTGCCACACTCACATTCAGGCTTTGGGATTTTCCAAACTGTGGAATGGTAAGGGGCCTGACCTCGGGAAACAGGTCAGGTTCAAAGCTGATGCCATATTCTTCGTGGCCGAATATAAAGGCACTTTTAAGGGGCATCCGGGTGTGTGTTATGGACTGTCCTTTGCCGGGTTCCAGGATAAACGGGATATAGCCGTTGTTAACCAGGCTGGTATAACAGGAAAAAAAATTCTTGTGAAATACGGCCGGAACCCATTTAAAAGCACCCATACCCGGTGCAGGATCAAAAAAATCAATGCCGACCAAATGAATTTCACGGGCACCAAAGGCATCAGCACTTCTGAAAATTTTTCCGATATTATAGGTCGGTTTTAAATGGTCCAGCACAATGACACATTCATGAATACCGGACTTGGCCAGATAGTTCTTGTTTCTCTGCCGTCTGAAGCGCCTTTTGGCCATATCTCTTTCAGACTTCATCATCTGCCGGACTTTATGAGGCCCCATACACCTTCTCCAACCGTTCATATTATTATTTTGCCCAACTTTCAGACTGATGGCAAAACAGGGTAAGACCCCACCAGAATTTTGCCAAAGTCCAAATTCAGGATCTGATATACAATGACAGGGCATAAATTGCAACGATTGGCAAATCCGCCAAACCTGTTTTTGTGCGGGTGTGAAGCAAAATATACCCTGTTATGGGTAAAAAAAGTTATGGGTAAAAAAAATGGAACTGTTGTGGAAAACCAGTTAAATCATGATCTGCCGGCAAGAATCAAACAGGGTTAAAAAAGTTTGAAAAATCCAGTTCATCAGGCCTGGAAAGATCCATTTCCCCCATTTCAACAATATGCCCCCCATATCCGCATTGAATCATGAATCTATGCATTTGAGTTATGGAATCATCTGATATCAATTTGTCGGTTTGCGGATATCTGTTGTACACCATGCCAACAAGCTTGATATTTCTGGTTTTCAAAGCTTCAATTGACAAAAGCGTGTGATTGATACTGCCAAGCTTTGACGATGTGACCAGTATGACCGGATAATGGTTCTCCCTGATATACTCCAGCACGGTTGAATCATCATTCAACGGCACCTGGAGTCCCCCTGCCCCTTCAATCAAAATGGTTTTGAATCGTTTTTTCAGCTCATGGGTGGCACGGGATATGGTCAGGGTGTCAATTTTTTTGCCCTCCAGGCGTGCTGCCAGATGAGGAGATGCAGGGCGCTTGAACAGATACGGGCAGGTAAGGCCAGACAGGTCCTCTTCAAACAGTTCACACCCCATAAGCTGCCGGTGAGCCAGAATATCATCGGATGTATCTTGACATCCGGTCTGCACAATTTTCTGGGTAATGATATTTTGATTTTGTTTGAACAGATACCTTGCCATAAGTCCGGTGGCAATGGTTTTTCCAATATCCGTATCAATACCGCTGATAAAATATTCCGTCATGTGTCAGCTCCCCTGATTTTTCATGTATTGAGCTATGATATCGGCAACCGGCTCAATATCTTCAAAGCTTATGTCCGAGGTCAGGGAAAACCGTATTCTTGAATTGTTTTCCGGAACCGTTGGCGGCCTGATGGGAAAGGCAAGATATCCATTCTCAATCAAAAGATCTGACAATTCAACCGCTTTTTTGTTGCTGCCTGTGATCACCGGGATAATATGGGTGTCACCTGTATGAACAAGACCCTTTTTTGTTAAGGCGTTCCTGAATTGTTCGGACACCCGGCTAAGTTGTTTGCGCCTGTCATCCCAGTATTGCATGCGGTTGAGAATAAAAAGATTCCAGTTAACAGCTACAGGCGGAAGTGCTGTGGAATATAAAAGCGGCCTCATTGTATTGACAAGACAGGATTTCAAGGTCGGATGTGTTATGGCATAGGCACCGTGGGATGCAAAGGCTTTGCCCATGGTGCCCAAAAGGATATCCACCCGGTCATGCACCCCTGCTTCAAAACTAAGGCCCCTGCCATGACTACCGAATACGCCTGCTGAATGGGCCTCGTCAACATATAAAAGGGCATTATGTTTTTCCTTTAACGCAACCAGCTCTTTGATGTCGGCACGGTCTCCGTCCATGCTGAAAATCGATTCCGTGATGATCAGGGTGTTGTCAAATCCGTTTTTTTCTTTTTCCAAAAGCCTTCTTAACTGATCCATATCATTGTGCTGAAAAATCATACACCTTGCCTTGGACAGCCGGATGCCGTCCACAATGCTGGCATGGTTAAGGCTGTCGGATAAAATCAGATCATTTTTTCCTGCCAGTGCCGGAATAATACCGATATTGGCATGGTAGCCGCTGTTAAACACAAGGGCTGCCTTGGAACCATAAAATTCACAAAACCGTTTCTCCAGTGCCTCATAAAGGCCGGAATTACCGGTCAAAAGCCTGGAGGATGAGGAACCCAGACCATATTCATTGATCATGTTTTCCTTGTCCATACGGCTGTAAAACTCTTTGCACAGCACAGCATCGGTTGCAAGCCCCAGGTAATCGTTTGACGACAGGTTAAGGCAGGATTTGTGTTTATAGGTTATGGTTTTGTCCTGGCGATTATCAATGTCTTTAAAGGATCTTAACAGATCGTTTTTTTTGATTTCTTCCAGTCTTTCAGAATAGGTTTTGTAAGGGTTATGCATAATTAAACACCTGTTTTGTAAACAACTTGAGTTATCTTTTTTGTTAATGTGTCAAGGTCATGGTCTTCTATAATATAAGGTGGCATGGTATAGATCAATTTGCCGAACGGCCTTATCCAGACTCCCTGTTCAACAAACTGCCGCTGTATTTTTTCGATATCCACAGCTTCTTTCATCTCCACGACCCCAATCCCGCCTAAAACCCTGACATCTTTCACTTGCTTGAACTGTCTGCATTCCTGCAATCCGGATTCCAGTTTTGTTTCAAGGTGCTGAATTTTCATTTTCCAGTCATAGGAAAAAAGAAGGTTGATATTGCTCAGGGCAACACTGCACGCCAGTGGATTGCCCATGTATGTGGGGCCGTGCATAAACACCCCGCATTCTCCTTGTGAAATCACCCGGCCGATTTCCTGTGTGGCAAGAGTGGCTGCAAGGGTGAGGTATCCGCCGGTCAAAGCTTTGCCCACACACATGATATCAGGTGAAATTTGGGCATGATTGCAGGCAAACAGTTTTCCAGTACGGCCAAAACCTGTGGCGATTTCATCCAGGATCAGCAGCAATTCATACTGGTCGCACAAGGCTTTGAGCTTTTTCAGATACACGGGAGAATAAAACCTCATACCTCCTGCACCCTGAACAATAGGTTCAATAATGACTGCGGCACAGGATTGATGATGTTGTTTGATCAACTCTTCCATGTGTTGTATATGGCTGTCATTCCATGGTTCATGAAATTTGCAGTCTGGTTTTTGTGCAAAATGGTGTTTGGGCAGAATATTCTGAAAGGCATGGTGCATACCGGTCACAGGATCGCATACAGACATGGCATAAAAGGTATCGCCGTGGTATCCTGACCTGACCGTAATCATGGTATTTTTTTCAGGCTTTCCCATGGCATGCCAGTATTGAAAGGCCATTTTCATGGCGACTTCAACGGAGACCGACCCGGAATCACACAAAAAAACCTGGGTTAAGGGGTCAGGTGTGATGCTGATTAAGAGTTTGGACAGCTCAACCGCCGGCTCGTGGGTTAACCCGCCGAACATCACATGGGACATTTTTTTCATCTGAGTTTCAACAGCTGCATTTAAAACCGGGTGATTGTATCCGTGGATGGCTGCCCACCAGGAAGACATCCCGTCTATGAGCCGTGTTTTGTCCATAAGGGTGAGATGGACGCCTTGGGCGGATTCAACCGGATATGTTTTCAAAGGCCGGGTCATTGAAGTGTATGGATGCCACAAGTGTGTTTTGTCAAATTCCTGTAATTGTAAAATTTTATCTGTCATATTTTGCCTGCTGTTTTATACCGTTAACTTTTGTTTGAATTTTAGTTAACCAAATTCAATGACCAAGTCAATACCCATATAAAATTATTCCAGCAGATATATTTGCAAAATAACTCATGGCGATGATATTGAATTATAAAAAACTTTGATATATGGTAGCCTCTATTAATGGATTCAAAAATCACAAAATATTACATTTTGTTTGGATTAGTAAATCCAAACTGTAATTGTAGCTAAAATCAAAAGAGATTGTTATCTTTTACTTTAAACAACAGGAGTGATTATTTTGTTCCGAATCCCTAACCTGTTGAAACAATCTTGACTAGTTAAAGAGACAAACAATGAAGATAATATGGTCTTAATCTTGATCAAGTAATTGATCAATTACTTGATAGGTTCTTTTTTACTTTTATCTGTGGATGGGTAAGTATGCATGTACGAATTTTAATTTTTACAATCCTGACATTAATAAGCTCTTTTTCCATTGCACAGGCAACTCTTCCTGATAAAATCGACATTGGTATTATGTCTTTTAAACCCCAATCTTGTAATATTCCCCAATGGTCGGTTCTTGAAAATTATCTGAACACACAAATTCCAAAAACAGAATTTAAAATCATTTTAATGTCCAGGACTCAATTGGAAGAAGCCATTGGCAAAAAGCTGATTGACTTTGTTGTGACCAACCCGTTTCAATATACCATTTTTCGCCACAGGTACGGCTTGTCTGCTCCATTGGCAACAGTCATAAGAGGCGGCAGCAACACAATTCCCCTAAAGCGGGTTGGAGGAACACTCTTCACACTTTCAGACTGTACTGATATCAACAACCTCAAGGACATAAGAGACAAACAGATTGCAGTCCCGTTTCAAAACAATTCTTTTATCGTTCAAATGCTGCAGTATGAATTATTTGTAAATGATCTTTCCCTACTCCGAAAACGCCAGCTTGTTATAACAGGATTGCCCCATGACAATACGGTTTTGGCGGTTATTAAAAATCAGGCGGATCTCGGTTATGCCAGGGCAGGTACATTGGAAAAAATGGCGTCACAGGGCAAGCTTGACCTTTCACAGTTCAAGGTCATCCACCCTCAGATACTGCCTGATTTTCCGGTTCAGGTTTCAACCGGTCTATACCCGGAATGGCCTTTTGCATCCTTATCCCATATCGAACCCGCAGATCAAAAAAAGATAATTGCCGCCCTGCTGAAAATGGAACAGACAGATTCTGTAAAAATGCCCTTTATAATACAAGGATTTTTACCCCCTGCAAATTACGATTCCGTTGAAAATTTAATGAGGACATTGCGGATTGATCCCTTCAACAAGACACCAGACATCAACATGTCAGATCTCTGGCAGATATATAAAACAAAAATTATTTTTATCGGACTTTTTTGTTTTATAATGATTCTGGTAGGAGCTTACCTCCTTCAAAACAGGCAGTCATTGCGCTTAACTAAAGAGCGTCTGGATATGGCAATTGAAGGAACCAATGCCGGGCTGTGGGACTGGTATGTGCAAACCGGTAAAGTCGTATTAAACGAAAGATGGGCCAAAATAATAGGATACACCATAGATGAACTTGCACCTGTGAGTATTAAGACATGGGCTGAACTTTGCCACCCTGATGATCTGAAGAGATCAAATAATCTTATCCAAAAGCATTGGGCCAATGAAACCGGCTTTTACCAATGTGAAGTCAGAATGAAACACAAAAACGGGTCATGGGTATGGGTACGGGATCAAGGCAAGGTGATGCAGTGGACCAAAGATGGCAAACCCATGCGTATGACAGGTACTCACATCGACATCACAAAAAGAAAACGCTATGAAATCCTGATTCAGGCAGAACATGATATGGGTTCTGACTGGCGCAGCGCAGGCAGTTTCAATGAACAGCTCAATCTTTGCCTTCAAACCGCCCTGCAGGTTTCGTCCATGGACTGCGGGGGACTTTACCTGGTGGATGAAAACGATTACAGCCTCCGGCTAACCGTACATCATGGATTGTCCAAATATTTCATTGCCCATGCCACATATTTTGGAGCTGATTCCAGGCAGGCACACCTGATAAAAAAGAAAAAGCCTGTTTATGCAAGGCATCTGGATCTGCTCGAGGACAAAAAAAGTGCAACCGCCCATGAGAGGCTGAAGGCTGTTGCCATTATACCAATGATATTTCAAGGCAGGGTAATTGCCTGTTTGAATGTTGCCTCCCATATATTGGAGTCAATACCTGAACATGCCCGCAATGCCCTGGAAAGCATTGCAAATTATACAGGATCTTTTGTCGCACAGGAAATTCAGGATGAGCAGATCCGGCAAGACCAACGGAACATGGATAACTTTTTCAACACTATTGAGGATATGCTGTTTGTACTCGACATGAACGGCTGTATCATCAAGCACAATCAGGTAGTTGCCAAACAGCTGGGATACTCTTCAAATGAATTAATCGGCAAACACATCCGTTGCTTGCATCCGGAGGATCGTCACCACGAGGCCCAAGCTGTTATGAGCAGAATTTTTGCCGGTGAATCCGATTCATGTTCAATTGCACTTAAAACCAAACACGGCAAGCTCATACCAGTGGAGACAAAGGTTAAGCTTGGCCGATGGCAAGACAAAGAGGTGATATTCGGCACCAGCAGGGATATTACTGAGCGCATAGAGATAGAGCAAAGAAGACAGCAGATTGAAAAGACAGAGGGCCTCAATCGCATGGCCGGGGCTGTGGCCCATAATTTCAACAATATATTGACCATTATTCTTGGCAATCTTGAACTGGCCATGGAGGCCTTGCCGCCGGAAACATACATTTCCGATAATATCAAACAGGCATTTCAGGCTGCTCAACGCGCTGCGGACATAAGCAGACAAATGCTTGTTTTGCTGGGTAATATTCAACCAAAATTAGAATCAATTGATTTATCAAAAACGTGCCTGCAACACTTACATCAGCTGCGTGACAACTTAATAAAAGATGTATCATTAAAAGTTGATATCCTCACACCCGGACCTGTTATTAAAGCTGAAGACGATCTGATTTGCAAAATCCTGACCGCTCTGGTTACCAATGCCTGGGAAGCCATAGATGATTTTCCCGGCACCGTTCAGGTTACAGTGGGAGAAGTTACTCAAACAGATATTCCAAAACATAACCTTTTCCCAATTGAATGGAGCCGTTCTGATGCACAGTATGGCTGCCTGACGGTTACGGATACCGGCCGGGGAATGAATAAAATTCAGATCAATAAAATTTTTGATCCTTTTTACACCGACAAATTCACTGGTCGAGGATTGGGGCTTCCGGTCGCCCTCGGAATTATCAAAACTTATGGCGGCTGTATTACAGTTAAAAGCGAACCTGGAAAAGGAAGCAGTTTCAGGATTTTTTTACCATTGGCCTCTTAATGTTTTTTAGGCTCAAAGGAAATCCAATCCAAATGATTTGATTGGGAGGGACAATTTTCGCTGAACAGGTCCGTGCCGTCTTTTCATATTTCAGATACGAAATCCTCTGAGTTCATGACCCTAAACAGCGGGTACAAGGGGTTTTTTCTATAAAGATCCAGGCATTGTGCATGCATGGTTTCAGAAAAAGCGGTCGAGCAGTCATCCACAATAACAGCCTTGAAATTATGGCATATGGCATCCATTGCAGTGGCCAGAACACAAAAATTGGTTGCAATCCCGGCAACAGCGCAAAGGGTTATCTGCTGGTCTCGAAGAATCTTTTCAAGACCTGTGTCAAAAAAGGCTGAAAACCTTGGTTTGGGAAGCCAGAGATCTTCGGGTGCCATGTCAAGGTCAGCAACGACTTGTGCGCCCTTGGAACCCTTGATGGCATGAGGGTGCATTTTGCCTGTAAAAAGAAAATCATCCTCGGCAAAAGCATCAGTTGAAAATATAACGGGGAAATTTTTTTTACGAAACTCTTTGATCAAAAGGTTGATCACGGGAATAATTTTTCTGGCCAAAGGGGTGATTGGGTAATGATTTTCATCTTTAAAATAATCTTCTACCATATCAATGATCAATAATGCCGGTTTTTCTGTCATAGTCGCTCCTTTGGGATATTTTTTTGATAATATTTTAATGATAAGGAAAAACCCATGGCAAGGGAGCTGATTAACCCTTGCCATGGGAAATCGGAGTGATTTTTTCTATTTACTCACTTAACTTACTCACTTACTTAGCTTATTTGTTTTTCCAAACAGCTCTTCTTCTTTCTTCAAAAGAGGCAATACCTTCAAGGGTATCTTCTGTTTTCATCATGGTTTTCAAAAAATAATTGCTGACCAGATCAACGCCCTGGGCAAAACTGGTTCCAATATGGCGTTTTACAGCTCGTTTATTGAGCCGGATAATCAAGGGACTTGCCATAACAATCTGTTTGACGTTCTTTTCCACAACGTCCTGGAACTCATCCACTGAAGCCACCTGGGATACAAATCCAAGATCCTTGGCAGCCTGGGCAGAATAATTCTGGCCGGTGGTGACAATTTCAATTGCCTTGGCAACGCCGACAAGCTCGGGAAGTCTTAAGGCAGCATAGGGTGGGAAAAATCCCAGCTTGATTTCAGGCTGTCCAAGAATGGCTTTTTCAGATGCAATCACGATATCACAGGCAATGGCCAATTCCATACCGCCACCTAAGCATGCACCGTTCACAGCAGCAATAATGGGGATATCAATCATGTTGATCAACTCGAAAATCCGGTTGAATGTGGAAACCATAAGGTCCACATTATCCGGTTTATGATCGGCCACTTCAACACCTGCACAAAAACTTTTACCCTCGCCTGTGATAACAACGCATTTGAGTTCATCATCTGCAGCAATCTTTTCAAGCTCGGCATTCAGTTCATTCATCATGGGTATGTCCAGAACATTATGTTTTGGTCGGTCAAGAATAATTCTGGCAACCTGGTCATCTTTTTCCACTTTTAAAAATTCTAGTTCTGCCATATAGGCCTCCTGTTAGTTTAAGATAATGCGGTTATTTTTTATCCTCTGATAGCTCTGGGTGTAATCATATGATGCTGGGGACAGATGGATTTTGGATTCTGATATGCAGCCCCGGCAAAAGCTTTCAGGTAATCACGCAATGCGCTCATTTTTACAACTTCATCCACCATACCGTGCTTTGCACAATAGGCAGGTCTTGAATTATCATAGTATTCTTTAGCCTGCTGGTTCATTTTGTCGATAATTGGCTCAAGGGGACGTCCTGCATCCTTTTCCTTGACAAGTCTTCTTGAAAAACTTGCAGCCGCAGCGGTTTCACCATGCATAACATAAATTTCCGTAGTACCGATACCCAAAGTAAAAGCATTGTGCCTGTTGGCCGTGGGGCCGCCCATGACATAATGGGCTGCCGCAGTTCCTTTTCTCAAGGTGATCAAAGTCATGGGAACATCGGTTTGCTGGATAGAGTAGATCAAGGACTGTCCAAGGCCGAGAAGTTCAGCTTTTTCAGCAATATCACCAACATCAATGCCTGAGGTATCCTGGAACCAGATCAAGGGGATTCTGTCACGGCCGCAAAAGGTAACAAATTCATTCATTTTGATCAGGCCCTGGCGATACAATTTTCCGCCGATTCCGCCGTAATCAGCATACTCGGGATAATCTTCTCCCAGCCATCCCTGGTTGTTGCCGATCATGCCCACAAGAAATCCATCCATTTTAACCAGACCTGTATAAATTTCAGGGCCGTAATCAGGTTTGTATTCCATGTGTTCACTGCCGTCGACAAGACGGGCAATGATTTCTTTGAAATTATAAATCTGTTTCTGATTAAATGGCATTAGACGGTAAAGATCTTCTGCCGGGAACCTTGGCGCTTTGGGTTCTGCTACCCTGAAAAACTTGGGATTATAGGCAGGCATATCTTTCATGTAATCTTTAAGTCCGTCAAGCACACCTTTTTCTTCTTCATATACATACCTGAAAAAACCTGTTGAATCGTAATGAACATCAACTGATCCCGGTGGTTTTTCCTTGAACTGTTTGGCGGATGCAATCAACTGTTCCGCACCTTCCAGGTCAAAATATCCCTTGGGAGACATGCCGCTTAGAATACCGCCTCCGCCTACGGCAATATTACAATCTTTGTGGGCAAACAATATGGTGGGGCTGATCCCCTGGTATCCGCCGCCTGCCGGGTTTGTACCATAGATACCGGCCAGTATGGGAATGCCCATCTGCTCAAGTTCCGCATGACGATAAAAAGTGGTGCCGCTTCCTCTTCTGTTGGCATAAAATTTTTCCTGTTCTGTCAATTTTACACCACTGCAGTTAACAAGCCATACCAATGGGATATTCAACCGTTTTGACAGGTTAGTGGCCCTGAAAATATTTTCCGGCTGTCCCGGAAGCCATGCACCTGCCATGACTTTGTTATCAAACCCTGCCACGACACACCATTTACCGGAAATTTTTGCAAGGCCGTCAATGACATTGGTTGTGCCTTCAACATTATTTTCGGGATTAAAAATGGTGTGCAAAGGAGTCCATGTGCCGGGATCAACCAGATACTCAAGCCGCTGCCATACCGTCATTACACCTCTTGAATTGATCTTTTCCGTAGGCAGTCCGGCATTTTTAACCTTTTCGACTTCTGCATCAATCCCGGCTTCCACTTCCTTGATATTTTTCACATTTTCTTCTGAACTTAATAATTGTCCTTTATTAAGTTCAACACCGAATTCCGTCATTTTTTCAAAATATTGTCTCATTATTTACTCCTGGTCAAATTTAATTATTATTTTCAAATCACCACCCTCCTGTCAGGAGAGTCATTCGCTTATCGTAAAATTTTAATTTTATATTTCGCCTGCTTGGAAACACCCCCTTGACTTTAAACTTTTCTTTAAGTATAGACCCAAATTATCTTGTTTAAGAAAATTTTTTTTTCTGACAAGGGAAGAACCAAATATTATACGAACAAAGGAGAAGAAAATGAGCACTGAAATTTTAGCACCAATGCCCGGATCAATCTGGAAAGTGCATGTAAAAGAAGGTGATGAAGTTGTTGAGGGACAGGAACTCTTAATCCTGGAAGCCATGAAAATGGAAAACCCCATTATTACAACAACAGCAGGCAAGGTAACGGAAGTTAAAGTAAAAGTGGAAGATAAAGTTGCCACAAAGCAACTGCTTCTGACGATTGAATAATTTTCAATACCTTGAATAGCAAATTTTGTATCTGCAGAGGGCATCATCTTTTATGCTCTCTGCATGATATGAAATTGTTCATTTTCTTCTTTGTATAATCCTTTTTCCAATTAACTGAACCAGGCAGAAATAATCAGCCCGGGGCAGTGCTTTCCATCCTGATAATTCATATAATAAAACAGCATTTTCATACCGGTTATAGATTAAATAATTCCCCTCCTTTGTCAAGCTGTTTTTCAGCCATGTTGTGACTTTTTTCTTGACAAGTGATTTAAATTTTAGTTTATGGTATGCATCATAACATGGAACAATGTTTTGATATATAAAACACCACAAAAAGGATTAATCTTAAAGAATGCACAATAAACCACAAACCTTTAATTTAAGATAAATGGTATATGGGTCAGGATATTAAAAAGCTAAATTCCATTGAAAAAGCCCTGGAAATCATGCTCACATTCCAGGACGTTAAACCGTCATGGGGTATAAGGGAGTTAAGTGCAAAGCTCGAATTCAGTCCGGCAACTGTTCAAAGAATTCTGCAAGTTCTCAAATCATATGAATTTGTTAAACAAGACCCTAAAACCAGGCAATATTTTATTGGTAACATATTTTATAAATTTCTTGAGTGTCTGAACAGTTCAAATAATCTTACCCGAATCGGACGCAGATTCATGGAAGAACTGGCAGTCGGAACCCTTGAAACAACCCATTTGAATGTCATCAAAGGAAATCTTCGGATCTGTATCGACACCATTGAATCTCCCAAAGAATTAAAGGCAGGCATGCGAATCGGCAACCAGTCACCGCTGTATGCCGGAGCATCTGCAAAATGCCTGCTGACCTTTTCCTCTAAGGATTTTCAAAACAATTATTTTCAAACCATAAACATGGAACCCATTACCGAGTTCACCATCATACGGCAAAACAAGCTGCGGAAAGAACTTGACAAAATAAAAGAACAGGGATATGGCATCAGCCTTGGGGAGAGAACTCCGGGGCTAGGTTCATTGAGTGCCCCTGTTTTTGATTATAGAGGGCAGATCCTGGCAAGCCTGAGCCTTGCCATACCTGAAATCAGATTCAAGCAGGAGGATCATCTTTCAAATTGTATTGATATACTAACCAGTGCTGCAAAATCTTTTTCAAACGAAATGGGATTGGGCGCTGGAAAATTTTAACTATTTAGGAGGAACAATGGATTTTAAACTATCAAAAGAACTTCAAATGCTCCAGAAAGAGATCAGAAATTTTACAAAAAAACAGATTGAACCTAATATTGAGGAATGGGATGAAAAACATTACCTGCCTTATGAAGAGGTCATGAAACCTCTGGGAGAACTGGGATTTTTCGGAACAGTTATCCCTGAAGAATACGGTGGGGAAGATATGGGTTTTCTGGCAGCCATGATCGTTACAGAAGAGCTTGCCCGCGTATCTTCTTCTTTGCGCGTTCAGGTCAACATGCAGGTACTGGGATGTGCTTACACCATCTACCGTTACGGCAGCGAAGAACTGAGAAAAAAATATGTTGAAAAACTGTGTACGGCTGAATATGTCGGCGGTTTTGGTATTACTGAACCCGATGCCGGTTCAGACATCATGAACATGTCCACCGTTGCCGAAGATAAAGGAGACCACTGGCTGATCAACGGTTCTAAAACCTGGATCTCCAATGCCAACGTAGCCGATGTCCTTATGTGCTATGCCTATACGGATAAATCCGCCGGTTCAAAAGGCATGTCCGCTTTTGTTATTGAGCCTAAAAATTTCCCCGGCATCAAAGTATCCTCATTAGATAAGCTGGGATCTTGGTCTTCCCCCACAGGCGAACTTTTTTTGGATAATGTAAAAGTTCCCAAGGAAAACCTCGTGGGTGAAGTTGGTGACGGTGCAAAAATTGTTTTCTCATCCCTGAACCAGACCCGTCTGTCTGCTGCAGCCGGTGGTGTCGGCCTTGCCCAGGCATGCCTGGATGAAGCAATCAAATATTGCAATACCAGAGAACAATTCGGCAAAAAAATCGGTACTTTCCAGATGAATCAGGATATGATCGCCCAGATGGCCGCTGATATCGAAGCTGCCAGACTGATTGTCTACAAAGCTGCCTGTGCAAAAGACGACGGCAACCTGAACAATGGTTACGACGTTGCCATGGCAAAATATCTGGCTGGTGAAGCTGCAACAAAATGCGCTAACTTTGCCATGAGAATCCTGGGTGCATACGGATACTCAACAGAATACCCGGTTGCCAGATACTACAGAGATGCCCCAACCTATTCCATGGTTGAAGGTTCCGCCAATATCTGCAAATGGATCATGGCCCTTGATCAGCTGGGTTACAGAAAAGCCAACAGATAATACAAAAAAAACAACGTGGACAGCTCTTCTTCCTGAACTACCGTTTGAATTGCTGTTCACGGCTTTTTTTAAGGAGGCCGAAGTGGACCCGAAAGAAATTGCTAAAAAAACAGGAAAAACTGCTAAACTGTACTTTTCCACTGTCAAAGAAGAGGAAAAGCCCTACAACCTGTGGAGGCATTTTGACAAAGAGCTTGCAAAAGACATGTCCCTTTATATCACAGGTCAGATGTATGCCAGAGAAAAGATTCCCCATCAAACCCGACAACTGGTCACAGTGGCTGCGTTAACGGTTCTTTCAAAGCCTGATGAACTAAAACTGCATACACATGCGGCACTGAATGTGGGGTGTACAAAAGAAGAAATTGCAGAAGTGATTTTCCAAACCAGTATCTACGGCGGTGTACCTGCTGCAAACACGGCTTTGACGGTACTCAAAGAAGTTCTGGAAGAACGCGGCGAAGAGTAAATCAGGTATCAACAAAAAAATTTGTTAAAAGCAAAGATGCATGTGCCGCACAATTTTTTGCTTTTAACGTTTAACTCTTGAGTGATAAAAATCCATGACAGAAGAAGCCTATTTCAACCTGGCCAAAACCATCATACAGGGAAATACACCGGATTCAACACAATTTGCCAAAATTGCCCATTTGACTGATGACAAAGTATTTGAACTATTCCCTGGTGCAAATTTAATTAGATCCACTTATTTTAAAAATCAAATCCACCTTTGCACCATCTGTAACGGTAAATCAGGTAAATGTTCCGAAGATTGTACCTTCTGCGCACAATCCAGATTTCACAAGACAGATGTTGAAACCTATCCGCTTCTTTCCAAAGAAAAACTACAGCAGCCTGCACTGGATCTTAAAAATACGCAGGTTACCCGTTATTCCATCGTGACCAGTGGAAAAGGCCTGTCCGGAAAAGAGATAAACCGCGTTTCAGAAGCGTTTTCAGAAATAAAAGACCTGCCTCTTTGCTATTGCGCTTCCCTTGGCATTATCACGGAGGATGATTTCAATCTGCTTGCAAGGTCCGGTGTCACCCGCTACCACCATAACCTTGAAACCGCAAGAAGCCATTTTAACAACATCTGTACCACCCATACATATGACCAGCGGATCGAAACCATAAAAGCGGCACAAAAGGCTGGACTGTCCGTTTGTTCAGGCGGCATATTCGGTCTGGGTGAAACCGATGATCAAATCCTGGAAATGGCTCTTGAACTCAAGTGCCTGGATGTGGATGCAGTACCCTTGAATTTTTTGTCTCCCATACCGGGAACACCAATGGAACATCAGTCTAAGCTTACCCCGCTGAAATGCCTTAAAATAATTGCTCTGTTCAGATATGTACTTCCTGAAAAAGAGATCATCATCTGCGGCGGAAGGGAAGCCAATCTGGGCATGCTTCACCCGTTTATTTTTTATGCCGGGGCAAGCGGCATTTTAACCGGCAACTATCTGACCACCGGCGGCAGGCAGCTGGAAAAAGATTTGAACATGCTCAATCAGCTTGAACTGACGCCACGATAGGTCATTGTTTGATTTTTTTATAAAAGTTTTTCAGAATCTAAACAGCGACTTTCATATTTTAGTTTCTGCCCTTTAGGGTGTTTTGGACAAACCAAGGTGACCAGATTGTAGTATAAAATGGCCAGGTCTGCCCATGAAAGTTATTCCAGGATCTATTCCAGGCTTTTCCCGAGAATGGTGTTCCAGATTCCGTCCGGGCATCGCCTCTCAATGATATGGACATTTTTTTGAGACAATGACGCCAGTACTTTTTTAGCTTCGGAATTCAAAAGCCCGGACAGAATAAACCATTTTTTTTCCAATAGATACGGGCTTTCTATCATTATCCGCATGACATCATAATGAATATTGGCAACCAGAAGATCACAAGGGATATTCATGATCTCCTCGCCTTTTGCCTGGAAAGCAAGAATTTGTTCTTCAAATTTGTTGAGCCTGATATTGTTCAGGGTGGTTTTAACCGCCAGATGATTGAAGTCACACGCCATCACAGGATTGCAGCCCAGAACTGCCGCTCCCAGGGATAGCAGCCCGGTTCCCGTACCGATATCCAGCACAGACCGAATCTTATGCCGGGTACACAATCGATGGATCAGATACAGACAATCTTCCGTGGTCTGATGCCTGCCGGTTCCAAACACCACTCCCGGATCAAGCTGGATGCCCTTTATGGTTTCATCATCCAAAGCAGGCCTGTTCCATGGCGGATAAATGCACAGACTCTCGACACAGTAAGGCTCAATCTTATCTCCATGCCATTGTTCTCCGGTCATTTCATATTTTTCAACCAGGCTGATGCCCTCATTTTTTTCAAGGATTTCTTCTACAACATCATCACAAAGCGAAGAGAAAAAAAGAAACGCCATTGTTTCTTCCACCCATGTGCCGAGAAAGCAATCACTGCCCTGAACCGTCTCATCAACCAACGGAACACCGTCAAAATAGTAAATATAAAGATTATTATACGGATTGATCATTTTTTATTGTTTTATCACCTCTTTTAAATTCAAAATATCAGTCAGGCTTTAATTAATAAGTTCCACCCGGATTTTTGTCAAGATCGCTTCTCTATAAGGCCAAAATGAATTTATTATATTTTGCAAACGCGGTAAAATTTTACCGAAGTAAAGTTTAAAAATTGCCAAACCATCCGTAAAAATTTGATTGTTCACAGATAATCTTTTATAGAATAAGCGCAACACTATCTCTAATATGTTGATTCAAAAATGTCGAATTTAAAACTGGCGTTATGCATCAAAATAAAGGACTAATATCAACCATAATGACATCTCTTTATAGAATAAATGCTTGGTTAAACACTTTTTATCAGCGAGTGACTCATTTTTTATACTTTTTTTAATTTGGCGAAGGTATTACCAAGAACATGTTTATTTAGTGTCTGCATGGAAAGTCAATGGTTCTCGTGCAAATGCAAACACTACTTGCTTGGAAAATTTAATTTAAAATAAAGGAACAAGATATGAAAAAGTTATTCATCTGTTTTAGTCTCATATTGGCAACTCTATTGCTTAATAATTGTGCAAAACACCGAGTAATGCCTTTAACATCAAGTGAAGAAAAAATCCATATTGATGTACTCTGTGACCGCGGCAATCAGGAAGAGTTGAAATCAAGGCAGTGGCAGTACCGTAATGAAATTGCTGGTTTTATGGAACCCAATCTCGTACGCCGACTGGGTGATTATGGATTCAGCTCTGCGTTAATTGGGAAGGAAACAGAATATAAAAAAGCAGCTGGCACCTATCTTTTGAAGGTGGCTATTGAGTCCTATAATCCCGGCAGTGCAGCCGCCCGCGTTCTTGTTGGTTTCGGAGCAGGAGCCTGTTCATTGAAATGTCACTACGAGTTACTCGACAGTAAAGGCGAAACCATTTTGAGCTGGGATGACGGTATTGGTACATCTCAACACTGGAAGCGCTTACCTGTTGCCTTGAACAAAAAAGCCGGGGCTAAACTGAGTCAATACCTTGCCGGTGTTAGCCAGAAGTGAAGGGTGAAGAGGGTAAAATATTAACTTAAAGCATCTGTCAAAAATACTGGCCGAATACAAATACAATGGAATTTTGTCCCCGGTTCGATGAGCCAATACCTCCATTGGAAATATGATGCATCCTTAAGGAGATCAATTTATTGGCCTTTCCGTTTCTTTTGAATTCAATACCCATTCCAGCCTGCGGATTAAAATTAAATCGATAGTCCTGACCTTTAACACGGTAGTCGTCATACACAACACAGATGCCAGCTTCCAGATACGGCTTGATACGGTTGGTCTCAAACCTATCCAGATAGATCAATGCCAGCACTCCGGTATTTGCAATAAATTTCATATCCTCATCATCAGGGAAAGCTCCCCCGACAGAACCTTCAACCTTAAACATAAGGTTATCCGGCGCTTTATGTTTCCAAACCCTCTCATAGTCATACAGCCTGAATATGGATACCTGTAAAAAACATGCACCGTCAGATGGATCATAAGTATACCCTGAATTCAAAGCTATCCCGGTCTCGGTGGGAACATAGCTTTCATTGATTTGGGCGGACACGGTAATAGGGGTAAAAAAGGACACCATTGCTGTTATAAATAGACAAATCAGTTTTATTTTTTGAAATATCAAATCAAAGCTCATTTTATTTTAAATAAATACCTTTATAAAAATTTCGGGTGTATCTCACCCATCGGTTGACCAGCCAGTCTTCAATGTAAAAAATAAAGCAAATTTAATTTGAATACAAGAACCCATTGCTGTATAAAGCCCCATCACTAAAAAAAATGAAAGAGGGTGATATGTTAATACAAAAATTTTTGGCTGAAATCCGCTATTACCAAAGGCGTTATCAGTGTTTTTTGTCCAGATGCTTATATTTATTGTTTTGCTATACTGTACAAATTTTGATATCCTCAACAGTTGGTCAAGCAGGTTACAGACTTAAAGCGGGACAGTTTGAACTGGTTAATAAAAATTTTTCCAGCACACAAGCCTCAAAACAAAGACTTCCGGAAAAGGAGTATTATACGGGGTATCCCTGCTTAAAATGGTAACCGTCAAACAGAAAAATTCGGTTAGTTATTCTATTATTAATAGAAACATCACTGGTGTTAATAAATGAATAAATATGATGACATTGTCGTTGGAAGCGGGGTAAGTGGATTAACTACTGCTTTGATTCTAGGTATGAATCAAAGAAAAGTCCTTTTAATCGAAAAATCTTCTAACATAGGAGGCGCTTTATCTCGTTTTTATAAAAAAGGTATCCCTTTTGACACTGGGTTTCATTTTACCGGTGGATTTGCGAATGATTTAATTCTTTCTGATATGCTTGAAGTCTTATCAATTAATCACGATATCCAACCAGAATTTATAAGACACCCTGAAGACAACAGATTCGTTTTTGAAAACCAGGGCAAGGCACCAGGCAAATCATTTGAATTCCATCCTGGTTTTGAACAAACCATGCAAGATATGCTATCTTATTTCCCGGATGAGAAACAAGCAATCCATTCTTATTTTTCTAAAATGAAAAGTATTAGAAAAAACACTAAAGCTATGAACATCCGGGCTGAATTTGAAATGCAAAAACCTTTGGACGAAGATTTTATCAGTCTGAAAGATATGCTTGATTCTCTTACTCAAAACAAAACACTAAAAACTCTTTTAAGTGCATTTTCCATGTGTCATGGAACTGAACTTTCTAAAATCTCATTTGCAAACCATTCAAGAGTGACATATAGCCTCTATGAATCAATTGCCAGAGTAAAAAATGGTGGGAATGCTTTTATCAAAGCATTTAAAAAGAAACTTAAAAAATATAATGTCGATATACAAACAAACACTTTTATTACTTCCTGTGAAGATATTGAAAATCGAAAAGTTGGAACTTTTGTACTTAACAATGGTTCAAAATTAAAAGCAGCAAACTGTATTTTTACAATTCATCCTAGAAAAATCTTAAAAACATTTCAAGAAAAAAATACATCCAAAGCATTTGCAGATAGAATTAATAGTTTTGAAGAATCTATTGGATTTTTTCTTGCCTTTATAAAAATTACAAAAAAAGATCAAAAACCTTTTAATCCCAGCATAACAACGCTTTATCCTGACAATGACATGAACAAAATGTTTGACCCTGAATTTAAAGGCGACCTGCCGTTAGTTATAGTAAGAAACTCTGAAGAAACTAAAACGAAAAATGTTAATGTTATAAATGCTTTTGAATTATCACATTGGGAGCATGTAAAAAAATGGGCTGATTCCACGACTGGTAAAAGAAGTTCAGAATATAAAGAGTATAAAAGAAAAACAACCAGTCGGATATGTGAACGCATAATTAAGATTTTTCCTGAATATAAAGATTGCCTTGAAGTTATTGATTCGGCATCCATGCTGACTTTCCGTGATTATCTAAACAACCCGTTTGGGTCTGCATATGGAATAAAACAAAAAATAGGACAATTTAATCTTTTTGGTCGTATTCAATATAAAAATACATTTGCAGCAGGACAGAGTGCTATCTTGCCAGGAATAATCGGAGCAATGATTTCTGGGTTTACTATTTGCCGATACTTATTGAGTAAAGATGTTTATGCAGCTTTTATAAAAAACCAGCTAAAAGACAAATAAGGGTAAAAATATTATAATGAGAAGAGTTGTTATTACAGGGACAGGAACCATTTCTGCTCTTGGCAATTCCATGGATGAATTAATAAATTCCATTGAGCGCAAAGTTTGTGGTACAAAACAAATGACAACATGGAATAAATACAAAGGACTGCAAAGCCTTGTTGGTGCCCCGGCAAAATTACCCGATATAAAAACAATACCGCGAAAAATGCGACGTTCAATGGGTAGAATGAGCCTTTTAGCTGTCTTTGCAGCAAATGAGGCTTTAAAGTCAGCTAAAATAGAAAAAGATGCAATCACAAACAAGAGATATGGTTGTGTTGCCGGTTCTACAATGGGAAGTGCAGAAGCTTTGAACGATACTTTTGAAACTATGCTTCCGGATCATGATCTTACTTTGTTAACATCAATGAGTTTTTTCAAATGTATTTCCCATACCGTATCCATGAACCTTGCACAATATCTTGGAATTACAGGAAGTATCATTGCAACATCAGCAGCCTGTGCATCTTCTCTCCAGGCGATAGGCACCGGCTTTGAATTGATCCGGTACAACAAACAGGATATTGTACTTTGTGGTGGTGCAGAAGAGCTGCATCCTACAGTAACAGGCTCATTTGATATATTATTTGCAACTTCTACTAAATTTAATGACAATCCTGAAAACACGCCCCGCCCTTTTGATAAAAACCGGGACGGATTAGTTTGTGGTGAAGGTGCCGGCATACTTGTACTCGAAGAACTTGAACATGCTAAAAAAAGGGGAGCTAATATACTTGCTGAGGTCCTTGGATATAATACTTGTGGAAGTGGTTCTCATATAAGCCAGTCAAACAAAGAGGCTATGATTCAATGCATGAACTCAACATTGTCAGATGCAAGCTTGAACCCTGAAAATATTGATTTTGTCAGCGCACATGCTACTGCAACTTTGCAGGGCGACCATGAAGAGGCAGCAGCTATTTATGAAGTATTTGGATCAAGAATACCTGTTAACAGCTTAAAAGGATATTTAGGACATACCCTTGGAGCATCAGGTGCTATTGAACTTGCAGTTTCAATTGAAATGATGAATAAAGGTATCATTTATCCAACATTAAACCTTGATGATGTTGATGAAAATTGCAGTATGATAAATCATGTAAAAACAAAACTGAAAAAAAACATAAACTTTATACTGAAAAACTGTTTTGCTTTTGGTGGAATAAATGCTTCTATTATTTGTAAAAAATATGAGGAATTAAATGAGTAGTGATATAGAAACAATGAATATAGAAACAATGATTAATGAAGTTTTTGAAGAATCTTTTGAAATTGAAAAAAAAGAACTTAGACCAGAAGCTAATATATTTGAAGATTTAGGACTGGACAGCCTTGATGTTGTTGATTTGGTTGTTGCCTTACAAAAAAAATTCAGTGTGGAAATCAGAACTGACGAAAAAATAAAAGATATTAGAACTCTTGAAGATCTTTTCAAATTTATTAAAGAATTACAATTAGAAGCTTAGTATTTATGATCTTTTTCAAGAATCTGTTGTTTTTTATTCTTGTTAGTACTTTTACAATAATTTTTTTTCTGTTTTTTGGAATAATTTTAATATTTATTCGTGTTTTTAGCTCAAAAACAATAGCTCAAAAAACTTTAAGATTCCTGATTGTATGTTACGGAAGAATAATTATATTCGGTTTTGCAAGAATACTTGTTAAAGTTAAATTTATAGATTCATCAGAAGGCAAACAGGCTTTGGACCCTTGTGTGTATGTGGCAAACCACAGCTCAGCTTCAGATGCTTTTCTCATGGGTGTACTTCCGGGTGAATTTGTTCAAATTGTCAATTTATGGCCTTTTAAGATCCCAATTTTAGGGCTATGCGCTCGTCTTGCCGGATATTTGAGTATTCGAAGTATGTCTTTTGTTGATTTTTCAAAAGAGTGCAAACTTTTATTTTCAAATAATATTTCAATTATTGGTTTTCCCGAAGGCACTAGATCTGTCTCTTCTCAAATGGGCAAGTTCCATAGCACATTGTTCAGAATAGCAAAAGAAAATAATCTGAAAATTGTACCCTTGTGCATTTTAGGAAATAAAGACAAGCCATTACGTGGAAGTTTAAAAATAAATCCAGGAAATATTGAAATTCATAAACTCCCTGCCATTGATTATAATGAATATGAACATTTTAGTAGTTTTGAACTAAAAAATTATACTCGTGCAAAAATGCAGATATTTATTGATCAACACAAAGAGGTAATATGAACAATAATATAATCAATAGCATAGAAATAGATCTTGGGGGCAGTTGCAACCTTAACTGTTTTTTTTGTTATTTAACAAAGGTTAAAACTTCTGATAAATTTAACAAAAACAAACTTTTGCTTGATGAAATAATAGATTTGATAAACCAGGCAAATGAGCTTGGTGTTCAAAAAGTGATTTTATTTAACAATTCATCAAACCAACATCCTGATACTGCCGAAATTCTTAAATTAATTAATAAAAAAAACATGCAAATGGAATTTTCATTAACAAAACCGTGTAACAACCTATCTGTTAATGAAAATGCATTGATTAAGTGCTTAAAACATAAAGATTCGTGCTTCATTAATTTATATGGTTCTGTTTATCCTTGCGCTGGAATGCGATTATCAATTGGTAATATACGCCAGAATAGATTAAAAAAAATACTTTTTGACAGTGAGGTTCTTGCAAACCTTAAAAACCATGAATTCAGTATAAAAGGCCCATGTCGAAAGTGTGATAAATTTTCCAATTGTTATGGGTGTCGTGCCAGAACATTTGCTTTGACTGGTGATTATCTGGCATCTGATCCTTTATGTCCTGAAAATCAAGATAAACTTGAAAAAATCACTTATCTTCCCATGTCAGTTGAAAAATTAGTACCTCAAAAACAAGGCATGCGTGTTGTCACTAATTTATTAACTGTTAAAGAACGTTATGCAAAAGTGGAATCTATTTTTCCAGCCAACAGCCCTTTTATTAAAAAGGATGGAAGCCTGGAAGAATTTGCGTATATGGAAGTAATGGCACAATCTGCCGGTGTAATGGATGGGTTTGAAAAATTTGATACTGGTAAGCTTAGTCCCGGAGGATTTTTAATCGGAGGTCAAAAAATTAATATTTATGCTAAAACCTTTGCCGGAGATAAGCTTATTATTGATATTTATAAAACAACTAAATTTGGAAATTTTGGCATACTTACAGCAAAAATATATTGTAAAGATATTTTAATTGCAGAAGGTGAAGTAAAGATTTATCAAACTGACGGAGTAAATAATGAAATTTAACATTATAATATTACTAATAATCTTTTTAATTCCTACCAGTCAACTTTTTGCTGCAGATGCTCAGATTGATAATTTTTTATCGGAAGTAGAACAAAACATGAGCCAGGTTAATACAGTTCATGCCATGTTTGTTCAGAAAAAAGAAATGGCTATGTTTGACATACCTATTATAATCAAAGGTGAGTTCTATATTCAAAACCCTGATAAGTTTGCCTGGATTGTGACTGATCCGATTGAATACACACTGATTTTAAGCAAATACAAGGTTAAAAAATGGGACAAATCAAACGGAACACAAGAGATGTCACTAAAAGATAATCCAATGTTCAAAGCAATGATTGAACAGATTACTTTCTGGTTCTCAGGATCATATTCATCGTGTAAAAATGATTATGATATCAAAGTTATTCAAAAAAACCCAGGTATCTTAGACTTTGCGCCAAAGAAACATAATCCTGCTTCAGAAATGCTCACTAATATCACTCTTACTTTTCAAAATGATAAAAGATATATCTCAAATATCAAACTTTTGGAAAAAAATGATGATATTACCGAACTCTTTTTTAATGATGTAATCTTAAACTCAAAAATTGACAAGTCAGTTTGGGAAACAAATTAACCGTGTCTAAAAAGACTGATATAAACTTTGATAAACTCAATAAGTTTGACTTATTTTTTGATTTTATTGGAAAAAATAAAATTTATCTTCTGATTTTATTTTTCCTTCTAATCATGGTTTCTTTTGTTCGAATTGCCAAAGTAGATTTTGTTAATGATATTTCTGTTATGTTACCAGATTCCCCTGAATTAAAAAGATCTCTTGATTTTATTAATAATTCAGACATGTCTGACACTATAGCTTTTTCCATAACATGTAAAAACAATTCAAATAAAAATTTATTATCACAAACAGAGGCTTTTTCAGACAAATTAAAAAAAGTTTCTCTGATTACTGAAGTAGTAACAGGAATTGAAAATCTTGATATTTCAAAATTGAGAAGGGATATTACAAAATTATTACCGCTGTTACTTGCAAAAGAAGATTATAAATTATTTAAAGATATTGAAAAAGATGAGTATATTGCTGAAAAAGCAAGACAGTTGTTTATTATGCTTACAACACCCGGCAGTTCATTTATGCAAACATCTATGGACACAGACCCTTTTGGGTGGTCTAACCATATACTCAATAAGCTTCAGGTTTTAAGCAAATCAATGGGGTTTGATGTTGAACTTAAGAACAAGCATTTTGTTGACAAAACCCATCAATATTCACTTGCTATAGCCAAAACATCCGCTCCTTTAACAGATGCTGAAAAATCTGAAATTCTTATGTCAGCAATAAATGATATCATAAAAACGTTCCCTGATCTTAATATTGTGACAGTATGCGGGCATAAGCATACATTGAGTAACCAGAAAATTGTTAAAAAAGATATATATATTACCACTATCATTATCACTCTTAGTTTTATTGTCTTAATGCTCTTTATGTTTAAAACATTTGATGCTCTGTCAATATTTATCTTGCCGTTTTTTGCTATTGTTCTTTCTGTTTTTATCTCCAGTTTTATTCTCAATTCTTTATCCTTTTTTATGATAGGATTTGCTGCTGTGATCGCAGGAATTTCTGTTGACTATGGGATACATTTGTTCACTGCCTGGAAGACTAACGGTTATAAAGGATTAAAAAATACAATTAAACCCGTTTGGATAGCATCTTTAAGCACAATGGGTGTCTTTGTCTCTTTTTTTATTTCATCTGTTCAGGGTTATAAGGAGCTTGCTGTTTTTTCCATTATCAGCATTGTGATTTGTGTTCTTTTATCAATAATTTTTTTGCCTCATTTTTGGAAAAAGAAAAGTTTAATCCCCAACATTAATATCCCTGCTGAAGTATCAGTCAATAAAAGTAAATTTATCTTAATTTTGTGGGGTGTAATTTTCTTTTTTTCCATAATGAGTATGATAAATTCTGATTTTTTGAAAGCAACCGACATTTCAGCCTTTGATGGAAGCGAGCAAAGTGTTTTTGATTCAGAATCACAATTTTATGGTGTTTGGGGTGGAGAAAAAAAACCAGGTGTCATTGTTACAAAAGGCAAAAATATTGAAGATGCCTGGCCCGATTATGAACTAATAACAAATAAACTTAAAAATAATATTGATGGGTTTAACTCGCTTGCTGTTCTTTTGCCTTCAATAAAGCAACAACAAAAAAATTTGCAGAACTTTCAAGAATTCTGGACAAAAGATAAGATTTTTCAACTTAAAGACAAATTCTTAAAAGAAACAGAGGCTTATGGTTTTAAAAAAGATTCTTTTAACAAATTTTTCCTTTTGCTTGAATCAAAAGGCCTTTCATTTGAAAATCAAATTCCGGAAGTATTACAAATATTTGAAAAGCACTTTGTCAAAGAGATCGACTCAACTCATCTTCTCTCTTATTTTAATGACACAAAAGAAAACTTTACAAAAATAGAATCAGTTTTAACGGATTATCCAGATTCGTATATAGTTTCAAGAATAGAACTTTCTTCCCACATTGGAAAACAATTAATCCTGGACTTGAAAAAGATATCTTTTTTTGCATTTTGCTGGGTGTGTGTATTGATTATAATTTTTTTGAGAAAGCCCAAGGATATTTTTCTATCATTACTTCCTGTTGTAACCTCAATTTCGTTTGTTTTTCTTGCTTTAAACCTTCTTTCAATCGAGGTCTCTGCAATAATTCTTATAACTTTAATTATTATTTTAGGCTTAAGTCTTGATTACGGTGTTTTTATATCAAGCGCTGATTCATTAAAAAATAGAAAGTCTGTAATTATTGCTGCAACTTTCTCAATGCTGACAAGTATGATGGGAGCAGGCGCATTATTATTTGCTTCTCACCCTGTGATGTTTTCTATAGGAGTAACTTTAGTAAGTGGAATTATTGCAGCTTACTTGAGCGCAGTCTTTTGTATTCCTGCTTTTAAAAAGGTGTTAAAATGAAATTTTTCTTACTTTTCTTCTCTCTGCTATTTATAGCTGGCTGTTCAACCATAGATGTACCTGAGCATAATCTTGTCCCACTTAACCATATAGACAAAAAAACTGCCTGCAAAGAAATAGCTCAATATAATGATTCAATTACACAAAAAACAAACATGATCAACTCAACCATATTCACGTTCAAAGGTCGATCCATGACTGCTCTCGGCATTACCAAACTTGACGGAGAAAATAAAAATTTTTCTGTTGCAGGTTTTAATCCCATGGGCATAACCCTTTTTAAAATTCAAATGGAAGATGAAAAGGTAATTTCAAGTTACGTTATTCCTCAATTCGGCGCTGATAATCTTGATAAGGCGGCTTCCATGATAAGTCAAGATATAGCACATATCTATTTTAACAGAAAAATTGATTTAAAGACTGCATCTCTTGAGCTTGATAAATATAAAGTTACAATAAATACTCAAGTGGACCAAAATGATTTTGAATACATTTTTAGTGGGCAGCCTCTAAAACTGACAACAAAATCAATGTATAAAAATAACAACAAAATCTGGTCTGTTGATTATTATGATTATACAATTGTTAACGACAGGACATCTAATAGAGAAATACCGTTCAAACTTTTTTTTAAAAATTATAAATATGGCTATGTCCTTGAAATAGAGACAAAAGAAATAAAATAATCATTTGTGTATACGCATACACCCAAAATCTTTTTATTTATTTGTTTAAAAAAACTTTATATTGATATATGGTTCGAGTTTTAGCAATCAAAGATTTGACTTGAAAATGAGCTTAATAAACCAACAGATAACTGAATTAATAAAAGAAAAACTTGAATATCAAGATGATAGTTTAAATATCCAAATTAAGTTTGATAAAAACTTTATTGGTTTTAAAGGACACTTCCCTAATAATCCGGTTTTACCTGGTGTTGTGATGATTAAAACAATGACTCTAATGTATGAACTATACAAAAAAAAAGAGGTTACATTATCTCAAATAACACAGGCTAAATTTATTGAACCTGTGTTTGCTGATACTGTTACTTGTTTTATTGTCAAAGCAAATAGAGACAAATTAAACAGAGATAAACAAACAATTAAACTCCAAGGTAAAGTCCTTAAATCAGAAAAAATTATTGCGAAAATTTCACTTATTTTGCAGGAATAATAGATAAAAATTCTGAACAGCAAAAAAATACTCCAAACATATTATTTCTGGAACAATAAACATGAAATGTTTTTTAGTTGATGCAAATATAGCCACCTCGCCCTATCCAGTATATCCTCTTGGAATGAGCATGGTTGCAAATGCTCTTATTAAAGCCGGCAACAAAGTTTTTCAATTTGACTTTTTACAAAATAACTCTTCTTATGAAAAACTTTTGTTTTCCATAAAAAAAGAGGCTCCTGAAATAATTGGCATATCAATGAGAAACATTGACAATGTTAATTCCATGAATGAAAAAATATATATCGATGTTGTTAAATCAATTGTTTCTCAAATCAAATCTGTAAGCAATGCAATGATTGTTCTTGGCGGCACTGCTTTTTCAATTTTACCGGAAAAATTACTTGAGGAAATTGGAGCAGATTTTGGAATCGTTGGTGAAGGTGAAAGTTTGATGGTAGACCTCACAAGTCAAATCAAAGCCGGTAAAATACCTCCGAATAAAATCCTAAAAGCCAAATCAGACCTTAGAGGAAACCAAATACAAAAAGCATACTATGATAAGGAGATTTTAAATTATTATCTGAATAATGGTTCTATTGCCAATGTCCAGACAAAACGTGGATGTATACATAAATGTGTTTATTGTTCATATCCTTACCTTGAAGGAAATGTGTTCAGACATCGTGATATTAAAGAAACAATTGATGATATTGAATTCCTTGTAAAAGAGTGTAAGGCTAAAATGATTTTTTTTACAGATTCTGTTTTTAATGACAATCAGGGCAATTATATTGAGCTGCTTGAAGAAATGGTCAAACAAAAGGTTTCGGTTCCATGGACAGCTTATATCAAACCTGAAAAAATTTCTAAATCTGCCATTAATCTTATGATAAAAACCGGGGTTCGCGGAGTTGAAATTGGGTCTGACGGTGCTTCGGACGAAACCCTGGCAGGATTGGGTAAATCTTTCAGATTCAAAGATATTATTGAATGTAATAAAAATTTTACTGATAATAAAATTGCAACTGCAAATTTTTTTATGTTTGGATGCCCTCGTGAGACTAAAAAGACCGTTGAAAAAGGGATTAGTAATATAATAAATTTAAACAAGACTGTCTCTTTTATATTTCTGGGGATTAGAATCCTTCCTAACACAAAATTACATGACATTGCTATTAAACAAGAAATTATCAAAAAAGATAATGATTTGCTGGAACCTGTTTATTATATTGCACCTGGTCTTGATAAAGACTGGATGCAAACAACTTTAGATGAAAATTTTAAACCATACCGGCACTGCGTGTTCCCACCTGATGCTCTTGAAAACAGTGTGAAATTTTTACACAAATTAGGTCATACAGGGCTTATGTGGGATCTTCTTATACCTGGCAAAGATCGACTAAGGCCAAAAAGACGAAAAAAATCATAATAATGGATAATAATTCTGTCTGGTGTGTCATACCAGTATATAATAATGCAACTACTGTTAAAAATATAGTTGAGCAAAGTTTTAAATATATTAAAAATATTCTTGTTGTAGATGACGGTAGCACTGATGCTAACCTTACTGAACTTCTTGATGACACTGAAGCAATAGTTATTCGCCATGATAAAAACAAAGGTAAAGGAGCAGCCTTATTAACAGCCATAAACTATCTTAAAGAAAAAAATGTCCTTTCAATGATAACAATTGATGGGGATGGACAGCATCGTCCTGAAGATTTGCCCAATTTTCTTGATGCAATTGAGAATAATCCAAATTCATTGTATGTGGGTGTCCGTGATTTAAACCAATCTTCTGTTCCAGGCTCCAGTCGTTTTGGTCGCAAATTTTCCAATATGTGGTTTAAAATTGAAACTGGTAAAGATTGTAAAGACACTCAAAGTGGTTTCAGGGCATATCCAATTAAACTGATTTC
Source organism: Desulfobacula toluolica Tol2 (assembly GCF_000307105.1). Lineage (NCBI taxonomy): Bacteria > Pseudomonadati > Thermodesulfobacteriota > Desulfobacteria > Desulfobacterales > Desulfobacteraceae > Desulfobacula > Desulfobacula toluolica. The sequence goes on from NC_018645.1 coordinate 4,506,484, forward strand.
AAAGTTAAAACTTTATGGTTCATTCTATGATTTTGAAATAGAGGTAATAGCAAGGGCAGCATGGGCACAAATACCCATTAATGAGATCTCAATCAATGTTGTTTATGATCCACCTGAAACTCGTATTTCCCATTTTAATAAATTTAAAGATAATTTTCTTATTTCTCTAATGCATACGCGTCTTATTGGCCGCTGCCTTGTACCATTACCCCATAAAAAATTAGTGGCTAATAATAAAAGCCATGGATACTCTCTTGTTTTAAATCCGATCGGTTTTTTTAAAATGCTGCTCAATGAAAACACAACCCCCATGGCATTGGCTTTCTCAGCTGCAATGGGTACTATCATAGCAGTTCTTCCTATTTTGGGTTTTCATATGATTGCAATCATATATGTAACGGCACGATTACACTTGAATAAAATTATGGCTTTAGGCATTCAAATTCTTTATTCACCTCCTTTTGTTCCATTTGTATGTATTGAGGTAGGACACTATTTTCGTAACGGCAACTGGCTTAGCGAATTTACTTTAGCTGCATTTAAAACAAATTGGCAGGAATATATTTTTGACTGGTTTATAGGGTCGTTGGTAATGGCACCAATCTATGCAATAATTGCATTTGTTGCTGTCTATTTTATAGCACTTAAAATTCAAAAAAAAATATCAAAACATGACTATGCCTGAAACAATTGAACAATCCCACAGAGGAAATAGAATCGGCTTCTGGTTTTTTGGAATATTTCTGCGTTTTGGCGGGCTTTATGCCGCATATACACTTTTATATGGTGTCACCCTTCATTATTGGCTTTTTGATAAAATAGCAGTCAAAACCTCATCAGCTTATTTGAAAAAACGATTTCCTTCAGATTCTAAAATCAAAATACGCTTCAAAGTCTACAAATTGCTCTACAGTCAAGGCAAACAATTGATCGACCGGGTTGCACAAATATCCGGGTCAGTTAATTTTAATTTTGATTTTGTTGACAAAGATAAGCTTAATCAGCTTTCTGCATCAGATAAAGGTTATATCATCTTGACTGCCCATGCAGGAAACTGGCAACTTGCAATGACAGAGCTTGGCCAATTAAATAAAAAAATTTCACTTGTTATTCGACCAGAAAATAATAAAGCTGTTAAAAAAGCGCTTAATATTAACGATAATAATAAATTTGGTATAATTTCTCCTGAGGAACACTTGGGAGGAATAATCCCTGTAGTAAAAGAGCTTAATGATGGCAATATTGTTTCATATATGGGAGACAGATCCTACAGGTTTGAATCTGTAAAAATAAATTTTATGGGTGCTAAGGCAAATTTTCCATATGGTGCTTTTGCAATTGCTGCTGCAACTAAAGTTCCTGTTGTAATAGCTTTAGCTTCAAAAACCGGTTTAAAAACTTATAAGGTAGACTTTACAAATATTATGAAACCTGAGTATAAGAGTCGTAAAAATAAAAAGAACCAACTATCTGAATGGGTACAGGAATATGCTGATATACTTAATGATTTTTTTGAAGAATATCCATACCAGTGCTTTCTTTTTCATGATGTATGGGAAGAAGATTAATACTCAAAAGGAGAATATATGTCCCAAAAGCAGAGCCTTGAAGAAATCAAAGCACAACTAAAAGAAGAATTAATTGAAAATCTTTCTTTGGAAGATATAGGGCCGGAAGATATTACAAATGATGAAGTATTATTTGGTGACGAAGGAATAGGCCTTGATTCTCTTGATGCTGTCGAAATTGTTGTGTTTTTACAACGTATTTGGGGAATAGAAATTCAAGATATGGAAGAAGGCAGGGAAATCCTTGTATCAATTGACACAATTGCTAATCATATTTATTCAAACCTATGAATGCTCCCCTCCTGAATTAAAGACTCATAAGGTGTTTCTATCAGGTCAAAGCTTAAAATTTTATAATGAGATATTATGAATAATGAAAAAATTTTCATAACAGGCATGGGTATCATTTCTGCATTAGGTAATTCAATAGATGAAACTTTTCAGGCATTATCAAAAAATAAGATTAATACTTCGAACATTGATTTTTTTGAATGCGATATAAACAAACCTGTTTTTAAAGCAAGTTTTCTGAACAAAGCATCAGATTCGAGAATGCGTACAAAAAAGCTTGCTGATATCGCTTTTAAGCAAGCTATTGTTCAGGCTAACATAGTTCCGGCTAAAATCAACAATTCAGACAAGTTAAAAATTGGAATTTGCTGCGGGACAACTGTTGCAAGCCAACTCAATGATATTGAATTCTACAGACAGTTTCGCTCCGGCACGGTAGAGTCTTATGATCCTGTAAAGCATTATCTTGAAGGAAATATATCAGAAGCACTCCTTTTAGAACATAATTTTTCAGGTCCTGGTTTAAATGTTGTGAATGCATGTTCTTCTGGCACTGATGCAATTGGAGTTGCTATGTCATGGATTAAAACAGGGATTTGTGACATTGTAATTGCCGGAGGTGCAGATGAATTAAACCGTATTCCTGTTGCCGGATTTAATTCTTTAGGGATACTCAGTGACTCAATTTGCAAACCTTTTGATAAAAACAGAGATGGATTAAATCTTGGAGAAGGAGCAGCCTTTATAGTGCTTGAAAAAGATTCTACTGCAAGGGCACGTAAAGCTTCAATATTAGCAGAATGCTGCTCATATGCAACAGCTGCTGATGGTTATCATTTAACCGCACCTCATTACAAGGGCAAAGGTTTAAAAATTGCGATTGAAAAAGCCTTGTTAAATGCAAATTTAACTCAAAATGATATCAATTTTATAAATGCCCATGGCACTGCAACTAAAAACAATGACTTTGTTGAAGGCTATGTTTTTAAAGATCTGTTTAAAGACAAAACAAAAATTCTTTCCACAAAAGGATATACCGGACATACACTTGGTGCTGCTGGTGCAATTGATGCAATATTGACTGTATTATCACTTGAAAAACAATGGCTCCCAATAAATGCAGGCTTTTGCGATCAAGATCCTGACATTGGTTTCAGCCCTGTGACAGAAGCCACAAGTTTTAAGGCTGAATATGCTTTATCAACATCACTTGCTTTTGGTGGTAACAATTCAGCAGTTATTTTCAGGAGAGTATAAAAGTGAACTTGCTTGGTAAAGGGTTTGCAGATAAAAACACAAAAATAAAAGGTATAAGAAGAGCGGATATTTTTGCAAAAATGGCTGTATCTGCTTCAAAAAAGGCATGTGCAGGTTTTGACTTTGAAAATGAAAATACTGAAATTTCAATTATTGTAGCGACCTTGTTTGGACCTCATGTAACAACCTTTAATTTTTTAGACAATCTTTTAGATTATTCTGATTCAGGTGTGTCACCAACAACATTTTCCCATTCAGTTCATAATGCCGCAGCTTCTTATATCGCAACTTCTCTTAAAATCAACGGACAATCGCTTACAATCACCTCTTTTAATGATCCTTTTAAACAGGCATTGATTTTGGCTGATGCTTGGTTTGAATTTAATCAAGCAAAAAAGATCCTTGTCTGTTATGTAGAAGAAGAATCAGACCCTCTTATTGCTGCTCATAAGCATTGTACATTTTTATCTTATTCAAAAGATAAAATTTCTACCGGTGCTGCATCAATTCTTTTGGAAAAGGGAAACAATATGAAAATACCTGAAAAAATTCTCCATCCTTTTACTTATATTGAGGGGTTATAAACGAATTGGAAAACATTACTATCAAACATATTAAAGAAAAACTTACTGAACAGATAGCTTTGTCCATAGGTGAAGAACCGTCAAATATAAAATCAGACATGCTAATGCATGAGCTTGGTCTTGATTCACTCGGGCTTGTAGAATTGTTTGTGTTTATTGAAAAAGAATTTAAAATTCAACTTATGGAATCAGGTATTTCGCAAGAAGACATACAAAAAATTGATTCTTTATCTGAAAGTATCAGTAAGGCTATAAACAACTAATTAATGATTTTTTTTAACACATCCCGGCGTTATTACTTAAATGGCATTGACTGGGTCATGGCAGCCCTGGATAGAATTAATATAAAGCATACAGGGCTTGGCAATCACTCCCAACTTGTGCTTGTATTGAAAGGATATCTTGATAAAAAGAACCTAACAAATAAACTTTCTAAAAACCTGTCTAATAGTGCTTTTTTACGGGGTAAAACTAAACGTGCTTGGCATCTTGCACCTTATTGGGTTTCAGAACAACAAAATTTTGATCCTGAGGATATTCGATTTTTTAAATTAGAATCAAATAACCAAATAATTGAAAATAATCTTAATGAAATTATTCAAGATTGTGCAAGAACTCCTTTTAAAGATGACAAAACCCTTCTTGGTTTTGATCTTATTCATTCTAATAATAGCACCTATTTGATTATGAGATTTAATCATAGAATGTTTGATGCAAGGGGAGCAGAAGCATTCCTTGGATATCTTTTGGATGAACAAAAATCTGACGAACAATATACCTTGCCATCACAAGGCGCTCAACTGAATTTATGGAAAAGTCGTTTTTTATCAGGTCAACGTATTAATCGTTTTTTAAGATCAATATATTCAAAAGAAACTCAAGTCGTTCAAATTAATGATCAGTCTGATGCATCTAAATCAGAATCAAATAATTCACATTGTTTTCATTGCTTTACCTTTTCTGAGAAACAGACCAGTACAATAGATGAAAATGCCATAAAAAAAGCAGGCTATCTCATGAATGGCATTTATATCTTAAGCTGTGTTACAAAGAGTTTTGATTCTCTATTCAAAAAGCGCAACAGTCAGGGTAACATACTTATTCCAATCAATGTGGATGTTCGTGAAACCAAATTCAGTACCGCAAAAATTTTTTTTAACAACGTCTCTTTTATGCTCTTTAATGTCAAACAAGGTCTATCTATAACTGATTATATAATAAGTTTTAAAACCCAGTTTATTGATCAGATTAAGAACAAAATACCATATCATTTTATTAATGCATCTTTACTGATGCGTATTATGCCGCTTAAAATCCTTTCATTTTTTATGAATTTTAGAATGAGAAAAAAACCATGTTCTTTCTCATTTTCTTATATTTCAGAACAGGCATTCAATTTAAAATCTGTACAAAACTTTGAAGTTTTAAATCTTTTTCATATGCCTTTAGTCCCAGTCAATCCAGGCATTGGAGTGTTTTTTACACGATTTAATAAAAAAATTAATATGGTTATATCAAGTTTTGACAATAATCTTAGTAAGAAAGATGGCAAATACTTACAAGAAGAAATAATTTCAAGGATAACTTTTCGGCCCAACCAATGAAAAAATTTGATGCCATAATTGTTGGAGCAGGAATAGCAGGTCTTTCTTCTGCACTGACTGCTGTTAATTCTGGAATGAGGACAGCACTTGTAGAAAAAAATCATTACTTAGGAGGTATTGCACAAGATTGCTTTCACACATATATTTGCGGTCTTTTTCAAAATGACAGGTCAAAACCTTTTCAAATTGCTAATCCTGGAATTTGTTCTGATATTTTTAAATTTTTGCGTGAATGCTATGGTGACAAGTCTCTTGTTAAAATTGGAAAAGTTGAAACTCTTGCATTTATTCAAAAAGATTTATGGGGCTATTTTTCTAAACATTTAAAGAAAAATAATTTTACTTTTTTAAAAAAAAGCAAGTGTATAAAAGTGATGTCTGAAAATAAAAAAATTCAAAGCATAACAATTGCAATTGAGCATGGCACTCAAAAAAAAAATATTAATCTCTATGCTGATATTTTTATTGATGCAACAGGAAACGGGTATTTTTCAGACAAAACCCTTGAAAACAACTCCCAGCTTGGAGGATATTGTATTCTGTTAGACGGTTGTTTAAACAAAGATTTGTCTTTGATAATCCCTTATACTGCTCGAAAAATTATCAAAGAGTACGAGCTTAATGAATATCTTAAATTCATAACCATAACTTACAATTTTCTGACAAAAAAATATATTTTGAAATTTTCCGTAAAAAACCATGAAGATGTGGAGACATGCCAGTTTATTTATGAAAAATTAAACAAAAACATTAAAGAGTTATCCCAGTTAAAATTCATCAAAGCCTCTGAAAATATTCATTTAAGAAGTTACAGTAATATCCAGGCTAATACGTTAATTAATCACAAAACTCATGATAGAGACATAGCTGTTAAAAGTTACTGGCCAACAGAGAAATGGGATATAAACAAAGGCACTCAATATCAATATTGTAAAAAGGACAAGCCTTTTTGTATTCCAGTGTCTGCTTTAAAAGATGATAAGATTCACAATCTTTTTCTTGCCGGAAAAAATATCAGGGTATCAGAACAGATACATGCATCAGCCAGAGTTATGGGAGTATGTATGGCAACAGGCGAGCAAGCAGTTATTAATGCGTTAAAATATTTAAAAACAAATAATATGAAAGCATTACGACTATGAAAGTACTATTAGTCAAACCATATACTGAACTAAAAGTTGCAAAAAGACTTCAGGAAGGATTTTTACATTTAGAGCCACTTGAACTTGAGATAACTGCTGGTGGTATTAATAAAAAACATGATGCCCGCATTCTTGATCTTAGTGTAGAAAAAAAGCCACAAAAAATATTTTTTCAAACACTTAAAGACTTTAAACCGGATTTAATAGGTTTTGGTGCTTACAGTACGGCTCTTTATATTGTAAAAGACCTTGCCGGAAAAACTAAAGAGATACTCCCCCGATCTCATATTATTGTTGGTGGAGTGCATGCAACTTTGCGCCCTTATGATTTTAATGATAATTGCATTTCAGCTGTTGTTCGGGGAGAAGGTGCAAATGCAATATCTGAAATTATTGCAAATCTTGAAGCAAATGCTAAACTCCACAATGGTTCAAATATTCTTGATCCAACTGACCCTGATTTTGAAAAAGATGCCGGAAAAAACCCACCGACCTATGTTGATGTTACCTCCATTCCCTTACCCCGACGTGATTTAGTAGACAGAGCTAAATATTTTTGTATCTGGACCCATAGCGACTCAGGAAAAGCAGATAAATTATTCCCACGGGTTGCAAGCCTCAGGACGTCACTGGGATGCCCTTTTTCATGCTCTTTTTGTGTGATTCATCATGTTATGAACAAAGCATATTTACAACGCAGCCCCGAGGATGTGGTTGATGAAATTAAAAATTTAAAAGAAGACTATATCTATTTTGTTGATGATGAGATGTTTATTAATATAAAACGTGTTACTAAAATAGCTGAACTTTTAAAAGAACATAAAATAAATAAAAAATATATCAGCTGGGCAAGAAGCGATACCATCTCAAAGCACCCGGAAGTATTTAAGCTCTGGAAAGAAGTTGGGCTTGATGTAGTATATGTTGGGCTCGAATCAATGGATGAGAAACGACTTGAGGATTATAATAAAAAAACAGGATATGAAACAAATAAAAAGGCTATAAAAATAATAAAAGATTGTGGAATTATGCTTCATGCAGCTTTTATTGTTCATCCGGATTTTGACAAAAATGATTTCAAACGTCTTGAAAAAGATGTAATTGATTTATGCCCTTCAGAAGTAACTTTTACAGTTTTATCACCATCACCCGGCACACCACTTTTTGTACATCATAAGGAAGAATTTATTTGCGATCCTTTTAAATACTATGATTGCATGCATACTGTCATTCCCACTAACATGACTATCAAACGATTTTACCAGCATTTTGGTCGCTTATATGCAATTGCGCTGCGTTCAAATCCTTTGCGGGTCAATAAAATCAAGGTGCCGCTCAAAGATTTTTTTCGGGCACTGCATTATGGCATAAAATATGTTTTTTCTCTTTATAGTATTTACAAAGACTACCCTGAAAGCTTGCATCATCTAAAAAAAGATGAACTTCTTGAAAAGGCAAAAAAAGAAGGATTTTCCTATGATGATTAATAAGCAACAACGAACTAATATTGTTGATATTATAAGAAAAGAAAATTTTGAACAAAACAGTAATCTTGCTGTAACCAGATCGGTAAAAGATGGATTGAAAAATTCAATCACATATTCAGAACTGTTTAAAGAGGTTGAAAAATATAGCAAAAAGCTCTCTATAATCGGTTTTACAAGTCACGACCGTATCGCTCTTTTTTGTGAAGATTCAATAGAATATGTTATTATGGCACTTGCAATTTTAGATACTGATGCTGTTATTGTTCCCATATCTCCTTCTCTTTCCTCTAATGAGTTAGAAATTTTATGCAATCGGATTAAAGTTAAATATATTGTATCTGAAAAAAAAATTACAACATATTCTATTGTTTCAGAAAAATACCTTGATAAACTTTATCTTTATGAAATTGATAAAAATATCAAATATTCAAAATATTATATGGAAGTTAATAGTCCTGCCTTTATTCGTTTTTCATCAGGCACAACCGGAGAAAGCAAAGGAGTGTTATTAACTCATCAGGCAATTATCGACAGAACCTCTGCTGCTGATGAAAGGCTTAATATAGCTTCAAATGATATTATTGGCTGGTTTTTATCCATGAGCTTCCATTTTGTAGTCAGCATTCTTCTTTTTTTGCGTAAACGTGCCCATATTGTTTTATCCCAGAATAACTTCCCTACAGGTTTTATTGACTCGTTTGAGACAATTAAACCTACATTTTTATATGCTTCACCTTTTTATTATAATTTGCTTGCAACTCATAAAAATATTTCAAGCACATTGTTGTCGGATGTTCGTATGGCTGTGGTAACAGCTGTATCCCTCAATAAGAAAACAGAACGAAAATTTTATGATAAATTCAATATTCATCTTAGCCAGGCCTATGGTATTATCGAAGTTGGCCTGCCGTTTATTAATGACAGATTTGATGATGAATATATTTGTTCTGTGGGAAAACTTTTACCATCCTATGATCTAAAGATTAAAGATCCTGATGATAAAGGTCAGGGTAGAATTTATCTTAAAGGAAAAGGAATGTATTCTGCATACATTTCCCCCTGGAAAAAGCAAACTCAATGGTTTGATACAGGTGATATCGGATATTTAAAAAATTCTTATCTTTTTATTTCAGGCAGATCTAAAAACATTATAAATTTTGCAGGCATGAAAATATTTCCTGAAGAAGTAGAAAAAATTATTTTAAGTTATGACAACATTAAAGAAGTAAGGGTCTTTGCTGAAAGACATGATGTTTACGGACAACTACCCATAGCTGAGTTTGTATTGGCATCCAAAGAAGAGCTTAATGTTTTTAAACTAAAAAAGTATTGTTTACAGCACCTTGATTCATACAAAATACCCAAGGAATTTATTGAAGTTGAATCTATAGAAAAAACATTGAGTCAAAAAATTAAAAGGACATAGTATGAATGAAAATTCTGAACAGATAGTATTGGTAACAGGTGCCAGTAAAGGTATTGGACAGGCTATTGCTGTGGAACTAGGACAAAAAGGAAGAGTTGTCTATGTAAACTTTCAAACAGATAAAAAAGGAGCCCTTGAAACCTGCAAATTAATTGAAAAAAATGGTGGTATAGCCAAAGCCCTGCAATTTGATGTGAGTAATGCAAAAGAATCTGAACAAGCTGTAAACTCAATACTCAAGACCCATGAAAAAGTCGATATCCTTGTTAATAATGCCGGGATCAGAAACGATAAACTCATGGCATTCATGCAGGAGTCTGACTGGAAAAATGTTTTAGATACCAATCTTGCATCTTTTTTTAATGTATCAAAATTAATTGTTAAAAATATGATTACCAAACGTTTTGGAAGGATAGTCAATATTTCATCCACAGCTGGACAAGTTGGTAATGCAGGCCAGGTTAATTATTCTGCTGCCAAAGCCGGTATAATTGGAGCAACAAAAGCTTTGGCAAAAGAAATAGCCAAAAGAAATATTACTGTTAATGCTGTGTCTCCAGGATTTATTGATACTGGAATGCTTGATGGAATGCCCCTTGATGAAATCACAAAAATGATACCGTGTGCAAGACTTGGAACAGTTGAAGAAGTAAGCGCGCTTGTTGGCTTTTTATGTTCAAATCAAGCCTCCTATATAACAGGACAGGTAATTGGAGTAAATGGTGGAGTAGCCTGAATCTTATGAATAAACCATATTTTAAAACAGCAAAAGATGCACCTGAACCTTTAAGAGCCATTGTAAAAACCATTACAAGATTTGAAGAAATCGATTCTATGGGTATTGCCTGGCATGGAAGGTTTGCAAGCTATTTTGAGGATGCCAGGGTATCTTTGGGTGAAAAATATAAAATCAGTTATTTTGATCTTTTTAACAATGGAATTTTAGCTCCATTAAAAAAAATTCATATTGACTTTAAAAAACCTGTTTTCTTTAGAGAAGAGATATCAATCGAATGTATTTTGCATTATACCGAGGCTTCAAAAATTTCAACTGAGTATATAATCAAAAAACAAGATAATACAATAGCTGCAACAGGATATGTTATTCAAATGCTGCTTAACCTAAAATATGAACTCTTTTTAACCCAGCCTGAATATTATAAAAATTTTTGTAAGATGTGGGAAAAAGGGAAAATTAAATGAGAAATGTTGTTATTGCTCAAACCTCTGTTGTTACATCTGTCGGCTCAGATTTGACCTCTACTTTTCAATCTTTTTTAAATAAAAAATCAGGCATTAAGAAAATTGATCGATTTGAAACTAAAAACTATAGAAGTAAATATGCAGCACTCATTAAAGATATAGAGACACCTGAAAATAGAAGCAGTTTCTTAAATCTTACTGATTTGATCATTGACCAACTGAATGACATACCCAAAAATTGCCGTTTGTTAACAGCTACGACACAAGCATGTGTTGATCTGTTTGAAAAAAACGAAAAAAAAAAATGCTCTATAAACAAATACCTGATCCCTTCCAATATCCCTAAATACATAGCTCGAAAATTAAACCTGAAAGACAGCGGAATAAATATAAATTCTGCCTGCGCTTCCCCAACAATTGCTATTATTAAAGGCACGCAAATGATTAAAAACAAAAGAGCAGACTCTGTTCTTATATTTTGTGCTGATATTGTAAGTGAATTTGTTTTTTCAGGTTTTTCCGCGTTAAACGCACTCTCTGCATGCCCTACACAACCTTTTGATATTAACAGAAAAGGGTTGAATCTTGGTGATGGAGGGGCGGCAATCCTTCTTATGAATGAAGAACTTGCAAAAAAAAATCATATTGAGTTTAACACATCCATTGCAGGATATGGCATTGCATCCGACGCCACTCATATTACCGCACCGGCAAAGGACGGACGTGGATTAATCATGGCTGTCAAAAATGCTCTTAAAACGGCTAAAATAAATGCTGATCAAATTGGTGCAGTCAATACTCATGGCACAGGAACTATATATAATGATTCCATGGAAATTAATGCATTAAAAAATATTTTTAAAGACATAAAGATACCGGCAAATTCATTTAAAGGCTCAATTGGACACACTTTGGGTGGTGCAGGCGGAATTGAAGCAGCCGTTGGGACATTAATGCTTAAAGAACATATACTTCCTGGAACCTGTGGTTTTTCAAACCCTGAAAAAGATGCTGAAAATTTAATAAGTTCTGACAATGTATCGTTTTTTAAAAATTATCTTTTAAGTACAAATTCCGGTTTTGCCGGAACAAATGCTGCTTTAGTTTTAAAAAGGATAAATTGTTAATGGATTATTATATATGCGGCATAGGTTTTGTGACTCCTGAATCATTTGGATGTGGCAGGGATTTTAAAACCTTTAATCCAAAACCTGGAAAACTTTCCCCCATAACAAGAAAAGATGTTTTAGAAAAACCTTATAAACCTTTTGGCAGGATGGACTTTTTTTCAAAAATTGGTTTTACAGGTGCATATTTTGCCTATAAAGATGCTCAATTAATTACTGCTGAACCAGTTGAAAACAATAAAACATCCAATACTGCTATAGTTGTATCAACACATTTTAGATGTCTTGATACTGATAATAATTATTTTCAAACAATCAAATCTGAAAATGGCAAGAATGCCAGCCCAGCCCTGTTTGCATATGCACTTCCAAATGCATTTTTAGGCGAAACTTCAATTTATTTAAAAACAACCGGTCAATGTTTTGCTATTAATGAAGACAGTACAAATGGAATTACCGCACTTAAAATGACATTTGACATATTAAATTCCGAGGAATCTGAAATTGTAATATGCGGCGTCTGCGATGTAAACATTCCAAAAATTTTAGAGAAACAGTTAAACAACAGAGATGATTGTTTTGCAGGAAGTCTTTTTTTTACAATCAGCAAAAAAGAACAAAAACATAATTATGGCAAAATAAAAGAAGATGAAAACGGTAATTTTTTTTTTAATGAAAAGAATATAGAAAGTCTCCTTGATCTTGCTCAAGTTTGTATAGAAAACAATAAATTAAGGACAATTTAATATTATGAAAATGCAACTAATCTTTCCTGAATGGAAAAAACTCAGGCATCAGACAGTATTTCATCTTCCTCCCCATGCACCGGTTGTGTTTTCCGCAGCTCTACCAGAATACGTTGATCTTCATTTTTTTGATGAAAATGTACAAACTATTCAATATGACACGACCTATGATATTATTGCAATCTCAGTACTTCTTTCCTGCCAGATTCCAAGAGCATTAGAAATTGCTGATAAATATAGAAAAGAAGGGGTTCCTGTGATTTTTGGAGGCATTGCAGTTATGCTTCATCCCAAAGAAGTCATGGAACATGCTGATTCTGTATTCCTTGGTGAAGTTGAAGATGGAAGGCTTACAAAGCTTCTTGAAGACTTTAAAAATGGTGAGTTAAAAAAAGTTTATGATTATATGCAAGATCACCCTGACACCAATACAATTGGACCTGCCAGGAGAGATATTCTTGATCATGAACTCTATGCCTACAGAGGCATTCAAATGGTTGATCTTGTTCATGCATCCCGTGGTTGCAAATTCAATTGTTTTCCATGTTGCAATAATTTTTTAGGTGGTAGTAAATTCAGGCCACGTCCCATTGATACAGTCATTAAAGAGATAAGTGAAATAAAAAACAACCGTCTTTTTATTGTGGACAACTCCCTTGCTCAGGATAAAGAGTGGGTAATGGATCTTTTTAGAGAAATGATACCCTTAAAAAAGAAATGGGTTTCACATCCTATTGTTTATGATGATGATGTGCTTAAACTTGCTGCTGAAGCTGGATGCTGGTATGTTTATCAAGCAATTGTTGATACATCAGATGTTATCAAAGACAGAATAAAACGCCTCCATGATCATGGAATCGGGGTAGAAGGAACAATTCTTTTAGGTACTGATGAACAAGATGAAGATTATATTAAGCGTTTGATTGATTTTCTCATGGAAACAAATCTTGATATGGCTGAGTTTACAATTCTTACACCTTTCCCGGAAAGTCCTATCAGAAGAAAATTTGAAAAAGAAGGAAGGATTCTGCACAATGACTGGAGCAAGTATTCGTGTGATAATGTAGTTTTCCAGCCAAAGCAAATATCCCCTGAAAGACTTGAGGCAATGTATGATCTTGCCTGGGAAACCTTTTATGCCAATGGAGGTCAGCAAACAAAAATGGGTTCGCTTTTTTATAAAGTTATCCAGAAAGAAATCAAAGATGGTACATATAGACGATATAATCCAAAAACAAAACGGGCTTTCAGGAAACTGATATGATCATGAACCGTAAAAATAAAAAAATTCTGCTTGTTCATCCTTTGGGTTATAAATCTGATAAAGCATCCACTGATATTTCAAGAATCGCTAATATTACACCACCACTTGGCATTGCAAGCATTTGCGCCTATTTGCTTTTACGACAAATTGATTGTGATATAATTGATTGCTATGCCCATCCTGATGCAGACAAGAAAATCAATAAATATCTTGAAACTGAAAAACCTGACTATATTGGTTTTTCCTGTTCAACTTCAACTTTTATGGATGGAATACGTATTGCAAAAATCTCAAAATCAATACTTTCTGACATTAAAATTGTTTTTGGTGGCGCACATGTTTCAGCTTTAAAAGAATCAATTATAAATAATTTTAACATTGTTGATTATGTGGTCGTAGGTGAAGGAGAGCAGACACTTACTGAACTAATAGAAGCTGACAACAAGAACCTTTCCGATATTAAAAACATTGTCTACAAAAATTATGATAATAAAGTTGTTTTTACCGGATACAGAAAAAATTTACTTGATTTAGACTCCCTGCCCTTCCCGGCATATGAAAAACTTGACGGGTATCCCGAAAAATACAAACTCCCGATTTTCAACTACCCCAAAACTCCGAATTCCAGCTGTATTTCAAGCAGAGGCTGTCCTTATTCATGCAGTTATTGTGACAGATCCGTATTCAGAAAAACTTTCAGATTCAACAGTGCTGAATATCTTTACAAACATTTTAAATATTTAAACCATAATTTTGGAATCAAGCATGTAAATTTTTATGATGATCAATTCACATTCCATAAAAAAAGAGTTTTAAAATTTTGTGATCTTATGATTTCAGGCGATCTTAAAATGAGTTTTAACTGTGCTGCAAGAGCAGAACATCTTGATCATGAAATTGTTACGGCAATGAAGGCTGCCGGGTGTTGGATGATTAGCCTGGGTATTGAAACAGGAGATCAAAAACTTCTTGCACAACATAGACAAAATGCAAATATTGAAATGCTTCGAGAAAAAATCACATTAATTAAAAAAGCAAAAATACGTGTAAAAGCCCTTTTGATGATGGGACTTCCAGGGGAAACAGAAGAAAGTATATCAAAAAGTAAAAAATATGTTTATTCTCTGCCAATTGATGACTTTAATCTTGCAAAATTCACTCCTTTTCCCGGCTCTCCAATCTACCAACAAATCAAGGATGGTGGCTCTTTAGGAACTTTTGATGAAAATTGGGAGAAAATGGACTGCATGGAATTTATTTTTATTCCCAATGGAATTAACAAGGAAAAAATGGAAGCACTGTTTATAGATTTTTACAGATCTCATTTTATGAGATATAAAGTCCTTTTTGGATACTTTTCTATGATATGGAAATCACCAGATTCCTGGCGCAGATTTTTCATTGATTTTTTCTCTTTTATGAACTTTATTAAAAATAAAAAAAGAGTTCAGACATAGCTAAAATAATAGATATCTTTGAAGATGGGATTTTAAATACACGAAAGAGTTGACAACCATGAAATTCAAAAAAGTCATTGTTCAATTTGATACAAAAGATTTGATGTTGGCCGAAGAGCTGATCTGTGATATTTTTTTTTCTTTCAGCCTCAAAGGGGTGGTGTGTGATATCCCTCTGGATGAACCTGATGAAGGCTTTGGCACAAACACTTTGCCAAAACCTGAAATCAACTCCATCACAGGATTTCTCCCTCTGATTGATTCGTCCGACATCATACTTGAAAAAATAAAGCAACAAGCGGCAAAACTGTCGAGTCTGGATATAAAAACCAATATTAAAACTCAGATTGTTGATGAAAAAGACTGGGCTGATGCCTGGAAGGACTATTTTGAAGTCACAAAGGTTACAGACAAAATTACCATAAAACCGGAATGGAAAGACCATACAGCACAAGAAAATGAAATTGTTATCCATCTTGACCCTGGTATGGCATTTGGCACGGGAACCCATCCGACAACAGCCATGTGCATAAAGCAAATTGAAACATTTCTTGTGCCGGGTTCAACATTCCTGGATGTTGGAACAGGATCGGGAATTTTAATGGTTGCGGCTGCAAAACTTGGTGCTTCATGCCTTGTTGGCATTGATACTGACGAGGTGGCCATAAATGTGGCCAAAAAGAACCTGGCCAAAAATGATATTGACCCTGAAATCTTTGATCTTCTGTGTACACCTATAGACACAATGCCACAGGATCAAAAACCTGCCCAAACCTTTGGGTTTATTGCCGCCAATATTATTGCCCAGGTCATTGTAGACATCCTGCCACAGATATCTTTGAGAATGACACACAAAACAACAACCGTTCTTTCAGGTATTATCAAAGAGCGGCAAGCCGACGTAATGAAAGCGCTTGAGGCCAGTCATCTTGTTGTCATCCATGAAGACCATATGGATGAATGGGTAACTCTTGCCGTTAAAAAGACCCCCTGATTCCCATATTAATTTGAGGATCAGTTGAATAACATTGGAAATTAATGATATACCCGTATGCATAAATTATTATCTTAACTTTTGAACTTAAACTATAACAAAAGGGTTATTGTAAGGTAAGCACATATGGCATCCCTGCCGGAATTTACTGTGTCAAACAAGGATAATACAACAATTATTTGTCTTATCGGTAAGCTTGATGCAAAAGGCGCATCCAGCATCTGGCAGGATGTCATCCACGCTATGTCTGCCGGTAGTACGGCAAACCTGATCCTTGACCTTGAAAAGTTAACATACCTGGATACGGCAGGGGCCACACTTATTCATCACATGGAAATGCTGGTCAAAAACCTGGGGATAAAAGAAATCAGCATTGTCAATCTTAAACCGGAACATTTGCCTCTTGTTGATCTTGCAAAAACCATAAAACTAAAAAATATCTATTCTCCCTTGAAAAAACTTTCCTTTGTTGAGAATAAAGGGAAAAAACTGTCAGAGCTTTTATCGGAAACAACAGAATTTATAACCTACACCGGAGAAATCACCTGGGCATTGATTCAAAGCCTTATCCATCCCAAAAAAATTCGATGGTCCGACACCTTGCAGGTTGCCGAAAGGGCCGGGGTTGACGCCCTGCCCATCGTTGCCCTGATCAGCTTTATTGTGGGCCTTGTCATGGCCTTTCAGGCAGCCATTCCCATGCGCATGTTCGGGGCGGAACTTTATGTGGCCGATCTTATCGGAATCGCCATGGTAAGAGAGCTTGGCCCCTTGATGACCGCCATTATCCTGGCCGGAAGATCGGGTTCGGCTTTTGCCGCTGAAATCGGGACCATGCGGATCAATGAAGAGATTGATGCATTAACGGTCATGGGAATTAATCCAATACGGTTTTTGATTGTACCAAGGATCATTGCCTCAACCATCATGACCCCTTTGCTGACCATATTTTCAAACCTTGTGGGAATGCTGGGCGGTGCCCTTGTGATCACATCCATGGGATATCCTATTATTTCCTATTACAACCAGATTGTATCCTTTGTGACATGGATTGATTTTGCAGGGGGACTGATTAAATGCTTTGTGTTTGGAATTCTGATTGCCGCAACCGGCTGCATCCGGGGATACCAGACCCAAAGCGGGCCGTCTGCCGTCGGGATTTCAACCACCCGTGCCGTTGTCACCGGCATTATACTGATTGCCGTGTTTGACGGTATTTTTTCAATTATTTATTATACCCTTGGAATATGAAACAGACTCAAACCGCCATAAAAATAAAAAACCTTTTTGCTGGGTATAACAATACCGCAATTATTGAAAATCTCAATTTTGAAGTGCTTAAAGGCGAAGTGTTTGTGATTATCGGCGGGTCAGGATGTGGAAAAAGCACTTTGTTAAAGAATATGATCGGACTTTTACCACCTATTTCAGGCAAAATTATAATCCTGGGAGAAAACCTGTCCGATGCCTCTGGACAAGACAGAAACCGTATCCTTCAGAACATCGGGGTAGCCTTTCAGAGCGGGGCCTTGTTCGGCTCCATGACGGTGATGGAAAATATTACCCTGCCGTTAAAAGAATTTACTCGCCTCCCCGGTTCAGTTATGGAAGATATTGCCTGGTTGAAACTCAAACTGGTCGGCCTTGAAAACTCTGCTTTTCTCATGCCCGGAGAATTGTCCGGCGGCATGAAAAAAAGAGCTGCACTGGCCCGTGCCATGGCTCTTGACCCCTCCATTATTTTCCTGGATGAACCCTCTGCAGGGTTGGACCCGATTACATCGGCAGAGCTGGATCATCTGGTCATGGATCTTGCATCATCCCTGGGAATCACATTTGTGATTGTCACCCATGAACTGGCAAGCATTGAGGCCATATCCGACAGGATCATCATGCTTGAAAAAACGGCAAAAGGCATCATTGCAACCGGCACACCTGAACAACTGAAAAATTATCACACCAACCCTTATGTCCATAATTTTTTTAACCGGACCACTGATTTAAAAAAAACTGTTGATTTTAACCGGACTAATGACAAAGGTGAACAATGACCCAAAAAACAAATTTCTTTAAACTCGGCCTGTTTATAATTATTGCATTCAGCCTAGGTACGGTATTTTTAATCATTTTCGGAGCTGGAAAATTTTTCAAACAAGAGCTGCTCGCAGAAACCTGTTTCAATGAATCGGTCCAAGGCCTGAGCATCGGCTCCGAGGTAAAGTACAAAGGAATTAAAATCGGAACGGTCAAGTCCATTACCAGTGCGGCCCGTGTATACCAGACCAAGTCGGATTATGTGCTGGTGATCATCGCCCTTGAAAACGGCATATCCTTAGGCCAGACAGGTAACTCTTCAACGATCCGAATCAGGAACGCCATCAAGGACGGCCTGGTCATCCGCCTCTCCTTTAAGGGACTTACCGGCGTAGCCTATCTTGAAACCGATTATTCAGTACAAAATCCCGATGATGTGCTTGATATTTCCTGGTCCCCAAACAACATCTATATTCCTTCCCAGCAAAGCAATATCAAACAATTGGGCGATACCCTCAACCTGATTCTTGATAACCTGGCAGACATCAATCTGAAAGGGATTACAACTGACATTGATCTGCTGTTACAGACCTTGAATCAAAAAATAAATACCATTGACATGGAAAAGATCTCCGGTCTTACAGCCTCCCTGCTGACAGAACTCAAAGATACCAACCAGAAGATCAGCAAAATTATCGGATCAGACAAGGTCAAACACCTTCTGGATGATGCACAAGCCTCTTTTTCAGAGCTGAGAACCATTGTTGAGTCTTCAAAAATACCGTTGAACCAGGCGCTAAACGATTTCCAAAAAGCCGCCGGCAGCACAAAGAACATGACCCGGGATCTTGAAACCCGGCTGCCACCAAAAATTGACAGCCTGTCGTCCAACCTTGATCAATTGATGCAAAACCTTGCAGGTACATCCGAACAAGTGGAGAATATCATCTGGCTCAATTCCGATAAGATCAAGCTGATTATTGACAATCTTGAAACCACGTCTGAGAATTTAAAACAGATGAGCCACGATCTGAAACAATATCCCGGCAGGCTGCTTTTTGAAAAGCCGCCCCAAAAAATAAATACGGAGAAAAAAAACTGATGCGGCAAAACTATTCCATCATTTTAACCGGATTACTGGTTTTCCTGACCGTCCTTACCGTCATTTCGGTCTTTTCAGGGTGTGCCGGCATACAGACAAAGCCTGCCGACAAAAATTATTTTGAATTGCAAATCACCGTACCTGCATCAGCCCCCAACAGCTTTTTCATTGGTGATCCCCTTCTTGTCAGAACATTTTGTATCAACCCTGCATTTGATTCCCATTCTTTTGTTTACCTCATTGAAAAAAACGAGTATGTAACCGATTATTACAATGAATTTATCTATTCTCCAACCCGGCTTATCACAGAAAAAATTGCGGAAAATCTTTACAACTCAAACCATTTTAAGCCTGCCCCCACCGACAGCAGACAGGACATCACCTACCTTTTATCCGGTAAAATCACAAGGCTTTACGGAGATTTTCAGGCGACAAATGATCCCAGTGCCATAATTGAAATCAGAATGATTCTGAAAAAAAATACAGGCAAAGCTTTCCAGGTTATTTCCAGCAAGACCTATCTGGCCCAGGAACCCATTTTATCCCGCAACCCGGCTCACCTTGTTTTTGGCTGGAACAAAGGGCTTGCAAAAATCATGGCACAATTTATCAGCGATTTTTCAAAAACAGGTCTTTCAAAATAAATTTTTCCAATCCATGCTACATTAAAGAATACGGATCAACATCCACAATCAGCCGCATCCCTGACTTGGGCTTTGTCTTGGGATTATCCATCATGGATTTTATCAGCTGGTTTAACATTGCTGAAGAAGGGCTTTTCACAAGAATCTGCCATCTGAACCGTGAAGAAATTTTGGGAATACTCGCCTCAATGGGTCCCAAAACCTGAACCAGATCCTTTTGATTTTCCTGAGCTTCAACCATGGCTTTGAGAACCTGTGCAACAGTGGCGGCATAGACTTTTACCTTTGCCGCGCTGTTTCCCGACAGTTTCAACTGAATCATCCGCGAGAAGGGCGGATACATCAAGGCTTTCCGATAGGGCACTTCATTTTGAAAAAATTCAAAAAAATCCTGTTTCCTGGAGGCTTCAATAATAAAATGTTCGGGATTATAGGTCTGCATAATCACTTTTCCCGGCGTATCCCCTCTTCCTGCACGACCGGCCACCTGGGCCAGAAGCTGAAATGTTCGCTCCCCTGCCCTGAAATCCGGAAGACTCAAGGACAAATCGGCACAAATCACGCCCACCAGGGTGATAGAGGGAAAATCATGCCCTTTGGCAAGCATCTGGGTTCCCACAACAATATCGATATTCCGGTTTCGGATACTCTTCAATATTTTTATGGTGGCCCCTTTTTGGGATGTGGAGTCCTGATCCATCCTCGCAAGCCTTGCATCCGGAAACAGGGCCTTTAGCATGGATTCAACTTTTTCAGTTCCAAACCCCAACAGCTTTATTTTTTTAGACCCGCACTCCGGGCATTTGATGTTGACGGACCGGGCATAACCGCAAAGATGGCATTGATATTCATTGTGCCCTTTGTGCATGGTCATGGTAATATCACAATATTTACAGGACAAGGATTTGCCGCAGTCCATGCAGACCGGAAAGGTTGCAAAACCCCGCCGGTTCAGAAAAATCAATGCCTGCTTTCCTTGATCAAGACAGGCCCTGATCGCTTGCGCAAGCGTTGGCGTAATGATCCGGTCACTGCCCCTGGCATCTTTATAATTTTTCAAATCCACAAGGATGATCTCCGGCAGGGGATGACGGTTGATACGGGTTTCAAGTTTTAATTCTTCGAACCGCTTGAGAACCACATTCTGATAGGATTGCACCGAAGGGGTGGCAGACCCTAAAATCACGGGGCAGCCGTTAAGCTTTGCCCGGACAACGGCCAGATCCCTTGCATTATATCTGAGACCTGTCTCCTGCTTGTAAGACCCGTCATGCTCCTCGTCCACGATAATGACCCCGATATTTTCAAACGGTGCAAACACGGCAGACCTGGCCCCGATAACAATCTTTACTTTTTTTAAAACGATTTTTCGCCACTGGTCCAGCAGCTCACCCTTGGACAAGGCAGAATGAATCACGGCAACCTTATCACCAAACCTTGCCCTGAACCGTCTTTCCGTCTGGGAGATCAGGGAAATTTCCGGCACCAGCACAATGGCGTTTCTCCCCTTTTCAATCACATCCCAGACCAGCCGCATGTAAACTTCTGTTTTGCCGGAACCTGTGATACCGGACAAAAGGTAAGGGCTAAATCTTTGGCCTGATTTGTCCTGTACCTGCCTTACCACCCGTTCTTGTTCCGCTGTCAGTTCCGGTGGTCTGTCCGGCTCAACAGGATCACCCAGGGGGTCTCTGAAAACCTGGCGTTGAATGATTTTGACATATCCGGCCTCGGCCAATGGTTTGATCAATGCTGGCGCAGTGGGAATCTTAGCTTTCAACCCGGTCAGGGAAATTTCTTGTTTCTTTTTGACCAGTGCAAGGAGCTTTTCCCGTTTTTTTGACATGCGAAGAGCTGTTTTAGGGCCATCCCCACAAAGGATGAACTTTTCTTTTTTTATGGTGGCCCCGTCTTTTTTCAAAACTGCTGAAACCGTTATCAGATCATTTTTTTCCATCCGGCGGATAAGGGCATTGATGGTGGTGTTTTTACTGTTTTTCACCAATTGTTTCAGGGTACACGATTCTTTTTGCAGAATAGATTCAAGGACCTGGGCTTCCCCCGGCGTTACCTTGGCATTATTCAAGCTATGCCGCCCCTGCCGGGTCACAAACACACAGGAGACATCATGACGATCAAAACCCGAAGGAAGAGCTGTTTTAATAACATCCCCCAGAGGATGGATATAATAATTTGAAATCCACTTGAAAAATGATATTTGTGATTCAGGGAACAGGGGATGATCATCCAATACATCCAGAATCTTCTTTGCTGTAAACCCGTCACAGCTTTCCTGCCCGGAAAGGATATATCCGGTCACACGTCTTCTTCCGAACGGAACCAGGACTCGCATTCCCGGGGAACAAACCGCTTTCAGTTGATCCGGAACCCGGTATGTATAGGACTGCATTACAGGAAGAGTCACGGCAACCGATATGTAAGGTGTCTTAATCATTTGTCCTATTGACCACAAAAACCGAAATATTTCAACATAAGACTGGCTTGAAACAATTACAAATCATGTCAAATCAGACAAAAACCTCTTAAATCGATAAAACCGCCCAGGATACAAACAAATACCGCAAAAATTTACCGACGCTCACAAGAAAAAGGAATACAACAAAATTTATTTTCAGCACGCCTGCTGCCACGGTTAAGGGATCTCCAATAACAGGAACCCATGCAAACAAAAGACTGAAAACCCCGTATTTTTTAAACCGTTTTTCAGCCTGCCCCATTGCCAGGTCTGATAAGCCAAAAATTTTATAAAAAGATATCCGGCTGCCCAAAATTCCCAAACCATAATTTACGACAGATCCCAGCACATTGCCCGAAGTCGCTGCAAAAACCGTTATATAAGGACTCAGATCATGAGTTAACAAATAGCCCAGAACCACTTCGGAACTCATGGGGAGAATGGTTGCGGCAAGAAACGAAGCAAGAAACAGTCCCCAATAGCCGTATTCACTCAAAATTTCCACAGGGTCTATTCAAACAACTTAAAAAGTGCCTGGGTTCCCTTGTTTTCATATCCCATTTTGACTGTTTTTTCATACAGGGACATGGCAAGATCAAGCCCAGGAGTTCTGAGACCCGAACGACTTGAAGATGCTATGGCAATCTTCATGTCCTTTATAAAATGTTTGATATAAAACCCAGGTTCAAGGTCACCGGCAATCATACGGGGACCCAGATTGTTCAAAGACCATGACCCTGCAGCTCCCTGCCCTATACTCTTGAATACGGTTTGAGGGTCAAGGCCTGCTTTTTTTGCATAGGCAAGGGACTCACAAACCGCGACCATTCCGGCGGCAATGGCAATCTGGTTCGCCATCTTTGTATGCTGGCCTGATCCTGCTTTGCCTTGAAATACAATATTTTTACCCATCACTTCAAACAAAGGGATCATTTTATCAAAAATCTTTTTATCCCCACCCGCCATAATGGAAAGTGTAGCGTTCAAAGCCCCCAGGTCACCGCCGGACACCGGTGCATCAAGACATTCAATACTGAACAACTTTGCCTGTTCATAAATCCTGACTGCAAGATCCGGGCTGGATGTGGTCATATCAATCACAACAGTACCTTTTCCTGCATGGTTTAAAATACCGTCCGGCCCCAGGTACACATCTTCAACATCAGCGGGAAATCCTACCATGGTAATAATCACATCACATTTTCTGCTCAAGCGCCCCACTGTATCTTCCCAGACAGCACCTTTTGAAAGGATTATTTCAGCCTTCTGCCGTGTACGGGTATGGACATGCAGCTCATATCCGGCATTTAAAATATGGCCTGCCATGCTTTGCCCCATGACACCCAATCCGATAAATCCGACACTGGTTTGTCCCGGTTCGACACTCATTTTTAATATCTCCCAAAAAAATTAAATTTCCCTATTAATGACAGTTTTTTAAGGGTTAATCAATACGATGTAATTTCCAATAGACAGCCAAAGTTATGATCAACCCCAAAAACAAGTAAAACTATGAATTTTGTAAGAAATTTACCTACACCAGAATCAGAAATCCTCCAATTGATTCATTGACGCCATATTTGATATCCTTTTAACGGCAAAGATAGATTCTTTTTAAACACCAAAAACAGGAGGATCGTAATGAAAAATAAGGGGTTATTAATAATCATTGGAGCAGTTGTAATTGTCCTGATTTTTGCAGGACTCTATATTTCGGGTATATTCAAAAAGGCACCAACGGTTGTTGAAAAAAAAGAAACAAGTAGAATCGTTTTTGGTGGCGGCCCTGCCGGTGGGACATTCCAGGTGGTGGCCAATGCCATCCAGGTGTATAAACCCATGAAAGCTGTTGCAGAATTTAAAGTACAGGCACAATCTTCAGCCGGTTCAGTGGAAAATTTAAGAAAAACAGATTCCGGGGCTCAACAGATGAGCGTTGTGTACTCAGGTCATGTCTACCTGGGTCGAAACGGCATGATGAAAAATGATACAAAAAAATATGAAAATGTCCTTGCTGTTGCATGGCTCTATGGCGCTCCGGCTCAGCTGGTTACACGAAAAGGTTCAGCAATTAAAAGCGTAAAAGATCTGAAAGGCAAAAAAGTCGGGGTCGGCAATGCCGGTTCAGGTGCGTTTGCAAACTGTGAACTGTTTTTTTCCCACATGGGAGTCTGGGATGAAATCGAAAGAAATGCAATGGGGTATAATGATGCGGCTCAGGCATTTGGCAACAACCAGCTGGATGCTTTCTGGCTGTTCACGGCTTTTCCCAGCGGTGCCGTTATCATGGCGGCCCAGACAAATGACATTGAACTTATAAATCTTGATGAAGACGCTAAAGCAAGCGGATTTTATAAAAAATATCCTTACTTTGCAAAACTTTCCATCCCTGCAAATACATACAAGGGTGTAGAGTATGACTCTCCCTCGTTCCAGGATTCCGCTCTCTGGGTGGCAAATCCAAAAGTGTCTGCCGATCATGTTTATAAAATGCTTTCCCTGATCTTTACGGATGAGGGGCTGGCCCACATGAGATCACAGAAAAAGACCTTCAAATATATGGCAGTTGAAACCGGTGCCGATGGTATCGTAACACCTTTCCATCCGGGTGCTGAAAAATTCTGGAAAGAAAAAGGGGTTTTAAAATAAGTTAATCGTTAAAATAAGTTAACAGGGCTATTAATTTAAAAAACAGGAAGGCAAATCATGTACGAAAAGCTAAACAAATTTGAGCAAATCGTGTTTGATGCATGCTCGGTGATCCTGGTGGTTTTTTACTCTTATGCTGCGGTGATCCAGCCCATGGCAACCCAGTATCACAGGGGGGTTTATGTCATTATAACCTATGTTCTTGTCTTCCTGCTGTATAAAGCCAAATCCAGAATCATGAGGTTTGTGGACTATATCCTCATTATTCTTTCCGTTCTGTCCATTGGATACTGGATTTTTATGTTTGAGGTCATTAATTATAGGACAGGCGCTGAAACAACCACGGATATGTTTTTTGCCATTATCGGCGTGTTAATTGGTGTGGAATTGGCCAGACGGGTGGTAGGCGGTGTGTTTGTCTTTTTGGGTGTCATCATGCTGACGTACGGTGTTTATGGATATCTGGCACCGGATCTGGTTTCCCATGCAGGTGCCCCGTTCACTGAATTGTGTGTCAGCATATTTTACAAAAGCGACGGCGTCTTTGGGATAATGGCCAATGTTCTGGCAACCTATGTGATTTTGTTTGTACTCTTTGGTGCATTCCTGGAAAAATGCGGTGCTCAGAAATTTTTTATTGAATGGCCCCTTGCTGCCGTAGGACATAAAATCGGCGGGCCTGCAAAAGTGTCGGTTATTGCATCAGGACTGTTCGGGTCCATCTCGGGATCAGCCATTGCAAACACGGTTTCCACAGGCATGTTCACCATTCCCATGATGAAAAAAGCAGGATTCAAACCTCATATTGCCGGGGGAATAGAACCGGCCGCTTCCATAGGCGGCATGTTCATGCCCCCGATTATGGGGGCGGGAGGATTCATCATGGCGGAACTGACAGGTGTACCTTATTCCACAATAATGCTGGTGGCCATATTTCCGGCCCTGATGTATTTTTTTTCTGTTTTCTGCATGGTCCATTATGAAGCTAAAAAATATAATATTGTGGGTGAAAAATCAGAATTTTCAGCCACACAGATTTTTAAGAAACAATGGTTTTATATCATCCCATTGGTTGTCATCACCATTTTTATGCTATATGGATTTTCTCCCGGATATTCCGCCATTTTGGGTCTTGTATCCTGTATAGCCATAAGTTATGCCAGAAAAGAAACCAGGATCGGTCCCAAAAGATTTGTTGAAGCGGCAAGAGAAGGAACTGAAAACAGCCTTAAGATTGGTGCAACAGTGGGTATTATCGGTATTATCATCGGCGTGTTGACCTTCTCCGGTCTGGTGCTGACCTTTGCCGATATTATGATAGAACTGGCAGGAGGTTCCTTGTTGCTGACCATAATGCTGGTTGCTCTTGCATCCCTTGTGCTGGGAATGGGCGTGCCGGTAACGGCTGCCTATCTCATCACTGCCGTGGTCGCTGTTCCGGCCCTGACTCACTTGGGTGTAAATGAGATAGCTGCCCATATGATTGTTTACTGGCTGTCACAAGACTCCAATATCACCCCACCGGTCTGCATTGCGGCATTTGCAGGTGCCACAATTGCAAAAGCAAACATGTGGAAAACCGCGTTTACCTCATTTAAGTTTGCAAAATTTTTATACCTGGGGCCTATCCTTTTCGGCTATGTCCCTGGGTTCTCGCTTGACGGCAGTTCAACCGACATTATTAAAGCATTTGTTTTGATTTTCTTCGGCACCTGGGCCTATTCATGGTTTCTCAGCGGTATCTGGATCGGCGACATAAAAAAACTTTTCAAAAAAAAACCAGCATAAACACCCTTTTTTTTATTTCGTCCAGGCCAGTCCTTCCAAAAAAACAATCAAATCCCCTTTGAAATCAGGTTATTTCACAGGGGATTTGATTGTTCAAGCATTATCCTTCTAAAAAAATAGTTGCAATGTCAACGATTTTATACAATATTAGCCAAAAAGGTTTAGAATTAAATACAAAATAATATTTACACATTAATCTGTGTAATATTTTTAATATGGGAAATAAAATAGATCTAAATGGAAATATTCAACAAACTTATTGATTCATCAATTGCATATTTAGTGGGCCGCACATCCCGCTCAATCATAAAAAGACTGACTAAAAAATTTTCTCAAAGCGGTTTTGATGTAAGCTATGAGCAATGGAGCATCCTTGTTCATCTGTACAGGAAAGACGGACAGACCCAGCAGGAGCTTTCCAATATCGCAGTAAAAGACAAGGCCGCTATTACACGTCTTTTGAATGTCCTGGAAAAGAAAAATATTGTGTTAAGGGTTCCTGATAGAAATGACAAACGAAGCAAATTGGTCTATCTTACCAATAAAGCCAAAGAATTTAAAACCGAGTTGATTGCCATTGTCGAAGAATTATTGGAAGAGGCGGAACAGGGCATTTCTTCAGAAGAAATCAACCAGTGCAAAACCACTTTAAATAAAATATTTTTAAATTTTGAACAGCTCGATCAATAATTTATTTGATTGCCCTACATGGTTGTTGCCGGAAAAATATCCGGCAATGCCCCTTGTTATCCTCTTGATTTATATGAAAGAATTTTTAAACTGCTGAAATTAAATATCTTTCATTATTAGTTGTGGCAGAGTGATCTGCCATGGCCGTTATTGCGTCTTTATACTAAAGCTGCCAGCTCACCTACCATAACTTTCATCTGCTGTGCGTGACCGCTTATTTCCGAAGAGGTATTGGCCGACTCTTTAGCACTGTCGGCATTCCGCCGTGTCACCTTGTCCATTTCCAATACAGCTTTGTTCACCTGTTCTATTCCGGACGCCTGTTCATTGGAGGCTGTGCTGATTTCATTGAGCAGAGCCGCCACATCAGAGATGCTTTCAGTCAGATGGATGAACACTTCACTTGCCTGAGAGACCATTGCAGAACCTTCACCAATAGTATTCACCGTTCCTTCAATCATCTGGGAAGTGCTTTTAGCAGCTTGAGCTGCCCGCATGGACAGGCTGCGAACTTCATCGGCCACCACCGCAAATCCGGCACCTGCCTCACCTGCCCTGGCAGCCTCAACTGCAGCATTTAATGCCAGCAGATTTGTTTGAAATGAAATTTCATCAATGGTTTTAATAACATTGGATATTTTCTCACTGGCCGTGGAAATTTCATTCATGGAAGTGTTTAAGTTGGTAATGGCCTGATTGGCCTGTTTTATCACCTGGTTGCCTTCCTGCATGAGAAGATTGGCCTTTTGTGCATTGTCGGCGTTTTGTTTGGTCATCACAGACATTTCTTCGATGGATGCAGAGGTTTCCTCTATAGCGGAAGCCTGGCCGGATGATCCCTCTGCAAGGGATTTGCTGTCAGATGAAATTTGAATTGCTCCGGATGCCAGCCGGGAAGCGCTGTCGGACAATCCGTCAACAACCTTCAGTATAGGCCTCACAATTCCTTTGGAAATTTGAAGGGAGCCAAGAATGAATAATGAGATGCCAACAAGGGCAACTCCAATGATCCAGGTTTGAACTTTTCGTTTGGCTGCAAGGCCGGAATCAATCAATGTCTGTATTGTGCTGCTCACATTTTCTTTGGGCACACCCACTAAAACGGAACCTAATTTTTCTCCGTCAAAGGATGTCAGCACTGAACATTTGGTGAGATATTTTTTGTCTGCAAGCAGGACTTCACGATAAATTCCATCTGGATTACTTAGAATATCCTTTTGTATATCCGGGTCCAAGGCCAGTCGGGACGCTTCATTGGGTGCGGCTTGCTTTGACGGATCAAACCCTGCAAACACCAGGGGAATACCTTCAAAATAAATCGCACTTGCAGAATCAATAGTTTTAAATAATTTTTTTAATGGATTATCAGAAAAATCATTTAACAGTTTTCCATTAATACAAACCCCGACAGGGCCTCCGAAATCATCCAGAATAATATCTGCCGACAGGATGCCTATGGTTCCTTTTCCTGAAACATCTTTATGGCTTAAATTAAGCGCTTTAAGAAAATCAGCCGTGACTTTTGCCATGAGTCCGTTTTTTAAAACAGCATCCTTATCCTTACTGTTGATAAGCTCCTTTATAAGAGGGCCGTATTTTGACTCCTTATAATAATTATTCAACCAGCCTTGATCCGCGTCTGCTGGAAAAGTAGCGATACAGCCGCCCTTTATATCAAGCACAACGGAATAGTCAATTGCCTTTTGCTTGCCTATTTCAGCCAGTTGAAAACTCAGCGGTGTCGCCAGAACCATTTCGACAAGACTCCGAACAGAAGAATTATTCGAAATTTCTTTGGTCGTCGTTCGAACATTTTCTTTAACATCATTAATAAAAAGATCCAGAACTCTGCCATAGCTGGCGATAGTTGCATTATTTTGATTGACAAGCCCATTGCTTATTGCTACGGCTTGCTTTGTAATACTGTTGTCTAACTGCCAGGATACAATTATGCCGATGGCAGCAACAATTAAAATCATTACAATACTGTACTTTACAAGCATTTGAACCTTAATGGTTTTCATAATCACACCCGATTTTACAATAATTAATAATGGAGAACCTTCAAGAGCCTCTCCGTTTAAGATATATTATCGTCATACGATTTTTTTTAAAAGTTATGCCTCCGATGCTGATGATGAGGTTAAAAATTCCGATAATTTTTTAATATTTTCATATAACAACATAATAATTTTTTTCCTCTTTTCTAGTTTATTAAATTCACACAATAATTAAAAAAAAGAAAACTTGTCAAGTGAATTTAAAAAAATCGGGCAGATGCATGTGGCGATGAAATCAAAACAATCTTATTAAACCAATACGTTATAATTCAACCAGCTTGTTTTGAATGGCATACCTGGATAACTCGGCATTATTTCTTAAATTAAGTTTTTTTAAGATTCTTGACCGGTAGGTGTCAACGGTTTTTACGCTGATATTATATGATGTTGCAATTTCCCTGTTTGTCGAGCCCATGGCAAGTTTGCGCAATACTTGAAGCTCGCGCATGGACAACGATTCCGTGAGTGTTTGGCTTTTATTTCCACGGATAACCCTGAGGGCCAGAGCTTCACTGGCTTTTTCCGTCAGATACCGCCGGCCTTCATGAATTTTTTTTACGGCAGCCACAAGCTGTTCAGGAGCGGACTGTTTGGTGACATATCCCATTGCGCCAGCTTCTATGGCTCTTATAACGTATTGCTCTTCATCATGCATTGTTAAAATAAGAACAGGAACATCCGGGCAGTAACTGTTCAATCGGGTCGTCACCTCAAGCCCATCCATTCCCGGCATGGAAATATCAATCACCGCCACATCGGGCTTTTTATTCATGGCTTCGTCCAAAGCGGCCTGACCGTCTGCTGCCTCGGCTATCACTTCAATCTCATTGCTGTCTTCCAGAACTTTCCTTAACCCTTCCCTGACAATACTGTGGTCGTCGGCAAGCAGCACTTTAATCATGAATTATCCTTTAATTTTTACTTTACAGCAAACGGTTGTCCCTTCCGACAATCGGGAAGATATGTCAAGTTTTCCTTCGACAAGATCGGCCCTTTCTTTCATTCCCTCCAGACCGAATCCGGCAAATTCTTTATCATTAAACAGATCAAAACCACATCCGTTATCCTGTATGGTCAAAACAATACCGGCTTCATCTGTTTTCAATTCAACCGTAATGGTTGTGGCATTGGAATGCCGAAGTGCGTTGGTTACAGCTTCCTGACCGATCCTGTAAAGTGCCGTGGCAAGGGTGTCGTCAATTTTCGGAATTTGGCCGGCCTTGAACACACAGGAGATATTGGACCGCTTTTCAAAATCCGAGAGCAATGATTCCAGCGCATCCACAAGCCCAAGGTCATCCAGCACCCTTGGCCTTAAGCGATAGGCCATGGCCCTTACATCCGTAATGGTATCATCAATCAGGGAACACATTTTTCCAGCCCTTTTCCCGGCGGCTTCATCAATGCCAGTTAAATATTTTTCCACCCATACCGCATCAAAGCGCAGGGCGGTAAGCACCTGCCCCAAATGATCGTGAAGTTCCCCTGCTACAACTGCTTTTTCCCTTTCCTGGGAATCAATAATGTTCTTTGACAGATTTTTCAAATTATCCCGGGTTTTTTCAAGCTGAGCAGTCCTCTTTTTTACCTGTTGTTCCAAGTCATGAGAATATTGCGATAATTTTTCTTTTGCGATCTGAAGATCTTTTTGCGTGCGGTTTTTTTCCGTCACATCCACGCTAACAGCAAGGGATCTGACAATATCGCCGTTTTCATCCTTGACTCCGTAGCATGACAACATGATATCCAAAGTTTCCCCATTTTTTTTAATATATGTATAGGGGATATTTTTACAGAATCCAGTACTGAAAAATCGGGGAAAAACAACATTCACGGCATAGTTTTTGGACTCAGGCGTAAAAAAGCTGATGAGCTGCCTGCCAATAACATCCTCGCGTTGATACCCCATTACCTCCACCCAGTGATCGGAAACCCGTATAATCCTTCCCCGGATATCAATTGAATGAAGCATGACCGGGGTTTTATGGTAGATGTGTCTGTATCGCTCTTCACTGAGCCGAAGTTCTTTTTCCGCTTTTTTCCGTTTTGTTATTTCCAGGCTTCCCAGCCGGTAAAGAATCAGGGCTAAAAAACCGGTCAGGATCAACACGCAAATGATAACCGGTCCTGTAACCCTGACAAAGGGTTGGACTGCCTGCCGTTCAATTTCTTTGTAATTTCTTAAACTAATAATTTTCCAACCCGGATAATTTGTAACATCAAGGCTTGTAAACAGGTATCGGGCATTGTGTTTATCAATTACATACCCTTCTTTTATATGACTATTTTTGTCTCTTGAAAAACCGGACCAGGACCAGGGGCCGTTTCCAAATTGTCTTGAGTTCTCAATTGAGCTTATATCCTCTTCATTCAACTGCCATAGAAGCTTAAACCTCAATTCTTTTTTGTTTGAGATGAATATAACCCCATTTTGATCGACAAAAAGAAGAGAGTCCTCTGAGTTTGAAAACAATTTTGTTTCAACAAATTCAACCGATGTTTTGATAACAACTACCCCAAGGATGTCACTATTTTTTTCATCATAAACCGGGTGGGCGTAATAAACTCCTCTTTTGTCAGAAGTTGTTCCAAGGGCAAGATAGGTTGATGCAATGCCGTTAACGGCTTTTTTATAATAAGGCCTGAAGGAAAAATCATGTCCCACAAAACTGTCGTGGGCATTGCGATTGCTGGAACATAAGGTAATACCGTTTTTATCCATGAGGTAGCTGACATCAAGATCAAGGGAGTGTGTGAAATGATCAAGGATCTTGTTGGCCCTGTAAATCGTTTCCAGGTTGGTGTCGGTAAGTGCTGTTTGTAATTCTCTGATACCCGAAATGGCCCTGACCGGTTTAATATGCTCTGAAAGATAAGAAGACAGTTGACCTGTAAGAAGTTTCAGCCTGGAATAGGCATTGGTTTCCGTCTTTTGAAAGGCAGCCTTTCGAAAGGAGTAATAGTATAAGAATCCGCCGGTTGAAGCGGATAAAAACACAAACAGCGCCAATATCAATATGATGATTCGAAGTCGCATGAAAATAAGTATATCCGCATAGTTAAACTTTTTCAATGAATTTGCACAAAGTGACAATACCCAGACTCTTTTAACGTCTTTATCCGCAACATAAAACCCTGAAGAGTATGCCGGCAGTTACCAAAGCCATAACCTCAAAACAATCAAAAAAACTTAACCCATCTTTTCGACCTAATGTTAAAATCGCCTATAATTACAGCTTGTTATATTTTTAATTTGTTCGTTATGGCACTACTTTTATTGATTACTCTTTTAACCGTTGCTCCCGGATGAAAACTGATCCCCAAGGCAGAATAAATTTCCTGTTGCCTTGGTTCGGGGCGGCTACTCTTTCTAACATGCACGATATTATCATTTTCAGGCCGTAATAGGCCAGTAATTGTTTGTCGTTTTTCATGATGTTCCTTTTATTGTTTCAGAAGGCCTCTTGCTCCCCGTTTTGGTATGACGAATACGGCAGTGTGGTTTCATGGTTGATGCCCAGTTTTATAAGGCCGTTACAGGTTTCATGGGCAATCATGGCTGCACCTTTGTCCGTCATCAGGCTCCTTGGAAGTCCTCTTTTGTAAAACGCCTGGGACAGCCCGTGGATTAAAACTTCGGCTGTTTCATTCAAATACCATTGAATGTGGCAGCACAGGCGGGAATGATCATCAAGAACAAACAATGGACATGCCCATATCTGAACGAACTTTACGGCCCAATTCCATAATGGGGTCCTGGGCATTTCTTGCCTTGTAATACCAGCTTTCAATTTCAGGTTTAAAAAACTTAAAAAATTTGGATAAAAATCCAGGACCAGTTGGTAAAACATCTGAATTTTAAAAGCTATGCCCATCTTCTGCGCGGAATCAACCGGCCCTGATTTTTTGACACATGCCGGACCTTCCGGACAAAAATTCAAGGCAGGATAAAAGCGCATCCCAGGCACAGGAGTTGAATCTTAAAAAGTAATTGATCAGGTAGGCTGGAAGCTGGCTGTTTTTAATACAAGAAGGTGCCCGACCTCGAATCCTTTGCAATCATGATAAGACTATGAATACAAGTCTCTGCTTTTTGTTGCCAGGTCAAACCAAAGACTGATACCATAAGTGCTTGGTCAACTTTTGTGTAAAAAAATTACTCTGGTAAAAATATTTTGGTTCAGCTATATCTCCAATAGTTGATTCAGCTAATAATTCTAAAATAAAAGTTGAGCAAAGGCAGAATATTGACCGAACAAGACCAGAAAAAATGGAACGAAAGATATCTCAATAATATTGGGAATCAAGAACCTTCAGATATCATACTAAAATACGTATCTCTTGCACCAACAGGGAATGCCCTGGATATCGCTTGTGGAAATGGCAGAAATAGTAAATTCCTTGCCCAAAAAGGTTTCCACGTAGATGCAGTGGACATATCAAACATTGCTTTAAGCCAATTCACGGGCGATGATACACATATAAATGTAATTTGCCAGGATATAGATACCTGGCAAATTCCACAGAACCATTACCAGCTTATCATAAATATCCGTTTTCTGGACAGACGTTTGTTTCCAATGATTAAAAATGGACTTAAACCCGGAGGTGTTCTCATATTTGAATCCTTTATTGATGATAAAAAGGATTATTGTTTGAAGTCGAATGAACTATTACATGCCTTCAAGTCCTTTCGTATTGTCTACTATGAAAAAAAAGAGAATGAACCCTCTGAGAAATTTGATCAATCTGTATATTTTGTTGGAATTAAAAAATGAAACAAATCATTAAAAACATTTATCATGTAGGCGACAATGAGTGTTCGGTCTATATGGTTGATACACAATCGGATCAGGGCTTAGTCTTAATTGATGCAGGTATGAATTTAAATATGATCAAGCAGATTGCCTCCCATGGGATGCGTTTCGAAGATATCCAGCACTGCATTTTAACCCATTGCCACATTGATCATATTGGTGCATGCGCAGAATTAAGCCGGGCATTACCGGGTATAAAATTTTACGCCCATGAATTAGATGCTGTTCCCATTGAAGAGCCTGGTCATGATGGCCGGACTGCAGCATCTTGGTATGGGGTAAAGTATAAGTCCATCAAATTGTATGAAAAATTTAAAACAGACACGATTCTCAGTCTTGGCAATTATAAATTCCAATGCATCCATACACCTGGTCACACACCCGGATCAATTTCCATTCTTGTTGAATCAGAAGGTAAAAAAGTGTTGTTCGGACAAGATTTGCATGGCCCTTTCAATGACAGTTTTTTATCAAACCTTCATGATTATCAATCTTCCATGGAGAAGCTCTTGGATTTAGATACTGATATTTTATGTGAAGGCCATTTCGGAATTTTTCAGCCTGCTAATAAGGTCCGGCATTACATTGAAAAACACAAATCACTGAATCAGCCTTAAATATAAATGAGTAACGAAAGAACACAAACAATCAGACAGGAAATTATAAGCCACCTTGAAAGTGGTCCCATGACTGTACGAGATCTTTCCCAAACAGTGGGTATAATGGAAAAGGATGTTGTCCATCATTTGGAATTCATCGAGAAAACAATCCAGAGTAAAAAGAAAAGAATCAGGATGGAGCCTTATTATTGCTTGAATTGCGGATTCGAATTCAAAAACAGAAAAAAGTTCAAAAAGCCTGGAAAATGTCCGGCATGCAGGGATGGCAGAATCGCTCCAGCTATATTCTGGATTGAATCTTAATTCTACAAACCGCTTATACCAGGGATAAAAAAATATGCCCCAATTTAAAAAATATCGTGAATCCGTACGCCCCCCGTTATCTATTCGGTTATCCTTATCTATTTTTATCGGATGTGTTTTTTTGGGCGGCTTAACCTGGATTATGTACCCCGGTATTAACAGGCTACCAGCATTACTTCCTTCATTGATATTTGTTCTGGCTGTTGGAACGGTAGCGTTTTTATTGTTGTCACTGTTCTACAAAGTATCGATTCGGATATCAAAAAAGTTGATGGCAAGCAGCGCAGAAAAAGAAATTATATTAAGGGTTTCCGGTGTTAAAAAAGATGGGAGTTCATATATTCGATGTGAGAATATTCAGGCCTTAAATATTCGTCCTTATAATGTTCCAGGTTTTGCTAGCATTAATCCTTTTTGTTCAAGGAAAGGTGATGAGGGGGAACAAATTGTTATTTTGCCTGGATTTAAAGGAGAAGGCATATTGTTGACCTACACCTATGAGGCGTTCTTTTCGCAAAAAGAAAAAACCCATACCATTCTTTTTCCCACGAATAATGCTAAAGGCTTGTCCGAAATCTTAAATGATATTATTGACAAGACAGATGATACGAATAAACAACCGGAAGGTATTGAATAACCATGAATCCCAAAATCAGAAAAGAGACAGATGGTGACACGGATGCTATAACCGATGTGATAATGGCAGTCTTCAAAGATTTAGTTTGCTGTTGAAACCCTGGCCCTCAGGGTCAGGCTTTTTAAAATTCAAAAAAGATCCCGGACTATTATTAAAAGTTCTGGAGCTTTAAAACTGTAGCTAAGCGCAACTTCTTGCAGTTTGTGGTAATTTCATCCATCAAGCGGATAATATAAAAAATTGAGAACCTTATTGAAGTCATGAATAGTTATCCTATAATTTAATCTTCTCATACAACTGTTAACTTTTTAACAAAAGTTAATATTCTTTTATAATGCTGATTGACATCTATTAGAGTACGAATCCGGCACATGTATAAAAGACACATGTATAAAATAGATTGACAACAAAAGGAGGTTTCTGGTTTTATGTCATGTTTGATTTAAATACCCGTGGATGAAAAGATACAATAACCCTTCCCGGGTCTAAAACATGAAAATAAAATAAAGGAATGATCTAATGGACCCGATTGCCAAAAAAGCAAAACAATGGATTGATGAAAAAAGAGACCCCAGGAGTGCCTATTGGCAAGCCGCTCTTGAAGCCAACATGGACCTTTTTTCACCTGATCTGGAAAAAGGAAAACTAACACCGGTCCATTCGCTGGAAGAAAAAGACCTGCCCGTATTCAAGGCGGCTTTGGAAGTGACGGACCTGAGTCCCGGCCTTTTAGCAGCCTTTTTAACCCCTTCTGTTGCCAACTCCATTATTCCGCCGGATTCAGCTGAAGAACTTATGCGCATTGAAAAAGGCAAACCCTCCTATAAAATAATTATCCTGAGACCGGGCAAGGAAGAACGGATAATCTGTATTGAGATTTCAGAACATGCCCACAAGCCGGGCATGGATATTTTCCAGTCCGGCGCCCTGTTGGGAACATTTGATTATCAGACCCATGAAATCTGTCTGTCGGAATTGACCAAAGCCATCCGTGCCCATGCCTGGGAAAAAGACAAATGGCAGCACAAAGATCATATTGCCTATACCTTGAACTGGTTTGAAAAAATTGAATACCTCGGCAAGGCAGATGTGAGTGTGGACAAAACCCGTTCTGTTTTTCACAGCCCCACATTGATCAGAACCAATCGGGTCGATGCTTTGTTCCTGATAATATACGAAATATTGCACAATCGTTTCCAGGAAAATTTTCAAGCCCTGTCTCAAGACCTGATAAGTGCAGGGGCAGGGAAAAATTCTGAAGACAAAGAAACAAGGCTTTCAGCCTGCCACACCCTTGCAGAGACCAGTATGCTCGATATGCTTAATATGGTAAAAAAATTTAACCTGCTTGATTTTACAAGTTTTAACGATGCGGAAAGCCGGAATTTTAAAAACGAGTTTGTCAGAACAGCCAGGAAACTTTCCTCAAAACTGGATAAAATGTTGGTATCGTGACAACGAAAAGCAAGCGGCTTAATTTTGTTAAAGGACTTCCAATCTCTGCAAAGTAAAATAATGACATAAAATCTTTTGCTAAAACAAACACTGTGTGCCGGTCAAACCCGGAACACAGTGCTTATCCCTTCTGTGCTACATATGACGGCAAGTCCGCCGGATCATTGTGCAATAAGGCTGCGGGTAAATTCGATAATATGGTTGGTGCCTTTTACATCTCCCATTGCCATAATATGAATACCGTCTGCATATTCAATAATATCCTTTATAAAATCGCAGGTAATCTCAATCCCGGTTGCGCCTTGATTTTCCATACGAGAAATAACGTCTTCCGGAACATCAATACCCTCAACATTTTTATCCATGAACCTTGCCATCTTTACACTTTTGAGCGGCATTACTCCGATTAATATCGGTTTGTCCAGTTTCCGGGCGGCTTTAAGAAACGTCACGGCTTTTTCAGAATCATACACAACCTGGGTTTGAAAAAAATCCGCTCCGGCTGAGATCTTTTTTTCCATTTTTTCCATCTCATGTTCGGGTTTCCTGGATGTTGGCATGGCAGTACATGCAATGTTAAAATCCGTGCTTCCGCCGAATTCTTTTTCATCATAATCCAACCCGTTGTTCATTTTTTTTATCAGTCGGATCAGGTCAACCGTATTGTAATCATAAACCGCTTTGGACGGATAAGGCCCGTGTTTCGGCGGATCACCTGTTGTAACAAGGATGTTGCGGATGCCAAGGGTGTGTGCCCCCAGCAGGTCAGCCTGTGTTCCCAGCAGGCTTCGGTCTCTACAGGTAAAATGGGGCACGGTTTCAACATCAAGGCTGTTCTGGATCAGGCTTGCCATGGAAATCGAATTGATCCGCAGGTTGCCCATGGGGCAATCATGAATATTGATGCCGTCCAGTGGGAGATAATCGCGGGCCTTTTCCAGAGATTCATCTGCCAGGACACCCTTTACCGGCCCAAGCTCAGTGGTGATAACGAAATTTTTGCCTAATTTTTGTGATAGCTTCATAAGAAACTCCTGTAAGTTAAAAAGATGGTAATTTCAATTAAAAAAAATTCAAGCTGTGTACCGGGCACTCATTGATTCAACCTTTTCCTTTTCTAGTAAAACTGCGCGAATTTAAAGCAAAGACCCTCCAGTGTCAAGATGTTTATCATTTTGTGCAGCTGCCATTCGGTCATGATATCCAGGGTGATATGCTCATGCTTGCATCCTGCCGGCAAAATCGATAAACTGTCCTGAATCATATGAAATAGGATAGTATGAAAATAGGACAGTATAAAAATAATATAAAATTAAAGGAGATTAAAAATGAACGTAATCATTGATCTTTGCGTGGTACCCATCGGTGTTGGCCTTTCCGTATCAAAATATGTGGCAGCATGTCACAAGATCATCAAAGACGCCGGTCTTGAATCCGAGCTTCATGCCTATGGCACAAATATAGAGGGGAACTGGGATGCCGTATTTGACGTGGTAAAAAAATGCCATGAAAAAATTCATGACATGGGAGCCCCCAGAATCACAACCACCATAAAGGCCGGCACACGGACAGACCGGGACCAGACCATGGCGGATAAGGTTGCCAGCGTTAAAGCCAAACTTTAAGAATCTTTTTTGTTTTCAAACAAGATGTTCAGGATCTCTTCAATGTCTTGGTCGGCAGTTTGCACATTTAACGTGCAGCCTCCGGCGCCTGCGTGGCCTCCCCCGCCAAATCGGGCCAGAAGATTTCCAATGTTGACATGACATTGTTTGTTGAAAAGACTGCGACCGATGCTGAGCAGCACAGAATTATGTTCAGGGCCGTCATACCTTATTTTTACACTGGCAATGGTTTCCGGGAACAATGTATATGTCAAAAACCTATTGCCGCCGGGAACAGTGTCAAGAGATCGAAAATCGGTAATGGATATGGCGTGACGGATTGTTGTATGGGCTGTTAAATGATTTTCATAGGCTGCATTTTCTTTAATGACCCTGGCGCAACGGATTTTCACGTCCGGGTCTTCAAGAACACGGTCAATGCCTTTGTCCATCAAAAGATTCACCAGCTTTTCCCAATAGGCTGAATCCGCATAGTCACGGTTCTGGATGGTCATGGAGAAAAGAATATACGGGTATTTTTCCGGATATCGCACCTGGTCTTGGTCAAGATCGGCAGCATCAATGATATCCGTGTTCAAGACCAGTTCATCATAATGGTCGTCCAGTTTGCCTTTGTCTTGATAATAGTTGTAAACAACACGGGCGGCGGATGGCGCAATATCAAAGCCACCGTTAAATGGAGTTTGAGGCTTATTGGAAACATGGTGGTCAAACCATAAGGCACATTGGGGCGAATAGGGCAGATTGGCCATAATATCAGTGTTTAAAATAACGGCTTTTCCGGTTTGAATCTCATTGGGTTCAACCCATTTAATATTGGGCTCAATATTTTCAGCACGGCACAGCAGAACCGCACATACAATTCCGTCAAAATCAGGCCTGGTAACTATTCTCATAAGGTAACTCTTTTCAATTTAAAAGGGTTTTGGATATTTTGGGTTTTTGGTATTAGATGATGGTTTTCGGGTAATGGTTGCTGACAAATCATGATAAATCCTTACTCCCTGACCTGTCTGATCACATTGCAAAGCAATCGGTTAAGGGGTTTTAACGCCCCTTGGGCGGTTTCCAGAACAGCTTCCAGCGTGGTTTTAACAGGAGCATCAGGATTATTTATATTGGTGATCAACGACAGTCCCAGAATTTTCATGTCGGCATGAACGCCTGCAATGGCTTCCATAACTGTGGAAAACCCCACGGCATCACTGCCAATTGCTTTTAGGAACCTGATTTCCGCAGGTGTTTCAAGGCTTGGCCCCAAAAGACCGGCATACACACCTGTTTGAACAGGAACCTGATGAGTTTGGGCTGTTTTCTGGGCCAGGCCCACAAGATCCTGATCATACACCTGTGTCATATCAGGAAACCTCAGTCCCCAGGCATCCTCATTGGGACCGGTCAAGGGATTTTTCCCGGTGAGATTGAGGTGATCTTTGATGATCATGATATCACCCGGCGAAAAATTCAGATTGATACCCCCGGCAGCATTGGTTAAAATCAATGTTTTGACGCCCAGTTCCTGCATTACCCGCACCGGGAAAGTGACCTGGGCCGGTGAATATCCTTCATACAGGTGGAAACGGCCCTGCATCATCAGAATCGGTATGCCACAGATGTTGCCGTACACCAGTCTGCCTTTATGGCTTTCAACCGTGGATATCGGAAAATTGGGCAGTTGTGAATATTCAAACTCTTTTAGCACCTCAAGGTCATCAAGAGTATCGGAAAGCCCTGTGCCGGTTAACACCCCAATGGAAGGCGGCCGCTCGCCTATTGCCTGTGTTAAAAAGTGAACTGTTTTACCAACAAGTTGCCGATCATTTTTCATCATGACTCCTTATGCTGTGGTATTCCGTTTTTTTGCATCTGTCCGCTTTTATCAATTTTACCGATTTTACCGACCTTTACCTATCTTATCCTTACCGACAAAAAAAATTCAATCGTATGATATCCGGGCACACCGAGTATACGGCATGAGGTGATGCAAGCCGTTTTATGACGGCTCTTTCTTTTTGGGTGAATTTATACTATATGCGGAGCATAAGGTCAATTTAGGAGCTATATTCATTTCAAGGCATGAATGATCATATGACGGATGAACAGATGGATGAAAATTATTTTTACTCAATTGAACATCAACGAACCTCAACCATAAAAATAAGGCGGTCTGTTTTTATCTGCACTTTGGAATTTGTGGACTCCATTGAAAACGCCAAAGAATTTATTTCCAGGATTTCAAAAGAAAATAAAACCGCCACTCATAATTGCTGGGCATATGTTTTAGGAGACAAAGGAGAAATTTTTCATTGTTCCGATGCAGGCGAACCTTCCGGAACAGCAGGCAAACCCATCCTCAACACATTAAAAAGCCATTGCATGACAAATATTGCAGCTGTTGTGACCCGGCATTTCGGCGGTGTCAAACTGGGTGTCAGGGGGTTGATTGAAGCCTATTCAGCGTCTGTGAAAGAAACCATTGACCTGAAAAAATTAAAAAAACTGATACATACGGTAAGTATTGATATCAAGGTGTCCTATGAGTTTAATGATACGCTGCTCAACCAGATAAAAAAATATTTAGACAGGATAACAAATACTGCCTATACAGATAAAATTGTACACAGGGTTGAAGTTGAACTTAAAAATTATGCCCGGATGGAAAGCCTGCTGCTGGAATATCAAGCCCGGAAAAAATTAAAATTTACCATTATACCACAAGACTGATCTTGCAAGCTTGAGCCGAATATGATTGTCACATCTGCATTTAAAGGCATCCCGGACAAATAAAAAAAGATATTGACAATAAACCATATTTAAGTATTATTAAATTTTAATTAATTATACTTAAATAATTGGCGGATTCATGAAAGCAAAACTCGGCGCACTGCTCAGGGCCATCAGAAGTTCACGGCACATTACAATTAAAGAAGTTGCAGGAAAAGCCGGTGTCAGTTCAAGCCTGCTGTCACAAATAGAAAGGAACCGGATATCCCCTTCCCTGGATACCCTGCTTCAGATTCTGGAAGTGTATGGCGTTACGCCGGATAAATTTTTCAAAGATTATGAAACAAATTCCCGGGTTGAGATTATCAAAAGGGATGATCGAAAAATTTATCAGCGAAAAGGCTTTAAATATGAAAAGCTTTGCGGAGACAGCCAGACCAGGGGGAACCACTCGTTTAATGCCTTTTTTCTGGAACTGGCCCCGGGCCAGTTGAGAGGGGATGCCGGCAACGGGCATCTTGGACGTGAGTTGGGAATTGTTGTTAAGGGATCTGCACAGCTTGTTTATGGTGAAGAGACATACGAAATTCAAAAAGGCGACTCAGTGTCCTTTTTTTCACAGATCCCCCATGTGATTCAAAACTCATCGGATCAGATATTCCAGGCATACTGGGTGGTAACACCGGCAGACGGGGAAGACTATTTTGGAGAAAAAACATCATAACTGCCACAGGCAGGTCCGGCCATTTTTTACAACAATCTGGTCATACAGGTCTTGCCACAGCAAAGATTTAAAGCAGTTGTTTGGATTTTTAAAGACTTTCTTATAAAAATTATTTGGAGAGAATAATGGGAAAAACCATCGCAGAAAAAATTTTTGACGCACATTTAGTAGATGAACCTTTTGGAGATGTCAGTGTTTTAAAACTGGACAGGGTGTTTTGTCATGAAATCACAACCCCCACAGCAATCCAGGATCTGGTGGCAAGGGGAAAGGACCGGGTGTTTGACCCGGAAAAAATCAAAGCGGTGATTGATCATGTCACCCCTGCCAAAGACTCTAAAACTGCCATGCAGGGCAAAATTCTGCGGGACTGGGCAAAACGGCACAAGATTAAGGATTTTTTTGATATCGGC
This sequence comes from Desulfobacula toluolica Tol2, assembly GCF_000307105.1. NCBI lineage: Bacteria > Pseudomonadati > Thermodesulfobacteriota > Desulfobacteria > Desulfobacterales > Desulfobacteraceae > Desulfobacula > Desulfobacula toluolica. The sequence continues at coordinate 4,549,395 of NC_018645.1, forward strand.
CATAACGGTGTGTGCCATGCCATTTTCCCTGAAAAAGGATTTGCCCGGCCAGGATTCACCATTATTATGGGTGATTCACATACCTGCACACACGGTGCTTTCGGGGCATTTGCAGCAGGAGTAGGCACAACGGATCTGGAAGTCGGTATTTTAAAAGGGGTGTGTACCTTTAAAAAACCTGAAACATATAAGATTGAAATCGTTGGAACCCTGCAAAATGGCGTATATGCCAAAGATATCATTCTCAAGGTCATCCAGGAGTTGGGCGTAAACGGGGCCACCAATATGGTCATTGAATTCAGAGGCAATATTGTGGATGAAATGAACATGGACCAGCGCATGACCCTTTCCAACATGGCGGTGGAAGCAGGTGCCACAAGTGGGATCTGTCTTCCTGACATGACAACGGTGGAGTATCTGTGGGACTTTATCAAAGATGAGCATGCAAGCAAACAGGAGGCCCTGGAAACCTTTTCAACATTCAATTCCGATGAGGATGCCGTGTATGCCAATCAGAAAACCATTGATGTCAGTGATCTTGAGCCGTTAACAACCTTTGGATATAAGCCGGACAATGTCAAACCCGTATCCCAAATGAAGGGAACAAAAATCGATCAGGTCTATATCGGCTCCTGCACAAACGGGAGGCTTGAAGATTTAAGAATTGCCGCAAAAGTTCTGGAAGGCCATACCATCAATGAAAATGTCCGGGGCATTGTATCGCCTGCCACACCCAAAATCTTTTCACAGGCTTTGGAAGAAGGGATTATCAAAATTTTCATGGAATCGGGTTTTTGTGTGACAAATCCCACTTGCGGTGCCTGTCTTGGCATGAGCAACGGAGTTCTGGCCGACGGTGAGGTGGCTGCAGCCACAACAAATAGAAATTTTAACGGCCGCATGGGCAAGGGCGGTATGGTTCATTTGATGAGCCCTGCAACAGCAGCAGCCAGCGCAATTACAGGCGAAATTTCAAACTCCAGTCTTTTTTGTAAATAACTGACATGGGCATACCTGACCATTTTTTACAACAATCTGGTCACTCAAGTTTGCCCACAACAAAGATTGAAAGTCAACACCGTGTTTGCCAGGACTTTAATATAAAAAAGAGGAACGACATAATGAAAGAATTTAAAGGAAATGTATTATTTCTTGATCGCTCGGATATCAATACGGATGAAATCATTCCAGCCAAATATCTGACTGAAATTGAAAAATCAGCCATGAAACCCCATTTGCTTGAAGATTTAAAGCTTGAAGGATTTGACCCCAAAGCAGATATTGACCAAAAGGCCGTGGTTATCACCCGGGAAAATTTCGGGTGCGGATCATCCAGAGAGCATGCACCCTGGGCTCTTGAAGAAAACAGTATTAATGTTGTGATTGCCGCAAGTTTTGCAAGAATATTTCGTCAAAACATGTACAATTGCGGCATGCTGGCCATTGAACTGCCCCGGGATACTATCAATGCAATTTTTGATACATTTGGAAAAAGCAACGCTCAAGTCGAAGTGGATGTTGATGCATCAATGCTGACTATTCTGACAAAAGACAAAACTGAAAAAATTGAATTTCAAATTTCAGAATTTGACAAAACCCTTATTAAAACCGGCGGATGGGTAGAGTACGCAGATAAGAATTATTAGTCCCTTTGCGTCAGCTTCGCCCTCCGCTCCAGTGCAGACGGGTTTTTAACACCTTATAGTAGGATTGAGCTTCAAATGATATCATTTGGATATCATTCCTACTTTTTTTAATGAAAATCTTGTCTCCAGGGTCCATTTCAAATCCCTCCTGGCCGTCAAGGGTGAGGATCATATCTTCAGGACTGCCTTCCAGGCGGATCTCTATCTGTGTTGTGTCAGGAATAATCAAGGGCCTGTTGGTCAATGTAAACGGACAGATCGGAGTCAGGATGATAGAAGAGACTGACGGGTGTACCACAGGCCCTCCCGCAGCAAGGGAATAGGCGGTTGATCCGGTTGGGGTTCCAACGATCAGGCCGTCTGCCCTGTAGGTTGTCAAATAATTTGAATCCAGGTATACGGCACATGATGCCAGCCTTGAAAGAGCTGATTTGTTGATGACCGCATCATTGAGGACATCAACATCAACAATCTGTTCACTGTTGCGCATAACTTTGATATTAAGACGGGTTCTTGTTTGAACAAGGAACCGCCCTTGAACCAGTGCGGTAATTGCCTTGTAAAGATTTTCTTCGGTTGTTTCGGCCAGGAACCCGACCTCACCGAATTTTACCCCCATCAGGGGAATGTCCCGGTTTTCTATGAATCGTGCAGCACTTAAAAATGTGCCGTCTCCGCCCAGGACAATGATACACAACAAATTATCAGGAATAGCAGTACTCTCCGAGTGCTGGATATCAATGACAACACATTGGTTTCCCAGTTTTTTTTCAATTTCCAGGGCCTTTTTTTCAGCCTTTTCATCATTTTTAATTACAAGCCCGATCCGTTTTGCACTCATGATTATTCGCTGCCTCCGTCATATGATCTGGAAGGCTTCTTGCCTCATATCTGCCATAAAGTCAAGGTTTAAAGTTAATGAGCCTGTGCCCAGTTTTCACCGATACCAAAATTTACAGTTAAAGGAACTTTCAGGGGATGAACCTGTTCCATAACGGTTTTTGCCAGATCAATCAATTGCTCTTTTTCTTCAAGCGGGCATTCAAATATGATCTCATCATGAACGGACAAAAGCATTTTTGAAGCCATGTTATTTGCTTTCAAGGCATCTGCCATTTTGATCATGGCCATTTTGATCAAATCAGCGGCACTGCCCTGTATGGGCGTGTTGATGGCTGCCCGCTGTGCAAAATTGCGAACATTTGCATTGGAAGAGTTGATGTCATCCAGGCGGCGTTTTCGACCAAAAAGCGTTGAAACTTCACCTGTTTTGCGGGTTTCTTCTATGGTGGTATCAATAAATTTTTTCACACCTGCATACCGTTTAAAATAATTATCAATATAGGCTTTGGCCATTTTCCTGCTGATGGACAGCTCATTGGACAGCCTGAACCCGCTCATGCCATAGACAATGCCAAAATTTATGGCTTTGGCCTGGCTTCTTAAATCTGCGGTAACAAATTCGGGCAAAACCTGGAAAACCTCCAGGGCTGTCCGGGTATGAATATCCTCACCCTCATTAAACGCCTCAATGAGAATATCATCTTCGGCATAATGAGCCAGGATTCTAAGCTCTATCTGGGAATAGTCTGCTGAAATAAGGGTATGGCCCTTTTTCGGAATAAAGGCTTTGCGGATCTCTTTTCCTTCTTTTTTCCGGATGGGAATGTTTTGAAGATTTGGATGGGAACTGCTCAACCGGCCGGTAACTGTAATGGTCTGGTTAAAAGAGGTATGAATTCTGCCGGTCTCTTTGTTGATCAGCTGCTGCAAAGAATCCGCATAGGTTGACTTAAGCTTGCCAAGAGTTCGGTATCTCAGCAGCTTTTCAGGCAGTTCATGTGTTTGTGCAAGCTTGGTCAGCACTTCCACATCTGTTGAGTAACCGGTTTTCTTTTTTGTCTTTTTGGCGGTTTTCAGTTGTAATTTTTCAAACAAAATAACCCCCAACTGCTGAGAAGAATTGATGTTGAATTCCTCGCCTGCAAGGGCATAAATCTCTTTTTCCAGACTCTTTAATTCCAGGTCAAAGGTTTGGGAAAGATGCTGTAACGCATCCTCATCCACTTTAATCCCTTCCATTTCCATGTTTGCCAGAACAGTTATCAAGGGGATCTCGATCTTTTCCATCAGATCGGAAAGGTTTTGATCCTGTATTTGTTTTTTAAACTGCTGATAGGCCATAAAGGTAATATCCGCATCTTCAGAAGCATAATTCACGGCCTGGGCAATGGGAACATCCTGAAATCCGATCTGGTTTTTCCCTTTACCTGTCACATCTTCATAAGAAATGGTCTTATATCCAAAAAGATTCATGGCAATCCGGTCCAGACTGTGACCCCGTGTTGCTGGGTTTAAAAGATAAGAGGCAATCATGGTGTCAAATGCAATGCCTTGCAGTGTGATGCCGAATCTTGACAAGACAATATAGTCATACTTGATATTTTGCCCCACTTTTTTGATGTCCGGGTTTTCAAGTATTGGTTTAAAAATCCTTAATATGTCATCCTTGTCCGGTTGATTAATTTGGTCAGGTTGATCAAGATCATCCGATTGAGCAATATCATCCGGGCTTGTATGGCCGATGGGAATATAAAACCCCTGGTTTTCCTTGAAAGAAAAAGAGATTCCCACAAGCTGCGCATCCATGGGGGTTTTGGATGTAGTTTCCGTATCAACGGCAAAAATTTTTTCCTTTTCAAGGGTATGAGCCAGGTTTTCAAGATCCTTGATTTTGGTGACCAGAGTATATTTTTTTTCAGAACTGTCTGTTTTTTGAGCAAATTCTGCAGCCAGTGTCTTGAATTCAAACTCCCTAAACAGTTCAAATGCTTTTTTTGTATTAATATTGTCTATTTTAAAATCTTCAATCTGTCTTGTGACCTCTACGGACTGATCAATGGTGGCAAGATCACGGCTTAAAAAAACTATATCCTTGCTGGTAGAAAGATTTTCATATAATTTTTTCTTTTTTTTAAGCTCATCAATATTTTCATACAGATTTTCAATGGAACCAAACTGGGCAATCAGTTTTATGGCGGTTTTAGGCCCGACCCCCCGGACACCTGGAATATTGTCCGAACTGTCTCCGGCAAGCCCTAGAATGTCAATAAATTGTATTGGGTCTATTCCCATGTCTTTTTTTATTTTGGCCACATCCGTTATGGTATCTTTCATGGGATCCCAGAGAGTGCAGTGGTCGGACACCAACTGCATAAAGTCTTTATCCCCGGTGACCATGACAACCTCAAATCCTTTTTCCCGGGCCAGTTTTGCATAGGTGCCCACAAGGTCATCTGCCTCAAATCCCTGCTTTTCTTCAATTGGAATATTGAATGCCTCAATAACCCGTTTGATATCCGGAATCTGAACCGCCAGATCTTCTGGCATTGGAGGCCGGTTGGCCTTGTATTGATCATACATCTGGTGGCGGAATGTGGGTCCTTTAACATCAAATATGACCACGGCATATTCAGGAGTGTTGTCCCTTAATAATTTTAGCAGAATCCGGGCAAACCCGAATGTGGCATTTGTGGGGTGCCCTTTTGAGGTGTTCAGACTCCTGATGGCATGAAATGCACGGTATAAAAATGCACTGCCGTCAATGAGAAATATTTTTTTTCTGGAATCCGCTTTTTTTGAATCTGCCATGGTAACACCCTTTTTTTTATATTGAATTTTTCATGAATTAAAGGCATATATACTATCTTTTTTATGAAAGGAGAAGTATATTCAGCAAGATGAAATCAAAAGCCCAAACAAGAAAAGAAAACCGGCGTAAAAAAAAGTCAAAACTCTGTCATTGCTGCGGCAAAACCGTTATGTTCTGCTGGAATTGCAGATGCGGATTTTCCATGTGCCAGGACTGCATGTATGAAAATCAATGGGGCATGACCTGCAATGGCATTACCTGGGAATGTCCTGATTGCGGTGGACAGAACGGATTTGGTAATCAATAAGATTTTTAAAATTCAGCCAAGAATCTTTGTGTAAAAACATGTAAAAGGAAAAAAATATGGCAAAAAAAATCACTGTAGGCACCTTGATATCAGGTGGCGGGACAAACCTTCAGGCAATCATTGATGCATGCCGCGACAACAGAATTGATGCAAATATTGTTTTTACTGGCTCTGACACGCCAGGAGTCAAAGGGCTTGAACGGGCGCAAAAAGCCAATATCGACACCTTTGTTGTGGATTACGCCCACATCATTGAAGACTGCAAAAAAAACGGAATAAAGGACACGGATCTGCCAAAAGATTTTAATCTGAAAGAAATTCAGTCAAAACAAAAACTGGTTGTATCTGATGCATCCAAAGAACAGGTGGAATTTTTTTTAAAAAGCCGGGCTATTGCAGAAAAAAAACTGTTGGATATTATCCTTGACTATGACATGGATCTTCTTGTCCTGGCAGGATTTATGCGGGTTTTAACCCCTTATTTTATTGACCGGATCAACATTGAGCCAGGAAAACACAAAATCATGAATATCCATCCCGCACTTTTACCGTCTTTCCCAGGCACGGACGGATATGGGGACACGTTTCGGTACGGTTGCAAAATCGGCGGATGCACGGTTCATTTTGTTGATTACGGGGAAGATACAGGTCCAATTATCGGACAAAAGGCATTTGAAATTGAAGACAAAGACACCCTTGACGACATAAAGAAAAAAGGCCTTGAAAAAGAGTGGGAACTTTACCCCCACTGCATTCAAAAGTTTGCTGATAGGGTTTAATGCGTAACATTGCCGGTGACAAGCCCCTATATGAACAGGGGCTTTAGGATACCGCCGTCAAATAGACTGGATAAAAAAAGGTCCTTCTGGATTCCGGATCAGATTTCCGTATTAATTTATCGCATCAGGAAAGAAAAGAATTCACCATTTGTATGGCGTCAAGATAGAACTGAGGCAATTTCTTTTCTATGGATTTGCCGGCGATCAGCGTGTAGAAATTATTATCCCACTCTCCTCTTTCAAGACTGACAACAATCTTTAAAATCTTTTTAAATTCCTTGTCTTTTCCCAGCAAGCCATCCTTTATCTTTTCCGAAAAAGTGATGTTTTTAAGAACATCTTTCATCTTTATATCCAGCATGGCATCCATAACGGAAAACAGGCCGAGAGTAAAAAGTTCCTCGGTTGTGAAATGGGTTTTGAAAACCGTTCCGAATTGTTCGCACAGCCTGGCACGAATGACTGAAGACCGGATCAGTTCGTTGGGTTTGCTTTCACTCAGGTCTGATACTGCAATAATGTTGATGAATTTTCTGAGTTCCTCCATACCAAGATAAGTAATGGCGTCTTTAATGGTGTTGATCGGGGTGGGCCGGGCAAAATATGCTGAATTGATAAATTTTAAAAGCTTAAACGATACTGAAACGTCTTTTTTAATCAAAGATTCAATTTTTTTTATATCAAGCTCTTTTTTTCCAACTTCGTTTATCAGCTTTAATTTGGTGATTTGGCTGGATGATATCTCTTTTTTTGATAATATTTCCGGCCTGGAAAAAAAATATCCTTGAAACAAGTCGAACCCCATCTCTTTTGCCAGTTCAAACTCTTCATAGGTTTCAACCTTTTCCGCCAGCAGGGTGATAGAATAATTGGATCGAATATCTTTTACAATGCCGGTCAGTGTTTCCAATGGGGTGGCCATCAGGTCAAACTTAATGATGTCGCACATTTCCATCATGGGAGTAAATTTTTCATGATAGACAAAGTCATCCAGAGCAATTTTAAACCCTTTTTCATGAAATTCTTTCAAGGCCAAAAGAATTTCATGGTCAGGCTCAATATTTTCCAGCACCTCTATGATGAAATGCTGTTGAGGAAAGAGAAGCGGGGTTTTTTGAAGAATAAGTTCTTTTGTAAAATTAATAAGGCCTGGTTTGTTGCCCAGGATTTCTTTGATTTCAAAAGAAAAAAAAGTGTTGGCCAGCACATTGGAAGTGGCAACATCCCCGTCAATATCCGGAAAAGCATTTTTAAAACCAAGCCTGAACAAAAGTTCATATCCCCAAAGTTTTTTTTGCGCAGTAAAAACAGGCTGTCGAGCAACGAAAATATCCATACAAAAATCCACTCCAAATACAATTAACTGCAATCAATAATTTTAAATGATATGACTATTTAACATTTATTGAAATTATTTGCAAAAAAACGAATTGCAGCAGACATACAACAGTTGGCATCAATTGATCAGTTTCAGCATCAAAGGCAAGGCTGTCATGGTTCCGATGGATGACCCCAGGTTGGTGAAAACAACCACCAGAAGTATCCGGGTCACATTGTTACGCCAAAAGCCTTTTATGGACCCGATATCATTTGGAATGTCTTCAAGATCCTTGACTTTAGGCTTTCTTGAAAAAGCTTCCACAAGCCCGGACACCCAGCCGGCAGCAATCATGGGATTTAAAGAGGTTAACGGGGCTGCAATAATTGACGAGATAATGGTCAAAGGATGAGCCAGTGCCAACAATGCGCCAAGACCTGCAAAAATACCATTGGCAGCGATCCAGATCCAGATCATATCCGATCCTGCGGATTTCCCTTCCATAAGAAACCCTGTTGCAAACAGCAATAAAATCAAAGATGGAATAAGCCATTTTAAGATTTTTCCGGTGTTGCCTGCCGGGGGGACACTGTTTAATTCATCAAGGTCTATGACATCATTTAGCGCCAGGTATTTTTTTATTCCAGGTGCATGAGCAGCCCCGACAACGGCCACGATTTTTTCACCCGGTGCAGACCTGATTTTTTCCGTCAGGAAGCGGTCCCGTTCATTGATCAAAGTTTTTTCAATAATGGGGTGGGTTTTTTTTACATCTGCCAGAAGGGTTTGCAGAATATCTTCCTGCTTCATTTTTTCAATATCTTCTTCCTCGATATCATCAGAGGCACCAAAGGAGAACACAAGAGAAGCCATCAATTTTAGTTTTTCCCACACCCCCATGCCTCTCCATACCCTGGAAAGAGTGACCTGAATATCCCGGTCGGCCGGAACTATAAGGGCATTAATTTTTTCTGCTGCTGCAATGGCATTGATCATTTCCTGGCCCGGCTTGATATTAAATTTATCCGCCATTTTTTTCTGAAAAGAAGCCAAGAGAAGATTCATGAACAACAGCAAAGCTTTTTTCTCTTTAATGACCTTGACAATGTCCATGTTTTTCCACCTGTCTGCATCCTTGAGAGCTGCAAGCCTTGTCCGGCAAAGTTCCACACAGACCGTATCCGGATTTTGTTCATGGATGGTATCTTGAACAAGCTGTGCGCTCTGTTTTGATACATGTGCGGTGCCGATTAAAATAATTTCTTTTCCATTGCAGGAAATACGGGTTATCATTTTATCGTCTTTATCCGGTTCAGCCAATTTGTTCGAAGAATTTTCCATGAATTTTATTCAACCTTTCAACTCAATTTAATGGGACTCGTATTATAACCATTATATTTTTCATGGCAATACAAATTCATCCAAATTCTTGACCTTAATAAATAGTTTTGATATTCAAAACAGTATGAAATCAATAGACGAACAAATACTGAGAACAACAAAAGAAATTATCGTCAAATTCATTGAAATGGGAAGACTGTCCCCCTCAAATATTCATGAATCATTTAAAGATATTTATACGACGGTCAATGAAACGGTCAAGAAAAATGTCAATACGACTGTCCCTTCCAATGACAAACAAGACTGAAGATAATTTTTTTCCAAGACTAAAATCCGGGATAAAACAGGACTTGATCCAGAAAACTATTTTTTTATCTGCACGGAGGCTTTATGCTGAGCGCACTGGCCATAAAAAACTTTGCGATCATTGATGATGTACAGATTTCATTTAAGGATGGATTTTCCGTATTGACCGGGGAAACCGGGGCGGGAAAGTCCATTATCATTGAGGCGGTCAACCTGCTGCTGGGTTCACGGGCATCAGCCGATCTGGTCAGGGCAGGCTGTGACAATGCGGAACTGGAAGCCTTTTTTGACATTGAAGAGCAGTCAAAAACCGCAAAGCTTTTAAAGACCCAGGACATTGACGGTTCCGAAGGTCTGATCGTTCGCAGGGTAATCTCGTCGTCAGGCAAAAGCCGTGTGTTCATCAACTCACGACAGTCAACCCTGGACCTTTTGAAAAAGGTCACCCGGGACCTTGCCGGTATTTCAAGCCAGCATGCCCATCAAGGGCTTTTAAAAGAAGAAAACCACCTGGAAATTCTGGATGAATTCGCAGATACGACACTCCTGAAAAATGAAGTCAAAGGCCTGTATCAAACCATTGTCCCTTTGAAAAACAAAATAAAAGAACTTACTCAAAGCCTGGAGGCAAAAAGAAAAGAACAGGACTTTTTAGAGTTCCAGATAAATGAAATCAGTTCTGCCGATATTCTTCCCAACGAAGATGAAGAGCTTGAAAAAAAACGCAAAACCCTTTTAAATGCTTCAAAAATATTTGAGGCGGTCAATCGCTCCATACATGAAATTCATGACAGGGAAGGCTCTCTTATCGAAAAATTGTCTTTTTTAAAAAATAATATGGAAAAACTGGAGGAAACAGAAGCCACCCTTGAAAAAACAGTTCAAAAATTATCGGGAACCATCTTTGATTTGCAGGATATTTCCGATGAATTAAGAGAATTTTCTTTTACCATTGATCTTGATCCGGCTTCACTTGAGATGACAGATCAAAGGCTGGACCTGATTTCCAAGCTGAAAAGAAAATATGGTCCAAGCCTTGAAGATCTGTTTTCTGCATATGAAGGCATGCAAAACAGGTTCTATCAAACAACCGGAACAGCAGAACAGATTAAAACGCTTGAAAAAGACGTTAATGAAATTTTAAAACAGATCAGTCAAAAAGCCGCGCAATTATCAGTCTTAAGGAAAAATGCCGCCAAAACATTATCCCGGCTTGCCGGAAAAGAATTGGAAGCCCTTGAAATGGGAAACGCAAACTTTGAAGTTTGTTTTTCCCATCAAATCGCAACGGGTTCAGACGATATTTCAACTCCTGATCAAAAAAAAATAGGACCGGACGGTATGGACAAAGTGAGGTTTTTGCTCAGTCCGAATCCGGGGGAAGCATTAAAGCCTCTGGTGAAAATTGCTTCAGGCGGTGAACTGTCAAGGATTGTTCTGGCACTAAAAGCTGTTTTATCAAAGACCAGATCCCTTGAAACATTGATTTTTGATGAGGTGGATGCCGGTATCGGCGGAGCAACCTCTGAAAAAGTCGGCCTTAAATTAAACCAATTGTCAAAAAAACATCAATTGATCTGCATCACCCATTTGGCACAGATTGCAAAATATGCTGAGAACCAGTTCCGAATATCCAAAAATGTTGTCAATGGACGGACCTTTACTACAATTGTTCCATTAGAACAGGGGCAGGCAAGGATAGAAGAGATCGCCAGGATGATCGGCGGAACGGATATTACAGGTGCAACCCTTGACCATGCCAGGGAACTTCTTGAACAGGCATCATCTTGACAAATAATCATAATATGGTTAGCTTAAAAAATCATTGAAAATCTGAAATAAAGGAGTTGTGATGCCGATATATGAATTTAAATGCTCAAAATGTGAAGAATTCTTTGAAGTCATTGTAATGGGTTCAAATGATAATGATATAATAAGTTGTCCTAAATGCGAATCAGAAGAATTTGAAAGAGTTATCTCCAAAACCAATTTTGCCATGGCAAGTCCATCCGCAGGACAAACCAAAGGGGTTCAAACCCAGGAAAGGCAATGTTCCTCAGGATCTTGTAAAACCTACACCGTTCCAGGTGAATCAAGATAATTTTCATGATTCGTTTAACACCCACTGATTTTTCCCTATTTAAAATTTAATGTAAAACTGCCGCATAAGGCAAAGGAGTTGTTGATGCAAAAAGTTGCCAAACTTGTTATTGACGGAAAAGAACTGATGCTTCCGGTAGTTGAAGGGTCAGAAGGAGAAAAGGCTATTGATATCAGAAGCCTTCGGCAGGAAACCGGATACATTACATTTGATCCTGGATTTGGAAACACCGGAACATGCAGAAGTGCCATTACCTATATGGATGGGGAAAAGGGAATTTTAAGATATCGTGGCATTCCCATTGAGCAACTGGCAGAACATTCAACATTTGTAGAAACAGCATTTCTCTTGATCACAGGTCAGCTTCCCACCCGTGAGGAATTAACCAGGACCAGCGTTTATTTGAATGATTTTTCACCTCTGCACGAAAACATGAAGGCGTTTTATCAGAATTATCCGCCCAAAGCACATCCCATGGGTATCTTGTCAGCCATGGTAAATGCCATGAGAAGTTTTTACCCTGAACTGATTGACCTTGAAGAAGAGATGAACAAGACATATCTTCGCCTGATCTCCAAAATCAGGACAATGGCGGCCATGGCCTACAGGATTTCATTGGGGGAACGGGTGGTTTATCCCAGACCTGACCTGTGTTATTGTGCCAATTTTTTAAACATGATGTTTGACAGTGTGGTGGTTCCCTATCATGTGGATGATGACCTGGTAAGGGCCTTGAACGTGTTCTGGATTCTTCATGCCGACCATGAACAAAATTGTTCCACTACGGCGGTAAGGGTTGTGGGCAGCGGAAAAGTCAATATTTACTCTACGATTTCAGCCGGAATTTCAGCGCTTTGGGGTCCTTTGCACGGAGGTGCAAACCAGGCAGTGGTCAATATGCTTGAAGATATTCATAAAAAAGGGTTGACGATCAAAGATTGTATTGCAAAGGCAAAAGACAAAACAGATCCTTTCCGGCTGATGGGATTCGGACACAGGGTCTATAAAACCTATGACCCCAGGGCAAAGATCATGAAAAAAATGGGGGATATTATTCTTTCAAAGATAAAACGAAAAGATCCTCTGCTGGACATTGCCCAGAGGCTTGAGGAAGCCGCGTTAAAGGACTCATATTTTAAAGAGAAAAATCTCTACCCCAATGTGGATTTTTATTCCGGCATTGTATTGAGGGCCATGGGGATTCCCACCAATATGTTCACAGTGATGTTTGCAATCGGACGTCTGCCGGGGTGGATAGCCCAGTGGAAAGAGGATGTGTCCGACCCTGAGATGAAGATATCAAGGCCCCGCCAGATCTATACCGGCCATCAGGAAAGGGGTTATATTCCAATTGATGACCGGGAATAGGTTATAAGATAGCAAAAAGTGTTGCGGAAAAATCATTTGATCAGACATGAGCATAAATCAACAAATATAGCTTTATTGTATTTTTCCGCAACAACATCCGTTTTTATTATTTGTAAGGCATCGTATGGTTTTAACGCTTTTCTAAACGTTTTATCCTGATATTTTAAGGCCTCGTAGCTGTCAATCAAACCAACAAGTTGAGCTTCAAAGGATATCTGTTTTATCCCATGCGGATATCCACTGCCGTCTAATCGCTCATGGTGTTCAAGAGCGGTTATGCCAATGGATTTATCAAAGGTCGGATATAATTCTATCTCCCTGAAACCCTTAATGGTGTGTGTCTTATAAATTGAATACTCTTTATCGGTAAGCTTTTCTTTTGTTTCTATAATTTTTTTATCAATTTTGGAGGAGCCAAAATCATGCAACAATGCACAAAGACAAAATGTTTTAATTTGCTCTTCAGAATATCTTTTAAAAAAACAATATTGAGCAGTAAGGGCTAAAACATTGACAGAATGCTCAACAACTTTAGAACTTTTATTGTTTATAGCGGTTAATGCGTCTAATAAATCCGAATTCTTTTTTACGCCATAAAACAAAATTTCTATGGTCTCAGGCAATGATTCTAAAGTAACTCCTAACGGCCCTGACAGTGCCTCTTCAACAATATTACAAAGGCTTTTTTTAATTGCATAAAGACCTTTTGAAGATATGGCTCGTGCTAATTTTATATTTAAAACCCTTTGCAATTTTTCAACAACAGAAACTTTATCTTCCTTGTGGATAAAAAACTGTGGATACTGATTTCGTTCAAGCAGGTCTTTATCCAATTTCTTATCTGCGTTTTTATAAAGAAGCGCCTCTCCATTCTTTGAAATATAATATAAAGGAAAATTATTATAGTATTTTATATGTGATTTTTTAATCGGTATTAAATCAGGCATATTATTTAAAATTTTTCTACAAATATTGTTACATATAACGGCCATGGCATATCACTCTGCCACAACAAATAATGAAAGATATTTAATTTCAGCAGGTTAAAAGTTCTTTAATATAAAACATACATGGCAAATTTGTCTGCCACAACAAAAACGAAACTCTTATTCTGGGGTGTCTAAAAAACCGCGTATTAGCCCATTTTTTTTGCTCGGTTTTTGGGCCTCTTATTCGGGTTAATATCGTGGTACATTGTTAGGATCATGGAAAGCCGCTTTAAAATCATCTTCACCGAGCAGATCCCTGCATTCTTCGCATTCTTGCCATTTTCCGGAATGCCCGTCATTGTAATGGAAATAGCAAACGCTGTATTGCTCATGGTGATATTGACAATACCCTCCACCTTCGATGGAAACATAAGAAGTGTCGCAGCAAATCCATTGATCACAACATTTAGTTTTCACAAGAGGAACCGAATCATTACCGCAAAATCTGCAATATTCACCTGGGATCGTTTTAGCTTTCAATCTATCATGTGTCATTAGAGATCCTTCTCTATTTTCATTAACCCAATATCTAACCGCACAATAGCAAACCCCACTGAATGACTCAAGATTGTTGTAAAATTCCTTTTGCGCCTTATGTTTTCTGTTTTTTCAACTGAAATCGGTTTTTTTATGAGTAAAATTTCAAAATTAAAAAAAGTAGATCGGCCTGGAAAGGGAAAGCAGTTGATCGAAATCAAACGATTAAGTATCAAAAAGCTGAACTGAAACGCATTAGAAACGATCGAGACAAATACAAGTTTCAATTTCGAAAGACCAGGCAGCAGCTGGTTGAAGAGCGCAAAAAAGCCACCTTGCCTGCCAAGGAAAAGAAAGAATTGCTGATTTATATTTCATTGAGCCTATTCCTGATCGGTCGTATTGGATTCAGAGCCATATCCAGGGTGCTTGGCGTATTAGCCCCATATTTTGGAATTGACGGCAAAGTTCCTTGCCCTCAAACGATCATCAACTGGCTCACTCGCTATTCATTGTCAAAAATTTGGACTTACAGTGGTCTGCCTTCAGTTTCTTTTGAGAAAAACAAATTTGTAAACGGTGCCATCTGGATCATAGATACTTCTATCGCCTTGGGTGTCGGTAAAATTCTTGCTGTTCTCGAACTTAACATCAATCATCATGCCACCAATGAGAGCGCGCCTGCCCTTAAAAACATAAATTGTGTTGCCATTTCTGTGGCTTCCTCATGGACTGGAAAATCCATTGCGGATTTTTTACAACAGGTGATCCATATTACGGGAAAGCCTGCGGCATATTTAAAAGACGGTGGATTGGATTTGAAAAAAGGTGTCAGACTTCTGAAGGAAAGAGGGCTGTATAGTCATTCCATCGATGATGTCTCTCATGTCGTTGCCAATCTGCTGAAAAAAGAATACAATAGGCATCCTTCTTATGATGGCTTTATCTCTGCATGCGGTCAAGCCTCAAAAAAAATGAAACAGACGGATCTTGGCTGTCTGGTTCCTCCAAAAGTATCGACAAAAGCCCGATTCATGAATATTCATCGACTGGTGAAATGGGCTGAAATGATTCTTCAACACTCCCCACGAGGGCGAACATCAGAGGGATCTGTCATTGCAAAGCTTAGAAATTCCATCGGTAAGCTTTCTGAACACAGGCCGTTTATCAAGCGATTCCTCCGTGATGCCCGTCCGCTTTTAGAAAGCCAGAAAATCCTTAAACATCGAGGGCTGAATTTCGAGACATACAAAGAGTGCAAAGCGATGTTACAATCTATTCCCCAGAGATCTCAGGTATCTATCGGCTTTATGACCTGGATGGAAAATCAACTGATCGTCGCATCATCATTGGGATTGAACAATATCGGGATGCCCATTTGTTCCGATAATATTGAATCCCTGTTTGGCCTTGGTAAAACCCATGGCGTCGGCGAAGTAAAAGACGCCAACAGAATCGCACTGCGCTTGCCAGCTTTTTGTGGAACCTTACCTGAAGACGCAGCAAAGATGGTCATGAGAGTGACTGTAAAGGAACAACAGGAAATTGAAAAAAAACTGTTGTCTTTAACCCGGCAACGCCGGGAAATTTTACCGAACCCCGGAAGTATGACAGCGGTTTTTTCTTCTGAAAAGAGATGCTATTTATCTCTTTTGCCGGTACCTAAAAACGGTGAAAAAACAGAAAATATAATTGATATTACAGCGAGTTGTGGAAAATTTATTGGTCACATGAAATCTATCCCAGACAATACAAATAATTCAGACGTCACGTCTCAAATCAGATCTGTAATCGCTTGAGAATGGCTTGCCTGGTCATTATTGATCGAAAACGTATGTGCGATCAGCGTGTTGAAATGCATGAGTTACAGGTGGATAGATTACCTGCAACTCAAGCAGGTTCAATGGAGGGCCAAATTATGAGCAAACTAAACAGGAAGATTTAGACGTCCCACTCTTATTCTTACAAGATGTTGAGCTGAGTTTCATATGAACGATTTTAGATGAAAGCCCTAAAAATTCACACAGAAACTTTCAATCTTTGTTATGGGCAAATCCTCAATAAAACACAAAGTCTGCCTATAGCAGCTATCGTAGATACTCTTTTTTGAAATTATTGTAAAGTTGAAATTGCCAATGAAAAAAACCCACCCATAACAGTAAGGGGTGAACTTAAAGTGCTGTTGTGCGGACTTTTCAGGCTGACAAACATCCCATGTTTTCTTGATTACGGGAAGTAAAATTAAAAGTGTTATTAGTTTTTATCATACCTCTATTGACAAACAGCAAAACCCTGCCCTATCATTGAAAATTTCAACACTGATAAGTATTAGGGTTGATTTAATACGATTGGAGTAAAAGCTATGAATTCAAAAGATTACTACCGCCTGTTGAAGATCGACAGAAACGCTACAGAGAATGATATCAAAAAAGCCTATAGAAAACTTGCCATGGAATTTCACCCGGATGTTAATACGGAAGAAAATGCAGAAGAAAAATTCAAAGCAATTAGTGAAGCCTATGCTGTTTTAAAAGACAATCAAAAACGGCAGATTTATGACCAGACAGAAAGCACTGATTTTAATGGATTTGGCAGCATGGGAAACCGCATGGGCCGTGGCATGGGACGATGCATGGGCCGGGGTATGGGTATGGGCATGGGGAAATGCAGCGGTATAGATGCTCTTTTCCAGAGGCGCTCCAGGTACAGCAAAAGAAGACCGGCAACACCAGGTGTCATACCGGAATAATCATTCAAACGGCAGGGAATTCATATTCATAGGACAATGGCGATTGTAAAGGCATGTCGTCCTCATATCACATGCTTCAACACTGTTTTATTTGAAAAAGGGTTAAACTATTGTGATAAATTAATGGATTTTTCGTGGTATCTGTGATGGCATTTTCTCTTTATTTAATGGCTGCGGTGTGTTTTTATGCCGGCCTGTATCATTTTATATTTTTTTTAAGGAGAAGAACCTACGGATTAAACAGTTTGTTTTCCTTTTTTTGCTTCACCCATGTTCTTTATTTTGTGGCCCAGGGCCAATGGTATTCTTCTGAAACTATCGAACGTGCCCTGATTTGCGTTCAATTTGCTTATGGATCAATATCCCTTATATTGATTTTGCAACTGTGGTTTTTCTACTATTATTGCGAAAAACCATTTTCCCAATTTATAAACATTTTAAGCACTGCACTATTTAGTATCTTTTTGATTGCAAGTTTTACCACAAGTGACCTGACACTATCTGCTGATAAAGCCTATATAAAAGAATTTGAGTTATTCGGGACAGCAAAATTCACAGCATATGAATTTGCTCCGGGGATATTGTTTGAATTGTTTATGTTGTTAGGTTTTGCTGAAACTATTTTTCTGTTTGTCATTATTTTGAGGTATTATCACAAGCGTTACGGCACGGTACTTAAACCCATGCCAATTGTTTTCAGCATCCTGCTTGTGGCCGGAGGGTATGACATTTTTTCTGCCCTGGGTTTGACAAATTCCATCTATATGAGTGAATTTGCTTTTATGATATTGCTTCTAACCATGGCCTACAGACTCACAAGTAATTTTATTGATGCAATAGATGAAGTAGAACGCCTTAACCTGTATCTTGATACCATCGTAAAAGCAAGAACCCGCGAACTGGAAGAAAAAAACAATACACTTCAAATGTTATCCACCACAGATCCTCTGACAAAACTGTTTAATCGCCGCTATCTGGAAGATAAATTGAAAAAAAAAGTTGTTCAAAGTGAGCGGTACGGCACCCCTTTTTCCGTGATCCTTATGGATATAGACAAGTTCAAATCCGTTAACGACAACTATGGCCATGATTTGGGGGATCAAGTTTTGATCAGCATATCACAAACCTTATTGGATAACATCCGTGAAACAGATGTTGCAGGACGCTGGGGTGGTGAAGAATTTTTAATCTTGACCCCTGAAACAGATATTGTAGTTTGCAAAACATTGGCAGAACGGCTGAGAATTCAAATACAAAACAAATCCCACGCATCCATTGATCAGATAACTGCAAGTTTTGGCATTGCCCAGTTCAAGCCCGATGATTCGATCAACTCTCTTATCAAAAGATCTGACAACAGGTTGTATAAAGCCAAGGACAGTGGACGCAACCAGGTTATAGCAGGGTAGCGCTTCCATCTTCTGTATTGTGCCGTACTTAAATTTTTATCAAAAGATAAAAGTTGACATACATTTTTAAATATTCTAATGAAACATCTAACTAAGCCACGAAGGCTGTTTTGCTTAAAATATAAAAATTAATTATTATTTATAAATAAACCACGAAGGTAACCAAAGTCAGAAGACTTGAAAATTCCTTGTGGTTTTTTGTTTTTTATAACTGCCAATGACAGCCCCGGCATTTTTCCTGGGTTTGTTCAAAACAAATATTGAAAGTTAATGCTTGGATTAGCAATCGCTTTCATAATAATGAGGTGGGCAAAATGGCCAACAAAAAATATGAGTTTTCATGTGTGGCATATGTATTCTCAGTTCTTTTTTTCATCGTTCTTTTATCCGGTTCCATTGTTCTTTTGTCTGATTCTATTGCATATGCTCAAGATCAGATCAAAGAAATCCGAATTGCTGATGCCAAAGGAGACTGGGGATACCCAAATCCCTACAGGCATTATCCAAGGGGGCCGGGCTATATTCGCATGAGCTGGGTGTTTGACACCCTTGTGTGGAAAGACAAAGACAAATATATTCCCGCACTGGCAAATTCCTGGAAATTCGATAAAAAATCAATGTCATATGTGTTTGAACTGAACAAACAAGCCAGGTGGCACGACGGGCAGCCGGTCACGGGTGAAGATGTTGTTTTTACAATTGACTATATGAAAAACCATCCCTACCACTGGATTGACTTAAGCCGCATTGCCGGTGCAAAACTGCTAAAAAAACATACAGTGGCTGTTTTGCTTAAAAAAGGCTATGCACCGTTTCTTTCGGATATCGGCGGAACAATGCCCATATTGCCCAAACATATCTGGAAGGACATTAAAAATCCCAAGGCCTTTGATGAACCCCTTGCCTATATCGGTTCCGGGCCTTACCGGTTTAAAGATTATGACCGGGCAAACAAGACATATTTGTATGAATCCTTTGATACCTATTATCTGGGAAAGCCAAAAGTTCATAAACTGATCTATATCAAAACAGGCAATCCCATTATGGCCCTTTCAACCCGCCAGGCATCCCTGTCAGCTATCCAGCCGGATATGGCGACCTTTTTGAAACAAAAAGGCTTTACCATTCTTGCAGATCAATACGGATGGAATAAAAAGCTGATGATCAATCATACCACAGCTCCTTTCAATAACGTAAAATTCAGGCAGGCCCTGGCTTTTCTGATCAACCGCCAGGAAATCATCGACAAGGCGCACAGGGGATTTGGCAAGATTGCTTCCTGCGGACTTTTGTCCATGGATCATGATATGTATAACCCTGATACAGCTAAATATACTTTTAACCCGTCAAAGGGACACGATTTGATAAAATCCCTCGGGTATAAAAAGAATAATCATGGATACTATGAAAAAGACGGAGCGATTTTAACCATTGAACTGCTTTCCTCCAATATCACGGTGGCAGGCGGCACTGCCAATGACCGGGATGGAGAGATTATAAAAAAACAGCTTGATGATGAAGGCATTAAAACACAATTGATCCATATGGAACAAACCACAGTTGACTCAAAGATCAGAAACTGGGATTTCATGCTGGCTGTTTCCGGGCACGGTGGAATCATGGGTGATCCCAAAGTGTTGAATGAAATGATAGGATCAAAATATGGGGCAGGATCTGTTAACAGTGCCAGGTTTGATACAGACACCCGGCTGAACAGCCTGATGGAAAAGCAGATGGAAACAATGGACCCGGAAAAAAGAAAGGCCGTGGTATTTCAAATCCAGGAACTGCACGCACAGCTTTTACCGGCAATCCCTCTGTACTGCCCGGATACTTACAGTGCATTTGATCCGTCTGCCAAAATTGACTGGTTTTACACAAAAGGCGGCATTTCAAAAGGAATTCCCATTTCTCAAAACAAAATGTCATTGGTCAGATAGATGAAACAAAAAAGCTTCACTGTTATTGCATACACAACAGCTCTTTTGATTTTAATCTACTTGAGCTATGCACTCCCCAAATGCCTTCCCGGAGATTTTGTTACAGCCATGTATTCGTGTTCCAATGTGATTTTAACCCAGCAGCAAGAGACTCAGCTAAAAGAATTTTATTCTGATAATGAAGATTTCAAAACTTATCTGTTCCGGGTTATAACGCTTGATTTGGGCTATTCCCATGCGTTTTTGGCCCCCATCTGGACATTAATCAAAGAATCACTGCCCTGGACCATTCTTCTTTTGGGCGGTGCCAATGTCATTTCCCTGGTGGCAGGATTTATCATCGGTGTTGAAACAGCCTGGCGAAAAGGCAGCCGGTTTGAAAAAAATACCGTAGGATCAATGACTGTGCTGGAGGGATTTCCTGAAATTGCAACCGGTGTGATTTTGCTGGCTGTTTTTGCCCTTCACCTGCAATGGTTTCCGTCATCAGGTGCCCAGGTTGCCTATTCAGATTTTACCATGGGTGAAAGACTGACCGATATTCTTTACCATCTGGCACTCCCCCTTTTAACCCTTGTGATTGCCTATATCCCCGGAACTGCGCTTCTGGTCAGAAACACCATGATAATGGTGCTGGGAGAAAAGTATATTCTGACGGCAAAATCAAAAGGCCTGCCCAATATCAGGATTAGATATCACCATGCTGCACGAAATGCCATCCTTCCGCTTGTCACCAGAATAGGCCTGAGAATGGCTTTTATGATAACAGGCGCCCTTGTGGTGGAAACGATTCACTCTTATCCGGGAATCGGCACCCTTCTTTTTACTGCCATTGGTACACGTGATCTGCCTTTGATCCGGGCCATTGTGCTGTATTCGTCAATGGGGGTGTTGATGATCAATCTGCTGCTTGAATTTGTTTACCCAATCATTGATCCAAGGATAAAAGATGCATAAAAACGGTCTAAAAGAAACAATTCGTGATCCCTTGTTTATTACCGGATTTTTTTTGTTGGGATTTGTTGTGGTCACCCTGGCTGTCGGCCGTTGCCTTACGCCTTTTTCACCGGATGACATCTCTTTTACACCTCTTTCACCGCCGTCATGGGAACATCTTCTGGGTATAAATGACGGGGGCCAGGATATTTTTTCAGAACTTGTTTTTGCCGTGGGAAATTCCCTTGGGTTTGGATTGCTTTGCGGAGGCACAACTCTTTTTATTGCAATTTTTGCAGGTCTTTTTGCCGCCTGGTATCAAGGGATAGTTGATCAGGTGATCATGCGGGTTTGTGATATTCTGCTCTCCATTCCATCAATTATGATTCTTATCTTTATTGCGGCACTGTTTCGTCCGCCTCCTTTTGTTCTTGCATTGGTTCTATCCTTTATGTCATGGCCAACCCTTGCCAGAAGTTTTCGGGCCCAAGGGTTGACACTCAGAAAAAGCCTTCATGTTCAGGCAGCCTCCCAGATGGGGGCAGGTGCTTTTTATATCATAAAAAACCACCTGGTTCCGGAATTGTTCCCTTTGTATCTTATCGGTTTTGCAGGAAAAATGAGAATGGCCATGTTTATGGAGGCAACGCTGGCTTTTCTGGGATTGTTTGATCCATCCAGAAAATCCCTTGGAATGATGATCAGTTACGCACTCAAGTACTATTATATGGATATCTGGTGGAACTGGTTTGCACCGCCGGTTGCTTTTTTATCAATCATGATCATGTCGGTTACGTTTATGGCGATTTCAATGGAAAAAGCCTTTGATCCGCGTATCCAAAACACAATGGGGTAACACCATGAATTTAAGGATAAACAATCTGTTTGTTTCATACACAGACAATGACCATGTTCTTTCAGCTTTGAACGGCGTTGACTTTAAAATTGAAAAAGGACAAATCACCGCTCTGGTGGGAGAATCTGGTTCCGGAAAAACCACCCTTGGTCTTGCCTGTATGGGGCTGTTGCCGGAAAATGCCGAACAAAACGGCCGGATATGGCTTGGCACACAAATGCTGACCGGCCTGGATAATGAAAGTTTGAATGCATTGCGCCACAACACCATTGCCATGGTGTTTCAAAACGGCGGAGCTAATTTCAATCCGGTGATCCGTGTGATTGATCAGGTGGCAGAACCACTTGTGAGCAGAGGAACAAAGAAAAAAGAGGCCAGGCAAAAAGCAAGCGCAATGTTAAACCGCATGGGTCTTGCAGCCCCCCTTCATGACCGCTATGCACACCAGTTGAGCGGTGGTCAGATTCAACGTGCATTGATGGCAATGGCATTGATTCTTGATCCCAAAATATTGATTCTTGACGAACCCACAGCCTCACTGGACAGCGTCACAAAATCCTTTGTCAAAACCATCATCCAAGAGGAAGCCGCATCAGGAAAGGCTATTCTGCTGATTACCCATGATCTTGGCCTGGCTCAGGATCTGGCCGATAAAACCATTGTCCTCTATCTTGGGCAGGTAATGGAAGAAACTTGTGAAAAAATCATTGAAAATCCGGGCCACCCCTACACCCATGCCCTGGTACGTTCTTTTCCAACCCTGGATACCACACGTGATCTTGGCGGTATACGGGGCACGGCATTTTACAGGTATACCCATTGCCATAAGCAGGGAGACGGCAATCACAACCATATTCAGACGGACAGATTCCATGATGACGGTCATGTGCCGGTATCAGGCTGTATTTTCAGGCCAAGATGTACCCAGGTGATTGACCGGTGTTACAATAGCATTGAAATCGTTCAAACCGAATCACAAAAAATCAGATGTGTCCGGGGCGGCATCACCCGGATGGTCCGTTTTAAAGGGGTTTCAAAAAAATATCACAAAAAAACCGCCTTAGCTTCCCTTGATCTGGATCTATACGCAGGAGAGTTGTTCTGCCTGGTGGGAGAGACAGGTTCCGGCAAAACAACCCTGGCAATGATTGCATCCGGTGCAATCAAATCCGATACAGGCAGTTTTGAATTCAATCCGGAAGACATAAAAGGAAAATCAATTTCACAAATTACCGGTGTTGTTTACCAGTCCCCCATGGAATCAGTGAGTCACAGGCTCAATGTTTTTGATATTGTGGCCGAACCCTTAAGAATTGCCAAAATTGAAAAAGACAGGGTCAATGAAATGGTGGTCAGAGCCTTGAAAAGAGCCCAGGTTTCCACGGCTTCCGATTTTTTGTTGAGATACCCTCATGAGCTTAACATGGGAGCGGTTCAAAGGGTCTGCATTGCAAGGGCAATTGTTAACGAACCGCTATTTCTTGTTGCTGATGAACCCACAAGCGCACTTGATCCCAGTGTTCAGGCAAAAGTTTTAAAGATGCTGCTTGACTTGCAGACGCAACTGGGACTGACCCTGCTGTTTATTACCCATAATATCGGTCTTGCAAAAAAAATCGGAGACCGGGTTGGGGTGATGTTGTCAGGCCATATGATGGAACAAGGTCCGGCAAAACAGATATTTAATTCCCCCTGTCATCCCTATACCCGTCTTTTGCTTGAAGACGGTGAAGAATATCAGCCAACAAATTCTGAAAGCCGCGTTGAAAATTCAAAAGAACACATCTGTCCTTTTATATCCAGATGCGCTTTGGCACAGACTCAGTGTTTTAAAACAATGCCGTTAAAAACAATCAATGGCAAAGGGTTTGTAAGCTGTCATCAATTTGAAAAAACATTGGAACCCTTTGTTCATGGCTGTATAAATTGATCAAGGATCGTGATTGAATCAGCATAAGAAAAAAAAATTGTGCATAACTGCCATGGCAGGACCTGGTCTTTCGCTCAGATTTGCCCACAACAAAACATGAAAGTCACTGTTGGAATTTTTTAAGACTTTCATATAAAAAAAACAATAAAAAGGTACAAGGAGAAAATAATGGAAATTATTTTAAAACCCACGGGAATTGTCAAAAGTTCAATCAAAGCACCTAGTTTAAAAGCTGACCATAAAGATATAAACCCGGCAAAAGCTAAAGAAGAGATGAAACAACAGCACAGGGAGTTAAAAGAGCATATTTCACAAATTATAATTGACAAAAAATTTGAAGAAATCCTGGAGGGTATTGAGGAATTTTCCCATATTCTTGTGCTTTACTGGCCTCATTTGGTGCCTGAAAAGAGCCGCGAGCTTTTAAAAGTTCATCCTATGGGCAGAAAAGATATGCCCCAAAAGGGGATTTATGCCACCTGCAGCCCGGCAAGACCCAACCCTATCCTTGTGACAGCCGTTAAGTTATTATCACGGAAAGACAATGTGCTGGAAGTAAAAGGGTTTGAGGCGGTTGACGGCAGTCCTGTAATTGATATTAAACCTTATGTGAGTCACTATTACAGCCCGGAAGATGTCACTGTTTCAGGCTGGATGCAGGACTTGACAGAAGAGCTTGAAACAGAAGAAATTAAAAACAATTGCTGAATAACCGCCACGGGCAGACCTTGTATCTTTTCTTTTTAAAGTCCACACCTTGGTTTGCCCACAACCGGTTTGCCCGCAAAAAAGATTAAAAACCTCTAAAAAAAGACCGTATAAATTCATTCATTTCAGTAAAGCTGATCTTGTCAACCCGTGCTTTTCCAATCTGTTCAAGAAAAACATAAAAAAGGTCAGTGCCCTGCTTTTTTTTATCTTTACCGGCAGCGCTGACAATCTCTTGTGCATTGTAATTTAATGTTGTGGGAAGGTTAAGATCATTTAAAAGTGATTGGATTCGTAAAACATCGTCCCGGGAAATCAATTGCCTGGCCTGTGAAAATTCGGCTGCCGCCACCATCCCCATTGCCACTGCTCTTCCATGGCCGGCTTTTTCAATTTTTTCAATTGCATGGCCAATGGTGTGGCCGAAATTGAGTTTACGTCTTTCTCCGGACTCTTTTTCATCCTGCTGGACAACTTGGGATTTGATGCTTACGGAATCTGCAACAAGCCGAAAAATCGTATCATAATCAAGATTCAAAGCTTTTTGTTTGTTTGATTCAATAAAATCAAACAGATTGGCATCGCAAATCAGTGCATGCTTGACGATTTCAGCAAGACCGTTTGAAATTTCTTTTTCAGGAAGGGTATTTAAAAGCTCAATGTCACAAATGACGAATTCAGGCTGGTTGAAAACCCCCACCATATTTTTATAGGACTCCAGGTTGACACCGTTTTTGCCCCCCACACTGGCATCCACCTGGGAGAGAAGAGATGTGGAGACAAACCCGAAGTCGACTCCCCGAAGAAAAGTAGAGGCTGCAAACCCTGTAATATCACAGACAATGCCGCCGCCGATTCCCACAATAAAGCTTGAGCGGTCACAGGAATAATGGATCAGCTCTTTTAATATGGTTTCAATGGTTGCAAGGGTTTTAATTTTTTCTCCTGTCCCGATGGTGATAACGGGAACATCCGGAAAATCTTTTTGATAATATTTTTTCAGGTTCTCGTCCGTGACAATGACAACCTGACTGGACGGCAAATAATTTTCCAGATTTTTAAGACGTTCTCCCACATATATGGAAGAACGTTTTGATTGACCGTTAACATGGAAGGTTTCCATTATTTTTCCCCAACAATTGCATGAATCGCATTCATTTTTTTCATGAGATCAAAAAACTGATCCGGGTATAAAGACTGGGCTCCATCACTCAAGGCCTCATCCGGGTTATTGTGAACCTCAATCATCACGCCGTCCGCACCCAGAGCTGCCGAGGCATAGGAAAGGGCTACAACCTGATCCCTGACACCGGCTGCATGGCTGGGATCGACAATGATGGGAAGATGGCTTTCTTTTTTTGCGGCAGGCACAACGGAAAGATCCAGCGTATTTCTGCTGTGTCTCACAAAGGTTCTTACCCCTCTTTCACACAAAATAACATTGTTATTGCCCTCTTCCATAATATATTCAGCAGCCATCAACCACTCCTGAAGCATGGCAGACATCCCTCTTTTTAAAATCACAGGTCTGTAGGATTTTCCAGCACGCCTTAAAAGGCTGAAATTCTGCATATTCCTGGTGCCGATCTGGACAATATCGGCATATTCTTCAACAACATCAAAATTCTCAACATCCATAACTTCCGTTACAACAGGCAATCCTGTTTCTTCCCGTACTTTTGCCAAAAGTTTGAGGCCTTGTTTCCCAAGCCCCTGGAAAGAATATGGAGAAGTCCTCGGCTTAAATGCACCGCCTCGAAATATTTTTGCCCCGGCATCTTTAACGGATTTTGCAATGGACATAACCTGTTTTTCGCTTTCAACAGCACAGGGACCGGCAATTACGGGTAAGCTCCCATTGCCGAAAACAGCATCACCAACTTTAACGTGGGTATTTTCCTGTTGAAATTCCCGGCTGACGAGTTTATACGGTTTTGTCACCGGAATAACCTCCTTTACACCGTCAAGCCCCAGAAAATGAGCGGCATCAACAGAACCCTTGTTGTGCAGAATTCCAATGGATACCCTGTCTCCTCCGGGTATGGGCCGGGCTGTGTAACCTCTTTTTTCAATTGCGTTTACTGCAGCTTGAATTTTTTCTTCAGTTGTGCCTTTTTCCATCACTACTAACATTGTTTTCCTCCGTTTGATTTTGTATCAGTATTCAATCGTTTGAGCAATAAAAAAGGCTGCAGATTTTTTACAGCCAAAAAAACAAAAAAAAGGCTGCATTGTTTGACTGCAGCCTTTTTAAATTTTAGTGTATAATTTTTATTTCAGACCGCTGCCGCAGAAAGTTATGCGCCACCATCGCCAAAGCGGACAACCTGCCGCAGATTTTCTATCGGCATGTTGTTTTTTTGTGTTTGTTTCTGTGTATAAGAACATCATAATAAAACTGATTATAGATAATAAATGACGTTTGTCAATAAAAACATTTGAAACTTATAACTTAGTGTTTGCTTTTCCACAGCTATCACGGTAACCTTTAATCGTTTATATGAAAGAATTTCTAATTTCGTTGACATCATACTTCTTTCATTTTTTTGTTGTGGCAGCTTGATCTGCCATTTCCATTATTCAAAGTAATATTTTTTTTCTTAATAGATATGAAAACACGAGTAATTATTGCAGATGATCATGCCATACTTCTGGAAGGATTGAAAAACCTTCTTGAAAAAAAGGGGATAATTGTTGTTGCGACAGCAAAAAATGGGCGTGAAGCCTGTGATTTGGCAATCCGGCTTCAACCCGATGTTGTTATTATGGATATTTCCATGCCAAGGCTCAATGGTGTGGAAGCAACGGAAATCATACGGCAGAAAATTCCAAATACCAAGGTAATTGCGCTTTCCATGCATTCCAACAAACAGAGCATAGATAAAATGTTTGCATCCGGTGCATCCGGATATATCCTAAAAGAATCTACATTTGATGAATTGTATGATGCAATACAGGAAGTTAAAAATGACAAATTTTACTTAACCCCTTCCATTGGCAAATTATATGTCGATAAAAAGGGAAAAATGCCTAATGGCATCAGTAACCATTCGAAATTCAACAAAATCTCAAAAAAAGAACGCGAAGTCCTTCAACTGGTTGCAGAGGGACAAAGAAACCGGGCAATTGCTGAAAAACTTGGCCTCAGCATCAAAACTGTAGAAACCCATCGCAGAAATATCATGAAAAAACTTGGTATTTTCAATGTTGCAGGGCTTACAAAATTTGCAATCAAAGAGGGAATTATTTTTCTGGAGTAACTGCCACAGGCAGACCTGGTAATTCACCTTGATTTGACAACAACAAAACATAAAAATCACTGTTTGGATTTTTAAAGATTGTCGTAACAGAAAAAAATGTTTAAAAAAATAAAAGTTTTCCATGATTGTAATACCTTTGATAGTTTAATATATTATGATGAATATTAATTTGCTTTAGGGGTGAGGTGGGTAAAATGGAACATATACGATTAAACAATGAGGATCCTGATGTGGTAAAAACCCTTGCCGGAGGAATCGCTCATGATTTTAACAACCTATTGACCGCAATTAAAGGCAGAGCATCACTGATGATGAATAGCATGAAATCATCTGATCCTCTGTATAAACATGTCACGGAAATCATCAAGTGCATTGATAAAGGCTCTGAAATGACAAACCAGCTGCTTGGCTTTGCCAAAGCCAATGAGTATTACTTGCGGCCTATTGATATAAACCGGCTGGTTCGAAATATAGTTGAAAGCCTTGATTTCAGGCGTAAAAGAATTATTCTGGATGTGGATCTAAACCCAAAACCTCTGATCGTTGATGCTGATCCTGATAAAATTACCCAGGTACTGATGGCAATTATTGATAATGCCCTGCTTGCCATGCCCAAAGAGGGAAAGCTTTCCCTTGTAACGGAATCTGCAGCTATTGTAAATGGAAACGCAGATTCTTACGGGCTGAACAGCGGATTTTTTGTTAAAATTACCATTGCAGATACAGGGATAGGTATGGAAAAAGATGTGCTGGAGAATATTTTCACCTCTTTTTATTCTCTAGACCCTGAACGTTATCCTGATAAAAAGGGCTTGGGGCTAACCTTTGCCAAAGAAATTGTTCAAAATCATAATGGGGTCATTGATGTATGGAGTTCTCCAAATACAGGATCTTCTTTTTCTGTTATTTTACCCTTAAAAGAAAAACCGGATAACATAGATATCCCGTCAGAAGATGAAAAATTGATTATGGGCAATGGATTGGTTCTTCTGGTAGATGACGAGGAACGAATTCTGACGGTTGGACGGGAAATCTGTAAGGTGCTTGGGTATAGTGTTATAACGACTGCTTCCGGAAAAGAGGCATTAAACATCTATAGAAAAAGAAAAGATGAAATAAATCTTGTTATTCTTGATATGATTATGCCGGAAATGAATGGACTTGAGACATTCATTGAGCTCAAGAAACAAAATCCTGAAATAAAGGTACTGCTTTCAACCGGGTATTCCATTGATGAAAAGGCCCAGGAGATGCTCAGACAGGGATGCAAGGGATATATTCTGAAACCTTACAGCGTGGTCGATTTTTCCCATAAAGTAAGAGATGTTTTGGAATTGTAAATTTGTCAAACTGCCTGCAGAAAAATATTGTCAAAGGGATATGAAGACTTCAGGAATACTTACGTGTATTCAATCCTTGACACTTAACCTGTGATTTTTTATAGTCCTTGGAACTTATTTGAATAAATACAAGCTTTTGCTAAAGATGCACTAATGATTAATTTTGATAATTCTGCGCCGGTAAGATTAAAAGGGGTTGGGGATGGTTTCTGGATCACGCTTGACCCGTCTCAACCTGAAAATGTGCTTAAATCGGAAATAGACAAATTATTTAAAAATTTAAGGCACCTGATCATAAACTCAAGTGTTATAATTGATGTTAAAGATGCCAGAGGACACGACGATTTGATAGAAAATATCAAATCATATTTGATAAACACATTTGAGGTCGCAAGAGTATCTAAACCATCTGAAAAGAGATCCATTCCAACAGAACGAATCCGTCAAAGGGATCTTTCAAAGGGCTGGAATCATCATAAAAGTGACGTGTTAATGCTCAGGGGACGGGTTAGATCCGGTCAGAAGGTTGAATCAAAAAAGCATATTGTGATAGCAGGAGATGTGAATCCCGGATCGGAAATCATTGCCGGAGGAGATGTGATTGTTCTTGGCAGGCTGGCAGGAAAAGTTCAGGCTGGCTGCCCCAATGATGAAACCGCCATTATCTTTGCACTTGATTTCAATCCAAACCAAATTGAAATCGCGGGATTTTTTGCTCCGGGAATCAATAAAAAAGCCAGCGCAAAGCCGGAATATGCCTGTGTTGAAGATAGTGGGGTAGTTGTAAAGGATTATATGGAGGCAAATCCTTTCCGGAAATTGCCTTGGCCGGAAGCCATTTAAGAAAAATTTAAGAATAGAGGTGTGAATTGGAAGGTAAAATAATCGTCATAACATCTGGAAAAGGCGGTGTTGGAAAAACAACCGCCACTTCTTCTATTGGTGCCGCCCTTGCCCTTGAAGGCAAAAGGGTGGCAATTGTTGATATGGATATCGGCTTAAGAAACCTTGATGTTGTTATGGGCCTGGAAAACAGGATCGTATTTAATATCGTTGATGTTGTCCAGGGAAAATGCAAAATAAGCCAGGCTGCCATCAGGGATAGACGGATAGAAAACCTTTTCCTTATTCCGGCATCACAAAGTGACAACAAAGATGTGCTAACGACTTCCGGTGTGGAACGGGTGGCCAATCAGCTCAGAAAAGAGTTTGATTATGTGATCATGGATTCACCGGCCGGTATTGAAAAGGGATTTGAAAATTCAATTGTGGGTGCCAATGAGGCTCTGGTTGTCTGTACCCCTGATGTATCTGCTGTCAGGGATGCGGATCGCGTTATCGGAATTTTGTATTCAAGGTCGTTAACCCCGAAACTGATCGTGAACAGGATTGAACCCAGCCGGGTGGCAAAGGGTGAAATGCTAAGTCATGAAGATGTTCTTGACGTTCTTTCCATTGATCTTGCAGGGCTTGTCCCCATGGATGAGCTTGTATTGATTTCTTCCAATACAGGAACCCCTCTTGTTTTACAAAATGAATCAACAGCAGGCCAGGCATTTAAACGGATTGCCAGACGACTCAATGGTGAAGCAGATTTGCCAATAGAAGTTCCAAACCATAAAACCAGCATGTGGGGCAAACTCAGCAAAACCTTTGGGTTTAAAAAATAAGGAGAAATGAATGTTCAGCGGATTAATAAAAAAATTTGCCAGTCAGAAACCAAGTAAAGATGCTG
This sequence comes from Desulfobacula toluolica Tol2, assembly GCF_000307105.1. Taxonomy (NCBI): domain Bacteria; kingdom Pseudomonadati; phylum Thermodesulfobacteriota; class Desulfobacteria; order Desulfobacterales; family Desulfobacteraceae; genus Desulfobacula; species Desulfobacula toluolica. The sequence goes on from NC_018645.1 coordinate 4,580,542, forward strand.
CAAAAAAAAGACTTCAATTCTCCTTAATATATGACAAGCTTGAGATAGACGATACAACATTAACCAATCTTCAAAGAGATATTGTCGAAGTGATTTCAAATTATTTTGAGATTGATACAAGCTCTCTTGAACTCAAGGTCAAAAGGGGTGAAGAGGTGTCAGCACTGGTCTTTAACACACCCATTCTTCATATAAAACGAAAAACCGTATAAGTTAGATCTTAAATTTGACTAACAGCCATGGCAGATTGAGCTTTCACAACAAAACGTGAAAGATATTTGATTTCAACTATTTAAAAGTTCTTTCATATAACTGCCACGGGCAGACTTGCTCTTTCGCTCAGATTTGCCCACAACAAAAAATGCAAGTTACTGTTTGAATTTTTAAAGACTTTCATATAGAAAAGCACCAAAATGAGCTTGCAGCCTTGTTTTAGCTCTTTCTTTTTTTCCTTCCAAGTACCCTATCTATTTAAGACACCCAATCTTTTTTTGTTTTATGATCAATTCGTGATTATTTTAATAATTAAGCGGTGAATTTCAGCATCGTTAATTTAATGAACCGTCAAGGATTTCAAATTATTTCATTTGAGATCCTAAGCAATCTTTAAAAAAAAAGGAGATGCAAAATGAAACAAAAAATGATCCTGTTTCTGATGGTTATGACAGTTTGAATTTTTAAAGACTTTCATATAGAAAAGCACCAAAATGAGCTTGCAGCCTTGTTTTAGCTCTTTCTTTTTTTCCTTCCAAGTACCCTATCTATTTAAGACACCCAATCTTTTTTTGTTTTATGATCAATTCGTGATTATTTTAATAATTAAGCGGTGAATTTCAGCATCGTTAATTTAATGAACCGTCAAGGATTTCAAATTATTTCATTTGAGATCCTAAGCAATCTTTAAAAAAAAAGGAGATGCAAAATGAAACAAAAAATGATCCTGTTTCTGATGGTTATGACAGTTATTTTGATTTTCGGAGAGTATCTTTTTGCCGACAAACAGAATGCCGTAAAAAATAAAACAAAACAAGCCTCGGAGAATATTATGATATCAGATAAAGACGAAATAAAAAAAAATATAGGAAAGCTTGCAATTGCCACCTTTGCAGGAGGATGTTTCTGGTGTACAGAATCTGATTTTGAGAAAATCAAAGGAGTTAATCAAGTAATTTCCGGATATACCGGCGGGCAAGAAACAAACCCGACCTACCAGGAAGTGTCCGGAGGCAACACCGGTCATGCCGAGGCGATACAGGTGTATTATGACCCCGATGTTGTGACCTATGATGAACTTTTGGATGTATTCTGGCGGCATATTAACCCGACAGATCCGGGCGGGCAGTTTGTGGACAGGGGGTCACAGTACCGGTCGGAAATTTTTTACCATACCGAGGCGCAAAAAAGAAAGGCAATGGCTTCCAAGCAGGCATTGGAAAAATCAAAGATTTTTGATACGCCTGTTGTCACCCCCATTACAAAATTTGAAAAATTTTATGAGGCTGAAGCATACCACCAGGATTATTATAAGAAAAATTCATATCGGTATAAATATTACCGATGGGGGTCCGGCAGGGATCAGTTTTTAGACAAAGTATGGAAGGATAAGAATATGGATAAAATGGACAAAAAGAAAAATCTGCCGGAGAAGAAAAAAACCGTTAACCTGTCATCCTGGTCAAAACCGGAAGATCCGGAGATCAAAAGAAAACTTACACCTCTGCAGTACAAGGTCACTCAGAATAACGGAACAGAACAGCCTTTTAACAATGAATACTGGGACAACACCAAAGATGGGATTTATGTGGATATTGTTTCAGGAGAACCTCTGTTCAGCTCCAAAGACAAATTCAAATCAGGTACTGGGTGGCCAAGCTTTACAAAAGTTCTTGAGCCGGATCATGTTATTGAGAAAACAGATAAAAGCCTGTTCACGGTCCGGACAGAGGTGAGAAGCAGATATGCGGATTCCCACCTGGGACATCTGTTTGATGACGGCCCCCAACCCACGGGCATGCGATATTGCATTAACTCTGCGGCATTGAGATTTATCCCCCAGAACGAACTTGAAATTCAAGGATATGGCAAATATCTGGAAATGTTTTGACAAATAAAGACTTTTGATACGAAAGGTGTCTTCTATGCTATGGGAAAGGCACCTTTTCAAGTTTCAGTCCTTGTTTTTGACTGATTGTTATGGTACTGGTGATCATGTTCCTGAGAAACAATCAAATGCAGCTTGCCATTAAGTTAAAAGACGCTATTCTGGATGCCTATGATCCTGAAGCCGTCATATTGTTCGGATCTCTAGGGCGTGGTGATGCCGATGAGTTCAGTGATATAGACCTTTTAGTGATTATGGAAACGGTTCAAGATTCAAAAGAAGTGAGAAACAAGATATCCGAATCTCTGAACCATATCACAACCAACAAACATATTATCGTTAAAAAGGTTAACGAGTTTATTCATCAATTTGATATCCCCGGAACCCTTGTTTTCCCGGCAATGAATGAAGGACAAATACTGTTCGAAAAAACCGATATTTTGCAACAATTTCCGACAACAGATTCATATATCACAAGAAAGCAGAAGGTGATTAAAACCGAATACCTTCAAAAAGCCCATGAATATTTGACCCTGGCTGAAGCATCGCTCAAGACGAATCATATGTTCAGGTGCAGGGATTTTGCAAAATTTGCTGCGATACGGGCGACAAAAGGCCTTTTTGTCAGACATGATATTCATCCGCCAAGGGATACTGATTTGGTTCAACTTTTTCACAGTATCAAAAAATTCGAACCAGGCTTGATGAAATATAACGAATTTTTGAGAAAATTAAACACCTATTGTCCTGAAAAGACCGGTGATGAGGCAGATCTGAAAAATGCTGCTGTTCTCCAAAGCACAAGAGATTTCATTGAGCATGTTAAAGATACATGCTTGGATGATAATCAAAAAAGCAATTAGAATTCCATTACTTGATGCCTACATCAATTCAGACGATTTCTCCAAATTTTCTTTACACACAGGCCAGATACTGATACGGATTGATCTGAATTTTCAATCCTTTCCGGTCGGACATAATTTGATTCTACATGATGTCCGGTTTTGTACAATAAAAGAATTGAAAATTGGAAAATATAATTTTTCATTAAAAAAAGGAGGTATCATAATGGCGGAAATGACGGAAAAAATCAGAAACTTGTTTGAACAGGTTCCCATTGCTTCACTTTCCACGGCAACAACGGATGGCATTCCAAACAGTGTTCCTGTTGGGGCAAAAAAAGTAATTGACAACGAAACTTTGCTCATCTCAAATCAGTATTTTAACAAAACACTTGAAAACATAAAAGCAAATCCCAAGGTAGCCGTCACTTTCTGGGAAGGAAAGGAAGGCTACCAGATCAAGGGCACGACAACCATAGAAACGGAAGGTCCCCGTTTTGAAGAGACATGTGCATGGATTAAAGAAAAGGGACATACCTGCAAGGGTGTTTTAATTATTAAAATAGATGAAATATTCGGTGTCTCCCCCGGACCGGGTGCAGGCAGAAAACTTGCATAGTTTAGCCAACTGCCTCTTACGGGTTCTACAGGATGTTAAAAAGTACCATTGATGCAAATATGATGACCGGTTATCATGAGTTTTATCTCATATTAATGACTCAGGACATTGATTTTTAAGGAAAAACTCGATAAGAAAAAGAGAATGTTGATCAGATAATATCCTGGAGTTATGAATGCGTCTTGAATGTAACAGTCTGAATTTTACCTACCCCGGCAGTGAGATTGCCGTCATTAAGAACCTTTCTTTTTCCATGGAAAACCCAGGATTCAATGCTTTGTTCGGACCATCCGGGGTTGGGAAAACATCTTTGGCAAAAATAATTGCCAATATTAATGGGAGAAATATTCGATGTGGCGGTGATCTCTTGATCAACAACATGGATACTATTCTTTATTCGTATAACCTGGAAAGGCTTCCGGGATGGTCGAGTACGGGCAATCATCTGAACAAGGTAACACCGCCTGGAAAAGAGGCATTAAAAAAACAATTAATCAATATTTTTGAATTAAATGATGTGCTGGGCTCAAGATTTTCCCAGCTTTCCATGGGGCAGCAGAACCGTATCAATCTCATTCGATACCTGTTACAAAAATTTGATCTTCTGATTCTGGATGAAAGCCTTGCCAATGTTGATGAAAAATTGAGGGAATCAATCATCCTTGCTATCAAAGAATTATTTGCCGATAAAATGTTTTTATATATTTCCCACAACCTCATAGAGGTATCAAAATTTTGCAAACAGATTCTTGTTTTCGGAAAACAATCAGAAAACAAGGGCTGTTTTATGGTAAACGGGCAGGATTACAGAGCCGACTATCAACTGGACAAAAAAAAGCTGGATCTCACCATGCTGGAGATTATGAATGCTTTTTAGACGAATTTATCAGTTTTTGATCGTATATGCTATTGGCATTGCTTTTTTATTGATGATAAAGATGGTATTATCATTGTCCGATTATGTGATCCCGGGTGTTCCGTTAATCATTGAAACAGCAGGCCATTTAATTAAAACCTATTTTTTTGACGTTATGAACACCTTGTCAGTAACCGTACTGGGCCAGTGCATGTCGATTATCATGGCCTTTACCGTGGGGATTGCCGGCCGGAAGTCATCCTGGATCGGTTCTTTTATTAAGGTGACGGCCTATAATATACAGGCATATCCAATTGTTGCCCTGGCCCCAATTATTTTCATCCTTCTGGGGGATGGATTTCTTCCAAGGCTTTTGATTGCGTCCATGATCTGCTATTTTCCACTTCTTTTATCCGTGCTGGGCATCATGGCAACCCCGGTAGAAGATATTGAACATTTTTATATTGTCACAGGCCGGATGAGGTGGCAGCTTGAGGTAAAAATAAGGGCATTTGAAAATTTAAGCAAGCTGACGACCGTTATATCGGGAAGCGCAACCCTTGCCATGGCCGGAACCATTGTGGCGGAATTCATTGCTGCCAATGCCGGGATCGGGTACAGTATCAGGATTGCTCTGTATCAAAGCGATCTGGCTAAAATTCTGATCGCGTTATTTATGATCGGCATCATTATATCCATATACCAGGGAATGTTGGAAACAATGGGAGAACAAATTAAAACCAAATGGTCTATTTCAAAAAAAGGAGAGGTCTTATGAAAAAAAGCCATTTCATAGTACTGGTGCTTTTATTGTTTCTGATCTCTGCAACATCCGTACATGCAAAGCAAATCAAATTGAATTACAGGCTTAAATGGCTGTTTAACGCCAGTGTTGCAGGGGACATTTATGCTGATGCCAAAGGCTATTTTGCTGATGCCGGTTTAACCGTCAAGGTCAAGGAGGGAAGTCCTGAAAAAAACGCCATTAACGAATTGGAACTGGGGCATGCCGATTTTGGCGTGGCGTCCGCAGACCAAGTGATTCGTGCCCTTGATAAGGGGGCCAAAATCGTCGTTATCGCACAAATTTTCCAGGTCAATCCCATGCAATGGATTTACCGGGCGGACCAACCTGAAATCAAAAAACTTGAGGATCTTAAAGGACGCAATATCGGCATCACGTTTGGCGGAAATGATGAAACCATTATGAATACCGTTTTTGCCAGGGCGGGCATTACAAAAAAAGATGTCACCATTACAGGGGTCAGGTTTGATTTTACCCCCTTTTTCAGACAAAAAGTGGATGTCTGGCCGGTATACAGAAATTCCCAGGGCGTTATACTCAAAGCTAAACTGGACAAAGAGGGAGAAAAAATTTATTTTTTCAATCCAGCTGATTTTGGTGTAAATTTTGTGGCCAATTCCGTGATTACCTCGGAAACGATGCTGAAAAACAGGCCCGAAATGGTTGAAAAATTTTTAGAAGCTTTGCTCAAAGGCTGGGAAGCCGCCATGAATCCGGCAAACGAAGCCTCAGTTCTCCAAGAAATCAAAAAACTGGATCAGGGAACCAATGATGAAATCAGGCAACAGCAGCTTGTCGCCACAAGAACCCTGATCAAACCATCCGTATCAATCAAAATAGGCACTATTGATATCAATGCCTGGAAGCAGACCGAGCATATCATGTTCAAAGAAAAACAGATAAAAAACAAGGTCAATATTGCAACTCGTCTGATCCAAAACATTAGCAAACCAGTTGAATTTAAAAAATTTAATTAGTGAGTAATGATAATGAATCATCTCTTATGATGATCTGAACAGCATAATTTTATTTATGGTTATTTAATAAATAAGGAATTCCATGAAAGTAGATATTGGTCCGGTAACCCGGTTGGAAGGTCATCTGAGTATCCATACAACGGTTGAAAATAATGTTATTACAGAGGCAAAAAGCATGGGAGAAATGTTCAGAGGCTTTGAAGCATTTCTCCGGGGCCGGGATCCCCTGGATGCACAGCAAATAACTCAAAGAATCTGTGGTGTCTGCTGCTATGCACATGCTGTAGCATCCTCTTATGCTCAGGAATCTGCATATAATCTAAGCGTACCGCCAAACGGCCGTATTTTGCACAACCTGATACAAGGAGCAAACCATCTGTATGATTATTTGTTGCACTTTTATCAATTGTCTGCATTGGATTTTGTAGATGTTACGGCAATCCTTGAATATAAAGGGTCGGATTCCGACCTTACAGTTCTCAGGGATTGGGTAAAAACAGAACTTAATTCAAAAACAGCTTTTCCAGCAGCACCCTTTTTGCCAAGACTGTCAGGACGCTATCTTTCCGATGCACAAGTAAACATAGGGGCTTTGAAACATTATATTGAATCGCTTGAAATCCAAAAAAAGGCCAACAGGGCCTCAGCTATTTTCGGCGGCAAATTTCCGCATGCCACTGCCATATTTCCAGGCGGATGCACCCAGTCTCCAACTATTGACAATATTGCATCATACAGGTCATTAATTTTTGAAGTTCGAAATTTTATCCATCAAAAATATATCCCAGACATACTGGCTGTTGCCAAAGAATTTCCCGATTACTGGAATATCGGAAAAAGCCGGGGCGGTTTTCTGTCATATGGACTGCTGCCCCTTGGGCCGCAATTGGACAGCAAACGATTGTTTGCGCCAGGCGTCTTGTTTCAAGACAATTTTGCCCGTGTTGACTTTGATGCCATTCAGGAAGATGTAAAATATTCCAAATACTCATCCCCTTCAGGCTTAAAGGTAAGAAATGGGGAATTAACCCCATCCTCCCATAAAACAGGGGCATATTCATGGGTTAAAGCGCCAAGATATCAGGAGAAAATGGTGGAGGTCGGCCCGGCAGCCAGGATATTGGTGGATTATCATCAAAACAACAACCCGAAAATCAAACAATTGGTGGATAAATTTGCCGGTTTGGCGGGCATCAAGGCCGAAAACCTGAACTCAGTACTGGGAAGACATCTGTGCCGTGCTATATCTGCCGCAGTTATTGCTGATTTTCTGCTGGAGGAGACGGAGCGTATTGATCTTAAAGGACAACACATGGCCCAATATAATCTTCCAAAATCAGGTGAAGGATTTGGTGCCACAGAAGCTTCACGGGGTGCCCTTCTCCATTATATTAAAGTTAAAGATTACAAAATAAAAAAATATGAGTGCGTTGTTCCAACCACATGGAACTGTTCGCCCAAAGATGATAATGATCAGCCCGGAGCGCTTGAATCGGCTTTGATCGGAACCCGGGTTGAGAATCCTGATGAACAGATTGAGGCCAACAGAATTGTACATTCTTTTGATCCGTGCTTAGCCTGTGCCGTACATTAATAACCAGACCGATAATTACAACAGGCTGAAACTTTTTAATTTTTCGTTGAGGACAAATTTATGATAGATAGACGAGAATTTCTGAAAATGGCTGCATGTTTAAGTGCCTCCTTTGGTATTTCCAACTTCCCCGGAATTGTTAATGCAGCCTTGAAAAAGATCACTCCTGAAAATACTCCCCAACTTATTTATTTACAGGGCCAGTCATGCACCGGCTGTTCTATTTCATTGCTGCAGGCAGAATCTCCTGATGCAGTTTCCATGGTGACCCAATATTCAAAACTTTCGTTTCATGCTGACCTGTCTGCCGCATCAGGCAAACAGGCTTTGAAACTCATTGAAGAATACATTTCAGGCGATGCCGGAGAATATTTTCTTGCAGTGGAAGGAGCCATTCCCTGGGCAATGCCCGAAGCTTGTGTGATAGGAGACAAGCCGTTTGCCGATTATTTGACGGCGGCTGCAAAAACCATGAACGGTGCCGTAGCAGTCGGCACATGCGCTGTACATGGCGGTATTCCTGCTGCCGAAGGAAATTTAACCGATGCCGTCAGTCTCAAAGAATTTTATAAACGAAAAGGCATTAACCCTTTGCTGATTGATATTCCGGGATGCCCGGTTCATCCTGACTGGGTATGGAAAACTATCATTCACCTTGCACAGGTAGGATTGCCGGAGTTAATCAATGGCCGGCCCAAATTATTTTTTCAACGCAAAGTCCATGAGCTTTGTCCAAGATATCATGATTTTCAACAGGAGATCTTTGCCGAAAAACTGGGTGATAAAGGATGTCTATTCAAGTTGGGCTGCCTTGGTCCCGACACCTATGCCGATTGTCCGACACGTTGGTGGAACGGTGGACAAACCTGGTGCATTGATGCAAATGCACCCTGTATAGGCTGTGCCTCATCTCAGTTTGCATCAAAAAAGAATTTTCCATTTTACAGATCATTTGAACAGGCAATGATAAAAAATTCGGAGGATAATAAATGAATCAGAAATTCTTTTCTCATCTCTCGGTAACTCACAGAGTTCTCTTTGTCGTACTTTTTGTTCTTTTTATTTCCCTTATTATAACTGTTTTATTGCTGAATGGATTTGTTGAAAGGCAAATGCGTCTCACATATACTGATTCGGTTCAAACACTTTTTAATGCATTTGAAGATGGCGTAAAGGGCTCTCTTGAAAGAGGGCAGATGAAAAATTTTCAAAAACTGTTGCATCATCAAAAAGAGATAAAAGGGGTGCTTGGAGTTAACCTGTATGATAAACAAGGCGACATAAACTTATCTTCAAATAATATTGCCAATGAAACACGGTTGTCTTCTGAACTGCTTGATCAGATTGATCGCTCCAAAACAGAACAGCTTATCTTTCAAACCGACTCAAGGCTTACTGTATATGCCCCGCAATGGGTGGTTCCCGATTGTATCCGGTGTCATCCTACCTGGAAAAACGGAGATATCGGAGGGGTATTGTCTCTTACATATAATCTGGATTCACTCAACAATGTTATTGACCGTCTGAAATATTTTACTGCCGGTGGATCTTTGATTCTCCTGTTTATTGTCAGTATTATCATATTTTTAGTGATGCGCAAAATGGTCAGCAATCCCATTAATAGCATCATTAACAACTTAAGCACCAGTGCAAAAAGTGTTGGTGAAGCCTCCCATATGACAGCTTCAAGCAGTGAATCTTTATCTAAAAATGCATCTCTCCAGGCATCCTCACTGGAACAAACCTCGGCATCTTTGAAAAAACTGGCTGAAATGACGCATATGAATACTGAAAATGCAGCCTTGGCTGATAATATAATGAGTGAAACAAGCCAGGTCATGATTGACTCAAATCAAACCATGGACGGCCTGAACAATGCCATGAAAAAAATTGAAGAAGCCAACAAAGAAACTGCATCGACTCTCAAGCTCATAGATGAAATAGCTTTTCAAACAAATCTGCTTGCGCTCAATGCCGCTGTTGAAGCAGCCAGGGCAGGTGAGGCCGGTGCGGGTTTTGCCGTGGTGGCGGATGAAGTCAGAAATCTGGCGTTACGGTCTTCAAAGGCAGCCAATACGATTAATGTGCTGATCAAAGGGTCTAATTCCAGAGTATCCAAAGGGGTTGAGTTTGCACAAAAAGCAGGGGAATCATTTGGCACTTCGGGAAAAAAGACCCGAGAAGCTGTTGCTTTGATAAATAAAATTGCTTGTGCATCAAAAGATCAATCCGCTGATATTTCTCAATTGTCCATTGCCGTCACTGAACTTGGAAAGGTGACTCAAAATAATTTGGGGGATTCAAACAAGGCATCTTCGGTTTCAAGTGAAATGGAATTACAGTTTAAAAAGTTAAGTCAAGATGTTGACAGCCTGATCAAATTAATAAGAGGAGAATCTGTTTTCAGGGAAGCAAATTTGAAATAAAAAACAGCAGCAATGAAACTGCAAAAATATTAAAATATGCGGATGATCTGTTTGCTTTTCGCATTAAACCGGATCATCATAAAAAATGCAGATGCGGTCAAACTGATGAGAAGGCCGTACCAGACGCCATAGATACCCATATTGCATGTAAATGCCAGAAAATACCCTGAAGGAAGCCCTATCACCCAGTAAGCAACAAGGGTGATCAGGGTGGGTATTTTCATGTCGGTTATACCGCGTAAAATACCAAGCCCCACAGCCTGGGTTCCGTCGGAAATCTGGAAAAAAGCAACAATCACCAACAGGGCTGCGCTGATATCAATGACCTCTTTTTCGGAAATATAGAGAGTGGGCAAAAAAAAGCGGAATAATATAAAAATTAATCCGGCTGATGCCATAAAAACGGCACACAACAGTGTGGCTGAAAATCCTGCGATCCGTGTTGCGTGAATATTTTTTTGTCCCACGGCATTGCTTACCCGGATTGTGGCGGCAGAAGATATGCCCATGGCAATCATGAATGAAATGGAGGCAAGATTTAATGCAATCTGGTGGGCTGCGAGCTCAACCGTTCCCATCCAGCCGATCATGATTGATGAGGCCGTAAATGCACTGACTTCAAAAAAATACTGGAATCCTGCCGGAATACCTATGGCCAGAAGCCGCCGCATCATGGAAAAATCTATTTTCCTGTAATTCAAGGTGGGATCAAACCGCTTCATTTTCGAAGATTTTCTGATGACAACCATCAGCACAATCGCCATGAATGTTCTGGAACTGATGGTGGCAATACCGGCACCTGTCAGGCCAAGGGGCGGCATGCCAAGATGGCCGTATATAAAGATCCAGTTTGCCAGGATATTCACAATATTTGCTAACAAAGTGATAAACATGGCAGGTTTCAGATAGCTTACTCCTTCGGCAAATTGCCGATAGCTTTGAAACAGCATTAACGGTATCATGGAACCGCCCAGCACTTTCATGTAAAGAGATGCCGGACCCACAATTTCTTTTGGCTGATTTAAAAACCGGATACACTCTGATAGAAGAAGGGTGACACAGCAAAGCAGAATACCAAAAAAAACATTCACGATAAGACCCTGCCTTAAGATAACACCGCATTCTTTATCATTGCCTGCACCGTATGCCATGGCGGTTAAAGGGGTGACCGCCACGGTCAGTCCGAATCCAATAACCATAATCAAGATAAACATGGCATTTGCAATGGATGCAGCAGCAAGAGCCTGGACACCTAATTTTCCCACCATGACGTTATCCACAACCGACATTAACAATTGCCCTACCTGACCTACAACAATGGGAAGAGACAAAATAAGGGTTTTTTTTATTTCATTTTTAAACATGGTTTGATTCTCAAACAGATTATGAGGCTGCCATTTTTTCAATATGCGTTAGGGCAATTTTTACGGCATCTTTAATTTGTTTTTCAGGGGGGAGCGTCTGCTCGATCTTCTCAATGAACCGGGACTGACGCAGCAGTTTATAGGATTCGTTGAAATTAAGGTCATAGACCCAGCTTATCTGTAACAGCTTTAGATCTGTCAAACAGCTCAAATGGCAGGTTTGAACCAGCTGTCCATTATTGAGAGCATTGATTATTTTTTCAGAGTATGCCTGTCCTTTATCTGGAAAATTTAAAAAGATTGCATCAGTTCCCTGTTTGATTTTTTTTGAGTAATAATCAATGACCACCTTCCAGATATCAAGTTTGTCTGCATCGCGAAGCAGTTTAATGAACAACAATTGTTTTTTGTTTTGGATATCAGGCAGTTGGTACGCGTTATGCCAGGCAATGGCTGTCACAATATACCTTTTTTCCTCTGTTGACAGGTCTTTCAGAATCTTATGAACTGATAGTTCCCGTATGCCGAGCTTGGCGTGATTTACCGATTTTTTGTCGTTAAATGTAGCATAATCCCGATATTGTTTAAACCGCCCGATATCATGAAATAATGCTGAAATTTCGACAATTTTTAATTCATCTTGTGTAAGATTCAGGGACCTGCCAAGCCTGAGAATATTCGCACAGACCCTGAGGGTGTGGACCTCTTTTAAATTAAACATCCGGTTCTGTTCAGGAGTGTTTCCATAAAAACCGGAAACATATTCAAAAAACCTGGATTTCAACTCCAACACTTGTTTGTTCTTCATGTTCAAGGCCTCATTTTGTTCAACTCATATCGTTGATCCGTTCAATAACTGCCACGGGCAGACCTGGTCTTTCGCTCAGATTTGCCCACAACAAAGGTTGAAAGTCTCTGTATGAATTTTTTAAGACTTTCATATAAATTTTCATGGGTTTAGATTTAACCTATACACTTTAATTTAGTCGGGCTTACAGGTCAAGCAGTGGAATAAAACTTCCAGTGTATAGTCAATGTCATAAACTTAAGCATTGAGTATTTTACCACGAAGGACACGAATTTTACGAAGATATTAGAGTATTCAACTTCGTGTTCTTCGTGGTTTTAATCTGAAAGTCTCTTAACTTTATGACATTGAGTGTATAGTCTATCTTCCACTGGAAGTTTTATTATATTTTATAAATCAGTCCGGTTAAATAGATTTGGTGCAGCCGGTTTAAATTTCATAACTGATGATTCTTAACCCCTCCAGGGTCAGGGATTGTTCTACTTTTTCAATAGTTTTGGATAATCCTGATATCAGTGGTGCCAGGCCTCCCGTGGCAAGAACCCGGGGGGTGGTTGACATCTCTTTGGTCATTCTTTCAACCATTCCGTCCACCATTGATGCATTACCGTGAATTATACCGGATTTAATACTGTCAATGGTGTCCTTGCCAATTACCTTTTCAGGGGCCTTGAATATTTCCACCCTGGGCAATCTGGACGCTTTCTGAAAAAGGGCATCGGCAGAGATCATAACCCCAGGTACAATTGCGCCGCCAAGATATTCTCCTTGCTCGGAAATAATATCAAATGTGGTAGCAGTCCCGAAATCAATAATAATGAGAGCTGTCTTATATTTGTTATAGGCAGCCACGGCATTGACGATCCGATCCGCCCCGACTTCGTTGGGGTTATTATAAAGAATAGGCATAAGTTTTTTTACGGAATCAGGATTTATCCATACAGGTGTTAAACCCAAATACCTTTCACAAAATGCATTCAGGATAGGAACGGCGGACGGAACAACCGAGGAAATAACAATTTTTTCAATTTTGGTGCGATTCACACCCTTATCTGAAAAAAGTGCGTTGGCCAGGACATTGAATTCATCTGCGGTTGCATCCCTTACGGTTCGAATCCTCCAGTCATGCTTGAGATTCTCACCGTCATAAACACCGATAACGGTATTTGTATTTCCTACGTCAATCACAAGAAGCATTGCTTTCTCCTTTATTCTATTTTTACTGTAAACACATGTGGAACCGCATCTGTCATCACCAGGCCAACCGGTATGTTAATATATGCATGCCGGGCATATACCCCTGGTTTTAAGTTCTTAAGGTCAATAAACGAATGTATTTGACCCATAATTTCCATATTATTTAAAGTTTCAAATGGACCCTTAACCCGAATCGTTATAAAAGACGGCTCAATAGTTACTCTGGATGTGCAATTCCAGACCTGGACAGGTATGTTTTCAATTGATTTTGAAACCAGCTGCTGCTGAATCGGAATGGTAACAATAATAATAGGATCTGACGAAGAAATAATGGATGAATTGTCCAGATCCAGAGGAATATTTTTTTTAAAATCTTCTTTGGCATTGTTAAGATCAATGGGTTTTGTCTTTAATTCCTTAATCGACAAAATCAAGGAAGCTGCACCGGTTAATTCAACACTGGCAGGTTCTGTGGCAGCATCCAGGGCAATATAGCCTTTGGCAGGTTCTCCTGTGTAAGGAACCGATATGGCAAATGTTTTTTTTATTTTTTTTTCAATTTGAACACTTAAATACGGGGGATTAATCGCAAGGATTTTTATGGCCGGGTTCATGGGAATTCGTTTTTTTTCAACAGGAATCAAATAGGCTCCAGGTTCAATAGAATCTGAATCACCTGCCGGATCGAATTCAAGGTCAGTATACAGATCCACAGGGTAGCGTGTACTCTCCAAGTTGATACGTTCGATCAATTTGGGGTCAGCCTGGATTCTGATCTCTATTTTATCTGTATGAAAGTAGGTCAGCACCATATTGTCAGGTATATTGGAAAAATCAACAGGCAATAGAAGATCAGTCTGAACCTTGTCAGTGCTACAGCCGGAAATATCAAAAAGAACAGATATCAAAAAAAGAACAGATATTAAAAAAAAAACACGCTTGTTACAAGATTTCTTATGCATTCCTGATCGAATCTATGATACGGGTAAAAGAGTTGACTTTTTCAACATCATGGACTCTGACAATGTGTGCCCCTTTCAGGATAGAGGCTGCAACAGCCGCCAGTGTGCCATATTCGGTCTTTATATTATCCGGGCCAACCTGTACTTTTTCTTTTTGACTCAAAATATTTTGAATAAAAGACTTGCGGGACGGTCCCATGAGAACAGGATACCCCAACTCAGTAATCTTATCCAGATGGTTGAGAATGACCAGATTATGTTCAACGGTTTTTCCAAACCCAATGCCCGGATCAAGGATTATATTTTTCTTTTGTATGCCTTTTTCCATGGCATGGGCCGCTCTTGACTCAAGGTAGCTCGTTATTTCAAGCATCAAATCATCATAATTGGGGTCCACCTGCATGGTTTCCGGGGTTCCCTTCATGTGCATTAGCACCACGGGAACCCCTTGCCTGGCAGCAAGGTCGGCCATGGCAGGGTCTTTTTCAAATGCGGAGATATCATTGATTATGGCGGCTCCGGCATCCAGAGCCTCTTTGGCAACAACAGATTTCACCGTATCAATGGAAATAGGCACGTCAATTTGTTTTGCCAAAGCTTCAATGACCGGGATGACCCGGTCAAGTTCTTCTTGTTCCGATACCGGCTCGGAAAATGGCCTTGTTGATTCTCCTCCGATATCAAGAATATGTGCCCCGTCTTCAACCAGTTTGATGCCCTGAGTTACTGCTTTGTCAACAGTGTTGAAACGGCCTCCATCGGAAAAAGAATCAGGTGTTGCATTTAAAATTCCCATGATACAGGTTTCAGTACCCAGTTCGAGGTGAAATCGGTCAAAGTCAAGTGTGAATGGCTGCATTTGCTCTACTCCTATTCCCTTTTATCAGTGTCATCCGTATCATCCGAACTTTTGCCGTCTGATTTGGAAGAATCCTGATTATCCGATGTTTCAGCCTGTTCATCCCTCTCAATGACGTTCGTGCTATCTTGCCCGGATGTCTCCTGATTTTCAGGCTCAATATGCTGTTTCGGCTTAATATAAATATTTTTTTTGCCAAAAAAATCAAACTCAGGCCGCATGGAGGCAATCATATTATCCAGCTCAGGCCCTAAAATAGTTTCTTTTTCAATGAGCAGTTCCGTCAATGCGTGGAGAATATCAATATTTTCTTCAAGGACTTTTTTCGCAGTTTTATAAGCCTTGTCAATGATCAAGGAAACCTCTGCATCAATTTTTCTGGCGGTTTCTTCTGAGTAGGCTTTGGCCTGGGTCATTTCACGACCGATAAAAATATTGTCATCATGATTCTCATAGGACAGGGGGGCCAGATTATCACTCATGCCAAATGTTCTGACCATGCTGTTGGCAAGCTTTGTGGCCTGTTTGATATCATTGGATGCACCCGTACTGATGCGTTTAAAAATAAGATCTTCCGCCACACGTCCGCCAAAGGCAATGGCAAGCTCATTTTCAAGCTGGTCCTTATATTTAAAATCCCCTTCTTCAGGAAGAAACCAGGTAACCCCGGCAGCCCTGCCCCTGGGAATAATGGTAATCTTGTTAACGGCATCTGTGTTGGGCAAAAACCTTGCCACAAGGGCATGCCCGCCTTCATGATATGCAGTTGTTTTTTTGTCTTCGTCCTTGATGACCTTGGATTTTCTTTCAAGACCCATGTAAACCTTGTCTTTTGAATCTTCAAAATCTTTCATGGTCAGTTTTTCATGGTCCTGTTTGGCAGCCAGGAGTGCGGCTTCATTCACAAGGTTTTCAAGGTCTGCACCGGAAAAACCAGGGGTGCCTTTTGCCAGAATCACCGGATCCACATCATTGTCCAGGGGGGTTTTTTTCATGTGAACCCTTAAAATGCCTTCACGGCCTTTAATATCAGGCATGTCCACCACGACCTGACGGTCAAACCGCCCCGGACGAAGCAGAGCCGGGTCCAGAACATCCGCCCTGTTGGTGGCTGCCATAAGAATAACGCCTTCATTGGATTCAAACCCGTCCATTTCCACCAGCAGCTGGTTCAGGGTCTGTTCTCTTTCATCGTGGCCTCCGCCCAGGCCTGCGCCTCTCTGACGTCCAACCGCATCAATCTCATCTATAAATATAATACAGGGAGCGTTTTTTTTACCCTGGGCAAAAAGATCCCTCACCCTGGAAGCACCAACTCCCACAAACATTTCAACAAAATCAGACCCGCTGATGGTAAAAAAGGGAACCCCTGCCTCACCTGCAACAGCCCTTGATAAAAGTGTTTTTCCGGTTCCTGGATTTCCAACCAGTAAAACACCTTTTGGAATCCGTCCGCCAAGCCTTGTATATTTTGAAGGGTTTTTTAAAAAATCAACAACCTCGGTCAATTCTTCTTTGGCCTCATCAATTCCCTGGACATTGGCAAAGGTGACTTTTTCTCCCTTATCATCTATGAGTCTTGCCCGGCTTTTTCCAAAGGACATGGCTTTTCCGCCACCTGCCCCCCCCTGCATCTGGCGCATAAAAAAGATCCACACACCAATGAGTACAATCATGGGCAACCAGGATACGATAATTGACATAAACCAGGAGTTCTCAGCCGGTGGTTTTGCTTTAATGGCAACCCCTTTGGAACGCAGAAAACTGATCAGTTCTCCATCGTCCGGCGCAAAACTTTTATACCTGGCACCGCTTCCATCGGTCAGATATAAATCCCGGCCCTGGATCACCACACTCTGGACGCGTCCGTCTTCAACCATTGCAAGGAACTCTGAATACCCGACTTCCACCTGCCCGGTCTGTTGCTGATTGAAAATATTGTAAAGCATGACCATCATCAGAACAATCACCAGCCACAGGGAAATATTTTTATAAAATTGATTCAAGATTTTTCCTTTCCTTAATTCTTAAATAACCCAATCATTTTTCAGAAGCCGGTTCGACCTGTTTTGATTTCAAGGTTCATGCGATTAACCGACAACTGTTTTTATCCTTAAAAAACACCCTGATCCATAAACATAAAATCAAAGTATACAAGCACATATTAAACATGAAATATGAATATACAAGAAAAATCTTAGCCTTAGCGACCTTGTTTTTCCCTTGCTGTTCGCCTTGATTGCTTCTCTTTGTTTCCGATTTGCCTTAAGGGTTTATCTTCTTTTTTGATTATAATGCTATCCTTGTTTTTGTAAACCCTTATCTGACCAGGCAAATCCAGACTGATGCCCGAGGGACGATCAAAGCAAAATTGTATCATATCCTCTATATGGGCAAAACAAATCCGCTTTAAATCTTTTTTAACCTTCCATATTGCCTTTCTGAAGACACGGTTTAAAATCGCCGGATGAAGCTCTGACATTAAGTTTTTTGACAAGGCAACAGCATGATTGTCTGTTTTGATCAAACACCTGTTAAACTGCCTGTCGGTTTCCATGTCCCAAAAATCTTCTTCCTTTCTTAATATCCGGCTCAGCCTGTCAAGGGCATCAATGATTTCAGGATTGTATTCCGACTGGAGCCGGGGAAGCAACCGGTGGCGGATATTATTTCTTAAATAGGCCATATCCGTATTGGACGAATCAACCCGGTAAGCCTGTTTTTTATCTGTTAAAAAATCAAGGATCTGGATTTTTAAAACCCGGATCAAGGGCCGGATATATCTGTTGTTGCGTATGGCCGGGATTCCTGAAAGCCCTTTGGAGCCTGCTCCCCTTAGCAGGTTCATCAATACCAGTTCAACGTTATCGTCTTTGGTGTGACCGGTGGCAATTTTTGTATACCCATGAAGTTTGGCTGTTTGTTCAAAAAAACGGTATCTGACATCCCGGCCGGCCTCTTCAATTGATAGACGATGCTGTTTGGCATACTTTTTTACATCTGTTTGCTCACCATGAAACAACAGGTCAAGATTGTGTGCAAAACTTTTTACAAAAATTTCGTCTGCTAAAGATTCATCTTCTCGAAGCATGTGATTCATATGGGCAATGCCGATATTTAAGCGGTATTTTTTTTTAACGGCCAGCAACGACAACACCAGGGCAACGGAATCAGGGCCGCCTGATACGGCAACCAATACCTTGTCTTCCTGTTCAAGCAGGTTAAATTCATGAACAGTATCGGCAATGATGTCAATAAATTCTTTTTTCATGCACATCCTGGTGGTTGCGTCAGCATGCAAACAAAGGCATCCTGGATTTTTCAATCAATCCGGATGCCCATGCTTTTTCAAAAAAAGTGGTAATGGCGGCTTCCCCGTTTTTTCCAATATCTTTTGAAAAATCATTTACATAAAGTTCGATATGCTGTTGGATCACATCTTCATCCAGCTCCTGGGCATGAGTTTGAATATAATCATAGGCCATGGCAGGATTTAAAAAAGCATGGTCAATGCTTTGGCGAATCAGTTGTTGAATCGTGCAGACCACCTTGGGGTCAATGTCTCGCTTGACAGCAATACAGCCCAAAGGGATGGGAAGGGAGGTTTTATCTTCCCACCACTGACCCAGGTCTGCTTTTAATTCAAGCCCCATGGTTTGATAAACAAACCTGCCTTCATGGATAATAACCCCGAAATCGGCTTTGTTTTCCATGACTGCGGGCATGACTTTTTCAAAAGGCATGGGCATGACCTGCATGTCTTGGCCCTTAAAGAGATCGTCCATATAAAATTTGAAAAGATGGTAAGCTGTTGTGCCAAGACCGGGCACGGCAATCACGGGCCTGGCCTTATCATCCAGGGACCTGCCGGGATTTGATATGATCAGCGGGCCGCAGCCCATGCCCAGGGCAGACCCAGTTCGCAGCAGGGCATATTTGTCCATGAGGCTGCCAAATGCGGCAAAGGACAGTTTGGTAATATCATATGCCCCTTTGGCTGCATTCTGGTTCAAAGTTTCCACATCCTCAAGCACGATGTCAAATGCGTATCCTTGAAGATCAATCAATTGTCCGGCAATAGCCTTGAAAATAAAAGTGTCGTTGGGACAGCTTGAATAGGCCAGGCTGTATGTCTTGTTTGGTTTCATTCTTTTCTTATTATCAAAACAAGCACCATAAAAGCAATTTGATTTTTAATATTGACCTAACTTTACTTTTATCTCTGCCATGATTATCGTTTCTGGACATGGGATGAATCAAAACAGCAGATCAGGAGTATATAGAGTCTTATGAAAAACAGCGGTTCAATATGTGTATCACTGATTGAGACAGAAGATGCAGATGAAAGCATCTTGGGTTCAACTTCCAAGGAGCTTGACAGGATTATCGTCAAAGGAGCCAGGGAACATAACCTTAAAAACATTGATGTGGACATCCCCAAAAAAAAGATGGTGGTGTTTACCGGGGTGTCCGGGTCCGGCAAATCCAGCCTTGCATTTGACACCATTTTTGCCGAAGGTCAGCGCAGGTATGTTGAATCGCTTTCCTCCTATGCCAGACAGTTTATCGGACAGATGGAAAAACCCAAGTACGACACCATCCGGGGGCTTTCCCCCACCATTGCCATTGAACAAAAGGCGGCCAGCAAGAACCCCAGATCCACTGTGGGAACCATTACGGAAATTTACGATTACCTCAGAGTGCTGTTTGCCCGGGTCGGGACCCAGTACTGCTGTACATGCGGACAAAAGGTGGGCAGGGGCCATGCCCAGAGCATGGTGTCCCAGATCCTCTCCCTGCCCGACGCCTCAAAAATCCTGATACTTTCTCCAATTGTGGAAAACCGGAAAGGGGAACATAAAGAGCGGCTTGAAGAGCTGAAAAAACAAGGATATGCCAGGGTCAGGGTGGACGGGGTGGTGCAGGATCTTGAAAATGTCCAGACCCTTGCAAAAAATAAAAAGCACCACATAGAAGTGGTGGTGGACCGCCTCAAGGTGACCAATACCCAGGCGTTTGAGAAGCGCTTGACCGATTCGGTGGAGAACGCCCTCAAGTTGGGCAGTGGCCAGATCATTGTTCATATGCTGGGACGCGAAGACCTTAAAATGAGCGAGGCCAGATCCTGTTGCGGTATTGCATACCCGGAACTTGCTCCCCAGATTTTTTCTTTTAACTCCCCTCTTGGCATGTGCCAGGAGTGTAATGGTATTGGAACGCTTCTGTCCATGGACCCGGATAAGATTGTCCCGGACAAAAATTTGAGTATCAGACAGGGCGCAGTTATACCTTGGAAAAATTATTTTATCAAAAATCCCCGGTATGCCAATGACAATTCCTGGGGAATGAGCCAGCTTACGGCCATGGAGCAGCAATGGGGCATCAACTTTGATATTCCCTGGAAAAAACTGCCCAAAAAAGACCGTGATCTTCTTTTGTACGGTTCCAAGAACAAAGAGATGACCGTCAACTGGAATTCACACAAGATCCAGGGTGAATTCACAAGAACCCATGAAGGATTGATCCATACCCTGATCCGGCGGTACAAAACCACTCAGTCGGAAGGACAAAAAAAATATTACGCAAAGTTTATGACGGCCAGCACCTGTCCTGCCTGCCATGGTAGACGCCTGAAAGACGAGGTTCTTAATGTCCATATCCAAGGGCAGTCAATCATGGATGTGACCGCCATGACCGTTAAACAAGCTTATGAGTTTATAAACACACTGAACATGACCGGAAACAAGAGGCTGATTGCCCAGGAACTGCTCAAAGAGATCTCGGACCGGCTGGGGTTCCTGGTAAATGTAGGTCTTGATTACCTGTCCCTTGACCGGAGCGGCCCGACTTTGTCCGGTGGCGAATCCCAAAGAATCCGCCTGGCCTCCCAGGTTGGATCGGAACTGACCGGGGTTCTCTACATTCTGGATGAACCGTCCATAGGCCTTCACCAGCGGGATAATATCAAGCTTTTGCAAACCCTTCATCATCTGCGGGATATCGGTAACACTCTGATTATTGTAGAGCATGACCAGGAAACCATGGAAGAATCAGACTGGATCGTAGATATCGGCCCGGGCGCAGGACACCTTGGCGGTCAGATTGTGGCTCAGGGAACTCCGGAACAGATCCGGCGCAACCCTGCCTCCATAACAGGTCGGTTTTTAACGGGAAAAGAACGGATCAATATCCCGAAAAAAAGAAAAAGCCCTGAAGCCAGAGGCGGCAAATGGATCTCCATTGTCAAGGCAGAAGAAAATAATTTAAAACAGATAACGGCAAATATCCCCCTGGGGCTGCTTGTGGCGGTTACAGGGGTATCTGGTGCGGGAAAATCAACCTTGATCAATCAGATTTTATACCCTGCCCTGGCTGTCAAGCTGCACAATTCTCAAATGACCGTGGGCCGACATGGCAAGATCAAGGGGCTGGCCCATTTGAACAAGATTATCAATATCGACCAGAAGCCAATCGGCAGAACTCCCAGGAGCAATCCTGCAACCTATACAAAGGTGTTTGATCATATCAGGGAATTTTTTGCCCTGCTGCCCGAATCCAAGGCGCGCGGGTACAAAAAGGGACGATATTCTTTTAATGTCAAAGGCGGCCGGTGCGAAGCCTGTAAAGGCGACGGATATATCAAGGTGGAAATGCATTTTCTGGCCGATGTATTTGTTCCATGTGACGTGTGTTGCGCAAAGCGATTCAACCGGGCCACACTTGAAATTGCCTATAAGGATCATTCCATTTCAGATATTCTTGACCTGTCTGTGCTGCAGGCAAGGGATTTGTTTGCAAGTCACCCGAAAATCACAAACATACTGGATACCCTGATGGATGTGGGGCTGTCCTACATTAAGCTGGGACAGGCAGCCACCACCCTTTCCGGCGGGGAAGCCCAGAGAATCAAGCTTGCCAGGGAACTTGCCAAACGGGATACCGGGGACACTCTCTATATCCTTGACGAACCCACAACAGGCCTGCATTTCCAGGACATAAGGCTGTTATTGAAGGTTTTGTCCCGCCTGACAGTCTCGGGCAACACCGTGATCATTATTGAACACAACATGGACGTTATTAAAACTGCCGACTGGATTATTGATCTTGGGCCGGAAGGGGGCAGCAGCGGGGGAGAAATCATTGCTGAAGGTCCACCTGAAAAAATTGCACAATCCTCTAAAAGCCATACCGGCAAGTATTTGAAACAAATATTAAACAATTATAAAAGCTGAAAGAATCTCATGTCTCTTTTTAGATGGGTCATCCGCCCGTATCTGTATAGCCAGTATATGTTTCAGAAGCTTGCCCGGAAAGGCACGTTTGGTGGAGATCAGGCAATTTATGTTAAAACCGCATACAAAAATACTGGTAATGGTTTGAAAGACGGATTGTTCCGTCACCATGTCAAGCAGTTCCATGAAGCCTCCTGCTCGGTGGCATCGGTTGTGTCTGTGGTGAACACCCTTCTTGACAGACAAGGCCATTTGAACGGAACACCGTTATGCCAGCAGGATTTGCTCGAATCTGTTAGAACCGCGCACTGGAAGGAGCGGATGAGTGACAACGGTTATAACGGGCGAAGAGGGCTTCCGCTCCAGACCCTGGGCCAGGTGGTCGAAACCAGCCTCAAAGTATATGGAATTTCATATCAATCACTTGAGACGGTCCAGGCAAGTCGTGATCCAATCAAGTCAAGAAAAATCAAAGACCGTCTGCGCGCCAGGCTTGAACAGTTTGAAACAGCGGGCAATTGCCTGATCATTTCCCATTTTGACCAGGGATGCTTTGTCCGGGATCTTCACATCCCCCATATTTCACCTGTGGGCGGATTTGACCCTGAATCCGGAACCGTGACCCTCCTTGATGTTGATCCGTCCCAAGAATGTCCCTACCAGGTTTCCTTTGATCTGTTTTACAAAGGATTGTCCAGCAATTATAATCCCATCTTCAGAAGATTCGGATATGGAGAAGGCGGATATGTTTTTATCCGGGTTTAAGGCTTATTGTATGAAAATACATTTTTAATGTTTTAAAATCAAACTGTTTTCATGCTTATAGTGGCAGGATAATCAGCTATAGAGAGATATGCAAAAAGATCAACATAAAATGCACTGCTGCATATTTTCTAATCTCAATATGCGATTTTTGCGATCTTAGTAGTCTAAGATTAAAGGGTTTTTGGATGTATTATGCATTACTGCATGCATAATGCACATATGCATGAAGCATTTGTTGTTTCAAACAAATTAATTTTCACGCCATCCCTGTCTTTAAAGGTTTTAAGACTAATACAACCATTCCATTAAAAAACAATCCAAGGCATATAATTTGCTTTATTAATAAAGTTGCCATTGGAGTTGATAAGACTTTCATATCAATGCCACAGCCAGACCGCATGTTTGGCGGTTTTGCCCACAGACATAATGAAAGTCGGGGGGTTTTGTTTGCAAAATTTTTTCTATAAAAAGGAGAATTCATTTGTCTGAAGAATATCTTAACAAAAAAATTTATGTAAACGGCATTCCCCGGACCATAATCGCAGATGCAAAGGCCGGCCTTGCCGAAGTAATCCGGCAGAATCTCGGGCTTACCGGCACAAAAGTGGGCTGCAACAAAGGACAATGCGGTGCATGCAATATTATTCTTAACGGTAAACTGGTACGTTCATGTATTACCAACTGGGATAGAGTTCCAAATAATTCTGTAATTGTTACTATTGAGGGTTTAGGTGATGCAAACAAGCTGCATCCCCTTCAATGGGCTTTTGCAGTGACCGGTGCCATACAATGCGGTTTCTGTACCCCGGGTTTTATTATGAGTGCAAAAGCGCTTCTGGATAAAAATCTTGAGCCGACAAGGCAGGAAGTTCGAACATGGTTTCAAAAACACCGCAATGCTTGCCGCTGCACTGGATACAAACAGATTGTTGATGCTGTCATGGATGCTGCAAAGGTTATCAGGGGCGAGCTTGAAATGAAAGAATTTTCATCTCTTTTAGGTAAAAAAGGCGAAGTATGGGGAACCTCTTATCCAAGACCCAGTGCGGTTTATAAAGCAACCGGCACCTGGGATTTTGGCGAAGATTTCAGGAATAAACTCCCTGATGACACACTTTATGGCGCAATGGTACAATCTAAACTTTCCCATGCCGTCATAAAAAAAATCGACCTGTCAAAGGCTGAAAAAATGCCCGGAGTTTATAAGGTTGTTACGGCAAAGGATGTTAAAGGCACCAATAGAATTACAGGACAGCCGACCTTTTGCCAGGATGGATTTGACCGGCCCATATTTTGTGATGAAAAAATTTTCATGTATGGCGATGTGGTTGCCCTTGTGTGTGCCGACACTCAGAAACATGCGGATGCAGCAGCCAAAGCCGTCATACTTGAGCTTGAAGAACTGCCGGCCTACATGTCCGCCATGGATGCCATTGCAGAGGATTCCATACAAATTCATCCGGGAACCCCAAACCTCTATAATGAAAAAAGAATCGCAAAAGGCGAAGAGACCGCACCCCTCATGGAAAAAGCCGCCCATGTAGTGGAAGGGGATTATTATCTTCAGCGCCAGCCACACCTTGTTATGGAGCCTGATGTCGGATTTGGTTATATTGATGAAAAAGGGCGTCTGACCATTCAGTCAAAAAGTATATGGATCTATTTTCACCAGGCCCAGATGGCTCCGGGGCTTGGACTTGAGGCAAAGAATATCAGAATAATACAGAACAATTCAGGCGGGTCATTTGGATATAAATTAAGTATCACCTGCGAGGCAATCATCGGCGCTGCAGTACTGGCAACGGGAAAACCGGTATTCCTGGCCTATAACATGGCCCAGACCATCAGCTACACCCCCAATCGTTCCCCTTTTGACATGCACATGAAATTAGGTGCGGATAAAAATGGGAAAATCATCGCAATGGAGACAAAATATTATGTGGATCACGGCCCCTATTCTGAGTTCTCAGAGCGCCTCACACAGCGTGGAACACAGTTCATGGGTGCAAACTATGCAATTCCCAATATCCGCGGTATAGGCCATACCGTCTGCACAAACCAGACCTGGGGTTCTGCATTCAGGGCTTTTGGAGCGCCCCAGGCCTATACTGCAACTGAAATTTTAATGGATGAGATGGCAAAAAAGATCGGCATTGATCCCCTTGAGTTTCGCTATATGAATGTGATCCGTGAGGGAGATACCTTTCCTTTTGGGCAAAAACCGGATGTCTATGTTTACCCCCTTATGATAGAAACCATACGGCCAAAATATCAGGCTGCCCTTGAAAAAGCAGAACAAGAATCCACTGAAACGGTTAAAAAAGGCGTGGGCATTGCCCTTGGTGTGTTTGGCGCAACCCATGACGGACCGGATACAGCGGATATTATAATTGAGTTGACCCAAGAGGGCATCACACTTTACAACAACTGGGAAGACCATGGCCAGGGAGCTGATATTGGCGCGCTTGGAACGGCTCATGAAGCTTTACGGGAACTTGGGTTAAAACCCGAACAGATTAAACTTGTGATGAACGATACTGCCCTGGCTCCGAATGCGGGTGCAGCATCGGGAAGCAGTTCCCAGGTTGTAAAAGGCAATGCTATTTTAAACGGGTGTGAGATTCTGCTTGATGCCATGAAAAAAGAAGATGGAAGTTTCAGAACCTATGATCAGATGATTGCCGAAAAAATTCCGGTCCGATATACCGGGACATGGACAAACACCGGCGGCACCATGTGCGATGAGAACTGCCAGGGAAACCCATTTGGGGCATTGATGTACGGCCTGTTTATGCCGGAGGTGGCCGTGGATATTACAACGGGAAAAGTCAAGGTTGAAAAATTCACTTTTGTTTCAGATATCGGAAAAATAAATAACATTGCCAATGTGGAAGGACAGATGTACGGAGGCCTTGCCCAGGGCATCGGCCTTGCTCTGTCTGAAAATTTTGAAAATATTAAAAAGCACTCGTCTTTGAGTGGAGCGGGACTGCCTTATATTGAAGATATTCCAGATGACATGGAACTGATACACCTGGCCGTGCCCAGAAAACAAGGCGGGCCTTTCGGCTCCTCCGGTGTTGGTGAGCTTCCCCTTACAGCGCCCCATCCCGCAATTATAAATGCCATATATAATGCATGCGGCGTTCGCATTCGAAAACTTCCTGCATTACCTGAAAAGATACTCAAAAAATTAAAATCAATGTAAGCAAAGAAATTGTCCGGTTTTTTAATTTTCAACATTGAGTGTCGGTTTTGCGGCAATTTGCATTACCTGCCGGGTTGTAAGCATTAGAAAAATAAAGCTTATAACCCGGCAGAAATCAGGCAAACATTATATGCTGAAATTAATAATCTTGATTTTTTTGAAATTTTCAGTGTCATTGTTCTATAAGAAGGGTTAAAATAAATAATATTTTAAACACGAAGGAGATCAGACAGATGAAAAACAGTGGGCATGATAAAGGCAAAAGCAAGCAGGACTATTGAGTCTCATGAGAATTTTATAGAAAGGACATCGTATTATGGAACAACTTGACCAGATCATTAAAACACTTTCATTGACCATGGGTGCGGCCTGGGCAAGCGGGATCAATTTGTATGCTACAATTCTTGTGCTGGGCTTTCTGGGCTTAACAGACAATATTGTTTTGCCTCAAAAACTTGAAATTCTAATGAACCCCATGGTTATGAGTGCTGCAGGACTCATGTACTGTGTTGAATTTTTTGCAGACAAAGTTCCGGGTGTGGATACGGGATGGGATACGCTTCATACCTTTATCCGTATTCCTGCGGGTGTGCTTCTGGCAGCAGGTGCCGTGGGGGATGTAAACCCTGCGGTTGCCATGGCGGCAGCGATTATGGGCGGCGGCCTTGCAGCCGGCAGTCATGTGACCAAGTCAGGCACCCGTTTGCTGATCAACACCTCGCCGGAACCCTTCAGCAACTGGACCGCATCAATAGTTGAAGATGTCGCTGTTATTGCCGGTGTCTGGGCTGCGTTACAGCACCCCGTAATTTTCCTAGTGCTGCTGGCTGTTTTTATCTGTCTTGCTCTCTGGCTTCTTCCAAAAATCTGGAGCGGAATAAAAAAAATTTTTCGTTTTCTGGGATCTATTTTCAAAAAAAAAACACTTGGTACAATTTCCTCTGATGACAGAACTGCAAAAAAGTCCGGTCAGGTATAGAAGATGATTTTCAAAACAATCTGACCCAGTAAAATTATTCAAGGGTTTGTCAGTCCAGCACCTTGCGGATGGTCTTTGACAGCTCCGCCATGATGATTGGTTTCATGAGACAGGCCCTTATCCCAAGGGTTTTCGCCCTTTTTTCATCCACCAGGGCGCTGTAGCCTGTGGCGATGATAATCGGGATATCGGGACGGATCGCCATTAATTTTTCAGACAATTGAATCCCACTCATATGAGGCATCGTCATGTCGGTTATGACCAGATCAAACCCATGGGGGTTTGACTTGAAAAGCGCCAGTGCGTCAACGGGGTTATTCCTTGTTTCAGGCCTATATCCCATGTAGGTCAGCATCGCTTCAGCCATTTCCACAATAGAGGTTTCATCATCAACAAACAATACTGTTTCACTTCCCAACAAAAATTCTCCGGCGGTATTCTGTTTTGTCTCGGTTTTTTGGGCAGCCACCGGGAAAAGGAGATTGAATACTGCACCTTGGCCGGGCCTGGTGTGAACAAAAATACCGGCATTATGATTCTTAACAATGCCGTGAACGACGGCAAGGCCCAGACCGGAACCTTTGCCCACCTCCTTGGTGGTAAAATAAGGGTCAAAAATCCGGTTCATGATGTCGGGAGCGATTCCCGGACCCGTATCTTTTACGCTTATTTTGACGTGCCTGCCGTTACCCAGGCCGGGATACTTTCTGATTGAAGGGTTCTCAACGGTTTTCACATGCACCGTCAAGGTTCCGCCGGTCTGTTCCATTGCATGAAAAGCGTTGATGCACAGGTTCATCATGATCTGGTTGATCTGAGTCGGATCGGCAAGAATATTTTCATCTGCAGAATGAATATCCTGCACAATTTCAATGGTGGTTGGAATCATTACCCGCAAAAACTTGAGTGCTTCTTTAATGACTAATGCAATTTTTATGGGTCTTTTTTTTGGGTCGGTCTTACGGCTGAAGCTGAGGAGTTGCCTTACAATATTTGTTGCTCTGAGACCGGCTTTCTCGATCTGTTTAAGGTTGGAATAAGCAGGATTACTTTCCTGGGTGTTCATTAAAGCCAATTCTGTGTTTCCCATAATAATACCCAGAATATTATTAAAATCATGGGCAATGCCGCCTGTCAAAGTACCTATGGATTCCATTTTCTGCGCTTGGGCCAATTGTTTCTGAAGCAAATTCTTCTCCAATTCAGCCTTCTTACGTTCAGTAATATCCACATGGGTTCCAACCACCCGGACTGCCTGTCCGTGTTCATCAAAAATCACATTTGCTCTGGAGTGAATATAAATTTTGTGACCTTTTCTATGTTGCATTTGAAACTCTTTTTCAAATCGATCCCGTTTTTTTTCTATTACTTGTTCCAACATTTCCCAACAAGCTTTAATATCTTCCGGTTTTGTAAGCCTTTCCCATTCTGAAAGTTCATTTTTAATTTCATGCGGCTCATACCCCAGCATCCGTTTCCAACCATTGGAGTAGTAAATTTTATTTGTTATGAGATTCCAGTCATAAAGGCCGTCATTTGCAAATTGCATGGCAAGCTCAAATCTTTCCATGCTCTCTTTGAGGGCCATTTCATTATTTTTTTGATCCGTAACATCGTTATAGACCGTAACAACTTCACCGGAAGGAATTTTAAAAACATAATTCTCGTAGTAATTGGAAAATTTTTCATCCTGGTATATTTTTACCGGGTAATAGTCAGGAGTCCCTGTTTCCCAAACCCTTTTAAGGACAGAGATCAGTCCGAAATCATCAACCGTTGGCCGCAGGTCAAAAAGACTTTTGCCCATAACCTGCTCAAGGGTTTGCCCCTCTATCTCCAAGCTTTTTTTGTTAAATCCTTTTATGATATAATCTGACCCTTTTGAACCATCATTGATAACTTCGTAAATGCCACAACCGCTGGTCATGTGATCGAATAACCCACGAAAAAGTTCTTCGCTTTTGGCAAGCTCAGTCTGGTTTTCAAGCAGCTGCTGATTTTTTTTATTGATTTGATATTCCGTTTTTTTTTGTTCAGTGCGGTACAACTCCGTATATTGATGCAAGGCATCCTCTATTTTTTTATGATCAGCTTCTGCTTGTTCTAATTTCCGAATTCTATTTTCCAATTCTTCATAAGTCGGTTTTTCAGTCATGTAATATCCCTTTTTATATCGGAATGCACAATTGATTCTATGGAGTGGAATACTTGTCATGTCCCACATAATTCAAAAAAAATGGCTACAGACATAAAGCGGGACAGTTTGAACCGGTTAATGAGAATCTCCCGGAACGTAAGCCTAAGAAACAGGGTTTTCCAGAAGAGGCTTCTTCTACGGAGTATCCCGGCTTAAGTTTGTAGCCTAAAAGCTATAATGCTTTTAATATTCTATTTAATTGTGATAAAAATCAACTTACAATAGATTATAGTATAAATCAAATTTTAGAGATAAAATTCAACGATATGAGTCGCAATCCATAGCCCAATACAATCAAAACATTCAAGGCGTTACAGCCCGAAACAAATCCTGCAATCTCTGTTCATTCCTCCCAACAAAAGACTGAAGGGTTAAACCCGGGTTTTGACCTTATGCTGATCATCCACCCAAGGATACAGATGGATATTGCTTCTCCCACAATATTTTGATACCCATCTATAATGAATAAACCATGTGCAAAAGGAAGATAAAAAGAAGATAAATGAAAAAATGGTATTTAATATCGGCAGTGTGCCTGCTGGGCCTTGGAATAATTTTTTATGATCATTTTTTAAAATTCAATACAGTTGTAGAAGAAAAGTTCCAGGGCCGGTTATGGGAACTGCCGGCCCGGGTTTATGCCCGCCCCCTGGAACTATACCCGGGCATGCGTCTGGCCCCGGATCTGTTTGAAAAAGAGTTGAACCTCATGGGGTATCAAAATACTGGGAATATGAGTGGATTGGATGCCCCTGGCAAATATGTCCGCACAGCAAACAGGTTTGAACTTTTTTGCCGGCCGTTTAATTTTGGTGATGAACAAATGCCGGAGCGCAGGTTTTATATTAAAATTGAAAATAACCGGGTGGTGAACCTGCAAACTTCCCCGGACCGGACCGACAAAACAATGGAGCGCCTGGACCCGGTCATTGTCGGCGGATTTTATCCGTCATCCATGGAAGACCGCATCCTGGTGACACTTGACCAGACCCCGCCATTACTGGGGAATGCCATCATTTGTGTCGAAGACAAGACCTTTTACTCCCACTATGGAATTGATCCCAAATCAATTTTCAGGGCCATGCTGATCAATTTAAAAAACAGGCGCATGTCCCAGGGTGCCAGCACCATTACCCAGCAACTGGCCAGGAATTTCTTTTTAACCAAAGAAAAAACCTTGATCCGCAAGTTCAATGAGATGATCATGGCTGCCGCACTGGAGCTTAATTACAGTAAAGCCGATATTCTGGAAGCATACATAAACGAGGTCTACCTTGGTCAGGACGGCAACCGGGCCATTCACGGATTCGGGCTGGCCGCTTATTTTTATTTTGGAAAATCCCTGACGGATCTGAGGCCCCATGAAATAGCTTTGCTGGTCGGCATGCTGAAGGGGCCTTCGGTTTATAACCCCAGACGATATCCTGACCGGGCCATGGACCGGCGCAATCTTATTCTGGAGATGATGGAAAAACAGGGACTTGTCTCACAAGCACTGTTAAAAAAATTCCTGGCAGCCCCCCTGGATATTATTGAAAATCCTGTCAGGGGGCATTCCCCGTTTCCGTTTTACCTGGATCTGGTCAAGCGTCAGTTGCTTCAAGAATACAAGGAGGCCGACCTTAAAACCATGGGCATAAGGATTTTCACCACCCTGGATCCCCAGGTTCAACTGGCGGCAGAACACAGCGTGACTGATTTTTTAAAGCAGGCCCCGGCCGGACTGGAAGCCGGTGTCGTGGTCACTGCCAGGGCAAGCAACGAGGTACAGGCCCTGGTGGGAGGGAAAGACTTCAGATACAAGGGTTTTAACCGTGCCCTGGATGCAAAACGACCCATCGGCTCCCTGGTAAAGCCAGCGGTCTTCCTGACGGCACTGGAACGTCCCTCCACCTATACACTGGTCACTCCGGTCGATGACAACCCTGTCAGGGTTCCTAACCCGGACGGCAGTTACTGGAGCCCTGAAAATTTTGATAAAACACACCATGGACAGGTGAAGCTGTACCAGGCCCTGGTTCATTCCTTTAATGTCCCGACCGTCAGGCTCGGCATGAATCTGGGAGTTGAATCCGTTTTAGACACGCTTGAAAAGATGGGACTTGATCATAAGCCGGCTGCCTTTCCTTCGGTTCTTCTGGGCAGCCTTGAAATGTCACCGCTCCAGGTGGCCCAAACCTACCAGACCCTTGCATCCGGCGGTTTTTTTACACCGATCAAATGCATCCGTTCTATTTACAGACCGGACGGTCAGGTACTTCAACGGTATCCGCTGACCATTGAACAGCGTCTTGATCCGGGAGCCGTTTTTTTATTAAACAAAATGCTTCAGGCTGTAGTAAAGGAAGGCACCGGCAAATCACTGAAAAAATGGGTGTCCGATGATCTGGGCATAGCCGGAAAAACCGGCACCACAAATGATCTTAAGGACAGCTGGTTTGCCGGTTTTTCCGGCAACCGGCTGGCGGTCGTGTGGATCGGCCGGGATGATAACCGTTCTGCAGGGCTTACCGGCTCATCCGGGGCTTTGCAGATTTTCGGGCGTCTCATGAGCCGGATTCCAAATGCCCCTCTGGATCTGCAGGCACCTGGAAATGTTGAGTGGGCTGTCATTGATGCCCAAACAGGTTATCTAACCCAAAAGACCTGCCCCGATGCAATGGCGGTTCCCTTTCTCAAAGGATCAACGCCAACCCGTTTGCATTCCTGCACTTCAAAAGCAAAAACCCGATATAATGATCAAGAAACAAAAAAAAAGCCAAACATTTTGATGGACTGGCTGAAAGAGATTTTCAAATGAAGCAGATGCCGTATTTTCAATGGATACTTTGTATTTTTACCACCCTTTTTATGATTTCCTGTTCACAACACCGGGCCTTAGAACCGCCCTCAAACCTTCCTGCTGAAAATTTACCTCAAATCGGAACCCGGCAGCCCGCTTCTCCCCGGAACACCCCCCGGCCAGCAATTCTTTCAAAAATAATTCATACGGCTGAAAATCAACTTAGATCTAATAAACCCGAGGCTGCGTTTCATACTCTGGAGCGCTCCCTTGATATT
Organism: Desulfobacula toluolica Tol2; assembly: GCF_000307105.1. NCBI lineage: Bacteria > Pseudomonadati > Thermodesulfobacteriota > Desulfobacteria > Desulfobacterales > Desulfobacteraceae > Desulfobacula > Desulfobacula toluolica. The sequence goes on from NC_018645.1 coordinate 4,613,393, forward strand.
GACGGCCAGGACCCTCTCATCTGGCATCTTATGGCCAAAGCCCAACAGATGCAGAACAATTTTCAACAGGCAAAATATTTTGCTGAAAAATCCAATGCCATGGCCGCACGCACGCCATCCCTTCAAAAGAAGAACTGGCGAATCATAGGCGATGTACTGAAAAAACAGGGCCGGATGCAGGAAGCCGAAGAGGCCTATGAAAATGCACGGTAAATTATATGAGGACACACCTGCCCGCAGTTTTTGCTGTTTACATGCAGCGAGTTCAGACCTTGTCAAACCGTTCAACCGGCTAATTCAAGGTGAGCGCCCTGAACGGTCAATGGGTATCAGTATTTAACAATCCATCAACGAATTCGCTGTGGTTGGGGGCGACGATTATTTGTTACCGACAATTGCCGGTGTCAATTAAAAACATTTTGTATTTTATAATACTTATGATAATATCACATAATCTGAAAATTATTCCTACTGAATTAGAAGAATTGCAATCTTCTGCTCTGTTGTGATCGAACCGGCAAGATCGCTTGCCTGAAAAAAATAAGATTAACCTCTGGAAAAATAAATTATGGAAAATTATATTCATGATATATTGAAGCCCGATCTTTTGGATCAACTGCCGATACCTATTGCGTTTCACAGTCTGAATTTTACCATCCCATGGGCAAACAAAGCATATCAGAAGGCTATTCATCTAACCAATCATAAAATAAAGGGGCAAAAATGTTACATGACCTGGGGACAAAAAAAGCCCTGCAGTCTCTGCCCTGTAAAGACTTCCATTGAGGTCGGTGAACCCACCGGGATGGAATTGACATCTTCAGGTGATAATCATTGGCACGGAAGCAGGCTCTTCTGGATGACAAAATGTTTACCGGTAAGAGATAAAACGGGAAATATCCTTGGCGTGTTTGAAATTTCCTTTGAGGCCGCAAACAAAAACAACACAGAGATGGCCCTTCGAAAAAGCGAAACCATCCTTAAAGAGGCGCAGTATCTGGCGAAAATAGGCTCGTGGGACCTTGACCTGAAGACAAACTGCCTGACCTGGTCCGATGAAATATTTCGCATCTTTGAAGTTGACCCTGCCGGCTTTGGTGCTTCTTATGAAGCATTTATAGATATGGTCCATCCCGATGACAAAACATCGGTTGATGTTGCCTACAAGGCCTCTATCAAAACCAGGATTCCCTATTCCCTATGCCATCGCCTGTTATTGCGGAACGGGCGGATAAAGTATGTCCATAATCGGTGTAAGACCTATTATGCCGCTAATGGAGAACCCGTTCGCTCCATTGGGACGGTACAGGATATCACCCGGCGCAAACAAGCGGAACTGGAGTACAAAAATCTGCAGGAACAATATATGCAAGCCCAAAAAATGGAATCCATCGCAAGGCTTGCCAGTGGTGTTGCCCATGATTTCAATAATATGCTGTTCGTTATTCTGGGGAACATGGATATGATCCTTGATCACATGGAGATCTCCCATCCGCTCCACGATGCCCTGAAAGATGTGAAAACCGCAGCCCTGCGGTCAGCTGAGCTTGTTCGTCACCTGCTTGCCTTTGCTCGGCGTCAGACCATTATTCCCCAAACTCTGAACTTAAATGATGTGATTGGAAACATGATTAAAATGATGAAACGGCTGATTGGTGAAAATATTGATCTGGTCTGGATACCGGGGGCTGAGCTGGGACGGATTAAAATGGACCCATCCCAGGTCGATCAAGTATTGGCAAATCTATGTGTCAATGCCCGGGATGCCATCTCCGATATAGGCAAAATCACCATTGAGACTCACAATGCCACTTTCACCGAAGCCTATTGTGCGGAACACCTTGACTTTTATCCCGGATCATATGTCATGCTGGCCGTCAGCGATGATGGGTGTGGAATGAACCAGGAAACTTCCACCCGTATTTTTGAGCCGTTCTTTACGACCAAGGAAGAAGAAAAAGGAACCGGCTTAGGCCTTGCAACAGTTTACGGTATTGTTAAGCAGAATGGCGGATTTATTAATGTTTACACCGAGCCGGACAACGGCACGACTTTCAAACTTTACTTTTCAGTGCATGAATCCGAAACCAAGTCAAATAGAATTGAACCGGAACTGCATCCCCCACGCGGTAATGGAGAAAAAATTCTGCTTGTGGAAGATGAAACCGCTTTCCTCAAAACAGGCAGAAAAATGCTGGAGGCGATTGGATATCAGGTTTTGACCGTTAACAGTCCCATGGATGCACTTAAGCTGGCAAACAACTATTCAGGATCAATTGATCTGCTGATCACCGACATTGTGATGCCCGAGATGAAGGGTCAGGATCTGGCGGCCACCCTTAAAACCATATGGCCTGGTCTTAAAACACTTTTTATATCCGGGTACACCGCTGATGTCATTTTGCACCATGGGGGCCTTGACAAAGGCGTTGCATTCCTTCAAAAACCGTTCTCAAAAACAGAACTGGCCCTTAAGATAAATAATATCATTTGAGTGTACCTTTTTTAAAGGCCGCCCCATACTTCAACCTCACTGACGGTCGAGCGTCAATTCCTGCACTGACAAGAGCAGATTCTTTCATGCTTTCTTTATAACGGGACAAATTTTTTTTATCAGACAAAATTACCCCCATTTTCTTCAGCAGGAATTTAAGATTGCTTACTGCATAATTTCTTATCAGGACGGATTTGGAAAAAAACGGCCAATACCGGAACGATTCCAATTAAGGGATTGAAATATCTGGATTGTTTAATAATTTAAACCTTCTGCTTTTCATTTTAATGCTACCATTGAGCTTCAAAATTCTCAATATCAAAATGATTGACAGAAGATGCCGTAGCATTGATTTTCCTAATCAAGTTTCCCTTTTAATAAATCTCCCAGTCCGGCAAACGGATTGGTGGTGCCCCCTTTTTCAGATGACCTGTCAGACGGCTCGTCTGAATAGGCATCGGCAACCTGATCCCGGGAATGTTCATTGTCATGGCAGTAAATGCACAACAGCTCCCAATTGCTGCCGTCTGGAGGATTGTTGTCATGATTATGGTCTTTATGGTGTACGGTCAGCTCCCTCAGGCGTTTCCCTTCGAACTCGCGACCACAATGAGCGCAGATCCAGGGGTACATTTTAAGCGCACGCTCCCTATAGGTTTTTTCACGCTCAAGCCGGCTTGTTTGAACCTCTGAAATAATACGTTTGATATTGTTATCATCTTTTGACATATATGGTGCCCTCCTGTTTTTTAATCCCAAATTACCTGAAAAAGTATCATCAATTGTTTATTTGCCGTTCATGCTCTTCATAATTAGTTGTTCTAATGCCTTTAAGGATTTGGAAGATTTACCTGTTGTTTTCTCTTTTTTGACATTTCTCATAAGTTGCCTCAGTCTCTGATGATCCAGTCCAGGACAGGCACAAATAAACTCTTCCATGACAGCCGGGTCATCCGTTAATAGCCTGTCCAGCCACATCCGGGTCTTTTTGACAATTTCAGATTCAATGGGAAGGTTGGCATCGGTTTGCATCAATGCATGACGGATTGGTTCCGGGTCCACATCCCGCATCAAGGTTCCGATAAATTGCCTCTGCCTTCTGCCTGCAATCTTCGATTTAATAGATCTGGCTTCTATCAGTGCATCCCGCAGATCATCGGGAAGCTCCATGCGTTCCAATTGCCGTATAGGAAGTTTGATGAGCTGTTCTCCTAGTTTCTGGAGTTTTTCAGCCTCTTTTTTTATCTGTGTTCTACTCTTGTCTTGAATATCTTTTTCCATGGTTTCCGCCGATAATAAAAGCCTGAAATATCAGGCTGTAAAATTATAAAATATAGGACAGGACATCCGTTTTTGTCAAGGAAACTACGATGGTATTGCAAGCTGCCAACAAGTAAATGGTGGATCTGTATATCATTCTCAAGCAGGCCTTGTAAGCCCATTTGAAAAGAGTTGTCAATCATTGACATATACTTTTCTTGCTCTCTTGAGTCTTTTACTGACATATCCGGCGATTTTTTTTTCATACTCTGCAACGATTTTGCGGATCAGAGGAATGTTCGGTGAATCAAGTTGAGTATTACCAATAGAGCGTACCGGGGTGACATCCACTGTCGTGCCGGTAATAAAGGCTCCCTGGATATCGGCAAGATTCCTGGTATGGACTGTTTTTTCCAACACTTCCAATCCAAGCCGGCTGCAGATTTGCATCACATGAGTTCGTGTCACACCCTTTAGTACGCTTCCGGCAGGTGAGGTGTAGAGTTTGTTGTCTTTTCCCATAAAAAAAACATTGGAGCGTGAGCCTTCAGTGATGTGCCCGGATTCATTAACGAGCAGGGCTTCATAAGCGTTTGACGACTCTCTAACCGCCTTAACCTGCTCTCTAAAAGAGCCTTTTATGGTCTTAATGTTTGGACAAATCCGTTCTCCTGAGAATAAAATGGTATGAACACCTTCCAAACGGGCCTTGCTGTCCAAAAATTCAGCAGGGATAAAATAAGCCAGAAATATTTCTTTTTCGTTCATCAAGGCTGATACCAGCTTAACGTTGCCATGGTCGCATTTGTTTTTTTCGACCAGGTCTGCAATATTATGCAGAATCTCTGCTTCTTTTTTTGGAATCCGGGTTCCGACAAGGGAGGCTGACATCACAAATCTTTCCAAATGCGCCTCGAAAAAAAGAGGTATACCCTGGCGAACCTGCATCACTTCATAGATGGCCGTAGCTGGAACCTTGTCAAAAATCGCCATATCCGCAGTGGACTTTATGATTTGGTTTGCAACAAAAAAATTGTGAATCGCTTCTCTTTTCATAACCGTTTCTCGCTTTCAACCTATTGATTTTTTAATATTATTTGGCCTGACAGGGGATTGCCAAATTCATGCCAATGCTAACCCACCGTATATTGCCAGGCGGCAATCCACAATGGCATCATCAGTATGCAGATCAAATACTGTATAAACATCATGCTGCTTATGGATTGGGTGTCACCTCCATAATTTTTAACTATTAGAATCAGATTGGTTGCCGGGGGTGCTGCCGCCTGTATCATCATCAGGCTGCAAAACAAAGGCATTGAAATATAAAATTTTCCATAATAAAGAATTGCGAAAACAGTTGAAGGCACCAGAACAAATTTTACCGCCGTTACAATTAAAATATCTCTTAATGGCGGCATATCTTTAAATGAAATTGATCCAATGGTGGCTCCCAGAATAAAAACTGCCAATGGGACTGTGGCCTGGCCAAGCAAATCAATGGATGCAATTACAGATTTTGGTATAAAAGTTGAAAGATGTGTAAAAACGGCTGCAACGGAAATAAAAATAGCAACAAAAGGGGGAGTGATAAAATCCTTCCAATGAATTCTGCTCTCTTTTTTTCCTGAGATCATAACCTTTCCTATACTCCACATGACGGGAGTTAAACCCAGCACAAGAAGAAAACAATACAAAGCAAACAGATCGAACTGATCGGCAAAAAGAATCTGACCAATGGGAAGAACTATATAAACGGCATTCTGCATGCTGGACAGTATCATTAAAGGTTTCTTCTCCGGTTTCAGTTGAAAAGCAAGTCCACTGAAAGCAAGCCCGATCATAACAATTAAAATTCCAGACACAGGCAGAATCCACAAGTTTGTAAAGTTTTCAGGATGAAACCGGATTAATGTTTTAGCAATGATCAGGCAGGGAAGAAATATATTTACAGTAACAACTGATAAAGCTTGAATCTGTGATTTTGAGACAATATTCCTTCTGACCAGAATGCCTGCGGCAAATGAAATAAGAAACAATTGAAAAATTGCACTAAAAACGGTTATTCCTGTTTGTATAAACATGTATCCGCCTGTTTGCATGTGTTTTATCACACAAAATTTATTTTGAAACTTTTGTCGGACAAATCCATAACAGCACTCATAAATCGCAACTGCTGTATGAGGCTATATATTTTAAGTCTTTATGATTGTCATTCATAGTGCATATTTCCATCCAATTGCATATTTCTGAATATTTCCATCCAGAATGATTATTATTTGTCCGCAGTCCGTTATTATATAATATTTAAGTTGGAAAATCTTTGTTTTTAAAGCAAGTATGTCTTTGTTTCTTTTATTTAAACATCAAAATCACAACCATAACAATCTTTTTGTATGGCTGATGGTCATCTCCAATGTAATACGAGCATCAATAACGGTCTCTTTGTTATAAAATTTTGAATCTTTGTTGTTTTTTAATTTTATTTTTAATTCTATTGTTTGACAATATGAGTTCAAATCGATATATTCTATTCTAACGATTCAATAAAGAGGTTTTATGCAAAGCATTATACGAATCAAATTCAAAAAACATAAAACCTTTATTGCAGGGTTTGAAAACACCTTAAAAGAATCAGGCCCTAACAGAATCAGCAATTGACAGGCAGGAGATAATCATGAAAACGTTCATTAGAGTTATGAAAGCATTATCAGATCCTAACCGGGTTAAAATGATGAAAATGCTTCAAACACGTCCCTTATGCGTATGTGAAATAAAAGAAGCACTCGGCATTGCCCAGTCCACCGCCAGCAAACATTTAAAAATTCTTGAAGATGCTGAACTGGTAAGAAGCTTTAAGGATGGTTTGTGGGTGAACTATTCTCTTTCCGACGGAAGTAAATCGCCCTATTCAGCCAGCATGATTGGAAACTTGAAACATTGGCTGGATAATGAATCGGAAATACAAAAGTTGAATCAAATCCTGCCGGGTATTGATCGTCATGAAATTGTTGGAAAATAATTGAATATCAAAAACTATACATTTATATAGTATCGTTAAATGACCACATATAATAAAGATAGGATAGAAGAAATCATGAATTTAAAAGTTGCCAAAACCCCTTCGGCTGGGAAAAAAGAAAATATAATGATGGGTCTTAATTTGATGATGGGGGCAGCAGGTGTATACCTGTGGTGGCTTATTTACAAAGCTCTCCCCGGCTTGTCCAAATGGCTCTCATACAATCTGTTGAACATTGAACAAGGCTCCCACCTGGGCGCTTCTGTTGAATTTTTTCTTTATGACACGCCAAAAGTCATGATGCTGTTATTTTTGGTCGTTTTCGGTGTCGGAATTATCAGAAGTTTTTTTACACCGGAAAAAACCAGGGCATTTCTTTCAGGGAAAAGTGAGTTTGCCGGCAATGTTTTTGCCGCGTTATTAGGGATTATCACACCTTTTTGTTCATGTTCCGCTGTTCCGCTATTTATTGGTTTTGTTACGGCTGGAGTTCCCTTAGGCGTTACTTTTTCTTTTTTGATTGCCGCACCCATGGTCAATGAAATCGCCCTGGGACTTCTTTATGGTCTTTTAGGCTGGAAAGTGGCGGCCATCTATATGGGGACGGGTCTTTTTATCGCCATCATTGCCGGTTGGGTGATCGGCCGTTTAAAACTTGAACATCATATTGAGGATTGGGTCACTCAGGCCAATATGGCCGACATTAATATTGAAGATGAAAAAATGACCTGGAACGACCGGTTTGTATATGGATGGGATGCCGTAAAAGAGATCATCGGAAGGGTCTGGATTTATGTGATTATTGGTATTGGCGTAGGAGCCGGAATTCACGGGTTTGTCCCTGAAGGGGTGATGGCCTCAATTATGGGCAAAAGCTCCTGGTGGTCTGTTCCCCTGTCTGTTCTTATCGGTGTTCCGATGTACTCAAATGCTGCCGGCGTCATCCCGGTTGTTGAGGCACTTTTAGGCAAAGGAGCCGCCCTGGGTTCTGTACTGGCGTTCATGATGAGTGTCATTGCACTGTCCTTACCTGAAATGGTGATTTTGCGGAAAGTATTAAAGCCTAAACTTATTGCCGTATTCATCAGTGTTGTTGCTTGCGGCATCCTTTTTGTAGGGTATTTATTTAATTTGATTTTATAAAAAATACAACTGAACAACTGCCACTGGCAGATCTGGTCTTTCGCTCAGATTTGCCCACAACAAAACATGAAAGTTGCTGTTTGGATTTTTTGAAGACTTTCATATAAAAATTGAAACAATCATAAATTTAAAAGGAGTTTTATCATGGAAATAAAAGTATTAGGTCCTGGCTGTGCCAAATGCAACAAAACTGAAAAACTGGTTCAAGAAGTGATCAAAGAAACCGGAGCAGATGCAAGTGTAGAAAAAGTCACCGATATGATGCAGATTGCTTCTTACGGTGTGTTTGGCACACCGTCGATCATTGTGGACGGAGAGGTCAAATGCAGTGGCAAAGTGCCCAAAAAAAAGGATATCAAAACCTGGATCGGAAAATAGATCAAAAAAAATATGAAAAACATACGCAATTGCTTAACATCGTGTGTGTTTAATATGTTTTTTAAAAGAAAACAAAATTCTTTGGTAAAGGAGATAAATCATGTCCCAGGAAAACTGTGCTTGTTCAAAAGACATCATGATTTTTGCTTGCTCCGGAGCGTCCAATCTTGGGCAACTTGCGAACCAAGCCGCTGTTGAATTGACTCAGGAAGGCTTTGGAAAAATGTTTTGCCTTGCTCAAATCGGGGCAAATATTGGCAAATATGTCCAGTCCGCTAAGGTTATGGATGAAATAGTTGTCATTGACGGGTGTGAAAAAGCATGTGGAAAAACTGTTCTTGAAAATGCCTTGATGCACATGAAAAAACATATAGTGATCTCCCGGTTGGGAATTAAAGAAAAAAACAATTTTTTTAACAATCCTGATGACCTGGCGGCATTAAAACACAAGGTAAAACTTGCTTTTCCATATCCTATTAAAGTTACTTTTCCATCGTCAACACCGCTTTCACCAGGAGACAGGGCAAAATCAAGGCAGTTAGGCGGCAAGTGCTGCTGACAATTATTACCGATCCTGGAATCGAAAAAAAAATAAGAATTCAAATATATACCGCCAGTACCTTGAAACGATTAACGACCATGACATATTTAGCTGCCACAACAAAAAACAAAAGAATCTGTAAGATAATTACAGCGATTTTACCAAAGGAAAATAAACAATGATACATATCCCTAAACAATTGAGTCTGCTGTGTATTATTCTGATACTATGCTTTACCTTCCATACAGGTGTGTTTGCAGAAGATTTTTCAAATGTGCCAGCCAAAGGAAAAGTGACAATGATTGATCTGGGTGCAACAACATGTCTTCCATGTAAAATGATGGCTCCAATTCTTGTCAAACTTGAAAAGGCTTACAGGGGCAAGGCGGATATCATTTTCATTGATGTAAAGTATAATCGTCAGCAGGCATCAAGATTTAAAATCCGGGCAATTCCAACCCAGATTTTCTTTAATGAGCAAGGAGAAGAAGTTTACCGTCATGTGGGATTTTTAAATGAAAAATCCATAATCGAACAAATGGCACAAATGGCACAAATGGGTATAGAAAAACCAGACCCGGCAAGCAAAGGATAATTTAATGTTGGATACGTTATTTTTAACGGTTAACCAATGGATGACCGGCGGGACTGCCTTTGCCGCATTTGGATGCTTTTTATGGGGCTTGATCAGCGTGCTGTTCAGTCCATGCCACCTTGCTTCAATTCCCCTGATAGTCGGATATGTCGGTGGCCAGGAAAAAATGATCAATCCCAGGCAGGCAGGATTGTATTCAGTCTTGTTCACATCGGGTCTTTTTCTTACAATCGCCTTGATCGGTTTTATTTGTGCCTTGCTTGGAAGAATGCTGGGGGATGTGGGAAACTATTGGCAGATTCTGATCGGTATTATTCTGATTTGGGTTGCACTGGGAATATTAGGCGTTGAAAAATGTTCAATGTCCGGAAGTCTGCTATACAAACTGAATCTGAAAGGTAGGTTTGGTGCCTTTGCACTGGGCCTTGCTTATGGCGTTCTGTCAGGATCTTGCACCTTTGGTTTCATTGCTCCTATTTTGGCTATAATCACTGTACAGGAAAAAATAGCTACTGGTGTTCTCTATATTCTCCTCTTTGCTTTGGGACACTGCCTTCCCATTGTAATTGCAGGAAGCTCGACAGCCGCCGTAAAGAAGCTGCTTGAAAACAGTGCATGGAACGGGATAGGAATATGGTTTAGAAAAATTTCCGGATCAACCATAGCGGTTTTAGGAGTTTATTTTATTATCACTCCCTTTTTTTAAATAACGGCCATGGCAGATTAAACTGCCACAGCAAAGCATGAAAGATATTTAATTCCATCAGGTTAGAAATTCTTTCATATAAATTGTTCAACATTCAAAAAACAGGAGGAATACGGCATCATGCTTTTAAAGAAATATACTTTGGAAATATTCAAATCAAAGTGTCAGGCCGATGCAAAAGGTGTGCATTGCTTTGCACACCTGGAACAGGATGTAAGTGATACTATCCCGTATCTGAACACAGTTCTCGGCGGATTTGAATACCTGTCCGATCCACCGGCGGTTACATTCAAAGCTCAAGGCAAGCTGATTACGGTCCACGGACGAAAGATTGCAGTTAATGCACTAAAAGATGAAAAAGAAGCAAGAAAAATTGTTGAGTGGCTGAAAAATGAAATCAACACTGTCTGGGAGACAAAAGATGATATTGAACCATGCTACACAGGAATGCCAAGGCCGGGTATCATTGAAATCCTGAAGCTGTTGCCAAAAACCAACTGTAGAGAATGCAATGAAGCCACATGCATGGTTTTTGCCACAAAAATCGCCGAAGGTGCCAAAGGGCCTGAGGACTGTCCCCGGTTGGGAGAAGATGAAAATAAAAAATTAACTGAATATATGAGCCAATTCAATTTAGATCTGTAAACAAACGTTGATTATAGATATTTTCAATACATTTTGATTTTCGCAGTCTTATTAACGATTTGATTTACTGTTTAAACCTTATTAAAGGAGTGTAAAAAATGTAATCTATCGAAAAAAGGAAAACTGTTATGAGCAACGAATATATTTCCATGTGGAAGGATTTGGGATTGAATCTTGAATCTCATGATGCTTTGTTGAGCGTTTTGGGAAATGCCTATACAGACATTTATCTGGCCCAGAAAGACCGCCCCGAAGGAATGGGATACTTTGATTTTGTGATGAGTGAGGTGCATGGCCTCAGGATCAAGGAACTGCTGGATGAAAAAAAACAGGGCCGTAAAATCATTGGCTCCTATTGTGTATTTGTTCCCGAAGAAATCGTTCTGGCAGCCAATGCAACCCTTGTGGGGCTGTGTTCAGGTGCGGATTTTGCCATGGAAGAAGTTGAAAAATATTTGCCGAGAAACACCTGCGCCCTGATCAAATCCGCATTCGGGTTCAAGCTGGGACAGGTATGCCCCTACCTTGAGGGGGCGGACATGGTTGTGGGCGAAAACACCTGTGACGGAAAGAAAAAAGCCTATGAAACCTTGGGAAGCCTTATTGACAACCTGTATGTGATGGATCTGCCCCAGATGAAATCAGTCAATGGACGCGAACTTCTGAGATCTGAATATGATCGATTTAAGACAGCCGTTGAAAAGCTTACAGGGGTCGCCATTACCTTTGACTCTTTAAAAACCGCCATTCAAACCGTTAACGCAAAACGATCTGCTCTTCACCGTCTGTATACCTTGAGAAACAATGATCCTGCACCCATTTCAGGACTGGACGCCCTTCTGGCAAACCAGGTTTCCTTTTATGATAATCCGGTCAGATTCACGCAGTCTCTTCATAAAATCTGCGATGAACTGGAAACAAGGATAGAAGAAAAAAAGGGTGTCATGCAGGAAAAGACGCCCCGTATACTATTGTCAGGCTGCCCCATGGCCGTTCCCAATTGGAAACTGCCATGGATTGTTGAAACATCGGGCGCAGTGATTGTGGGAGAAGAATCATGCGTGGGAGAGCGGGGAACAAGAAACCTGACAGATGATTCCGGTGACACAATTGACGCCCTCATGGATGCCGTTACCGACAGGTATTTCCAGGTGGACTGCGCGATCTTTACACCCAATTCGGACCGGCTGGAAAATATTATGCAAATGGCCCAGGCCTATAATGCCGATGGGGTTATCCATTACGGACTCCAATTTTGTCAGCCATATCTGATGGAATCCATACCCGTGGAAAAAATGCTGGAAGACAAAGATATTCCATGCCTGCGCATTGAAACCGATTATGGAATGGAAGATGCCGGACAACTCAAAACACGGGTGGAAGCATTTATTGAGCTGCTTAAAGGATAAACAAAAGGAAATGGATGAATGAAATGTGCAGGAATTGATATCGGTTCGCGTACCATTGAACTGGTTGTCGTGGAAAATGGCCGGATACTTGAAACCCGGAAAACAGATACCGGGTTTGATCCGATCACTCAAGCAAAAAAAATCCTTGACGGGGTTTGTTACGACGACATCATGGCTACCGGATACGGACGAGGCCTGTTTGAAACCGTTTTTGACCATGTAAAAACCGTTACGGAAATCAAGGCACATGCAAGGGGAGTGCAGGCCTTTTTTGATACGGCAACAACCATCCTGGATATCGGCGGCCAGGACAGCAAGGCGATTGCCCTCAACAAAAAAGGACGTGTGAAAAAGTTTGAAATGAATGACCGCTGTGCCGCAGGAACCGGCAAGTTTCTGGAAATCATGGCCACAAATCTCGGGTTTGAGATCGACCGGTTTGGCCCGGCAGCGCTTTGTGCTGAAAATGCCATGAGCATCAACAGCATGTGTACGGTGTTTGCAGAATCAGAAGTCACATCACTTATTGCAAAGGGAGCAGACAGACAAGAAATTGCCCGGGGCCTTCATCTGAGCGTCGTTAAAAGGGCCTCGGCAATGATCGCCAGAGTTTCTTCCCAAGGGCCGATTGTTTTTTCAGGTGGTGTGGCGCAAAATCCATGCATACGCGAATTGATATCTGAAAATCTTGACAGGCAAGTTGTCGTCCCGGACAATCCCCAGATGATGGGGGCTTTGGGAGCAGCGCTTATACTTGAAAAGGAAAACTTCTGAATTACCTTTCAATTGTTTGGCATGAGGCGGTATACCTTCTGGTTAAATGCATTTAGCCGTTTTACGAACATCAATGCGAACTAGCCTGATTGTTCAGATCAGATATCGGTATTGAGTTTTTACACAACTAATGGCGTTGGCCTTGAATTTAAGCGTAAGTGCATAGAATAATCATATAGCACAATTTTTACTGCTGTCCAATTTTTCTATTATAGTTATAATCTCTTTACAATACCTTCACCAACTCAATTTTTGATCAAATACCAATCTATATAATGTGTTTAATTCAATCAGGACAAGCAATATATAGCATGGTATTGATTTATTCAAAAACCAGTTTGAAAATTTGGTAAAGGTATTATCTTTAATATTCAAATATTTATTCAAAAAAAGCAGAATAAAACTACGATACCTGGGTTGCTATAGGATATTTCTATAGCTTTACCATGATATTATCAATATTATAATTTTGACTTCTATATCACTACCTTGTAATCAACACCTGGCATTGCCAATTGTTTATAATTATTATGACTGATTTTGCTAAAGGAGTAAAATGTTTATCGGAATTGATATCGGTTCAAGAACAGCCAAAGGAATTGTGTTTGATGGAAAATCAATTGTCGGCAGCTCTGTTTGCGACACTGGTATTCGTCCCAAGGATTCAGGTGAAAAAATACTCGGGCAACTCCTGAAAACAACCGGATCAAAAGAATCAGACATTAAGAAAATTGTCGGGACCGGTTATGGCAGGGTTTCTCTGACCATTGCAGATAAAACAATAACCGAGCTTTCCTGCCATGCAAAGGGCGCTCATTTTATCTGTCCTTCCGCACGCACAGTTATTGATATCGGCGGACAGGACAGCAAGGTGATCCATGTCAATGAAACCGGCGGTATGAAAGATTTTTCCATGAATGACAAATGTGCTGCAGGTACGGGCCGTTTTTTTGAAATTGCAGCAAGGGCTCTTGAAATGGATCTGGATTCATTTTGCAATATTGGTCCGGCAGTGGCGAAGTCCTGTCAAATTAATAATATGTGCGCGGTATTTGCAGAAACAGAGATCATCTCATTGCTGGCAAAGGAAATCCCTGTGGAAGAAATTGCTTCAGGAATCAACCAGGCCTTTGCAAAACGAATTGCAGGTCTGGCCAAAAGGTTGGGTGTCTCCAATGATGTTTTGTTTGTAGGGGGTGTTGCAAAAAATGAAGCTTTGAAAAAAGCGGTTTCCCATGCCCTTGATATTGAATTTTATCCGTTCACAACAGATCCCCAGCTGATGGGGGCTTTGGGCGCAGCTATTTTTGCCAGTCAACTTTAAAAAAAGGAATCAAACCAATGGAATTAAGCGTAACACAAACCATACAGGATCTGAGAACAGACCTGGCCATGGAACTTGAGATGGCAAAAGATGAAGGCAAAAAAGTTGTTGGCTGCCTATGTTCTTATACCCCCATCGAACTTATACTGGCTGCCGGTGCAATTCCGGTGGGACTGTGCGGTTCCACCCAGACTCCCATCCTTGCTGCAGAAGAAGTCCTTTCCCCTGACCAGTGTCCAAAGGTGAAAGCAACCTATGGCAGGGCAATTTCCGGAACCTGCCCTCTTTTTCCCCTGGCAGACTGCATTATATCGGAAACCACCTGTGACGGCAGGAAAAAAATGTATGAGCTTCTGGCCAGGGAAGTGCCGCTTCTGGTAATGGATCTGCCTCAAAAACCGGATGAACAAGAAGCATTGACCCACTGGATCGCTGAAGTTGACAAGGCAAAATCATTTCTTGAACATCAGCTGGATGTTGTTATTACATCAGAGAATTTGAGAGATGCCATCCAACGGGGTAATCGTAGAAGACATAGCCTTACCAGGCTGTTCATGGCAATGGGATCAACGCCGCCGCCGGTCACAGGCGTTGAGTTTATGGAAATCATGTCCAAGATCGGCCATTATGTGGATTATGACAAACATATCAACTTGTTGAGCCAGCTTTTACAAACACTTGAAAAAACAGTGACAGATAAAATATCACAAGTTTCAACCAAGCGCCATAGAATTCTCTGGACAGGACTTGGCAACAGCCTGGGCTGCAGCAAGGTGCTTGAACTGGTGGAAGAAAGCGGTGGTGTGGTGGTTTGTCAGGAAGGGTGCGGTGGCATTACACGGACCGAAGATTTAATTGATGAAACAAAAGATCCCCTCCACGCGATTGCCGAACGGTATTTGCGGGTGACCTGTGCCTGTATGACCCCAAACGCTCAACGATTTAAAGATCTAAAAAGACTGATTCAAGAATTTAAAATCGATGGGGTGATTGATCTGGCCTGGCAATTTTGCCAGCCCTTTGAAATCGAATCTTACAGAGTGGGCGAGCTTGTCAAAAAAGAAATGGGACTGCCTTTTTTACATATTGTTACCGATTTTTCCCAATCTGATGTCGAACAACTCAGGGTTCGTATTGAGGGGTTTATTGAGCAGATCAGCGAGAATAAAAAATATGCCCGTCATTAAAGCAAAACATCTCAGAAAGATCTTTAATGAAAACCAAACCAATTCCCAGGTTGTTGCAATTGATGATTTCAGCCTTGATATAAAAAAGAATGAATTCGTTGCCATTGTAGGACCCAGCGGCTGCGGCAAATCAACCTTTTTACTAATGGTTGCAGGGCTTGAGAAAGCAACATCCGGGACCCTGCTGCTCCATGACAAGCCTGTGGGAAAACCGGAAGCCAGCCGGGCTATAGTTTTTCAGGAATATCTGCTGTTTCCCTGGAAAACGGTCAAGTCAAACATTGAATTCGGTCCTTCCTTACAGAAGATACCTAAAAAAGACCTTGAGAAAATAGGTCGTCATTATATTGATATGGTTGGTTTAAACGGGTTTGAAAATCGATATCCCCATGAGCTTTCCGGGGGAATGAAGCAGCGTGTGGCCATCGCCCGCGCTCTTGCCAATGAACCTGACATACTTTTAATGGACGAACCTTTCGGCGCACTTGATTCGCTGACACGGGAAAGCCTTCAAATGGAACTTTTAACTATCTGGCAGCAAACCACATGTACAGTTCTTTTTGTTACCCACAGCATCACCGAAGCCGTCTATCTGGCGGACAGAGTGGTGGTCATGAGCAAACGGCCTGGAAGAATAAAAGATATCATTCCAATTAATCTGGAACGCCCGCGTTACAGGGAAATGTACGTTTCTAACGAATTCAGGGAATATGAAAACATGCTGAAAGAAATTGTTTGGAAAGAAGTTGGAGACACGGTTTTATGAAACACATAAATATCAAGAAACTCATCTCCCCTATTATCCTTCTTCTCTTATGGGAATTGATTGCCAGAATCGGGTGGATACCGAACTGGTTTTTACCGGTGCCGTCAACGGTTTTACAGGTGCTGTGGGAAATGATTTTATCCGGTGAGGTTCCAAAACATACCGGCATCAGTCTTTTAAGGGGTTTTACCGGGTATGGGTTTGCCGCAGTATTTGGTATTGGTCTGGGGCTGTTGATTGCCTGGTCAAAAATTATTGAAAATATTTTTGACCCGCTCATTGAGTTGATTCGCCCCCTTTCAACATTTGCATTAATCCCGATTTTTTTTCTCTGGTTCGGCATCGGCAATACCTCAAAAATAATAATTATTTTCAAAGCCTGTTTTTTCCCCATCGTGATCAACACAATATCGGGTATTAAAGGTGTGGACAGCAAACTGATTCAGGCTGCCCGCTCCCTTGGAGCTACGGAACGGCAATTGTGGACAAAGGTATTCATTCCTTCGGCTCTTCCCATGATTATCACGGGCATGAGAATATCCACGGCTATTTCAATCATGGCCCTGGTGGGTGTAGAAATGCTGGCCGGTGATTCAGGTATAGGATTTTTGGTGATTGATGCCCAACGTACTTTTGACACTGAGCGCGTTTTTGCCGGCATTATCGTTTTATCAATTCTTGGGTTTTCTCTGGATCGAATTGCAAGGATGATCCAGTATAGAATCCTTTCCTGGCATACACAGACGTCTTTGGAGGGAGGACGGACATGACCGGGTTACAAAAAACTATTTTAAACATAAAAAACATAAAAGGAAAACAGATGATAAAGATTGTTAGATTGATTTTCCCGTTGCTGCTGATGGTATGCCTTTTATGGCCACCGATAGCCGGCTCAGAACCGATGAATCCAGACAAAGAAAATTGTCCGGATTGCCAAAAGACCGAGCCCATTAACATAGGCGATGTGCTTGTCACCGCATTTCACGGTGGTGCCGTTACAATTACGCCCACGAAAACAGTTATAGACATCGAAAAATTTAACAAAAGCGGAACTGTGGACCGTGTGGAAGATATTTTGATGCATTTGACAGGTATTGATGTATTGCGAGGGACGGCAGGCGCTGATCCACAGCAGATGATTATGATGCGTGGATTTGATGACAGCCGATTTACCATTGCCATTGACGGCAGAACAATTACTGCTCCAACGGCAGGCGCTGACACCTATGTTGACTGGTCAAGCCTGACCACAGGTGATATGAAAAAAATTGAAATCATCCGAGGTGCAGCATCAGTCCAATATGAAAATTCCCAGGGCGGTATCATCAATATCATTACACAAAAGGGAAAGAAACAATCCACCCTTGTTCCCCAACTGACAGTCTCTTCTGAATATGCCAGGTACAATACATGGGTACACCGGACGACAGCAGACGGCGGTATTGGCGATTTAACCTATTTTTTAAACTATGGATACAAGGAGTCGGACGGCTATTTAAGAAACAATGATTATAACGGGAACGATTATTCAGCCAGGTTTGCTTATACCTTTGCATCTGATGGCATCCTGACGCTTTCCGCAAAAGGATCGGACCTTACTATGGGATATACAGTGGCCAATGATCCTGACGGCATATATGCCGACTATGACCCTTCCTACCCGGTTGTACCTGAAGATGCAGATACCCTCCGACGTTACAGGGACATGTCCTTTGCCGGAGGGGATAATTACAAAGATAAAGAATCTCTGCATAAAGACATCAGCTTTGAACAACCATTTGGTAAAAACACCTTAAAAGTCCAATTATATGAAACAACAGGCGAGGAAAGCAGTTATTATTACACCCTTGTCAAAAACAACGCATATGACCCGACCATAGACCCACCTGAAAATCAATATAAACTGACCCAAAAATCTTCCGTTGGTGATAGCCGCAAGGAGAGACATATCGGCGGAAGACTCCAGTATCATATGGAACTGTGGGATAACCACTCCCTGGTCATGGGGTATGACCAGAGACGGATGGAGGTTGAATCCAATAAGGATATCTGGCGGATGCAGGCAGGTTACCTTGAAGACAACTGGCAAATCACTTCTAAACTATCTGCGCTTCTCGGTATGCGGTATGCCCATATTCGTGAGAATACCTATCCCTATGCAGATCCCGGTACAATTGAAAAATACAGCCACAAACTGAAAACACAGCTTTGGTTACCCAAATCCACACTTACCTATCAGTTTACAAAGGACACCTCAGCCTTTATTTCTGTCAACAAGGACTACCACGTCCCTGGCTGTTGAGATCGGTCTGCTTGGGCCAGTTTTGGCTCTGATGAAAAAGGAAATGAAATTGAAACAGAAACCAGTATGCACTACGACACAGGGCTTTTCCATAAATTAAACGAGAAGATCGATACCCGGTTGTCAATATATTACATCGCCATCGACAATTATATTGTAGCAAATTCAGGTGATTCCCACCATGCATCAAGCAGTTACGGCTACAATGTCGATAAAATTGCTTTTTACGGTTTTGAAGCGGAATTCAACGCGGCACTGTCTAAAAAGGTGACACTTTTCGGTAACTACACTTTTAGACAAATCAATTATGACCAGGAAGATATCCTGGCAGATGCCATCCTGCTGGAACTATCTCCAGAGCATAAAGCCAATCTGAGTATCCGCTACAAAATGTTTGAGAACACGCGTTTGACATCGGATATCAGGTATGTCGGGGAGCGTAAAACTGAAGGCAATGTGTACAACCTGGATGATTTTATCACGGTGGATGTGGGAATTGAACAAACCCTGTTCAAAAAAATTGCCCTGCGCGCCTATATTAGTAACCTTTTTGGAGAAGAGTACCAGGAAGTATATGGCTATCCATTGCCTGAGCAGACCTTTGGTATTCGTGTAAAAGTTACATTTTAACAATACACAGGAGTAAAAATGAAGTTGTTCTTCAGATCAAGTGTAGCCACATTCGTTCTGTTATTCATATTTTTACCGTCCCAGTTGCTTGCGGATTCGCAAGCAACTGAAAAAAGGCCGACGGTCAAATTAACCTATTGGAAAAGCATTGACGACCTTCCCTTGTATGTGGCCAAGGAAAAAGGCTATTTTGAAGAATCCGGTGTCAATGTAGAACTTCTGCACATTAAAGGAGAACAAAATGCGCTTGCCGCAGCATTGAGAGGAGATGTGAATGGCGGATATATTTCGCTTGCTTCACTGATCAAGCTGGCTGAAAAAAAAGTACCGATAAAAGTGGTAATATGGATGGGACATGCCCATAAAGGAACCAAATGCGGTATACACGTAGGTACACAGACAACGTATCAGCAATTGACTGACCTTAAAGGTATCCGCCTGGCAACCGGTGGCAGCATCAACACAAAGACCATGCTGACCCATGCTCTTTACAAGGGAAATCTAGGATTAAAAGATATCCGAACATTATGGGGAGGCACACCGGATAATCCCATGCAATATGAAGCAGCTCTCAGGTCAGGCGGTGTTGACGCATTTATTGTTTGAGACCCCCTTGCAGCCATGCTGGAATTGCATGGAGCAAGTAGGATATTAGCTTCTTTTCATGATATTGTACCCAATTGGATTTTTGCAGGCTTGTATTTTTCAGACACCTTTTTAAAAAAGAATAAAGAAAGTGTAAAAAAAGTGCTGCAGGCTATTGAAAAAGCATTTGTCTTTATCAAAGAAAATGAAATTCAGGCAAGAGAGTATCTGCCAAAATATACCGGAATCAAAAGGGATATCTGCATGATAGCGGCATTAAGGGAATATGGTGCAGCAAAAGAACCCATAGAACGCATCAACTTTCAACGAAACTTGATGATTAAATACGGGTATATTAAAACCAATACCCCAATAGAACACATGATCGATTATCAATATTTATCTCAATAGGGGATGATCTTATGAAAAAGTATCTGTTTCTAATGCTGCTGGGTTTATTGTTTTCCAGCCCAGCCTCCTGCTTTGCAGGTGATGCTACCTCCCTTTTTTCAGATGGGTTCAAAAGAATCCCCAAACAAAGCACTTCCAAATTACTTTTTATACAACTATGTATGATTATTATATGTGTTTTTTTTGCTGTACCTCTGCGGGCAGAACAGAGGATCGAAAAAGATCTGGATGAAGACGGAATAGTGGATCAGGTGCTTATCTATAATGATAAGGGTACCATTATAAAGGTAGAGACAGATCAGGATCAGGATGGTTTTGCCGAACGACTTCTAATTTATACCGACGGCAACTTGGCCCGCATTGAACGGGATACGGACAAGAATCAAAAAATGGACAGCCTGGATTATATTGAAAATAACCGGCGACTGCGGCAAGAAAGGTTCGATCCTGAAGGCCGTTTGTTTCAAGTAGTCATATTTGACGAGGATGAACGTATTTTAAAAATGAAAAAAGACACCACCGGAAACCAGCAGTTTGATACACACTATCAGTTTTCAAACGGCAATCTGGTATCATCCACCAGAGATACGGACAACAATAAACAGATCAATGTCTGGACAAACTATAAGAATCAGCTGCCTGTTCAGCAACAAGAAGATAAAAATGAAGACGGGATTATGGACCGGATATTGACCTTTGATGACCAGGGTCAGATACAAAAGATGCTAAAAGATCCCTTTGCAAAAGGTCAGTTCCGGACCATTGATTTTTTTGAAAATGGTCGGATCAAGACCCGGCATAAGGATAAGAACCAAGACTTAAAGATTGATGAGATTACCCTATTTGACAACGACAACCCCATTGAACAGCAAAAAGACAGAAATTTTGACGGCACCTGGGATTATTTTGCTGATTTTGATGCAAAAGGGGAACTGCTTAAAACCAGAGAAGACACCTCTGGCAATGGAAAAGTAGACCGGATACGATTTTTCAGGGCATCAGAGCCCTATAAGGTACAGACAGATACAAATGGGGATGGTTTTTTTGAAACCGTATCATTGTTGAAAAATCAAAAAATTGTAAAAAATATGATTGATAAAAATCAGGATGGGAAGACCGATGTAACAGTCTTTTTCAATAAAGATGAGGAAAAAGAAAAACTGATCAGTGATACAAATCTGGATGGTAAAAAAGATTTATGGCAGTTTTATGCCAATAATAATTTAAGCCGCCTTCTAAAAGATGAGAATCATGATGACCGGGTAGACCTGAAAGTAACCTATAAAAATGGAATCAAAGCCATATTGGAAAAGGATTCGGACTACGACAGTGTTTTTGAAATAACACAAGTTTACACAGATCCTGCCTGGACACTTATCGTTTCACACGATTTCAATGCAGATGGGAAAATGGATATTCAATCCTTTTATACTGGCAAGGTCTTGCGAAAAAAGCAAATGGATGAAGACCTGGACGGCCTTTTCGATATTGTGGAATATTATTCACAACAGGCCGCCCTTGAAAAAATAGAAGAAAAAAAAGAAGGCAAACCATGGATGATCTGGTTTTATGGTGCAAATGAAGAGTTGATTCGCGGTGAAGAAGATAAAAACCAGGATGGCAAAAGTGATGTCTGGTATCTGTATGACAAGGGGGCACTTGTTGAGGTGCAAGAAGATACCAACCATGATAGTAAGGCCGATTTGTGGGAATACTATGATGAAACACAGACTGTGGTCAAACGCCGGAAGGATCTGGATTTTGACGGCATGTCTGATTTTACGGATCAAATAAATCACGCTGAAACAGACAGCTGAAGAACTGGAGGAAGAGATGCTCGATTTTTTATCAAAAGGTGGAATGCTGGTTATACCAATCATATTTTGTTCTGTCATTGTCCTGGCAATTTTTTTTGAACGGATCATTCGATATGCAGTCAATCGCAATCGGGGGAAAAACATTGAACATCAGGTGACTCAATTGATGAAACTGGGAGATACAGACCAAGCGCTGGCCGTCTCAAAAAAAAGCCGGTCGCCCATGGGCCGGGTGTTGGAAAAAGCCATTGATGCAAGAGATATGGAAAGCGACGTACTGGAATCGGTTATTGCAAATGCCACAGAAAATGAGGTCAGGGGACTGTCTTCATATCTTCAAGCCCTGGCAACCATTGGTAATATAGCACCGCTGCTCGGGCTTTTGGGTACGATTATCGGCATGATAAAGGCTTTTATGGTCATCCAGCAGATGGGGGGCAAGGTCAATGCCGCCGTGCTGGCCGGAGGGATATGGGAAGCCATGCTTACCACTGCGTTAGGATTAGCCGTGGCACTGCCCACCATGGTGGCGCATTCATATTTAATTGCCAAGGTGGACATGTATGAAGCACGGCTTCAAAACGGTTCCATCCTTTTTTTAAAAGCAATTTCAAAAAAGGTGGCGTAAGATGCCGGTGTTTAAAAAAAAAAGAGACCGATACCAGATTCAGCCGCCCATGACCTCATTGATTGATATCGTGTTTTTATTGCTCATCTATTTTATGTTGACCACCAATTTTATTGTGGAAGAGGGTATTAATATCAAACTTCCCAATGCCAAAGCCTCTGCCCCCCAAGTAAAACAGGAAATCACCATTTATATAGATAAAAGAGGAACCATCTACATGATGGAAAAAGAAATTCCTTTAGATATGCTCTATGCACAGATCAAAGAGATGATTGGCGGGGCGACAGATCGCCTGGTTGTGGTAAAAGCTGACAAGACAATTGTCTTAAATAAAGCGGTCCGGGTAATGGATATCGCAAAAGCGGCCGGTGCATCCCGGCTGTGCCTGGCTACTGAAAAAGGATTATAAATCGTGACAGCACAAGAACAAAATACATCCAATTGGCTGCTGCGCGGATTTATATGTTTGTCAATGGTGATCCATTTTTTTATTTTTCTCCACATGGCAGGTATTTATAAAAACAATGCCATGTCATATATTGAATTCACCATGCACGAGTTTTCCAAACCCAATATTCGACATATTCCAACCCCGCGGATGCGACAGAAAAATCCGGATATTTCCAAAGTTCAACAAATTAAAACCAGAAAATTGATCATCCCCCAATTTAAAATGGAAAAGGTCCAAACTCACCAGATGGACAATAGTTATGAAAAAATAAGCATGCCGGGCTTTACAGACACGATAAAAATCAGTGATATGACTATTAACAGCATTGCAGATATCAATGCCTTTCACGAACCGGTTAAATTCACCACTGCAAAAGAATATTTTGAGATGCTGAACCTGCGTATAAACAGTGCAAAAGAATATCCGGAATATGCGAAATCCCGCCATTTAGAAGGCCGTGTTACAGTGGAATTTGTGTTGCAAAAGGACGGGGTACTGAACAATATTAAAGTTGCAAAAAGTTCCCGCCACGAGCGCCTGGATAATGCCGCCATTGAGGCTGTAAAGCGTGCATCACCCTTTCCCAGACCCCCTTCATTTTTATTCAAGACACCAATAACTCTTCAGGTTAATATTATGTTTGAAATGGCATAAAACTAAGATGCATTGATAATTATTGAAAAATAAAACAGAGTAAAAATGAACTATTGTTTCAGATTGAGCTTTGAAGCAATCATTTGAACAGGTCCGGCTTCTTGCCCCGGAAATCCGGGACAAGTGTATCGACAGCCTATAGGGTATAAAGGTTTTTTGATGCAAAGACCGGGTCTGTTGTAAGATTCACCCCAAGGCGTCTGAGTCCCTCTTCATCGCCCCTGGAGGGCATATGGGTCATATGCATTTCACAGCCCCGGAACGATTTGAGCCCTTCCATGGCCAGTTGGACGGCATGGTTGCCGGTGGCGCTGATGGCAAGGGCAATCAGGGTTTCCTGGAGATCCAGGCTAAGGCTTTTTTCGCCCAGAACCTCGGTTTTCATCCGGGTCACGGAATCACAGATATTTGCCGGCATAATATTGATCTTGTTGGGAATACCGGCCAGATGCTTGATGGCCCGGACAATGGCGCTGGATGCGGCATGCATGCGGGGAGAGTTGCTGCCCGTGATAATTGTTTTATCTTTGAGTTCAATTGCAGCACCAAAGAAAACCCCGTTTATTCCCAGGCGGGGATCATTTTGGGCTTCTTGTGCTGCCTGACGGGCAGGAAGAACTACAGCCCGGTCTTCTTGTGTCAGATCAAACTCCTTCATCAGCAGTTCCGAGCGCTGGACAGTCTCCTTGTCCGTAAGGCCCAGGATGTATTCGCAACGATATCTCAAGTATCGTCTTATCAGCTCCTGTTTGGCTGCCATCCTTGCCCCTTTGTCATCGGTAATGGCAAATCCCACCCGGTTGACCCCCATGTCCGTGGGTGAGAGGTAACACGATTCATTTCCGGTGATTTTTTCAAGAATCCGCTTTAAAACAGGAAAAATATCCACATCCCGGTTGTAGTTCACTGATTTGGTGTTATAGGCTTCCAGGTGAAACGGGTCGATCATGTTGATATCCCCCAGATCTGCAGTGGCTGCTTCATAAGCCGCGTTCACCGGATGCTTTAAGGGAATGTTCCATACGGGGAAGGTTTCAAACTTGGCATAACCCGACTGGATACCGTGGCGGTGGTCATGGTAGAGCTGGGAAAGGCAGGTTGCCATCTTGCCGCTTCCCGGTCCGGGTCCGGTAACGACCACCAATGGCTTTTCAGTCTTGATGTAATCGTTTGCCCCGTATCCCTCTTTGCTGACAATTAGTCCCACATCAGTGGGATACCCTTTGGTGTAGTAATGGGTGTAAACATTGATGTTGCGCCGTTCCAGTTTGTTTTTAAAAATTATTGCCGCAGGCTGGTTTTCAAAACGGGTTATGATGACCCCCCTGACACTGATTTCCCAGCTTTTCAGGTCATCAATGATTTTCAAAATATCTGTCTCGTATGTGATACCAAAGTCTGCCCGGATTTTCTTGCGCTCAATGTCACCGGCATATATGCAGATGAGTACCTCTGCCTGATCCCTGAGTTCATGGAGAAGACGAATTTTTATATTGGGGTCATACCCCGGCAGAACCCGTTCCGCATGATAGTCAAAGAGAAGTTTTCCCCCGAATTCAAGATAGAGTTTATTGTTAAAGCGATTAATGCGTTTCGTGATTTCAGCAGCCTGTTCCTTTAGGTAGCGTTCATTGTCAAAAATTTTCTTTTCCTGCATATTCTTCCCCTGATCAAAAAAAATCAGCATCCTTTTAAATTTTTAAGCGATTATTCCAGGTTGCTGTGTCATAATAGATGCAAAAAACTTCACACATACGCCATTTACCACAACTTGCTCTCTGTGACAAATACTGCTTTATATGCGGACTGTAAAAAAATATGAGTTTGCTCTTGTAAATTCCATTGTTTCTTACGATACTTCCAGGCATGAAAAACAACATATATAATATTGACCATGCTTTGAAATTTAACGGTTTGACTGTTTTGAGTTGCCTGTATTTGCCATGAAACCCAATGTGAAAATTATTTTATTTTTTCTGCTGACGGCTTTTGTTGCAGTGCTTGGAATTCTTCACACCCTTACACCGGGGCACATGATTTTTTTTCATGATACCTACCGGCGGCTGAGCTATTTTCCCATTACCATTGGTGCTATACTTTTTGGAATCCGGGGAGGTATTGTTCTGGCTGTCCTGTCCTGCATGGCATTTGTCCCTCATCTTTACATGTTCTGGGCAAGGGGACCGCAAGCTTATTACAGCGAATTATCGGAAATTGTCTTTTACCTTGCTGCCGGGGGGGTGGTCGGGCTTATTTCAAGCCGGGAAAACAAATTAAGAGAAAAATATAAAACGCTTTCGGAAAAACTGGCTGGATCATATAAACGCCTTCATGAACAGGCATTCCAGCTTGTGAAAGCCGAACAGCAATTGGGTCAAAGCCAAAAACTTTCCATGCTTGGGCATGTATCGGCATCCCTTGCCCATGAAATCAAAAATCCCCTGGCATCCATCAAAGGGGCAGCTGAAATCCTGGCAGATGAAGTCCCCCAAGGCCATCCCAAACATGAATTTATCGAAATCATGCGCCTGGAAATTGCAAGGCTTAATAATTCAGTGGAAGATGTCCTGACATATTGCCGGGGCAGTCAACATCAAGACAGAGGCAAAAAACAAACCGTTGAAAAGATTGTCAACCGTGTGGTTGCGTTGCTTGAAGCAAAAATCAAGGAAAAATTCATAGGCGTTGATATCCGTCCGAAACCCAGCATTCGTCCATTTTTGACAAACGAAGCTGCCATGATTCAAGTGTTGATGAACATTATTATTAATGCAATTGATGCTGTTGAAAAAAACGGCAGAATCCTCGTTGACATTGGCGACTATGAACAAGGTTGCCTCATAAAAATTTGCGACGACGGCCCAGGCATAGATGAAGCCATGGTTACCAAAGTGTTTGAGTCCTTTGTCTCCTTCAAGGAAGGCGGGACAGGCCTTGGACTTTCCATTTCAAAACGGATAGTTGAAAGCCTGGGTGGAAAAATCAGTGTTGAAAAATCAGAACTTGGCGGTGCAGGGTTTTTAATATTTTTACCTGAAAAAACATTTTTAAATAACGGCCATGGCTGATTGACCTGCCACAACAAAAAAATGAAAGATATCTGATTCCAAGAGGTTAGAAATTCTTTCACATAAATGAAAGTATAAAACATGTCTGATCTAATATTATTGATTGATGATGATCAAAGCTTGAGAAGGGTTACCGAATACAATCTGGGCGCAAAAGGGTTTATAGTCGTGACTGCTGCATCAGGCAAAGAGGGACTTGAATCATTTGAGACAAACACACCTGATCTTGTGGTGACAGATGTTAAATTAGGGGACATGAGCGGGCTTGATATTCTTGCAACCATAAAAGAAAAAGCCCCTGATATACCCGTGATTATCATGACGGCATTCGGGTCCATTGAGATGGCTGTCCAGGCAATGCACAAAGGCGCGTTTAATTTTATCACCAAACCCTTTGAGCGGGAAACCCTGATTCAATCTTGCAAAAAGGCATTAGAGCTTAGCAAATTACAGTCCCGAACAAAACTTTTGTCTAATGAAATAAACCGGCTGACCGGCACACAAGGCATTGTGTCTGCAAGTTCCGTCATGAAAGAATTGTTGGAAACCGCGTCCAGGGCTGCAAACAGTGAAGCAACAATTTTGATATCCGGAGAGTCGGGCACAGGCAAAGAGGTGCTGGCAAGGCTGATACACCAGAACAGCCCCAAAAGAAACGGTCCCATGGTTGCTGTCAATTGCGCGGCCATTCCTGCCGGACTGATAGAAAGCGAGTTGTTCGGCCATGTAAAAGGGTCTTTTACCGGAGCCATAAAAGACAGAAAAGGACATTTTCAAACAGCTGCCGGCGGAACCCTTTTTCTGGATGAAATCGGCGAACTGACAACGGATATACAGGTCAAGCTGTTGCGGGCAATCCAGGAAAAAGAGGTGCAGGCCGTGGGATCGGAACGGGTGAAGCGTGTTGATATCAGAATTATTGCCGCCACCAATCTTGATCTTAAACAACAAATTACCCAAGGCAAATTCAGGGAAGATTTATATTACAGGTTGAGCGTCATTCCGCTGTTTATTCCGCCATTAAGGGAGCGAACCGAAGACATTCCAGCCCTGGTAAAACATTTTTTAAAAAAATTTGATGCCCCACGGGATGTTGGGTTCTCTTCACAGGCCCTGGCAATATTAAAAACCTATCACTGGCCAGGAAACATAAGGGAAATGCAAAATATTATTGAAAGATGTATTATCTTACGCAAACAAAGCGTGATTGAGCCTGAAGACCTTCAATTGCTCGTTAACAAACCCTCATCTTCAGCACTTACACCGGTTATTCCTGATGAAGGAATTGCACTTGAGGATATTGAAAAAAGCTATATTTTAAAAGCCCTTGAAAAGGCAAACCAGAACCGTTCAAAAGCTGCCAGATTGTTAAAAATACCTCGACACGTTCTGTTATACCGGCTGGAAAAATATGGCTTGTAAACTTGTAGAGTATTCTACACCTCTTTGTTGAATACTCTTTAACTTCCTTTCTTTTTAATCAACTCTTTCTTTTTATTCAACTCTTTCTTTTTTCACAATCAAATATTTATCTTGTATTTTAAAGCTATTAGAAGCGAATTCACTCAAACGCAACCTATTGGCACAACTTTTGAAATATCAAGTTAAAAATATCAACGCAAGCAGTGTCAAAAAATCAAAACAGGAGAATACTGTGAAAAAAACAAAGCATATCATTTTGAGTTCTATTGGACTCATAGGCTTGTTGCTGCTGATAACGGCAGTAGCGGTTATGGCTGAAAAACCAGAAACCCGAACCCTCAGCCGGGCGGTTTTAAAAATAGACAGTTTATCCTGCGGAGGATGCTTTTCCACGATCAGTTCAGGATTTGCACCCCTCAAAGGATATTCAGGCATGGGAACCAATTTATTCAGAAAATTGATTGCAATTGATTTTGCCGAACCATTAACAATTGAAAAAATATCCAGCAAACTTGCTCAAGTCGGATATCCTGGAAAACTCAAATATGTTGATAATATTTCACAAAAAGAATCCTTTGCATATATTGACGCAAAAAAAAACAGGGGTTCATCAAATAGTGGCAGTTGCTGCAGCAGTGGTGCAATCCCCGACAGCCGCAGCATTGACCCTGGATCATCCGGCCTGGCAGAACCAACATCGGGCGGGTCATGCTGCACCCTGCCGGATGTTTCTCAATCGACAAAAGCACTTTAATTTTTATAAGGGAAACCATAATGAAAGTATTTCAGAAAACAATCATCGCCATCACCCTTTTTTCGATCCTGCTTTTGGCAGGTTCCAACGCATATGCGCTGTTTGGGGGCAAATTTAAAACTTTGACGCCCAAAGACGGGCATCTTCAGATTCCCATCAAACAAGTGAATGACGGCAAAGCCCATTATTTTCAGACAACGGCTGATGACGGACCCGATGCTGGAACCAGGGTGAATTTTTTCCTGGTTCAAAGTATGGATGGTGTGATCCGCGCCGCCATAGATTCTTGTGATGTCTGTTACCGCTCCGGCAAAGGGTATGTCCAGAATGAAAACGTCATGGTCTGCACCAACTGCGGCCGTCAGTTTGCCACTGACCGGATCAATGAGATCAAAGGCGGATGCAATCCTGCTCCTTTAACCAGGATGATCAACGGAAAAAATATTGTGATTTCCATGCAGGACATCAATGCCAATGCCTGGTATTGCAAGTTTAAGTAGGAGGCAGTGTCCATGTCATATGATCCTGAAAAATACCGGAAAAAAAGAGAAAAAGTCCTTGGCATAAAAAAAAAGGGATTGGGATTTGGCACCCTTGCAATGCTCGTATCATTGGTTATCGTAACAGTTTTAAGCATTGTGACTATTCCCCAGGCCATATCGTACATGGCCACACGCCATCTGGATGATGCGATTTTCAAGCTGGAATCAAATCCAGCCTGGCCAAAAAGTATCATTACAGGGATAAACGCCATGGACGGGGTTAAAACCATTGCGGATGACACGCACAACACCCGCCTTGTTGTTACCTATGATCGGCGCATGGTCAAGCTTTCCAACATCACGGCATTGTTTGAGCAGCAGAATCTGAATGTGACGCTGCTCAACCAGGTTAACCATCGCCAGCATCAGAACACATTGAAAAAAGAGGAGAAAGACCTTGCGACTCCATGATATCTCGTTGGGAAACATTAAGCGCAGAAAAGGCAAGATGCTGTTTCTTGTGATGGGGCTTGTGATCGGTATTTCAACGGTTGTCACCCTTCTTTCCATTACCGAAAGCATGACCCTGAACATTGAAGAACGGCTCAACCAGTTTGGTGCAAATATTGTCATGGTTCCCAAAAGCGAGAACCTGTCACTCAATTACGGAGGCATTGATGTGGGCGGAATCAATTACCAGGTTCAAGAATTTGAACAGGAAAAGCTGGCCGACATCAGAACCATAAAAAACAGCAAAAACCTTTCCATTATTGCCCCTAAAATCCTGGGGTCCGTCACGGTAAAAGATAAAATTGTTCTGTTGATTGGGGTTGTGTTTGAAGAGGAACTGGCCTTGAAAACCTGGTGGCACAAAGCAGCAGGAACATTTGCCAAAAAAGAAGATGAAATCATGCTGGGTTCCAGGGCAGCCGACCTGCTGGGGTTTAATGTGGGGGACACCGTACTTGTTTCAGGCAAATCCTTTAAATTGTCAGCGATTTTAAGGCCCACTGGGACTTCCGAGGATGATGCCGTTATTGCAAGCCTGGGCGCGGCCCAGACACTGCTGGGAAAACAAGGCAAGCTGTCAATGGTGGAGATATCGGCCTTTTGCCAGGGATGTCCCATTTCGGAAATGACATTGCAGATTGCCGAAAAATTTCCCAATGCAAAGGTTACTGCCATGAAGCAGGCCGTGATGTCCAAAATGCAGTCCATTGACATGTTTAAATCCTTCAGCCTTGGGGTATCCATTATCGTGATTCTCATCGGTTCTCTGCTGGTCATGGTCACCATGATGGGATCAGTCAACGAAAGAACCCGTGAAATCGGAATCTTCAGGGCCATTGGGTTCAGAAGGGGGCATATCATGCAGATTATTTTACTCGAAGCCCTGCTGCTGGGGATCATTGGCGGTATCCTGGGATTTGGCCTCGGGAATTTGATTGCCTGCAGCATAATTCCAATAGTGATCAAAGACGGGGGATTTGCCGGAATCAATTTGTCTCTTGGAATCATCTCCATCCTCATGGCCGTGGCTTTAAGTCTTCTGGCAAGCCTTTACCCCGCATTTAAAGCCAGCAACATGGACCCTAGTCAAGCATTAAGAGCCCTTTAAAACAGAAAGGAAATCAACATGACACAGATTAATCATTTGATCGAGATTCACGAATTAAAAAAAACATATCAAAGTGGCGACACAAATGTGGATGCCATAAAACAGATGAATTTTTTTATTGACGATCAAGAGTTTGTCACTCTCATGGGACAGTCCGGTTCAGGCAAGAGTACATTGTTGTCCATTATGGGGGGGCTCAATCATCCGACACAGGGAAAGGTTCTTGTGGATTCCCTTGACCTTTATGATTTAACCGCAGAACAGCGGGCGGATTTCAGGAGTGAATATATTGGATTTATTTTTCAGTCTTTTCAGCTTATTCCCTATCTGACTGTGCTGGAAAACGTCAAACTTCCCATGGCTGTCACGGGCCTGAAAAAAAATATCAAACATCAGATGGCCGTAGAGGTCATTGACCGGGTGGGTCTTGGATCAAAAGCCCTTCGCCTGCCGGATCAGCTGTCAGGAGGAGAACAGGAACGGGTGGCCATTGCAAGGGCCATTGTAAACAAGCCCCCCATTATCCTGGCGGATGAACCCACGGGAAATCTGGATTCAAAAACCGCCAAAGAGATCATGATGCTGTTGCAATCTTTGAACACTGACGGGCATACCGTTATTGTGGTGACCCATAACTCGGATATGGAAGCCTATGCAACCAGAAATATCAGGGTCATGGACGGGGAATGTTTTGTTGCGTGCAAACCCAAATAAAATACCAGGTCGCCTTTAGCATCTTGTCTGGCTTTAGCTCCTTGTCTGGCTTTATAAAACAAAATCAACCTAACCCAATATATCAACTTAAACAAATATACAATTCAATTATAATGCCAAAATGCCTGTTATCTTATCTTTCAAGTGTTTTATGGAAAAAGGTTTATCAAGCACGCTGGTAAAACCGTAACAATTGATTTCTTTTTCATCCATATCGTCAGGGTATTCAGTAATTAAAACGCCCTTGATATCGGGATCTATTTTTTTGAGTTCTTCCATGGTTGAAAATTCGCCCTGCCCTTTCCTGATATCAAAATCAAGCAAAGCAATATCAATTTTTTTATCACCGGCTTTAGCTGTTTTACAAATTCCAATGGCCTGATTACGGTTAGATGCGACAAGCGTTTTATATCCCAGGTGCCTCAACATCTGGGATATGGCATCCAAGAGCAATTCATCCTCATCCATGACCAGCACCCAAATATTGGTTTTATTCAAAACCGGTTTGGCCTGATGTTCAAAATTTTTATCATGCTTGATCTCCAACCCTTTTTGATTGAAAACCGGCAGGATAATATTAAAAATGGTTCCTTTATTCAAGGTTGATTCAACATTAATATGGCCGCCATGCCTTGTGATGATTGTCCAGGCAACACTCAGGCCAAGGCCTTTGCTTTTCCGGTTGTCCATGTGTTTGGTTGTAAAGTATGGATTAAAGACCATATCCAGATTCTCTCCGGGTATGCCGCAGCCTGAATCAGAAATAAAAATGGAAATTTGGGGATTTTTAGGACGGTGGTCCAGGTATCTTACGATAATATCAATTTTGCCGGCACCCTTCATTGCTTCAACCGAATTTTGAAGCATATTTTCAATTGCAACCTTTAACTGATCCGGATCTGCATAAAAGGGAACGGGAATGCTCTCCGGTTCAAAAGAAAAAATGACCGTCTCCGGGTAAAAATTATTTTCAAGGATCTGCCTGATCAATATTTCAATATCCGTCTTTTCCTTTAACGGTTTGGAACCTTTTCCAAACAAAACAAGCTTTGACGATATCCCTTTTGCCTGCATAACGCCTTTTTCGGCGTTTTCCAGATATTCTTGCGTTTCACTGTCAAGAGAACCCATCTGGGCCAGATTGATATTACCGATAATCGCGGTAAGGGTATTGTTAAAATCGTGGGCAACCCCACCGGCAAAGGTGCTGATACTTTTAAGTTTTCTTGATGTCTCAATTGTTTTATCAAATTCCCGGAATAATTTTTCGTGTTCTTTTTTGTCTGTGATATCAAATGCCGTTTCAAGGCGGACGATTCTATTGTCAGGCCACTCAATGGCTTTGTCAATAATCCTGTACCAGCGGTTATTGAGTGTGTTGCAAAATTCCCATTCATATGCTTCATCCGGTTTTCCATCGGGATGAACAAGTCTTTTGTTGGTGCAAAAAGAACAGACCCCTGTCTGATTTTTCTGGATAACCTGCCAGCATTTTTGTCCTTCAAGTACCACTGAATCATCATATCCCAATGTCTGTTTTAATTTTTTATTGGTATAGATCAATTCATGGGTCTGCATATCCGATACAAATACGATTGACTCCATTGAATCAAGTATAGCCCTGAAAATATCAACATCTTTTTCAATATTCTTTTTTGGTATGATTTGATCGTTTATCTGATTATATTTTTTTTCCATAATGCTCCCTGCTATATTCCCAATCGGCTTAAACAGACAGGAAAATTTTCAGGCGATAAGCGCCGATATTAATTTTATATATCAAAAAATCGCATTGTCATAAATTTTTCTATAACTGCCACGGGCAGACTTGGTATTTCATCCTGGTTTGCCCACAACAAAGATTGAAAGCCTCTGTATGAATTTTTTAAGACTTTCATATAAAATCATCTGGATTTTAATTAAAACCAAGTTTATACTCTGTATAAAAAAAATACAATCAGTAAAAACCCTTAATTTCAATAAATAATTTTCAATATTCCCAAAAAAGTTATGCTTAAAAATTTGGCTATATTTATTTTGCATGGGATTTTTTATAAAATCATTACGATTTCAAGATAGCAGAAGAGACGATATGCGCCTGAAAAAACAGTTTGCCCAGTGAAAATTCATGCATATATTATGAAATGACAGATTCTAACAGCAACCCAAAAATCATGGAGACATAACTATGACAACCCTGAATAGAATTTCAGCAGTTGATGCAAAAACAAGGGTGGATTCTGGTCTGTCCTTGCTGGTTTGCATCTATGACGATGAAAAATTTCATTCCCAGGCCCACCTTGAAGGTGCCATTCCCATGAGTGAATTTTTAAAATTAAAACCTGATCTTGGCAAAGACACGGACATTATTTTTTACTGAGGCTGAGTAGATGATAAGTCTTCGGCAGGTCTTGCCGTACAATACACAAAAGAAGGTTACACCAATGTCAGGTTTCTTGACAAAGGAATCAATGGATGGAAAGAAGCGGGATTTAATGTTCTTTAATTGCATACCCTGCCATGGCGATTTTGCCATGGCAGGGTATGCAATTCCTATTGGATTTAACTGATTTCAGAACGCATCAACCAAATCAACCGGTAACCCAAAATCATCAACTTCTAATACCTATTGGACATCATTGATTCCCACTTCTTCAAAAGTTTTGATGTCTGCAAGAATTCTTGTGGAAAGATCCAGAAGTTCCATACACAAGGCAGCACCGGTTCCTTCCCCTAATCTGAATTTCAAATCAATCAAGGGTTCAAGCCCCAGTCGTTTGTGCATGAACCGATGACCTGTTTCCACGGATTTATGACTGACAAAAAGATAATTTTTTGCCGCAGGTGCAAGTTCGCAGGCAATCAAAGCACCTGCAGTAGAGATAAACCCGTCGCAGATAACCGGAATGCCCCTGGCGGCAGCGCCCAGGACGAGGCCTGCAAGCCCGCCGATCTCAAGTCCCCCGACTTTTGACAACACGTCAACAGGATCATGGGGATCAGGCTTATGAAGGGCAAGGCCTTTTTTGATGACATTAATCTTATTTTTCAAGCTCTTATCATCAATACCGGTCCCGCGGCCCGTAAGTTTTTCAACTTCAATTCCGGAAAAGGCGGCAATAATGGCGGAAGAAGGTGTTGTGTTGCCGATCCCCATATCGCCGGTTCCCAACAGATCAACCGGCTCCAGAGCCTCAAGTTCATTTACGATTTCAATGCCTGCTTCAATAGACAAAATAGCCTCTGCCCGTGTCATGGCAGGTTCTTTTGTGAAATTGGCGGTCCCGTATCTGACTTTTTTATGAAAGATGGGCAGGTCCGGTGCAAAATCATGATTTACCCCTATATCAGCCGCTTTAACAATAGCACCCGCATGTTTTCCAATGACATTGACCGATGCCCCGTTATTGGCAAAATTATAGACCATCTGGGGGGTGACGTCAGCCGGGAAAAGACTGACCCCTTCCTGGGTAACCCCGTGATCTCCCGCACAGGTAATGATCCGTTTATTTGAAAGATTAACATTAATGGTGCCTTTTATTGCGGCAAGCCTTGCTGAGATATCTTCCATGATGCCAAGACTTCCAACCGGCTTGGCCTGATTTGCCAGCCGTTCTTTTGCCGAATGAAATGCATCCTCATCAAGTGTTTCATCAATGGATAAAATAGTCTGATCTAATAAGCTCATAATACTTACCTCTTGTCTGTAATATCCTTCTCAAATATTTCCATGCCTTTTTTCATGGCACAAAAATCCCCGCACATGGTGCAGGTTTCTTGTTGGGCAGGCGCACGTTCCTCACGGGTTTTTCTGGCAATTTCAGGGAATAACAGATATTTTTCCAGATCATTCCATCTCATGTCCCGTCTTGCCATGGCAGCCTGTTTTTCATTTTCCCGCCGGTCAGGGTATTTGGAAATATCCCCGATACGGGCTGCAAGCCGAGTGGCCCTCACGCCTTCTCTCACGTCATTGACATCCGGCAGGGCAAGATGTTCGGCAGGAGTGATATAACAGATCAGATCCGCGCCAAACCGGGCGGAACTTGCCGCACCAATGGCGGCGGTGATATGATCGTATCCTGCGCCGGTATCGCAGGGGATGGGGCCTAAAACATAATAAGGCGCATTGCCGGACATGCGTTTTTCCAGCATGATATTGCCTTCAATTTCGTCCAGGGGGACATGGCCCGGTCCTTCCACCATCATCTGGCAGCCCTGATTCCGACCGATTTCCGCCAGTTCGCAGTTGATGATCATTTCAGCCATCTGGGCACGGTCATGGCTGTCATGGATGGCACCGGCCCTGATCCCGTTGCCTAAGGAAAGAACGGCATCATATTTTTTCATCAACGCACACACACGGTCAAACTGCTCATACAAGGGGTTCTCTTTTTTATTGATATCCATCCAGGCCACCATATAGGTTCCGCCCTTGGATGCCAGACCGCCATAACGAAATCCCTGTTTTCTTAAGCGTTCAATGGTGTACTGGTTGATCCCGCAATGAATGGCCATAAAGCTCAAGCCGTCATCCAATTGCTTTTCAATCAGGTCAAACAGGTATTCAGGATCTAATTTTGCCGGATTTTTGTATTTGCGGATGGCTTCTTTAAATGCCTGGTACAACGGCACATTGCCCACAGCAAGATCGGTATTGGCCAGAACCGTTTGCCTTACGTTATCAAGATCCCCGGCGGCAGACAATTCCATTAAGGTGTCAGCCCCTTCTTCCTGGGCAGCCTCTGCCTTTGCCACCTCAAGATTAACATCACAGATATCTGAAGAGGTTCCAATGGAAGCGTTCACCTTGGTGCGCAGGCCGGTTCCAATTCCGGTAACCTTTTGCCCGGGGCGCTTGGGATTACAGGGGATAACAATTTCACCCTTTGCCACATGATCTAAAATAAAGGATTCAGACAGCCCTTCGGTCCGGGCTATAATTTGCATCTGTTTTGTGATGGTGCCCTGACGGGCATGCTCAAGCTGTGTTGTCATAGTTTCCTCGCTATAAAATCTCCTGTAAAACCCAAAAAAAGCTTTGCAAGAGATGAGTTCTTACAAAACCTTTTACCATCAGATTCTACAATGATTTTTACCTGGCTCGTCTTCTGACTTCCGGCATTAAACCTGTTTTTTTAGCCTTCCCGTTTTCACAGTGGCCTTTACAAAAAAAAACAGATGTTTCCGGTTACAGCGGCGGGACCGTCACGGAGTTTCACCGTGTTCCGTTTGCCAAGGCAACCAACAAAATATGAACACTTTTTATAGAATACGGCAGATGAAGTCAATATTTTACAAAAAAAATAATTTACTTTATTTCTGCTGGACTTGATAAAATGCCCATGTCATATAAAAGAGTGGGGTCTTCATTGAACAACAAAAGGGTCTTGTTGTGGATATGACAAATTTTTAAGCTGAACTGGAAAAAATCTCGCCAAGTCAACATAAAAAAAACAATTAATCATCATTTTTTATCAACCAGCCAAGGAGGAAAAAATGGGGAAATTATTAAGGGTTAACACCCAAAACAAAACCTTTGGGTTTGAACAAGTTCCCAAAGCTTATGCAGGTCTTGGGGGCCGGGCGCTCACATCCAAAATGATTCTGGATGAAGTGCCTGCAACCTGTCACCCGCTTGGAAAAGCAAACAAATTAATCTTTGCACCCGGCATTATGTCCGGATCTCCTGCCGCAGATTCAGGACGGCTTTCAGCAGGAGCCAAATCGCCTCTTACAGGCGGCATCAAAGAGAGCAACGCAGGCGGACTTGTTTCACAGAAACTGGCCAAACTGGGGATCACCGCCCTTGTTCTGGAAGGCAAACCCCAAACAGAGGGTTACAGCATCATTGTCATCAATAAGGATGAAGTTGAAATCCTTGATGCAGGCCATCTTGCGGGCAAGGGCAATTATGAGGTCATGGAAAATCTATGGCAAAAATATGGCAAATCAGTTGGAGTCTTAAGCATTGGCCAGGCAGGCGAACAATGTTTGAAGGGCGCAAGCATCCAGCAGGCCGACATGAACGGGAGACCGGGACGTGCCCACGGCAGAGGCGGTTTGGGAGCGGTTATGGGGGCAAAAAGAATCAAAGCCATTGTCGTGGATGATAAGGGTGCAGGACGTCTTGAAATAAAAGATCCGGATGCCTTTAAAGCAGCCAATAAAAAATGGGTGGACATGCTCAGAAAACATCCGGTTACAGGACAAGGCCTTCCCGCACTTGGTACGGCAGTATTGGTAAATGTCATCAATGAAGCAGGCACCCTGCCAACAAAAAATTTCAGGTCAGGCCGGTTTGAGCATGCCCAGGACATCAGTGGGGAAAAAATGGCACAAAACATTGAGCAAAGAGGGGGTATTACAACAGAGCCCTGCCATCCGGGTTGTGTGATCAGATGCTCCAATGTTTACCATGACAAGAAAGGCAAATATCTCACCTCCGGGTTTGAATATGAAACCATCTGGGCATTTGGTGCCCACACCACCATCAGGGAGCTGGATGATATTGCCATGCTGGACAGGATGTGTGATGACTTCGGTCTTGATACCATTGAAACGGGAGTTGCCATCGGCATTGCCATGGAAGGCGGCATGATTCCATGGGGAGACGGCAAGGCTGCCATAGATCTTCTGTCCAAAGTCGGAACGGCTGCACCAGAGGGTAAAATCATTGGAAACGGCGCTTTGTTCACAGGAGACGCCCTGGGCGTGGACAGAGTTCCCGTGGTAAAAAAACAGGCATTCCCGGCCTATGACCCGAGAGCATGCAAAGGGGTTGGGGTCACCTATGCCACAACGCCAATGGGTGCGGATCATACGGCAGGCTATGGGGTTACAGCCAATATCCTGGGCGTGGGAGGCACTATTGATCCTCTTA
Source organism: Desulfobacula toluolica Tol2 (assembly GCF_000307105.1). Taxonomy (NCBI): domain Bacteria; kingdom Pseudomonadati; phylum Thermodesulfobacteriota; class Desulfobacteria; order Desulfobacterales; family Desulfobacteraceae; genus Desulfobacula; species Desulfobacula toluolica. The sequence continues at coordinate 4,652,056 of NC_018645.1, forward strand.
AAAAAGAGGGTAATGTTGAATTGTCACAGGGGCTTCAAATCGCAACAGCTGCCATTGATGCAGCCGGGCTTTGCCTATTTGTTGCTTTTGCCGTTCTTGACAACGAAGACGGGCTTCCAACCATCGTGGAGATGATCAATGCACAGCATGGCCTTTCTCTAACACCGGATGATGTTCTGGAACTTGGAAAATCAATATTAAACAATGAAAAGGAATTCAACAAAAAAGCAGGGTTCACACAAGTTGATGATCAGCTTCCTGAAATGTTTAACGAAACATTTCCCCCTCATAACACCAAATGGGATTTTTCTTCCGAAGAATTATCAAAAACACTCAGCTTTTAAAACCTGAAGCCGGATAATACTTAAAACCAGGGGCGGACTTTCTGCTCCTGGTTTTTTAGTTGTCATTCAATCACGGCAATTCAATCACGGCAACACAGTTTTTTCAAGATCATGATGTCTGGAATACGCCTGTTTAAATTTATTTAATGGATTTATAAAGCTTGTTTTGCTATAAAAAGGACAAAAAAAAGTAATTATATGTGTCTGAAATTTATCGTAATTTAATGGCCATGTAATATATCATAATATAACCCATATGTTCTGGAATAATAATAAAATGAAAATATATCAATATCCTTCCAAGAGTGCGGAAAAAAGAGTGAAAGATACCATAGATCGTGGTTTGGGGTTTTCAAAACAAGATTATGAGACAGTCGAAACCTATCTTGAAGATGTCAAAACAAGAGGGGATGAGGCCCTTGTTGAATATACCAATAAATTTGATTCAAGCAAGGTAACTGTTGAAAATTTAAAAGTAACCCCAAAAGAATTTGATCTTGCATTAAAAAAAGTTGATGCATCCTTTTTAAAGAGCCTTGACCGGTCCGTCAATCAACTGGAGTATTTTCATTCCAAGCAAAAAGAAAATTCCTGGATCGACACACCCAGAAGCGGTGTCATGGTAGGCCAGCTTGTAAAGCCCGTTAGCGCGGCAGGCGTTTATGCCCCCGGAGCAAAGGGTGGGAAAACTCCTCTGGTGTCATCCGTATTGATGGGAGGAATTCCAGCCAAAGTCGCGGGTGTCCCTTCTATAAATCTTGTGACCCCTCCCATGGAAGACGGAAACATCAACCCTCATATTCTTGCCGCAGCCCACAAAATTGGAATTGACTCGGTGTTTAAGGCTGGAAGTGCATGGGCCATTGCCGCCCTGGCCTATGGCACTCAAACAGTTCCAAAAGTTGATGTAATTGTAGGCCCTGGAAATATTTATGTGACCCTGGCCAAAAAAATTGTTTCAGGAACCGTGGGCATTGACATGATTGCAGGCCCAAGTGAGATCCTGATAATTGCAGATCAGGATGCCGACCCCCAATTTCTGGCAGCAGACCTTCTTTCCCAGGCCGAACATGATGTCATGGCATCTTCCATATTGGTTACCGATTCCGAAGATCTTGCAAAAGCAACCGTTGCCGCCCTGGAAGAACAGATTGAAAAATTATCCAGAAAAGAGATTGCAAAGCAGTCCATTGAAAATTTCGGTGCCGTCATGCTGGTGCCGGACATTGAAACCGGTATTGACCTTTCCAACCGCCTGGCACCTGAACACCTTGAACTTATCGTCAAGGAGCCATTTGATTATATCAACCGGATACAAAATGCCGGGGCCCTGTTTTTAGGCTCATATACGCCCGAACCCATGGGAGATTATATTGCCGGTCCCAATCATGTCCTGCCCACTGCCGGAACAGCCCGATTTTCTTCAGCCTTAAGTGTTGAACATTTTACAAAAAAAACCAGCTTGATTCATTATTCTAAGGCTGCCTTTAAAAAAGAAGCCGACGATGTGATACGGCTGGCTCAAACAGAAGGTTTGGGGGCACATGCCAATTGTGTTAAAATCAGAAAATAACTGCCATGGGCAAACCGGGCCTTTCAATTTAGTTTGCCCACAACAAAGATTTAAAGTCTCTGTATGAATTTTTCAAGACTTTCATATCAAAAACATTATTTTATATATTGACTAACACTCTGATTTTAATCTATAAAGGACGTTTGTTTAAATTTTGATAATAACTGCCGCGGGCAGACCTGGTATTTAACCTTATGTTTGCCCGCAGCAAAACATGAAAGTCTTTGTTGGAATTGTTCAAGACTTTCATATAAAAATTTTAGTGGTAAAGAAAAAACAATGCAGACCATACGAGGATTCAGAGATATACTGCCGGAGCATATTTCCCTTTGGCAGAAAGTGGAAAAAGAAGCAAAAGATTTATTTGAAGCGTTCGGTTTTAAGGAAATCCGGATTCCCATCATTGAAAAAACACATCTGTTTGCCAGAAGCATCGGAGAGGTCACTGATATTGTTGAAAAAGAGATGTACACCTTTGCCGATCGAAAAGGGGACAAGCTGACCTTAAGGCCGGAAGCCACTGCATCCATTGTCAGATCCTATATCCAGCACAAGATGTATGCCGCAGATCCAGTCAGAAAATTTTTCATGATCGGCCCCATGTTCAGACGGGAAAGACCTCAAAAAGGCAGATACCGCCAATTTTATCAAATTGATGCGGAAGTGTTCGGCATTGAATCCGCCTATATTGACAGCCAGATGATTTTTCTGTTAAACGAATTGTTTAAACGCCTTGGTTTAACAGGCCTTTCAGCCCATATCAACTCCCTTGGCTGCCCTGACTGCAGGCCGGATTTTCAAAAAGCACTCTTAGATTTTCTTGAATCAAAAAAAGACCGGCTGTGTGAAAACTGCTTAAGACGGATGGATAAAAATCCCTTGAGAATCATTGACTGCAAAGCCACTGATTGCCAAGAGGCTCTTCAGGATGCCCCGGCAACTCTGGATTATCTCTGCAATGAGTGCGAAGACCATTTTGCCACGGTTAAAACAACCCTTGAACATCAGGGGGTTGATTTTATTGTGGACAAATCCCTGGTACGGGGTCTGGATTATTATACCCGGACTGCCTGGGAAATTCAGACTACAGCCCTTGGTGCCCAGAGTGCCGTTGCCGGCGGCGGCAGGTATGACGGCCTTGTCAAAGAGCTGGGAGGCCCCCAGACACCAGGAATCGGATTTGCCATTGGATTTGACCGTCTGGTGGAGGTCATGGAACAAATTGACAAGACACCTCAAATTCCTGGCCTTGATCTGTTTATCGTGTCTTTAGGGGATGCGGCCATGGAAAAAGGATATCATTGGTCTTGTGAGTTGAACCAGGCCGGTATTCGCACAGAAATTGATTTCAGGGCAAAAAGCATGAAAGCCCTTATGAAAAGGGCAAATAAGTTCAATGCTCAATATGTATTGATTGCAGGAGAAAACGAACTGACACAAAATGCCATCATTTTAAGAAACATGAACACCAAAGAACAGGTTTTACTTGCCGTTGAAACCCTGGTTCCGGAACTGATCAAGATATTAAAAAAATAAAATAGAGGAATTATTGAAGTGACTGATTTGCTAGGAGATCTGACAAGGACACATCATTGTTGCCAGTTAAGGGACACTGATATCGATAAAGAAGTGGTCTTAATGGGCTGGGTACAGCACCGCCGTGACCACGGAGGGGTAATATTCATTGATTTAAGGGATAAAGAAGGTATCACACAGATCGTTTTTAACCCGGAACATTCAAAAACAGTCCATGAAAAAGCCCAGGAAATCAGAAACGAGTATGTTCTTGGCGTAAAAGGAAAAGTCATTGCGCGACCCGGTGATATGCTTAATCCGAATATGAAAACCGGGGCTGTTGAAGTGATGACAGATGAACTTTATATTTTTTCAAAAGCCAAAACACCGGCATTCCAGATAGAAGACCGGGTGGAAACATCGGAAGTTCTTCGTTTGCAGTACAGATATCTGGATTTAAGACGGCCCCAGCTGAAAAACAATATCCTGGCAAGGCACAAGGCCACAATGGCAATACGCAACTATCTGGACAATAAAGGCTTTGTGGATATTGAAACACCCTTTTTGACCAAAAGCACACCCGAAGGTGCCAGGGATTACCTGGTTCCGTCCAGGGTCAACCAAGGGGAATTTTATGCCCTGCCCCAGTCTCCCCAGCTGTTCAAGCAATTATTGATGATTTCAGGGTTTGACAAGTATTACCAGATTGTCAAATGTTTCAGGGATGAAGACTTAAGAGCGGACCGGCAGCCCGAGTTTACCCAGATCGATATGGAACTTTCGTTTGTTGATGAACAGCAGATCATGGACGTTGCAGAGGGCATGATCGTTGCTATTTTCAAAAAAGTATTGGATATTGACCTTGTTACGCCGTTTCCCAGGATCACCTATGATGAAGCCATGTCAAGATTTGGTCTGGACAGACCTGATCTCAGGTTTGGTCTGGAATTGTGTGAGGTCTCCGATATTGTAAAAGATGCAGGATTCAAGGTGTTTGCCAATGTGGTAAAAAACGGCGGTCTTGTTAAAGCTGTCAATGCAAAAGGGTGTGCCACTTTTACCCGCAAACAGATTGATGAACTGACTGATTTTACAGCCGTTTACAAAGCAAAGGGACTGGCCTGGATAAAAATCAAAGAAGATAGCTGGCAATCACCCATTGCCAAATTCTTTACAGACGAAGAAAAAGAGGCCTTAAGAAAACGGCTTGACCTTGAACCAGGGGATATTGTTTTTTTCGTGGCTGATCAGCCGAAAATTACAAACGAAGCCCTTGGCCAGTTGAGAAACGAACTGGCAAGGCGGCTTGAACTGATTTCCGACGATACCTATGAATTTACCTGGGTGACCCGTTTTCCCCTGCTGGATTATGATGAAACTGAAAAACGCTACCAAGCCCTGCACCATCCTTTTACAGCTCCCCTTGAAGAAGATATTGAAAAGCTTGATTCCGACCCTCTTGCCATTAAATCAAGGGCTTATGACCTGGTGTTGAACGGGATTGAAATAGGTGGCGGAAGTATTCGTATTCACGACACTGAACTCCAGGCAAAGGTCTTAAACTGTCTTGGCATTGATGAAACCGAAGCCAATGAAAAATTCGGGTTTCTTTTAAAGGCATTGTCGTCCGGAGCCCCCCCGCATGGAGGAATTGCTTTCGGGCTGGACCGGCTGATGATGCTGTTGTGCCGTGAAGACTCCATCAGAAATGTCATTGCATTCCCAAAGACCCAGAAAGCCACCTGCCTTTTGACGGATGCACCGTCCAAGGCATCGACTGCACAGCTTCGGGAGCTTGCCATCAAAGTTACTAAAATAGAAGAATAAAACTGATTTTTCAAATAAGAAGGTGTCTTGCCCGTTGCAGGCAAGACACCTTTTTTTTTAAAACAAATTGCTTGTTAAAGCCCTTGATCGATAATTATCTGTGCATTTTTTTTTAGAGATGCGCTTTTGCCAAAATTTAAGAATCAACAATGGGAATATCATCCATTATATCATCTGGTTCTTCTTTTTTGTATGGCATTAATACTGCCTGGGAGGTCTTTCCGTCCACAAGAATTTTTATGGGATTTTCAAATTTTATATGCTTCAGATAAGTTGTTGTGGTTTCGCATGTCTGACAACTGAAAAATTCATAATCAATAAAATCCTCTCCTTTATCTGATACGGTAATATAACTGATACCAAGAGAGGTGATATTCTGGAAAAAATGAGACCCCTGGGAAGGATCTGCCTTGATGCTTTCAATGGTGGTTTCCAGCATTACTCCCACATTGGAAATATCATTCCAGACAACCGGAATCCCCAGCCACCGGTCTGAAGTTCCCCACCTGCCCGGCCCGATCAGGACGTATTTTTTGTTATTTTCATTAAACAGGGCATTGATTTTATTTATTTCCGTTGCTATTTCAATGGTTTTACCTGGATCAAAGGTTGCAGGGTCCACATAGACAACATCATAGATATCCTTATATTCTCCGTTCCCAAGTGACATAGTGGAATAACAAAACGCATCCTTAATGTCATCTTTTCCTATTTTCACCTTGAGATTTTGTTTGTACCGTCCCATGGGCCTGATTTGCAGCAAGGAAAACTGTGCTTTTTGAGTCCCGTTTTCCGGTAACGTAACTGCAAATTCGATCTCAACAGACGCCCCCATCCATTTTCTTCCGATTTTGGTCACTTCTTCAAGAATGGAGGCCAGGGGAAAAGAATTGTATTTTAAAATATTGGCAAAGGTTAATATGGGAAAGCCTTTATTTGAAAAAGAATCTCTGATCCGGTTATCCTGGACATGAAAGGTGGAGGATAAACTCCTGACAACCGGATGATCGGTTGCATCATTTATGTCTATTTTTGCAATAGTAGGATCTTCAGGAGATTCAGATATGAATTTTTCATCATCCGGGAATTCATCAAGTTTTAATGCATAAAAATATTTTTGAGAGTTTTCAAGGATATCATTTATCATGGAAAACTGGGGCAGAAACTGGGGATATTTCGGGCAGAATCTCAAAGTTTGACCGCCTTCCATAACGATTTTTCCAAGGCCCAGCGCAATATAGCTTATGCCCTCTTCCGCCTTTAAATGGGATATGGGATAAAAATTATATGACCGGGCCACGCCTGAAATTGACGGGTAAAAGTACTGTTTGTGTGCCTTGCCGGTCAATTGCTGCAGAATCACGGCCATTTCCTCATCCTCAGTTCGGTGCATGGTGGATCTTGCATAAGATCTGGGTGCTTTAAGATAGGTGGAGGCATAGACCAGTTTGATTGCCATAATAAGCCGTTCCAGCCGTTTTTCAAAATCAGGATGTGAATTGGGAAGCATATAGGTGTTATACAATCCGGCAAAAGGTTGATAATGGGCATCTTCAAAAAGAGAGGAAGACCTCACTGCAATGGGGTATTTTACATTCCTCAAATAGGCTTCCAGGCTTTTTTTCAACCCTACCGGGAAACGGGCCTCAACAAATTGCGCAACAATATACTCGTCTTCCGGGGCATTATCAGGTTCAAGGAGCCGGGAAAGTCTGTTTTCTTCAATAAAACTTTTAAATCCTTCCGTTGAAATCACAAAAGTCTGTGGAATACTGATATCCACGTCAGGAAACTTGTTTTGCAAAGAAGGGTCGCGTTTTATCTGGGAGGCTATAAAGGCAAGTCCCCTGGCCTTGCCGCCAAGGGAGCCGTTTCCGATTTTCATAAAATCCGTATCAGAATCTAATTTTTCAGAATCAAAATCAATAATCTGACCCTGCCTGGACCCTTTTCTTCTGGCATGGATGCTTTCGGTTAAAAAACTTTTCAATTCCCGGGCATCTGGAAAATCACTTATCTTATAAGGCCTGAGCCGCATTGCAAAATCAAATTCACTTCTGGCCATGAACCACCTTGAAAAATCATTGTTCATGGCATGATAAACAATTGAATCATCGGGAATTTCAGACAAAAGCTTTTCAATGGCTCTTAAGTCCCTGGCCCTGGCAATTTCCTTTCCATTGGGCAGTCGAAAAACAAAATCCCCAAACCCGAGATAGGACACAAAAAAACTTTTAATTCGATTGTTTAAGTTGTTTGAATTCTTATTGATAAATACTGCCGGGATATCAAGAACTTTTTTCCTGTTACGCTCCTCCGTACTCAGGATCAATACCGGCAGATCCGGGATCTCTTTTTTGATTTTTGATAGAAGCTTATATCCTGCTTCTTCATCCTCAACCCCTTTTTTCCGGTATCGCATATCGGAAAAAACCGACAACAGATAAGGTTTGTATTTTTCATACAGAACCATGGCCTCTTCATAATTATGAGCCATCAGCACCTTGGGCCTGCCACGCATCTTTAACAATCTATGTTCTTCGTTAATGGATTCATCAATAACTGAAAGAGTCTGCAGTACAATCTGTTTATAAAGCACCGGCAAAAAAGAAGAATAATGATAAGGTGAATCCTCCACCAGGATAATCACCCTGACATTGCCGTTCTCCGTATCAAATGCCACATTCATTTCATCTTCAAAATTTTTGATAATGGCCAGCAAAAGGTCTGCATTCCCGCCCCAGATATAAGTGCGGTCAATGGCCGTGGAATTATCCACACAGATGTACTTGTCAATATCACAGGTATTGTGCAGCAGCATGAAAAAAGGCAGTTCGGAATATCTGGCCTTTACTTGCTCACCAAAGGTGTAGACATCCATTCCATCCAGGCTGGGCATGGCAAGAATCAAATCAAATTTCTTGTTCTCAAGTCGCCGGAATGCTTCTGATGCAGATGACACCCATGTAAGCCTCGGCGGTTTTGACAGGTTAAGTCCTTTATACTCATTGATAATTCTTGTTGACAGGCGGCCTTCTTCCTCCATGATGAATGCATCATACGGACAGGATACCAGGAGGATATCCCCCACCTTTTTGGCCATTAGCTCATGATATAATTTAAGGGAAGGAACTTTAATCGAGTCATTTGAATGATTCTTCATCTGTATAAACCTTTTTAAATGATTGATACCTTTTTAATTAAGGTAAACTTTTTTAATCTTAATTTATATAAAAAATAATACTTGAATGCAATGAAAGAGCGGACTTGGCTCAAGGTAAATGGCGTCTTATTTCTATACTGCCATGATTTATGATTTTTTTGTATAAATTATTGCTAAGACCGACGGCAGTCTCTTCTGGAGATTATAAGTGAAATATACAGAAGTTTGCAACTTGCAGAAAATTAAAAAATGATATTATAATCTTCCGCACAGTGGATTTATTGAACCAATAACTGGTGCGAATTCAAAGTACAGGATCAAACATTTCAACCGTTAACACATAAAACAAGTATTGATAGGAGGAGACATGAAATTGAGATTAGCTGTATTTATTGTTGCAATTTTCACAATAGCCGGATGTTCAACTCTTGAAATAAAATCAAGTTCTAATTTGGATAATGCACATAAAACTGCTCTGCTTTATGAAGAACTGATTGAAGGCAAATCACCGGATACAGCTCAACTTACCCTTTTTTTTTCCAACATGCCAAAAGGCGGAGACCTGCACAATCATTATTCAGGAAGTATTTATGCGGAAACATATTTAGATTGGGTTAAAGATGCCGGTTATTGGATAGACAAAAACACACTTTATATCAGTAAAGCAACTACTGACAGCAGTATTTGCGTTGATGAATTACGTTCCGACAACAAGCTTTATAGAAAACTTTTAACCCTTTGGTCTGACAAAGACTACCAGAATCATTACCACTTGCAGCCACCCCCGGATGCTAATTTTTTTAATACATTCAGTTATTTTGGTCCAATTTCTCAGCATTACAACAAAGGCCTGATGATTTTAAAAGACCGGGCCATAAAAGAAAATGTCGGTTTTATAGAACTCATGCTTAAATCAGTCGGTTACTCATACTCTGATAAAGAATTTAATGAAAATTTTGATGAAAAAATCAGGAAAGCCGCCGATAATGAAGCTGTTTCATTACTTCTTGACGTAATGTCTTCGAGAATAGATGCAGACAATACTTTTAAAGAATCGGTTTATGGATTCATCAAGACAGTAGAAGAAGCTCATAAGGGTGTGGATGATGATCAATTTATGATGCGTTATCAAACATATGCATCAAGAAACAGTTCGCCAAGCAAAGTATTTTCAGCGCTGTATTCAGCATTTAAGGCTGTTGATCAATCCGATCTTCTGGTAGGGGTTAATATTGTCGGCCCTGAAAATGGTGTGGTTGCAATCGCGGATTATAATTTACACATGCAGATGTTTGCATACTTAAAAAAGAAATTCCCAAGCGTTAACAAATCATTGCACGCAGGCGAACTTACACTCGGCATGGTGCGCCCGAAAAATTTAAAGTTCCATATTTCTAAGGCCATACATACCGCCGGCGCTCAAAGGATAGGGCATGGTGTGGATTTGCCTTATGAAGACAACGCTATCAAGCTATTGCAGGAAATCAAAGAAAAATCGGTCATAGAGATCTGCTTTACCAGCAATGAATTTATATTGGGGGTTAAGGATAATGATCACCCTTATCTGATATATTCAAAATACGACGTTCCAATAGTTATATGTACAGACGATTCAGGAGTTTCCAGGAACAATTTAACCGGGGAATACGTTTTGCTGGCAGCAAGATATAAACCAAGCTATGAAAAGGTGAAAGAATATGTGTACAACAGCATTAAACATTCTTTCTTTTCAAAAAGCGATAAAAATTTATTAACCGATTCGCTTGACGCTCGTTTTGAAAAATTTGAAGCTGAGATGTCCGGGTATTCCGATTTAATACTTAAGTAAAGAGTGCTGACAATTGCTTGCACAAATGATCCCGGGGTGGACAAAAACAAAAGCCGTTTTGCAAACAATCCAGCAGGCAAAAGGGCTGCAAAAATGGATAGAACAGTCAACCGGAGATAAACATTATGCAACTCCGGTTTTAGCTATACCTGGATGGTATATAAATACTTCTGCCAAACCGAGAAAATTAAGGATCAGCAACAAGAAAAATCTTGGTTTTCTTGCAAAAAAGAAGATTGTATTAACTAAAAAAACAGGTGGCTGTTATTTCATTTCAGATCGAAAAAATGTATCGTACCATAAAAGGTAAAGCTTATAATAAGAAATAAATGCAAAAATCAAAATACTTTTTAGCGATTTACGGGCTTTGGCTTGGATGGTATAAAAATTAAAACTTTTACTTGAGAAGGAAAAATCAGATATGTCTTCATTAAGCAAAACATTTTTTAATGAACAACACAGGGCACTGGGTGCCACAATGGTTGATTTCGGCGGCTGGGACATGCCGGTACAATATGAAAAAGGAGTTATTCAGGAACACTTGGCTACCCGTAAGAGTTCAGGACTTTTTGACGTGTCCCATATGGGACGGTTTATTATCAGCGGAAAAGATAGACTGCCATTTCTCCAGCGGGTGCTGACCAACAATGCCGGGGCTCTTGAAGTGGGCGAGAGCCAGTACACCATCATACCGGATAAAAACGGACATGCTGTTGATGATGCCTATCTCTACCGGTTTCATGAAGACAACTACCTGCTGGTGGTCAATGCATCCAACCGTGAAAAGGACTGGAACCATTTTATGGAACAGGCCAAAAAATTTGATGATCTTCAATTAAAGGATCATACCCTTGATATGGGGATGCTAAGTCTTCAGGGACCTGCCTCCAAAAAAGTCATGAATGCACTTATAGATTCTGGCACCCTGCCTATTCCCCTGAGAAACACCTTGAGCGAGGTGATGATTTGTGGAGCAAAAGTACTGCTTGCCAGAACCGGTTATACTGGTGATCCGCTTGGATTTGAACTCTTCATGGACAAGGATGATGCCGTTAAAATATGGGATCTGCTCCTGGCACAGGGGGTGGAACCCATTGGGCTGGGTGCCAGGGATACGCTGCGGCTTGAAGCTTCGCTGCCCCTGTACGGCCATGAATTCGGAGATGACCCGGACAATAAACCCATTCCCATTTTTGCCTGCCCCCTTGCTAAATTTGCCGTCAGCTTTGCTGCTCAAAAAGGTGATTTCATTGGTAAGGCTGCCCTGATTGAACAGTTCAGTGCATTGAAACGCATTGCGGATTTCGATTATTCCAATATTGAGGCCCTGCCCCGGGTTATTGTGCCGGTGGCCGTTACCGGCAAAGGCATTGCCAGGAACGGCTGTGAAGTGATGAAAGACGGTCGCCATGTCGGGTATATCACCAGCGGCACCATGGTGCCTTACTGGAGTACGCAAGGAGAGGGGCTTTTTTCCGTGTTGACGGAGAATGATGAAAAAAGGGCAATTGCACTTGCACTTGTGGATGCAGATGTTGTACAGGGGGATCAGCTTGAAATTAAGATCCGCAAAAAAATATACACAGGGGTTGTGGTTCCCTATCACATGAGAGCGGAAGCACCTCCCAATGCCAGAGCTATTGTCTGGAATCAACTGGGTGTGGAGGTGTCCCCGGCAAAGGCATCGCAGACAAAAGAAACACAGTCCGGCACAATATCAAAAACCGAATCCCTGATGTCAGGTCTTATTCAAAAAGCCGTGGACAACACCACCTGGCGCCAGTCCCAATGCATCAATCTCATCCCCTCGGAGCAGACAGCCTCCTCTTTTTCAAGACTGCTTTCCATCATGGACTCTTCGGGCAGATATGCAGAACATAAAAAAGTAAAAGCCTTTTGTGATCATGAGGTATTTTATTACCAGGGAACCCAGTTTATAAGTGAAGTGGAAGAGTTGCTGGTACAGGAATTCCAAAAATTTTTGGGGTGCCGTACCGTGGAAACCCGTGTGCTATCGGGTCAGATGGCCAATACGGCTGTGTTCAGTGCCATGGTGGATTATCTCAACCGGGTGGACAGAAAAAGTGAACAGCGCCGTATCCGGAAAATCATGAACAACCACATCCTTAACGGCGGCCATTTAAGTGCCCAGCCCATGGGAGCTTTGCGCGATTTTGTGGCACGGGACCCGAAAACCGAAAAGCCTGCAGTGGTCAATTTCCCGGTCTGCCAGGACAATTTGTACAAGATTGATGTACCTGCCTGCCAAAAACTCATTGAAATCCATCAGCCGGAGCTGATTATTTTCGGCAAAAGCATGACCATATACCCGGAACCTGTGGCCCAAATCCGCAAAATGGTAAAAGCCGCAGGGCTTGATACTGTAATAATGTATGATATGGCCCATGTGCTGGGGCTTGTAGGCCCCCATTTTCAGGAACCGTTCAAAGATGGTGCCGATCTTGTGACCGGTTCAACCCATAAAACTTTTTTCGGCACCCAGAGAGGTATTGTTGCGGGGAATTATGCTCTTGATGACCAGAGATATCCTCTGTGGGAAGCCATTGAAAGAAGAACTTTTCCGGGAAGCGTGAGCAATCATCATCTTGGAACCATGCTGGGTCTGCTGGCCTCAGCCTATGAGATGAATCATTTTAAAGACGACTACCAGAAACAGGTGATTGCCAATGCCAGGGCGTTTGCATCAGCCCTGGCTGAACTGGGCATTGATGTGGCAGGAGAGAAAGCCGATGGCTTCACTCATACCCATCAGGTCATTGTGAATGTGGGATATTCAAAAGGTCCGGAGGTAGCGGACTTTCTTGAGAAAAACAATGTTATTGTCAATTATCAGGCCACCCCGGAAGAAGAGGGCTTTACCGCCTCCGGTTCCTTGCGCATGGGCGTGTCTGAAATGACCCGTTTCGGTATGAAAGAACAAGATTTCCAGGTCCTTGCCCAATTGATTCATGATGGTGTTAAAGGGGCTAAATCAATCAAGGATGAGGTGATTGGCTTGAGAAAACAATTTACACAAATGCAGTTTTGTTTTGACAATTCAAAGAATCTTGAAGGTTTGATGGAAAAACTTCATGCATTGGCTTAGGATCTGGTTTGTCAGGGACATATTTCAAATCGGTCCCCCTTTCAGGAAAAATATAACCATGTGATCCCATTATCTAAAATCAGCATGACATGCTCACCAGATCACTGTACCGGTTCCGGACTAATGGAAGATTATCTCAAAAAGTCCGTGCCGGTGCAGTGCTGAATTTCGGTGATGCAAAATAGATTTGTTTTTAAAGCCTTTCAAACCGACTTGAAAGGCATAAAAATTATTTTGCTTTGCACCACAATTGAATCCTCATTGTTCCCGGGCCGGCATGCTATCGATACTCTTTATAATTGATACTATATTTAGCAGCCTTATAGGAAAATTTTCTAACAGTGATTCCAATGAGTTTTGATGCCTTATGAATATTTCCTTTGGTGTTTTTCAACGCATCCATGAGGATCTCTTTTTCAAGGTGGGCAACCGCATCTTCAAGGGATAAGGGAAGGGTTTTGGATTTGGTTCCGGTTTGAAGGGTGGCAGGAAGGTGATAGCTGTGGATGGCACCTTCATTACAGAGGATGACAGCCCTTTCAATACAGTTTTCCAATTCCCTTACATTTCCGGGCCAGTGATATTCCATCATCATGTCAATGGCAGGGGAGGTGATGCGTTTGATCTCTTTTCCATGTTCTTTTCTGTATTTTTCAAGAAAGTGATCGGCCAGCAAAATGATATCGGTTTTGCGCATTCGAAGGCTGGGAATATAAATCGGGAATACATTCAGCCTGAAATAAAGATCATCCCTGAATTTGCCCTGTCGGGACATCTCTTCAAGATTTGAGTTGGTTGCGGCAATGATTCTGACATCACTTTTAATGGGGGTGTATCCCCCTACGCGTTCAAATTCTTTTTCCTGCAGCACCCTTAAGAGTTTTACCTGTGCTGAAAGGGCCATGTTTCCGATTTCATCCAGAAAGACAGTGCCTTTGTCCGCTATCTCAAATTTCCCTTTTTTCTGATGGGAAGCTCCGGTAAACGATCCTTTTTCATGACCGAACAATTCACTTTCAATAAGGTTTTCCGGGATGGCTGCACAATTGATCTTGATAAAGGGTTTTTTGTTTCTATTGCTGTTATAATGGATGGCATTGGCAACCAGTTCTTTTCCCGTCCCGCTTTCTCCCCGGATCAAAACAGTGGCTGAAGAAGATGATACCTGGGCGATCATTTGAAGAACTTCTCTCATTTTATTGGAATTGCCGATAATGTTGGTAAAGCTGTATCTGTTTTCAAGTGCTGATTTCAGTCGTATATTTTCTGTTTTCAGCTGTTCTTTTTCAACTCTTATGGTTTCAATATTGATCACATGATGTGCCACCATGGTTGCCACCACAGACAGGAGCTTTTCGCCCTTTTCCAGGGATTTTTTCCCCTCAAAGGGTTGATCGGCACTGATGGCTCCTATGACCCTGTTGTCTTTTTTTATGGGGACGCAGATAAAAGAATAATCCCGACCTTCCATGACCTGCCTTGAATGGGTTTTGTCAAGGAACAGCGGTTCTTTGCTGATGCGGGGAACCACAGCCGACTCTCCGGTTTGAATGACTCGACCGATTATGCCTTCCCCTGGAAGATATTTGATTTTGCAGGTGGTTTCTTTAGAAATGCCATGGGCCATTTCAATTCTAATTTCACCGGTTTCAGAGCTGATCAAAAAAATGATCCCCCTTACCAGGTTCAAGGATTCAGACAGAACGCTTAATACCTTGAATAATGATTTTTTCATGTCCATATGCTGGTTCAGTGATTCACTGATTTCATATAAAAGTGATATTTCTTCAAAAAATTTCATTTATTTTGTTCCGCATACTTAAATTCATAATTAAGCTATTGATTTAAAAGTTATATTGAAATATTTCACAAAAAGAGGCCCTGTGGGAATATTATTGCATAAAATTTGATTTTATAACAAGATATAATGTTTTGCCGTGATTAAAAAGGAAATTTTTAATGAAGCAATTGTTCTTGATAAAATCAAGCTTTAATGGAATAATGTGATTTTTTTTGGATGTGCCTTAAATAAAAAGACAAAAAGGGTTGTCATGGGAAAAAATCAATCTGCAAAAACGAAAAAGAAGCGAAGTCCCGATAACACCCTGAAAGTATTGTTTGACATATCCGAAGCAATCAACACAACCCGGAATCTGGATGAACTCTATGCAGTGATTCATAAAAGTCTGGATGAAATTCTTAATGCGGATAATTTTTATATCGCTCTTTACGATAAAGCAAGTGATTCCATCACATTTCCATATTATGCGGATGAAAAAGGTGAGGCACCCGAAGAGATAATTGGTTTGAGTAAAACAGCCTCTTCCACCGGCATGGTCATTCAAAACAAAAAACCGATGATTTTTTATAACAAGGATCTTATTCGGCTTGCTGATCAGCAAAAACAAAAATCAAGGAAAACAGTCGGAAAAATCTGGCTTGGCGTACCTTTAATTATCCATGACAGGGTAAAAGGCGTCATTGTGGTTCAAAGCTATACTTCAGCAAGCGACTATAAAAAAAAGGATCTGGAACTTTTAGACTCAGTTTCCCGGCATATTGCCCTTGCAATTGAACGAAAAAAATCGGATGAAAAATCGGCAGAGCAGCAACATATTCTTGAAAAAATCCTGGAATCGTTACCAGTGGGAATCGGCCTTGCGCAGAAACGGATTTTCAAGTGGGTTAATAATGAAATGGTTCGAATGTTTGGATATCAATCAAAACAGGATTTTGAGGATAAAAGTACAAGGATGCTCTATCCTGATATTGATCATTATGATGTTAACGGGAAAAAAATATATTACAGCCTTGTCAACAATGGTACGGCAGATTATGAAATCGATATGATCAAACAGGATAAAACCCTGTTTCCTGTCCATATCAAGCTGAACTGTGGGGATGTGTCTGATCCCGCTGCATGGACAACTGCAATACTTACGGACATCAGCCAAAGAAGATTGGCTGAAAAAGAAAAATATGAAAAAGAAAGGCTCCAGGGTGTTCTTGAGATGGCAGGGGCGGTCTGTCACGAAATTAATCAGCCATTGCAGGCAATTTTAGGTTTTTCCGAACTATTATTGATGGGTTCAGAATCAGCCGATAAAGTAGACCCAATTGAAAAAAACAACCTTGCTTCCATAAAAAACCAGGCAACCCGGCTTGGAAAAATTACAAAAAAATTATCCAATATTACCAAGTATAGCACGCTTGATTATCCCGGAGATACTAAGATTGTGGATATTTGGGGAAGCAAAAGCGATAAAAATTCCAAAAACAATAAAAATAACAAAAGCGATAAGAATTAAGGGATAGGTTTGTATTTTGAAAAAAGGTGTAACATTTGTGATGGGCGGATGCAGAAGCGGGAAAAGCTCTTTTGCTCTGGATCAGGCCAACAGGATAGAAAAAAAAAATAAAGTTTTTATTGCCACTTCCGTGCCAACCGATATTGAAATGGAAAAACGGGTGGAAAAGCATCAAAAAGAACGGGGAGAAGACTGGATAACCATTGAAGAAGCGGTTAAAATTCATGAAAAAATTAATGAGTTTTCTTCAAAAGCCGGTGTTATCCTGGTGGATTGTCTGACCCTGTGGACATCCAATCTCTTGTTTCATTCCTATGACCACAATCAAATTAAAGGGGCTATTCAAGATCTGGAAAATTCCCTTGAACAGTGCAAATGTCCGGTATTCCTGGTTTCCAATGAGGTGGGCATGGGTATTGTTCCGGAAAATATGCTTGCCAGGCAGTTCAGGGATGTTGCAGGGCTTGTCAATCAGCGAATTGCAAAAACAGCCGACAAGGTTGTTATGATGTTTGCCGGAATTGATCACCAGATAAAGCCCAAACTATAGCAGCTAACGCCCATACCATAGAAGGAAACAAACATTCATGCAATATCATCATATTTTCGGCCCGGTTCCGTCCAGGCGGCTTGGCATTTCCCTGGGGGTTGATCTGGTTACCCATAAAACCTGCAGTCTGGACTGTATTTATTGTGAGTGCGGGAAAACCACCCGGTTAACCATGGAGCAAAAAGAGTATGTCCGGTTCAAGGACGTGAAAAAAGAACTGGACCATTTCTGGCAGCATAATGATGATCCTGACTATATAACGTTTTCCGGTGCCGGCGAACCAACATTAAACAGCAAACTGGGACAGGTCATAGGTTATATCAAAGATAAAAAACCCCATATTAATGTAGCTGTTTTGACCAATTCCACCCTTTTTTTTGATCCAACAGTCCGGCATGCGCTTTTAAAAGCAGATCTTGTAGTGCCGTCTCTTGATGCTGTGTCAGACAAGGCATTTGCCAGGATTAACAGGCCTGGCAAGACTCTGGATACCAAGGAAATTGTAAAGGGAATTGAAGCTTTTGCAAAAGAATACAAGGGAAAGATCTGGCTGGAAATTTTCATTCTTCCGGGAATTAATGACAGTACATCTGATTTGCTGCTGCTCAAAGAGGCTGTTCAAAAAATTCAGCCAAACCTGGTTCAGATCAATACCCTTGACCGGCCTGGAACTCTTGCGGGTATTAAACCCGCCTCAAGATCCGAGCTTGAACGAGCAATCCAAATTATAGGGTTTCCCAATAGCCAGATCATTGCAAAGGTGGATAAAAATATCAGGGCACACATACAAAGAGAAAATATAAAAGCGGCCATTGTTGAAACCATTCATCGCAGACCCTGCACAAAGCAGGATCTGCTGAAGATTTTAGGGGTTGAAAAAGAGGTGATCAACAACCATCTAACCATACTTGAACAGGAAGGCAAAATAGTTGGAAAAACCCAGGAACGGGGTGTTTTCTATCAGACATTAAAAGACTCATGACAATAAAAAACATATTAACGGATTTAAGATCTGCAATCTTGTTTATCACCATTCTTCCGGCAGGAAAAGATGTGGCCTATTCTCCCATGGGCATGATTAAATTTTTCCCCGTTGTCGGGCTTATACTTGGGGGGCTTCTCCTGGTATTTGATGCGGGCGTTTCAACACTTTGGTCGCCTGGTGTGGCAGCCGTTCTTGATGTTCTTTTCCTGGTTGTGGTGACCGGGGCATTTCATCTAGACGGTTTGGGGGATGCGGCAGACGGGTTGTTCAGTCACCGCTCCAAAGAACGGGCTCTTGAAATCATGAAAGACAGCAGAACAGGTATGATGGGGCTTGTGGCAGTGGTCTGTATCCTGGCTGTTAAAGCCGCCGGGATTTATTCCGTCAAAACAACCGGAACCCTTTTTCAAACAATGGACCTGCTGTTGATTGTTCCGGCATATGCTCGCGGGGCAATGATTGTTGGCATCAAGGTGCTGGATTACGGCAGAAAAGAGACCGGGACCGGGCTTGATTTGTTTGAAAAGGGTATTGGTCCAAAGGATTTTGCCTTTGTGCTGATTCCTGTGGTCATCTCCCTTTTTTTGGGGTATAAATGTCTGGTTTTGAACCTTGTTTTTCTTGGAACCCTGTGGCTGATACTGGGGTTTTACAAAAAAACACTCAATTGTATTACAGGAGATATGCTGGGTGCCATGACTGAAATCCTGGAAGCGGTTTTATTTTTGGCAACCGGGGCATTAATCGCTTAAAAGGAAGAAATAAAATGATTATCGGCCATGGCGGGAATAAAGCAAATCTGGCAGAAACACTGGGCTGCGGGGTTGATGAAATTGTTGACATGAGCAGCAATTTAAATCCTCTGGGACCGCCTGAAAACATAGAAAAAGTAATTTGTGACAACCTGGTTAAAATACGATCTCTGCCTGAAGCAGATGCCGTGACCATGAGAAAAGGCTTTGCACACTTTCACGGAATAGATCACGAGAACGTTGTGGCAGGCAACGGAACCACCTGGTTTATTTACACCATCCCCAAAGCTTTGGCCTCAAAAAAGGTGTTGATTGCCGGTCCAACCTATTCGGATTACAAGGATGCCTGCCTTATGCATAACATTGACTTTGCGCATTGCCTTGCAAAAGAGCCAAAAATGTTTGCACCAGATATTGACGACCTGTCCAGAATGGCAAAAGACGCGGATACGGTGTTTCTTTGTAATCCCAACAACCCTACTGGCGCATTGATGCCAAGAGAACAGCTTGACTACCTGATTCAAAAACACGAGAATACGGTTTTTATCATTGATGAATCCTATCTTCCATTTGTGGATCAGGCCCGGGAGATATCCCTGGTGTCGGAAACCGGATATAAAAATCTGATTGTGTTGTCCTCCATGTCCAAAATATTCAGAATACCAGGGCTTCGTACCGGGTTTTTAAGTGCATCCAGAAAACTTGCTGAAAAAATCATGGCCTGTTACCAGCCCTGGAGTGTCAATGCACTGGCCCAGACAGTGATCGAACATATCTTTGATCACCCGGAAAAAATCGAACCCTTTTATCAAAAAACAAGAGACTATATAAAAACGGAAAAACAGCTCTTTCTTGAAAGTCTTGAGGATATTCAAGAATTAAAATTATTGGATTCAACCACATATTTTATTTTGGCCCGGCTGACAAACGGGTTGACCTCAGAAGAATTTTGTAAAAAAATCGGACAACACAAAATTCTGATCCGGGATTGTTCCAATTTTCTGGGCCTGTCCGATCAGTATGTGAGATTTTCATTAAAGCAAAGATCTGTCAATTTGCATCTTGCCGAGTTGATAAAACAGGCTGTGAAAAATGATTGAAATTCATTGGTACATTATTCCGGCTGCGTTTATCCTTGACTTTATCCTTGGCGATCCTGATATTTTGCCCCATCCAATCATCTATATGGGAAAGGCCATCAATTTTTTTGAAAGCCGTTTCAGAAAATGGTTCAAGCATCTTCTGGTTTCCGGGCTGTTTTTTTCCTGTTTTCTGATTTTTTCCACATGGTTGATTGCCTTTATCATTATAAAATTGAGCATGGCTGTCCATCCTGTTTTTGGCGATCTTGTTCAGGTTATTCTGCTGTTTTTCTGTTTTTCATCAAAAAGCCTTGAAAAAGCTGCATCAGGTGTTTTTTTTGCTCTTAAAGAGAATAATATTGAAAAAGCCCGGAAAAAAGTTTCCATGATTGTGGGCCGTCAGACAAAGGATCTGGATCAAAAAGCCATTACGCGCGCCAGTGTGGAAACAGTGGCTGAAAATTTTGTGGACGGGTTTTTATCGCCTTTGTTTTTTGCAATGATCGGGGGGGTGCCATGGGCTCTTGCCTACAAAATGGTCAATACCCTGGATTCAATGGTAGGCTATAAAAATGACACATATCTTCTTTTTGGCCGGGCATCTGCAAGAATTGACGATGTGGCCAATTTTATTCCGGCAAGACTGTCGGTACTGGTCATTGCCTTAAGTGCAGGTCTGCTTTCGTTTAAAAAAGGGATTCTGGCATTAAAGACTGGATTTGTCCAGGGATCACGCCATAAAAGCCCTAATGCCGGTTATCCGGAGGCTGCTTTTTCAGGTGCCCTTGAAATAAGACTTGGCGGGCCAAACATGTATCATGGTGCCATGGTTGAAAAGCCGTTTATTGGAAAAGATTTTAAAGATCCTGAAAAAGAAAAAATAAAACAGGCTTGTGATCTGATGATGCTCAGCTCTTTGACAGCCATCCTGGTTTCAGTCGTCTTTTTCTTTGTTGTTTAGAGTACTCTTAGGACTAAGAACTTTGAAAGGCCTTTGGCCAAAAACAACTCTTTGTCCTTTGATTGTCAATGTTATTTTATTTGAATTCCTTAATAAATTTTTAAAGGAAAAAATTTCAATGGCCGTATTACCTGACAAACCGTTCAAGCTTGGCACAACCTCTTTTATTTTTCCGGATCATATTATCCCCAATGTAAAAAAACTGGGGGCTTTTTTTGATGAAATCGAGCTGCTTGTGTTTGAAAGCATGCCTGAAGAAGTTTTGCCTTCAAAAGATGATGTGAAAAAGCTTTTAGAGTTATCCCAAAAATTGAATTTAACTTATAATATACATCTTCCCATTGATGTGAGTCTGACTTGCGATGATTTAAAAAAAAGACAAACATCTGCGGACATGCTTTTAAAGGTTATTGATCTTTTCACCCCTCTTGCACCCAGCACCCACACACTTCACCTTGATATGCCCAAGGGGATTAAAACGGATAAGGGTAATTTAAGACAGCTCAAAGATTGGGAAGAAAAAGCCCGGCAAGGCCTTGGGGCACTGGTGTCAGGACTGTCCAATCCAGGGATCATTTCCGTTGAAACTCTTGATTACCCGTTTTCCCTGGTCGAAACCCTGGTGGAGGAGTTTAAAACGTCCGTTTGTATTGATGTCGGTCACCAGATAAAATATGGTCATAATCTTTTGAAAACTTTTGAAAAACATCAATATAGAACGTCCATCATGCACCTGCATGGTGTTGATTTTTCCGTGCCGTCTGGAAAAGATCATACTGCTTTGGATAAATTACCGGAAAAACATTTCAGACAAGTTCAATTCATTCTGGAAAATTTTGAAGGGGTGGTCAGTATTGAGGTGTTTAATCTTGAAAACCTGAATCGATCCTTGGCTTTTCTTTCAAAGATATTTAAAAATATTGCGCCATGTGTCTGACATTGAGCAGATTCAACACAGGTCTTATCCAAAAATTATGATAATTTTTGGATAAGACCTGTGAATCCATGTTTTTTTGTAATTATTGACCTTGATGCAGATGGGGTCGTTTACGATGGAAATCCTCTTGCCGTGGAAAAATAAGGTTGAGGGTGATATCATTTTGGGCTCAAAGGTGTTTTGCGGTAAGCTCACTTCCGTTTGCCATGATTTGATTTCCTATTTCCGAGTCACTGATCAAAAGATCCATGAAATCCTGGCGGGTAAGTTTGAATGCATCGCCGTCGGTTAATGCAACACCTGTCCCCAGATATTTGGGTGCTGCAATGATGGTTGCCCAGCCGATAAAATCCCCTTTTTTGTCCAATATGATATGTTTTCCGTTTTTAAATGAGATTTTATATTGACCTGAAAGGAGAATATAAAATTCTCTTGCAATTTCATCTTCTTTTATCAGGACATCCCCTTTTTTTATTTTTACCAGGTGGAGGAGGTTAAAAATTTTTTCAAGTTTTCCAATCTCTATATTTTTAAAAATAGGCATTGCTCTTAATATATTAATTTCATTAAACATTTCATCTCCTTTTAGACATAGCGTGTAGTAAATAACATATCAATAACTGTTACTGATAGAATAAATTAAACTCAGCAGTAAGTCAATCAAAGGATTTGCTGCCCTTACTTGGATAAATGGGATCATGGATCAATGAGATCAGGCTTTTGTTATTGTCTTTTGATCAACCTTTTGAAAAAAGAGTATATATGAGGTCAACTTATAATTATCCAAAGTTTATAAAGAGTGTTGTCTTGAATAAAAAGAACAGCTTTGGTATCTTTAAGGTTCGAAAAAAAACAATATTTACGGCTTACAGATTAAAGGCAATTCTGTGAGCTTTTAATTTTTATTAATCGCAGGAAGTGTTAAGATGTCACTGGTTGATCAAAGACGTTCCACCCGGCAAATCAGTGTCGGCAATGTTAAAATAGGTTCCATGGCCCAGGTTTCAGTTCAATCCATGACCAATACCCAGACCCAGGATGTGGTGGCTACGGTTAACCAGATTCTTGCTCTTGAAAAGGCAGGTTGTGAAATCATCCGGGTGGCGGTTCCTGACATGGAAGCGGCGCAGGCCATTGAAAAGATCAAGCAGCAGATCACCATTCCAATCATTGCTGATATTCATTTTGATTTCAGGCTGGCACTGGCATCTGCAACAGCAGGTGCTGATGCCTTAAGAATAAATCCGGGTAATATCGGGGAAGCCAAAAAAATCAAAGCAGTCGTGGATTGTGCAAAAAAACATGGTATTCCAATTCGGATAGGCGTGAATGCAGGTTCTCTTGAACAAGAGATTGAACAGCGCCTGGGAACAACGCCTCAAGCCATGGTGGAGAGCGCGGTGCGCAATATCAAGATTCTTGAGGACCTGGATTTTCATGACATAAAAGTGTCCCTGAAAGCTTCGGATGTTTCAAGAACAGTGTCTGCCTACCGGCTTCTGGCACCCAGAACGGATGTGCCTTTTCATATAGGGGTAACGGAAGCCGGCGGGCTTTATGCGGGTATCACAAAATCAGCCATAGGTATTGGTATGCTTTTGGCCCAGGGTCTGGGTGATACCCTCCGGGTTTCATTGACACGGGACCCGGTTGAAGAAGTCAGGACCGGTTATGAAATTTTAAGGGCTCTGGGGATAAGAAGCCGCGGACCGGAACTGATTTCATGCCCCACATGCGGACGGTGTAAAATTGATCTTTTTAAAATTGCCGAACAAGTAGAAAAAGCTTTACTTGAACGGTCTTCCCGGATTAAAGTTGCGATTATGGGATGTGTTGTAAACGGACCCGGTGAAGCAAAAGAGGCGGATATCGGCATCGCAGGTGGTGATGGCAAGGGGATTCTATTTAAAAAGGGAAAAGTTATACGGAAAATAGATCAGGATGAACTTGTGGATCAATTGCTGAGCGAAATAGACAAAATGATAAAGAATTCGGAGAAATTTAATGGCAAAAAAGAGTAAAACAGCGATCACCCCGACCCGGGAACAAGATTATCCAGCTTGGTATCAGGAAGTGATCAAAGCGTCGGATATGGCGGAAAATTCACCTGTCAGGGGATGCATGGTGATAAAACCTTGGGGGTATGCCATCTGGGAAAATATTATGCACCAGATGGATGCCATGTTTAAGCAGACCGGTGTGAAAAATGCCTATTTTCCCTTGTTTATTCCGTTAAGCTACCTGGAAAAAGAGGCGGAGCATGTGGAAGGGTTTGCCAAAGAGTGTGCCGTTGTAACCCACCACAAGCTTGAATCCGATGGTGAAGGCGGTTTAAAACCGGCTGGAAAACTGACTGAGCCTTTGATTGTCCGTCCCACATCGGAAACCATTATAGGGGAATCAATGGCCAGATGGACCACAAGTTATCGGGATCTGCCTATTTTGTTAAACCAGTGGGCAAATGTTGTTCGATGGGAGATGCGTACCCGGATGTTTCTGAGAACCAGCGAGTTTTTATGGCAGGAAGGCCATACCGCACATGCCACGGAATCCGAAGCAAAAGAGAGAACCATGCTCATGCTGGATATCTATACAAAATTTGTTGAAGACTATCTGGCCATGCCGGTGATCAGGGGCAGGAAAACGGTTTCAGAACGGTTTCCGGGAGCCGATGATACAACTTGTATTGAAGCCATGATGCAGGATAAACGAGCGCTTCAGGCCGGCACCTCCCACTTTCTGGGCCAGAATTTCGCCAAAGGGTCTGATATAAAATTTCAGAATGAAGAAGGTACGGAAACCTTTGCCTGGACCACTTCCTGGGGAGTTTCCACCCGGATGATCGGCGGAATGATCATGGTGCATTCGGATGATGACGGTCTTGTTTTGCCACCAAAAATAGCACCTGCCCATGTTGTTATTCTTCCTATATTTAAAAAAGGGGAAGATCGTCGAACCATTATGGAAAGCGCCCATGGCCTTAAAGATGCATTGGAAGAAAAACAATTTCATGGCAGAAAGATTATTGTTGAAATTGACGACAGGGATATCGGCGGTACAAGGGGTTGGGACTGGGTAAAAAAAGGGATTCCAGTCAGGATTGAACTGGGTCCAAGAGACATTGAACAAAACAGTGTTTTCATGGCCAGAAGGGATAACCCATCAAATCAGAAACAATCCATGGACAGGGAAGAGTTTATTGATCAGATTACTGATATCCTGGATAATATTCAAGATACCCTTTTTAATCGTGCCGTGACCCGAAGAAAAGAAAACACCTTTGAAATTGATGATAAAAAGAAATTTTACAAGCTGTATCAAAAATCCAAGGGATTTAATAATGGTGCTTTTATCATGTCCCACTGGTGCGGATCAGAAAAATGTGAGGAAAAAATCAAAAAAGATCTGTCCGTCACCATTCGCTGTATTCCGTTTGACAGCCCTACAGAAGAAGGCAGGTGCATTTGTTGTGATAACCCCAGCTCACGAAGGGTACTCTTTGCAAAAGCATATTAAGTTGCATCAATGATCAGGATTAACGACATACTGGATAAAATATATGAGTATAATCCCGAAGGGGATTGTGACATCATAGACCGGGCCTATGTTTACTCGGCAAGAGTTCATGACGGCCAGGTAAGGCTTTCCGGGGAACCCTATCTGTCCCATCCTCTTGAGGTGGCCAATATTTTAGCCGACATGCGCCTGGATGTTGAAAGCATTGCCGCAGCCCTTCTGCATGATGTCATTGAAGACACACCCGCAACAAGAGAAGATATTGAAGATATGTTCGGACCGGGTGTTGCCCATATTGTTTCCGGCGTAACAAAACTTTCCGCCCTGCCTTTTTCAACCAAAATAGCTCAGCAGGCAGAAAGTTTACGCAAAATGATCCTTGCCATGGCAGATGATATCCGGGTGGTTCTGATCAAGCTTGCGGACCGGATTCATAATATGCGTACCTTAAAATATCACCGCAAGCCTGAAAAACAGGCTGCCATTGCCCAGGAAACCCTTGACATTTACGCCCCAATTGCCGCCCGCCTGGGGATATTCTGGATGAAGTATGAACTGGAAGACATTGCGTTTTATTATACCAAAAGGCATGAATATGAACGTATCAAGGCACTTGTAAACAAAGCCCGGCATGAAAAAGAAGATTACATTATAACCGTCAACGAAAAGCTTCATGAAAAAATGAAGGAGATGAATCTGGAAGCTGAAATAAAAGGGCGTTACAAGCAAAATTACAGCATTTATCAAAAAATGATATCCCAGAACCTTGATTTTAATGAAGTCTATGATGTCATCGCGTTCAGGATCATACTTGATACGGTTCCCCAGTGCTATGCCGCCATGGGCGCCATCCATTCCATGTGGAAGCCGATTTATTATAAAATAAAAGATTATATTGGAAATCCCAAACCCAATATGTATCAGTCCATTCATACCACGGTTGTGGGACCCAAAGGAGAAAGGGTTGAAATTCAGATCAGAACCCAGGATATGGACAATATTGCGGAATCCGGAATCGCTGCCCACTGGAGTTATAAAGAAGGCTCAAAGATTGATGAAAATACAGGAGAGCTGTTTGCATGGATCAGAAATCTTGTGGAAAACCAGGAAAATTATAATGATCCTGATGAATTTTTAGAAAATGTCAGGATTGATCTGTATCCTGATGAAATATATGTGTTCACACCTCAAGGTGAGATCAAAATTCTTCCCAAAAAAGCCACACCGGTTGATTTTGCTTATCGCATACATACCGAAGTGGGTGCCGAATGCACCGGCGCAAAGGTCAACGGGAAAATAGTACAGCTTAGCCACCGGTTAAAAACGGGTGATACAATTGAAATTATCACAACCAAAGGCCATACCCCAAGTCCTGACTGGCTTAATTTTGTAAAAACCGTAAAGGCCAGAACTAAAATACGCGGCTGGATCAATGCCCGGGAAAAAGAGAGAAGTTATTCTCTTGGCAGGGAGATGTGTGAAAAGATATTTAGAAAGAGAAACCAGAATTTTAATGCCCTGGTGAAATCAGGAGAAATCAAACAGGTTTCAGATGCCTATGGTTTTAAAGCCGTGGATGACCTGATTGCCCATGTGGGGTTTGGAAAAATAACTCCGCTGCAGATTTTGAATAAAATTGCACCTGAAGTTGAAAAACAAGAGGTTAAAGAAACAGGTGTTCTTCAAAAACAGACTGGAAAGCGAAAGAATAAAGACAGTACAGGTATCATTGTAAAAGGACTTCATGATATTCTTGTCAAGTTTTCAAAATGCTGCAATCCGCTTCCGGGAGATCCTATCATTGGGTATATCACCCAGGGACAGGGGGTGACTATCCACCGCAAAGGGTGCCTGAATATCATGAAAATGAGCAATGAGCGCCAGATCGAAGTTCAGTGGAGCGATGAGGTCAAAGAATCCTATCCCGCCAGTATCAAGATCCGTACAGATGACAGGTCAGGGCTTTTAGCAGATATTGCCTCGGTGATCAGCAAACATAAATCAAACATTCTAAATGCCAATACTGAAACCCTGGAAACAGGTATCAGCCTGTTTTATTTCACCCTGATGGTTGAAAGTACAGATCAGCTTCGTCAAATCATGTCGGCCATTAAAAAAGTCAAAAAGGTAACCGATGTCAAACGGGTTATCAGAAACGATTAATAAAGGTGATAAATTTGAAAGATATCACCAAAGCAAAGGAAATCTTGTGAAATCCAGGGCTCTTGAGGTTAATTTATCCGATACAAAAGTTGATGTTATAATTGACTCAAAATATGAAGTTTTTTTGGATATTGTTTCATCCTATGTCGGGATTTTGAACCGGATGAACGTTTTTCTAAAAGAGCTGTCACATCCCTATAAAAACTGGGAATTTATTGTCAGCGAAGCCCGGCATTTTTCCCTTCAATATTTTTATTTGTACAAGTCCCATCCAGATGGCGGCAAAGCATTGGATCTTTTTGTTGATATTTTTCTGGATTCATTTGAATCAGATTCGCCTTTATGCCTGAAAACAAGGGCGGCAGATAATCTAATGCTGTTTTTGCAGCATATTGTCAAAGAATCTGATCATGACTTTGACGTTTTTTTGCCTGTGATTGAAAAGGCTGTGCAAAAGATTGAATCTTATGAAGGCCGGGACTTCTATTTTTTTGTCAGATCTTATTACCAGCCGGATAAAATAGCGAAAGCTCTGTTGGTCAATCTTAAGGGGGATGCACCAATTTTTAAATCCCTTAATCTGTTTTTGGTAAAATTTTATGAGTATTCATTTGACTATTGGCTGAAAAAAGAAGACCCGATTTGCTGGATTGGCCAGAGCATTAATGTCAATCGCCTGGAGCAAGGGTTACAGTCTATTTTGGAATCAGTGTCACATGAAAAAATACGGCTGTGGCAAAAAAAACTTGAAGTAATTATTCAAGAATTGGATCAAGATCCTCGCAGGGCAACTCAAAAATTGACAGGTCTTGTAAGTTATCAGGATTTTGTAAGTCTGATCCGGGCCGTGCCTCAAAAAATAATGACCCAAAGTGGTGATGATATCGGCGGTTTTCATCTGAAATTAACTTTTCTTTTTTATATTATTCATATTCCTGGACTTTCCACTATTCACGTTCAGGCGCTGCGCGACATTAACACTACACTGACCCACCTGATCGGTGACAAGGATTTTAAAAAAGATATCAATATTGTCAACCAGACATTTTTGCTGCTCAAAGAACATAAGGGAAAGTACCCTGAAACCGTTCTGGACTGCATCCATAAAATCGGGGACTCGGTTTATAAAGCTTCAAAAATTGATCTGATCAATCATTTTATTGACCGTGCCGTGGATCACGGGTTTCAGTTTCCCATGATTGAAGGGACAGGAGATGACTGGCAGATAAAGAGCAATTGCGCGCATGTGAAAAATATCAGGGTGTTTCTTGACCTGATCTCGCAGCATCCCAAAAAGTCACGACGCTTGTTGTCCGCGCTGATCATATCTTTGGCCATTGGCGGCGTTTTTATCAAGGATACGGATCTGTTTCCAAGGGATATCACAAATTTTTTAAATTCAGACATTGAACCGGTTTTTAATCTGGTAAAGCAGTTGGCGCGTTTATTGCCGGCTTTTTTCAATGAAATAGGAGCCGAGGGACAGCTTCGGGATATTTCAACTGAACTTGATGAATCTTGTCAGAGAAAGGACCAGTTGATTCATTTTTTGAGAAAACAATGCCATGTTGAGAGTTCAAGCAGGATCGTGGAGTTTATCAAAGAAGTGATTTTCTTTTGGAAAACAGGAGATAAAAAAAAACTGGAACCTCATGTTCCCCCTTCAATTTATCGGGATATCAAAGTGTCGGGTCCTTTTGTTGACGGGCCGAGAATTATTCTCAACAGCCTGAAGGCAAAGGATATATTCCTTCCAAAAGACTATATGATGCATACCCAAGAGGCCATCAACAAGTTGATTGATGAAGTTGAAGGCGTAACAGAGCCTGACAAATCCAGGGTGAAAATGTTATTTGGTTTTTACCGGCTGTTAAACCAGAAATATATGATTGATAACCTGGAATTGAAAAAATATCTGTCTTCATTCAAGTCTGAAAATCTGCCGGATACAGCCAATATTGTTTCAGTGTTTGAAGAAAAAAACCTGGAACACAAAATTTTGTCACTTCTTTCTTACATGAAAGAGCTTAAAAAAATAATTCTTTCGGACAGGATATATGAAGCCAATGAGGCCATTTATCATAAACGCCATTTTGCCGTTGATATTCCGTCCATGTACGGCAGTTACAATGAGGCAAAATTTGATGCCCTGGGATTGACCCTGAGGGTTGAAAGCATCCTGAACGTATGGTTTGAAGAACTGGTTAACAGTATTGATCTTCAAGTTATCACCAAGGCGACGTTTAAACGCATTTACAGTATACTGGACCTGTTCAGGTCTGCATTGGCGCTGGACGGCATTATATCCAACCAGCTGGATGTCCAGATGGATTTTTTAAGATTTTCCATGGATATTAGAACCTGCACTTTTACCCAGTACCTGGATATTTTTAAAGGTTTCACAAGGGCGGTTGCCGATATCATCCATGATCATTTTAATAATATTCATTCCAATAATTTATTTCAGATAGAATCCAGACTTGGAAAAGATCAGATTCTTGAGAAATATCTTCCCAAAGAAGGGTCTGAAAAACAAAAATCCAAACTGGATCAGAGAGTGGCGGATATTTTTTTCAGGGACCGTATTGCAACCTCCCTTGGGCTTCAGCAGATGGACGTGTTTTTAAACCGTATACTTCATACTTTGTTTCAGCAATCTGAAAAACTTTCCCAGACCCATTTAAGCCGCCTGTTAAATTATGACCCCAAATACTCTGCCATTGAAGTGGGCAGTTCCGATCCCATCAGCAATAATATTATATTTTTAGGTAACAAGGGATTGAATCTTATTAAATTAAAAAAAATAGGCGTTGCTGTTCCCGAAGGATTTATCATTACCACTGAAGTGTTTAAATGCCGTGAAATCATAAACAATTACAAACCTGCCAACATAAATTTCAAGAAATATGTGGCAAAGATGGTTGGCAATCTTGAAAACAGGACCCAAAAAAAATTCGGAGATCCTAAAAACCCGCTGTTGTTATCGGTTCGAAGCGGTTCTTCCATTTCACAGCCCGGAATGCTGGATTCATTTTTAAATGTGGGACTCAATGAGGAAATCGCTGCAAGCATTGCCGGGATCAGTAAAAACCCATGGTTTGCATGGGACAGCTATCGTAGATTTATTCAAGGATATGGCATGGCATTTGGAATCAAAAGGGATGAGTTTGACCATATCATTTATTCAAAAAAGAAAGAATTTGGGGCTGAATTTAAACGATTGTTCACAGGCGACCAGATGAAGGGGGTTGCCCTTGTCTATAAACAATTATTACTTGATTCAGGAATTGATTTGATTGAATCTCCCATTGACCAGTTGTTTTTATCCATTAATAAGGTTTTTTACTCCTGGGAATCCAAAAGGGGAAAGGATTACAGGAGGATAATGGGGATATCCGATGACTGGGGTACTGCTGTAACGGTTCAGTCCATGGTGTTTGGAAATTTGTCCAGGCAGTCGGGATCAGGGGTGGTGTTCAGCCACAGCCCCAAACTTCCGGGAGATACGGTACGTCTCTGGGGGGATTTTACCATTGGAAACCAGGGCGAGGATGTTGTATCGGGTCTTGTAAAAACCCTGCCCATCTCGGAAATCCAAAGGGAGCTTGAAAAACCCGATTCAACAATCAGCCTTGAAAAAAATTTTCCCCATATTTACTTAAAATTAAAAGAGGTGGTCCATCGCCTGGTGTATGATGAAGGATGGAATCCCCAGGAGATTGAATTCACCTTTGAAGGAGAGAACAGGGAAGATCTTTTTATCCTACAGGCAAGGGACATGTCTTTGAGGGACAGAAAAAAGATTGTGGATTTTGATGTGGCCCCGGAGATCCTTGACAAGGCATATCTGGGTCATGGGATCGGTGTCAGCGGCGGGGCCATGAGCGGCAAAATCGTTTTTACACTGGAGGAAATTGATGACTTAAGAAAGAGTCATCCGGGTATCAGTTTGATTTTGTTGAGAAATGATACGGTTCCTGATGATATCCTGGAAATTGATGCAGCAGACGGAATTTTGACGGCCAGGGGCGGATTAACTTCTCATGCCGCCGTGGTGACCTATAGCCTGGGTAAAACCTGTGTTGTCGGGTGTGAAAATCTTGTTTGCAACGAGCTGGAAAAAGAGTGTCTGCTTAACGGCGTAAAAATGGTCACAGGTGACTATATCAGCATTAACGGTCAAAAAGGCTCTGTGTATAAGGGTGCAATTGAAATTAATTAAACAATTAAATAAACATTAGTGAAACGAGGTAATATAATGAGTATAAAAGGTTCTAAAACGCTTGGTATTAACGGACTGGGAAGAATAGGAAAGCTTTCTTTGTGGCATCACGCAGGCAGGAAATATTTTGATAACATAGTGATAAATATCGGCCGTGATGTGGGTAAATCCTTTCAAGATATTATTCATTATATGGAAAGAGATTCAACTTATGGGCGGCTGGATTCATTTCTTCACGGATATCAGGCAGAACCGGTTATCACTGATGTGGATGAGGCCAATTCATCGTTGACTGTAAATGGTGTAAAAGTAAAAATATTGCGGGATCATAGAAACCCCAAAGATATACAATGGGCAGAGCATGATGCCGGGATTGTAGTTGATACAACCGGTCAGTTCTTAGATCCTTCCCTTGAGGCCAATGACGCCAAAGGTTCAATCCGGGGCCATATTGAAGCCGGTGCCCAAAAAGTGATTGCTTCGGCTCCGTTTAAACTCAAAGAGGGTGTGGCCATGCCGGACGATGCCGTGACAACCGTGATGGGTATCAATGACGGAGACTATGATCCGGTAAGGCATAATATCATTTCCAATGCATCCTGCACCACCACATGCCTTTCCCATATGATCAAGCCTTTACTGGATTATTTCGGTATTGAAAGAATCCTGTCCGCCTCCATGGCAACCGTTCATGCTGCCACAGGATCTCAGCAGGTGCTGGACAGGCTGCCAAAAACCAATGCCAAGGATTTAAGAAAAAATCGCTCTATCATGAATAACATCATTCTGACCACAACCGGTGCTGCAAAGGCATTGCAGCTGGTTATTCCGGAAATGGCAACCATCGGTTTTATTGCAGAGTCAGTACGAATCCCCACAGCCACAGGCTCTTTGATTATCCTGGTGATGAACTTTCAAGAAGATCTGAACAAAAAGCCCATTCGAAGGGAAATGATTAATTCAATTTATGAAGATGCCGTAAAAACAAATACAAACGGATACCTGATGTATACGGATCAGCAAAATGTATCTTCTGATATTATAGGAACGCCAAGGGCTGCAGCTGTCATTGAAGGCCATGAAACCCATACCCGCACCGGGGTCATTAAAATTAACCTTGAAAATGTCCGGGGAATTGATAAAAGCGTATTGGATGTAATCAAGGATCAGGTCGCCAGCATCCAGGTGACCCAGGCGGTTATTTATGGCTGGTATGACAATGAAATGGCAAGCTATGTCAATATGCTGGGTGACAGGATTGTATCCATTGCAGAATCCATGCATTAAAATATCATTAAGCAGGAAGATGTATCCACTTGTTTTCAACAAAAAATCATCATTTCATGCGTATTTAGCAAGTATAAAAATCCAAGTGTAACATCCCAATATAAGATTCTGGGTCACGGCAGATTAACGCCATATTTTTTTTATTTTCAGGTTACGTCTGCCTGACCTGAGACTTTCAATCTTTGTTGTGTGCAAACATGGGTGAAAGACCAGTTCGGCCCGTGGCAGTTTATATTAAAGAACTTCTAAATTATTGGAATCAGATCTCTTTCATTTCTTGTTGTTACAAGTCAATCTACCACAACAAATAATGAAAGATATTTAATTTCAGCAGGTTAAGAGTTCTTTCATATAAATGAAAAAATCAATTTGATTCTTTTAAAAGAAGATGGTAGGCAGATATTAATTATCCAAAATTTAGTGATGATTCGCGTAAAAATTTAATTTGGAGACTCATGTATGGAAGATGAGGAAAAAACAAAAAAAGATCTGATATCAGAACTTAACGCGCTTCGCAAAGAATACACTCAATTGAAAGCATCCCTTTCAAAAAATCAAGAATCACAAAATTTCAGCGGAACTGAAACTATTCTTATTGTGGATGACAACAAACAAACAAGGGAAACAATTAGAGCAATGCTTGAAAAGTGCGGCTATAATATTATTGATGCTGATTCTTCCCTGAAAGCCATTGAAATTTTTAAATCCTGTGACAAACCAGTTCATCTGGTATTGGCAGATGTTGTTATGCCTGAAATCAACGGCCCTGAAATGGTCAAGAAACTATTGGACATGCAATCTGATATACCTGTTGTTTTTATGTCCGGCTATGCAGCAGGCGATATTATTCATGATGATGTATTCAAGGTTCTTTGTTCAAAAGCCCCATTTATTGAAAAACCATTCACCTTTGCTGAAATTTGCTTGGTTATAAGACAACAGCTTGATAAAAAAATATAATATTCAGGGCAGGTAAAAAATGATAAGCAAAACCTATACGGAATCTGTTAAAGAATCAGGGAATTATTTGAGAAGTGCCTTGAAAAATATTGCCAAATATAAACTTCCGTATAATCCTGTTTCATATTTATTATGGTATGAATATGCTCTTGGGCAAAATAAGGATTTGATTGATGATATTGAATTGATTTTTAAAACAAATCAATTACTTACAAACGATACCATTTCTAAGCTATTCAAAAAACACATCACAGATAATCAAATACTGATTTCGGGAAAAAAAATCAGGGAATTTCAAAAGATATTAGCGCAAATGACCAAACACCTGAGTCAATCAGGCGACGAAATCGGCCTTCAAGGCAATATGCTGAATACATATGCCATAGAGCTGGGCCAGGCAAGCTCTTTAGATGCAATAATTGAAATCTCTAAACATATTGTTTTGGAAACAAAATCAATAGTTGAATCCAGCAAAAACCTTAAGAGCAGGCTTGATTCAACGGTTTCTGAAATTAACATGCTGAGTAAGGAATTGGACGGAATACGGCAGGCTGCCAAAACCGATATGCTGACCGGTCTTTTAAACCGGAGGGGGTTTTATGGTGCCATGGTTCAAGCCATAGCAAACATAGAAAACGCCAATGACATGTTATCCGTCATTATGCTTGATATTGATCATTTTAAACGAGTGAATGATCAATACGGACATCTTATTGGTGACAATGTTTTGAAGATACTCAGTAAATTACTAAAAGACCATATAAAGGGCAAGGATATTGCTGCCCGGTTTGGAGGCGAAGAGTTTATTCTGGTTCTTCCCCAGACATCCCTTGAGGGTGCTTATGCACTGGCTGAACAAATCAGGTTGAGTCTGCTAAAAATGAATTGGAAAATTAAAGATACGGGTAAATCAATAGGGCAGATAACCATATCTTTAGGTATTTCCTTGTATCAGGAGGGTGAATCCATTGAGGCTGTTATTAAAAGAGCGGATGATGCCCTTTACCATGCAAAAAATACAGGCAGAAATAAATCTGTTACTGAAGTTGAGATAGCAAATTAAATACATTGATATACGGATCGGAGCAGGAAAATTGCAATGAATAAACAGCCCATAGGCATTTTTGATTCAGGTGTCGGGGGACTTTGTGTGTTAAAACAAATCAGGGAACGACTTCCCTATGAGTCTATCACTTATTTTGCAGACAGCGGCAATTGTCCATATGGATCAAAAGCGGAAGATGAGGCCCTTGATTTGGCCCGAAAAAACATTGAGTTTCTTCTGGAACTCAATTGCAAGTTGATTGTTATCGCCTGTAACACTGTCACTGCCGTAGCTATAGACTGTTTCAGATCAGAATATAAGGTTCCGTTTATCGGAATGGAACCTGCCTTAAAACCGGCTGCATTACAGACCAGGAGTAAAAAAATCGGTATTCTTGCTACGGAAAATACATTGAACGGAAGGCTTTTTAAACAAACTTTTGATAAATATGCGCATGGCCTGGAGGTTTTTATTCAACCGGGGCATGGGCTAGTGGAACTTGTTGAAACCGGAGGCCAGAACAGTGAAAAGGCCTGCAACCTTTTGAAGGAATATCTTTTGCCTATGATGGAAAAAGGAGTGGATACCATTGTGCTGGGTTGCACCCATTATCCATTTTTAAAAGAGATGATTCAAACGGTTACAAAAAACAGTGTCACAATTGTTGAACCTGCTGATGCCGTTGCCGCACAGACCAAGAGAATACTGGTCCAATACGAATTAATTTCAATGGCCGGCAATGATCCCCAATTTCAGTTCTACACAACAGGAAAAAAGACAATGGCCCAAAAAATTTTATTTGATACGATTGATAGTCCTTACGGGCTTGAATTTATAGAAATTTGAGTGTTTTTATGCCTTTTTTTCTTTTTTCAACCGTTGTATCAGTTCTTTTTCCAGGTGTTGAATGATAATTTTTAAAATATGGCTTTCCTGAACAGGGCCGGAATTATTCCACCCCATTTTCATTGCCCGGTCCTTTATTTTTCTAAATTGGTTCAAAGAATCGGCAATGGCCTTCCAGGCAAAGAGCTTTTGCAGGATATGACGCTCTTCAGGAGTCAGGTCTGCCGTATCTATGGATTTACCGCTGTCGGTTGTTATGATCATTTTATCTTTTCCCGGTATGTTTAAATATCCTTAGGAACGCGTATTAAATAACCTCCAAAATTTCAATTGACTCAGGAACAGCAAAGGGATTATTCATGATATCATATTGAGATATTATTTAATCCTGGGTACTTATGATAATAAAATCTTATTTTCTTTATCATCAGCTCTTATCATTAAGGGCAGATATTTTTTATTGATTACAGGTTGAACTCTTCAATCCAGATTGAAAATCTTTTTGCATGCTCCGGGTCTATTTTTTCTAATTCTTTGATGATTTGATGTGTGGTTGTGTTCTTGTCAGCATTTTTCGGATCTTTTGAATGGTATTTGTCTGCAACGCAGATGATTTTTTCTTCAATGCTGAGGGGGACCATATCCCTTTGGGGCAATGGAAGGCAGTTTGATATGATATTTTCTCTGGTTATGCCGGCCCCGGTATGCCGCTCACACACAAGGCCATATTCCGGCGGCAGGCCATGCTCATCCAGAAGCTTTCTGCCAAGGTATCCGTGACAAATATAAGGAGCATCGCCTCTGCAGCCAATGGATTGTGCCCGGGTCATAAAGATACCGATATCATGAAGCATTGCAGCGTTTTTGATAAATTCAATATCCGGATTCAGATGAGTAAGATTCTTGGCAATATCAAGGCTCTTTTCAGTTACAATCCTGCTATGTTCAACAAGAATCTGGTAAAGTTTTGTATTCTGCGCGTAAAATTTTTCAATAATGGTGAGCGGGTCCATTTTTTATGATAGTAAAACGCCTTCAATAAAAGGGTCCAGATCGCCATTCAGTACCCTGTCCACATCCCCCATTTCAAAATCGGTTCGATGATCTTTCACCATCCTGTAGGGGTGGAGAACATAGGATCTTATCTGGCTTCCCCAGGCAATGTCATCTTTACCGTCATGAAGAGTTTGCATCTTTTTATCCTGCTTTTTCTTTTCAAGCTGGTAAAGCCTTGATTTTAAAACCTTGAAGGCAATTTCCTTGTTACGGTGCTGGGAGGATTCCTGCTGGCATTGAACCACCACCCCGGTGGGAAGATGGGTGATCCTGACCGCACTGCTGGTTTTGTTTACATGCTGCCCGCCTGCACCACTGGCCCTGTATACATCAATCCTGAGATCCGACTCATCAATATCTATTTTAATTTCATCTTTTATTTCAGGGTAGACAAATACGGATGCAAATGAGGTATGGCGTTTTCCGCTTGCATTATAGGGCGAAATTCTGACCAGGCGGTGAACTCCGGATTCAACCTTCATAAACCCGTAACAGTTTTCCCCGGCAACCCGAATTGTTGCGCCTTTAATACCGGCTTCATCCCCGGGCTGATAATCAATAATTTGAAATTTGTATCCTTTTTTATCCATCCATCGGGTGTACATGCGAAACAGCATTTCAGCCCAATCCTGGGAGTCTGTTCCCCCGGCACCTGCATTTATGGAAACAAGTGCATCCCTTGCATCATCTTCGCCATCAAGGGTGATCTCCACGGAGAATTTTTTTATTTTTTTTTCAAGTGCGGATAAAAGGTCTGACACTTCAAGTTCACTGTCTTTATCAGACTCTTCAAGGGCAAGCTCCAGAAGGATCTCGGCATCTTCAATGTCTTTATAAATATTTTCCCAGGTTTCCAGAAGATTTGCCAGGCAGGTTCGTTCTTTTAAAAGAACGGTTGCGTTGTCCGAATCATTCCAGAAGTCTTCTTTGGAAATAATATATTCAAGTTCACGAAGGCGCTTTTTTTTTACAGAAAGGTCAAAGATACTCCTTGAGTTTCTCGGTTTTGGTGTAGATGGATTGAATTGTCTGTTTTAATTCTGCACTCATTTTAATTTCTCCCTAAACTTTTTTTCTAACCCCTTTTAACACAAAAGCAAGACAGATTGCAACTATTGAGGTGATAGCAAAAATGTCTCCGTATCGGGTATAGAAACTGATCTGGTTAAGGGCCGGGATTTTCCGAGTAAGAGTCTGGTCGACAAATAAGGCTGTTGTTTCAAGAATTTTACCCGTGGGGTCAATAAAGCCTGAGATTCCGGTATTTGCTGCCCGCGCAACAGCTCTTCGGCTTTCTACCGCACGGAATACAGCAATGGAAAAATGCTGCTGCGCGGCTGATGTATTTCCAAACCAGGCATCATTGGTAATCGTGGTCAGGATGTCTGCCCCGTTTTTTACAAATTTAGATGCAATGGATGGAAATAAAATTTCAAAACATATTAGAACTCCTGTTTTGTGTGTGACTTTCAGAGTATGATTGTTGAATGCAAGAGGTTTAAATAATTTGTCCCCCGTGGAAAAATTGCCTGCCTGGGCCGTTATTTTCCCTAAAAACATCAAATAATCTCCCAGGGGGACATATTCACCAAAAGGCACCAAATGGGTCTTGTCATAGGTTCCCGTAACAATGGAAAACCGGTTCAGCATGTAAGCTCGATTGTAGAACTTAATTTTTTTTTCTTCTGATGTGACTGCAGGGCTTCCGATTAAAAAATTGGTTTGTGATGACCGGATGCATTGATCTACTTTATTTGACAACAGGCTGTCATAGCCATAATAAAACGGCAGCGCAGTTTCCGGCCATATTACAAGATCTGGGCTTTTTTTTGCCGCTGTATCGGAAAGACTGATATATTTTTCCACTGTTTTTGTTTTAAAAGCATCATTCCATTTTAAATCTTGTTTAATATTGCCTTGAACCAGGGTGATGGTCGTTTTTTTTGCGGTTTTAATTTGAGACGTTATCTCCACAATTTTATGGTGGCCGTACACAAGTACGCCTGACAAAAGAATAATGGTATAAACAACAGGAATGACATACCTGTTATGTTGTCTTTCTTTAACGCATATCCAGACCACGGATAAAAGACAGTTCACCAGAAAAATGCAAAATGATACTCCGTAAACCCCTGAAAAATCGGCTATTTGAATCAATAAAAGATTTGAATACTGACTGTACCCCAGAGTTCCCCATGAAAAGCCGGTAAATGCATAGGTTCTGACATATTCAAGGCCTGTCCAGAGGGATGCTGCCAGCAGTGGCGCAAAAAAGGATGCCGGATCTGTATGCTTTGAAAGAAAAGCATAAACCGCCGGGTACAGTGCAAGGTAAACACATAAAAGGGCGAGGGTGGAAACCGCAAGAATTGGATGAAGTCCGCCATATACATGGACAGTAGGGATAATCCAGTAAATAAGAGTGAAAAAATGAAACACTCCAAGTGTAAATCCGCTGTAAAACGCCTCTTTTTTGGTCATAGACCTTATGGACACAAGCCATGGGATCAAGGCAAAAAAGGCAAGATAAGAAAGGTTTGTTTTGGGAAAAGAAAGCGTTAATAACAGGCCGCTTGCCAATGCAGGAAAGTATGCAAGTAAAAAAGTATGTTTTTTTTGAAGCAACATTCTTGATTTAATATCTTGTTTTTTTATATAAACTTAGCTTAACATAATGTAATCATAAGAGTTTTGGTTTTTGTTGTTGCAGGCCAATCTGCCATGGCCGTTTTATATGAAAGTCTTCAAAAATTTAAACAGTGACTTTCAATCTTTGTTGTGGGCAAACCAAGGTGACCAGATTGTAGTATAAAATGGCCAGGTCTGCCCGTGCAGTTATTAAAAAAGTTTGTTATACTTACCAGCAAGTGTCTGGACAGTCAAATCATGAAAACCATATTAATATAAAAATTTTAAAAGGTGATTCCATATGACAAACGAGTGGTATGAAAACAGCTTGGAAGAATTTTTCAATATGTCATCAGAGCCGGCAAAATCATTTGATTTGAACGAATCGGCTTTAAACGTCCGGGAGATGACAACCATACTGGAATCAGCCCCCGCAGGGATCGGAATTCTCAAGAACAGGGTTCTTGGGTGGGCCAATGATATTTTTTATTCTATGCTTGGATATGCCCCCAACTCTTTGAAAGGGAAGAATGTAAGAATTCTTTATTCTGATCAAGAAGAGTATGACAGGGTTGGGTTGGGTTTGTATTCCAATTTGGATAAACATGGCGTCAGCCTTGTTGAAACCATGCTGTTAAGAAAAGACGGCACATTGTTTGACTGCAGGATCAGAGCTTCAAGACTCAACCGGGAAAACCCTTCGACGGGAATTATCGTTATTATTACGGATATTTCAGAGCTTAAACAGCTTCAGCTTCAGCTTCAGCAGACTCATAAAATGGAGGCGATCGGGTTGCTGGCCGGCGGGATATCCCATGATTTCAATAATATCTTAATGGGAATTCAGGGGCATTTGTCACTCATGCAAATTGATGTGTCTGACACTGAAAAAATCAGGGCACATACAAAACATATCGGTCGGCTTGTAAAAACCGCGGCAGAACTTACAACCCTGCTACTCGGGTTTGCAAGAGGTGGCAAATACCAGATTTCAGCGTTAAATATAAATGATCTGGTTGGCATGGCATTGGATATTTTCAAGCCCACCCGAAAAGATATTATTGTTCATGAAACCTATGAAAAAATGATTCACCTGGTCGATGCGGATCAGTCTCAGCTCAAACAGGTATTTTTAAATCTGTTGATTAATGCCTCACAAGCCATGTCTGAACAGGGCGATATTTTTGTGAAGACTCAAAATTTTTTCATTGAAGAAGATAATGGATATCCCTTTGAGATTCAGCCGGGCCGGTATGTTAAAGTGACTGTAAAAGATACTGGTATCGGAATGGATATGGAAACCCGGAAAAAAATTTTTGATCCGTTTTTTTCCACAAAAGAGGTAGGGGATAAAAAAGGCCGGGGTCTTGGGCTGTCTACGGCTTTTGGGGTAATAAAAAATCATGGCGGCTTTATTCTGGTTGACAGTGAAAAAGGCAAAGGTGCCAGTTTTCATGTCTGCCTGCCTGCATCAAATACTGTTCAGGCAAAAGAAAAAGATGAGGACCGGCAATGTTTTGATGATATTCAAAAAGGATCTGAAACCGTATTGCTGGTGGATGACGAGGACGAAGTTGTTAATGCCGGAAAAAAATTTTTGGAAAAATTAGGGTATAAACCGATTATCGCCAAAAACGGATTAGAAGCCGTAGAGATCTTCAAGCTTTACAAAGATGAAATTTCCCTGGTGGTTCTTGATCTGATCATGCCTAAAATGAGTGGGAAACAGGCATTTTCAGAAATAAAAAGCATCCGGAAAGATACAAAAATTCTTATATCCACAGGGTATTCTATTGATGATAAGATAAAGGGTTTTTTAACCCAGGGATGTGACGGCTTTATTCAAAAACCCTTTTCCTTGAATGAGTTTGCAAGGGTTTTGAGAAAAATTATAGATAAGACAGTATAATTTGCAGCGGAGACGATTTTAAGTGAACAGATTTGGAATATGCTCACTTTAGAATAGTGTTTTTTGAATACAACTTTACAATATCCGGCTCAAATGTTATTTTATGAGGATATCAGATGGTCGATTTAACGGTATCATCAGGAGTTTTGTATGAAACATATAAAGATTCGGTTTGGAGATAATATTGATACACATGCTGCTGAGGAAAAATCTTTTGAAGATATGTTTCAATCCGTCAATCCCATGTTCTGTCTTTCAAAAAGAACCTGGAAACCTCAGATGGATATATTTGAAACAGAAAATAAAATTGTTATCCAGGCCGAAATAGCAGGCGTAAAAAAAGAAGATATTATCATTGAAGTAAGCAATAAAGCCGTCAAAATATCAGGCAACAGAAACAGCAACCATCTTGACAGGACTGCCACCTACAGACTTGCTGAAATCCAGTTCGGCCAATTTGAGCGAG
The DNA here is from genome assembly GCF_000307105.1 of Desulfobacula toluolica Tol2. Classification (NCBI taxonomy): domain Bacteria; kingdom Pseudomonadati; phylum Thermodesulfobacteriota; class Desulfobacteria; order Desulfobacterales; family Desulfobacteraceae; genus Desulfobacula; species Desulfobacula toluolica. Next base: position 4,694,085 of record NC_018645.1, read on the forward strand.
TTTTGTATCTGCCCTGTGTCATAGATGTTGAAAAGGTCTGTGCCACATTTTCAAATGGATTTTTGGAACTGGTTTTAGGAAAATTGTTCAGGAAAAATATTAAAAGCAAAAATAATATTTCCATAGACTTCATCTAAGCTATAGATTCCAAAAAAGGGACCCCGACAATATATGGATGATCTTAAAGCTCCATCGCGCAGGATAACATCAGACAACATCCCGGACATCATTCCCGTTCTTCCTATTGTCGACACCAATCTTTTCCCAAAAATGGTACTGCCCCTGGTATTGATCCAAAACGAGGCTGTTGAACTGATTGATGATGCCATGGCCGGAAATCGAATGCTTGGCCTGCTTTTATCCAAGCGGTCGGATATTGATTCTAGGCACAGAACTGATGATCTTCACATGATCGGCACAGTGGCTGTGATTTTAAAAATGTCCAAAATGAAAGATGATAAAGCCCAGCTGTTAATTCAGGGGCTGGATCGCTTCCGGGTCATTGAATTTCTTCAAAATAAAAAATACATGCAGGCCAGAATTGATGTCATGGAAAACAGGAATGCCGACAGCAACAAAGAAAACAGGGCCTTGATGGCCAATATTGTCAAGCAATATGAAAAAATTGTTGCATTTTCTCCTGGGCTTCCTTCGGAAATGGGACAAATGATCAAATCATTGCAAGAACCCCATGTGCTTGCAGATATGGTTGCGTCCACCATTAATGCGCCTGTCAAGGAAAAACAGAAAGTTCTTGAACTTCTGGATGTAAATAAACGCCTGAAAAAAGTTACCCGATTGGTCAATGATCAATTGGAAATCCTTGAAATGAGCTTTAAGATCCAGAGCCAGGTCAAAGAAGATATGGACAAACGTCAACGCGAATACTACCTGCGCCAGCAGCTTAAGGCGATAAGAGATGAACTGGGTGAAACTGAAGACGAAAGTGTCGAGATAAAAGAATACCGGGCAAAAATAGAAGAAAAAGCCCTGCCGGAAGAAGCCCAAAAAGAAGCGAAAAGAGAGTTACAGCGCCTGTCAAGGATGCATCCGTCTTCGTCTGAATATGTAGTTGCCTCGACCTATCTGGACTGGTTGACCTCCCTGCCCTGGGATGTCGCTTCCGACGATATGCTCGATATTAAAGAGGCAAAAAAAATATTGAATAATGATCATTATGGTCTTGAAAAACCCAAGAAGCGAATCCTTGAATATCTGGCTGTTCGAACATTAAAAAATGATTCCAAAGGTCCGATTCTTTGTTTTACCGGCCCGCCCGGGACCGGAAAAACATCCCTTGGCAGATCAATTGCCAGGGCGCTGGGCAGACAGTTTGTCAGAATTTCCCTGGGCGGTGTTCGTGATGAAGCTGAAATCAGGGGGCACAGAAGAACTTATGTGGGAGCGCTCCCGGGAAGGATTATCCAGTGTTTGAGAAAAGCCGGCACCAACAATCCCGTGTTCATGCTGGACGAAATCGACAAGGTGGACCATTCCTATCATGGCGATCCTTCTTCAGCTCTTCTGGAAGTTCTGGACCCGGAGCAGAACTTTTCGTTTTCAGATCATTACCTGGATGTGCCCTTTGATCTTTCAGATGTGATGTTCTTAACCACGGCAAATGTTCTGCATACCATTCCGGCACCCCTGAGGGACAGAATGGAGATTCTGGAACTCAACGGTTATACTGAAGAAGAAAAATTTAAAATAGCCACCCGGTATCTGATTCCCAAGCAAAGGGAAGCCAACGGCCTGACTGCAACCAGGGTTAAACTTACGGCTGGTGCGGTCAAACTGATTATTTCCGGGTATACCAGAGAATCGGGATTACGAAACCTTGAACAGAAAATCGGGGCTGTCTGCCGGGGTGTTGCCGCCAGGATTGTCGAGGGTGAAACCAAAAATATAATTGTGGGGCAAAAAGATTTGCACCAATATTTAGGACCGGTACGCAACAGGCCTGATCCGGCCCTGGGAATAAAAAATCCAGGCGTTGTTATGGGGCTTGCCTGGACACCCTATGGCGGAGAAATTCTTTTTATCGAGGCGGTTGCCATGAAAGGCCGTAAAGGTCTGACATTAACCGGGCAGCTTGGAGATGTCATGAAAGAGTCTGCAAGCACGGCTTTGAGTTTTATCCGGGCCAACACAAAAAAAATAAAGGTGGATCATTCTTTTTTCAATACCCATGATCTTCATATCCATGTGCCTGAAGGTTCAATCCCCAAGGACGGTCCATCTGCAGGCGTGGCTATGCTGACGTGCCTGGCATCAGTGATGACGGGACGGCTGGTGAAAAAGCGCCTGGCCATGAGTGGTGAAATTACGCTCAGAGGCGAGGTTCTGCCCGTGGGCGGGATTAAGGAAAAAGTTATTGCAGCGCATCGGGCAGGAATCAAAACGATTATTCTGCCTTTATGGAATCAAAAAGATATGGAAGATGTGCCGGAATATATAAAAGATTCCATTGAGTTTCATTTTGTTGATAAAATGGAAGATGTATTGGCATTGGCTCTTAGCTGACTTTGTTTAAATGTTGTTTGTATATTGCGGAGGTATTTTTTGAAATTCAGATCACAGATTCAGATCCTGATATTATTTTTATTCGTCATTTCAGGATGTTCAACGCACCTTGACACTACCTATGATCCGGTCCATATTCCATCGTCAAAATCAACCATTCCGAAAAAAAATCCCGCAACCCAGAAACCGTATAAAATAAACGGGGTTAAGTATACCCCGCTGGCCAGCGCCACCGGATTTGTCCAGACCGGCCTTGCCTCATGGTACGGTAAAAAATTTCATGGAAGAAAAACAGCCAATGGCGAAATTTATGACATGTATGCCATGACTGCGGCACACAAAACATTACCCCTTGGGACCTGGGTAAGTGTTCATAACCTTGAGAACAACAAGAAAATTGTTGTGAGGATCAATGACCGAGGCCCGTTTGTTTACGGCAGGATCATAGACCTGTCCTACACCGGTGCAAAAAAGCTCGGGGTGTTAGGCCCCGGAACAGCAAAGGTGAAAGTGACTGCCCTTGGAAGGGCCACGTCTTATTCCGAAAAAACAAAAAACCCCATTGCATTTACGGCGGTTGACTACTGGAAAGGCAACTTCACGGTCCAGGTAGGTGCATTTCAGGTTAAAGCCAATGCAGATAACTACAGATATAAGTTATCGAGAAATTATCAAAATGCCCACATTAAACCCTTTGAAGATTACAGGGGAACCTTTTACCGGGTGAGAATCGGCAGGTTTACCAATTTAAAGGATGCCGAAAGGTTCAGTGACAAACTTATGGAGCAAGACTTCAGTCAGGCTTTTGCCGTTGCAGAATAAAGAAAAAATCATGGAATATACTGTGTTTCTGGACCGGGACGGGGTCATCAACAAGGATTCTTCCGAATATATAAAAGACCCGTCAGAGTTTGCCTTTATCCCAAACAGCCCGGAAGCCATTGCCCTTCTTACAAAAAATAATTTCAATGTTATTGTGATCACCAACCAGTCGTTGATCGGCAGACACATGGCCACCCCGGACACATTGCAAGCTATTTTTGAAAAAATGAAAAAAGGTGTGAAAAAGGCGGGAGGAGAGATCAAGGATATTTTTTTTTGTCCCCATGTACCTGAAGACAAGTGTTTCTGCAGAAAACCCATGCCAGGATTAATTTTTGATGCAAAAAAAAAATACCCAATTGACCTTGCACAGTCCTGCATGGTGGGTGACAGTGCCAAAGATATTGAATGTGCCCGTAATGCCGGGTGTTCAAAAGCCGTACTGGTTAAAACCGGCAATGGAAAAACAGCTAAAGCCGACCTTCGTAAAAAAGGCATCACACCGGATCATATTGCTTCTGACTTATATGAAGCCGCTTGTTGGATCATCAAGAGTGTAAAGTTTTAAATGATAACCATCAAAGGCATTTTAGACAAAGTCACCTATCAGAATCGGGAAAATCATTATACGGTTGCAAAACTTCGAATTCCTAAAATCAGTGATCCTGTTACCATTGTTGGATATCTTGCCGGAGTGGTTGAAGGTGAAGGCCTTGAAATATCAGGAAAATGGGTTTCACATCCCAGGTATGGGGACCAGTTTAAAGCACAGTCGTACAAGGTTGTTTTGCCTGCCACTGTTTCAGGCATTCGCAAATATCTGGGCTCGGGTATGATTAAAGGCATTGGCAAATCCCTGGCCGAAAAAATAGTGGACTATTTTGCAGAAAACACCCTTGATATTATTGAAAACGAACCGGAAAAATTAAAACGTATTCACGGCATAGGAGAGGTCAAGAAAAACCGCATTGAAAAGGCATGGAACAAGCATCATTCCGTCAGAAGGGTCATGCAGTTCCTCCAGGAAAATGATGTGGGCGTGTACCATGCCGCCACCATTCTTCAAACTTATGGCTCCGAGGCTTTGAATATTTTGCAGCATGATCCATATGTCATTGCAAGGGATATCCCTCAAATAGGGTTTCCCATCGCCGATATGATTGCCATGAAAGCCGGGGTGCAAAAAGATGATGAAAACCGCCTTCAGGCATGCCTGATACATATCCTGTTGTCTTTTGAACAAGAGGGGCATGTGTATGGATTAAAACAAGAAGTGTTCCTGTCGGGTTCAAGAACATCGGGTGTGGAACCGGATAAGTTTGAGCAGGCCCTGAAAGCTTTGACTGACTCTGATGACATAAAGATCCAAATTGATGACGATGAAACAAAACTCTATCTTAAACGCCTTTATCATGCTGAGTCAGGTATTGCATCACGGATGAAAGCCATTTTATCCTGTGTGAAAAATGTGGCTTCTTTACCCCAACAAGTGGGAAAAGACAAGATTCTTGAAGAAGTGCTGACAAAAATTGCCGTAAAATTATCCAAAGAACAATTGAATGTTGTGACCAAAGTGCTGCATGAAAAAATTGTGGTCATCACAGGAGGGCCTGGAACCGGTAAAACAACCCTGATAAGGGCATTGTGTGAAATTTTTAAATTGCAGAATCAAAAGGTCGTATTAAGTGCGCCCACTGGCAGAGCTGCCAGGCGCCTTTCAGAGGTCACGGGAAAACAGGCCTTTACCCTGCACAAACTTTTGGGCTTTGATCATGAAAGCCAAACGTTTGAAAAAAATTTTGCCAATCCCCTTGAGCTGGATATTTTTATTGTGGATGAAGCCTCCATGGTGGATACACAGCTCATGTATTGTCTTATTGAAGCCCTGCCGGTATTTGCAAGCCTGATCATTGTCGGAGATACCTTTCAGCTGCCTTCCGTGGGACCGGGCAATGTGTTGTCCGATATCATTGATTCCAACCGTGTAAAAGTCTTTTTTTTGACAAAAATATTCAGACAGGCCAAACAAAGCCCTATTATCATGCATGCCCACAGCATCAGGAACGGAGAAATGCCTGACTTGCAAAAGCCCGGGGAAGGGCAATTATCGGAATTTTATTTTATTGAGAACCAGAGACCTGAAAAAGTGGTTGAAACCATTCTTGAACTTTGTTCAAAAAGAATTCCCCAGGCATTTCCCCATATTGATGAGATACAGGTATTAACGCCCATGCACCGGGGGGAGGCCGGAACCATTAACCTGAACCAACAGCTTCAAAAAGTGTTAAATGATTCTAAAGGCGGTATAGCTGCCGGAGGGATAACGTTTAAAGCCAATGACAAGGTTATGCATTTAAAAAACAATTATGACAAAGAGGTTTTTAACGGTGATATAGGTATTATTCATGAAATCATTAAATCTGAAAACAAAGTCATGGTGGATTATGACGGTCGAATTGTTGAATATGACATCCTGGAACTGGATGAACTAGCACTGGCCTATGCCATATCCGTCCACAAATCCCAGGGAAGTGAGTATGCAGCTGTTATTATTGCTCTGACAACGGCCCATTTTCCTCTTTTGCAGAGAAATCTTTTGTATACTGCCATGACCCGGGGCAAAAAGTTGGTGGTCATTGTGGGATCATCAAAAGCCATGGAATTGGCATTGAACAATAATAAAACCGCATTGCGCCTTACCGGGCTTAAACAAAAACTGATGAGTGTGTGATTTTTTATATCCGGGAATATAAAATTTTTAAAGCTTGGTTCCAACTTTGCCCAAGAATCTCTAAATGATTGATTTTAAATCAGTTGCGTACTCGCACTGAATAATCTACATGATTCAAAAGATATTCAACGAAATCATTCGGTTTAGCCTTAAAAAACTTCAGCAGCGTGGTGAATATTACATTTTTTTTTGGAAAAAGCCTTAGATGTCCCTGAAGAAATCACTGTATCCCAGTGAGGGGCATTATACTTAAAGGAGGCAACCAATGAAGATTGAAATTGAACAAGACAAATTTTGGAATGATGAACGTTTGAACTCTTATCTTAAAGTACGTACAAATGATGAGAATGCGCAACCACTCTCCGAATATGCGGAAGCGATTGAACGGTCGCTTAAACGCTCCATCTTTGCTCTGGCAGACCTTCAACAGGAATTGATCTGCAGAGAAGGCATGAATGGAGCAATGCAACATTGTCAATTAGGAAATAGTGGCGCATCCAATGCAGATTTCGAGTGGATTGAGTATGATTATTCTGAGTATACGGTTGAGGAATTAAAAAAACTGCAGGAATCCTGGTCTGTTGAACTGTTTCCGGGAGAGGAGATTTCGATAGCAGAGTCGGATCGGATTAATGCGGAGCTGCAATATGCGGGCAGTGAACTACATTTGATTTCCGGTATGTTTTCAGGGTATCGGAAAGTCTTGTTAGGCCGCTGCAGGAAAGTCAATGGCAAAGGCAATACCTTTTATTTGGAGGTTCTTGAGGAGCATGCAAAAACACCTGGAGTTGCAGATAATATTGCATCATTAAGTCAACCCGGACTGTATGCCATTTTAATAGAGGGTTGTGCCCGTATTGCGGCGATTAAATATAAGCCTTTCCTGAGAATGGCTCTATCAGAGGTAAATGATCAAGGGAATCCCAAAACTCTTTCCACGCTTCAGAAACGACTATGTCTGGCTTTGATCAGAAGCTATATAACACGCCTTGGAAAGGACGATACACGCCTGATGAAAGAGTTAACTCGTGATGTAGAATTACAATCGCGCCTGTACTGTCAAGGGCAATTGAATCAGCACCTTGTCTTTGGGTTGGATAATATTGCATTGATCAATGCACTGGGAAGTAATCTCAAGTCACTTGAATGCAGCACGCATCATCCCAAGCTTGGAGATTTCAAGGGCATGGTCGTATTTACGGAATGCGGTGCCGAGACAGGGGGCACCCTTTTTGAAATCAACAGAATCGCCCGGATTGATCCGATACGAGCCCGAGAAATGCTGCTTATGTTCCTAAGCGACTATATTTACATGGATATACGAGGGCAATTTGAGGAAAAGAGCCTTATGGTGCTGGCGGCTTTTTTGCCGTGCATCTGTGGTGGAGTATTAAGTTTAGAGGCACTGGAGCGTGCCATCAAATGGTGGAACGATTATATCAATGGTCCTTTTATCCATTTTCTCAGTGAGATACAGGCATTGGTGCTGGCGGCCAGGCATTACAATCCCCCGGATTCTGATCATATCATTTCAAGAGACTTGGTTGAGGCGCAGCTGATTAAGTTTCTGTCTGATAATGCCTCAAATCCTCTGACATTGAAGGAGAAAAAAAAGAGAGAAAAATCGTTTGCATGGGTTAACGCCATGTGGAGTAATCGATTGCTGCTCATGTCCCGGTTGGGGTTGGAAGATTATACGGAATTGGCCGGCCGTGTATTTGAATTTGTACCCAAAACCAATGCAAGTATGGTATCGGCAATCCACCCGGGGTGGACCGGCAGGAAATCTGACCTCAAGGGCATAGTAGAAATCCTTTGCCAGGAAACCATCTAAGATGATGTTTACTATTGCTTTTTCAGGGATTTTGAATTAGTTGTCCAGTTTATGTTTAAGCAGTAATCCCAGGGAGTCATCAGATATTCGTTTATTCAAAGAGTATTTACGAATCCCTGGGAAAAAACTAGAATATCTGCAATCAGATTTTTTCAAACTTGACTCTTAAAACAGGATATTTTCAATGGATTATGAACTCTATTCTAAAATCAAAGATTTTCAAAAATTAAATTTCAATCAACGAAAAAAGACGTTGTGCAGTCGACTGGAACGAAGGCCAAAGAAAGAGGAACAAAACCAACAAAATATGGGGAGAATTCCATGGTTTAGGGACTGGATTCCCATGTGGAACAACCCGGAAACCAATAAAGATGAGTTTCTAATCTCACTGATTGCCTGGCAGTTTCCAAATGTAACATCTGAGGAACTCATATTTATAGAAGAAAATCTTAATAAGTTAGTGGAAGAGGCGATTCATGGCCCTGCCGTTCAATACAGAGACCCTTTTGCATTAATAACCGAGATCACCCTTGCATATTCCACGGGCTTCTGGAAAAACGAACCCGTAACGCCCTTTACCGGCGACACTGTTCTTTTGGAATTCATCCTTATAGCGGTCAATGTTATCAACAATATTAAAGGCACAGTCAAGTATGTCTGGGGCCAGGAAGACTTTGTCATTAGAAATGACTATATAGATCCTATCAGCCTGGCTATGGAAGCTGTTAATGGGTATTTCACCCCGGATCCGGCTTCAAGAAAATCCATTTCCTCCTGGAATCCCGAAAATCAATTACTCATCGACCATTTTCTCATCGCGATTTGCGGGACCTTCAATTACCAGCAAATCAAAGCTAATGAATTGGCCGCAGGACACTATCGCTCCGTATTGGACTGGAATAATCTGCTAATTTACCTTGGTCTTTTTGCTGAAATGGTCTTTGAAAACGGCCTTCGCATCGACTTTGATCCAAAGGGGCATAGTGACACGGACTGGATTGTCACCGCTCAGGCCAAATTCAAAGTTCCTTATGGGGTCATCAAAACTGCAACCAAAAATGAAGATGAAGAAGCAATCTCGTACCCCACCGATCAAACCACAGAAGAAGGAGAAGATTTTGTTTATCAATATACCGGTGGAAACGGAGAAAGTATTGCCAAATACGGCCTTCGGGGATTCATAAAATGCGGGCATTGCTCAAAGTCAGCAACGGTTAAGCACCCTGGTTGGGCAACCCCTCTCCAGCGAAAGAGAAATTTAGGAAGTATCTACTATGAACCTGAACTGCCTTCATACGATCCCACACTTTCCCGTAAACAGGCACGTCAAAGAATCGAAGATGAAGGATACCTCCATTGTCCATACTGCCATATAAAAGGCGAAAGGATTAATTGGAGCAGACTTGCTGTAAAATTGAAGTACAGCAACATCCTCTAAAATAAAAATCAATTCTTTTCGTTTAGATCTCCCTGAAGATAGAGTTATTAAACACATTAATAAGGAAAAGATATTATGAACTCAGAACTACTCAATGAATTTTTGGAAGCATGCCGGCACTTTTCCGTTGGGCCCAATCAGCCCGGTGCCATAGCCACCCCCAACTTTACCCTTCATGCGGTCCCGGCCCAAACAGAAGATAAACAATTTACAGTCTATTTCACCCTTATCCCCCGCACTCCGGCAGGTGCCGATGTAAAGCTTCCCATCACCCTGAAAGGAACCGACGGCACCACCCGCATGGGTATTTTAACATCACCGCGCACCCTGCGGTTTCTCAATATCGAAGCCCAGACCTGGCATATGCCGTTGCTAAAAAAGTCACAACTACACGGCACCGGCTTAGCAGCGAAGCCGCTCGTCGGTGTCAGTCTTGCTGCGAATGAAGAATCCGGTACAGGTGACAAAAAACAAATAAAAAAACAAGGTACAGCTATCTATCATAATATCACATTTAATTGGACCCTCTATCATAGCCGTGATGAAGGGTTTTTCCTTGTTATCACTTGCCCTTTAAACGTATCGGATCTGTCCCCGGCATCCCACCTGAAGGTAACTTTATATTACGACGACAAGGCCAACGTTCACCACGCAGTTCTCAAAAAAGACCGGTTCAACCGCCTTCAAGCCGAATTCAAACTAGGAAAAATCTCGCTCATTTCGGACCCTATCTACCATATAGAGCCTTTCAGCCCAGAACAAGCATGATCATTTGCCCCACTAAAATTTAGGAGGAAAAAAAATGGACAACAATGCTAAAATCGCTTGGGTAACAACATTTGGTGCAACACTATGTTTATTACTGATATCACTTAATATTACCTCAGCCATCATTAGCCACTTTGAAATTCAGAATGAATCCCCACTTAACAAACTCACCTGGGCGTACTTCATTACACTTTCAGTAACTATACTGCACATATTAAAATGGACCAAAAAACGTTTAAACTCCCAAAGATATCCCCACCAAACCGTTCTTGCATTTCAGTATTCGATGGCCTGGCTCTTTGCCAGCTACAGTGTGAGCATTGCCTGGATCATTTCTGGCCTTTCGCTTATAGCCCAATCATCCCTTGATTATAAACCTGCATGGATATGTGCATACATTATAGGTACAGTCAGCCTATTTTTATACTCTGCATGGTTCGGAGCAAAACAGTATGCAAAAATGGACGGCGACCTGCAACAGTTTGGCCGATTCGTCAAAGACAGTGTGATTGTATTGATATTTATGATCATAATAACCCTTATAACAGGAACATCTCCGTCGATCTGGATACCGGAAAATCTGATGCAAACCACGGGAAATAATATTCTGAGAAACCACCTTCTTCTTACATTTGCCATAACCCATCTGTTTCATTTTGCAATGCTGTATACATCTAATCTGAAAAACCAGAAAGTCTGAAAGGAACTTGAGATGCCAGAAAGTATAGTTGACGAAAATATTACTGAACTTGCCAACCGATTTAACAATTGTGAATATGAAGTCATCCCGAAATTTCTGGAAAGATTACAAAAACCGGAGGCTCCTCTCATCGAATTAGGAATTGACATTGAAACCTTCGCCAGAACCATTGCTCTTCATTGGCCATCCGCCACCAATTCTGCAGCCACTGCCGCAGATGAAATTCCTCCCGACGTGTTTTATGATTACGGCGTCGCCATGGAAATCGAAGAATATTATTTAAATTACCGGCACGCGCATTTTAAAGCTCACCTCTTGGCAGCTGAAATTACTAAAGCTAAAACACCAGATGAAAGTTTGAAACGGATAAAAGTTGCTGAAAACTTTATCAAATTACTGGAAACCCAGACTACTCCGATTGTACTACCATCAATTGAGGCAATTCAACATCATATTTGGGACCGCTCCCGAGCCACTTCAAAAAAAGGCAGTATCCGCTGTGCCCTATATATGACCGATAAAAATTGCCAAAATTCGGGACAGGCCGGTTCGCTCGAAATTGGACTTTTTAAAGGATCAGGACGTATTTATCCATCACTCCAAATCAGCCACAGAGTACGAACCCCTGACTTTCAGCTTGCCGAAAAAATGGCAGCAGTGGCAGCGGGTCTCCCCGGCTACCTCGATGCGGTATGGACCCTTCGCTTTGACAAAGAAGAAACCATAGACTCATCCATACCGCTCCAGGGGCCTAGCCTAGGGTTGCCGCTGGCAATCGTCTTAAAGGGACTGCTCTCTAATCAATTCCCCTGCGAAAAAATCGAACAATCCTTTGCCACAGGAGCCGTGGTCGATGCCGACGGCACACTTGCTCCCGTGGGAGCTGTCAATGCTAAAATTAAAAGTCTTCTTCAAGAAGTGAAAGTGGACTATCTTCTCACCGCCGCCGGACAGGATGACGCTTTGCTCAAGCAATTGAAAGTGCGTTTATTCTCTGCCGAAACTCTTGACGAGCTGTTTGATAAACTATCTGATCGCGTAAAAGCCCTGTCCACACTTTCTGGGGGTAATCGATTTGCCTGGATGAGAGACCTGAACTCACCATTTTTCCAGAAACAGCACATCCCCGTTTCCAGTTTTATTCCCCTTGATATCATTGATGACGGCGAGCAAATTCAGGCAGGCAATGTATCCGGCCGTTACGCATACTGGATGGAGCAGGACCATACATGCCTATGCGGAACTCCGGCTTCCGGAAAAACCACCTTGTTGCTCTATTTTATGAACCAGATGAGCAATCGGCAAGGCATTACACCTGTCTATATGGACCTCGCCAATCCATTACTATATGATGTCCTTGCTTACGACGACTCGTTTACCTCTCATACACTCACCCAGATCGTTCTAACCGCCTGCAACAGTTCAGGTCTGGTAGCTGCTGAAACCATCGAACAATTAATTACCCATGGCCGTTTACTGCTGATTTTTGATCACCTGGAAAAGCTCTCTTTCGCCCGTAGAAAAGCTATTTTGGATTATCTGGAAAAGAATTTCAGCATACGGTCACTTATAGTAACCGACACCTTTCCCGTACGTTTAAAAATATCTGAATGGAAGGCCATAGAAATTCTTCCACTGGACAAAGAACCCAATCGAATCAACCAGTGGTTTCAGCAGCGACACCTTTCCCCTGACCAATGCAAAGATGCCTATAGGTGGTTCTTTGAATGCTATAAGGAAATAAAATACCCCATTACTTTTACATCCTCAGCTGAAGAAAATTATTTTCAAGAGTTGAAACAAAAAGACCCTTCAGATTTAGACGATATTGGCAAAATAAATCGAGAATGGTTCCATGAATATGGTGGTCAAGCACAGTGCATCTTGACCCCCCTCTTTATAGATGCCTTAGCTGCAAATTTCGCGCGGTACCACCCGATGCCGCCCGCACCTAACTTCCCCGGAGTCCCAAGCAATACCCGCTCATATCCGGGGGCTATTGAATTGATGTGCAGATATTTTGAACTCTCTTACGACAATTCTGAACGCCGCGACCTGCAAGCCAGGGCCATGGCTTCCATCGCCTGGCATTCCATTACCGAACAAAAATATCGTTTTACAAGGGAAGACATTCAAAGGTGGGCAGAAAAAATGGTTTATCCTTCAGACCCGATGATCACAAAGGCAATGGCTAAAGAATACGATATTTCAGTACAACAGGTTGATAGTTTGTTACCTCAAATTATTAAGGAGGTATTGTTTAAAGCCGGTCCCATAGAAGAACAGCTATCCATATTTTTCGATACTTTGCCAGGAGGACGATTTTCTTTCCGCATTCCTATTACCAAAATATATCTCGCACAGGATCATGTTCGGTACAGCGGCCGTTCCCTTTTCCCACAGGTCAAAAAAGGACAACAACGTGAACAGCTGCAGTCTTCTGAAAAAATCAAGACTACCGGCAAACAGAGATCTGACATATCCCTTTTTCCACCTGATGTCAATATCATCAACAGTATCTATCATATTGGTACTGCAGTTCTTGCCATCCAAATTACACTTGTTGCATTGGGCTATGGAGTACGACTTTTGCTCCTGGAACATACAAATACAGCTCCGGCAGAAGCTATAGTAGCGGCTACAGTATTAATAGGATTAACCTCTATCTTCCATCTGCAAACGCTGATTAAAAAATGGGAAACCGGCAATTGGGGTAGCTTTGCTACTGAAGTATATCCAGCCATGGGAAAATTTACAATGTTGGGTCTGATAACGGCTTTAAGTTTTTTGGGCTCCATCTTGTGTGCCCGATTAAGCATCGGTATGGGCATTATTTTTTCAGCTGTATGTTTCATGGCATTGTACTCTAACATTCTTCGTTGGACTCGCTTAGGGCAAATCCCGGTACCCTGGATTAATATCTCCTTTCATACGCATTTTTTCATTCTTTTCATCACCTGGATGATTGTATGTGCGGAACATTTTTTTCCAACATTAACCTCCTGGTATTCGGGAGACGCATCATTTTTTAGAATATTATTTTATGAAATCAAAATAATTCTGCCTGTTGTTTTCGTTTTATTTCTGCAGTGCGCACAATTAGCTTCCAACTCCAGAATAAAATCATAACAAATTGCTGTGATTAGACACCCTTAAGCATGCTGTAAGGAATAAGAGGTCCCCCTAATAAAAAAAAGAGGTCCAAGCTTAGCAAGCCCTGAAGTTAAGGTTGGCGCATCAAGATCAAAAAGGAAAAGGAGATTGGAATGAAGATATTCAAAGAGATGATTAAAAGAGAAATAGTTCGTGGTATGGTTGTTGCTGTATTGGTCGTTGTGCTGGTTGGTGTTGATTCTCAGCGGTTATCGGCCAACCCGTTTGGATCATTTGTGAAAGCTGTTTTTGTCGGTGGGCAGATATTGAAACTCAAAGATGTGGCGCAGCAGATCCCAGCTATGGAAGAGGCTCGGCAAATAGAAACGGACAAGTTGTGGCAAGCATCCATTGAAGAATTTATGGTGCAGCATAATGGAAAGAACCGGATTTTGGACACTCATGAATTTTTTATTCTTAAAAAACGGATCTCTTCAAAAGGAGATGAGCTGCCCGGGCTTTATTCTTCCGTCGGAGCGTATGCAACGCTTCCCAAGGGAGAAGTCGCTGAGTTGATGACGCCCGGATTCACATACCAGGAGGCGTGGCATATTGATCGTGGAAATTATCCGGAGCAGGGGAAGTCTATGAAATCAGCAATGCCATTGCTGCAGCTTGATAGGAAGGCTGTTTATTTTAAAGATGGATATCTTTTCTCAAAATAGTTTGAGATGAATCATGCAAACGGCCATGCCACGGTAACCTGTGACATAAAGTCCATAATAAAACCATGTAAGAACCTATTCAGATTTTTTTGATTGATAAGAAATGTTGAATCTGAAATCAAGAAGGAAATGCTATGAAAAAAGAACTGAATTTTAAAATAACTATATTAATCATGCTGGCTGTGTTTTGCGGCTATCATCATTCATATGCAAAAACTGGTGCTACGCCTTTTGAAACACATTTTTCAGGCTGGAAATTGGGTTATGATAATATGATTCTTTTCAAAGAGGCTTTCAAAATGAAAAATGATTATAACGAGTATAGCCTATGTTCATCAAAATTACCTGGGTTAATAACCAATTATATATTTAAAGAATGGAATTTCTCATGGAAAAATAAGGAGTACACTTTTTTAGATTCGAATGCTTTTATCAAATTGGGCCGTTTAGATGCGACAATTGTATGTATAAACAAAAGTTATTCTATCGCGGACAAGGAAACCGGACGAACGATTTTAGAAGCTGTGTTAAATGATAATTTAGATGGAACAAAATCACAATTTTTAATCGCAATAAACGGTAAAGGGGTTATTGTTGAGGGCCTGGATAGAGGGAAAAGGATTAATAAAAATTTCAAAGAGTTAAAACTCCCATATAATTTGAATGAAGGAATATTGGATGGACTTGAGGGCGAAACAATACTTAAATGGTCTGAGTTTGATACTGACTCTTTGACTATTGAAAAAAAACGGGCACAAGCTGTGAAAAGAAAAGATAATACTTTTAAAATAAGCATGCTCGACAACTCAGGCATTGAGATGATCTATGATGCCAATTCAGATAGAATGATAAGAGTCTCTTCCCCTCAAATGGATATGAATATTTGCCAGATTGAGACAGCTCTTCTCGAAAGAAGTAAAGAACTTAAGGAATTAGTATCCATAGAGGTTACTACAGACTGCTGGCTTCCCCCTGAAGATGATCTCCAGGGATTAAAGGCCAGATTAATTTTTAAAAACAAAACAGGCAAACAAATTATAATTGAACAAAATAAAAGACAAAGTATAGAAAAAGTACCTGGTAAACCCCATGAAATAGTGGTTTCTGTTCATGCAGAAAAAGAGCCTTCTTTTGAGGAGATCAATCAAATCAATTTGATTGATTATACAAAAGAAATGCATCGATTCCTTAAACCTGAAAATACCATTCAGTCTAATGAAAGTGAAATCCGAAAAACTGCAGATGAAATTATTGGGCATGAAAAGAATCCTTATTATCAGTCAAAGCTGCTTGCCCAATGGGTTCATAAAAATATTAAAAGTACATATGATGTTCTTGATGGCAATGCACTTGAAACATTGAAAACAAGGCGCGGCGATTGCAGTGAAAATGCAAAGCTGTTCGTAGCGTTGGCCAGATCAATAGGAATTCCATCGAGATTAGTCTCTGGATGGAAGGGAGGAATAACAGGCTTTGGGGGGCACGAATGGTCAGAAGTTTACCTGGGAAAGTGGATTGAAATTGACCCAAGTACCGGGGAACTATCCTCAGGTATATATATAAGGGACTACGTATCTGAAGAATTCGATACTTATAGGAAGCTTGAGCAAATTAAAATCGAACAGCTATTTTATAAAAACAAAATGGTTACGATAGATAAAACAAGGCCGTATTCGATTCTTAATACAAAAAATTATTATAACCGTTTCTTTGGTATTGCCTTTAAAATCCCAGAAAATACAGTATCTGTTAATTCAAAATCCATTGATTCTCTGTTAACACTTTTAATTAAGAAAGCTACCCCACTGAAGGCAATAACTCTTAGTGTTACATCCTCAGTTGGCAGTTTTGAAAGCGAGCTAAATAACTATGCAGAAAATCATTCGTTTTATGGTTCAAAGTACACTGATTTTTCAAGCTTTGTGTATAACGACAAAAAAGTCGTTGTATACGAGTTGTTGGTTAAAGAATCCAATCAGAAATTCATAGGCTATTATATCCCGCTAAAGGATAATTTAGGATTGATTTTTACCTGCCTTGGAGAAGATATTAAAAAGAAGTTCTGGTCCAAATTACCTCCTTATATCGCTACTATGGTTTCCTCTTTGCAAATAACGAGTCCCGATATTGGAAAAGAAATAGTTATCAATTAGTGCCTTACTCCTGAAAATATGTCCGGTTAGATTTGGGAATTGAAATAATACGGATTGTTTTGAATGATTGCCACATATTTTGATTTATAAGATTAAAAAATTCGTTTTTATGAATTGTATTTATCTACAAACAGGGAAAAATAATGACAGACTCTAAATACATTTACCAGGCCATAGGCGATATCTATAACTCATGCTTTCCCGCCCTCAAATCATGGTATTCGGAAAATGGTTTAATTTTAACCGAACAGATAGTAATCCACCATCCCGAAGTTAAAAAAGAAATGATAGCTTAGAACCCCCTGAAGGAATCTGTATCTATTGAACAGAAACGAAAGGAGAAATGTTATGACGTATGCATATGTAAAAAAGGTCGAATTTTCACAATCAAATGTTTTGGATGGCTTTTCGATGGTGGGTCTGGCAGTATCATTGTTGTTTGCCAGCCCTTTTTTGATGCTGGGGGGCGCAGCTATTATGTGGGTTGTGGGCCTGTTTTCACAAGATTTCGCTTCGGCTTTGTGGTGTATAGAATATATCTCAGTTTTCACAGGCATTGGCGGTTCTATTTTAGGATTTGCCTTCTCCTTTTTGATCAGTCTTTTCTGCCTGTTGTCGCTTTCTGTAATTTTGTTATTACCAATGCTTATAATCGGACGATTGATCTGGACAATGTTCAACCGGAATTCTTTTTCTTTTTGGAGTGGAAACTATCCTGTGCCATGGTGGATATTTTTGATACTTGTTTCCCTGGGTTGCATATCACTGCTGTTATGGGGAAGTGGACAGGCGGAAGACATTTTCAAGTGGAGCGTTACGGTCGGGATCTATTTGTATCCATGGTTGAAATTGGGTGTTCATTGGATGTTACGTGTGTTGGTTTATGGGTTACCGCTGGTTTTTGTAGTTGTAATAGGTTGGGTAGCTATTGCTAAAGTGATTCTAAAACTCAAACTAACAATGAAAAAACTAATAGATAAATATATATTAAAAGGTTTGATAAAAAACCGTGATTCAGTCGATTTCGATAAAAAAATTGAATAGAATCAAAATAAAATTTAACGGCTGGTTAAAAAGGAGAGTGGTTATGTCATTTTTAGAGAAGGTGTACACATTTTTTGGCGGAAAATCTAATTCGGATGTTACCAATGGTTCCGAAGCTGTGCCGACTCATACAGTGGGATATCAATCAGGTCATTATAATGGCGGGTAGAAATCAATATTTTTGGAGAATCGCTCTACACTCATTGAAAGCAGTGATCCCACAGCTCGTTTAGAGGCGTTGCAAAATCTTATGACGCTGGATATATCGAACATAGACATGCGAAATCAGGTTGTTGATGAGTATATTGAAACCCTTAAAAACGACTGGATGGGAGAGGTTGCTTTAGCAGCCGGGCTGGCTCTGGCCTTTAATCAATCTCAACACAATTACATAAAAAAGCATATTCGTTCTCTGTTCCTCCAAATGAAAAACCGCATGAGAAATACTGGACGTAACCTTCAGACTGCGGCTTGTTATCCGCTTTTGTTTATGGAAGATCGTGAGTTTTTCGAGTCAATCAGTGCTGATGATTTCAGACCAAATGTACCGCCCCGAATAGATGAATTGCTGGAGGCGGATCTCATTGGTGACATGCAAAAGTCATTGGAGATGGCGGTTTATTATGAGGGCATTGATGATGGTGTGTCCGGCACGCTATTTCAAAAAGTTCTGCAGATGTTTCCGAAGCTTTCGACCAAGTTTGAAGTTCCTCCTGTAGAGCCGGTGGATTCAATGAATGCAATGATTGATAGCCTCAAGAATTGTTTTCGTACGGAACTGGAAAACATTGAGTTAAATCCTGAATATTCTGATGAGCTAAAATCAATATTCAAAAAGTTCCGCCGCCCTGGTGCGATTGATATGTTGTTTAAAGATGTTATTCCAAAGGTTGAATTGGCTTTGCAGGATTCTAAGCCTCATAATTGTGTCGTCGGGTTGACGGATCATCCGGTGCAAATGTTTCTTGATGTTCGCCCGGGAATAAATTTGAACACTTTGGGCAAAGCATGGCAGGCCCAAACCGGACATTCTTATGTAGAGTCTATTCCAGGGCTTTTGCTCAATGCTGAGCAGAATGGTCTGCGCCACGTATTGCATCTTTTCTTCTGTTTTGATGAAAATCAATCAGGCGTGGCAATAGCATTCCTTCCTCCGATGGAAGATGTGCCAAGGATCGGCAGTCTGATTCCGTATAGTATGCATCCACTGAATGATCACGCTTAAGCTTGTCTAACCGGCTGACAGTAATGGAAAATATTATTATGAATAAAGCATTAAAAGGAGATGAAAATGAAAACTGTATTCCACCGGAGATCACAAAGTGCCCTGAAAAGGGCAGTAATTCAAGGGTTTATACTGCTGCTGTTTATCTGTTCCTCAGCTGCAGCGTTTGCCGGAACCTTCAGGTACGATGGTAAATCTTATGAGGAAACAACTTCATCCGATGTGTTCATCAAAAAATATCTGGCTGGAGAACCGGCTGCGGCCACGTTCACCACGACAACTTTTCAGCAGGTCATGCAGAGTTTGATCAGCACCTGCAGGGAGAAGCAGCTTGAACCCTCAAATGTATTTCAGCCTTCCCGCTGGCATTGCACGAGCTGCAGTTATATCCTCCCCGCATTATTTCCCATGAAGATCCTTGCTCCCCATATGCAGGGTATGGGCTACGGTGCAACGGTAAACGAGGTGAACACTTTTGCCCGGACAGGAATGTGTCCGAAGTGCAGCAGCTCCACTTTCTGTGTTCTAACCGAGACAAATCCGAATGTGCTGAAATCGGAAACAGCTCAAGGGGCGGATGAGGTCGGTATAACGGCCAGGGACTTGCAGAACATGAAGGATTATTATCGGCTGCTGGCCATGGGATGGTGGAAAAATCGTCAAGGCAGTAAAGTCTGTGACAAATGCAACGGCAGTGTGGAGCATGGCGAGGGGTATATCTATGGAGACTGGGATGGAAAACACATCACTGCTCACAGGCTGCTTTGTGATAAATGTATCGACAGTTACGTTGGTCCAGATCTTCTGCCGAAATTGCAAAAGAACCCCAATCACTGCGGTTACGGTAAGATTGAGAAAGCCCGTCTCTATGCCGAACTCTTTAATCCCACACCAAAGGATATGAGAAAAAATGGTGTTCCGGTTTCATTCCGTACTCTTTGCCGTGAGCGCTATCAGCGTCTCCTAGGGGACCGCCAAAACGTTGACCTGCTGTCCGGCGACAAAATTAGACCGGGGAATGGATACATGATCACCGGAGGCGACTACAAGAACAGCCTTCGTGTAATTGATATGTATGTCGCTCACTATACCAAGGGCGGACGAATGACTCGGGAACAGGCCTTGGCAAAGATAGAAGGCATGCGTATCAATAATATGTTTCACTATAAAAATCTGGCAATTTCTGGAGAAAACATTCATCTGTTTGAACCTAGATAACAGCAATTTTTCCAGGTTGGTCGGGCCGGAATCTGCAGTTTATCCGTAATTGATGTCGGGCCCGGTCAGCCCTGAATAACTGCCACGGGCAGACCTGGTCTTTCGCTCAGATTTGCCCACAACAAAACATGAAAGTCACTGTTTGGATTTTTGAAGACTTTCATATAAAAGACCCGGAAAATCAAGATGGAAATCCAAAGGAGAATACTATGATCAAACTTATTAGCACAGTGGCTGTATGTACGGTATTTCTTGTGACTTCAGCTCATGCCATGCAATTTAGAGACAAACTGGCAGATGCAGAAAGGACATTTAATGCCATCCAAGATAATTCTGTTGAATCCATTCAGAAAAAAGTTAAGCAGCTCAATATCATGGCAACAAACATAATGGATTTACGTGAATTTGGCGAGAAGGAATTCAGCGAAAATGATGAAGCAAAAACAGTCTTACCATATTTAAAAAATCTGGCATCCTCCATTATCACCCAGATAAAAGCGGGCTCAATGAGCAAAAGGGTTTCTGTGGCACTATACTCACTTGGGCGCCTTGGTTTTAATCCAAACCTTCTTTTTGTAAACAAAACCGTATCAATAGTTATTCCTGAAGCAGCAGGGATAAAGCTGGATGAATTAATGATAAAAATCAGTTTCAAACATTCCTTGCCAACAAAATTAACCACATGGCCAAAGGCTGGACCAGGTGGATCAGGTGCTGGTCCACTTCCACCGGTATTGATTGAAACCAGTGCTAGAACGCTTATGAGTATCGGTCTTTTTGGAAAACTACTGGAAGTCTTGGAAGATGCCCAACTCCAGATGGATTATGCCCGGCAAAATGAACAAGATTCCCCTATGATTGTATTGCACAACCAACCAAACTGCCTTGCTGCCAATATCATCAAAATAGAATCAAAAGTATATGCAATCACAATTTTTCAAAAGAAAAAAGACGAAGACACATGGGGAGAACTGGTTCCGTACCTGGAATTTCAAAAAGTTGGAGGAGGAAGCACACCACCTGATCCTATATTTCCTGTTGAATTAGACTTCAATGATGAAGATAAAGATAAAAAATATTACATAAATTTTTTCATGCAAAACTATAAAGCCTCAATTTTTGTTGCCAATGGATTAAAAGCTATGTCTATAGGAACATTAAAATGATTCAAAAAATCTCGCTTCCCATCTTGGCTGTTCATACTTTTGTCGTTTTATTCTGTCTTCTGGGTTCACTGAAGGCAGAAACCATAAAGGAACAATACAGTTCAATAGAAAAGGAAATGAATGAGTCAGAAAATTATGCATCAGCACTGATTTCCCTTCAGGCTCTTCTGGATCACAAAGAGTGCATTGGTATAACCAGAATAAATTGTCTGGATGTTGTAATTGACGCAGCTAAAAGGTCAGGGAATGCAGATCTTGTAGAAAAAAGTGCCAGAGAACAGATTAAATTATGTCCGACGCTCTTACCTAAAGACAAGAAATATGCATATATCATCAACGATGCCTACACAGATATTGCGGATGCTGCATTTTTTAGGAAAGACTATCAATATGCATTAAACGTACTATATGAAGCAGAAAAAGCAGACCCACCACCAAACGAATATAGACGGAAAGACATTAACCGAAAAAAAGCCGGAAGTCATTTTATTCTGGCCTGCAGGAAGATGGATGCAGGAGATCAGGCTGGAGCAACGTCTGAACTTAAAACGGCAAAGGATTTACTTGCCAAAGAATTAACATACTCAAGTGATGAACGCTTCCGTAACACATTATATTCATTTCTAAAAAACATGCCTCATTGGGGATTTCCACTACGTTCTGACTTTAAGCGGTATACCAAACCGGAAGTTTTTTCTGCTGTCAACGGCAAGCTGCCGGAATCCGAAAAGAGTAATTTCCGATACCCTTTTGAAGTTGATGATGAAATGTGTGATTGGGCCACAAAACATCTTTCGGAAATAAAAGGTCCACGAGAGAAAGCCCAATACCTTTTTTTTCTATGCAAAGAACCATGGGGATTGAAGCTTCGGTACTTAGATGATTTCTATCATTATAAGGATGATGTTTCATGGACAGCAAGAACTTCAAAAGAGGTTTTTTATGAGCATCACTCAGGCGCAGTAAAATGTGGCAACAAAAAGAACTCTTCGTATTATAAAAACAGCAGAACTGGCGATTGCGCGTCCCAGGCAAGATTATATACAGCACTTGCAAGATCAGCAGGACTTGATGTTGCCATGGTACGAATCTATCAGGATATCGAAGGAAAAACGCGGAAAGAACATCGGGGAGCAGGTGTTATCATTGATGGATGAGTTCTGCTTGCCGATCTGACCTTCAATACAACTTCAATTGGCGTTACCTATAAACATATCCGGGTATTGGACGATCTGGAAGCTGCAAGCTTCATGTTTCCATGGAAACTTTCTGTTGAGGCATTTGAACTGGCACCTTTTAACGATGTTGCCAGGATTAACTGTGCAAGTATTTACACCAGCAAAGGATTCTACAAAAAGGCCTTAGGATTTCTTGAAGATATGCCTGAGGCAGGAAGGTATTATGGCAACTACTGGGTAAAAAGAATTGAGCTTATTAATCATATTTATGGCCCGAAAAAAGCATTGGATTTATTCAAAGAGTCAGAAAAATATGTCATGACATCAGATCGATTGGAAAATCTGAAAGGGAAACTTTATGCCAAACTCGGCAATGATGACATGGCTCTTAAACACCTTAAGACTGCTGTAAAAATTGATGAAATCCACAAAGTGGAAACATGCAGGCTCATCTCAAAGTTATTGGCCAAAAAAAAAGACTACTCCCAGGCAGGCGATTATTTGAAAAAAATTGTATCTATGAAAACCTTGATCAAAGGGCATGAAGTCAAAGGCTATCTGGAAGCTGCAAAGATGTATGAAAAAGGGCAGTACTTTGAGAAAGCTTTTGAATGTATTGTCCAGGGACTCAACAATTTAAAGGATGCCGACTACCATGAAAAAAAACAGAATTACAAAACGCTCTGCAAAAAACTCTTATCACTGACTGAAATGGGCAATCCCAATCCATACCTTTTACGGATACGCCTAAACCAAGTTCGAAAATATTTCAAATATCATGAAAAACATGTACCAGGTCTTCATCTTGCTGAAGCAAACCTTCTTTTTGCACTGAATCGCAACAAAAAGGCTGAAAAATCAGTCTATCAAGCGATTCAACATCCATTGGCAGATGCAATAATCATAAAGCAATCAATTGAAACTCTTTTAAAATCAGGTTCAAAATCCCAGCTGTCTGAAATAATAAACAAACTTACAGAATCATCAAAAAAGCTGGATCAGAATCAGTGGAATCAAATCGGCAGGACTTTTCTTGAACTCAAAGATGTAAATGCACTGGATCAATGGGGTATCAAATTATCTGACCCAAAACTGTTATTAGACTGTGCAGAATTCCTTTGGGAAAACAAAAAACGCACATTGGCTGTTTTCTTTGCGGAAAAAAGTTTGGAGGCTCAATCTTTATCTACAGAAGACATTGCTGCCTATGTAAATTTCTTTAGGACAAAGATTGAACTGAAACACAAACATGTTTTCAAAGGTCTTCTGGCATTCACAAGAAAACAGGATTCAAAAACACAGATAGAAATCTACAAAACCATTGGTGACACCCTTTTTTTATCAAGTGACTGCTCTGAAGCGGCTGGTTATTATGAAACAGCCCTTGGACTTGCAAACAAAAAAGAACAACAGGAATTGCTTTATGCTGCTGGAAAAGCCGAACTTGCTGCTGGTAACAAAACTGCAGCAAAAAAAATGTTCCTGAAAATAACCGATCAATCTACTGTGCTGGAAGCAATCCAAAAATGCCTTACTTATGATATGTATGAACTGGCATATGAGTTGGCAGAACCCGTATTGGCATCTTATGACTGGCCAATAGATTTCATTAGTGTACTGGTATATACCGCAAAGCTTGCAGAAAAACTGGATATCATTATACCGGCAATGAAAACACGAATCGAAACACTGGATAAAAAAAATCAGTTCCAGTGGTGGTTTGACTTGGCTTATAACCTTCCTGAATCAAAACTTATCATGCGTGAAGAATTATACAAAAAATGTTTGACTTTTTCTCTTTCCAAAGATCAACTTTACCGGATCTACAACAATC
Source organism: Desulfobacula toluolica Tol2 (assembly GCF_000307105.1). Taxonomy (NCBI): domain Bacteria; kingdom Pseudomonadati; phylum Thermodesulfobacteriota; class Desulfobacteria; order Desulfobacterales; family Desulfobacteraceae; genus Desulfobacula; species Desulfobacula toluolica. Next base: position 4,718,537 of record NC_018645.1, read on the forward strand.
TTGGCTCACTAATGAATTCGTCGGGAGAGTACACGGACGCGGAAACCTGGTATCGAAAAGCAATGAAAACTTGTCCTACCAAGTCAAAACCCTGCACCAATCTGATTAAAGTCTTGCATCGGCAGAACAAGCACAATGAAATACGAACTGTTTATGCCAGATTAATGGAGTGTGACAATGTGAACAATGTTTACATCCGGGATGCAGTGAAGTGGCATTATCGTCAAGGTCTTCTCAACGACTTTATCATCTTAATGACCGAAAAGCTTAAGTGGCAAAAACAAGGGGCAAGTGGCATTCTTTTAACAGTGGAGTATTCAACATGGTTGCCAGAGAAGGAACAAGAAGAGCTGTTGGAACTGGTCATAAACTCTGCTCCGACAAAGAAAGATCATGTAAAGGCCCTGCAGATTAAGGGCAATCTGCTTTTTAAACAGGCAGATTATGCAAAAGCAGAAACATGTTATCAACAGGCCTATGAGCTTGATCCGGAAAACGAGGAAACTGGAAGAGTACTAATCAATTTTTATACGAACGTCAAAAATTGGAAACTGGCAGATCAAGTGATCATTTCGCTTGAAGAGAAATTTCCAAAAGCCCGGGGGCTTATCAGAACCAGCCTTAACTCCTGGAAAGCCCGGGATAACCTTACCCAAGGATACAGAAATCTTCATAAGCGTTTGGAAAACATTGCCGATCCAAAGGTCCGTGGAGCAATAATCAGCGCAAGCTTGTCTATTGCAATATCAGAAAAACTTTTTTTTGAAGCAGAAAAACTTCTTGATTTAGCCAAAAAAGAAGAACGGCCTTCATTTTTACAGACTGATTATCATAGAAAACGATGTGAACTCCTTCTTAAGAAGGGGAAATTTCATGAAGCTGCTTTGTTAATGGCAGAGTATCTTAAGAAAGAAAAAGATGAGACAAGCCTTATGTTGCTTATGAAAATTTTATTAAAAGATGTAGGCAATCTCCCAAAAGCACTGAAATGGACAGAGAAAGCTTTAATAGGTGACGTGGGATATTGCTATTTTGATCAAATTTTTGATTTATGGAAGACAGATCCAATTAATTGGAGGATATTCACAGGCCTGCTAAAATCTCTTTCAAGTAAGGTTAGGACAACAGATCTTCTCGATCTAGCTGGAACCTGCAAAAGCAAGGGGCTGTTGCAAATTTGTCGGATCTTATGCAAAGAATACGAAAAACGAAATCCTCTTCCTTTTTTAGAACACAACGAAAGAACCTTAGCAGGCTACTGGCTGGACATTGGTGATATAGACAAAGCAAACTACTACTACCAAAGCATTTTCAAAAGAAATAGATTCGAACTGCGTGATAGAACAAACCTGATCAATATTCTGCTGAAACAAAATAAGGTTGATGAAGCCAAAAGGCTATTGACAGAGCAACTGCCTGCAATAAACGGAGTAAACCTGTTGTCGATCCAAGCACTGGCTGAAACCTGTGCTGAAAATGGTAAATTCATTGAATTTGCAGATATATTAGAAGAACTGGCAAGTTTCCCTATTGACTCAGTTGATATTTTTTATTCTCTAACCACCATAGCAGAAAACAGCAACTGCTTGGAACTGGCATTGCAGTGGTATGAAAAAGCATCAAGATACTGCCCAGGTGATAAAATTCAGCAAGCAAATATTGCCATTAATTCCGCATACCTTCACTCCCGCCTCTATCGACAAAAGGAAGCATATAAAATACTTAAGACAATATGGAAAGCCCAACCAGAGAACACCTTTGTTGGAAGACATTATGCACTGATTCTGCTTTCATGGGGAGAAATTGACAAAGCAGGTAAAATTGTTCAGGATATGCTCCAGACAGCGCCGACTGATCCATATGTCCTTAACACACTTGGACATCTGGAGCTTCATTCCGGCAATACAAAACGGGCTTCAGATCTCTTCAAACAGGTACTCAGCAAAGCTATTGATGAAAACTTTCTTATGAATGCAATGTGCATAGCCAGTTCAGTCAAACAGCAACAGCATATTCTCAATCGTGTGGAGCATCAGTACGGCAAGACAACAACCTTTATTACACAACAGACAGTGCATAAATGCCTTCAGGGCAGATACAAGGAAGCTATTGAAGATCTGAAAAAAGTGCAAACAAAAGACGTAAATACTGTTTATTTTATTCAGCTCATTAAGAAACTGGCAAACAAACAAAAAGATAAAAGTTTAATTGAAACGGAACATGAATTACTCCAAAAAGAAGGGGATATAGACTTTTTTCAGGGCGTCCATTTGTATCACTCCGGAAAGTATGATGAAGCATTAGATATTTTCAGCTCAATGGTTGATCATCACCGTTGTCTAATGGGAAAATACAAGTATCTTGGCAGTTGCTTGAATATTCAAGGAAATTATGAAAAAGCTGAAAAGATTGCCCTTGAGTACATCAAAAAAGATTCATCACAATTACCAATTATGCTGAGGATCTGTATAATAAGTCAAATTATGAAAGAAAATTATTCAAATGCAGAAAAATATTTGAGTAAACTGAAAAAATGGGAACCTGGCTTTGAGTCTAAAATTTTAGAAGTAGTTATTCTTGAAAATACCAACCGTAAACAAGAAGCAGAACTCCTTCGAAAACAAATAAAAAAACAAGGAATAAAAATCACCACTAATCTTCTGGAAACTTTATTTTTATGGCCTCCAGCGCTTTGTAAACAATATTTTGGAGAAAATAAGCTTCAAAGAGCTGGTGTGGAGAACAATCACCTGTCAGTAAGCGGCCAAAAAAAGATATGGGGTAATGGCGATGGAGGAAGCATGTGGTGCCGATCAGCAGACCCAGATAAGCTGGATGAGTTTAAAAAACATGTAACTGCGGATGCAGTATTCAAAAAGGTTTTGAACGAACGGACAATAGTGGTAAAACTGGATGATGATGACTCAGAAAGCTTCCCAGTAGGGTTATTAAGCTGAAATCCCCAGGCATGTATTCAATAATCCGGAGATTTCATCCTATAAATCATCCATACCTGACTCTGATTGCGTAATTTTTTTTTATATTAATTGCATCAAGTGCAGTGATAGGGACTTCCATGGAAAATGAAAAAGCAGACTTAAAGTGTTCTATATCCGTAACTCAGCACCATATTGATTTTGAAGCAGTTGTAGACTTAAAGATAGAAGGTCGATCAATTCTTTTGAAATTACCCAATATAGCAAAAACTGGTACTATAATGCGACTGCCTGATGAAGGTCTGAATGGTGGTGACTTATATGTGGAAATCAAGATAATTCAGGGCAACTGGACCTGAATCTGTGGTTTATCCGTAAGTGATGTCAACCTGATCAATTTTGAAAAAAAATCTTGATTATCATGAAGTTGATGTATCAGAAAGGAAAATTGATACGGATTAATTTTTTGGAAAAAGGCTGAGACATCGAACGGTGGATATCAAGCAAGATGTCGCCTTTTTCTAAAGCATTTGGTTAATATTTCCGTATCAGTGGATTGTTTGATCTTCCAGATCAGACAATTTATTACCAGGGGCGGCTCAAGAGCCTTTTCAGCTGTCCAACAGACAATTTTGGCCCCAACATAGAAAATCCCAATTCATTCCAGAAATTCTATTGAAATAAGCGTTTTGACATCTTTGGGCAAGCCCCATATGATTCTGAGCTTAATTAATTCACTTTAATAGACTTAGGATGAACCCATGAATCTTAAACCGTTTCTTGCTTTTTCAGAACTCAGCATTGCAGATCTTGATGCATGGCAGAATCAAGGAGGAAAAACAGCAGGAGTCTACTGCATCTATGCGCCCGATGAACTCATCCGGGCCGCCGGGATCGTCCCTGTAAGCCTGTGCGGCAAAAAGCAGACCCCCATCAAGGATGCGGAAAGAGAACTTCCGGCCAGTTTATGTCCCCTGATCAAATCCAGCTATGGATATGCCGTGACCGACACCTGCCCCTTTTTCAGTTTTTCAGACATCCTCATTGCAGAAACAACCTGTGACGGCAAAAAGAAAATGTACGAACTCATGGGGGAACTCAAACCTTTGCATCTGATGCATCTTCCCCACACTCAGAAAGGAGCCGCCCCCCTGCGATACTGGATGGACAGCCTCAAAGAACTTGAGAATTTCCTGTTTGAATGCTCCGGGGTAAAAGTCACCAAAGAAGGTCTTCATAATCAGATCCGGCAGCAGAATGAAATCCGCAAAGCACTTTGGGACATATCTGTTCTGGCTGCTGACAAACGCTCCCCCCTGACGGCAACGGAGATGCTGGCCATACAGGAGAGCAAAAGCTTTTGTGTACACCCTGAAACATACTTGGCCCAATTGACATCCCTGAAAAGTGATATGGAAGACTTTTTTAATCAGCCGGATCTTCCGGACCAGGACGGAACTCGCATCCTGCTCACTGGATGCCCGGTTGGAAAAGGATCTGACAAGGTCATCAGGATTGCCCAGGACCTTGGTGCCAGGATCGTTTCCATGGAAAACTGCTCCGGGCTCAAGGGCATGACTTTGGCTGTGGATGAAACCGGAGATCCCCATGAGGCAATTGCCCGCAGATACCTTAAGATCCCCTGTTCCTGTATGACCCCCAACCCCAACCGCCCGGAATCCATCAGGGAAATGGCCGACCTTTTCAAAATCGATGCTGTCCTGGATATGACCTGGCTGGGATGTCACACTTACAACGCTGAATCCACCACGCTTCAACGGTTCGTGGAAGACAACCTCCACCTGCATTTCCTGCATATCGAAACCGACTATTCCGAATCCGATGAAGGACAGCTTCGTACCCGGATTGAAGCCTTGATCGAATTATCAGAGTAACAAATAATTTTATTCAATATGATAAAGGAGAGACAAAAAATGAACAACAACAGTGTAAAGAAAATTTGTACAACCATAGCAGCCCTGTTGCTGATTTTTTGGCTGGTAACAGGTGCCGCCCATGCAGCCGAAAAAAAAATCCCCAGCCTGTACCTGGGTTATGTTTTCACCACACACCACACACCACTGATGGTTGCCGCCATAAAAGGGGAAGCCCTTAAAGAATCCGGGGCTTATCTGGCCCCCATGGTTCCCAGGCAAAAGTATAAAATCATGTCTGCTGATGGAACTCCCCTGGCCGTACTCAACTTCATTGTTTCTAAAAGCGGGTCTGAGACATCCACTCTTTTTGCCATGAATCGCCTGGATATCGGCCTTGCATCCAGCACCGCTTTTATGAGCGGTATTGACAGGGGAACCAAAATGAAAATTTTGTGCCCCCTGCATGTGGACGGCATGAGCATGGTTTTTCCTGCAAACAGCAAGATCAAAGGATATGAAGCTGTTTCCGCAGCCATCAAAAATTCCAAAACCCCTTTTAAACTCGGTTATCACTCCCCAACCAGCGCCCCTCGTGTGGTCTTTGAAGGGGCATTGCACAAGGCCGGATACAAAATCACAGGCAATCCCAATGATGTCGATGCCGACATCCTGATGGTGGACCTCAAGTCTACCTCCAACCTTATCCCTGCCCTGCTCAGCAACCAGGTTGACTGCTGGGTGGGGCCTGCACCCCATCCTGCAGTGGCCGAATACAAGCATGTCGGCCACATCGGCCTGGACTCCCGGGATCTGCCCCCTGAGGGCCAGTGGACCGACTTTCCATGCTGTGTTATGGGAGCCGGTGAGCAGATCATTGCAGAAAATCCTGAAGTTGTCCAGGCCATGACCGACCTGCTGACACTGGCCTCTAAATGGAGCAATACCAACAAGGCTGAAGCCGCCAAAATTTCAGCTGACTGGCTCGGTGTTCCACAAAAAGCCGTTGAAAAATCTGCCATCATCTATACCACCAATCCCACTGAGAACTGGATAAAGGGTGAAGGGGTGTTCCTGGATATGCTCAACAGCATGAACAAATTCAAGGGAAAAATGAAGGGCGCAGAAATTGCTGAAGCCTCAGCTATTCTTTATGATTTTTCATTTGTAAAAAAGAGCCTGGCCAGATAAACCCATGTCAACTTCATCCAATGCCCGGATTTTCTTTGGCAGCTTTGGCAGCGCTTTTTTTAGAGTCAAAATAAAGCGGCAAACACTGGCTCTGATGATTCCGGTTCTTGCACCCATACTTTTGGTTTTTTTATGGCTTATACTTGCACCCAGGATCAACAACCAGGTGATCCTGCCAGGCATACGGGAGGTGGGCAGACTCCTGTTCCACCCCGCACAGGATCTGATCGGAATGGGATCACTTGCAGGCAACGTGCTGGTGAGTCTGGTGCGTGTTGTAATGGGGTATGCAATCGCCGCAGTGGTAGCCATCCCCCTGGGGGTGGTCATGGGATACTACGGACTTGTATTCCGGTTTTTCAACGGTTTTTTAAACCTGTTCAGGCCCATCCCCCCCCTGGCATGGGTTCCTTTGGTCATGGCCTGGTTCGGCGTCTCCAGCCTTGCAACCCTTACCGGGGTTGAAACCGGAAAAGCGTTTATCTACCTGAACAACATCAAATTCTCCATGCTGTTCATCATTTTCATCGGTGCATTCTACCCCATTCTCACCTCCACCATCCACGGTGTAAGAAATGTCGGAGCCACCCTCATTGATTCGGCAAGGGTTCTGGGAGCCAGTGAAAACCAGATTTTCATTAAAATCCTGATTCCCGCGGCCATGCCATCCATTATAACCGGGATGCGCATAGGCCTTGGTATTGCATGGATGTGCCTTGTTTCTGCAGAAATGCTGCCGGGTTCACTTTCCGGCATCGGCTATATGATCACCCACGCATTTACCCTTGCCTCAACTGATATTGTCATCGCAGGAATGATCTCAATCGGAGTTGTGGGCGCACTCATGGATATGATTTTCCGCCGCATTGAGCTTAAAAAATTTTCATGGCGCAGGCAGGCGGATTCATGAATGAAAAAAACCGGGAAATCATCGGCATCAAAGGCCTTTCCAAGACGTTTACCACCCAAAAAGGAGACCAGTTCCTTGCCGTGGACAATATCAGCCTGAGGATCTTTAAAAATTCCTTTACCTGTATTGTGGGCCCTTCAGGATGCGGAAAATCAACCGTCCTGCGCATCGCAGCCGGTCTTGAAAAAGCCTCTGCAGGAACGGTTCACTATTGCTGCTCCCCGGTGACGAAACCATGTGGTGAAATAGGGCTTGTATTTCAGGAATATTCCCTTTTCCCCTGGATGACGGTTCTGGACAACGTGGCTGCAGGGCCTGAATTCGCAGGAATTAACAAAAAAAAACGGCACCATGATGCCATGGACTACCTTTGCATGGTCAATATGGAGGAGTTTAAGAACGCATACCCCCACGAGCTTTCCGGAGGAATGCGGCAGAGAGTTGCCATTGCAAGGGCTTTGGCCAATGAGCCTGATGTACTGCTAATGGATGAACCTTTTGGTGCCCTGGACGCCCACACCCGCATCCTGCTCCAGCAAGAACTTTTAAGAGTATGGGAACTGACCCGTAAAACCATCATACTGGTCACTCACAGCGTGGATGAAGCCGTGTTTCTGGCCGATGAAATTCTGGTCATGTCCAGCCGCCCTGGCCATATCCGTAAAATCATCCGGGTGGACATGAAACGCCCCAGGAGCCGGGCTAATCCAACATTCGGAGCCCTGACAGATAATATTCTCCGGGAGCTGGGAAACGGGACGGTTAAACAACTGCCTTAAATCTCACAAAGGCCTGCCGGGTTTATTCTGCAGGAATATCGGTTGTCCATACAAAAACTTCTGGATTTGGAAACTGATATTCTATGTGAATACCATAACGGCATTTTCCAGCACTAAAATTCAGTATAGGGGAATCTTTAAAAGCAAAACCAGCTGTTGTTTTAGATCGAGACTAATTTTCCCTAACCACAAGATATTGTGTCAAGATTTGATTTGGAGATACCAGGACTTTTGGAACGGGATACTATGTGATAAAACGCTTTTAGTTCTGTGGTTTGCTATATATGAAAGAATCTAAGGGCATTGTACAGTTCTTTCATATAAAAAAAACAATAACGCAAAGTGAACTTATCAATGTTTTTAATTACCAGGGTATTAATTGGACCCTTTGGCACTTTGTATCCTAAACTCAAGATTGATAACCATTCTTCTTTAATTTTTTTAGGTATGACGTAAGGTAATGCAAAAATTTATCCTTCTGGAAACTGGCGGCAGTATTCATACAAAGCCATGTTGGCAGCAGAAGCGGCGTTGTAGCTATGGGGCATCCCCCATACGGGAATTTCGATAACTTCATCCAGTAGCTCAAGGATATCATCCTTAATCCCAAGGCGCTCATTACCCACAACTAAAACTGATCGACGCTTAAAAGAGAAGTGATGGATGTTCTGTGAGTTGGATGTTTGTTCTATCCCCACAATAGAGTAACCATCTGCTTTAAGTTTTTTTAGTACTGGGCCTAAGGATCTGTGAGTTGAAACTGTTAGCTCTGAGGTGGCGTCTCTGGCAATTTTACTAATTAATGATGCGTTCCCGCAAATAATCATTTTCTCTACAGCACATGCACTTGCGGTGCGGGCGATCTGAGAAATATTCACGTTGCTCCGCATGGGTACACATGCAATAATCAGCTCACGGGGCTGGATTAAACCTGTTCGAAATTTATGGCGCTGGTGTTCAAATTTTCCCATTATATAGCCTCTGTCTGATCTGTTTTGATAGCATCATCCATGCTCTTTTTATCATAAAACACAGTATCAAGATAAAGGCCTGAAGCGGGAGCTGTACCGGGTGCAGCTTTACGACTCTTTGCCTCTATTATACGGGGAATATCATCGACTTTTGACCTTCCCTCTCCAACCTTAACAAGTGCGCGAACTATATTGCGTACCATTTTATAAAGAAAACCGTCAGCAATAATTGAAAAGCACAGTAAAGAGTCTTTTTCTGTAAGCGTAAGAGAATGAACAGTTCTTACTGATGTTGCCCTTTTATAATTTGGAACTTTGGCAAAGGAAGCAAAGTCTTTAGTCCCTGTAAAATATGAACAGGCTTTATCCATAGCTTTAACATTCAATTTTTCAGGAACATACCAAACTTTTCCATTCATTTCAGATGGCAGCCTGGGGTGGTTCCAGATTTTATAGATGTAACATTTCCCAATTGCGGATTCTCTTGCATGGAAGCTATCAGACATCTTCTTTAAACTGGTGATTTCGATGTTTTTCTCAAGGACACTGTTAAGTTTAAACAAAGCCTCTTTTTCATTGATATCTTTGGGGAGACGAATAGATGCGACTTGTCCTGTTGCATGGGTTCCGCGATCGGTTCGTCCTGATCCTTCAACATTATGGCGCAATCCCAAGCATTTTGTCACAGCATGTTCCAATGCGCCCTGGATCGTAGGCTTGTCTTTATGCCGTTGCCATCCGTAGTAATTCTGCCCATCGTAACGGATATCCATCCTATAATTTGCAAAAGTTATATCATTATTAAAATCTGTCATCAAAAAAACACCTGTTGGGTTGCCTGTGGGCAAATTAAATAATAACGGAACTCACAGTCTGTAAAGCTAATATGTACTTCAACGGAAAAAGTCAGTCAAGGTTTATGTCTGATGAATAAGAACAAGCAAAGTCCATAGGAAAAAGGGGACTTGTCAAAAGGTATGCTTTGAGTTTTTATATATTATTGTCGTTTTTGTTGCTTTTCATAGGCTTCAATAATGCTTGATACAAGTTTATGTCGGACAACATCATTTTTTGAAAAATAAATGAACTCGATTCTATTTATTTTCTTTAACAGACCCTTAGCTTCTATAAGACCGGATTTTTTACCGGCGGGAAGATCAACCTGTGTGATATCTCCTGTAACAATGACTTTTGATCCATAGCCAATTCGTGTCAAAAACATTTTCATTTGTTGTGATGTTGTATTCTGGGCTTCATCAAGAATAATAAAAGAATTGCTCAGGGTTCTTCCCCGCATAAAAGCAAGGGGGGCAATTTCAATGGTGTCCTGCTCTATAAGTGTTTGTACTTTTTCATAGTCCATCATATCATAAAGAGCATCATACAAAGGGCGCAGATAGGGATTTATTTTCTGGGCAAGGTCGCCGGGTAAAAATCCCAGAGTCTCTCCTGCTTCGACCGCAGGCCTTGCTAATATGATTTTTTTGATTTCCCCTCTTGAAAATGCAGCCATTGCCATTGCCATTGCAAGATATGTTTTGCCGGTTCCGGCGGGACCTATGGCAAAAATAATATCATTTTTAAGGCTTGCCTCGGCATATTCTTTTTGGGCAGTATTGCGTGGGGTGATGGGTTTGTTGTTAACTGTTTTAAAAATTGTTGTAGAAAAAATATCTTTGATATGGGAATTATTGTTGTGTTTTATAATTTTTATGGCGGCATCAAAATCAGCTTCATCAAAATAAAATTTATTTTCCAGAAGCTGATAAAGTTGCTGGAGTATTTTTTCAGCAAGATCAGTATTGTGGGCTGTGCCACTAACCAACAAAGAACTGCCCCTTGTATTGATCTCAACATTAAACGCTTTGCAAATTTTATCCAGATTATAGTTGTGATGACCGAAGAGCTCTCTGGTAAGCATCGGATTTTCAAATGTAATGTTTTTCATAATTCATAGAATGCATTTTATTTGCTTACAGGTCAATAAAAATCAATTACTGGCAAAAGATTGGCTGCCAGCTCAGAACACTACTCAGGTCACAAGATTACTCATGTCGCAAAGCAACAATGGGATCAACCCCGGCTGCGCGGGCAGCAGGATAGAGGCCAAAAATGATGCCGATCCCGATGCTCACGATCAGCGGCAAAAATATACTGGCCGGTGTTATGACTGTAGGCATTTTTGCAAACCAGGTGATAAACCAGGGAATGACCATGCCCAGCATAAGCCCGATTATGCCGCCGATTGTAGAAAGCACAACAGCTTCGATAAGAAATTGAATGATAATCTGCCTGCGTCGGGCACCAATGGCTCTGCGGATGCCGATTTCCCTTATCCGCTCGGTCACGGAAGCCAGCATGATATTCATGATCCCTATGCCGCCCACCAGGAGACTTATTCCGGCAATGGACCCCAAAACAATGTTAAAAGTACGTTTTGTGGCTTCCGCCTGTTTGAGCAGGGCAAGGGGAACACTGAGCTGATAGTCAGTTTTTTTGTGAAACAGTGTCAGCATCCGTTCGATGGCTTCAGCCGTGGGTTCCACGCTGGACAGGGTATCCACCTGGACGATAATCTGATGGAGTTCAACCTTTTCACGCAGACGAGATCCCGAAGATCTCTTCATTGTAACATCCCCGAAATAACTCCGGGCCGTTGTTATGGGAATGTAAGCATCAATTTCCTTGTCAGGAATTTGCATGGTTCCTGTCTGCCCGGTTTCGTTTCGAATAATGCCGACAACCTCGAAGCTGTCCCCGCTGATTCGGATCATCTGACCAATGGTGTTCATGCCGGCCAGAAGTTTTCTGGCGCCAAACTCCGTTAAAACAACGACAGGAGCCTTTTTCTCCTGGTCTTCCAGGCTGAGAGTCCTGCCGCCGAGAAGGTCCCTGGGAATCACTTCAAACCATTTTTGGGTGGTCCCCACAACCCGAAGTTCAAGAGAACGCTGCCCGAGACGCGATTGTTTTCTCACAAGTTTCACCGGCACATTCTTTTGAACCGATGAAAAGCTTTCCTGTATCCTGGCATGATCCTGATAGGTCAGCCCGTAGATGCTGATAAACGAACTTGTTGTGCTGTTGCCCTCTTCTTCAACGGATTTAACAGATGAAATAATAATATTGTTACTGCCCAGTTTGCGGATCTGTTCCAGCGCATCCTTGCTTGCGCCCTCCCCAACAGCCAGCATGGCCATAACACTGCCGACACCGAACACCACGCCCAGCATGGTCAGAAATGACCGCAGTTTGTGAAGCAGCAGTGTCTGGATGCCGGACGAAAGTTCCCTGAAAAATTTTATCTGTCTGATGTCAATCCCCTTCGATTCGTTCGATCATCCCGTCTTTCATATAAAGCCGATGCCGGGCATAGTCTGCAATATGAGATTCATGAGTTACCATGATGATAGTTTTGCCTGCCACATGAAATTTATCCAGAAGTTCCATAATCTGTCGGCTGGTTTTGCTGTCCAGATTACCGGTAGGCTCATCCGCCAGAATCAGATCTGGATTTGTTGCCAAAGCCCGTGCAATGGCCACTCTTTGCATCTGCCCTCCGGAAAGCTCTGCCGGGCGGTGATCAAGCCGGTCCTCAAGTCCGACCATGGCGGCAAGCTCCCTTGCATGATCTGCACTCCTATTGGTATCCCAGCCAAGGTAGTAAAGCGGCAGTTCAATGTTCCGCTGCACGGATAATTGAGAAATAAGATTGAAACTCTGAAAAATAAACCCGATATGCCGAAGCCGGATATCGCTTAAGGCATCATCATTCAAGCCGCTGATATCTTTTCCCTGAAAAATATACCGGCCGCTGGTCAGCCTGTCCAGGCAACCGATAATATTCATCATTGTGCTTTTTCCTGACCCGCTGAAACCCATGATAGCCCAGAAACTTCCCTTGGAAAAGCAGATATCTATCCCTCCTAACGCTGCTACTTTCTGACTGCCCATAGTGTAAATCTTCCGGGCATTTTCAAGCCTGGCAATAATGTCCGGTCCGCTGCCTGATGGTGAAGATGCCATGATTTTATTGTCCGTCCTGTTGTTTCACGGGCCGATTCCTTTTTTTGGAAGTTGTTTTTGCAGGTATTGCTGCAGATACGTCCGGTTGTTTTGTCTTGCTCAGATAATCGACCCCGGCCGCCTTTAAAGGCGGCGTGAGAAGCACACGGTCACCGGGTTCAATGCCTTTGATCACACGAATCATACGATTATTGTCAAGACCTGTCTCCACTGTCCTGGGTTCAAATTGAGTTTTGTTCATCACATAGACTTTAGGAACGCCTTCAATCCTCAGCACCGCCTGAACAGGGACGTACAGGGTGTCGGCATGCTTTTCAATGACTATCTCGGCCTGGCAACTCATCCCGGTACGGACGGCATTGTCCTTCTGATCAAGAAAAATCTGTGTTGTATAAACCTTTAGGTCAGGGTTCATCCATAGGCTCTGGGCATCAGGAAGCGGTGCAATATGAGTTATTCTGCCTGTAAATTTTCTGCCCGGCAACGCGTCCACAGTCACAAACACGGGCAGACCCACGGTTACCTTTTTTAGATTGGATTCATGAATGGCAATCTCAGCATTGCTTGAATTGCCCGTGGGCAGGTAGATAAGCTCCTGGCGTTCTCGGATATCCTGACCCTCCTGCAATGGCTCTGAATTGTGACGGAACAAACCGCCCTGGGCGCTGGTGGCATAAATAACAAGTCCGTCGGCAGGCGCGTAAATTTTTGTCTTGCCAATCTGCTCCTGAAATTTTTCCAGTTTATCCTTCTGGCGCTGATATTCTGCCTGTCGCGCCTTGAGTTCCGCCTTAGCCTGTATCACATCCGCACGGGCTTTGCGCTGAGTTCGTTCCAATGCCATTTGGGCCTGGCTGACATCGCTTTTGCGCTGGGCCAGGTTTCTTTGATGTGTATAATTGACAAGAAGAGCATAATTGTTTTTGGCCAAATCCAGATCCAGGGCTTTTTTCTTTTCCGACAGCTGATCAGCCTGAAGTTCTGTCTGGGAGATATATTTTTCTTTATACAGGGTCTGGGACCATTTCAGGGTATCCCTGACACGGGTGAGTTCTTCTTCGGCAAGAGTGATGTCTGCTTGAGTTTTTTTCAGTTCATTGGGATATTCTCCTTTGGTGTATTTCTTCAAGTCCTGACGGGCAAATTCCAGGGTCAATTGAGCAAGGTCCATATCACTTTTTGCCTGATTTTCAGCAACTGCAAGGCTTTCCTTGGCATTGACATAAGATGCCTCGGCATTCTGCACCTTTATCTCCTGGTCAAGCCTTGAATCAATAAGGGCGCTTGCGTCCAGTTCAACCAGCAAGTCACCTTTTTTAACCCGTGTGCCTTCGGGGATCAGATATATAATCGAAGTTTTTCCCTCCACTTCGTTCTTGATGATGATTTGCTCTCTGGCCTTTATGGTTCCTGATTCAACGACATTGACCGTAAGCGGCCCTCGTTTGACCACAAATGTCGGGGCCTTTTGTGCGTCGGTGTTTGAACTTTTAAAACCGACGGCTGTCAGAACCAGAACAATAACCAGGGCGATAGTTACAGCTACAGCAGTTATAATAACAATTTTATTTTTCAGCATTATTGTCTTTCTCCAAAGAATATTCCTGCCACATACCAGTATCCGTAACTTTAAGCACCCCCATGTCACGCTGGATTTCCAGCTCTGCTATGCGGTAATTCACACGGGCGGATGTCAGACTGAGCTGGGCTGACAACAGAGCATCCTGGGCTTCCAAAAGATCACGGGTTTCAGCTCTTCCTGCATCCATAAACATATTGATGCTTTTAACACGCTTTAAGGCTACCAATACGGCCTTTGCCTGGATATGAAGCGTTTCTCTGGCTTCAAGAAGATCCCGGAGCCGACTCCTGACAGATAGTTTCACGTTGTCTTCAAGGTCTTGAACATCCCGTACTGCCTGTTCCAGTTCAATAAAACTATTTCGATAGATAACAGCCTCGGCAGTGCGTTCAAAAGGCAGATCCAGGGTCAGCAGAGCGGAAAAGATCCCTTTGTCCGTACGAAGCCTGGCATTATCAAGATCCGCAGTGGTGATGGCCCGTCGCTCTCCTATGGATGCCGACCCAAGTAATGTCAGTTCTGCACCCAGGTCATCGGCTGCTGCAACAACAGTTCTCTGTGCGTCAAACACCCTGCCCAGTGCTGTTTGCAGATCAAGCCTGTTTGCAAGGGCAAGTTCAGTTGCCGTACGGGTATCCAGCTCCAGGAGACCGGCATTGCCCTTATCGGGTTCTGTCAGCCGGACCGGTGCGTCGGCAGGCAGGTTGTTTTGGTCCTGTGCAACCTCCCCTTTTTCTTGAGCAGTTTTGCTTGAAAGCTTGCCGGCCAGAATGTCTGCAAGGTGTTTCAACTCATCCTTATCCAGACTTATATCAGCGTCTGGCGGAAGTCCTATGAGAATTTTAAAAGCATCCATCTGTTGTTTATATTCTTCCCGGGCTGATATCCATCGTTGTCTGGCAACAAGTTCGTTCTGAACCGATTGATCCACCTCTATCTCCTTGAGACGTCCTGCATCAGCCAGACGGCTGCTGCGACGGGTTGAAACGATTCTGCTCCTATAATCTTCCTCAGTGTTTTTTATAGCATCCAATTGTTTGAGAATGGTCAGGTATCTGCTGCCGACCGATACGGCAAACTCTTTTTTGAAGCGTTCAAAATCCATGATGGCATAGACCACATTGCGCTCTGCTTGTTGCAGCGGTTCTGTGACAATGTATTTTGCTGAGCCTCTTAAAAAAGGAATGGACAAGCTTGCATCACCGGCAATTCCAATGGATGAGCTTCCACCTGAAGTAAGAAGTGTGGCCAGATCAATTGCCAGGGCAGTGGTCAGTGTCATTCCGTTTTTAAACTGCCGGGAGCCTTCGGCCTCACTGCTGGTCAAAGTTCCCCTTTGGGATGGTTCTTTTGAGGCATCATAACTTGCAAGACTTTGGATCTGTCCCAAAAGAGTATTTCTAAAGCTGTCCTGTTCAAGGTACAACGCCAGAGCAGCCTGAAAAACAGCCTCTTTTTTTGTCTGGAAATCAGAATTGTTTTGTGCGCCGATTTCCAGAGCCTGCAACAGTTTTATTTCCAATTGTCCGGTTAAAACAGGCAACCTCTGATTCCCGGCTTTTGGAAATTTTGGAAAACCGGGTTCCGGCCAGTGATCCACAGGCGACAATTGATCCGTGCCCAAAGATACAGGGCCTGTGACAGGAAGGGATGCATGCTCAAACAATTGCCTGCGAAGCATGTCGCCGGGCCGGTCAATACTGAATTTTTTTTTCATGCCCAAGACCTGTTCCTGCTTTTCAGCAATTATATCCAGGGCTTTTTCATCCATATCAACTCTATATGCGCCGGGCGTCTGACATCCTGTAAAAATCATGACTGCCGCCCATATCAAAATCAGGGCCGAACATGATTTTCCCGCCTCCTGGATCAGGAACGTCACAAACCGACTGAATGTCTTCTGCTTTATCCGACAAACTGGATAATCACCAGAATCAATTAGTAGAGTAAGTTTATTCATATTTAGTTCCATTACATCTCACGTTTCGCTCTTTGACAATCGAAAATAATTGTTTATTCTCACTTTTAATGTAGTGAGAGGCTTTAGTCAACATTCGCATCAGGTTGTGTTGTTATGACAAATATCCTTTTTGATTAGAATTGTACGAATTAAAATATTACGGGGAATGTCTAATAGTTTGAAATAGTAATGGCCGATTTTTTTTTAAAATCAAGGCTGTCACCATAAAAATGCCGTTTGAAAGACATTTGAGGTAATAATTGGAAATATTTCCTTGTAAAGATGGGATTCAGTTTGTGATAAAATTCTAACGTTAACAATATTTTTTGTCCTATAGCTTTGTTGTACCGGGCTATTTCCCAAAGTTTTTTTTCATTCATAAAAAGTCTTTTGACAACGGAATTAAAATCATTTTCCAATGTTGATGTAGCATACTGATTCAGGAAACCAGCATTCAAAAATTCATTTTTAAAACGTTCACTTGCTTTGCCTTTTTTTACAAAATCCACTCCCGACTTTCCATATCTGAAATTAACCGGGTTTATGCGTTTCCAGGAAGAATCTGTGAAAAAACTTTTATGATTGCGTAACAGGATGCTTGAAAATTCTGCATGAAACAGTTTTTCTACAAAATCATTGGTATATCCTTTGGACAGTCCGCTATTCGCAATATAAATCCTATTATGCGAGTTTGTTCCGCTTGTTGAAACACCAAAGTAAGATAATTTATGAACTATATAAACTTTCGTTAAGTTCTCCCTGACAAGATAGGCAGGATACTTTTGAATGGCAAGCTTAATTATTTCCAAGGATCTAACTATTTCATCTTCAGAAATCTTCATCGCTTTTGCATTGATTTTTTTAGATCGCCAATTTTTTGGAAACATATCTGCTTCAATATTCCAAATAATTTGAACGTTTGTGGATGGATGTAAATAAGAATCAGCATAAGATTTCGTTGCTGTAGCAGCGAAAAAAACGCTACTAATTAGGTGCAAACAAATAAAATATAGTATGGCTGATTTCATTATAAATCTATACGATAAGTGTTAAGCCACGCTGATATCACCAGATTAAAGAGTGGCGAAATAGCGAAAAGTATCGCTTTAATTCACACCTCGCTTGTTTCAACATTAAATTTAGAAAACAGCTGATAAGCAGAACTTTTGAAGAAGCCATGCCAGCACATAAAAAGGATTTTTTTGACTTAAGTCTTTCAGCAGATTAGAAGTGATAACGAACAATTAATTTCAAATTTCAAAAAGCGAAACATGAGTTAACAAATTACTTAAAATGATCTAAATAAAATATTTTTTAGTTTCTGTGTACTTTAAAAGCAATATAAGTGCCGACAAACCAATTGATTATTTCTTTGCCATATTATCAATAGCGCCTAAATGAAAGATAGGCTATAATATCAAATACTTATAACTTATATGTTTTTTTAAAGCTTGGTTGATATTATGAGAAAGTTTAATCTGTCATTGCATGACTGATGTGATAGTATGGGATAATATTTACATAAAAAATAATAATTTATTTCACAAAAGCATGACATGCTGATCAACAATAAATAATTTTGTTGCAACAAAAAAAAAGCGGTATCGGTTGAAAAAAATTCATAATTTAATTCCTTCCCACCACAAAATATTTTACTGTCTTAAAAACTCAAATTTTCTTGATTCATAAAACACTTGTATTTTGATGAGACATAAAGCATTAATACAAAACTGTATCGCAATGCTTTCATGGAACGATCAAACCCAAGTACACGGGTAAAATTCTAAATTTTTGACCTGTGGCATAAAACTTGTATTGATCGTTTTTGAAAAAACCGGACGGTTATCAATAATTTAACAACCAAACAAAGGAGGCTCTATGGCAGAAGAGGTAAAGGCCGGATGTGCAAGACCATCAGGCGGACCTGTAGAAGAAATCACCCTTGAAGAATCAAATGAAACCCAAACCCCAAAGAAAGGAACCAAACTTATGATGCAACTTGGTAAAAAAGCGCCGGATTTTACTGCACCCGGTTATCAGAATGGAAATTTCATCAATATAAACCTGTCGGATTATTTAGGAAAATGGGTTCTGCTTTGCTTTTATCCGGGTGATTTTACATTTGTCTGAGCAACTGAAATTTCAGCAGTTGCTGAAAAATATGCAGAATATCAGAAACTGGGAGTGGAAGTATTGTCCATAAGCGTTGACAGTATGTTCGTACACAAAATGTGGAATGATAACGAGCTGTCCAAAATGGTAGACGGAGGAGTCCCGTTTCCCATGCTGTCTGATGCCGGCGGGAGAGTAGGACAGGTCTATGGTGTTTATGATCAAGACGCTGGTGTGGAAATGAGAGGAAGATTTATTATTGATCCCGACGGTGTTGTCCAGGGATATGAAGTATTAACGCCCCCTGTTGGAAGAAATATAAATGAAACATTGCGGCAGGTTCAAGCGTTCCAGCTTGTACGGGAATCCAAAGGCACGCAGGCAACACCTTCCGGATGGAAACCGGGTAAAATAACCCTCAAACCCGGACCTGATCTGGTCGGCAATGTGTGGAAGGAATGGAAAACAACCATGGCCTTTGATTAGCAGAAAATTAGCAGAAAATTAATATGTTTTTTTCAAATTGGTCACCTGCTGGGTGACCAATTTGAAAAACCCGCCCCCCATCCTGACTAAATGATTCAAACCCGTCTCATCCAAGCAGAAACCTTGACCTCTATCAATTGATTTGATAATCCTTTCTCAGATTAGTAATCAATCGTCTAAAGGAGAAGTCTGTGATACTCTGGTTCAAATCAAATAATTTATCAGATAAAAGACTGAGCCATATTTCCTTATGAGAAGAAGCTATGAAAATACTGAGGCATATTGGTTCAATAACTTTTGTAATCGGATTTTTTCAGCATTTGTTTTAATCTTGTATCAAGTTGACATTTGCCGATATAAAAACTGCCGTATCAGCGGATAATGCAGGGAATAATAACACACAGGAAACAGCGTGGGAAAAAAAAATGAACACATCATGCCCGGCAAAAAAAAACAGATCGTCCGTATTTCAATCGGCAGAAAACTGATAATTGCATTTTTACTTCTTTCCATTGTTCCAATGTCTACTGTCGCCTATTATAATCTGACCCAAAGCCGCAATGAGGTTACCCGGCTTGCCAAAAGTGAATTGGAAGACCTGTCTTACCATACCGCCCGATTCATTGATCAATTGCTCGTGGAAAATCAGCGCAATGCAGCAAACCTGGCGGGCAATCCGACAATTGTACAATTTATGTCAGAATCAGGCAAGAACAGCCTGCCCTTAAAAGAAAAAACTTACCAAGTCCTCCAAAATTTTGTTGACAATCATCCGGATTACAATGCACCCGGCCTTTTTGATGCCAACGGGATTGTTCTGGCTTCGCTGACTGATATTCTTGTGGGCAAGAACCGTTCCTTTCGCGATTATTTCCAGATTTCCATAACAGGGCAACCCTACATCTCCGATATTCTTGTCGGACGGTCTACCAGGCAGCCGGGAGTCTTCTTGAGCCACCCCGTCAAATCATCACAAGGAAAAATCCTGGGCATCAATATAGCATGGCTTAAAGCTGATACTATTTGGAAAATCATTGATGATATTCATGTGGGCAAAAAGAAATTTGCTTATTTAATTGATCAAGACGGAGTGATCATTGCCCACCCCAACCGGGATCTTTTATATCACAGTCTTGGAAAAATCAGCCCCGAATCCGTCTCCACCATATCTTCTACCCTTAGATTTGGCACAATACCCAACACAAAAACACCTTTAATTCCTGAAAGCCTGGGCATGGACCAGCTTGCCTACAAAGTATTATCGATACGAGAATCCGATACATTCCGCTACTATTCACCACTTGATTATAAATATCATATAGCGGGATATTCACGTTTGAAAAAGCAAACCTGGACAGTGGTTGTTGACCTTCCGGAAAGCGAGTTTCTGGCTTCGTTAAACCGGATTAAAACATTGGCATATATCAGTATAGGACTGGTCACAATAATCACGGTTATGATCTCCATATTGCTGGCAAATACTATAACTTTTCCTGTTCGTCGACTGACTGAGACTGCGGCAAAGGTAACTTCTACAACACCATTTAATCCTTCGAGTATTGCAGATGTAACATCCGGTAATGATGAAATCGCTTATCTTGGACAGGTATTAAGTGAAATGGTTCTGTCTTTACAGGCAAGTGAAGAAAATCTCAGAGAAAAAAAACAATTTATTGAATCCATTGTTAATCTTTCCCCAGATATTTTATACATCTACGATATTATTGATAAAAAAAATGTTTACAGCAATAATGGTATCCGGAAAATATTGGGCTTTTCATCAAAAGAAATCCAGGAAATGGGCAATACACTGATTCCGCAGTTAATGCATCCGGATGATTTTAAATTTTATGTGAATCATACCTATCCCAGATATTTTAAAACAGCAGATAATGATTCAATTTTTCATCAAGTCAGGATGAAACACAAAAACGGTTCCTGGCATTGGCTTGATTGTATTGAAATGATTTATTTGCGAGAACCGGACGGCTCCCCCAAACAGATATTTGGAGTCATTCATGATATTACGGCTCAAAAACAGGCGGAAAATGAGAAACTTAAAGCTGAGCAGTATGCTGCAAACCAGGAAAAACAAGCCATTGTCGGGCAGATTGCCGGAAAAATGGCCCATGATTTCAACAATATTCTTGGTATCATCATGGGGAATACCGAACTTTCACTTTTATATTGCAATGACCCGGAAATTACAAAAATTCTTGAATTGATATTTGATCAGACCATCCGAGGCAAAAACCTGACCAAAAATCTGGTTGCTTTTGCCAAAGATCAGGAACCCAAATATGAATTTTTTAACATCAGTGAAAAAATTGATCTGGTTCTAAAACTTTTGAAAAAGGATCTTGAGCAGATTAAGTTAATCAAGGAATATGAACAAGGTATTCCCGACTTGCTTGCTGATCCTGGAATGATAGAACACACCCTGATCAATATGATTCAAAATTCCATACATGCCCTCAGCAACTCAGGACACCCGGAAATTATGATTCGGACTTACTGCCTTGCAGATACCATCTGCATTGAAATAGAAGACAATGGTTGCGGCATACCTGAGGAACACATCAAAAACATCTACGAGCAATCATTTACGCTAAAAGGCAAACAGGATAAAACCAGTTCCTATAAAAAAATAATCAAAGGGACCGGATATGGAATGAGCAATGTAAAAAAATATATTGAGCAACACAAAGGAACGATCCGGGTTGAATCTGAAGTGGGTTTGAGTACAAAATTTACGATCAGCCTGCCCATTATCAATAAAGAATTAACAACAGAAGAAAAAAAAGAAATTTTAATCTCAAAATCGTATTTCAGCAAATATATCCTTCTTGTTGAGGATGAACCGGGCATATCTGATGTTCAATATAAATTACTGAGCAAAGAGCCATTCAATAATAAAGTTGACATTGCGCCAAACGGACAGGTTGCCATTGATCTTTTCGAAAGAAATACCTATGATTTTGTAAGTCTGGATTATATCCTTCCCGGAGAAATAAACGGTTTGGGTGTGTATCGACATATCCGCAAAAAAAATCAAAACATTCCCATACTCTTTCTTTCTGGAAACATAGAATTTTTAGAGTCTATAAAAGAATTGAAACAAAACGATGCCCATATCGACCATCTGTCTAAACCCTGCCGGAATATAGATTATATAAACGGAATAAACAAATTAATGGCGATGGCTCTGGTTTGACATTCAATCAGACCTCATTGACAAAAGCCCTGATTTAAATTTATTTGTCAAAGTATTGCAATGCCTGCCTTTTTCCTAATCAATCAGGAAAAATAAGACGTATTATGTGGCAAGGGGCATGTTAAAAGGATTGCTTCTGCAACATGTCGAAGGGACATGCATGATGCATCGCTGCATTGTTGAATCCAGTCAGAGGCTTCATCTGCAGCAATTTTACGTTGTTGCATAAGCACGTTATTTGCACGCATTAACAGGTCGTGGGTATTCAGTTCTTCCTTTGCAAGCTCTGCTCTCACCATAAGTTCTGTGTTAAAAATTGAAATGGCTGCCTGATCAGCCAAATTACTCATCAGGTTTACCTCTGTTTTAGAAAACTCATGGGGTTTGGTTGTAAAACAGTTCAGTACGCCTAACAATTTATCATTTTTGTATACAATCGGAACGCCTAACATGGAAACAATACCTGATCTGCGGGCCATATCTTTTTCTTTGAATTGCCTGTCCTTTAGTACATCGGCAATGATCAAAGGTTTTTTGTAAGTTGCCACCATGCCCACCACCCCCTGGTTCAATGCCAGAGACTTATGGTAAAAAAGATCTGTATCAATACCCCTGGATGTTTTCAGACGAATTGTCAACGGGTTTTCACGCTTGTCAATCAACCATAAAGAACACGTTGTTATTTGGGTAATAGTTGCGGTGACTGTTACAATCAAATTGAGAACGTCATCAATATATTTTTCATAAGTCATTGCTTCGGAAATTTTAATAATGTCTTGAACCTGGTTTGCCATTACACACATTGCCTCTACCTCACTGTCATTTTCCAATGCAATCTGCATTTTGTATGGTTATTTTATCATACAATCCAGTCACCTTGCGTTAATAGTTTTACGCATTACTATCCGGGCATCAAAACAATTCAAAGTGTTGCAAGATAGGTTGAAAGATTGATTTTCTGATTAGTTATCCCAAGTTTTTTGCGAATATAATTTCTATAGGTTTCTACACTTCTATAGGAAATATTCAGCAGTTTAGCGACTTCCTTGGAGCTGAGTCCGCTTCTGATCATATTGCAAATTTCATTTTCCCGTGGTGTTAGCCTGGGTATTTTTCTTGAAATACTGCTGCCAAAAGAAGATGTCAGTTGTTTTAAATTGTCTTCAAACACCTTAAAATATTCGTCTTCAATATCAGAACCTTTGTTTTGTAATTTTTTTAATAATGGCAACAATAATTCATCAATATTATCCAAAACTCTTTCTTCCAGGTTCTTTTTTTCAGAAATCATCTGATTCATGACCTCACGAAGAGCAATATTTTTATCTTTTAATAATTGGTTCTGTTTCTTCAGCTTTTTTTCACTTTCATAAAGTGCCTTTTCTGCCTGTTTTTGCTCACTGGTGCGTCCTAATCTTTCTGCAATAGCATTGATCAGTGATCTTTCTTCCTTAAGGAACGGTCCCTCATAGAGTTCAGGCTTTTGCTCCCGGTAGCATACGCTCAAAACACCGACAGTCTCACCATACAGGATAATATCTGCGGATTGTTTCCATGGAACTTCCATATAATTTTCAGTAACGAATTGTTTTCCGTTTATGATTAACTGTGCGCAGGTTATTTCCGGATATTGCCATGAACAAGGTATCACCTCGATAACAGCCTGGTATATTTCATTCAATGAGATATCTGCTTTTTCAACAATCTTTGATATGTTGTAAAGACAATTTATCTCTTTTATCCGTTCTTTGAGATCATGGGTCTGCTGTGTAAGCTTTTTTTCCATCTGATTGTGCCGGATCTGTAACGCTTCAAGTTCTGCATTTCTAATGCGTAATGCAGAAACTTGATCTAAAAGTTGTTCATCTAAAAATTGTTCGTCGGTTTTTTTCATTTTTCCATAATAGGGGTTATGATGCTCTTTGAACAAAACTCGTTCAAAGAGCATCAATTCATTAACTAACTGCCACGGGCAGACCTGGCCATTTTATCATACAATCAGGTCACCTTGGCTTGCCTGCAGCAAAACATGAAAATCACTGTTTTAATTTTTCAAGACTTTAAATATAAAAAAGTCACTAAAAAACTATTTTACATTAAATCATCGAAAAATTATACTATTCCTTGATCCTGCATTGCACTCACAACTTTCACAAATCCGGCGATATTGGCTCCGGCCACATAATTGCCGGGTATTCCATATTTATCAGAAGCGTCAACACATGATTTATGAATACTTTTCATTATCCCTTTCAGGCGGCTATCCACTTCTTCGCTGGGCCAGTTTAAGCGCATGCTGTTTTGAGACATTTCCAAACCAGATACTGCTACTCCGCCTGCATTGGAAGCTTTTCCCGGTGCAAATAAAAGCTTGTGATCAATGAAAAGGTCTACGGCTTCCGCTGTCGACGGCATATTGGCACCTTCTGCAACCAGCTTGACGCCGTTTTCGATGAGATTGGCAGCATCTTTTTCATTTATTTCATTTTGTGTTGCACTGGGAAATGCACAATCCGCGCGATGATTCCATAAAGGGTTATATCCCAGGGATTCATCAACAGCTGTGTAAACAGCTTCAGGATATTTTTCAGTATATTCCTTGATTCTTCCGCGTTTAAAATTCTTCAGATCCATGACAAATGCCAGCTTATCCGCATCAATGCCGGCTTCATCATAGATATAACCGGAAGAATCCGAAAGTGTGACAGCTTTACCTCCCAGGTGCAGAATTTTTTCAATCGAATACTGCGCCACATTTCCAGAACCGGAAACAAGGCAGGTTTTTCCTTCCAGGCTGTCATTTTGTGTCGCCAGCATTTCAGACGCAAAATAGACGCAACCGTAACCTGTTGCTTCAGGACGGATCAGGCTTCCTCCCCAGTTAAGTCCTTTACCTGTTAATACACCGGTAAATTCATTGCTCAACTTCTTGTACATGCCAAACATATATCCGATTTCTCTTGCACCAACACCAATATCCCCGGCAGGTATATCGGTATTCGGGCCGATATGACGGTAAAGCTCCGACATAAAGCTCTGGCAGAATCGCATAACTTCATTATCTGATTTTCCTTTGGGATCAAAGTCGGAACCGCCTTTGCCGCCTCCGATTGGCAGAGTTGTCAAAGCGTTTTTAAACACCTGCTCAAAGCCCAGGAATTTTAATATGCTCAAATTAACTGACGGATGAAAGCGCAGCCCACCCTTGTAAGGCCCCAAGGCACTGTTCATCTCAACCCTGAATCCACGGTTTACATGCACTTGTCCTGCATCATCCACCCATGGCACCCGAAAGATTATGGTACGTTCAGGTTCTGTAATTCTTTCCAGAATGCGGTCCTGACCATATTCTGGATTCCGGTCTAAAACAGGTTTTATGGTTTCAACAACCTCTTTTACAGCCTGATGAAATTCTTTTTGTTCAGGGTCCTTTTGGTTTATTTTTTTTAGTATGTCCGACAAAAAAGTTCCTCCTTTAAATTTAATAATATCACTTTACACATTTTTTTTTGTATTTTTGTGTAAAGCAATGAATTCAGACCACAAATTTAAAAAATGTGTTCCAGTGTTATTGACTTTTATTATTGACTTTATTTTTTCATGGTCATGACGCATTGAGAATTTCTTCCGTTAATTTTCATCATCAGCGGCTTTTCTAATTGAATATGCCGCAAAAATGTCGTTTCTGACGCTGCAGAAAGAGATTCTATCCATTCCCAGTCAAAATAATCGTTTGATATGGTTGAAGATTCCTTACGAATCTCATCGACCGTGATATAATGCACACCCAAAGGTGTAATATTGTGAAAAAAATGAGACCCCTGGGAAGGATCAGCATTAATACTTTCATTTCTAAGCTCAATAATGGCACCTGCACCGGAAATGTTGCGCCACTTCACAGGTATTCCCAGATACCTGTCCGAAGATCCCCATCTGCCCGGACCCACCAGAAGATAAGAACGTTTTTGCTGAATCAATTGAGAATTTAATCTGTTGATCTCTTCAGCTATTTGTACGGTGGCTTCCGGTTTGAAATCACGGGGTTTTACATAAACGATATCTGTCATCTTATCATTGATGCCATTTCCAAGAGCATGGGATGAAAAGCAGAACCCATGATCGATTTCCTGTTGGGTAATATCTATTTTAAACTGATTTTCTTCAATGGCCATGGGCCGTATTTGCAGAAAAAAGAAATCGGTTTTACGATCCTGATCAGGATATAAATTCACCGAGAATTCAATCTCTACAGGAGTTCCGAAACTTTTACTCCCAAATGCCAGCAACTCTGTCAACAACCCGGAAATCGGCGGCATATTATATTTAAGAATCCTGGCAAATGTCAGCACCTTGGGGCCTGGCATGTCCCAAGTATCGCGAATACGATTCTCGCCAAGAACATAGGTGCTGGCAAGTGTCTGCACTGGAAATTCGTTATTTGCATCATTCACGGTTCTTTTTTCCAGATTCAGATGCTGATGAGCATTCAAATTATTATTTATTTTCAGCGCATAAAAAGAGTTTTGTGTATTCTGTAAAATATTTTCAACACTTGAAAATTCGGGTATTATGTTAGGATATTTGGGTGAGAACCGTAAGCTTTTCCCACCCTCTACAACGGTTTTGCCAAGTCCTAATGCAAAATGAGCAACCCCGTCTTCCGGTTTTATGCGGGAAAAAGGATAAAAATTATAAGACTGGGCAACGCCTGAAATGGCAGGATAAAAATAGTCTCCGTAATGATCGCCCGCAATCTCCTGAACAATAACCGCCATGGAAGTTGTAAACGGCTGATTAGAACCGTTTAAAGAAAAAAGCTTTGCATCTTCAGAATAGACAGATGCATAGACCAGCTTAATGGCTGCGATCATGTGATCAAGCCTGACTGACAGGCTGGCATGGTTGTTGGGAAGCTTATAGGTTTTATACAGACCGGCTGAAGGCGAAAAAGAAGCGTCTTCCAAATGATTGGAAGACCTGACAGCCAAAGGATAGTCCACCTGGGCAAGATAGGCTTCCAGATCTTTTATCAGCCACTCCGGCAATTGTGCATTTAAAAAACCCTCTTTAACTTCATCATCTGTAAAACCCAATTTTGAAAAACCTTGCAGGTTATTCATAGCCACAAAATCATCAAAAATATCCGTGCATATCACCATTGTTCTGGGAATTTTAATATTTATGCTTGAGTTGTTATTTTGAAGCTCTTCATGCTTGCTGAGAAGACCGAATACAAAGGCCAGACCACGGCCCTTTCCTCCCAGAGACCCTTGACCGATTTTAACAAATTCCCTGATATTCGGATCAAAATGATCTCTATTAAATTTTGAGACAATACCTTTTTGCCGTTTTTTTCTCAATTCGTTGATATTGGAAAGAATAAACTGCCGCAGTTCATCAGCACAATTAAAGTCGGAACTTTTAACTGCCCTGAATTTTAAGGCAAGATCAATTTCAAACCTGGCCATGAGCCAGTTGGAGAAATGATCCCGGTCTGCGTGGTATGCAATGGACTCTTTGGGAATTTTTGGCAGCTTTGCACCAAGCTGCAGAAGATTTTCTGCACGATCAATCTCTTGTTTATCAGGCAAACAAAAAACAAAATCACCAAAACCAAGATGGGTCTGAAAAAATTCATGCATATCCCGGGAAAGTGTTGAAGAGTTTTTATCTATAAATACTGCTGGAATTGTATCGGATTTTTCACGGTTTTCCGACTCCGAACTTATCAGAAGAAGCGGTACATTCCTGTTTTCATTTTTGATTTTAGACAGCAGGGCAATCCCTGCTTCAGGGTCTGTTTCACCGTTTCTTGGGAAACGGGTATCAGATATCACACAGAGAAGAAAGGATCGGTATTTTTCATAAAGCTCAATTGCCTCTTCATAATTTCTGGCCAGAAGCACCTTAGGCCTTGCACGCATTGTAAGCAGTTTTAAATTATCATTAAGGCTTATTTTCAATAAGGCCTGGGTCTGTGTTACAATTTCCTTATAGATAATCGGCAAAAAAAACGAATAATAGTCAGGAGAATCTTCCACCAGAATCAATACTCGTGTGTTACCAAGCTTTGTATCCTGGTCAACATTAAGGTGGTCCTCTGCATTTTTTATCAAAGCAATAAAAAGATCGGAATTCCCGGACCAGATATAAATATTGTCAATGCATTCCCCTAAAACATTTTCAGGCAAAGCGTATATTTCCCTGATGCTTGGAGATATGATGATAACCGGGAGATCTTTCTTGATTTCTTTTATTTTTTTTCCCAGGGAAAACAGATCCAGCTCTTCCAGATGAGGCACAATTAGTACCATGTCAAACTCTTTTTGACGCAAAAGAGACAGAGCTTCTTCTACAGAAGAGACACCGCTCACAGAAGGCGGATGAGAAAGGTTCATGCCGTTATATTCGTTGACTATTTTTGACGTAAGACTTCCGCTTTCTTCCATATTGTACATATCATAAAGACTGGCAATCAGCAGAATTTCCTTTATTTCGTATGCCATCAATTTTCGAAACACCTCGGACCTGGCATGAAATTCACTGATATATTTATTGTTTTCTATATTCATCTTCAGTTATTTTTTCCTGTCAAACAATATATAGGAACAACCTTTATTTTTATTTTCCAATACCATTATGGAAAAGAGCTGAGTCTTTATTCTCCAAAACAATATGAGCTATTCACATTTTTCAAGCGAAACAACACTATAAAACCACAACCATACTACGTTAAAATTCCACGCATTATATCCAGATATAAATAATTTTAATTTAAATTTTAAGCAACGCGATAAAAACACGCTAATAATGCGTATAAATTTCACGCATTCAATCAAACGCAACACTTCAAGGTTTGGCTTTCAGGCGATATGTTTTATGCTTTTTTCAGACGAGTGCGATCATAAATTTTAAAAAAAATCTGTTTCTACAGGCTGTTACGGAATGAACAATTTATAAATCTTATCACAACATGCAGTTGTCCATTATAACAACAATAGTATATATGGTAGTTTTGCGAAATTTTTTTTAGCTCTGTAACAGCCTGTCAACAACTTGCATGGATACAAGTGAAAAGTTAACCGGCCAATGCCTTGCATCCGGGGCCTGTGATCGTACTTTTACCCCCGGAGACAGGAATGATATTTATCTG
The DNA here is from genome assembly GCF_000307105.1 of Desulfobacula toluolica Tol2. NCBI lineage: Bacteria > Pseudomonadati > Thermodesulfobacteriota > Desulfobacteria > Desulfobacterales > Desulfobacteraceae > Desulfobacula > Desulfobacula toluolica. The sequence goes on from NC_018645.1 coordinate 4,747,731, forward strand.
CGTGCCGATTCTTTCTTTTAAGGCTGGAACATGGGAGATGATGCCGATCAGCTTGCCTTCCTGCTGCAGTCCGGACAATGCTTCCAGCGAGGTTTCCAGGGCATCCTCATCCAGGGTGCCGAACCCCTCGTCCAAAAACAGGGAATCCACACGGACATTGCGACCGGCCATATTGGACAGTCCCAGGGCAAGCGAAAGGCTTACAATAAAGCTTTCACCGCCGGAAAGATTTTTTGTGGACCGTATTTCACCTGCCTGATAATTATCCACAATGTTCAACTCCAGAGGCTGTTTTTTATCCCTGATCAGCAGATACCTGTCCGTCATTTTTTCAAGCTGCCGGTTGGCATGGGACACCATGACCTCAAAGGTGAGGCCCTGTGCAAAATTCCTGTATTTTTTACCGTCTGCAGACCCTATTAATGCATGCAGGGCCTGCCATCTTTCACACTCTGTTTTCTGATCATCAATCAATATTATTTTTTGCTGCAGCCTGTTTTTTGCCTTTGTGTTGTCCGACAATTTCTGTTTTATGGCACCGATCTGCTCCCCCAGCGTTTTAAGGGATTCCCGGATTTGGTACTGTTCTTTTTTCAGATAATCCAGGGGCAGATCCGTTATTTTCATTGTCTGCTCCCGGAAAAGCCGGGTTTCCCGGTCCTTTTTCCTGGCTGCAAGATCTGTCTTTTTTTTATCCAGCTCCTCTGCCCTTTTACTTAATCTGCTTTTTTCCTCAACTGAGAGCCGGTGGGAAACAAACATGGATTCATCATCAAAACCAGCCTGTTTACAACCGGCCATAAAAGAAAATTCAAGATGATCCAGCTCAGGCTTTCGGGCGGCTGTGCTTTCTTTTACGGCTGTGATGCGAGTGTTCAATTCATTGAGCTGCTGTTTTGTTTTATCCCGGTTCTGCCTTGCTGCTTTTACCGATTTCTCGGTTTCAGCAACCCTGTTTTCCAGCCGGGTTTCTTCCGTATCAGGATTTTTTTGGCCATATAATTGGCTGCGCTCAAGCCCCAGCGCTTCACACTCTTTTTTCCTGGCTGCAAGAACACCCTGCCTTTCCTTTAAGTCCTCTTCAAGGGTTTTCATCAAGGCATCAAGGGTTGCTATCTTTGCTGTCAGGTCATTGTTTTTCTTTTCGATTTCAATTTTTTGGTTTTGATGATCCTGCCACTTTTTTTGCCGGGCCTTAAGATAGACCAATATGGCATCAGGGCCTTTTTCCGGGATGCTCCTTATGCCAAAGGGAGCAAGATTTAAGACAAGCTTTTGTCTTACTTCATTACAATTTTTTGATGCCGCCTGCAGCTCATTTTCAAGAAGCAGGATATAAGCTTGGGACTCATCTTTTTTGTGCAAATCTAAAACCAGCTGTTTTTCCTCTTCAGCCCAATTCATCCCTGCTGTTTTTTCTTTGGACTCTTGTGTCTTCAGGCTATTTTCCAATTGTTCGGCCTTTTTGATCAAACAGGACAGGTTGTTTATTTTTTCTTCAATCTCATCAATTTTGGGGATATTGCCTTTTGCAAAAGGATGATCACATGAGCCGCACAATGGGCACGCCTTGCCGTCTTCCAATTTTGACCGTTCATCTTCAAAGTTTTTGATCGTCCTCAAATATGCCATTTCACGCAAAAACCCGTCATGTTCAGCCCGGTATTCCCTCAGCAGGCGACCATCCAGAAGAGTTTTGATTTTATGTTGCGTATTTGCCACCTGTTTTACAGCATCTTCATGTTTTTTTTTAAGGTTACGGCAGGCTGCTGCCTGCTTTTCATGCCGGGCCATATCTGTTTTAAGCTGTTTTTTTCCTTTTAAAACCTGTTCGGTGATGACGGTAATGGCTGCCATGAAAGTTTTCAGATTTTTAACCTGCTCAATCAGGCCGGTCAAGTGGGTGACAAGTTCCGCATCACGGACATTGGCAGACAGATAGGTGTTTATCAAGGAAAGGTCTTTAACGGCCAATGCCTGATCTGCTCTTGCTGATTGCTGCTGGTCCTGTTTTTCTGAAACCTGCTGTTTAATCTTGCGGCAGTCTGATTCAACTGTGTTTACGACAGACTGCTTCTCCGACAATAAAAGATCCACGGCCCTGACCTTTTTAATCAGTAACAGCCCTTCCTTTTGTTCTTCCTTGACTTTGGTTACCGCAGTCTCAGCCGCTTTGAGATCTGTTTGCTTTAACCCCAGTATTTTTTCAATATCAGGAATCCGGGTTTTGGCATCTGTCAGAATTTTAAAATCATCCTGCTGTTGCTGCCGTTTGGATAACAATGTGGCATATTCACTGTCCAGACTCGCGGCTTTCCTGGCCATTTCCAATCTTTTTTTATCATTGCCAAATGCTTTAATTTCCCCGGACAAATTCTCTGATTCTTCGTTGATTCCCGTCAGTTCGTTTTTTAATTTATCAATTTCCAAAAGCCAGAGAATTGTTTTGCCCAATTGATCGTTTTTTAAACCAAGCGTTTTTTCAGCAGCCTGATTTCTGGACAGTTCCTGATGAAGGCATGATTCGTCTTCATCGCTTAAAAGGGAGATCCCTTCAGTTTTTGCCATCAATACCCTGAGTTTATTGTGTTCAGCAGAATTGCGCTCATGAACCTGTTTTGAAATATCACTGTAAACTCCTGTTCCGGTAATCTGTTCCAGGATGGGGCCCCGTTGATCCGGCCCTGCCGCAAGAAATGCGGCAAACCCTCCTTGAGCCAGCAGCATGGAACGGGTAAACTGCTCAAAATCCATGCCGGTTATTGTTTCAATCCTGGCGGCAACATCACGTTTTTTTGATTCCAGTATCCTGCCGCTGATCGCATCCGACACCTCATGCTTTGAGTCCAGAAGGTTGCCGTCCGCTTTTTGATAAGCTTTGCGCTGGCTCCAATGGCACTTGAATTGCCCGGTTATGGTTTCAAAAGTCACTTCGGCAAAGCATTCTCCGGTCTGACGGGACATGATTTCGTTATTGCTTTTATTGATGCCTTTTAATCTTGGCGTCCTGCTGTAAAGGGCAAGGCATATCGCATCCAGAATGGTTGACTTGCCGGCACCTGTGGGCCCTGTAATGGCAAATATCTTGTCCAAGGCATATTCCGCGCTTGCAAAATCAATGACCCACTCTCCGTAAAGGGAATTGAGATTTTTAAATCTAAGCTCAAGAATTTTCATGATCAGCTTTTCTATTGGGCATTTTTATCTTGTTCATGGAGAGTTGTAACGATTTCATTGTACGCCTGAACCAGTGGCAAACGTTCTTTTTCTTCCACATCAAATGTATCCAGCAGACGGATAAAAACATCATTTGCATCAAGAGTTTCCAAAGTTTCCTGCTCACCTGTCCGGTTTATGATCTGTTCAATCATACGCTTGTTTTTGATGCGGCTAATTTCCATCCCGGTATCTGCAACCGCTTCTTCAACCAGCTGCCTTAAATTCCCGACGATCTGCCTGCCGGTGTATTCAATCTCCAGCCAGGCACGACTGCCCTTGGATTTTTGTTCATCAATGCGTTGGATAATGGTTTCCACATCCCCGGATATTTTTTCCAAAGCCTGGAAACAGGGAACACAATGTTCTTTGATATTGGGTGTTCTGCCGTCAAACTCCACTGAAACCACCATCTTTTCCTGGCGTGCCTCTCCATACCCCATGGGGATGGGCGACCCTGAGTACCGGATATGATCTTCTTTTCCAACCTTCTGGGGAACATGCAGATGCCCCAGTGCCATATAGTCCACGCAGGCCGGGAACACATCCTTGCCCACATGGGCCAGGGAGCCGACATAAAGCTCTCTTACGCCGTCACCGTCAATGGTTTTACCACCGGCCGCAAACAGGTGGCCCATGCCGATCACGGGAATATTACCGCAGTTTTTGATTTTTTCTTGTGCAACCATACCGACATCTGCATAATGCTGCCGCACTCCCATAATCAGGCTTTGATTCTTATCATCCATGCTTTCCCCGGCCCTGACAACCCTGATATCACGGTCCCGCAGATATGGAACTGCACACACGATGGCTTCCGGCACACCCGAAGACCCGGCAAGGATAATAACCTCATCCTCCGGGTTGCCTGTGGTTGAACTGACAACATGAACATTAAAGGCCCTCAACAACTCTTTGGGGGCGTTTAAAAAAGAAGGGGAATCATGGTTGCCTGAAATGATCACAACATGACGGCAGCAGGATGCGGCAACCCTGCATAAAAACCGGTAATAAAGCTCCTGGGAACGGTTGCTGGGAGTGCTGGTATCAAAGACATCTCCTGCAACCAGCAATGCATCAATATTGTGTATTTCTATGAACCTGGCCAGCCAGTCGAGAAATTCAAAAAATTCATCATAGCGCTTCCGGCCATACAATGACCGGCCGATATGCCAGTCTGAGGTGTGAAGAAATTTCATAAATATTATCTTTTGCTAATGCCCTTTGTGTTACTTTAAAAACTCCATAATCTGTCGTTTTAGTTTTTTTATCTGAGCAAATGAGTTTGCCCTGTTGTTACAGCGTCCAGTAATAATTTGCCGGTTATTTTCAATTGCCCGAGTTTTCCTTTCTTTTTATCCATAATGATATCATACAGATCTTCTCGTGTTACCGGGGGTTTTGTTTCCTGTGCTTTTTTCTTCAAGGTTACAGCATTTTGCGGGCAGGCCGCCACACAAATTCCGCACCCTACACAACGGTTGAGGTCAATGCCTGCCTGCCGGGTTTTTTCAGACAACTTGACCGCGCCCACCTGGCATTTTTTTTCACAAATTCCACAGCCGTTGCATGAGTTGGTATCAACGACGGCATAAAAATTTGAAGCCCAGAAATCCAGGGGTTTGGGAATGCTTTTATGAATCCGGAGCATGCCGCAGCAGCATCCGCAGCAAGAGCAGATAAACTCGGCCTTTTGTGTGTTCGAAGGCTGCAGGATCAAACCCTCTTGCTGATTTTTTTCAAGAATTGATACGGCTTCATCCAGACCAATCTGCCTTCCCATGCCGTTGCGAATCGCTGTCAAAGCCATATCTCCGACAGCAAGACAGGTTTGCGTTCTATTCGTCACCTTGCAGGATTTTCCCTGCAATTGTTTTTTACTGCGGCAGATGCACTCACACACGGCAAAATTATCACTGGATTCTTTTAACAAAGCCATGACTTCATCAAAGGTACTGACATTATTTTTAATGGAAATACTTTTGGCTATGGGTATGGTTCGCATCTGGGGCAGTTTTGTGCTTAAAAATGCCGTTCCAAATTTTGGATTTGAGGTATAGGCATCAAAATCTTTAATAAATTCGGGAGAGAGCCTGCCAAGCTGAAATTCATACATGCCCACAACAAGAGGGATATTGCAATACAATCTTGCATCTTCTTTTACCCTGATTTCAAGCCCGCCTTTTTTTTCAATGGCCGCCAATATGCCTGCCAGCTCTTGTTTAGATCCAACCAGATTTTTTGCTCTTTTATAAACAGTTTCAATGGGTTCCGGTTTAAAATCCAAACAGGTGGCAATTTTTGCTTCCAGAGGTGAAAAAATATGTTTTAATATCCTGATTTCCACACCAGAATCTGTCGCAGGAAATCCAACAGCCTGGCTGTCCAGGTGCTTTTGCAGGGCTTTATAAATTTTTTTGTTTTCATTCATGCTGTTTGTACCGATTCAGAAATTATGGTTTATCAAATTGTTATTTTTTATATTTTTCTTTTTTCAGGTATACCAGATTTAACATAACCGCCACAAACGAAAAAAATTGAAAACCTTACAAATGTTTTCTCTTTGAATTTTCCCAGGTTTAATGCCATGATAATGGTCGATTTTTGATATCAATACTGCGGGCTGGTCCATGAAAAAATTCAACAATCTGAAAACTGACAACCTTAAAATAAAAGAGATTGAAACACCAAGTGACTGGGACCGGTATGTCATAGGTCACAAAAAATCAGGATACTGCCATCTTTTTGACTGGAGCCGGGTCATAAGTGAAATCTATCATCACAAGCCCATTTACCTTGCTGCAGTTAAAGAAAGCCCCGGAAATAGCGAAGAAATATGCGGTATTCTGCCCCTTTTCAGGTTTAAAACCCTTACAGGCAGATTAAGGCTTGTGTCCATTCCCTTTTTTGATACGGCAGGAATTCTTGCCCAAGACAGGAAAACACAATCTTTTCTTTTCAGGCAGAGCAAGGCGTTTTGCATGAAAAAACGAATTTCAGGCATGGACCTGAGGCAGGATATGCCATTGAATATTGCAAACATGAAAATTAACGGGGCGGTTCCCAATGTGTATAGCGCCAAGGTGGGTCTGAATATTACGATTTCAGGGTCACAGCAGGTCATGATGGACATATTCAAGTCAAAACTGCGAAGCCAGATCCGCAAAGGCCGGAAAAACGGTCTTACCTGGAAAATAGGCAAAAAAGAACTTCTGCCACATTTTTACCATGTATTCAGCCGGAACATGCGGGATCTTGGATCACCTGTCCACTCAAAAAAATTTTTTAATGCTGTCTTTACCCATTTTTACCATCATTCATTCATATGTGTTGTATTTTACAGGTCAACCCCTGTGGCAGCGTCCTTTATGTTCCGATTTAAAAAAAAGATTTCCAATCCCTGGGCATCATCTGTCAGGGAGTTTCGGCATTTAAATTCCAATATGTTTCTTTACTGGCAGATGATACGGTTTGCATGCAATCTTTGCATGGAAACATTTGACATGGGACGCTCTTCCAGAGGGGTTTCAACATATCTGTTCAAAAAACAATGGAACCCGGAGGAAAATCAGCTGTTCTGGTATCACTGGGATCGGCCGGAAAAGTGCATGGGTACTCTGAGAGAAACCCTTGCCATCAAGCCCTGGGAAAAACTCCCGCTGGGCATGGCAAACCTCTTGGGGCCTCTGGTTAGAAAAAATATCTCCCTTTGAAATATGCTTGACTTTCTTGTAATGATAATCTGTAATGATACAATTTCTTCATAAATATTTTTTAATTTCATAGGACTTAAGATTCAAGAGCAAACAAAAAGGAGAGTCCGAAAAAATTAAAGAGTGTTATTCCGATTAACTATAACTGATTTCAACAACCTTATATTTAAACATACACGAAGATATTCGACAGTGACTGAAAAACTGTTGTTAACTATAATCCAGAAATCGTATGACTTTAAAAAAGACGGTTTAACATGAATTTATTTTTTTTGAGAAAGGTTCATACATGCAGAAGAATAAGAAAGAGCATTTAAATACATGCTTTTTGATTATCAGTTATCATCCAATTATTAAATCTTTAATAAGAGAGATTTTAAAAAAAAATAATTTTAAAAACTATTTTTTTGCCAACAATGGATATGAAGCACTCAAGATTATTAAAAGCAATGAAAAAAAAGTGGATTTTATTATTTCAGATTGGGATATGCCGATTATCAATGGCATAGAACTACTAAAAATATTGAAAAATGATCCCGAATTTTTCATGCTGTCCTTTATGCTGTTATCGAAATCATGTTCTGTAGAATTACGACGGATATATGCGACAGAAGAAAATGCGGACATATTTATGACCATTCCATTTAAAGAAGATGAGATGATAAGCTGTATAATAAATTATCTGAACAGCATGCCTGAAAAAAGCATTTTTAAAGAGATGGTCCATAATAAACTAAACAATAATTACATGGAAGTTTTGACTTTAGGACTTCAGTTAGAAGATATGTCCACAAATGAATCTATTCTGGCCGGAGAAAGTTTATACCATTTAAAAAAATATAATCAGGCCAAGCGGTTGCTGAATAAAGCCTTGTCCAAAGAAAAAAACAGCAAAATTTATGATCTGCTGGGCAAAATCCATTTTAAACAGGGTAACAATTTAGAATCCCTGAAAAATTTTGAACTGGCAAAAAAGCAGAATCCCCTTAATATGACCCGTTCAATCAATTTGGTCAGGGAATATCTTTTACAGGGAAAACCGAAAAAAGCATTAAAAATAATAACTCATATTTTAAAATCAAACCCCACATATCTCGATCTCATTGAAATAGCAAACCTTTACTTAGGGACGGGTTATTTGGACAGAGCGTATAAAATTTTAAAATTTTTGAAACCCATCAATGAAAACGCGCAGATTTTTTATATCTGCTGCGTAAAATTGTGGCAAAAAAAAGCTCATAAAAAGAGTCTTAATCTTTTGACGCACTGTATCAATGAACTTCCCCAAAACCATCTCTTTCTCTATTATCTTGGAACCATATTTTTGAAAAAAGGAGCGCTCCAGCTATCGCATAAATATATCAGGATGGCTCTAAAAATAAATCCAGATTATGAGCCGGGCAAACGGTGTATAGAATATTTGGAAGACCACTTAAAATTAGGTGACAAATAAATCATTTTTTCAATCAATAGTTCGGTAAAAAAATACCGAACCTGTGTTTATCATATTAAAGTCTTCAAAAATTCACATAGCAATATTTATTGTGGGCAACCCCGTATGAACCACCAGTTCTATCCTTGGCAGTTATATCGAATTTATGATAATGCTTTTCCTTTTGAGAGGCTGAACCATGACCAAAGAAATTGTTATACAAATTCCCATGCCCCTGATCATCAGCATTGAAGATGTGGGATGGTGGTCCGGCAAAGACGGCTCCGCCTTTAACCAGCCCTATAGAACCGGCATGCAAAGGGATCATGTCCCTGAAGATTATACCGCCCTTGCAGCACTGGGGAAAGGCCTTGACATGAGGATACTGTCAGGTTTTGTTTTGTGCGAATGGGATAAAACCAACCTGCTGCGCCAGTTGCCATCCGCCACATGGATGGCAGACAAATGGAGAGTGTCTGAAAAAAACAGGGATCTAAAGGAAAAAGCAGCCTGGATCATAAACAAAGAAAACCAAAAAATCGAATTCGGGCTCCATGGCGTGGGCCATGAGTTCTGGACAAAAGGCGGAATGGAAAGATCCGAATTTCACAATGCATCATGCACAATGCGGGACAAAGATGAAATCAGACAACACCTGACCTGTTTTTTCAGGCTTATGGACCAGTATCACTTTGATTTCACTCCCAGGACATTTATCCCCCCGGCCCTGAAGCACAGTTTCGGCAACCAGGAGAACGGATTCCAGAAAATTTTGAATGAATTTGGCATTCAGTATGTGACCCTTGTCTTTAACCGGGCAAAAATCCATTCAAAACCCAGGCACAACAAGATAACCTGGGAAAACAATGTTCTTCTTGTGGAACGAGGAGAATCGCAGATTGCATGGAATACCGTCAACGCCACCCCTTATTTCAAATTTGACCGGCCTGTCATGGCGCTTCACTGGGCAAACATTCTCCATTCCGATCCTGGAAAAAATCCGGGGGTGATAAAAAACTGGATACAATACATCAAAACAAACAGCAAAGAAAAAGGCATATTACTTGCCAGAGATACACAATACTGCTTTAACCAACATCTTCACCACATCCTGTCAAGGATTGAAAAAACCGGTGAAGAGTTCTCAATTGATATTAGCTGGATGAAAAAAATCCCGGGCAGACTTGCAGGAAAAACGCTTTTCTTAAAACTTCATACCCCCCCAGGTATCAGCTTGAAAATCTCAGGAGCAAAAGTCCTGCCCGGGACCAGATCCGCTGAAATCGATTTTTTAAAACTTCACATTCTTGAAAAAACAAATAAAATATGGTTAAAACCCGTCCGGCGAAAAAATATTCAATCAGCCCGGACAGATGAAAAGGTGTCTAATCAAGATGTGATGCTGTATTGTTAAACAGGTAATCGCCGCCATCCGCACCCGTATGGCATGCGATACATCCGGTATTCATGCCTTTGGCAACACGTCCGGCAAGCATAACTCCCTTGGGATTGGCAAAAAGGCTGCCATCGGATTTATATTTAACCCAGAACCAGTCCTGGTTATCCGGGTCATACCCCTTCTCCCTTTTAAACATAACCGTGACAGCGACAAGATATTGATCCGGATCATTGACGACCTTTGAGCGTGTCATTCCATCGCCCATGTAATTGGCTTTTACATAAACGATCCCGGTATGCCCGTTAACCGTAACATTTGTTGACAATTGTTCGAGAATCACCCCGTGAGGTTCCATGCCTTCGTAGGGAAGCGCGCGTATCTGATCCGGGCCCACAAGTTTTTCTTTTTCAAGCACTTTCCATAATGCGTTTGAATAGGCAACATCGTATTCAGAGCCAAACGGCGGGACATCCTGCTGCATTGTCATATTCTTTTGCATGCAGGCCGTGAACCCCAAAGTGGCAATAATAACCAATGATAAAATAAACAGTGTTTTTTTCATACTTTTTTCTCCTATTAAGTTTAATCCAATGCTTTAATATTGGGTGTTATGTGGTTTAGCGGCAAACAATATTTCCAAATTTTACCAAACCGGTTTTCCCAAACAAAAAACAAAGAAAAATCAGACAAAGAAAATCAACCGGAATCAGAATAAAAAGGCAGCTGTATTTTACGAATTGCCATATGAATGTGTAAGATTATTTACATTACCGCCTGACTCAAAGGTTGTCAATACGGTTGTCTGCTTTTTTGCGGTTTCTTTGACCACCCTTCCATGGTATAGTATGCAGGTATTGCAATCCCATCAACCATAAGGAATAACACAATGAATTTTGACAACCCCGAAGCAAGAGCCTATTTATTTGAACTGTATACCGTGACCCAGGGTGATCCAAAAGCACAGGTATCCATGTATGATGTGGGGGCAACACTGGGCCTGGAAAAAACAGATGCCGGGGCAATGGCGGAAGACCTTTTTATCCGGGGTTTTGCAGAACTCAAGACACTTTCCGGAGGTATCGGCATCACTGTTCAGGGATTGGAAGAGTTGGATGTACAGCCCGATCCGGTGATCTGCAATGATGACTCCCTGGTTTTAGGCAAAAGCACGGTTCTGGAAAATAAAGGGCAAAAAGCCGTGGAAAAGATACTTCAAGATATAAAGGCAAGTTTGGTTCAAACCAGCCCGCCCTATGAAAAACTGGAAGAAATTGTGATGGATATAAAAACCATTGAAATCCAAATGCTTTCTCCCCGACCCAAGACTGCTGTCATTCGTGAAGTCTTGCGATCATTACACCAAAGCATATCCGCTTCAGGCACGGAAGACCTGGCTGTAAAATTGATGGCAATAACGGATTCAGGGGTCTGAATTGAATCCTTTATTACTTTTTGATCAATCTTTGTTGTGACAACTCAATCATTGAATAACATTGAGGCACAGATGATGGACAAATTAATTATCAGAGGAGTACTCAAAGCCCTCCTCTGATAATTTGCAACTGATCAAAACGTGACTCCGTGCCCTTTTTTAAGACATGAGTACGCCATCATTTGTCGTGGTATCAATACCAGTAAGCTCAATATTGAAACTGTCTTGAACATTATTGGTACCCACATTAATGGCAAAGAGTGATTCAAACACATCCACATCCAGTATGTCCAGATCTCCTTCAATGCGTAACAGGGGGCCAATACCAATATCAATCATGGGCAGGTCAATATCAGGCCAATTATCGCCCTCAAGTCCGAGAAGATCGCCAAGAGGGAGCTTAACACCTGCAGCGAACTCACCTTTCAAGAAGTCCAGCACATATCCAAGGCTCAAACCGATCTCTGTATCATTGGAAAACATTGCTTCGGGTACAATGGAAAGATTATAATCAATTACACCGTTTCCATCTGCGTCATATTCACTGGCATTATTGATAGTCAGATCACCATCCCCATTGGCTGTAAAATATTTGGTTTCTCCATTTTCCAGGGTAAGGGCATAGGACATATCATCTATGGAAAGTGTAAATTCCTGGGAAAAATCTACAGAGGCAGAGGCATCAAGGTCGGCAGCCTCAAAGGTAACTCCAAGGTTGATATATTTGGTGATCTCTTCTCGTGTTTCTTCGGGCACTTCTGCCATTTCAAGAATCTGTTCAATACCGAACTCTATGTTCAATGGATTAAAATCCGGAATAGCAGTAGTTGCACCTGCGCTGGCACCGCCACTCACTGCAGCAGCAACCGCTTCCACCACTTTATTTACGATAACGGCTACAGCCGCATCAATATCAATGTTTACATTGATCACAGGATCACTTTCGCCGTAAGAGGCATAAAAACCAAAAGACCCGGTATCCTCATCAATTTCTGATGTGTATGAATAATCAGGATCAAACAGGTGATCAGAATTAAAATCAAAAAGATTGACATGTAACAGGGAGGTGCTGGTTTCATCAGTTGCATCCAGCAAAAATATGGGCACTGCTTCAGACTGGCCGTCCAGAGTATCCAGTATGGTCTCGAAAAGGCCCTGTGCCATGGTTGAAAGTGCGGCGTCCAGTGTGGTGCCGTCTGCAAGGGAAGGCAAGTTGTAAAGTTCTTTTAATTCCGGGCTGAAGTCAAGTTTGGCATTGACCAGATTCAAGAACGCATCCGTGATTTCCGAGATATCCAGGTTTACAAATGCGCCTTCATCATAATAGTCCATGACGGATGCGGCGCTCGGATCATCAAGAACAACTGCCACACCTTCTGTTTCCACTGTGGGAAAATCCAGTTCAATTGATAAAATATCTTCGGTAAGAGTCTCGATAAACGGCACTTCCCAAGGACCGCCTTCTGTGGAATCAAAATCAATCAGCACCAGCTCTCCCACCCCGATGTCTTCGGTGAATTGAGGCTTATAAGCTTCAGGAATGGTTGCAAGAAGATCATTCCAGGAGTTTGTGGAAACAGTTGTATTGATATTAATGCCATCACTTCCGGGTGAAATATCAAAGATGGTCGTTCCAGCAATGATCAAATCCCCATCCATGAACAGTTCAAGATCAGCTCCGACATCATACAGCAGGGCAGCATAGAATGTGGCATTTGGACTGATAGTACTAAAGGCGACACTGTCACCATCGGTCATATTGGTCATCATGGGTGTGATGGCCAGCATATCCGTGGTCTGGTTATATTGGACTTGTGAGGTCAACTGGTAATCAATATCAGTATCGACCGAACCCATATCAAGCTCAAAATCAACCTTTAAACCCACCTGGGCATACAGCTCTGACTGCAATTGCAGTTCAGCGTTAAAGTCTACAACACTTGCCGCTTCCATAGCTTCATTTGCAGAATTTTCAGCCAAATGCAAGGCTGCCTCTGCTGTGTCATAAATCCCTTGTTTAACTGTGTCATAAGCTTCTTCCGCCTTAAGGTATAAATTTTCAGCCTTTTGAAAAACAGCCTCTGCTGTATCATAAATTCCTTGTTTAACATTGTCATAAACTACTTCGGCTTCAAGGTAAGTTACCTCAATTGCGTGAAAAGTAGCCGCTGCTACGTCATCAAAAGCGTCCTTTGCCAACTCATATGTATCTTTTGCAGCGTCATAAATACCTTGGGCCACGACATTGAAAGCATCTCCTGCATCCGCCCAAAGATTTGCAGCGCCTTCATAAGCCGCCTCTGCGAGGTCATACGCTCCTTCAGCCGCTTGAAGAACCAACCATGCTGGTCCTTTAACTAGGAAAGCCCAGTCAGGAATAACCTCATACACATCGCGAGCCGTCTCAATAACATCAGTGGCTATATCAAAAGCACCTTGGGCAACTGTATTAAAGGCATAGCCGGCAGCCTCATAAACATCTTGGGCGAACTCATAAGCATCCACTGCCAGGTTAAAAGCATCAAGTGCCACTTGATCAACAGCATCTACAGAGTTGTAAAAAACATCTTTTCCTTCATTGTATATTGCTTCGGCTGCCTTAAAAACAGCAAGGGCAGTTTGGTCAACAGCTGTTGCAGTATTATAAAAAGTTTCTTTTGCTATATTATATGCAATTACTGCAGCATTAAAAATGCCCTCGGCAACTTGATCAACCGCCTGAGAACTGACAGTAAACACCTGCCATGCCGCATCCAATGCATCTTGTGCGAATTGCTTTACAGTACCTGTTATTTCATCAGAATTCAGATGAACATCAATGAGATCAAACTCTCCACTTCGCCAATAGTCTGCCCCGGTGTCGCGCCAGACCTGATCCGTATCATCCCAAGCTATTGGTGCCTCACCAATCAATGAAACATAGTCATGCCATCCGATATGCCCATTAAAATCCCCCCACATGTTCTGGTTTAAGGAAACAAAAGCAAGCTGCTCTGTTGAAGAAGATACGTCATAGGAAAGTTCAACAGGCTGTATTTTGGAACCAATGGCTTCACCCGTATCTTTGCTGAATCCTGTCACGGTTATGGACAATTCCCCTGTTGCATCCTGGTTTTCCGGGAGCAGGACCGTAAAGGTCTGTGTGCCGATATAATCTTCAATGCCTGACGTCACATTATTTGAAAGGGAATCCATAACAATGGCACCGGCAGTTAGACCGTTAAATGTCAGCTGAACTCTTTCATCATTGCTGGGTTCACTTGTAATCTCCAGACGAATTTCATTGGGATGGTCGCCGGCTGAGGTGATGACTTCAAGAGAAGGGGCATCGGTAATCCCTTCAATATTGACTGTCAATGATTGATCCACGCTTGCGCCTGCTTCATCAAATACCTGCCAGCTCAGTTGCAGCGTCTCAAAATCGCCGTTATTCAGCTTATCATAAAAGTCCGGATTGATGGTTAACATATCACCATTTATGGTCCAGCCGTCTTTCCCATTTGCTTCTGTTACATTTCTTGCGTGCAGTATCGCGCCATTATCGATGTCAGACACACCTTCAAGCAAATTGATGGTATAAGGATCTGCATTTTCATCTGTATCACTGGTCAGCGCGGCAGCAACAGTGGGGGTATCATTAGTGCCGGTCATGGTGATGGTCACCTGATCAACACTGCTCAATGCACCATGGGTATCTCTGGCTTGCCAGGAAAAACGGTAATCCACCGATTCACCAGCTGCAAGACTCTGATACACATCCATATTGGCGTCAATGACATAACTGCCATCGGAATTAAGCGTAAACCCTGCGGGCAAATCTGTATCCACCAACACATATGTCAGTGAACCTGTGTCATCATCGCTGTCTATATCAGTTGCTGCAACCTGACCTGTGAAACTTGCGTCTTCTTCAACCGCCTTGTCTTGATGAGCAACAACAACAGGAGTATCATTAGTGCCGGTAATAGTTATGGTCACCTGATCAACACCGCTCAATGCACCATGGGTATCTCTGGCTTGCCAGGAAAAACGGTAATCCACCGATTCACCAGCTGCAAGACTCTGATACACATCCATATTGGCGTCAATGACATAACTGCCATCGGAATTAAGCGTAAACCCTGCGGGCAAATCTGTATCCACCAACACATATGTCAGTGAACCTGTGTCATCATCGCTGTCTATATCAGTTGCTGCAACCTGACCTGTGAAACTTGCGTCTTCATCAACTGTTTTATTTTCCTGATTAACAATTACCGGTGCCTCATTGCTTCCCGTAACCTGCATCGCAACTTCGCGTACCACCTGGTTTGCGCCTTTTCCATTGTTCACAGTATAGGTAAATACGACTTCAGCCAATTGGCTTTGCGCCAATTTTTCAAAATCAGCATTGTATAAAGAAAAGGTACCATCAGCATTGAAGAGCATTTCAGTGTTGGCTGGATTAATCAGTGGAACGCCATTTTCGTCATCCGGGGATAATGCGCTAACAACGACATCCTGTTGGTCTTTAAATATGGATTTCAATAAAGAAAATACGTTGTTTTTTGCGTCACCTTTATCGAATTCAAACAGGCTTGAATCAATTTTATCCTCTCCATTCATATCTGTTTCATTAAAGAATGGTTTGATGAGAAAAGTGCCTTCTCCTCCAATTCCATCTGATTTTTTTAAAATTTTTTGTGTTTGCCCTAAGATTATTGCATTTGCCATGCTTGAGCCTCACTGTTATTTGTTGAACTAAAGAAACCATTGCCTTATTATATGATTTGAAACTTATTGATTTGTTTTAAAAAACACAAAATAAATTCCAGTGAATTCCAGTGAAAGTTGCATAACATGCTAAAATAAAACAATATTATTCATGAGCAGCATGGATCGATACTATGATTTATAGAACAGATAAAACCTTAGACAGAAGTGGCTTATATGAATTTTCTAAGCCTGATAAGAGCTTCTTCAAGCACTTTTCTTAAAGGAAATGGTTTCTCACACACGGCCAGAACAAAATCAGCCGTATTAATAATGGTTTTCCAGCGGGGCCTGGCAGGCAGGGTTGAACTGTTCAGATATTTGTCCAGGGTCTGGGTTCTTGCCCACCCGTCTTTTTCAATGTAAACCGTCCATAATCCTGATCTGTCAGCCAATTCAATTTTTGATGTCTTTGTAGAAACTATCCACAAATCACAGGCAGCATTCATAACCTTGACAGCCAGGCTGCGTTTGACCCGGGTTATGTCCTCATCTTTTTTATTCTCACTCAATTGATCCAGCAGTGTGTCGATATTTTTTAAGCTTTCCCTGTTCCCCTGCGGATCATCTCTATTGAGGGTAAGGCTGTTCAATGAGGCTTCAAACCTTCCAAGCCTTTCGTTGTTACGGTTCAGATCATTAATCAATCCGGCTGAGCTTGCCATGGATAATATTTGATTCTGTCCTGGTATGGTTTTTTTCAGGATCAGGAACAAAAGTGCATCCTCTTCCAGATCAAGAAAAGAAAGGGAAATATCCACCTGAAGCAATTTATTCTCAGGGCATTGAATAGTTATAGCCTGAAAATAAGATTCCCCGTTACACAGTTCATTGTGACCCAGGCAACCTATAAGCGCTTTAAAACTATTGTCAGAACTGTCTTCAAAAAGAGACAGAACAGAACAGCCCAGAAGATCTTTTGCCGAATGATTAGTAAGGATTTCAAATGCATGGTTGCAAAATCCGACTTGGTGAACCGGATTGACAGCCAGAACAGCATCATCCATCCTGTTGAGCATGCCGGACAGCCTGCGCTGCATCAGTTTGAGTTCCAGTTCTCTTTTTTCACGGATACCCAGTTCTTTTTTTAATTTTAAGTTTTCCTTGACCGTTTTAAAAGCTTGTTTTAGTTGAAGTTGGGTTTTGATTCGCGCCATGAGTTCATCTTTAAAAAATGGTTTGGTGAGATAATCATTGCTTCCAACCGTAAATCCTTCCACAAGATCCTGTAACCTGTTTTTGGCTGTCAGCAGAATAACCGGCAATTCCGAAGCTGAATATTTTTCCCGAATTTTCCGGCATACATCATACCCTGATATTTCAGGCATCATTATATCCAGCAAGATTAAATCAGGTAATGGGCCTTTTTCAAGACAATCAAGCGCTTGACAGCCACCAGCAAATGGCTGGGCTTTAAAATGACCGGATTCAAGATGATTGATCAAAACCTGGAGATTTACAGGATCATCATCTACAACCATAATAAGACCATTTTGTCTATTGTCTTGGGATTGTTTGTTCTCTATTATCAAAGGTGTGAAAAACTCGTCAGTGGCG
This sequence comes from Desulfobacula toluolica Tol2, assembly GCF_000307105.1. Taxonomy (NCBI): domain Bacteria; kingdom Pseudomonadati; phylum Thermodesulfobacteriota; class Desulfobacteria; order Desulfobacterales; family Desulfobacteraceae; genus Desulfobacula; species Desulfobacula toluolica. The sequence continues at coordinate 4,765,232 of NC_018645.1, forward strand.
GAAAAAATAGTTGAAATTCTTTCTGACGGTTCTGTCTTGAATATGAATTCCAATTCACTTGAACCTGAATAAAAGGGAATCGTAAACCAGAAAATAGATCCTATACCCATTTTGGAACTCACGCCGATATTACCACCATGCAATTGAACCAGCTCCTTGGCAATGGCAAGTCCAAGACCCGTGCCGCCATAGTTTCTTGATGCGCCTTGGTCAACTCGATCAAAGGCTTGGAAAATTTGTTCAAGCTTGTTTTCAGGGATACCAATGCCGGTATCTTTGATCTCAATTTTCGCCATTTCCCCTTGTTTCGAGGCCATAAGTGTTATGTTTCCTTTGTCCGTAAATTTTATGGCATTACCGATTAAATTGAAAAGGATCTGGGATAGCCGGTCCTCATCGCTTAAAATCAACCCAAAGTGTTTTGGAATTTTATTTTCAATAATCAGCGGCTTTGATCTTATCAATGGATTGGAAACCATGATAACGGATTCAGCTATGTTTTTGATATCCAAAGGTTTTAAATCAAGTTCCAACTCCCTGTTTTTAAGTCGTGAAGAATCAAGCAAATCATTGATCAGACTTAAAAGGCGAATGCTACTGGATATAATCAGGGACAGACTTGTTTTGACTTTGGTATTAGAAGCACTGTCCACAAGGGATTGGGCAAGACCCATAATTCCATTCAAAGGAGTTTTAAGTTCATGAGAAGTATTGGCAATGAATTCATCTTTGAGAAGATTTAATTTTGAAAGCTCGATATTTTTTAATTGTAATTCCATGGTCAAATTTTCAACAGCAGAAAAGGCAAGGGAAGATCGCACAGAGATCAAAAAAGAATAGGAAAGAATAAAAAAAAATGTGCCGTATGGGACTAAAACAGCTGTATTTATAATATGCCGATCATACAATACGTCATTTCCTCCGGTAAGGGCCAGAACCAAATATCCTGGTATCAAAAAGAGGATGTTTTTTCTGTTTTTGATAAGATCAAGTATAAACATGTAAAATAGATACAAAACAGCACTTAATGATACCAGCACAAAATAGGAAACCACGATATCAAATGCATTGGGAGGGGTAAAAAGGAGATAAACGACAAAAAGACCCCCTAAAATCTTGTATACTCGATTAATCAGCTTGGCATGTTTATTGGGAAATAGAGCATGATAGAACATTACCAGCAGCGGGGTGGTAAACCCATAGGGAAAAAGGGTCATATCAATGGACAGCCGCCATGGCAGGGAGGGGAATAACGTTGCCATCAAACATCCTCCATTAACGCCGAATAAGGTTTGAGAAGCCCACATCGCACAATAAAGCCCAAAATACAGGTTGGCAATTTCTTTTCTGTGCATCCCGTAAAGTGCCATATGGAACAACCCCATGATCAGTAAAGCACCTCCCAAAACTGCGGTGGTAATCAATGCTTGATGTGTCATTTGTTGAATTTGTTGATCTGGTCCCAGCCAAATATGCGTATTCACACCACCTTGCATATTGTGAAAATTTGAAACTTGAAACACAATTTCAACATAATCATCAAGGTTGCTAAAGCGTGCAATTAATGAATGTTTTTGAGGCCGCTCACTTATTTTGTCTGTTCCCACCTGCCCGCTGTATGTCAACAGTTGCCCATTTGTCCATACATTGCAGACCGAAAGAACATCGTTGATTAAAAGAGCATTTAGATTTGCCTTGGGCAAGCCTTTTATGATGATCCGATAAGTAGCATATCCCTTGGGTGGAAGGGGCTTTTCATTAATATAATTTTCTTTCCAAAGTCCAGGGATTTTAATATAATCTTTTTTTGGGGGGATCACGATATTCTGAAAATCTTTTGGTTCAAGCAATTTTTCCCAATAAAATTCCCAGTCTCCATCCAGTCGCACGGGACCATTCTGGTTAAAATCCCAGTTTGAAAGATCCAAATACCCATTTTCAACTCGGGGAACCGCCTGGCTTTGAATACAGCCACTGATAAAAAAGGTTAGTATCACCGCAAGAACCAAACAAACATTATTGATTTTTTGACTCTGCAAATAAGTTTGATTGTCCGTTTTTGTAATGATAAAAAATTTTAGCGCAGTCAATTTGATATACCAAGTCATTAAAGTGTTCACTATATCAAACTTTTTATCAGCACAACAAAAAAAGGAAACATAACGTTATATTTTTTTGATTTAACTGATTTAGGGGTCTTATGTTGGAAAAAATCAGGAAAAAGCTGCCGAAATCAACCTAACAGCGATAGACATCCTGTCATAACCATGGGATTTTTTAAGCAACCTGTCTGCGGTTACCTCTACAATATCTTGACTATTTCACAATTTTTCTTCATTAATAGACCATAACATTTAAACCAATTGGAATTTAAGAAAACAAAGGAGACCCAATGTCAAAAGGAAAAGTTGTTCTTGCTTATTCAGGAGGGCTTGATACCTCGGTTATTTTAAAATGGTTGTTGGAACAAGGGTATGAAGTCTTCGCCTATATGGCTAACATCGGCCAGAAGGAAGATTTTGAAGTTGCAGAACAAAAGGCATTAAAAATCGGTGCATCCAAAGTATTTATCGAAGACATGAGAAAAGAATTTGTCACTGATTATATTTTTCCCGTATACAAAGCCAACACAATATATGAAGGGCGATATCTTTTAGGCACTGCCATTGCCCGCCCCATTATTGCAAAAAAACAAATAGAAATTGCAAAACAGGTCGGTGCCGAATATGTATCCCATGGCGCTACCGGCAAAGGCAACGACCAGGTCCGGTTTGAATTGTCCTATTATGCATTAAATCCGAAAATAAAAGTGATTGCACCCTGGAAAGACACTGCATTTTTAAACGCTTTCAAAGGAAGAACAGATCTTCTTGCATATGCTGAAAAACATGGGATTCCCACCAAGCAATCCGCATCCAAACCCTATAGCGAAGATGACAACCTGCTGCATATTTCCCATGAAGCCGGTATTCTTGAAGATCCCGGCCATGAGTGCGAGGACAGCATTTATTCCCATACAGTGTCCCCTGAAAACGCACCGGACAAACCCACAAAAATCAAAATTGAATTCAAGGACGGCATCCCGGTCAAGGTCTCCAATCTTAATGACAACACCGTTAAAACCGATGCTCTTGAACTGTTTGAATACCTCAATGAATTGGGAAGAGAAAACGGGATCGGACGGCTTGACATGGTTGAAAACCGCTTTGTGGGCATCAAATCAAGGGGCGTGTATGAAACCCCGGGCGGCACAATCCTCCATGAAGCTCACAAAGATATTGAAGGCATTGCAATGGACCGTGAGGTTATGCGCTTGAGGGACATGCTGTCTGCCAAATTTGCGGAACTGGTTTACAACGGATTCTGGTTCAGCCCTGAAATGGAATTTCTCATGGTGGCCATTGATAAGAGCCAGGAGGTCATTGACGGTGAAGTCACCCTCAAACTCTATAAGGGCACGGCATACCCGATTGCCCGGACAAGCCCGTCTTCTCTGTATAATCAGGATCTGTCCTCCATGGATATTGAAGGCGGTTATAATCAGGAAGATGCTGAAGGATTTATTAAAATCAATGCCATCCGGCTTATGGCCCATAGAAATATCATCGATAAAAACAACTAAATCAAAACAATCTTCCCGGAAGGAGGAGTTACCTTTCCGGGAAGATATTATCTGCCTTAATATAAAAAAAAGAGACAAGGAAACGATCTTGACCGATATAAAGGAAAAATGCCTGAACTGCGGCGGAAAACTGTATATCAAACAAACCTGAACAAAAATCTATTTTTGCTGCAGGTCCTGCACAACAAACTATCCGGAAGACAAATATAAAGATATCATGGATGAATACCTTGAGGAGAGACTGGCCAATGTTCCCATAAACCGGCTATGACACTCGGAGGGGTATTTGACCATTATTCAATTAAATTCTGCCGGTATGCTTTTTCAGGATACCCCGGAACTGATCATAGGACAGTCCAAGCATTTTTGCCGCTTTTTTCTGGTTAAACCGGCAGGCTTCCAACGCCCGGGACACCAGGTAACACTCCAATTCACCAATAGCCGCCTTGAATGGTTTTTTTAAAATCTTATCCAGAACAGATGCCTCTTCCAAAAAAACTTCATCCTTGGAAGCCTTATCTTTGGTCGACAAAATCCCTGACTTTTTACCCATGTCTTTTTGTACACCCGTGTTTTCCAGGGCATCCTTATAAGGAGAATGAAACGGATTAAAGCAAATATCTTTAATTTCAAAACCTGAGGATCTATAAACAGCCCGCTCAATCACATTTTTCAATTCCCTGATATTTCCCGGCCAGGGATAGGCTTCAAGCTGTTTCAAGGCTGTTGAACAAATTTTGGGGATTTCATCCCGGCCAAGCTCAAAGGCCATCCTTGCCGCAAAATGGTTTGATAAAAGCAGGATATCCTCTTGCCTGTGCCTCAAGGGCGGCACATATATCACTTCAAAAGAGAGCCGGTCCAAAAGGTCTTGTTTGAATTCATTGGATTGTGCCATCAAAGGCAGGTTTGCATTGGTAGCAGCCACAATCCTGACATCCACATGGATGGACTGTGAGGAACCTACCCGCTCAAAACTGCCGTATTCAACCACCCTTAAAATTTTCTCCTGAACTTCCATGGGAACCGTACCGATTTCATCCAGAAACAAAGTGCCCTCGGATGCGTTCTCAAACCTGCCTGTCCTGCGGGAAGCAGCACCGGTAAACGAGCCTTTTTCATACCCGAACAATTCAGACTCTATCAATGTACGGGTTAGCGCTGCACAATTCAATGTTACAAAAGGTTTTTGCCACCGCTTGGATAAAAAATGAAGGCGCAAAGCAGCAAGCTCCTTGCCTGTTCCGCGTTCTCCTAAAATCAGAACCGGGCGCTCGACAGGTGCCACTCTGGATATTTGTTCTTGAAATTCAATAAACGACTCTGACTGACCCAATGCTTCCGGCATTGAAAGATCCTTGTCTCTTCTTTGGTTACGGCTTGACAAAACCATCCACTCCTTCTTCTGAAACAACCTTATAACTTGGTAAAAATTCTATGTTTTTAGCATAAATCACCAATAAATGGTGTAAGATACCACGCAACAACACAATGGTCAATAATCATAACCAATTAAAATAAAAGCACATTGAACACACAAACCTGCCTGGCACACTAAATGCTATAACAAATTCTATATAGAATCATTAACACCCGAAAAATTAATTTTAAAAGAGCAACTTTAAACCATAAGGAGAAACAAAATGGGAATTTTCACACGATTTAAAGACATTGTCGCATCAAACATCAGTTCCATGCTGGACAAAGCAGAAGATCCTGAAAAACTAATCAAACTGATGATCAGGGAAATGGAAGACACTTTGATTGAAATCAAATCCTCTTGTGCAATTACAATTGCCAGCCAGAAAAAAGTTCAAAGACTTATGGATGACCTTCTGGAAAAAGAAGCGTTCTGGGTTCAAAAAGCAGAGCTTGCCGTAAAAAAAGGCAAAGACAACCTTGCCCGTCAGGCACTCCAGGAAAAAAGACGGTATACCCTTAAAGTTGAAACCGTTGAAATCGAATTAACAGAACTAAGCATCATTGTGGAACAATATCAAGAAGATATCCAGGAACTTGAAAACAAACTCAAATCCGCTCGGGAAAAACAGCGGCTGCTGCTTCAAAGACATATCCGGGCAACACGCAAAAAAAGAGCCAGGCAGGAAATTCGGCGCGCAGACAGCGCAGAGGTTATTCAAAAATTTGAAGAACTTGAAAACCATATTGAAAGAATGGAAGCTGAAGCTGATCTGGTAGACTATGGCAAACCCTCCACGCTTGAAGAACAATTTGATGCTCTGGAGGCTGATGATGAGATTGAAGTTGAACTGGACAGGTTAAAGTCCTCCCAATCTTCAAAAAACAGTGATACAACCGATGTATAAATCATCAACCGACAGCCATCAACACCCAACCAAACGGGAGTAATTGTATTATGCATCATATGACGGGCGCACTTATCGCAGGCATCTGCATCGGTGGGGCAATCCTCTTCATCATTACCATAGGACTTATTATCATCGGCATCATCAGGGTTGCCAAAACCGGAGGGCTGTCCTCAAAAGACAAACAAACCAGGGCAGAAGAGGCCGGGATGATACAAGACATATATCATGGCCTGTCAAAAATGGAAGAACGGGTTGAAGCGCTTGAAACCATACTAATTGAGCGCAAAAAAAAGGATTTTGACAAATGAAACGGCATTATGGACGCAGACACAACTTTCAGTTTAAAAAATCCAGGCGACAGTACAACACAATAAAAAACAGATTTGAAAGGCTGATATCCAGCCGTGTGATATACCGGTCCAGACAAGGCATTTTCATGGGCGTCTGCCAAGGGCTTGCCGATTATTTTAATTTCAATGTTTTCTGGCTGAGAATAATTGTCCTTGTTTTATTCTTGTTTACCGGGTTCTGGCCCGTTGGTGTCATGTATATCATTGCAGGACTGCTGCTGAAGGTGGAACCTGTTTCTCCGCTGCACAATGAAAAAGACCGGGAATTTTATGACAATTATGCCAATTCAAGGCAATCGGCCATCCAGAGAATCAAAAGAAAATTTGACAACATTGAGCGCAGGATTCAAAGAATGGAACATACTGTTACTTCAAAAGAATTTGACTGGAAATAAGGGCAAATCCATCCTTGAAAAGAAAAATGGAAAGACCGCACATGAGGCAACCGAAAAATTTCATGGCATACACATAACTTTTGCCGGTTAAAACAGCTTTGGATTTTCCAACCAGAACCGCCAGGGCGATTTTTGAACCGACCAGCAAACCAAAAAAACTTAACACAAATGCCGCACCTGCAAAAACATTGTGATCCGCTGTTGCCCGAATCATTGTGGGTGCGCCCACACTCAGCCAGAACAGATAGGGATGGGGACTCAAGACATTAACCAGTATACCTTTTATCAACGATCTTGGCCGGGTATTACGGATATCAATCGCCACACCCCCGGCCTTTATGCCCCGAATACCCATTGTCATCACCAGCGCACCGCCGATAAGGGAAATAACACCCAAAATTCCCTGAAACCCCGACAGCCGGGACAAAACAAATACCGTCAGCACAATAATGGGGGCATCGGTTATCAAGGGGGCCAGGGCAACTTTAATCCCGGCCCCGATATCATGCAAAATGGTTTCGGAAATCACAACCGTTAATAAAGGTCCCGGCGTCAGCCCGGCAGACAATCCTAAAATCATACCAATGGTTAAATAATGAATCATATAATTTCCCTTCCCAACAGCCTTGCAAACTACCATCGGCAGACCTGGTCTTTCACCCAGACTTGCCCGCAATAAAAATCGAACCTTGCACACCAGCAACACATCAAATGTCAACATACAACATTTAAGCCCTCCTGACATCACAAATATCAATATCAAGGCCATCCTTGATATCAATTCCAAACCACTCTCAATGAATTCATTGTAACAATTGCATGAATTCTGATATAACTGCCACTGGCAGACTTGGTCTTTCGCTCAAATTTGCCCACAAAAAAACATGAAAGTCACTGTTTGAATTTTTAAAAACTTTCATATGATAAGGATAATTTTGGATATTTAGAAAAATAAATCTTCAGGAGAAAAACGATTGAATTCAACATGCGGATATACGGTTTGCGGCAACGGGCCCTGCATTGTTCTGCTTCACAGCTCAATGAGTTCAAAAAACCAGTGGAAACCTTTAATCTCATTGATGGCACCAAAATTTCAACTCATTTCCATTGATCTTTCAGGTTATGGCGATAATGATCTTCCTATGAATCACCAGACGTTTTCAACGGATGATGAAATTTGTCTTGTATCCGGGATCATAGAAAAAGAGATCGGCAATACCGAGCCGTTTCAGCTTGTTGCCCACTCTTACGGGGGAGCTATCGCATTAAAGATGGCGGCAGAACTGCCTCACAGAGTCGCCTCTCTTACCCTTTTTGAACCCGTTCCATTCCACCTTCTGCACCCTGATGAACCAGCCTGCATTGAAATAACAAGCATTATTGATCAATTGACCCGTGCCCTGAAAGAGGAAAACAAAAGATCAGCCACCCAATTGTTTATTGATTACTGGTCTGAAAAAGGAACCTTTGAAAAACTGAAACCCGTGAACAAAGACGCATTAATCAACTATATTGACAAGGTAGTGCTTGATTTTCAAGCCCTGATTAATGAATCATTAACCCTTGAGGACTACTCAAACATTAATATTCCGGTCTGCCTGATCAAAGGGGAGAAAAGCCCATTATCAGCCGTCAGACTCTTTCGAATACTGGCAAAAACCCTTCCTGAACCTTTTCTTTATTCTGTTCCGGGCGGGCATATGTCTCCTGTTACAGATTTTAAAACCGTCAACAGTATCATAGAACAATTTTTAACACTGCCGGAGCTTTCCCCTGTGTTTGGATAAAGCATTATTGTCCATGGCATTTTTTATATTTTTTGCCGCTTTTGCACCAGCAGGGTTCATTGCGCTTGAATTTCAACGGCTCAAGCAGGATACCGTCAATATAATACCATTGGCCGTTTTCACGGACAAATCTGGATTTCTCATGTATTTGCCCTGGTTCATTGGTTTTATAAAACGCTGCAAACTCGACATATCCGATTTCCCGACAGCCCGGGTCCATATCTGTTTTCAAAATCTTTAAACCCAGCCATTGGGTTTTTTGGAACATTTTCAGCAACATCTCCCTGTCATTGGAATCTTGTGTTGAAAAATGATGAGTGGACATCAGATAATCCATATCGTTCAGGCAAAAAGCCGAATACCTGGACCGCATCAATTGTTCCGGAGTGTTTGGTTTTAATCTGCCGGACAAAAAAGGATGACAGCAAAATTCATGGGCTTTTTGGCTTCCGCAACAACAAAGTGTGGTATTTTCAATCATTTATCCTGTCCTTTTAAATAATCCGGGCAATGCACCTGTTACAAAACTTTTTTTGCTCCAAACTTTTTTTACTCCAAGCCAGATGGTTCAGTTCCATAACTCCTTGTTCCATAACGCCTGCCCTACCCTGCACAAAGCAAAACAACATATGTTACAATCACCGATCCCAGAACAGGTATAATGATCCCCCCTTTCCACAGCCCGAAAATCAGGGTAAATGCGATACCTGAAATCGCAGCCATGGGAACATCCGGTGTGGCACTGAATACGCCCGGAATAATCAAAGCACCAATGGCTGCCACTGGAATACATTTTAAAAAAGCATCCACCCTTTTGGGAATCTTTTTATTGGTTAACAGCAAAAACGGCATCAGTCTCGGACCATATGTGACTGCTGCCATCCCAAAGATAAGCGGAATCAAATTATTCATAAGCTTTTTCCCCGGTCTGTTTTGTGATGAAAAATGATCCTGCCCAGGCGATGACCAGAATGCATACAATGATACTCCAGCCGTTTGGCAGGAGATCCAGTTTAATGAGAAGAGTATTGAGAAGCCCTGATGCAATGGTCAGTATAACGGCTTTAACCGATCTTTTCATTTCAGGCAGCAAGATGGCCAGCAGCAGTGCATAAAGCGCGACCCCCATGCTTCTGGTTAAAATTTGCGGCAAAAACCCGCCCAGGATATAACCGGCCACAGTACCGCTGACCCAGCCGGAATAAGCTGACAATTGCAAGACAAAAACATAGGTTTTGGAAAGACGGCCCGTTGTAAACGACAAAACCGAAAACACCTCATCTGTCACGCCAAAGGCCATCAAAAAAAGATATCTTTTGGCTATCTTGCCGATTCTCGTGGACAAATAAGCACTCATCAGAAAATGCCTGAAATTGACCAGCAAGGTCGTTAAAATAATGCCGCCCGGACCCATACCCGTCATTAACAAATTCAGTGCAATAAACTGACTTGCACCCGCAAACACGACAGCAGAAAATAAAAAACACTCCAGAAGCGTAATATCGCAGCCCTTTGCCAATATTCCAAATGCAATGGCTGCTGGAACATAGCCGATAAAAATAGGAATTCCGGATTTGAATGCATTCCGTACGTCTCTTGTCATGACCTTTATCATCCTTGTTTTTATATGAAAGAATTTTTAACATTCTAAAATTAAATATCTTTCATTATTTGTTGTGGCAGTTTAATCTGCTATGGCCGTTTATATGAAAGTCTTTAAAAATCCAAACAGCGACTTTCATGTTTTGTTGTGGGCAAACCAAGGTGAAATAACAAGTATGCCCTCAGCAGTTGGGAGTAGCTCATCACATCCCGACCATCCACCTCAAGTTTTTATCAAAAACTATTGTGGCAACTACTAAAATTCAATCAAGATATCAAGTTTTTATATGTTTTTGACAATTATTCATTGTCCTGTTTCCAATAATTTTCAACACCAGTTGGTTTCCATGATTGATTTTTCCCACATCTCCCGATATAGATAACAGTCAGAAAAAATTATTATTTTTCAGGCATCCTAAATTGCCTCAAAGTAATCAGTCGGATGGAGTTGCACCGGCAAGCAGCCGGAGCCTCTTACAAAAATCATAATGGCTAAAAAAATCAGGCAAATACTCGAAAACTTTCTGTAATATTACTTAAGAATGAGGATATTATGATAGAACTAAATCAAAAAGATATAATCACACTCTTAATCAAACAAGAAAAGCTTTTATCCCGTCTATACACAATATTTTACAACAAATTGCCGGCACACAAAAATTTCTGGGAGACCCTTGCCAAAGAAGAACAGCTCCATGCAAAATGGCTTGAACAACTTTATGGTGCCGAGGAAAAAAATCTTGTACATTTTGATGAAGGAAAAATCACGCTCGTTTCAATAAACATGGTTACCAAGGGTATCCAAGACATGATTCAAACAGCTAAATCAGGCGAAATAGACGATAAGACAGCTTTGATTAAAACGGCTGATATTGAACGGTCGCTTATCGAAAAAAAAGTCTTCTCCCAATTTAACGGACTCAATGAAAAAGCAAAAGCCACCATGAAATTACTGGAAAGAGAAACCAAAAAACACCTTGCTAAAATTGAAGCCTATTACAAACAAGTGATGTCTTCATAAACTCATTAAAGGCCATGGCAGATTGACATGCCACAACAGAGATTGAAAGTCACTGTTTGGATTTTTAAAGACGTTCATATAAAAAGTAAATTCAGGATTACCAGATGACCCTACTAAACGATGAAAACAACAAATTACAAAACCTGATACAGGCCTATGGACGTTTTGTGCCACATGAATTTTTGAGTTTCTTAGGAAAAAAAGACATCACAAACATATATCTGGGTGACCAAATTGAAAAAAACATGACTGTTTTGTTCACTGACATCCGTGATTTTACATCCCTTTCAGAAGAATTAACCCCCAGTCAAAACTTTAGTTTCATCAACTCCTACCTCAGCTGTATGGAGCCGGTCATATCTGCACACCACGGAATTATAGACAAGTACATAGGGGATGCCATTATGGCTCTCTTTCCAACAAGTGCGGATGAAGCAATCGCTTGCTCCAATGCCATGCTGGCGACTCTGAATGAGTATAACAAAACCCGCCAAAAAGCAGGGGATCAGTCGATTAACATCGGCATCGGCCTGAATACCGGATTGCTTATTTTAGGAACCATTGGCGGCAAACAGCGTATGGAAGGCACGGTCATCGGAGACTCTGTAAACCTTGCCGCCCGCATGGAATCCATGACAAAAACGTATGGCGTAAGCTTATTGATCAGTGAACAGACCTTTTACAGCCTTAAGAATCCGGAAAAATTTTCCATCCGTTTTTTAGATCGCGTTATGGTCAAAGGAAAAATCCGGCCACAGACTGTATATGAAGTGTTTGATATGGATTCCGATTCTGTGCGAGAAGGAAAAAAGGCAACGCTCAAAATTTTTGAAGAGGCTTTGGCCCATTATCATTATAAAAATATTACCGATGCCAAATCTCTTTTGTGTAAATGTCTCAAGCTAAATCCGGATGATAAACCTGCCCGACTGTATCTGGAAAGGTGTGATGCTTTCCAACGAACAGGTGCCCATGAAAGCACGGGCGAACTGAATTTTTTTGTAGAATGGACAAATGATTTTCAGTTTGGTGTGCCCAAAATAGATGAGCAGCACCAGGACTTGTTTCAATTATCAAATGAACTGATGATGAGTATATTTAAAGGGGAAAAAAACCATAAAATTGATAAGGTCATATCTTTTCTGGATGAATATATTATCACCCATTTTCGTTATGAAGAAAATTTGATGAGAACCTATGAATATCCTTTTATAAATTTTCAAAGAGAGCAGCACCAAAAATTCATACAACAATTTATCAGGTTCAAACAAGAAATTCGTATTCTGGATAACAGCAATCGCAATTTTATCCTTTTCCGCCTCCAGATTCTATTGGTGGACTGGCTTGCAAATCACATCCTGAAAACAGACAAACACCTTGGTCGATACATCAAGAGAAAAAAAGCATCACCCCATTAAACCACCATGCAGACCCAGGCCGTATGCAACGCTGGTAAAGGCATCCGCGCTTCTGATTTTATCTTTTCCCACCTTTTTTTCAAACAATTCTCGGATCATTGGGATATAGGAAGATCCGCCGGTTAAAAAGACAACGTCAATATCGGAGGAAGATAAATTTGCCTCTTTAAGGGTTGAATCAATACAGGCATTGACGGCTGAAACTTTTTCGCTGATCATGCTCTCAAATTCATCCCGGGACAAAAGTTCGTCAATACAGATATCATAATCGTTAAAATAGACACGAGAGCCTTCCTTATCGGACAATTCGCATTTTGCCTTTTCAATGGATTGAAACAGCAGATATCCGTAGTTGGCGTGAATCAGGTTTTCCAGATTTCCCAGCAGTTTTTTGTCCGCAAATTTTGCACTGACCTTAAGTTCTTTAATATTGTCCAATGTTTTGGGCAAACGAAGCTGTGGAATAAGATGCCATTGCATCAGCTTTCGTATCACAACCGGAGAAAGCCCAAAAAAATTATCACTCCAGATGGATTTGACCTGTACGTTCTTTCCATAATAATCTGCAACCTTTTCTCTCATGATCTGGGAGTCAAACACATCCCCTCCGATATAAACACCTCCCACGGAAAGAATATCCTGCTCTCGCTGAATCCTGGTACCCGACTTTTTTCCGGCCTTATGAATGGTAAAATCAGAACTGCCTGCCCCAAAGTCTCCCACTAACACGATCTGTTCTTTTCCGGCTTCAAGGCTGTTTTCATATGCCAGGGCTGCGGCAATGGGTTCCAGCTGAAAACAAATGTTCTTGAACCCGGCAAGTTCCGCTGCCGTGACCAGTCGCTCCTGAGCAACCTTGTCCCGGACTTTGTCCTCGGAAAAAATAACCGGACGCCCCAACACCAGATCGGAAACCTCCTGGTTGATGAGTTCCTGTCCCCGCTGCTTCATGACCTTGAAAAATATACAAATCAATTCTTCAAGAGTATAGCGTTTTCCGTAAATAGATGTTTTTTCAAACCCTGTATCAGGAAGAAAGGTTTTGATCGACTGCATATACCTGCCGTCAGCCTCATTCTCAATATATTTTTTAACCCCTTCATAACCTACATATGACTCTGTCAGGCCTTCCTCTTTAAAAAAATACAAAATGGATTTGAGGGAATTGGAGATGGGATTCTCCCTGTCCACATCCAATAACCTTACCTGGCCGTCCATATGAACGGACAATGCTGAATTGGATGTTCCAAAATCAATTCCAAATATGGCTGACATGATAAATCTTACCCCCGGTAAATATTAATGTATGTTGTCAAGGCATGACACCTGATTCAAAGCGACGTAACATACACGAGAATCAAATGATTGTAAAGCACCTTTCCATATTTTAAAATTCAGGCATCAGGCTTTGGACAGGTCATATAAAAACGGGCTTTTCTTTTCCATGAAAAGCCCGCTTTAAACATTCACATTAATGCCGATAAATAACGGATATAATATTTAACCGTTGGAGGCCCAGGCAAGATCAAAGGCCTGCTCGTTTTGATCAAGGTTGGTAATGACAAGGGAGGGCATTATCCATGCCTGATCATCGCCATCATTGGTCTCCGCCACCTTGATGATGGGATAGGCGGTTTGCCGGGCAATCTTTTTTACCGTGAGAAACCGGGTACTGTTTTCCCCAGCAGGAATCCGGGTAAAGGCAAGGTGATTGACATTGTTCCGCAGGGCTGCTTTCTGGTAGTTTTCAAACTCTTCCATGTTATAGTGTTTGCCCGGCAGCACTTCCATCTGTTTGGTACACCTGGTGTCAACATCCAGGGAAATGTAGTATTTATGATCTTCAAAATCAATTTCATATCCGTCATACAGGGTGTAAACATTGCCCAAAAGCGTGATCAGCTTTTCAAAATGATCGATCTTCTTGGCATACCGCTCGCCTTCCTGGTTTTTACCCACATGATAATAATCAGCCATGAACATGCAGTGTTCGGGAAGCAAAATCAGCTCGTTTTTGTTGAACTCCTTGAGGATGTGGCGCTGGATGGTTTTTCTCAAAAGCTTGGCCTTGGTAGGCCTGCCGGAGATAAGAAAATAGATGCCGTCCAGATCTTTTTCTTTTCGCCACTCCGCGAGCAGGCCTGCCTGCTTGCCGAACAAAAGTTCCAGGAAGCGTGAAAATTCTTTATTTATAAACCGTTCGGATTCCCACCAATGCGGTTCCTCATCAGGAAGCCTGGTTTGTGCATAGGCCTCGGCAAAATATTCGCCCGCCTTTTTTTCCGAAAATGACTCTTTTCGCTTCAGGGCCGTGGTGATGCCAAGATCAGAATCCTGGTAGGAGTTTATCAGAAGGACACTGGCGTCGGTGGTCAAACCTCCGATATCAATGTGGCAAACCACAAAATTCAAAAGTTTTTTCTCCTGGTTACTGAGCCGGTTGTGGGAAAAAAGAAAACCAACCTCCTTGAGATCCGGTATCCTGTCTTTGTGGTTTGAAAGCTCCCAAAAAGGCATCAGTTTAAGCAGATTAAGAAAATACAACTCACATGCACCGTTTTCATCTGCTGATATATTAACAAAAGTTTTTCTAAGATGCCTCAAATTGGAAGGAAACAACTGGCCCCATTTGTTGTGATTGGCAAGGTCCATGCACACTGAAAAAATATTTTCCCGGTATCCGGTTCTGAGATTTTCAATAAACAGATCCGGCACTGTGACCCGTATCTCCGTGATGATGGGGATGGCAGGTCCGTTCCAGGGTCGTCCTTCTTTGGGCTTGGTGATGTATTTAAAGCTCTCTTCCAAAACCTTTTTTATGTAGAGCTTAAATTGAGGGACATTCCCCTTATAGGCGGCAAACTTGCTGGCAAACACATATTTGGCACTTTTAACGATCTGGCTTGAACTGACACGCTCTCCCTCCATATTGGAGACAAAGGCAAAATCACGCTCATCACCGGACGGCGGATTGATGAATGCCGACGGGAAACCTCCCTGGTCACCGTCTTTGCAGTTAATCACATATTGCCATGAATCTGTGATTTTGTCTCGGCCAAAGCTGCACGGCCAGCACAGTACCGATGTTCTGTAGGAGCCAAAGTCTACAAACAGAATATAATCCTCCTGGTTATGGGGATCTCTGGGGGTCCTGCCTGCAATGGTTTCGTAATATAATTTGTCATCATCTTTCAGCTCGAGATTAAACTCGTCAACAGATGGTTTTTTCCGTTTAAAAAAATCAAACAGCATGGGTTGTGTCCTCCGGATCTCTTTCCATAGTGGTATAATCCCCCCTGAGCAATGCATTGGGGACATAAAGTTCGGCCATGTTCATTATAATATAGGGAAGATCTTCTTCCCTGGTTCCAAGAAACCCCTTTTTTTCAGGGTCCAGGCGTTTAAACAGGGTATTCCACATGACCTTTGCAATGGTTTTACTGCGATCCGCCTCCCTTAAAAACTGCTCCAGGTACTGGGAAAAAATGGTAACCCAGAACTCCTGATGGTTGGCAATAATACCCTCATGGGCATAGCCCAGCTCAGCTTCAAAAAACTGCCGAAGAGGCTGGTAGGATTCATTGAGAATTGCCTGGCGTATCCTTTCCTTGATTTGAGCAACTTCATCATAATTCATGATGTCATGGTAGCAGTCCATGGCTTTAGAATAAAGGACATCAGCTTCCATTATCCAGGGTTTTAAAAACAAATTGTCCAAGGCTTCCCTGACATAGGATGTGGCACACAACTCTTTGAGTATCCGCCTGGACCAGGAAACGCCGCCGTCAAACAGCACCTGCTCTTTTATCTCTTCTATGTTCCGGTATCTGGACATATTTGTCACCCACTCATCCACATGGGGACCGGGAGGGACAAAATTGACAGGATAATCCGTATTACAGGGGTTTATCAGCTGAATCAGCGTATCAAACGCATTGTAACTCTGGAAATCACTTTGGATATCCTGAACCACATTGGTGTTACCGCAATAGCTTGCAATGGCGCTTTCGCCTTGCAAGGAGAGTACCAGGGGAAGTTTGTGATAAGAAACATTGGTCTTGAGAACCTTTCCGTATTTTTTCAGGATGGCATCCAGGGGGTGGCCCGGCGGAATAGCTATTTTATGCTGAAAACAGGCCACTAAAATGCCAGGATACTTTACCAGAGTGGCCATCATGTTTTCCTGAAACAGCCGGTGAAGCTCTTTTTGCCTCTCCATGGCATCTGCTCCCTCTTTGATGCCGGGATACTCAATAACCGGAAGCGTCATGGGTGTTGCATGATCAGGAACCTGCACCCGGAGCAGATAGTCATCCGGCACAGCACCGGATGACAGGTCATAGAGCCGGTTAAACTGGTTCTGGGTCAAGTTGTTTCGCATGATCCGGCCCGTGGAGATGGACACCTGGCTGATGAAAACCTTGTCCACGCCGGAAGAAGGTTCCACCAGGCAGGGCACGGCTGTATTTTCCGAAGTGGTACGCATTTTAACGGAAAAAAGCTTTCTGAGTTCATCATTGTCAAAAAGGTCCAGCAAATAGCTTGTCTTAAACGATTTATCAGTGCCCGTGATGTGGATATAGACCGGTGTATCCACCGAAGGCACGTTTTTAAGGCAGTTCCGGCAAAGGTCAATCACCTCTTCTGCACGGTCTTGATGAATTTGAGGTACTGTGGTGAGTTTGTCTGCTATGGATTCAATATTCCGATGCAATTGCATCAGACGATCTTGGTTGGCATTCATGTCAGGGTTTATACTCCTTGGTTCTTTGTCCCTTAATTGATCTGAAGGATCTGGTAGTTTCCGTCATCGGATTTGATAATTTTCAACCGGTTGCCCCCCAGATCAAGTTCCATGTTCGTGATGTCGTGCTTAAAACTGAAAGTAATACTGTCTTTGAACACCATAAAGGAAAACGGATTAAAAAGATTGGCCGTGGTTTTTTCAAATGTTGCAGACCGACCGTCTTTGAACTTGCCCTTAAAGCTGTCCAGCGGTTCAAACAGCTTTATAATACCGGTTTTGCCCGGAGTAATGTTGATGGACTGGGTGGAAAAACTATCATCCTTGGAAAGTTGTACCAGGGTGGTGTTCACCTGGATTGGGTCGCGTTTTAACAAAACCTTGTTGTCACGTTCAAATGAAGATTTGGTAATCAAATTGGACAGCACCAGGCTTGTGACGGGATCATAGCACTGGATGCCGTATTTGCCCTTGGAATCTCCCATAAGCAGTTCCCTGTGTACGGTAACAGGCAAAAGGCCCTTTACCGGTTTAAGGCCAAGCTTGGCGATTCTGTCTTTGAGTACTTCCAGTTTCAGGGTCTGGCCCATTGTCTTTGTGAAATAGACCAGGGAGTTGTTCGAAAGCCTTAGCTCTTCGGCCTGGGATTGGTTAATGCCGAACCAGGAAACCCGTTTGGGTTTTTGATTTTTCAGCAAAAGATCCCCTATGCGCCTCGGCACAAGGGTGGCTTTGTCCCGTTTAAAAAATGCTGCAAAATCAAGGCCGCCTGCACTGTCCTCCCGGGTCAGAAGATACCAGTCAATCTTGTCCAGGGGCTGCTGGATTCTCAGTGGCGTAAACGTGTACACATCCTCAAGAAAGCCTTTCATCTTGTAATTAATTCCGTCTGTCTGCAAAAGTTCGGAAAATTCATTGGCATCACGCAACTTGGCGTAATCCCGGTAGTTGATCATGTTTTTTGTCAAAAAATTTGAAATCTCAGTATGCTTTATATCAAGATCCCCGACCTTAAAGTAAAAAATATTACTGGAATATCCCGACTGTTTACACGAATAGATACCGGCAAGGCGCAAGAACTCGGTGCCTTCCAATTTAGTTCGATAACGTTCCATAGCCTTTGCCACTTCAGTGTTGTAATTAAAATAAACAAACAGGGCAAATCTGTAACCCCGGCTGTTATTTTTATCATCCTCCTCTTTGTAAAAATCTTTGTCCATTGATGCCAAAAGATCCGTGACATATTCGGGCCGCAGCAAATCGTCAGCCATTTTTTTTGTAAAAGGCCTCTCATCTGTCTTCCATTTGTACACCTGGGGAAAAACAGATTGATAAAAAGACATTTCAGATGAGTTCAATGGAGATGTTAAATTTTTAAACGGGAACCCTTTTCCCATGTACATATATCGATAGATGCCAAAAAAAAATGCAGATACAAGACACAGCACAGCCAGGGCAGATACCATCCGTTTCAGGCTGTTGTTCCTGATTTTACTTCCCTGGAGAGCTGCCAACAGTTTTCTGGCCCTGTCCTGTCCCGTTTCTGAATCTCTGTATACAATGTTGGCACCATAGGCCATAACACCTTTTTTTTTATCCTTGTACCGAAAAAAAGCCCAGGAAGAACCGATATTATCACCACGGGTTACCCTGATCTTGAGGTAGTCGATAAACTCTTTTTTTTCGGCTGATGTCAGCTTTGCCATTGGAACATAGTACATATCGGGTTCCAGGGTTATGATGCCGTCGACATTAATAACCCGGATACCAAGATGGGAAGTGACACTTTGATAACGCCTCACGTCTTGAAAAAAACTGCATTCCCTTGGTATGAATGTCTCGTAGGTTAATGGAAAATCACGAATTTTTTTAATGGTGAGTTCAAACTCATCAAAACGCCCCATACAATTATTCTCCTCTTATCCCCCCCCTTTGTCAGGGGATTCTGGTGAGCATAAATAAAAGAAGAAATATATCACAGAACAGTCTGTATTTTCAATGGTTTATTTTGTTTTTTCCTTCCATCAAAAATTTTACACGGTCAAGTTCATTTTCTGAAAAAACCTGGATTCCGTTTTGTTTCAAAATAGCGGCTGTAACCCCAAAGCCGGGGATAAGATTGGCAACAAACCTGCCGTCATAAATATGATGAGATCCGCAAGAAGGACTTTTTTCCTTTAATACGGCAATTTCAATTTTATATTTTTTCACAAGAGCAAGTGCATATTGCGCCCCCCTGACAAAGGGAAGAGTTACATCATGCCCTTCAATATCAACCACCTTCACCCTTTTGTTCAGCACATCCATACCGTTTCCGTTAACGATCTGAGCCGGAAGCCTCGGAATTTTTAATCCCCCTGAAACTTCAGGGCATATTTTAACCAGCATTCCTTGTTGACTCCATTTGATCAACACGGAATCGGTTACCGGCATCTGTTTGCCATCATATCTGGCCCGGTCTCCTGCAAGGCAGGCGCTTATTAATATTTTTTTCATATCAAAACCATATATAATTCTTGTAAAATTGTAAAATAATCATTGACAGGTTAAAAATATTATACTCATCATATCAATGAGCATATATTCATTATCCGGCAACATGCATTTAAACTCACTCAAATCTTGAAATATAAATATCAGGAGGATATCTAAAATGACACAGGTTATTTCCGATCGAAGGGATATTGAATTTGTTATTTATGAACAGCTTGAAGCAGAAAATCTTTCCCGGCTTCATGAAAATTTTGCTGCTTTTAATAAAAAAACCATTGATCTTGTTATTTCAGAAGCAAAAAATTTTGCAGTCAAAGAGTTGTTGCCGGCAAACAAAGAGGGAGACGAACAGGGGTGTAAACTTGAAAAGGGCAAGGTGACCACGCCGGAATGCTTTAAACGGCTGTATAAAATATTTAATGAAGGAGAATGGCTTGCCTTGACCGAAGATCCCAATTGGGGCGGCCAGGGAATGCCCAGAACCATTGCCTCTGTTGCAGGTGAATATTTCAACGGTGCAAATTTTCCTTTTATGATGTATCCCGGACTGACCCAGGGAGCCGGTCACCTGGTGGAAAAATTCGGCACCCCGGAACAAAAAAAAATCTACCTTAAAAACCTGTTCAACGGCAAATGGACCGGAACCATGCTTCTGACCGAATCAGGAGCAGGATCTGATGTTGGTGCCCTGACCACCAAAGCTGTTAAAAATGATGACGGCACGTTTTCCATAACAGGTGAAAAAATATTCATTTCCGGCGGAGAACATGACCTGGCGGAAAACATCATCCATCCGGTTCTTGCAAGAATAGAAGGCTCACCAGACGGAACAAAGGGAGTTTCACTGTTCCTTGTGCCCAAATACCGGGTAAACAAAGACGGTACGCCAGGTGAATTCAACGATGTGATCTGCACTGGAATTGAACACAAGCTGGGCATCCACGGCAACAGCACCTGCTCGCTTTCCCTTGGCTCCAAAGGCAATTGCGTGGGCACACTACTTGGCGAAGAAAACAAGGGAATGAAAGCCATGTTCCTGATGATGAACGAAGCAAGATGCCTTGTGGGATTCCAGGGGTTTGGATGCGCTACGGCAGCCTATATGTATGCCCTTGATTATGCAAGGAACCGAATCCAGGGCAAAAACCTTCTTGAGCTTATGAACCCGAAAGCCAAATCCGTTTGTATCATGCAACATCCGGATGTCAGACGGCAGCTGATGATGATGAAGACAAATGTGGAAGGCATGAGATCACTTCTTTATTTTACCCAGTATTGCTCTGACATGGCATGTTATGCCCCCACCCCGGAAGAACAGGAGAAATACAAGGGATTTGTTGATGTGTTGACACCCATTGTCAAAGGCTATGTAACAGACCGGGCTTTTGAGGTCTGCAGCCAGGGCATGCAGGTATATGGCGGATACGGCTTTATCGAAGAATATCCCATGGCACAGCTTTTGAGGGACTGCAGGATCACACTGATTTATGAAGGCACCAATGGTATCCAGGCCATGGATCTGCTGGGAAGAAAGCTGGGCTTGAATAAAGGCAAACCCATCATGGATCTGTTCGGTGAAATGCACAAAGCCGTTTTTGCAGCAAAAGCCCTACCAGAGCTTAAAAAACAGGCAATCAAAGTGGAAGAAGCCATGAACAAGCTTGCAGAAGTCGCCATTCACATGGGCCAGACAGCCATGTCCGAAAAAATATTAAATGCCTTTGCCAATGCCCATCCTTTTCAGGATGCAACCGGGGATGTCGCCATGGCATGGATGCTGCTCTGGAGAGCCGGCATTGCAGCCAAAAAACTTAAAACAGCAAAAAACAAAGACAAATCTTTTTATAAAGGAATTCTCAAGTCCCTTCAATTTTATATAGAGACGCAGCTTCCAGTCACCCTTGGCAGATGCAACGCCTTAATGAACGCCAGCAGTGCTGCTGTAGACATTGACGATGCTATGTTCCCCGGTTAACTGCCATGGGCCAATGGTGTTAGACCAATGAGGTCAAACCAATGAGGTCAGACTGGTGTTGTGATCAAGCCTGATTTTTGTTCCGACCCACTATTCTCATTCAGCGCCAAAGATGCTATATTAGCTCTTTATAGAGTAAGCAAATACCGGGATCAAATCAACTTTGAATGGAAAAAAGATGAAAAATTTTAAAGCCAACGGACTGCCCCTGTTAATCGGAAGCCTCCCCATGGACAACCATGAAAAAGCAACAAAACTGGTTCTTGACCACACACCTGATATCCCTCTTTGGGTCCAACTGCCGCTTTACAAGGAAGAAGGCATGATAGATCAATTTCTTCCCGGGCTGCCCGGCTTCACCGGTGAAACCGGAAAAAGCATCCTGGACACCTCAATGCCGGGGTTTGATGAAGAGTTGATTGCCTATTTTGAAGAGTATCTGGCTGTCTGCGAATCCGCAACTGATCTTGGTGCCTCACGGTTTGCCCTTTCCGGCAAAAGAGGCAAAGGATTTTTTGAATTCTTAAAACAGGTGGATGAAAAAAAGGCTCCGTTTATCGCCCTTAAAGGCCAGGTAACCGGCCCTATCACCTTTGGAACCGCAGTAAAGGATGAACAGGACAAAGATATTTTTTACAACGACCAGTTAAAAGATATCGCCATAAAAAAACTGGCCATGAATGCCAGGTGGCAGGCCGCAGAATTTTCAAAAAGAGGGGCGGTTCCCATTATCTTCATTGACGAACCTGCCTTGGCAGGATTTGGAACATCCGCCTATATTACAATTACCAAAGAAGACGTAACCCAGAGCATTGATGAGATCATCCAGGAAATCCATGCTGAAAACGGCCTGGCAGGTGTCCATGTCTGTGCCAACACGGAATGGGATATGCTTTTGGAATCAAAACTGGATATCATCAGCTTTGATGCCTATTCTTTTTTTGACAAATTCATACTTTACCCGGAAATGATTAAAACCTACCTGGACCAGGGAAAACTTCTGGCCTGGGGCATTGTACCCACAGACAAACCCGAAGTCATTTCGGCGCAAACCACCCAAAAACTTACCCAAATGCTTCATGAACAGATGGACGAATTATCGGATAAAACAGGTATTGATAAAGAGACCATCTTGTCCCAGGTATTTATTACTCCCAGCTGCGGCACAGGTTCCCTGGATCTTGATTCGGCCAAAAAAGTATTAAAACTTACCCAAGAGGTATCAGCGGAATTCAGACGCATATAATGCTTAAAACATGCTATTGATTTTCCGTTAAGGCTTCTGCTGAAAAATCTGTGGACCGCATTTCCAGCTCTTTAAAATACCGCGGATAATTCTGCATTAATGTGGCAATAATGGTATCCCAGGGAAGGTCGGCAAAAGAGCCGTATTCTTTTACATATTCCATATGCCGGTTACCTTTTTTATCAAAAACGTGAAATATGGAATCTTTTGTTCCGTCAAACTCCAAAGGCTTTACATTAAAATTATTGCAAAGCTCCAGGTTGAATGCAGGGGTTGCCTTTACCCAGATGTTGTTTAAAAACAGTTCGGTATAACCATGATACATAAACACATCGGTTCCCATCAATTTTTTTAAACGCTCTGTATTCAGATGATTTTTAACATCTGCGAATCCAAGTCTTGCCGGAATCTTCATGCTCCTGGCGCAGGCGGCCAGCAAAACAGCCTTGGCCACACAAAATCCATATCCTTTATTCAGGACAGAGCTTGCCTTCATGGATTTTTTTGGCGGTACAATGCTGTAGGGGTTATACCGGATGCCGTCCCTGACTGCATAATAAAGACTAACCGCCTTTTGTATATCGGTTTCAACAGGGTTGCAATTGCGCCCTGCAAACTCAAGCACTTTTGGATGATCACTGTCAATATAATATGTGGGGGTAAGATATTTTTCCATAATTCAAACCTTATTTCCTTTTCATTGCAACAAATTTTCTTTATGTCAGCATAAAATGCCAGTTTATTCCACCATTTCGGCCATTTCAGTGATGATATGTCTGAGTTCTGTTTCGTTTTTAATGAAAAAGTCTGTTCCTGCCTTTTCAACAAAGTCGCTCACCTGTATCCTGGTTTCATATTTATTGAAACCGCTTTGAACTTCAATCTCAAGCATTGGGTATTCATGTTCAAGCTCCACCCGTATGGTGTTTCCCTGGTGCTGATATATGAAGTTATACTCGGCTTCTTCTTCAAGGCTTATTCCTGCTACATTGGCAGGCTTTCTTTCTGAGACTTTCTGCCATCGTTCACACAAGACACCATCAATGTACTCGATCAAAAAATCATCCATCTTTGCGTATGCAAGTGCGCTTTTAAAGCCTTTTTTTATTTTATCAAACAATCCCATTTTGTTCTTCCTTTTAATAGTTTAAATTTTATGATCATGATAAAAAAATATCTAAAAGTACATCTTTCATTTTATTATTTCAAGGCTGATGACTGATATTGTTACTCTTTATTGATTGCGGCAATTCCGGAAAAAATCAGCACCCGGCTGTAAAACAGATGCCCTTTTTTTGAAGTTCACACAATAAAAGGTCTCCATCAATTGAATCACACTGTCCCATCTTGTACAAAAAACCGCGGCCGGAAACAACACTGTCCCACATTATGAGACACTTATCCCTGACAATTTATCAGACCAATTCGTCCATACAGCCCAAAAAGCAGCATCCCAAAGACAGGCACGCTTTTTGCTTAATTTATTATTAAATGCTCATAATTTAAATAACTGACACGGGCAGACCTGGTCTTTCACCTTGGTTTGCCCATAACAAAGATTGAAAGTCGCTGTTTGGATTTTTGAAGACTTTCGTATAAACAAAAAGGGGGTTGCGCCATGAGAAAACCCTATGGAAGACAAACAAAAGAAAAAGTTGGAAAAATCCTTCTGGAACCCCACAGAGAAACTGCCATGAAATTGTTGGAACAAATACCTGACGAACAATTGGTGGGACATCTTTTTTCTCATTTTTACCATAAAGACGAGCGGATTAAATTTCGCAGCATTGCCGCAATGGGAACCCTTGGATCTCGAATGGGACGCCGTGACATTGAAAAATCAAGAATCCTTCTTCGGCGGATTATGTGGAACCTGAATGACGAATCCGGCGGAATCGGGTGGGGATCACCCGAAGCCATGGGAGAAATTCTCTGTCAAAGCCCGGAACTTGCACTGGAATTCAAATCCATTCTTTTTTCATACCTTGATCCGGAAGGCAATTATCTTGAGCATGAAATGCTTCAAAGAGGTATTTTATGGGGAATCGGGACATATCTTGAATCCTCACCCCATGATTTGAATGAAAAAACAAAAGGACTGCTGTATGGATATTTACACTCCACAGATCCTGTTAAACGGGGATATGCCATAAGAGCCCTGATCAATGCCGGGGACTTTGACTGTAGTCTTGTGCCTGAAAATATTATCACCGACATGCAGCAGATCAACATTTTTACAGGCTGGAATTTTGTTGCAACCCGTATTTCAGATATGGTCCTGTCCTGTAAACGACGCAAAGTATTTGCTTGAACGAAAAAAGCAGAATCAGACGTACATGTATCAACAAAATAAAAATGAAGGACAAGGTCATGCTTGAAAAAAAATGTGATATCAATATTGACCGAACAATTGACCTTGCCAGGGAGATGATCAAACTGGCCCATATGGGGTATGAGCAGCGAGAAGACCCTGACTGCGGCATCCTTTACGGTATTCTTCTGGATTCCGGCTATCGACTGCTTGATCTTGCACAAAAAGAAAAGCAGTCACACAAGCAAAAAAGGCTGTTGGAGTGCCGCGCTAAAAAAGGAAAACATTTAATTAAAACATATGGTAATTCAATATTATGAAAATCCCAATTTTAGACATATCCTGCTGCATCCTGTGTGAAGTGTGTGTTGATGTGGCCCCCCATGCCTTTAAAATAAATGATGCGGGCTTTGTCGAACTGCTTGAACTGGATGACTATTCAGATGAGGATATTAATGAAGCTGTAAAAAATTGCCCCAAAGACTGTATCTGCTGGGAATAAATTTTTATACGATACGGTTTTTTGATTATAATTTTAAATTTTATTTTTCAAATTCATCCCAAAAAAAACATTGCACCTGATACATAAATGTGTCATTTACCTGATCAGTATCCATAATAACTGCCCCAGGCAGACTTGGTATCTCACAGAGTTTGCCCGCGACAAAACGTGAAAGTCTTGACTGGAATTACCAGGACTTTCATATAAATACATTGTTTTTTATGTCTGGAAAATAAAAAATGGCTGATTTGACACATACCCTGCTGGATCACGACAATCTTAATCTTGTTCTTGACAACCTGAAACTTGGTATTATTGCCCATACCACAAACAGGATCATTACGGTTTTTAATAAGGAAGCGGAAAGAATCACCGGTTATTTAAAAGAAGAAGTGATCGGAAAAGACTGCCATATGGTTTTTCAGGAACCGTTTTGCGGAGGAAAATGTTCTTTTTGTGACGGCCCGCCGGACTTTCCATTTGACACAAAAGAATATCCTTTGAACATTATTACCAAAGACGGTTCTGCCCGTCAGCTTGAAATGACCGTTTCAGCCATCATCAGCCATGACAATGTATTCAAGGGAGTTCTTGCATCATTCAAAGACGTGACCGAATCCTTTAACCTGTCATTAAAAGCTGAAACCCTTTCAAGCTTTGCCGGCATCATCGGCAAAGACAAAACCATGCAGGATATTTTCAGGCAGATCCGGGATGTTGCCATGTACAATTATCCGGTCCATGTTTCAGGGGATACGGGAACCGGAAAAGAAAGGGTGGCATATGCCATTCATGATATCAGTTCATACGGCAACGGTGCTTTTGTACCTGTAAATTGCGGGGCACTTCCCGAAGGAATTGTGGAAAGTGAATTGTTCGGACATGTCAAAGGCGCTTTTTCCGGTGCCATAAAAGAAAGAAAAGGACGGTTTGAACTGGCCCATAAGGGAACGCTGTTTCTGGATGAAGTGGCGGATCTGCCTTTAAAAACCCAGGTAAAACTTCTAAGATTCTTACAGGAAGGCTCTTTTGAAAAAGTCGGCGGTGAAAAAAAAGTATCTGTAGATGTCAGGATTATCAGTGCCACCAATAAAAACCTCAAGGCGGAAGTTCTGGCCGGTAATTTCAGGGAAGACCTTTACTACCGGCTGAATGTGATTCCCATCCACCTGCCGCCTTTACGACAGCGAAAAAACGACATCCCGCTTTTAGCTGCCCATTTTTTAAAGGAAGCGGAAAAGGAAAGCAAAAATGGTGTTCCACAGCTTGCCGAAGAGACCCTTGATGTCATGCTTGATTATCATTGGCCGGGAAATGTCAGAGAATTAAAAAATGTTATCCAGTTTTCCGTAGTGCGCTCAAGGGGCAATAAGATTTTGCCATCAGATCTTCCCATGGAGATCACTGAAAATAAAATTTTCAGCGTTAGAACAGCAAACACGCCGCCAGCCCCGGAGATCCTTACTGCCAAAGGCAAGCTTGACATTGAATCAGTTAAAACGGCAATAAAAAAAACAGGCGGCAATAAATCCAAGGCTGCCAAGGTATTGGGTGTTGGACGGGCAACCCTTTACAGATTTCTTGCCCGTAATGAAGAGCTTAAAACCTATGCGGATCAGTTTTGATGAGCAAATTATTTTTTCTTTAAATTTTCCAAAGTATATCCGATATCAAATATTTCAAAGAAATTAAAATCAATGATTTATAATAAAAAATAATTTAGCGCTTGACTTTCAACCCACGCTCTTTTATTATATGAAGATTATATCGCTTTATGTTAAGCGTATAAGTTTTCTTTCAAAGGTGTACATTCCAGACAATAAAATTGGTATTACCCCCCAAAGTTAGAATTTTTTTTTATTTTTATTACAGGAGATTGCCAATATGGCGAACGGTATCGTAAAATGGTTTAACGACTCAAAAGGTTTTGGATTTATCGAACAAGAAAGCGGAAACGATGTTTTCGTACATCACTCAGCTATCAATTCTACAGGTTTTAAATCCCTGAATGAGGGGGATCGCGTTTCATTTGATATTGAACAAGGACAAAAAGGTCCTGCAGCAGCAAATGTAAGCGTATTATAAGTTAACCGTTTTATTTGCTTGAGAAAAAAGTCAGTTCAATGACTTGAAAAATAAAAGACCCTGGACAGTATTCTGTTCAGGGTCTTTGCGTTTTTATACAAAGCAAAAACAAATTGGTGGTCCGGCATTTGTTAACGGCAGTTCTTTTTTTTTGATGCCTTGGCCTGCTTTTTTTTGTTTTTTGCCTTTTTTTTCATTCCAGGCTTAGAAGGCTTTTGAATCGGAGACGATGGAAACGTTATTTTTTCTGAAACATATGAATCCTTTGACTGTTCAGCCTTTTCTTGGAAACAGGCCCACCAGGACATATATTCATTAAGATCATCTAAATTATTTTGTTCAAAATATTTTTCTAAATTTTTTATTATAGCTTAATGAAAACGAACAGAATTCTTCTGTTCTCTCCGAGTCATATAGATATTTCTAATACAGATAGTGATTCATATAAGTATTATCAAATTGACAATCATCAATCCATGAAGCTATAGGAGTTTGATTTTATATGAAGGTATTTAAAAATCCAAACAAGTGATTTTCATCTTTGTTGTTGGTAAATCTGAGCAAAAGACAGGTCTGCTTGTGGCAGTGATTGAAATTCAATGGATTTTTTTATTTTTTGAACAATAAACAAAAAGGTGGATTTTGAAAAATAAAAAGTGGGTTCTGCTGATAGCATTGATTATCATACTTATGTGTGTATTTGTAAAACCCTTACGGGATATGATAGAGCAGCTTTTTTTCCTTTTTGGAATGTATGATGTGGAATATATCAAGGGGTATATACTGTCTTTTGGTATATGGGCACCGGTTGTTTCTTTCTGGTTAATGCTGTTTCAATCAGTTGTGGCACCGCTTCCCGCATTTTTAATTACATTTTCCAATGCAGCTCTTTTTGGTTGGATAAAAGGAGCGATACTTTCATGGTCAAGTGCAATGGCAGGAGCTGCATTGTGTTTTTTTATCGCAAAGTGGTTTGGAAGAGGTGTGGTTGAAAAGCTCACATCTAAACCAGCTCTTAACAATATGGATGATTTTTTTAAAAAATATGGATCATATACCATTCTCATTGCACGGCTTCTTCCCTTTATATCTTTTGATATTGTCAGTTATGCGGCTGGCTTGACCTCAATGGGATTCTGGCCTTTTTTATGGGCAACAGGCATAGGTCAGCTCCCGGCAACCATTATTTATTCATATGCGGGAGAAATGCTTGCAGGAGGCGCTCAAAAGTTTGTTTTGGGCCTGTTGCTTTTGTTTGCCATAACTATTCTCACAATAATGCTTAAAAAAATATGGCAGAACAAGAAAGCTCAAAAGCTTCATATGCAAATTGAAAAACAGATAAAGGAGGTATGTTGAAAAAGAAAACGCTGTTTGTAATAGCCTCGGTAATTATAGCAATTGTTGCTGTGCTAACTGTATTGGTGGCAAACAACAGAACAAAACAACCTGTTGTTGATACGAAAAAATATTTAAATATTGATATTAGTCAGTTTAAAAACGGCAGTGATATTTTTATTACTCCTCATGAACTGCAACAAAAGCTTGGTCATGAAAATATTGTTATTCTGGATGCAAGCCATCCCAAAGTTTACGGCAAAGGACATATTCCAGGGGCTGTAAGTATTGGGTTTAAAGGATTGTCAAATTGTATGGGAAAACCAGGGGATAAGGAGTGGGGAACCATTCTTCCCAAAGATAGACTGACAAAAAAACTTGAATCCCTTGGTATTGATAACAATAAACTTGTTGTTGCGTATTCTGATATTTTTAAAGGCCCTGGCGGCGGCGGCAGAGCTGTCTGGCAAATGAAAATGGCAGGACTGGACAATGTAAGATTGTTATATGGCGGTCTTGAACTCTGGAAAAGATGTGGATATGAGCTTTCCAGGGAACCTGTCATCCCGGTTTGTGCTGAGAATATTGTTTTAAAAGATTATGATGAATCTTTCAGGGCAAACCAGGAGTATATTTTTAAAAATTTGGACACAATAAAAATTGTTGATGTCAGAAGCCTTAAGGAATTTACAGGAGATGACACTTCCAGGGGAGAGGCCAGGGGTGGTCATATTAAAGGTTCTCAATGGTTGGATTGGACCTGGCTTATGAACAAGGACGCAAGTGTTAAATCACCCGGAAAAATTATAGAGTTGATGGCTGGAATAGGTATCAAGCCGGGTGATGAATTTGTTCTTTACTGAACTATGGGGATAAGATCTGGATTTTCATCCATGATCCTCAAAGCAGTTGGCTTTGAAAAGGTAAAAAATTACGAAGCATCAATATATGAATGGTCTGCAGATGAGAATATGCCCATGGAGACAGGCGAATATAATCAAAATTAAACGATATTTTTGAAATATGATGAAGAATCTTGCCATGAAATGTACAGGATGCGACGTTTGTGTCAAAGAATGTTCATTTCTTCAATATTACGGGAACCCTGGAAAAATAGCTGCAGATTTTTATGCTGGTCGTGCAAATGAATTAATATCATTTGAGTGCAGTTTGTGTGGTCTTTGTTCGTCCCTGTGCCCCAAACACATTGATCCGTACAAGGTTTTTTTTCAAATGCGCAATGCAGTATGGACTCAGACCAAAGAAATCATGCCGGAACATAAGGCAATTCTGGCTTATGAAAAAAAAGGGCTTTCCAAAAGATACTCTCTTTATAAGCTGCCGGACGCCTGTACAACTGTTTTTTTTCCTGGCTGCACCTTTACCGGCACACGGACCAAACGCACAGAACAGATATATTCCTGGCTGAAAAACAAAATTCCCTGTATTGGAATTGTGCTTGACTGCTGTGCAAAACCGTCACATGATCTTGGCCGGGATGATTTTTTCAACACAAATTTTTTGGCCCTGGAACGTTTTTTATACGACAACGGTGTTAAAACCGTAATAACCGCCTGTCCAAACTGTTACACTGTTTTTTCAACTTATTCGAAAAAGTTGAAAACTAAATCTATTTATGAAATTCTTGCAAAACAAGAAAGAACAGCAACCAATAAACTGATTGGCTGTGTTACCGTTCATGACCCATGCGTGACAAGATTTGAAACAGATATGCACAACTATGTTCGAAAACTTCTGACAGACAATGGGCTTGAAATAAAAGAGATGAAACATTGCAGGGAAAAAACCGTCTGCTGCGGCGAAGGGGGATCGGTTCTGTTTGTTGCTCCTGATTTTGCATCTAATTGGGGCAATACCCGAAAAAAAGAAGCAGCTGATAAAAGGATCATTACCTATTGTGCAGGATGCTGTTCTTTGCTTGGAAAAACAGTTCAAACCGATCATGTTCTGGATCTTTTATTTGAACCGGAAAAGACCATGCAAGGATCAGTCAAACCATCATCTGCCCCGTTTACCTATTTTCACAGGCTAAATCTGAAAAGAAAATTAAAAAAACAGACCAAGCACGATGTTATGGAAAAAGTGTATTTTCCAATAGAACATCAAAGAATGACAAAAATTTTTAAAGTATTGATTATGGTTATACTTGCCGCCGGAGTGGCAGGTATAAAAATGACAGGTGCCGAAGAAATTTTCAATCAGGAAGCCATTCAAACCTATATAAACGGTTTTGGTTCTCTTGCCCCTTTGGTGTATATGATCATTGTTGCTTTTTCTCCTGTGTTTTTTTTGCCAGGCACACCTTTTATAATTGCCGGAGGATTGATTTTCGGCCCGTTTCAAGGAGTGGTCTACGGAATAACCGGAGCCACATCAGGTGCTTGTCTTGCCTTTCTTGTGTCAAGATATGTTGCCTCAGAATGGATTGAATCAAAACTTACAAATCCGTCCTGGCTTAAACTGAAAAGACAGACTGAAAAGCATGGATGGAAAATCGTTGCCATTACAAGACTTGTACCGCTCGTTCCCTTTAATCTTTTGAGCTATGCCCTGGGTCTTACTCGAATAAAATTCACCACCTATTTTATCACCTCGTTTATATGCATGCTTCCCGGATGCATCGGATATATTCTTTTATCCGGCTCTGTGCTGGAAGTTTTACAGGGCAAACTCTCCATCAAATTTTTTGCAGGTCTTGGAATAATTATTCTTCTATCTCTTATTCCTGTATTTTTCAAAAAAATCAAACCTGAAGATCTATAGCCGCATAAACCATACAATTTCCAAAAAATTTGTTTCCAAAACGAAAAATTTTTTCAATAAAAAAAATAGTTCTTTTATTTTTGTCACAAATATTTTATGTATTGAGTTTTTTCAATTATTTACTTATCCAGTCGTTTGTTGTATGAGTGAAAAATTATTATAGAATTTTAATTGTTTGAAACAAATATAAACGAGGTGAAATTATGAAAAAAACAATGCAGACCATTGATGGAAATACAGCAGCAACTCATGTGGCTTATGCCATGAGTGAAGTTGCAGCTATATATCCTATTACACCATCAAGCCCGTTGGGTGAAATCGCGGATACATGGGCATCAAAAGGCAGAAAAAATATATTCGGCCAGGTGTTGAACATTAAACAGATGCAGTCTGAAGCAGGTGCCGCAGGAGCCGTTCATGGTTCTCTTGCAGCAGGCGCTCTTACATCATCCTTTACCGCATCCCAGGGACTTTTGCTTAAAATACCCAATATGTATAAAATTGCCGGCGAGCTGCTTCCTTGTGTTTTTCATGTAACTGCCCGTGCTATTTCAGGTCATGCACTTTCCATTTTCGGTGATCACCAGGATGTCATGGCTGTTCGTCAGACAGGGTTTGCCATGCTTGCTTCCAACTCGGTCCAGGAAGCACAGGACATGGCGTTGGTTGCCCATCTGGCAACTGTTGAGGGCCGGGTTCCATTTGTTCATTTTTATGATGGATTCAGAACTTCCCATGAAATCCAGAAAATAGAAATGATTGATTATAAAGACATGGCATCCTTGTTTAATTATGAGGCTTACAAGGCATTTAAAAGCCGTGCTGTAAATCCTGAACACCCGGATACCAGAGGAACAGCCCAGAATCCTGACATTTATTTTCAGGGCAGAGAAGCTGCCAATTCATATTATCTTAAAATTCCTGCTATTGTAAAAGATTACATGAAGAAGGTCAGTGATCTGACAGGTCGCGAATACAGCCTGTTTGATTATGTGGGAGATCCTGAAGCCGACCGGGTGATTGTGGCCATGGGTTCCGGTTGCGAAGCCATTGAAGAATCCATTAATCAGCTCAATGCCCAGGGCGAAAGACTTGGACTTGTCAAGGTTCGTCTATACAGGCCCTTTGACACACAAAGCTTTTTAAGAGCCCTTCCGTCAACTGTTGAGACCATAACGGTTCTTGACAGGACCAAGGAACCTGGTGCCATTGGCGATCCTTTGTATACTGATGTGTGTACCGCATTCATGGAATACGGTGAAAGTCCCAAGATTGTCGGCGGCAGATATGGTCTTTCCTCCAAAGAATTTAACCCGAACATGATCAAGGCTGTTTTTGATAATATGAAGTCTGTTCAGCCGAAAAATCATTTTACAGTGGGGATTATTGACGATGTCACCCATACCTCCCTGGATGTAAAAACCGGTTTTAACCCGGCACCAAAAGGAACCATTGCCGCTAAATTCTGGGGCCTGGGTGCTGATGGAACCGTTGGTGCAAACCAGAGCGCCATTGCCATTATCGGTGACAACACTGACAAGTATGCTCAAGGATACTTTGCCTATGATTCAAAAAAATCAGGGGGATTGACGGTTTCCCATTTAAGATTTGGTGATGTGCCAATTCAGTCAACCTATCTGATTGATGATTCTGATTTTGTAGCCTGCCATAAATCCAATTATGTGGAAATTTATGATGTCCTCAAAGGATTAAAAGAAGGGGGAACCTTTCTTCTTAATTCTCCATGGTCTATTGAAGACATGGAAACCTATATTCCGGGTGATGTAAGAAAAACCATTTATGATAAAAAGATCAAATTTTTTAATATTGATGCCGTTAAAATCGCCGGGGAAGTGGGTCTGGGCGGCAGGATCAACATGATCATGCAGACCTGTTTTTTCAAGCTTGCCAATGTTCTTCCGGTGGATGAAGCCATCAGTCTTCTCAAGGAAGATATAAACGTCATGTTCGGCAAAAAGGGTGATAAAATTGTCAACATGAATATTGAAGCTGTTGATAAAACTCTTGATAACCTGGTTGAAATTAATGTTCCGGAATCCTGGAAAGAGGGTGTAAGCCAAGAAAAAACTGTTGAAAAGACCACACCATTTGTGGATAACGTCATGAAAAAAATCAGTGCCCAGGGAGGAGATGATCTTCCTGTAAGTGCGTTTGCCCCGGACGGCGTTTTTGAACAGGGAACGGCCCAGTATGAAAAAAGAGGAGTGGCCATAAGTGTTCCTGAATGGATTGCTGAAAATTGTATTCAGTGCAACCAATGTGCTTTTGTATGTCCACATGCAGCAATTATTCCAATTGTTGTTACAGATGAAGAACTTGCCAATGCACCTGAAAATTTTGTTACGGTTGACGGCAAAGGAAAGGGAATGGAGGATTATAAATTCAGAATCCAGGTTAATCCCTTGGATTGTCTGGGGTGTGGAAATTGTGCGGATATCTGTCCTGCCAAAACTCCTGCTCTTGAGATGAAACCTCTTGCCAGCCAGATTGAAGGCCAGGTGGAAAATCATAAATTTTCCAAAACCATTCCGTTTAAAACCGATATTCTTAAAAGAGAAACTGTTAAGGGAAGCCAGATGTATCAACCCCTTCTTGAGTTCTCCGGTGCATGTGCAGGATGTGGTGAAACACCTTATGTGAAATTATTGACCCAGCTTTTTGGTGAAAGGATGACCATTGCCAATGCAACAGGATGCTCATCCATCTGGGGAGGATCAGCCCCTTCAACTCCGTATTGCACCAATGCAGACGGTGAAGGTCCGGCATATGCAAGCTCTTTGTTTGAAGATGCTGCAGAATTTGGCTATGGCATGATGCTGGCAACGTCTACCAGAAGAAAAGTTCTGGCAGCCAAGATGGAACAGGCTCTTGAAACCGATATATCTTCAGACCTGAAAGATGCATTAAAAGGCTGGCTTGCAGGAAAAGACGATGCAGAAGAATCCAAAAAATATGCGTTTGCTTTAAAGACCATGTTAAAGGATTCTGCTGAAGGCGTCTTAAAAGATATCTATGACGAAAAAGATGTGTTTGTAAAAAAATCCCACTGGGTTTTTGGCGGTGACGGCTGGGCATATGATATTGGATTCGGCGGTTTGGATCATGTCCTTGCATCAGGAGAAGATATTAATATTCTGGTTTTGGATACGGAGGTTTATTCAAATACAGGTGGTCAGTCTTCCAAAGCAACACCAACCGGTGCCATTGCCAAATATGCTGCCTCGGGTAAGAAAATCGGCAAAAAAGACCTTGGCCGCATGATCATGAGCTACGGATATGTCTATGTTGCGTCCATCTCCATGGGGGCCAACAAGAATCAGACCATGAAAGCCCTGCTTGAAGCGGAAAAATATCCCGGCCCCTCTCTGGTTATCTGTTATGCCCCCTGTATTAACCAGGGCATCAGAAAAGGCATGGGCAAATCCCAGCTTGAAGGAAAACTGGCGGTTGAATCCGGTTACTGGCCATTATACAGGTATAACCCTGAACTGATCAAAGAAGGAAAAAATCCTTTTACACTTGATTCAAAAGCGCCTGACGGAACTTTGCAGGAATTTCTTGGCGGCGAAACCAGGTTTGCAGCACTTGAAAAGAGTTTCCCTGAAGAATCAAAACGCCTGAGAGCTAAAATTGAAGAAGAGGTAACTGATAAATACACCATGTATAAAATGATGACAGCTACCGGAGAAGATGAAAAATAGTAGTTTAGTCATATAAGCTGTGTCTTCAAACAGGCCGGAATTAACTTTTCCGGCCTGTTTTTGTTTTGATAAACCCTTGTTGCCTTTCATTTAACGGCAATCAGCCATTATTGTATGAAAATTGACTTAACCTTTACGATTGAGATTTGTTTGTATATGATGCTGAAACTTTGACTTAAAAATTCAACTTTAGAATTTTGTAAAATTTTGGTCGGGTATGCTGTAACTTAAGTTCGCAAGTTGAGTTAAAAATGGATTAATGGAAATAAAATATGGTTAAAAAAAAGTTTGTTTTAATATTGTCTTTTACCGGCATTGTTTTGGTTGCCCTGTTGGCGAATAGTGTTTTGGCTTCAAATTCAGTCACCAATACCCAAAAGGGGCATTCCGTGTTCCTGTCGGACATTCAAATTATAAAAGGGATTGTAAAATATGGAGATACGGCATCATCCCTGTTGAACAAATATCTTCCGTTGCAAACCATATACGAGATCAGCAGGCGCAGTTCAGAAGGTTTTACATTGTCCCATATCAGGAAAGGTCAGCCATACAAAATTATTTTGCAGGAAAACACTCTGGTCGGATTTGAATATGAAATAAATAAAAACGACCGGCTGGTCATTCAAAAAAACAAAGATATTTTTTCAATTGATCAGGTGCCGATAGAATATGATAAAATTCTTGAGATAGTCTCTTCCACAATTACTTCCAGTTTGTTTGAAGCCGTTAAAAAATCAGGAGAAAGAATCCAACTGGCATTGAGACTGTCTGATATTTTTGCCTGGGACATTGATTTTATAAGAGATATCAAACCCGGAGACCAGTTTAAAATTCTTGTGGAAAAAAGGTATAGGGATGGTAAATCAGCCGGTTACGGGCAAATTCATGCCGCTTTTTTTACCAATAACGGCAATTTGTTTAAAGCTTTTTTGCATAAGGATTCGAAAGGAATACCCGGATATTATGACGAGAATGGAAATAGTCTTCAAAAAGCATTTTTAAAGGCTCCTCTTGCATTTTCACGTATTTCATCCAAATTTACCAAAAAAAGAATGCATCCCATTTTAAAAGAGTATCGCCCTCATCCGGGAGTGGATTATGCCGCGCCAAAGGGGACACCCATTAAAACAGTTGGAGATGGTGTTATAACGCAAATCGGTTATAACAAGGGAATGGGAAATTATATCAACATTCGTCATTACAATGGGTATATCACCAGTTATAATCATATGAGCAAATTTGCCAAAGGCATGAAGAAAAACAAACAGGTACTCCAGGGGAATGTGATCGGATATGTTGGGATGACCGGGTATGCTACAGGTCCACACCTGGATTTTCGCATGAAGAAAAATGGAAAACTGATTGACCCGCTAAAGCACAGACCACCGGCTGCCAAACCTGTCAATCCGGATGAAATGGATCGGTTTCTGGCAAAAATACAAAAATTGTCAGCAAAAATCTTAATGGCGTTCAAGCCTGATGCATCAGCTAAAACCCCGACATAAAAAACTTATGTAATCTTGGTTTTATTCATAAGCGGATAAGTCAAAGGAAAAACCTTTGCTTGCTTTTACTGTTTTTACGGTGCAGGATAGCATAATATATTGCACCATGATCCATTAATTTAATGGTATGGAATTTTTGTTTTTGACTTATAATATCAAACTATTATGGTAAATATACAATTGCAATGGAGAGATAACAATGTCAACGGAATCCATCAATCAATGGTTTGAAAACAGCTTTAAAGCTTTTGCCTGCAACAAAGCTGTTACATTTTTCCGGAATGGAGAAATGGAAACGCAATTGACCTATGATCAATTGCATAATGATATCAATCGGTTTTCAAATTTTTTATCTGCCAGAGGTCTTAAAAAAGGAGACCGGGTTATTCTGCTGCTTGAAAAATCAGTGATTAATGTTGTGGCCTGTGTTGCCTTGTTAAAAATTGGCGCTGTGGTTGTTCCCCTGAATCCCGGGTTTAAAAAAAATGAACTCAATTACCTGCTCAAGGATTCAAAAGCTGAAATGGTAATTGCAGGGCTGGATAAAAAAGAATTGATAGAAGAGATTTATCCTTGTGCTACTTTTTTGCAGATTCCAACTCATTTGCCCTATGAAGACCTTGAATTTTTCAGATCCTGCCCCCAGTCTTTTTTCAATCCCAAATTGTCACAAAATGATCCTGGTTTGATTATTTACACGTCAGGCACAACCGGAAACCCGAAAGGTGCTGTCTTAAGCCACGCCAACCTGGTTTGTGATGCCGAAAATGTTATTTCGATCTGGGATATCACTCAAAAAGATGTGGTTTGCCATGCCCTTCCCCTGTTTCATGTACACGGGCTTTGCTTTGCACTTTTCACAGCCTTGCTGAGCGGTTCCCATGTCATGATGCTGGACGGTTTTACCCCGGAAACGGTCCAGCAAAGATTATCGTCAAAAAATCCTGATGACACCTGCAGTATATTTATGGCTGTGCCTGCCATGTATACCAGGTTATTGGATTTTGTTGAGGGTAAAAAAAATGATTTTTCCCATATGCGATTATGGACTTCTGGTTCAGCACCCCTTTTGGAAAAAGAGTTTGATAGAATCACAAGGATATGTGGAAAAAATCCGGTTGAAAGAGAAGGCATGTCGGAAACCGGGATGAATTTTTCAAACCCGTTAAATGGCAGGAAAAAACCGGGCAGCATTGGTATTCCCCTGCCGGGAGTGACGGTGCGAATCGTTAATCCTGAAACCTGTGAGGATGTAACGCCAGGTGAAGTAGGTGAAATATGGTTGAAAAGTTTGTCCATCACAAAAGGATACTGGGAAAAGCCGGTTGAAACAGCAGATACATTTCAGGACGGATGGTTTAAGACCGGTGATCTGGGGAAAAAAGATCAGGACGGATATTATTATCTGACAGATCGGATAAAGCATTTGATTATAACCGGCGGTGAGAATGTTTCCGCCAAAGAAGTTGAAACGGTTATAAATCAGCTGGAAGGGGTTAAGGAAGCTGCTGTTGTGGGAATACCCGATGAAAAATGGGGTGAAAAAGTTGTGGCTCTTGTTGAAAAATACCCCGGGGTTGAATTGAGCGAATCCAAAATAAAAGCTGTCTGCAAAGAACAGCTGCACAATTTAAAATGTCCAAAAAAAATTATTTTTTCAGACCATATTCCTAAAAACACCATGGGCAAGGTTTTAAAGGAAAAAGTAAAACAGTTTTTTCATTCTTATTAAAAAGTTTTGACTTTTTAAGTCATATTAAAGATGATAAGGAAAAATCAGAAAACTTCTTTTACAGGAGCGTAACCTATTATGATAGAGATGCGGTTCCGTGTGCCATATGTCTAAGCGTAAACAAATTTTTTATGAGGCCTCCCAAGTTCCTGACAGGGTTGTTTCTCAAGGTACAATGCTCTGGAACAAGACAGGTGTAAAAAGATATATGCGACCGGTTTACCGCCGGTTGACACCGCCCTGTAATAATGCCTGCCCTGCCGGAAATGATATTGAAGGGTTTATTCGGCTTGCAGAGAAAAAAGATTTTTTTGGCGCGTTAAAATTAATCAAAGAAGAAAATCCCTTTTCAGGGATTTGCGGCAGGGTTTGTTTTCACTCTTGCGAAAACGCATGTAACAGAGGTAAATATGACCATTCCGTTGCCATCCATGCTATTGAGAGATTTGTTTCAGATCATGGCATGAAAGATTTTAAGCCTCAAAAACTTTTTTCTTCGTCCGGCAAGCGGGTGGCTGTTGTCGGTTCAGGGCCTGCCGGTCTTTCCTGTGCTTATCATCTGGCACGGTTTGGACATGCCGTCACAGTATTTGAAAAAAATGATAAACCCGGCGGCATCCTCAGATATGGCATACCAGCATACCGGCTTCCCAAGGACATTCTGGATCATGAAATTGCGGATATCGTGGGTCTCGGGGTTGAAATAGACTGTAAGACTACCATTGGCAAAGATATTTCGTGGAATAAACTCAATGAATTTGATGCTGTTTTCATTGCCACAGGCTGTTACAAGGAAAAACAAATATTTGATGTAAAAAAAGGCGTCAAAGGTTTTTTTTCGTCTTTAAGTTATTTGAGAAAAACTGTTAAAAAAGAGCTTAAAAAATCCGGCAGAATAACCGCAGTGATCGGGGGAGATAATGCCGCCATAGCTTGTGCAAGAACAGCTCTTCGCTTTGGCAGCAGTGTGACGCTCTTCTATCAAGGTACCCAAGATAAGATGCCGGCTTTTGAAGAAGATATTTTGGATGCTCAAAAAGAAGGGGTTGAATTTCAATTTCTGGTTCATCCTGTGGATCTTATTGTAAAATGGGGAAAAATAAAAGAGCTGAAATTGCAAAAAATAACCCTTGGTAATCCGGATAGTACCGGTAGAAAAAGCATGGAACCTGTTCCAGGCTCTGAGTTTTCCTTTAAAACAGACATGGTAATCACCGCTATGGATAAGACGGCTGATTTTGATCTGATGCCTCAATCATTAAATCCTGATTCATCAAATAATGATTTATTA
Organism: Desulfobacula toluolica Tol2; assembly: GCF_000307105.1. NCBI lineage: Bacteria > Pseudomonadati > Thermodesulfobacteriota > Desulfobacteria > Desulfobacterales > Desulfobacteraceae > Desulfobacula > Desulfobacula toluolica. Next base: position 4,805,485 of record NC_018645.1, read on the forward strand.
AAGATCAAAATTGATGAATTTGGAAGAACATCTCTTGAAAAAATTTTTGCAGGTGGGTGTGCGGCCTCAAATGAATACAATATTGATGAATATAATATTGCCGAAGCCATTGGTTCGGGAAAATCAACTGCCTGTGCAATTGATGCAAGTTTATCAGGGCAAGATATCAATGAGATTAAGGATCAAATTTGTATCGGCAATACTCAAAGGGTATCGGCAATAAGATATTGTGCCGTAAAATCAGTAGCAAAACCACAAAACATTTTAAAGAGTGTGGTTTTGTTTGAGGATATCAATACAGCTTATTTTGACCGGAAAGCAAGATCCGGAGAAGAAAAGCTCAATGTTCAGGAAAGATTGAAAGGTTTTGATGAAGTCTGTAAATCTTTGTCATTGAGTTCAGCTTTGGCTGAAACCGAAAGATGTTTTCACTGCGGCGTATGCATGGAATGTGATAATTGTGTAAAATTTTGTCCGGATATGTCCGTGATCAAACGGGAAAAAGCATCAGGATATGATATTGACCTTGATTATTGCAAAGGGTGCGGCATTTGCGTCAATGAATGTCCACGATCTGCAATGACCATGGAGAAAGAGATATGAAAAGGGTCCTCACGGGAAACAATTCAGCCTGCTGGGGCATCCGGCTTTCCAGGGTGAAACTGATTGCAGCCTATCCCATTCCCACCCAGGTTCATATTATGGAAGAATTATCAATCATGTGCAAAGACGGCAGCCTTGATGCCCGTTTTTTGCAGTTGGAGTCTGAATCTTCAGCTCTGGCCGCCGTGATTGCCTCCCAGACAACCGGGATCAGATCATTTATCGCCTGTTCTTTAAACAGCCTGTCACACATGCATGATCTGCTTTACCGGGCCGCAGGTGCAAGGCTACCCATAGTCATGCTCACTGTAAAAAAGTCCCTGGAATCGGGAGGGCATATAGGGTCAGACCAGGCAGACGCCCTGATCCAGCGGGATACCGGTTGGATACAGATGTATGTTGAGAATAACCAGGAAGTCCTGGATTCTGTGATCCAGGCCTACAGGATTGCAGAAAAAGTGCATCTCCCGGTTATGATCTGCTATGATGACTTGTTTTCAGGCCATGTCTGTGAGCCGGTAGATATTCCGGGCCAGGATGAAGCGGATACCTTTTTGCCATCCTATGAGCCTGAATTTTTTCTGGATCCCAAAAATCCGAAATCGTTTTATTCGCAACTCTTGCCGGATAATTACATGGACATGCTTTATCAACTTCAGACGGCACATGAAAAGGCTCTTGATATAATTGATGAGACAGGAAAATCGTTCAAAAAAATTTTGGGACGATCCTGCGGAGTTGTTGAAAACATTGAATGCAAAGATGCCCAGATTGTTCTTGTTGTTCACGGAGCTATGACTTGCCCGGCAAGGCATATTTTAAAGCAGATGAGAAAAAAAGGACAAAAGATGGGTGTTTTGAAAATAAGAATTTTTCGGCCCTTTCCTGTAACCGCAGTTCAGACAGCACTTAAAGGCTGTAAAAAAGTCATTGTCATTGATAAAAATTATTCTCTGGGAAAAGGAGGTATTTTTGCCGATGAATTAAAAAGTGCCATATCAGACGTTCCAGATGCCCCTCTGGTGTATTCTTATATTGCAGGGCTTAGGGAAAAAAATATTGCATTGGAGGATATCAGGGAGATGATAAATGAAACCATAAGCCGTGATACTCCTCCAAGACATTCCGTATGGAAAGGTTAAAAACAATGAAACAAGGATTTGTTCATGGTGAATTAATGATGCCCGGCCATCTGGCCTGCCAAGGATGCGGTGGCACTCTTGTCATGAAGCATGCACTTGAGGCCATAGGCCCCAATATGGTTCTTGTCATACCGGCCTGCTGCTGGACTGTTATTCCCGGAAATTTTCCGTCTTCCGCCTTGAATGTTGCTGTTCTGCACACAGCGCCTGCAACATCCGGTGCTGCTGCATCCGGTATCAGGGCTGCTCTTGACGTAAAAGGCATGCATGATACAAAAATTCTTGTTTTTGCAGGAGATGGCGAAACCTTTGATAACGGCCTTCAGTCCCTTTCAGGAGCTGCGGAAAGAAATGAGGATATTATTTATATCTGCTATGACACTGGGGCATGTCTGAACATTGTGGTTCAAAGATCTTTGGCCACATTTCAAAATGTTTGTGAAACAACATCTTCTTTATCTCAACCAAAGTCCAAAAACAAAAAAAATATGATCCGAATAATGTCAGGTCATAAAATACCTTATTGCGCCACTGCTAATATTGCGTTCCCGGATGATCTGTACCGGAAAGTCAAAAATGCTGCAGACATAAAAGGCACATGTTTTATCCATGTTCTTTCTGCCTGCCCTTCCGGGTGGAAAATACCGCCTGAAAAAGCCGTTGAAATATCACGGCTTGCCACCTGCTCAAAAGCATTTCCCCTTTATGAAGTTTTTAACGGTGAAGAATATAGGATCACCATGGAACCGGATGAAGTTTTAGTGGAAGATTATCTGCAACCACAAGGACGGTTCAGACATCTGAAAGAAACAGATTTGGACATAATTCAGGAAAGAGTGGATTATGAGTGGAAAATCCTGCTTCAAAGATCCATGATAGAGCCGTTTCGAATAAATTTTTGACCATAAATTCATCATTCATGGTTACATTATTTCCAAAGGACACGGTTTTATGAGCTCCGTTCACAATCATATCAATGGTATCAAGTCTGAAATCATAATCAAAAATTGTTTTATATGAAAGAACTTTTAATCTGCTGAAATTAAATACCTTTCATTATTTGTTGTGGCAGAGTGATCTGCCATGTCCGTTAGTAACAATGTGGATAGCTGATGTCAGGATCACGTCATTTTCGACGTTTTGTTTGAAATGTTTGTAAAGCTCAATGGGTTTGCCTCGATAAAGATAATTTTTAGACGACTTATAAAAATTAAAGATTGTAACTGTCAAATTTCCTTGCATAATAAACCTCTCACGTTTATCATATTGACGGATTTGAAGCCGTTTTCTTGAGTATTATACATTATGTCAAAAGGCAATATATGGACAATTCAAAGAACAATAAAAATATGTGATGAAAAAAAATAAACTTCTGCTATATATTCTGTTCGCGGTAGTTTGCGGAATCTGGCTGATATCATTTTCTCATTTCCGGGAAGATTTTTTAGGACAATTTTATTATATGCCGTTTCTTGGGGTTATTGCAGCTACAATAGCCAACACAACACCGGCTGCAGCGGGAATCGTTTATTTTCCAGTGTTGACCCGATTACAGATAAGTCCTGTAACAGCCGTTCAGTTCAGCCTGATTATTCAGGCATACGGCATGGGGCTTGGAACCTTTAAATGGTATCTTGTCAATAAAAGACTGTTCATGGCCAATGTTATGCCGTTATGCCTGTCAGGCGGTATAATTGGCATTATAATCAGCATTGTTTTCATTCCAATTGAGAATCCTGAATTGTTGAGCCTGACATTTAATACCATTAGCTTTATAGTGACCCAGGTTATATTCTTTTCAATTCTTTTCAGACACACTTACCCCAATTTTACCATTAATTTAAATCTTCTTAACATGGTTGTTTTATTTACCTTCTCATTGGTGGGCGGACTTGTTTCCGGTTGGATCGGATTCGGCATTGACACAATGTTTTATTTTCTTTTGACTTTTATTTTTAAAATTAATCCCGCCATAGCTATTGTCACAAGTATTTCCATTATGGCTGTCGTATCTGTTGCAGGCACGGTACTCAATATCATTTTTAATCAGGTGCCCCTGTCTTTGTGGTATTCGGCCGTACCGGGAGTGACAATCGCAGGATTGTTTTTTGCCTCTTATTTTGCCGTTAAAATCGGTGCAAGAAATATTCTTATATTATTTGCTTTTCTTTTGAGCGTGGATTTTTTCATGGCTTTCTGGACCCAGCAAACCATACCAATGAACCAGACATTTAAACTGATTTTTACTTATATTCTTGTTCTTTATTTGCTTGTGATACATGTGAAAATATTTAAACAAAGTTATAAAAACATCAATCCGGAAATAGGAAAATTCAAGTCTGATCAAGATTGAATTTGCTCTGAATAAAAGGTTTGATTTATTGCTTAATAAAGAACATTGCCGTGTCAAAATGAAAAAAACAATATGGAAAAAATCATGATGAAGAATCTTCAAAGAGTATTGTTGTCAATGGTTTTGTTGTTATTGTTATTAAATTCACCTTGTTTTGGGCAGCAGTCTTTCGGGGATATAAAAACAGTTAAAATATCTGTCATTGAAAACGAACATATTCATAATATGGCAAGAAAAACCGTTCGTGCTGTTTATGAAAAGATAGGTATTGAGGTTATATTTTGTGAGTTGCCTGCCAGACGGGCTTTGGAATGGGCCAATGCCGGAAAAACAGACGGTGACCTGGCTCGAATTGATGGAACTGAAAAAAAATTTACAAATTTGATTAAAATTTTAACTCCGGTAACAACCTTTAAGGGCGTTGTCTTTACTAAAAAAATAAAAAAGGGCATTCAGTCCTGGAACGACTTGAAAGGATTGAGTGTCGGCATCATTGCCGGAATTCGATATTCTGATATCGGTACAAAGGGATTGGACCGCATTCAGGCAAAAGATATGACCCATCTTATGACACTGCTTTTTTTAGACCGCCTTGAGGTTGCAATAGCAGATCTTGATTCCGGACAAATTGAAATAAAGAAAAATTTTCCAGAATCAAAAATTCATACTATTGGTCGCCCGCTTGACTCAGCGCCATTATTTCATTTTATTCACAAAAAAAACAAAGGTCTTGTTCCCAGGTTTGAATCAGCACTTCGGGATATGCTGAAGAGCGGACAGATTGATTTAATTAGAAAAAAAGTACTGCAGGAGGTTTTGTTTTGATCAAGCGCAAGATGGGGTATAAGCTGGTCGTATCAATTATCTTGTTCAGTTCAGTGATTACGCTTATTGCAACAGGTTTGCAGATTTTCATGGACTATCGTGTTGAAATAGACAGGGTCAACAACTATGAAGTCATGATCAGGAAAAGTTATCTGAAAAGCATTGTCACAAGTGTCTGGGTGTATGATGAGCAGCAGATTCAAACACAACTCAACGGCATCCTTCAACTGCCGGATATGGAGCATCTTGAGATCCTTTTGGATACGGGTGCGGGCTGGGGTGTGGGACACAGAGCATCAAAAAATAATTTAAATTATGAGTTCCCCTTGTTGTATTCGTACAAAGGTGAAGATGTAAAAATCGGAACCCTGCATGCGGTTGTAAGTCTTGATAATATTTACGCACGCCTGATCAAAAAAGCCATTACCATTTTGATAAGTAATGCGGTCAAAACATTTCTTGTATCAGGATTCATATTGTTGATATTTCAATATTTGCTTACCCGTCACCTTTATTCTCTTTCCAGGTGGATGAGGCATCTTGATATCGGTAAATCCTTTGAAAAATTCCAACTGAACCGAAAACCTGACAAGTCAGGCCAAAACGATGAATTGGATGAACTTGTTCTATCAATAAACCAGATGCAGGACAATTTGAAAAATTATTTTGGTGATTTAATTAAAAGTGAAAAAAAATATAAGATACTCATTGAAAATATACCAATCAAGGTCTTTCATAAAGACATAGAATCTGTTTATGTTGCATGCAATATAAATTATGCCGTGGATTTGAACATTCAACCGGATCAGATAGCCGGAAAAACAGATTTTGATTTTTTTCCAAAAGAGCTGGCAAAAAAATATCTGTCTGATGATAAACGCATAATCAAGTCAGAAAAGATTGAGTCCTTTGAAGATCAATATATTTATCCGGGCGGGAATAAAATTATTGTCCAGTCAATAAAAGCGCCTGTTCGGGATGAAGACAATAAAGTCATTGGTTTGATTGGTGCGTTGATTGATTTGACGGAGCTGGAAAAGGCCAAAACCGACCTTAAAAAAAGCGAGGAAAGATTCAGTAGGTTAATGGAAGGGTTGCAGAAAACCCATTTTTTTTTCAGCCAAAATACCCAGGGTAATTTTACATACCTGAGTCCATCCATCAAAGATGTTCTGGGATATAGTGAAGAAAATTTTTTAACACATTACACCCGGTATTTAACGGATAATACAATAAACAAAGAAGCTATTCGGTTGTCTGAAATGGCGGTTAAAGGCTTAAAACAATTACCCTATGAAATCGAACTCTTCCACAACAACGGCACCATCCGTCAGCTCCAGGTGACTGAAGCCCCTGTTTTTGATACTCATGGAAAAGTCGTTTCTATTGAAGGCATGGCCCATGATGTCACTGAAATTAAAAAAATTGAAACTCAACTTCGCCAGGCTCAGAAAATGGAAGCCATTGGGACTTTGGCCGGAGGAATTGCACATGATTTTAATAATATCCTCAGCCTGGTTTTAGGATATGCCGAAATGATCCTGGATGATGCCCCCAAAGGATCAATAATCAAAAAAAATACGGAAAATATTCTGACAGCAGGACACAGGGCAAAAGATATGGTCAAACAAATTCTTGCGTTCAGTCGTCAATCCGATTTGGAGTGTATCCCCTTTCAACCTGCCGTCATTGTAAAAGAAGCATTTAAAATGATTCGTCATTCAATTCCGACCACCATAGATATTCAAGAGGATATTGATCCGAACTGTGATTTGATTATGGCAAGCCCGGCCCAAGTTCACCAAATCGTAATGAATCTGTCTACCAATGCTTTTCATGCCATGGAACAGACAGGCGGCTGTATTTTTATCTCTCTGAAAAACCGGAAAATTGATGTTAAAGACGTTATCCGCAATGAAACCGGGCTATTACAAGGGCAATTTATTGAATTAATCATTAAAGATACAGGGCCTGGAATTGATCCTGCGATTCAAGATAAAATATTTAATCCATACTTTACAACAAAAGAAATTGGTAAAGGGACAGGTATGGGCCTGGCAATTGTTCATGGTATTGTCCAAAGCTATGGAGGGGCAATCACAATTGAAAGCAACAAAAGTGAAGGCGCTGCTTTTCATGTGTTTTTTCCTGCAACAAAAAGTAAAATCACAACAGAAGATACAAATGAACCTGTTCAAAAAGGATCTGAAAGAATCTTATTGGTGGATGATGAAGAAGAACTGCTTAATATGACGGCAGATATGCTCAAAAGATTAGGATACAAGGTTACGGCAAGGCAAAGCAGTATTGAAGCTTTGAAAATCTTTAAAAATAAACCAGACCGGTTTGATCTTATAATAACTGATCAGACCATGCCCGTAATGACGGGTGCAAACCTTGCACAACAAATGATGCAAATCAGACCGGATATTCGTGTTATTTTGTGTACCGGATACAGCTCAATCCTTTCTAAAACCCAGGCCATGGAAATGGGAATTAAGCAATTTGTATTAAAACCTGTTACACAAAAAGAGATTGCCGGTTTGATCCGAAAGGTTCTGGATGCTTCCTGACAACTGTTTTTTTAAACATATCCGTTTAATAATAGACAATACGATGATGATATTTGTTGAAATTCACTATCCATACCAGAAGATATAATTCTTGTTTTTTTTACAATCTGCGTTAATATTCAACTTCATTTGAATTGGAGGGTCTGATCACAAGACCCCCATTAGTTTATTGTTATCAAGCCTGAATTAGAATTGATAAGTTAAAGGAAAATATGAAACGAATTTGTGTGTTTTGCGGATCAAGCCCCGGGTCAGAGCCGGAATATATTGAAATGGCGGTACAACTGGGAAAAGAACTTTCAAAAAATAAAATAGGACTCGTTTACGGGGGCGGAAGTGTCGGAATGATGGGTGTTCTTGCCGATTCAGTCGTAAAAGCCGGAGGTGAGGTCACAGGTGTTATCACAAAAAAGCTGTTTGAAATGGAAGTGGCTTTTACCGAGTTGTCTGATTTAAGAGTCGTGGAAACCATGCACGAGAGGAAAGCTATGATGGCAGAGCTTTCAGATGGATTTATAGCCCTGCCGGGCGGGTTTGGCACCATGGATGAAATATTTGAAATACTTACCTGGTCTCAGCTCAATATTCTTCAAAAGCCCTGCGGTTTTTTGAATGTGAAAGGGTATTATAATAAATTGATTGATTTTATTGATCACATGATTTTACATGATTTTATTAACAAAGCCTGCAGGACTATTGTACAAGTGGACGAACACCCGACAAGCCTTCTGGAAAAATTTCAAAATTATTCGCCGTTATCAGACGATAAAGGTGAATGGGCTAAAAAAATGGCTGGCAATGAATAACAAAACAAATAACACAATGAATACAACAGATATGGATACAAAAAAGGTTAATATGTTTGATAGTCAATGCATGGATATTGATACGCTTGAAACGGCCAGCCAGTTGTTTTTTCAAATTTTCGGAAGTCAAAAGCTTTTGGGCGAACAATTTTTTATTGATCTGGTTTCTGCTGATTTAGTTTTTACCGATCTGGGTTTTGCCAATCTGGACGGTGAGCCGAAAAAAAAATTGTTTGAAACGCTTTTGATAAGATGCGGGTATGAAAACAATTTCCCCGGTTTTTTTCAGGCTGTTTGTTTACAGATAAGCCGTTGGGAAAAAAATGAAATCATCATCAACAATATTCGAATTCCCAACCTTTATCTGTACCGGCTTCTGGAAATCCTTGTGCCGGGAAACCGTCTGTATTCTGTAAAAACCATTGATCAACTTGAACAAATTGCATGGGTCAGGGCAAATGATAAATTAAAACTCCAGGAAGTGATTGATCAGTTTCCGGTACGGCTTTCCGACCATGTGATTCGCCAGTCAATGGTATCGGACGGCATTGCAAAACAGTATCTGCCGTTTGCAGAAGAACTTGATCCAACAGGCCATACCATTACCTTTGACGGCCATTTCAAGGCGGGGGTATTGGAACAGATGTACCGCAACCGCGTTATTTTTCTTCTGGATATGAGCTGTCCTGTCTATTGCAGGTTCTGTTTTAGAAAGCATAAAAGTACCCGAAAAGAAAAAACCCCGACACCCGAAGATGTCCTGGCTGCTGTTGATCATGTAAAAAACCATTCTGAAATCAAAGAAATACTGATCACCGGCGGAGAGCCTTTGCTCAACAAGCTAAATCTTGAAACCGCCATCAACTCCTTGATGACGATTGACCATGTTCAAACCATCCGTATTGCCACCCGGTCTGTTGCCTATTATCCGGAACTTTTTTTAAAAAACAACAAGGAATATATCCGATACCTTCTGGACAAAAACACCCAATGCATGGCCCATGGCAAACGCATTGAGATAGGGCTGCATTTTGTTCATCCTGACGAGGTTTCCATTCAATGCCTTGACATCATATCGCAATTTGTTAAAAACGGAATTCAGGTCTATCTTCAGACTCCTTTTTTAAACGGGTTGAACACGGATGGAAAGACTTTGGCTACGTTGTTCACCCTGTTAAGACAGGCCGGGGTAAAAATTTATTATATTTTTACGCCCTGCCATACCATCCACGGAACAAAGGAATACTGGACACCTATTTCACAGGCTTTTGAAGCGTTGAAGTACCTGCGGGCAAACGTGTCTGACCGGTGTATTCCCAAATTGTGTACGGCAACTTCTTTGGGGAAAATCGAGTGGCATACCAGCGGATGGGCAGTTGAAACAGATAAGACAGATGAGAACTACACCTGGATCAGAACCCCTTATACACCCGCCTACTTTGATGCCTTTGTTTCCGACACTGCGTCAATGCCGGATTTCAGGGTTAATGATGAAGGAACCCTTGACGCAAAGTTTTTGCTCAACATGGGTGATGACCGTTTGATTGCGGGCAAAAGACCTTGTGACAAAGCTTTGTCGAAAACGGCTGAACCTGATGTCACTTTTGAACAGATAGAAGATATTTGTTCCTGCCTGCTGACTGCCCGACCATTGCCTGCCAACGGCATTGACCGGACACCGTCGAAATTGATCTGTCGTACACATAAAACCAGGGTTGAAATGTATCCGGGGTCAGATGCAGACGATAGTGCATTTGAGTATATTCAACAAAATTCCGACATCACGGATGTGGTGATTCACTTGCAAAATGACGGTTCATTATCTGTGGAAAAATCCATAAAAGAAACAGGTTGCGTGGTGAACCGGCTGAAAACTTTTGCTCATATTGTATGTATCAGGATCTGCTGCCTGCAGTTTAATCGTCAGCCACAGATTTTTACAACAAAGCTTATTGATACAATATCCCAATGGTGTGACTTTTCAATTGCTGATCCAGTAAGAATCGAGATTGAAGCCTGGTTTATGCTGCCCCAAGAAATTGGTGGCCTGCATGGAAAAATTGCAAAAAAATTGATTCAAAAAGGCGTGAACATATATGCTAATGTCCCGTTGATCCGGGGGGTCAATGATCGGCCCGAAATTCTTGAAACCCTTGCCCACAAGCTGAGACATGCGGCCATAGAGTTTCATCACATGTATGTGGCAGGCCTTGGCATCCAAAAACAATTTAATGCCGGACATCGTGTTGACGCACAGCAGGTCATTGATATTGCCTCCCGAATTCGAAAAGAGTGTTCAGGAAGGCAAATTCCGTTATATATGGTTCAAACTCCTTTGGGAGATGTTGATTTTGACTTCCGGGATTTTATCTCTGAACTATGAGATTCTGTCAACTTTGATATTAAGAATTCTTGCAATCCGTTTTGCCATGTCAAATGTATGTATCTTGCAAAGACTTTTTTGGGAGTTCAAAACTATATTTTTTTATGGTCCCTTCGTCAAATGTACAACAGTATTTCTTCCTTGTCGCTTGGCTTCATATAAATTGTTATCTGCTTCCTTTATCATGTCTTCTATACTTTTATTATCATCAAATTCACACAATCCTGCACTTATGGTTATGGTCTCACCTACTGTAAACTGATAATTTTCAATGGTAGAACAAAGTTTTACGGCCAATGCCTTAGTTCCACTCAAATCGGTTTCAGGGCACATCACTAAAAACTCTTCTCCGCCCCATCTGCCAACAATATCTGTCGATCGTAAAGTGTTTTTCATTAATTGTGATATTTCATAAAGCACAGAATCCCCTGCTTGATGGCCATAGGTGTCATTGATTTTTTTAAACCAATCTATGTCAATCATGATGAGTGAAAAACTATTTTTGTATCGAATTGCCCGCTCCCATTCTTTTTCCAATTCATTATTAATCTTATGGCGATTTGGTAATTTTGTGAGTTGATCTGTTATAGAAAGCAATTCAAGCTTTTCATTTATAGTTTGCAATTCTATATTTCTATTATACAACTCATTTTCTGTGAACTGTTCGATATCAGTGGCTATTGTACCAATTTCATTGTTTGGATATTCATAGCCAGAGTCATGATCGCAGTTGCCTGTAACAATAGCATTAACACTCTTTTTAAGCTCAATTAACGGCACAATAAATCGTTTGCTTAATGAAGCGCTTAAAACCCAGGCAAGTAAAACGGCTACAACGCCGATGATTAAAATACTGACAAATGTTTGCAGGATAATCGGCTTGATAATTTCACTTTTATCCACTACTGTTATAATAATCCACCCAATGTTGTCAATTCGGCTGTAACAAGCGAGTTTATAAGTATCCTTCAGTTTATAGCTAAACTCCCCATTTTTTTTATCAAACCTTACTGAAGAATTGATTATATCCGAGACGGTTTTGGTTAAGGCTGAATTTTCATGATGTATAAGTATTTTCCCATCCGGTTTTACTGCAAAGCTATAAGATGATTTATAGTTCTCCCCTCGTTTTTTCAATAAATTTGCAACCGTATCAATAGAGCAATCAATCGATATAACCCCATTAATTTTATTTTCAACATCAACCAACACTTTGCTGATAGAAACCAACCACTCCTTAGTTTTTATTTCTTTATAGGGCAGCCCGCCTGAAATGTCTGGTGCGGATTTTATTGCCTCTTGATACCAGGGGCGAACAACTGAATTATAGCCTTCCGGAGGTGTATAGTTATTTATCAACAAAGAACCATTCTTATAGCCTGAATAAATATAATTGATATCAGGATCAGCAATTTCAAGAGATTTGTATAAATTTAATATATCTTGAAGATCGTTTGCACCAAGCGAAGGGGCATTTTGAATTTTTCTATTACTTGCTAAAAATTGAACGGCATTGTGAATTTTGGTAAAATAACCGGCTATAAAATAATTTACAGCTTGATTTCTTTGCCTGATAACAACATAAGCATTAGAAATGCCGGCATAGTAAAGAAAACTCGACGATAAAATGCTGAATATTATTAATATTGAACATGAAAGGATTATACTGCTTTTGAATAATTCTTTTCTGATAGTCATTTTGTTTGCACTATTAATCCCCTCGTTTTTTTATCATGGTATTTTTCCATGCTCACAAAAATAAAATAAATTAACGTGATTAAAACTTTTTTTCAAGAAATGATTTTGTTGATTCTCGGTTTGCTAATAATTTTTATAATCCATAAGTTTTCATAAAAAATTTGTATCCGAGTGCTTACTCACTCATTTGTGATTGTTCGTATATATCGCAAGTAATCGGGATTGAGGTTCATTTTTTATACTTTATCAGATTCAAAAAAATACTTCTTGACAATAAAAAGAACGGCAAAGTCGGCAAAAAATTCAGAGAACATATTTCAAGTCATTAAGGACTTCTGACTTGTTGGAATCAGATCTCTTTTATTTCTTGTTGTGGCAGGTCAACCTGCTATGGCTGTTATTCCATACCGTTTTTGTGACTTATTATTTCCTTGGAATATGGAACAGTTTTTCCAGAATATTCTCCATGGGGCAAAACTTTGTAAAAGCGGATTGCAAAAGATTTAAGCCCACAAAGGCTGTAAAAAACAGCCAGTAAGGTGAATGAAAATGCCCGAGGATTAACGTGATTAAAATAAATGTACCTGCAATGGCTCTGATATATTGTTCCATTTCCATTTTTGTTTTCATGATTCATTCCTTTCTGGTTCGTGTTCTTTTTTATAAACCGCATAATAGGTGACTGGAATCACCAGAAGTGTAAACAGGGTGGATGCAAAAAGCCCGAAGATCAACGCCCATGCCAGCCCTGAAAACACAGGATCAAAGGTGATGGGAAAAGCTCCGATGGCAGTGGTCAAGGCTGTTAATATAATTGGCCGCATCCTGACAATACCGCTTTTTAAGATGGCGTTCTGGAAAGACTCTCCTTGTTTTAAGGCATCCTGGATAAACTCGATCAATACCAGGGAATTTCTGATCACGATACCGCCAAGGGCAATCATGCCGATCATGCTTGTGGCCGTAAAAAAGACAGGGTCACTGAATCCCCCGGCGCTTTGAGTAAACAGGTTTAAGATGAAAAATCCCGGCATAATTCCCAGTATGGTCAGGGGAATGGCCATCATGATGAGCATGGGCATAAAATAAGATCCGGTATTTATCACAAGAATAAAATAAATTCCAAACAGGGCTGCAGCAAAGGCAAGGCCCATATCCCTGAACACTCTCAGGGTGATTTTCCATTCACCCTCTCCTGCCCAGTTGACGCGTATACCGTTTTGGGGAGGATTTTGTTTCAGTGTTTTCATCATGTCCAGAACTGCCTCTCCGGGTGCCCTGCCGGTCATTTCTCCCACCACATAAACCACAGGTTCAAGATTTTTGTGGTAAATGGGCTTTTTATTGTTTGTTTCCACCACATGAACAAGCTCAGCCAGGGGGATCATTTTGCCCAGAGCAGACCTGATGGGAATCTGAGAGATTGAGATCATATCCGAGCGTTTGTCACGGGGCAGAACAACCCTGATCCACAACGGGTTTCTTTCCGGGTCCAGGTGAAGGCTTGCCGGGGTGATGCCGCCCACAGCGCTTTTCAAGGCATCAAGAATGGTTCGCGTATCAATTCCGTGCAACGCAGCCTTTTCCCTGTCAATAACAATGTCCTTTCTCTGGCTGTTTTTTTCGGTCATGATTTTTATATCGGAAACATTGGATTCCTTCTCCATGACGGCTTTTATCTGTTCTGCACTTTCCAGGAGTTGTTCATAGGTTTTGTCATAACCGCCATAGATTTCAGCCACAAGGGTGGACAAAACAGGAGGTCCAGGCGGCACTTCCACCAGCTGGACCCGGGCGTTGTTGTCTTGTGCGATCTTTTCAAGATCTTTTCTGATGCGCAAAAGGATGGTATGGCTTTGCTGCTGTCTTTTGGATTTATGGGCCAGGTTGATGCGGATATCGGCCAGGTGGCTGCCGGTTCTGATAAAATAGTGACGTACCATTCCGTTAAAATCCATGGGCGATGAGATGCCGGTAAAAGAGACAAAATTTGTGACCTCGTTCACGGTGGCAAGATATTGTTCAAACTCCCGGACCACACGGTCAGTATATTCAAGAGAAGTGCCTTCGGGCATGTCAATAACGATCTGGAATTCATTTTTATTGTCAAAAGGCAGAAGTTTTAAGGGCACAAACCTGAAAACCGCCAACATACATGATCCTGTCAACAAAATGATGATCCCCATAAACAGCATGATCCGAAGATATGGTTTGTTTAAAAACGGTGCCAGTATTGCTTTATAAAGTCTGGCCGGATACGGCTCAGATGCTTTTTTATGTGCGGGCTTTTCTTTCACGGATTTTAACAGGTGATAAGATATCCAGGGCACAATGGTCAGGGCGCACACCGTGGAAAAGGTTACGGTCAGGGGGACGTTGATGGCCATGGGTGCCATATAGGGCCCCATCATGCCGGTAATAAAAGCCAGGGGAGTAAAACAGACAATGATGGCAATGGTGGACATGATCACCGGGGGCAGCACTTCTTGAACCGCAGCAAGGGTGGCCTCAAATGGCTCGAGGATCTTTTGTTTGATATGCCGCTGGATATTGTCAACATTGGTGATGGGGTCATCCACCACCAGACCCAGGGACAGGATAAGGGCAAACAAGGTGACCCGGTTGATGGTATACCCGAACAGATAGTTCATAAAAAGGGCCAGGGAAAAGGATATGGGAACGGCAATGGCCACTACACAGGCTTCGCGCCATCCAAGGGCAAATGCCAGGAGAATCACAACGGAAACAATTGCAAACCCCAGTGATTTTAACAGTTCGTTTACCTTGGCCTGGGCGGTTTTTCCATAGTTTCTGGTCACTTCAATGTACATGCCGTCAGGAATGATGGTGGTTTTGAGTTTTTCAACCTCTTCTATAAGGTGTTGGGCCACTTTAACTGCATTGGTTCCCTTTTTTTTTGAAAAGGCCAGGGTTACGCATGGGAAAGACAAAGGAACATCTGATTCAATATTGCGACTTTTTTTATAAAAATTGGAATACCCGATCCTTGTATATGCCTCTGCCTCTTTAGGGCCGTCAATAATAGTGGCCACATCTTCAAGAAGTACCGGTTTTGCCTCCCTTCCTGAGATCACAAGGGCTTTTACCTGGTCAATGGACGTTAAAAACGAACTGCTGGTAATTGTGATCTGGGTATTGTTTTTGTTAAAATATCCTGCCTGGGTTGACACATCCGCACCTTGAAGTGCCTTTTCAATATCATGGATTGAAACATTAAATCCCTTCATTCGAAGAGGGTCAAGTTCAACCCTGATTTCCCTTTTCCTGCCGCCGTAAATGGAAGATCTTGAAATGTTCTCAAGCCTTGACAGTCTTGCGACAATCTCTTCACCCACCCTTTCAAGCTCATGGTCACTGTATTTGTCTGAATAAAGGGTGAGATTTAAGATAGGGACATCATCTATTTCAATGGGTTTGATCAGCCAGTTGGTCACGATGGGCGGAACCCTGTCCAGGTTCATCTGTATTTTATTGTGAAGCTTTACAATGGAATTTTCCCTGTCTTCTCCCACAAAAAAGCGTACCGTGACAACTGCTTTTTCTCTTGTGGACATGGAATAGACATACTCAACCCCGTCAATCTCCCACAAGAGTTTTTCAAGAGGGGTTGCCACAAGTTTTTCTATCTCCGCAGGACTGGCTCCGGGTGCCTGAACATAGATGTCCGCCATTGGGACAACTATCTGGGGCTCTTCTTCTTTAGGGGTGATATAGATACTGAAGGCACCCAGTACCAATGAGATAATGATCAGCATGATCGACAACTGGGAGGTCAGAAAAAGCCGTACAATACGGGTAAGAATTGAGCCGGTAAGAATCGAATCGTTTTGTTCAGGCATGCTTATTTGTATCCTATGGTTTCATTTCCGGTGAGTCCTGCCAGCACTTCAATCTTGTCACCCAGTTTTTTTCCGGTTTTGATGTATACCGATTGCCAGGTGTCGTTGTTTTTCACATAGACCAGTTCCAGCTGGCCCACCTGGATCACCGCTTTTTGAGGTATGAGAAGGGTCTGTTTTTTTTCAACCGGGATCAAAAGCCTGCCGAACATTCCCGGATAAATACCCGGAGTCTCCGGCAAGGTGGCCTTTACCAGAAAGGTGCGGGTGGCTGGATCAGCATAGGGTACGATCTCTTCTACTCTTGACTGCACGGTTTTTCCAATGGTTTTAATGAGTATCCGGTACTCATTGCCTATGATGACACGGCTGATCAATCCCTCTCGTACATTGGCCTCAAGTCTCAAAGCGCCGCTGGTCTGGATAATTAAAAGGGGCTTGCCAGGAACGGCAATGTCACCCGGATCAATCATTCTTTTTGCAACCACACCGGCAGCAGGAGCAATGATCTGTGAATATCCCAGTGCAATCCGTCCTTCTTTAACAATCTCTTCAGCATTTCTGATGGATGCTTTTGCCGACTTTTCAGCTTCCTGGGATTTTTCAAGGCGCGCCTTTGCCTGGAGAAAGGCGGATTTGTCAATTTCAAGTTTTTGAGACGTTACAATGGCGGATTTAAACAGTTTTTGTGTCCGGTTGTATGCAGCCATGGTCTGGTCAAGACCTGCCTTTGCTTCATCCATGGATTTTTGGGCCTGCTTGAGTTGGTTTTTTGCAACATTAAGCCCTTCTTGTGCCTGTTTAAGCTGTGCCGTGAGCCGTCTTGCATCCAATTGTATGAGAAGCTCGCCTTTTTTGACGGCTGTACCCGGAACATGCAAAACTTTTATCACCTGGGCGCTGACCTGGGATTCTATCATGGATTCTGTCAGAGGTCTTATGGTCCCGACAGCCTCATATATCCGGGTGACATCCTGTTTTTCAACAGTGGCGATATTTTCAGGGTTAAATTGTTTCCCGGCAGCACCATCTTCAGAAAATCCAGGTTGTATTTTGTCATTCTCACATGAGAAGCCGATCAAGAAAACAAATAGCAGTAATGGAAAAAGGAACTTTTTTTTCATGGCATGGCTCTTTTCTATAAGTTTTAATTTATGAAAACCGTTATTCTAAAGCGGGCGATGCCCACAACCCAATTCCCAGATGACATGAACCTTTCCTATTTGCTAAAGATGAAAGTATGAACATTACCATCAAACAAAAGGAGGCGGCTCATGGAATCATTTATAGACATATTCTAAAATTTGGTCAAGAGAACGATTTTTGGATTTGATCGAATCGTTTTTACTCATCCATTATAAGTTTTAGCTATGTTCTTTTAAAATAGGTTTAAAAAATTATAAATCATAATGACACTTTTGCGGGTTAAGGAAAGAATAATGTCAGATGCATGACGAAAGCGGCATGTTTTTCCCTGTTTAAAAAGTTTGTTGCAAAGGAATTAAACTTGTAACTAATTGAATTTTAATATATTTTATGTATTTTGCGAACATTGGCACGGGTATTGCTTTAATTACTTTCAGAAGCACTTAATGTAATGAAGCGAGGTAAAAACATGAAACAATCTTTGAACAGACTATCCAACAAAATGACTGCAGTGTTGTCAATGATTTTCAAGACAGCACAAAAACAGGCAGACCATAAAAAACTGACTCACCACATTGTTGAATTAAATAAAAAGCAATCATCCCTGGAAATTATCAGCGAAGTTGCCTTATGTCTGAAAGATATTCTCAATTACAGATTGTTTGCCTTTGTGATCAAAAAAGAAAATAGTGTTGATATCTGGCTGGACCCCAGAATGTACAAAAAATCCCTTGAGAATATTGTGTTAAAGGATTTTAACATTAAAAATAAAGAAAGTTTAAACTATCTGAATCACACTTTTCATGATGATGAGCAAGAAGAAAAATTCGATATGAAAGATCTTGTTTTTTATGAATTAACCGATGAAGATTGCTATTCAAGAATCTACATGCTTCCCCAAAATCAGATGTACGACCACCATGACGAAGTTGTACATCTTATCCTCCAGGGATGCTCAACCGCACTCTCACGGCAGATTAAAATGGAACAGTTAAGGACCGCGGCTGTTATGGACTCTTTAACAGGATGTTACAACAGAAGAGAATTTGAGAACCAGCTGAAAAGAAATATTTCAAGAGCAGTTCGGCATAAAAACGATTTGTCCGTATTTATGTTTGATCTGGATCATTTTAAAAACGTAAATGACACCTATGGCCATCTGGCCGGTGACAAGGTGTTGCAGGAAGTCACACGCATTGTCAAAAATAATATCAGAGCAGATGATATCCTTGCCAGATACGGGGGGGAAGAATTTATTGTTATTATGCCTGAAACCAGCAAAACAAAAGCCATGGAACTTGCGGATCGTCTGAGAATTAAAATTTCAAATAAACTTATTGTGCATGGTGACGATACCATAAAAGTGACCGCAAGTTTCGGGGTTTCTGAGCTGACCAAATCTGCAGACATGGCCCGGATCATACAGGATGCGGACACCATGCTGTACAAGGCCAAACTGAACGGGCGGAATACGGTTATGCCCGGATTGATCAAGGTTGTTTACAATCAAAAATCTGCAAAAGCTATATTGTAGAACGAACTTCTATATTCCTTTCAAGCAGATAGTTTTTAACATTTTGGATGGGCACTTCTTTTCTGTGAAATATACCGGCGGCAAGGGCTGCCTGTGCAGATGTTTTTTCAAACACCTGGAAAAAATGATCTTCACACCCGGCCCCGCTTGATGCAATCACAGGTATGCAAACAGCATTTCTTACGGCATTGATCAATTCAAGGTCAAACCCTGAGTTTGTCCCGTCCTTGTCAATGCAATTGAGAAGAATTTCTCCGGCACCCAGTTCCTGGCAGGCTTTGGCCAGTGCAACCGCATCCAGATCTCTTGTCTTTCTGCCACCCTGTACTGTACACTGATACCAGCAATAGGCTTCATTGTTCGGGCCTGGAAATTGAGTTTTGATCACATGGTGTTTTTTTGCATCATCCGGCGAGTTTACATAGACTCTTTTGGGGTCCACTGAAATCACTACCGCCTGGTTGCCGTACACTCTGGAAATTTCTTCGATGGAGCTTTTTCCTGTTTTTTTACCTGTTTTTAAATATTGCTCGGCAATATCAACGGCATCGCTGCCAATGGATATTTTATCAGCTCCTGACCTGAAATATCGGGAGGCCACATCCAGTGCGGTATAGGTTTTTCCATTGCTGTCCGTATAATCTCTTATCCCGCCGCCAATGGTCAAAGGCACAAAAACATTTTTACTGGTCTGTTCAAGCACTTTTATCATGGGCATATCTTTTAAAGGAAAATCCCTGAATCCTGTAATATTCAAAAAAGTGATCTCATCTGCCCCTTCCTCATAATATCGTTTGGCAAGCTCCACAGGTTTGCCCAGATTCCTGACGTTTCCTTCATCCCTTACATCGTATTGATCCCCTTTTGTCACCACAAGGTCGCCTTGATCGTTGGTTCTGACATCCAGGCAGGCAATGATTCGTTTTGAAAGTCCTTTTGCTTTGATGTCAACGGCCTTTTTCGCTCTCAGGTCTTTTTGATAAATAAAATTTTCCAGCAGTTTAATACCGGCATTTCCGCTTTTTTCCGGGTGAAACTGGGTGCCGATGATATTGCCTTGCTGAACACTGCTGACAAATTCATAATCGTAATTTGTGGTGGTTAAAACAACCGATTCATCTTCAGGAACAATATGATACGAGTGGACAAAATAAAATTTTGTATCCGGCAAAACATCCTTAAACACAGGCGAATCTTTTTTCAGGTTTACCCCGTTCCATCCAATGTGAGGAACAGCCAGATCTGTTTTGAAACGGTTGACCCTGCCCTTGAACATACTCAAGCTCTCATTGCCTGAAACGTCTTCTTCACTTCCCTCAAAAAGGGCCTGCATTCCCAGGCATATACCAAAGAACGGCTGGTCAGCTTTAAGATATTCGCGTAATGGAGCAATATAGTTTTTTTCGGTCAGGATACGGATCATGTTTTCATAATTTCCCACACCGGGAAACAATAGTTTTTCAGCATCCAGGATATCAGAGGGTTTGGTAACTGGTTTGATTTTTCCGCCCAGTTTTTCAATGGCATTGACCACGCTTCGAACATTGCCGGCCCCATAATCAAGTAAGGTAATCATCATCTTGTGCTATCCTTCAAACAAAGGTGTTGTTGTATTTTTTTGTCAGGTATTATCATCCAAAACAATTTTTTACAAAGATATTTGTCAAATATGTTGTACAACGCTATTAATCAAAATATATTTATCAAACATATCTATATTAAGGACTGTTTTGAAACATCATCTTTTTTGTGCATAAATTCCCTGCAGGTTTTCATGAAAAAAGAGAGCTTTAAACCCTGATTGTTCAAGTCTCTTCATGGTGTTTTTAATAAAATTTTTTTTGGATTTTATTTTTTTGGGGCTGCCGGTATAGTGAAATAATTTTGAACGCGAGGCCATGACCCTGAAAAGCGCGTCATAAAATTTTTTCCCGTACAGATCCCCGGTAGCGGAAGTAAACCTTGGCGGATCATGAATCACGCTGTTGAACTGACCATTTTCAAACCTGTCAATTTCTTGACTGATGTCCGTATGGATCAGTTCCAGACGATTGTCGGCATATTTTTTCAACCAGGGGTTTAAATTGCGTATTTTTATGACAGCCGGGCTTTTTTCCGTTGAAATCACCTTTTTGGCTCCGGCTTTCAGAGCAAACACAGCTGAATACCCAAGACCTCCGCAGGTATCTAAAACCAGATCGCCCGGTGCAACCACAAGTTGGGTTTTTAACCGGGCATCTGTTAAGGGGTCAATGTCTTTGGACCGGTGCATCTTGATCCCGTTGATTTCAAGGGTTGGGGCGCTTGTGGTGGGAACCAGCTTGTAATAACCGTCGCTTCGGACTTCAACAGGAGTCAGCATATTGTTTTTAAATATGAAAATCTTGTTTTTAAAAGCCAAAACAGTTTCAAGCTGTTTTGCATCAATTCCGGTCTCAATCCCGGTCTCAATCCCGGTATCAATTTGGGCATCATTGTTCAGTATCAGCCGGTCTTGTGCAATCTGCCATACCTTTTGCGTCAAATTCAAATCCAGGGACAAACAGACATTGTCCTTGTCGTTTCTGATGGCTTCAAGAATTTGTGTCACAACATCAAAATGAAAATAATAAGATTCAGTTATCATAGGTTAAAAGTCAATACTGCCGGGAGTTCTTGGAAACGGTATGACATCCCGGATATTGCTGATTCCGGTCAGCATCATTAAAAATCTTTCAAAACCCATGCCAAATCCTGAATGGGGTACGGACCCGAATTTCCTGGAATCCAGATACCACCAATAGTTTTCCATGGGCAGACCCATCTCTTTCATTCTTTTTTCCAGCACTTCCAGCCGCTCTTCGCGCTGGCTGCCGCCAATCAGCTCTCCGATCCGGGGAACAAGCAGATCTACGGCGGCAACGGTTTTGCCGTCTTCATTCATTCGCATGTAAAAGGGTTTGATCTGTTTGGGATAATCCGTAAGAAAAACCGGCTTTTTGAAATATTGTTCGGCCAGGTATCTCTCATGCTCTGACTGCAGATCAGTGCCATAATCAACTTTAAAATCAAATGTCTTTTTTGAATGTTTTAAAATATCAATGGCCTGGGTATACGAAACCCTTGCAAATTCCGTGTTCAAAAGGATGTCCATGCGTTTTGGCAGGGATTTGTCTACAAAATTACTGAAAAGCGCCATGTCTTCCGGGCATTCATCCATGGCATGCCGGACCAGTGTTTTAACAAGCTCTTCGGCATTGTCCATGTTTTGCTTTAAATCACAAAATGCCATTTCCGGCTCCAGCATCCAGAATTCTGCGGCATGCCTGCTGGTATTGGAATTTTCCGCCCTGAACGTGGGGCCGAATGTATAGACATCTCCCAGAGCCAGGGCAAACATTTCAGCAGACAACTGGCCGGAAACAGTAAGGCTTGATTCCCTGCCAAAAAAATCTGTTTTAAAATCCATTTTGCCCTGTTGTTCTATCATCTTGGGATCAAGGCTGGTGACTCTGAACATTTCTCCTGCACCTTCACAGTCCGAGCCTGTAATCAAAGGGGTGGTCAAATATCGAAAGCCCTTTTCCCTGTAAAACTTATGTATGGCAAACGCCATTTCCGATCTGAGCCGGAATGCCGCTCCATACTTGTTTGTCCGGGGTCTTAAGTGGGCAATGGTTCTTAAAAATTCATCTGTGTGCCTTTTTTTTTGAAGGGGATAGGATTCCGGCGCAATGTTTATGATCTCGATTTGATCAGCCTGGATTTCCCATTTCTGGCCTTTACCTGGTGATGCCGAAAGTTTTCCAGTAACAGACACAGAGGTTCCAGTGGTAATGGTCTGAATATCCGGGTAATTTTCCAGGTCATCATTGGCAATAACCTGGATATTTTTCAGGCAGGAACCGTCATTGATTTCCATGAAAGAAAACTTTTTCGAATCCCGTTTTGTCCTGACCCATCCTTTGACCAATACTTCTCCAGGTGTGGTTTCAAGCTTTAGGAGTAAATTGATTTTTGTTCTTTTCATTGCGTTATCCTGCAAAAAATAATATGTTAGAAAATTTGATTGTACCAAATTACATAAAGGTTTTTTTATAAAATTCAGTATCATGCATAAACAAAATTATCAAGATATCCTTGCATTGGTTCAAATGCCGACCCGATATGCAGGCAATGAAATCAATACTGTTAAAAAAGATCCGGATCAGGTGGATTTAACATTTGCCCTGGTATTTCCCGACCTGTATGAAATCGGAACCTCCCATTTTGGATTGCAAATCCTTTATTCCATTTTAAACCGCCATGAAAAAATTGCAGCAGAACGGTTTTTTGCTCCGGCCCCTGATATGGAGGCCCTGTTGCGCAAAAAAAACATTCCCTGCCTTTCCATGGAGTCTCAAAAAGAGCTGAAAAGTTTTGATATTATAGGAATCAGTCTTCTTTATGAACTGAATTTTACCAATATTTTAACTTTGTTGAGCCTGTCGAACATTCCGTTTTATTCTGCACAGCGAGATGATCTGTTTCCTCTTATTATTGGCGGCGGCCCTTGCGCCTTTAACCCCGAACCCCTAGCTGATTTTTTTGATGCTTTTGTTATCGGAGATGGTGAAGAGGCAACAGTTCAAATTTCACAAAAGGTGATGGAGTTTAAAAAACAGGGAGACGGCAACAAAAAGACTCTGCTCAGACTTTTGTCAAAAATTGACGGGGTGTATG
Organism: Desulfobacula toluolica Tol2; assembly: GCF_000307105.1. NCBI lineage: Bacteria > Pseudomonadati > Thermodesulfobacteriota > Desulfobacteria > Desulfobacterales > Desulfobacteraceae > Desulfobacula > Desulfobacula toluolica. The sequence continues at coordinate 4,829,109 of NC_018645.1, forward strand.
TGCCCTCGTTTTTTGAACCGGCCTATGATGAGCTTGGCATCCAGACGGTCACAACTTTGTTTGACGATTACACACAAGTGAGGCGGGCTTTTTTGCCTGCGCTTACAGTAGATACATTTCCAACTTCTCCCATCATTCCTTTTGCCAAACCGGTTCACGACAGGCTGCGCCTGGAAATTGCCAGAGGATGTTCAAGAGGGTGCCGGTTCTGCCAGGCAGGCATGATATACCGGCCGGTCAGGGAAAGGTCGTTGGAAGACCTGATCAAGATCACCCGGCAGTCTTTAAAAACAACCGGGTATTCCGATATTTCCCTGCTGTCTTTGAGTACGGGAGACTATTCAAACCTTCCCCAGTTGATGGAAGGTCTTATGGATTTGGGCCAGGGGCATTGCAATGCCATTTCTCTTCCGTCTGTAAGGGCGGAAAAACTCACTCCCCAATTGATGAACATCATCAAAAAAGTCAGGAAAACCGGGTTTACCATTGCCCCGGAAGCAGGCTCCCAGCGCCTGAGAGATATTATCAATAAAAATCTGACAGAAGAAAGCATTACGGCAACGGTTGAAAATGCCCTTAATCTTGGCTGGAAAAACATTAAGCTTTATTTCATGATGGGACTTCCTTTTGAAACATCAGAAGATATAGATGCCATATGCACTCTTTCAAAACGGCTGGCTTCTTCTTATGCCAAGGGAAAAACAAAAATCAATGTCAGCACAACCACTTTTATCCCAAAGGCCCACACCCCGTTTCAGAGATGTTCACAGATCTCTTTAAAAGAGACCACGGAAAAACTGCAATATTTAAAAGACAATTTAAGGCACCGCAATGTGAATCTCAAATGGCAGAGTCCTGAGATGAGCATGGTTGAAGGCGTCTGGGCAAGGGGTGACAGGAAATTGTCAAAACTTTTGGTAGCAGCTTTTGAAAACGGATGCCGCCTGGACGGCTGGACCGATAAGTTTAATTTTTCTTTATGGCAGAAATCTTTTGAAGAAACCGGAATAGATCCTTTGTTTTACACCACCCGGCAACGCGAGGATGATGAAGTTCTTCCCTGGGATCATATTGATTCAGGAGTATCGTCCAAATTTTTTAAAAAAGAGTTTCAAAAAGCCAAAGACGCTTCATTGACATTTGACTGCAGGGATAACGAGTGTACCGGGTGTGGAGTGTGTGATTTTAAAACAATAATGCCTGTTGTGCATCAAGTTCTTATAGACGACCGGGTTATTACAGATGACCTGAAAAATGATCCGGTAACCGCCACCCCCTTGAAACACTTGCCTGATGATGCGTTTAAAAAATTTGAAATTTCATTTTCAAAAATCGGGAAAGCACGGTTTTTCGGCCATCTTGAACTGGCCACCATTATTCAAAGAGCCGTTAAAAGAGTCGGCTTGAATGTCAAATATTCACAAGGATTTAATCCTTCCATGAGGCTTTCTTTTGAAACCGCACTGCCCGTTGGAATGGAAAGTGAAGACGAAAAACTTTTTATCTACCTTGAGAAAAATCAGGCACCTGAAATTATTGTTGATTTGTTCAACAGAAACCTTCCTGAAGGCCTGCTGGTTACAGGATGCAAGCCCTTTAATAAATTTGAGAAAAGAAATGATCAGACTGCTTGTTACATCATCAGTCTTGCAGACGGGTGTCTTGAACAGGAAAAAGTAAATCAGTTTTTAAATCTGTCAGAATTTATGGTTGAAGACTTGAGCAAAAAAGGAAAAATACGAAAAACAGACTTGAGAAAATCAGTTGAAAAAATTTGTTTGATTGATTTGCAAACCATTGAAATGGTTTTAAAAAAATATAACGAAAGAACCATAAGGCCAACGGAAATATTGACAAAATATTTTAAACTGGATGAAGATGTCATAAAAAAAGCCAAAATCAAAAAGATAAAACCCAAAGGATAACACCATGTTAAAAGAGCTTGTTGTTAATGCGGCACCTCATGAAACACGAGTGGCATTGATTGAAAACGGTACTATTGTAGAAGTTTTCATTGAAAGGGAAGATGAAACATCCATTGCCGGCAATATTTATAAAGGACGGGTGCAAAGAGTTCTTCCCGGTATGCAGGCGGCGTTTGTTGATATCGGGTTTGATCAGGCAGCATTTATTTATGTGGATGATGTCTTGGATACGGCCTGCCGTGAAATGTATCAGAAATTTGAGCAGGACAATGATTCAGATGACACTGATAGCGGGAATATGCAGACAGGCTCTATGGCAGGCAGTCACACCTCATGGAAAGCTTCTTTCAACCAGGAATGCAGTATTGAGGATTTGCTGACAGAGGGCCAGGAGATCCTGGTCCAGGTTGCAAAATCATCCATAGGCACCAAGGGACCGAGAATCACCACCCACATCTCCCTTGCCGGACGATATATGGTATTAATGCCGACAGTGGATCACATAGGCATATCAAAAAGAATTGAAAATGAGACTGAACGAACAAGGTTAAAAGACATTGTGTTGTCTATTCGTAAAAATAAGTTCGGATATATATTAAGAACACAGGCCAATGGAATTGATGAAAATACCATTGCAAAAGAGATTGAATTTTTAAACAAAAACTGGGAATCCATTCTGGCTAAAAGCATGGGCGCCGGAGCGCCATCTCTTGTATACAAAGATCTTACGGTAACTTTCAGGGCGGTCAGGGATCTTCTGGCCAATGAAGCGGACAAACTGATTATTGATTCAAAAGAAGAATATGAAAATGTTCAAAAATTTTTAGAACGTCTTATGCCGGATGTAAAATTATCTGTAGAGCTTTACCAGGGAAGAGAATCTGTTTTTGATGCCTATAATATTGAAGGAGATGTGGCAAGGGCATTAAAAAAAAAAGTGTGGCTCAAGTCCGGCGGATATATCGTGATTGAGCAGACAGAAGCCCTGGTGGCCATTGACGTGAATACCGGCAGGTATGTGGGAAAGCACAATTTTGATGAGACCATCCTTAAAACCAACCTTGAGGCTGTAAAAGAGATTGCCTACCAGGTGCGGCTTCGAAATATCGGCGGAATCATTATTATTGATTTTATTGATATGAAAAAAGAGCAGCACAAGGACAAGGTCATGGCACATATGAATGAAGCCATGAAAAAAGACAAGAGCCAGACAAATATTTTGCCATTAACAGAACTTGGCCTTGTGCAGATGACCCGCAAAAGAATACGGCGGAATCTGACCAGAACTCTTTGCGAACCCTGTTTTTATTGTAATGGAGACGGACACCTTTTATCGGGAAAATCCATATGCCATAAAATTTACAGAGATCTTGTCAGTGAAGCCGGTGATATGATGGGCAACCGCTTTACTGTAAAAGTACATCCTGACATCGCCCAGTTGCTTCATGGCAGGGAAAAACATCTGATTTCATCCCTGGAAAAACAATTTTCAAAGCCCATCGCCATATACCCGGAGCCTCATTACCACATAGAAGAATACCATATATTCGAGTCCCTGGTAAAATAAATATAGGGTTAATCATATAATTGGCCCGGGTTCATTCTTGACATTTTTTTTAAAAAACGTTAATATCCCATGTTTATGGTGGTTTGTAATAATAATGGTTAAAATAAGAAAAGTTAAGGATTGTTGATTTATGAAACGAACATTTCAACCAAGCAACAGGAAAAGAACTCGAAAACACGGATTTCGTAAAAGAATGTCTACACCCAGCGGCAGACGAGTAATTAATGCAAGAAGAGCTAAGGGAAGAAAGAAACTTACCGTTTAGTAAAGGGATTTATTGAGTAACTTTTGTTTGCCAAAAAAGGTTAGGCTCCTGAAGAGAGCTCAATTTTTAACACTTTCGAAACAAGGGAAAAAAGTACATACAGACTGCTTTTTAGCACTTGTACTTAAAGGAACAGCTCTAAACAATCGAATTGGCATTACAGTATCGAAAAAAGTAGGAAATGCAGTAGAGCGTAACAGGATAAAAAGAATTATTAGAGAATATTTCAGGCACAATAAAGAGAATATTTCAGGACCGGATGATATAAACATCATTGCAAGGAAGGGTCTGACTACGCTATCCAACAGGCAGATTATTGAGAAGCTTGATAAACTTTTTACAAAAATAGCTGCAGTAAATTAAGTAATGAAACCGCTATTAATAATATTTATTAAATTTTATCAATATTTTATATCACCGTTAACCGGGGCAAATTGCCGTTATTATCCGAGCTGTTCGGCATATGCCCTTGAGGCGATTGAAAAATACGGCAGCCTTAAAGGCACAGCTCTTGCCGTTAAAAGAGTTCTGCGTTGTCATCCATTCCATGCAGGAGGGTTTGATCCGGTTCCATAATTTATCCAGATGCCCGACTCATTTCCTCTTCTATTTTAAAGTGACGTGCCGTTACAACTTATTTTAGGTTTAGGAGAGAAAATGGATGAACAAAAGCGGTTATTATTAGCTGTCGTGCTGTCAGTTGTGGTTCTTATCGGGTATCAAATGTTTTTTGTAACCCCGCCGGACCCGAATAGTCTTCCTAAGGACGTTCAAACACAGAATGCAGACCAGCCAAAGGTTCAGGAAAACACCCCTAATGTTTCCGATTATAGAGCCGGAACCGGCGAGCTTTCTGACCCGGTCTACCGCCCGGAAAAAAAATATAGAACCATATTTGTATCCACCCCGCTTTATAATATTGCCATTTCCGAACATGGCGCTGCCGTTAAAAGTTTTGAACTGAAAAATTATAAAGAAACAAACAAAAAAGACTCTCTCTTAAAGCAATTGGTGCCGGAACAACTTTTATCCGGAACCTTGCTGCTTGATCTTGAAGGACAGTCCCTTCCCGGATTAAAAAATGCTGTCTATACCGCAAAAACAGACGCAACTGATAACTCTGTTGTTCAAGGTAAAAAAACCATTGACTTTGCCTTCAGGACCGACCGGGGAATGGTGGTGAAAAAGATTTTCACCTTTAATGCCGATTCTTACATGATTGATTGCGACATCGTTTTTCAAAACGGATCAGACATGCCGTTAAACGATTCTCTTGTGATTAACACTCCTGGAATTTTTAATGAGGAAGTCAAGAAAAGATCCAGGTTTGCGTTTGAAGGGCCGGTGGTGTTTGTTGATAATGAGTATACTGATATTGACGTTGATGATATCAAAGAAAAAAACACTTATAGCGGAAAAATTGACTGGTCAGGTTATATGGAACGCTACTTCATGACGGTTATCATGCCTAAAAAAATTGATAACAGCCCCATGAATGATACAAAATTTTTGTTGTCCTATGCAAATGAACGGGTTGCCGCTAATTTTATCCAAAAAATGGATCGGCTTGACCCGGGCAAGCAGGCAAATTATTCGTTTAGTCTCTACATGGGCCCGAAAAGCCAGCAGGTGTTAAGCCAATATGACACCAGTCTTAAAAATGCCATTAATTTTGGATTTTTTAATGTGATTGCCAAACCACTTTTGATCACCATGAATATGATCCACAAGGTGATTCCAAATTATGGCGTGGCTATTATCCTTTTAACGGTTTTAATTAAATTGATTTTCTGGCCCCTTGGTACAAAAAGTTACAAATCAATGAACGAGATGAAAAAAGTTCAGCCGTTGATGATGGAAATTCGGGAAAAATATAAAAATGATAAACAGAGGATGAACCAGGAAGTCATGGGGCTTTACAAAACCTATAAAGTCAACCCGGCAAGCGGGTGTCTGCCCTTACTGGTTCAAATGCCTATTTTCTTTGCTCTTTACAGGATGCTTTACCAGGCAATTGAGTTGCGGCATGCACCTTTTATCGGATGGATATCTGATTTGTCCGCCCCGGACAGGCTGTTTGACTTTAATTTTGCAATTCCCATGATGCAGGAACCCTATGGTATTCCAATGCTGACACTTTTAATGGGTGCATCCTTTTTATTGCAACAGAAAATGACTCCAACTGCAGGTGATCCCATGCAGGCCAAAATGATGATGTTAATGCCGATATTCATGACTGTATTATTCATCAATTTCCCGGCAGGATTGGTTCTGTATATGTTTGTAAACAACATCATATCCATGGGACAGCAGTATTATATTCAAAAGAAATTTTTGTAAGCAGGAGGTAAAATGACACAAACTCAGGAATTCAGCGGGAAAGATGTAGATGTCGCTATTAAAAATGCCTGTGCAGAATTGATGCTTTCCAAGAAGGAATTGAAATATGACGTGATTTCAGAAGGTTCTTCAGGAATCTTTGGAATTGTCGGCAGAAAAGATGCCCGAATCCGAGTCGTTCTTCCGAATATGGATACTGATAAATCAGATGAAGCGGAGATGGAAGGAATCAGATCCATTGTGGATGAAGCTTTTGGTGAAGATACCCGTCTGGAAGAGACCCGAATTGAAAAACCCAAAACCGAAGAACCCCGTATAGAAGAACCAAAAAGTGAAAATTTTCAGAAAAAAGAATTCAAGTCTTATGACACACCAGATCCGGTTGACGTGTCTGAGGACTCTATTGCGATCGGTATTGAGGCGGTACAGAAAATGGCCGATTTGATCACGGATGATGCCACTGTCAGTGCCAATACAGATCAGGACAGGCTGACCCTTAAGATTGAAGGCGGAAATGCCGGTATCCTGATCGGCAGAAAAGGCCAAACCCTTGATGCCATGCAGTTTTTAACCGATAAAATCATCAACCGGAAAAGTGACGCCAGGGTCAGGGTCAAGGTGGATATTGAAGGTTATATGGAAACTCGCAAATCCAATCTCCGGCACCTGGCATATAAAATGGCGGACAAGGCAAAAAAGACGGGCCGTCCGGCAACCATCAACCAGATGAGCGCCCAGGACAGGCGGATTGTCCATCTGGCCTTAAAAGATGATGCCAGTGTCAGAACTCAAAGCATGGGTGACGGATATTACAGAAGACTTGTGATTTTTCCAAAAAAAAAAAACAGTTTCAGAGGAAAGAGACGGTTTAAAAGATAACATGCCATGACGGATACAATTGCCGCAATAGCAACTCCCTATGGAAGCGGCGGGATTGGTGTTATAAGGATTTCGGGACCAAAAGCCTTTGATATCGCAGCAGTGCTTTTTTCAACAACAAAACACTGGCCCAAAGGGTGTAAGAAGTTAGAATCTCATAAGGTTTATCACGGATATGTTTTTGACCGGAAAAACATATCCGTGATTGATGAGGTTTTATTGATTCCCATGAAGGCACCGTCCTCTTATACGGCTGAAGATGTTGTGGAAATTCAGGCCCATGCAGGAACAATTGTCTTGCGTACCATTCTCGATGAGATACTTTCTTGTGGCGCACGGCTTTCCGAACCCGGAGAATTTACAAAACGAGCTTTTTTAAACCAGAGAATTGATCTGACCCAGGCCGAGGCAGTGGCGGATATCATTAATGCGAAATCTGTCAATGCACTTAAATTTGCAGCGTCTCAGAATCTTGGAACATTAAAAAGCAGTATCCAGGAGTTAAGACAAAAACTGATTCAGTTTTTGTCTTTGCTTGAAGTCAATATTGATTTTCCCGATGATGTTGACCCGTTTGAACCATCCCAAAAAGAGATGGAACTGGTGGATGATGTGCTTAAAACCTGCCGTGAGTTTATCCGGCAGCATGAGGATGCCTGCTTTTTAAAGGATGGTATCCGGATCGCCATCTGCGGCGCCCCAAATGTGGGGAAATCAAGTCTGATGAACCGGCTGCTTGCACAGGACCGCTCCATTGTCACGGCCATCCCCGGAACCACAAGGGACCCCATTGAAGAGGGGCTGAATATCGAGGGAATACCCTTTGTTATTGCAGATACGGCAGGGATTCACCAGACCGATGACCTGGTCGAGATTATCGGCATTGAAAAGGCAAAAGATCATATTATCGCATCGGATATCGTATTGTTCATGAAAGAACCCGACACTGTTTTTTCCGACAGGGAATTTGAAAAAATGGTTCCTTTGGAAAATCAAGCCGGCAAAAAAGTTATTTTTGTGATCAATAAAATTGACCTGGACAAAGGCAATCTGCCGAGTCTTTCTGAAAAATACCGGCACATCCCGACAATTGAAATTTCAGCCCTCTTAAACAAAGGGATTAATAAGTTAAAACAAAAAATTGTGACCATCAGTATTGGCCATCTGGATATGGAAAAATCATCGGTCATTCCGAATTTACGGCATAAAAAAGCCCTTGAACAGACGGTTGCAAGTCTTGAGGCGGTAAAAACAGGACTGGCAAATAAATTAGAAGAGGAAATACTGGCAATTGATGTTAAAAGCAGTATTGATTTTCTTGGAACAATTACAGGCGAAACCGCGTCTTTAGATATATTAGACAATATTTTCAGTAATTTTTGCATTGGAAAATAGTGTATGACTAAAAAACTATGAAGATTTAATTCCACTGCAATTGTCGGTAAAATTGGCGGTTTTTGGTTGGCACTGAATAAAGGATAAACATTATGGCATTAGATTTAAACGAACACTTTGTAAAATATGAAGCACTTGTCCAGATGGTGGATGCAGTGTTTGCCCGTGTGAAAAACGAATACCCCAAAGAAGTGTTCTGCAGGGAAAAATGCAGTGACTGCTGCTATGCAATTTTTGATCTCACCCTTATCGAAGCGCTTTATTTGAAAAATAAATTTTTAAATAAATTCAGTGGCAAAGAAAAAAATGATCTCATTGAAACTGCGGACAAGACGGACAGGGTGCTTACAAAGATGAAACGGGATGCCTTTAAGGCAGTCAAAAATGGTGCAGATCAATTGGAAATTGTCGGAAAAATGTCCCAGGAACGGGTCAGATGTCCCCTTCTGGGCCAGGACAATCTGTGTGTTCTGTATGAAAACAGGCCGATTACCTGCAGGGTTTATGGTATTCCCACATCCACGGCAGGTGTCAGCCATATCTGCGGTCGGACAAATTTTAACCAGGGACAGCCTTACCCCACATTGAATATGGACAAAATTTATACCCAGCTCCAGCTGCTGTCAGCCCAATTGGTGCAAGCCATCAATTCTGAAAAAATAAAAATGCATGAAATGCTGATCCCTGTTTCAATGGCCATGGTTACGGATTTTAATGAAGAATACCTGGGAATCAGAAAAATGGGAGTCAAAAAAAATGGATGAATTTACCCCCGAACAGATTGAAGAAAAGAAAAAAGGCATTTTTGATGCCATGGGCAAAAGAGGCCAGAAGCAGATCCTTAAAAAAGGATATGAAGCATGGAATCCTTTTCAGGAACCCAAAGATCCCATTGAGATCCGGAAAGATAAAACCAAGCGAACCAGCCAGGTTCTTATCCGGGAGTTTTTGACCCAGATTGATCATGATGAATACTCAAATACCTTTGCCCAGGGTGCTTTTGAAATGTGCCTGGGTATTATCAATAGTGAAGAAAGAATACTGGGGATGTTTGAATTTGCCCGCTGGTATGAAGAATTGTTAAAAAAAGAAGGTCATGATTCCCTCTGATATGCATGATATGCAAGTGGATAAAGAAACAATTTTAAATATTCTTTATCAATCCGATGTCAGGCTGACCCCTCAAGCGCTTATCAGAGAAATCAAGTCCAGGGTTTTGATCACATCTTCAGCAGCCAAAAAGATAGTGAGGCAGCTCATTGATGAACAGGAGCTGTCTTATCATTATCTTTACGGGTCCACCTATGTGGAAAAAAGTTTTCTAAAGCCGGTCCGCATTACAAGGCATTTTGTTCTCACACCCCCTGGATTTGAGACACAATCCACCCCGACCGATATAGACATTACTATTGAGCCGGGCATCTCTTTCGGAGCCGGCCAGCATCCCACCACACAACTTTGTCTTGCCGCAATAGAGTTCTGTTTTTTTGAACAACAACTGATTCATCTTAAACCAGGCCTTGTCGGCGCGGACATCGGAACCGGTTCCGGTGTGCTGGCCATGGCAATGTGCCTTTCAGGGCTTGCCGCCTGCAATGCTTATGAAATTGATCCGGTGTCCATTAATGAAGCTAAAAAAAATATTGCATTAAATCATCTGACAAAACAAATCAACGTCGTTGAAGACACTATGAAAGAGTGCAATTCTCCGGTTTCCATCATTTGCGCCAATTTAAGATTTCCCACGCTGAAAACTTTGTCTGATATGATTTGGGATAGCTTGACAGATCATGGCATTGCCATTCTGTCTGGTGTGCGCGAATGGGAAACACAAGCCCTTATCGCCTGCTATTCGGCAAAAGGATTTGAGCTTGCCTGGCAAAAACATGACAAACAGTGGTCCGGGTTTGTGTGGATAAAAAAAAGGTGATAAACCAAATTGTATGATAAAAACTTTTGTTAAAGTTTTTCTTCTTCTTTTTTTAAGCCTGTTTTTGTACGGAAATATCTATTTTTGGACCGATGAAAACGGTACCAAGCATTTCAGCAACACAACCGCTCCGTTGGATGAAGCAGTTGAAGAACTGACGGAAAGCCGTGCCGTTCTTCAAAAATTGACAGCCGTAAAAAATAACCATCAGGTATTTAAGGTATTAAAGGTCTTTGACGGGGATACCATAAAGGTTAGCGGGCTTGATTTGATTTTCAAGATACGGCTGGTAGGAATAGATTCTCCGGAAATCGGATTCAAAGGTCAAAAAAGCCAGCCTTTCAGCCAAAAAGCAAAGCAGTATCTGGCAGGTTTGGTGGACAATAAAAACATCACCCTTAAAAGTTACGGTATCGGCGGATATAACAGGCAACTGGCAGAAGTTTTTATCGGCAATAAAAATGTAAATATCGCGATGGTAAGGGCCGGGCTGGCCGAAGTATATAAAGGCAGACGGCCTAAAAATCTTGATTTCCAAGCCTATATAACCGAAGAATCAAAGGCCAGGCAGTCCCGAAAAGGGATGTGGATACAAAAGGCTTCCTATAAAAGTCCCAAGCAGTGGCGAAAAGAACATCCAAGAAAATAATTTTAGGATTGCCAAACTCTTTTTAAATGTTTATTCTTTTTTTCAGGTTAAGGGTGTCACATCTTTCATGCAAATTAAAAGAATGCAAATTAAAAGGTGTGTATTGGGAAATTATTTTTTAAACTATTATAAACAAAGGAGCCGGTATTATGAAAGAAAGATCACTGAGAAGGCACCAGGAGTTTAAAGCAAAAAGAAAAAGTCAGCAAAATTATAATAGTTGCATTAAAGATTTATCCCCGTCAGAAAGACAGGCGCTGGGAAACAACCTTGAAAAGTTAAGAAAGGTTTGTGTGGCAAGTCATTTTGATGAACAGGCAAAAAAGCCCGTAAAAAAACCGCTTCGGGAAATGAAGCATGATATTACAATGAGAGAACAGCTTGGCTGATTAGAACCATTTTAAACAAAAGCCTCATGGTAGACGATTGGTCAACCATGAGGCTTTTTTATTTTTAGAATAACAAAATTTTCAAAACGGTTAAAAAGGAATATCATCATCAGGAATAGGCTGCTGTCCGCCGGTCATGCCCGGGCTTGTTGTACCCTGGAAATTGCTGTCGCTTCCGGAATCTGGTTTCTGATAACCGCCACCTCCCTGGAATCCTCCACCGCCTTGCTGTCCTCCACCGCCTTGATATCCGCCGCCCTGCTGGCCGCCACCGCCTTGGAATCCTCCGCCACCGAACTGGTTATCCTGTCTGCCGCCAAGGAATTGAAAATTGGATACCACGATTTCTGTAGTATAATGGGTTTGACCGTCTTTTTCATAGTTCCGTGTCTGAAGTCTGCCTTCAATATAAACCTGACTGCCTTTTGACAGGTATTTTTCAAGAGTTTCAGCTGGTTTGCCAAAGGCTACAATGCGATGCCATTCTGTTTTTACCTGTCTGTCACCGGTGTTTTTATCTGTCCATTGTTCGCTTGTGGCAAGGGAAAAATTCACGACTGCCAATCCTTGCTGGGAATACCTTATTTCAGGGTCCCGGCCAAGGTTCCCTATGAGCATCACTTTATTAAGACCCGCCATTTATATTCTCCTGTTTTTGGATAAGATTTAAGATGTTCATTTTTTTAAACTATTTACCTGATTCAAAACCCGGTGTCAAAGGGATAATTTTTTTCACCGGGCATTTGAAGCGTAACTATTGACAATTCTTGGGGTTACAGTTATGTTGCTATTAGGGTAGCAACATTTTGGAGGATAAAATGGAATCCTTTTCAAATCTAAAAGATCTTGGATTTTCACAATATGAAGCCGCCTGTTATATGGCCCTGGTAAGCCATCACCCGGTGAACGGGTCCCAGTTGAGCAAGCAATCAGGGATTGCCAGATCAAGGATATATGATGTGTTGCGCAGCCTGATTTCCAAGGGTTATGTGATGAACATCAATGCCGGCCAATATGCACCCCTGCCTCCGGATGAATTGATCAGACAGCTGAAAAAAAAATTTAACACAAGCATCAAAGCATTTGAAGAGCAGATCGCAAAGGCCTGCCAAAAGAATGCTGTTGAATATGTCTGGACCCTTACCGGGTATGACGCGGTCATGGAAAAAGCCATGGAAATGATCAAAGAGGCGAAACAGGAAATTTATGTCAGATTGTTTCCCGAGGCAGACCTGCACCTGGGCAGATATTTGACGGATGCAGACAAACGAGGTGTAAATATTCGCTATATTGCCATGGGCAGGATTGAAAAAAAATTTGATGTGCAGGTGATGCACCCGGATTGCGATCAGTTACAGCAGACCATTGGCGGACGATCCATAGATGTGATCATCGATAAAAAACAAGCCCTTGTGGGTATATTTGAAACCGGCAATGAAGATCAATCCCCCATCAACTGGACAAAAAATCAATGGGTTATCCTGGCAAACCGGGACAGTCTGCGCCATGATTTCTACCACAGCTTTCTGGAAAAAATGATAGACCGGCACCAGGAACTGACACACGACGAACAACGAATTTACGAGATCATAAAATCGGATAATTAGAGGAGGTGTCGTATGACTGCAATAAGAAAAATTCATCATTTCAACGGATTCTCCACCGAGAATGACAACACCATTTTTAAATTGGAAGAAAATTATGGTGCCCACCATTATGACAGGATCGGTCTGGTTGTCAGGCAGGCAAAAGGATGCTGGCTGACCGATGAAAAAGGCAATAAATACCTGGATTGTCTGGCTGCTTATTCTGCGGCAAATCCGGGTCACCATCACCCCGTTATTACTCGAGCGGTCATGGATGCGTTGACTGGAAATTATGCTTCGGTATTGTCCAATGTCGTATTTACTGACCCGCTGGGAATTTTTCTGTCCAAGGCTGCCAGCTTTGCTCCCCAGATGGCACCCAGGTTTGGTAATCACGGAAACAAAGTGCTGCCCAAAAACGGCGGGGTTGAATCCGTTGAAACGGCCATAAAAACCATGCGGTATTTTGGATTCAAGCACAAAGGAATTGAAGACGGAAAACAGCAGATCATTGTGTTTGACGGCAATTTTCACGGCAGAACCATTTGCGTTGTTTCTTTTTCATCCACCCCAAAATACAAACATGGCTTTGGGCCTTTGATCCCCGGGTTTGTATCCGTTGAATTCGGCAACCTTGAACAGGTCAAAAAAGCCATCACACCCAACACATGCGGCATCCTTGTGGAGCCCATGCAAGGAGAAGGAGGAATGAGAATACCGCCTGAAGGCTTTCTCAAAGGGCTTCGACAGCTGGCCGACGACCATGATCTTCTGCTGATCTGTGATGAAATCCAGGTTGGTCTGGGGAGAACAGGGAAAAAATTTGCCTTTGAACATGAAAACATTGTTCCTGACGGGGTGATTCTTGGAAAAGCATTATCCGGAGGTCTTGTTCCCCTGTCCGTGTTTATTACCAATGCAAAAATTATGGATATGGTTTTCTCCAAAGGATCAGACGGGTCTACTTTTGGCGGGTATCCTCTTGCCTGTGTGGCAGGAACAGCTGCTTTAAAGATTTTTGAACAAGAAAAACTGGCTGAAAAAGCCGCTGAACAAGGAAGAATCCTGAAAGCCAAAATTGAACAAATTGCCAAAAAATCCGTTCATGTCAAAGAGGTCAGAGGCAAAGGGCTTTTCATCGGAATAGAAATGAAAAACGGCAATGCCATGGAATTTTGCCGCAAGCTGTTAAAATTCGGTTTGATTGTCAATGACAGCCACGGGCATACCATCCGGATTTCTCCGCCCCTCATTATCAATGACCGGGAAATAGAATTTATGGTTAAACAGCTTGAAAAAGTTTTGGCAGATTAAAAAAATCTTAATTTAAAATAGTATGTCAGGGTTTTAATGCTGTTGCAAAAATAATCGGTTAACATCTCTTGAAAGCTATACGATTATTGTATGGTTTGACGGTATTTTTAATGATTCTTTTTAAGATTAGCCCCATACTCAAACATCAGCATTGGCCTCTGAATACCTTCAAAATTGTGTTTTCGCATACAGGCTGACTTGAAACCAGGTTGAAAAAAAAAGTGATTTGTCTTATAAATCCCGGAAGCTGAAATATTATGTAAAAATCATACAAAAAGGAAGAGCTATGCTGGAAAAAATTGATTGGAAACAAGACTATAAAATAGGAATTGAGGAGATAGACTTCCAGCATCAATATTTTACTCTGCTGATCAATAAATTGATTGATGATCTGGTTGAACCCAAAGATGACTATTACAATTGCAGACTATTGGAAGAGCTTTCACAGTATGCATCCTTTCACTTTATCAGCGAAGAAAACAGAATGATTCGCTGCAACTACCCGTTTATTGAAGACCATAAGGATCTTCACCGCAACCTTATCAGCCAGTTAAATGATCAAATCAATTATTTTAAGATGGCCAAATCAACAATTGAAGACATTATCAGTTTTTTAACGGAATGGTTTCTTCATCATACCGTTGAAAAAGACCATGAATTCGGAGAGTATTTTAAGGAAACAAATAAAAATGTCAAATAAAGCTGTTTCTTCTATACCATTTGAAAAAAATAAATTTGTTTTGATTGTTACCGATACCGGATGTTCGAATATTTTATCTGAAATTCTCTCAGGAGCAGGCTATAGAATTGATTATGCTAAAACCTGTAGGGTAGTACTGGACATTGTAAAAAAAAAACTGCCGGACATAGTCATCATAGATATTCAAAGGCCTGGCAACCATGAATTTGAACTCTGCCGGACATTAAACTCAAATGATATCTCCCTTAATATTCCAATCATCTTTATATGCACTCTGCCGGAATTGGATGATAAGGAAAAAGCCTTTGAGGCCGGTTGTTATGACTTTATAACAAAACCTTTCTTTGCAGTTGAATTGTTGTCACGAATCAAGAATTGCATCATGATGCAGCAACATCAAAAACAACTTGAACAGATAATCCATGAAAGGACCCTGGCTTTACAACAAGAGCAAGATAAATTAAGGCGGGAATTACAGATACGCACACAAAATGCTGTGATCAGAGAAAATCAACTCAAACTGCTGTCCTTGAGCTTTGATATCAGCCAAACCATGATTCAGGGGAAAACCATTACGCAAATGCTGCAAAATTGCTGTGAACTCATTGTTCACCATCTGGATGCTGTGTTTACCCGTGTCTGGCTTATTGATGAGCTTCAAAATGTTCTGGTGCTGCAGGCAAGCGCCGGAATGTACACAAGTATCAACGGCAAACATAGCCGAAAATCTGTTGCCTGCACCAACAAGATAGGAAAAATTTTTTTAACCAAATCTCCTCATACAACCAATGCTATTATGGGTGACTTTCAGGTTTGTGACCAGGAATGGGCAAAGAAGGAAAAAATGGTTTCTTTTGCAGGCCATCCCCTTGTGGTGGATGATAAGGTGATTGGTGTTGTTGCCATGTTCTCGAAAAACATCCTGTCAAATATGGTTATGAAGTCGCTTGAGAGCGTGGCCAATAGCATTTCCCTGGGGGTGCGGCGCAAATTGTCCGAAGCATCTTTGCTTGCAAGTGAGACCCGGTTTCGGGATTTGATCGAGGATACAGTTGATTGGATATGGGAATTGAATCATGAAGGCGTCTATACCTATAGCAGTCCCCGGGTGTTTAATCTGCTCGGGTATGATCCCGGCGAAATTATGGGCAAGACCCCTTTTGAATTTATGCCGCCTGAGGAAGGTTTGAAAATGCAGACTATTTTCCGGGAAATGGTTTCCGGGCAGAAGATGTTCAGTGCCATTGAAAACACTTGTCTACATAAAAACGGTAACAAGGTGGTTCTTGAAGCCAGTGCCAGGCCGATATTCAATGATGACGGAACCTTATGGGGATACCGGGGGATCAACCGTGATATTACCGAGAGAAAAAATTCTCAGGAGGCGCTTAGGCAAAGAGACGAGCAGCTTCGCCAGACCCAGAAAATGGAGGCCATCGGAACCCTGGCAGGGGGAATTGCCCATGATTTTAATAATATTCTTGCAGCTATCCTGGGATATACGGAACTGGCTCTTTTCGATCTTCCTGAAGAAAGCAGAAAAAAACACGAGCTTGATCAGGTCTTAAAAGCAGGGCACCGGGCCAAAGAATTAATCCGGCAGATACTGACATTCAGCCGAAAAAGCGATCAAATGCTGAGACCGCTGCGTGTCCAGATCATTGCCAAGGAAGTTGTAAAACTGTTACGATCCTCCATCCCGTCAACAATTAGTATCAAACAAAATATTGATCCGGGCTGTGAAAATGTTGTTGCTGATCCGACACAGATTCATCAGGTTTTTATGAATCTGTGTACCAATGCATATCATGCCATGAAAGAATCTGGAGGTGTTTTAAACATTTCTTTGCAGCAGATACAATTAAACCGTGAAGATCTTAATGGCAATCTTAATATTAAAACAGGGTCTTATCTGAAATTAGAGGTCAGTGACTCAGGCATTGGCATTCCCAAAGACATTCAAAATAAAATTTTTGAGCCATACTATACCACCAAGGGCATGGGAGAAGGCACGGGCCTTGGCCTTGCGGTCGTACACGGCATTGTCAAAAATCTGCACGGGGATATTACCGTAAACAGTGAACCCGGCAAAGGAACAGCATTTTGCGTTTATCTGCCTGTGGCAAAAGCAACAAAAAAAAATGTTCGGGAAAGATCTATGGCACCGGTTCCAACCGGCAAGGAACACATTCTCCTGGTGGATGATGACGAAGACCTTGCCCGGATGCATAAACAAATGCTTGAAAGACTTGGGTATAAAGTTACTGTGTTGACATCCAGCGTTGAAACTCTGGATGTGTTTCAAAATTCTCCCAACGGATTTGATCTGGTAATGACGGATATGACTATGCCGGGCATGACAGGGGCGGAACTTGCCCGGCGGATTTTTAAAATAAAACCCGATATGCCGGTGATTTTATGTACAGGATACAGTGAGATAATAAATGCCGAGCAGGCCAAGGCCATGGGCATTAATGCCTACTTGTCAAAACCGATCCTTAAAAGGGAATTGGCTGATGTCGTCAGAACTGTTCTGGATGAAACTAAAGAGATAAATATCAAAGAAAAAAAATATTGGACAACATATTAAAGGAAACTTTATGGCCGGAATATTGATCATAGATGACGAACCCCAGATACGAGAGCTTTTAATAAAACACCTGAATGAACTTGATCAAATGCCAATGGTTGCCGAAACACTTGCCGATGGACTGGAGATGGTCGCTTCAGGGACGTTTGACCTTATATTTCTTGATGTAAATCTGCCGGACGGAAATGGTATTGAAGCCCTTCCTCTTATCAAAAACTCAAGATCTGAACCTGAAGTCATTATCATAACCGGAGAAGGCGATGAGCAAGGTGCAAAAATGGCAATTGACAGCGGGGCCTGGGATTATATATTAAAACCTTTTTCAGGGTATGAAATCAAACTGCAAGTCAAACGCTCCCTGGATTTTCGGGCATCAAAAAAAGCTCTGAATTCTTCACCTGAAAAAATTTTAAACAGATCCAGCATCATTGGGTCAAGCCCCAAACTTCTGTCACGACTGAACATGGTTGCACAATGCGCCAAAAGTGATGCCAATGTATTGATTACCGGGCAGACAGGAACCGGAAAGGAATTGTTTGCCAAAGTTGTTCATATGAACAGCCGGCAGGAAAAGAATAATTTTGTGGTGGTGGACTGTGCATCCCTTCCGGAACAGCTTGTTGAAAGCGTGCTGTTTGGCCATGTCAAAGGAGCTTATACAGGGGCGGATTCCAATCAGGACGGGCTGGTGAAAAAAGCGGATGGAGGAACTCTTTTTCTTGATGAAATCGGAGAACTGCCCTTATCCATACAAAAAAAATTTTTAAGAATTCTTCAGGAACGAAGATTTAAACCAGTTGGCGGCACAAACGAGGTCGTGAGTCATTTCAGGCTTGTTTCGGCAACCAACCGGAATCTTGAAGAAATGGTCAAAGAAAATCAATTTAGAAATGATCTGCTTTTTCGGCTCAGAACTATTCACATTGATTTGCCCCCTTTAAAAGAGTGTAAAGAAGACATCAAGGATCTTACCCTTCATTATATTTATACCTTGTGCAATCATCACGGTTTTGAAAACAAAGGGTTTGTCTCCGAGTTTTTAAAAGCGCTTGAATCCTATGACTGGCCCGGAAATATCAGGGAGCTTATCAGCAGCCTGGAAAAAGCCATACTGGCTGATCCAGCGTCTCCGATTCTTTATCCCAATTGTTTGCCCAACCCGATAAGAATACACTATATTCAATCTTCCATGAACAAAACCAGGGCAGGGTGTGATTTTAAGCGTGTCAGCCAAACATCGGACAAGTTTCAATCCATTGATCTGCCGGATAATCTATTAGATCCCATCAAACCTCTAAAACAGGTAAAAGACGTGGCAATCAGCATAATTGAAAAGATCTATCTTGAAAAGCTGATGCAGTCATCCAACGGAGATCTTGATAAAGCCGGCACCTTGTCATGCATCAGCAAAAGCCGTATCTATTCTTTGCTCAAAAAATATAACATCTCCAGATCCGTATAGCTTCCAAGGGCAGACTTGGTATTTCATTCAAATCTGTCCACAACAAAGATTGAAAATCCATACCTGTTTTACTAAGGCTTTCTTATAAAAAAAATTCATATCAAATTTGAAATTCGTATTGTTTAGTACGATTTGTATTGTGTTATTGATTGCCCCAAAAAAGCTGCCCCATGTAACTGTCTGTTATTAAAAACTTTTTTCTGCTAAACGCTCTGGCACTCTTTTTGTATTGGTTGATATTAAATGCTGAAACTGGTTTTATTTTGGAAAAAGGAGGAAAATGGACATTATTATTTACTCAGATGCAGGCAACACTCAAAAGGACAAACTTGAAAAAGAGATTTATCACGTTTGCAATATAATGCCTGTCATGGTTTTTGATTTTAAAAGTTTTTTTAATGTGATCAAATCCAGATTATATGGCCAGTATATAGTGGTCTTTCTGATCAAATCTGCTGAAGAACTTGAATTTTTATATTCCAACAAACAAAAACTGTTTTCTTCACAGTATATTTTAATTCTTCCAAATGAAGATAAACAATTAATCAAAAAAGGACTTTTATTATACCCAAGATATCTTGCTTTTGCCTGCCATGGATTTAAGGATATGTCTGCCGTACTGAACAAGATGATTTGGAACAATACCTTAAAAGAAAAAAAACTGGAAAATTTAACAATTCAAACAATCAACAACAATTAATTATTAATAGCAGAAAGGAGAAAACATGAACCTGTCAATCGGAAAAAAAATGGGGCTGAATACATTGATATTTTCTTTGGTTGCCATTGTGCCCTTTGTCATTTTAGGGGTAATGGCCGTAAAGACTGCACAGCAATCATTTGTTGAAAGCAAATTTGAACAATTGTCCTCTGTCCGGAGCATTAAAAAAGGCCAGATCGAAAAGTTTTTTAAAGAACGGGAAGGCGACATGGGGGTTCTTGTGGAAACCGTCAGCACCTTGAGGCAGGAAGCTTTTGCAAAACTGGTTGCTGTTCAGGAAATAAAAAAACAACAGCTTATGAATTATGTAAGTTCTGTAAAAGGGGCGCTTCAGGGCCTGAAGGGTGATCCGTATGTTCAAAAAGCTGTGATGGAGTTTGCCACGGCCTTTGCAAAAGCAGGCAATAAGACTGAGTCCTCTGAATGGAAATCAGCGGCACTGGAATATCATCCCCGGCTCAAGAATATCATGGAAGGCAATGGCTGGTATGATATGTTTTTGATTGGCAAGCAGGGTAATATTATCTATACGGTCATGCGTGAAGCTGATCTGGGCATGAATATACCCGGCAGCGAATTGAAAAATCAGGGCATGGGCAAAATCTTTACTTATGCAAAAACAATGGGAAAAGACGAAATTGCCATTGCGGATTTTGAACCTTATTCACCTTCCAACGGCAAGCCTGCAGGATTTATGATGGCTCAAATACATGATGATTTTGGCAATCTTCAAGGATATGTTGCATTACAGATTCCTTTGGACCGTATCAATCAAATCATGCTGGTACGCGACGGCATGGGAAAAACAGGTGAAAGCTACCTGGTTGGCCAAGACGGCCTGATGCGGTCGGATTCCTATCTTGACCCCCAAGGCCACTCAGTGGAAGCATCCTTTCAAAACAAAAAACCTGTCAAGACAGAAGCGGTTAAAGATGCGCTACAAGGAAATACAAATCACAAGGTCATTGTTGATTATAACGGCAACCCGGTATTGTCCGCATGGAGCAGAGTTGAACTGGGCAATGGCGTTTATTGGGCCATGATATCTGAAATTGATGTGGCTGAAGCCTTTAGCCCCGTTGATGCGGACGGCAATGAGTTTTATGCCAAATATAAGGAATTGTATGGATATTATGATCTGTTCCTTTTCAATCCTGACGGGTATGCTTTTTATACGGTTACCAGGGAATCCGATTATCAGACTAATTTTTTAAACGGCAAATACAGCCGGTCCAATCTTGGAACTTTGATTCAACAGGTGGTGCAGAGCAAACAATTCGGACTGGCGGATTTTGCGCCTTATGCACCCAGCAACGGCGAGCCGTGTGCGTTTATTGCACAGCCCCTCATACACAATGGACAAGTGGAAATAATTGTGGCATTACAGCTTTCCCTTGAATCCATCAATTCCATCATGCAGGAACGAGAGGGTTTGGGCAAAACCGGTGAAACATATCTTGTCGGCAGTGATCATCTGATGAGATCCGATTCTTTTCTTGATCCGGCATCACATTCTGTTAAAGCGTCTTTTGCCAACCCAGGCAAGGGAAGTATTAAAACCATGGGTGTAACTGAAGCCCTTTCCGGCAAAACCGGCAATCAAATTATCATGGACTACAATGACACTCCTGTTTTGTCGGCTTATACACCTGTCACAATCGGCAATACAACATGGGCGTTACTGGCGGAAATCGATCAAAAAGAGGTTGTCACCGAGTCTGTGGCCGCACAGATATTGCTCAACCGTGTCTGGATGATTGGGCTTGTGTCTATCCTGGTCATTGCGGCTGTGATCATAATGAGTATTTTTATTGTTAAAAATCTTTCTCAAACCCTTTCCCGTGTAATCGCCGGATTAAGTTCCAGCACAGAGCAGGTAGCCTCGGCAGCAGGGCAGGTATCGTCTTCGAGCCAGTCTCTTGCAGAAGGGTCGTCAGAACAGGCCGCATCAATAGAAGAAACTTCTGCATCCATGGAGGAAATGGCCTCCATGACAGCTAAGAATGCAGAAAATGCAGCTCATGCAGACACCTTGATGAAAGAAGCAAACGGTGTGGTAGCAAGCGCCAATAACTCTATGAACCAGCTGATCAGCTCCATGGAAGATATCTCCAGGGCAAGTGATGAGACCGGTAAAATCATTAAAACCATTGATGAAATCGCTTTTCAGACCAACCTTCTCGCCCTGAATGCAGCAGTTGAGGCGGCACGGGCGGGAGACGCGGGAGCCGGTTTTGCAGTGGTGGCAGACGAGGTGAGAAACCTTGCCATACGATCTGCAGAAGCTGCAAAAAACACGGCACAGTTAATTGAAGGTACGGTAAAAAAAGTGAACCATGGATCAGAACTTGTTTCCACAACCAATGAGGCATTCGGTAACGTAGCTAAAAGCAGTGAAAAAGTCGCAGGATTGGTGGCTGAAATTTCAGAAGCTTCCAAAGAGCAGTCCGGCGGGATTGAACAGGTGAACATTGCCATTACGGAGATGGATAAAGTGGTTCAGCAAAATGCTGCAACTGCTGAAGAATCGGCTTCCGCATCCGAAGAAATGAACGCCCAGGCAGAACAGCTCAAAGATTATGTAGGGGATCTTGTTCTGCTGGTTACAGGTAAAAATGAACAACGCTCTGCTGCTTTACTTCATCAAAAATCAGTTGCAGGAATTTCCGGAACCTCTCGTCGTTCTATGCCGGCAAACAAAAAACTTATCGCCCCGTTAAAAGAAGTCAGACCTGACCAGGTGATACCGTTTGATGATGATAAGGAATTTGTGGATTTTTAATGGATTTTCGAGCTTTATAACAATGTCGGCCATTCGTCACAATCAGTGGGCCAATAGGGTCAGAATTGTGTTGTGATCAACTCTGGATTTACCGCAAAGGGCAGGATATGTTTTCCTGCCCTTTGCCTGTGTGGCCGGGAAGGATGCTTTAAAGGATTTTTAAAAGAAAATTTGTAGGACTATATTCATAATACATGATAAGAAGATGGGATGACTGATTATTATGCTGTTAATATGACAATTAAGGAAAATAATGATCATCCAAATAATTTTTAAAAAATTAAAACAAGCTTTTATGGATCTGCTGCCCATTATTGCAGTGATAGCTTTTTTTCAGATTTTCGTTTTAAAGCAGCCATTGCCGCAAATGGGAGAAGTCATTTTTGGTGCTTTGCTTGTGGTTGCCGGTTTGAGCCTGTTTGTTCAGGGTTTGGAAATGGGCCTGTTTCCCATTGGTGAGTCAATGGCCCATGCATTAGCCCAAAAAGGCAGTCTTTTCTGGCTGCTCTGTTTTGCCTTTGCTCTGGGGTTTTCAACCACTGTGGCAGAACCTGCCCTCATAGCCGTGGCCTGGGAAGCAGCAGAGATTGCCGGTCAGGGAGGCCTTATTGATCCGGGCCAGGACTCTTTGGAAAAATATGCCTTTGGGCTTCGCATGTCTGTTGCCGTTTCCGTGGGGCTTGCCATCCTTATCGGTGTTATTCGCATCATCCGCGGTTGGCCAATTCATTATCTGATCATCGGCGGCTATGTTTTTGTTATGCTGATGACATTCATCGCCCCCAAAGAAATTGTCGGCATCGCTTATGATGCAGGTGGCGTGACCACCTCCACCATCACCGTGCCCCTGGTTGCAGCTTTGGGGGTAGGCCTGGCCTCATCCATCAAAGGACGGAGCCCGCTTGTGGACGGTTTTGGTCTTATCGCTTTTGCTTCTCTTCTTCCCATGATTTTTGTCATGGGTTATGGATTAATTATTTTCAGATAAAAAAAGGCCTGTTATAATGGAATTCATACATGATTTCAGCAAAATATTGTTAGCCACCTGTAGGGATGTATTGCCGATCATTATTCTTATCAGCTTTTTCCAAATACTTGTTTTACGACAGAAAATTCCCCATTTGAGCCGTCTCATTGTCGGTGGCATCTATGTTGTTATTGGTCTTGCTTTATTTCTGGCAGGACTTGAAAAAGCACTTTTCCCTTTGGGCAATATAATGGCAACCCAGCTGTCTGATCCGGTCTTTATTTACGGCACAGAAGAAATTGTCACCCATGCCGACTGGAAAGCTTATGGCTGGGTGTACCTGTTTGGTGCAATGATCGGTTTTGCCACCACCATTGCAGAACCCTCTCTTATTGCAGTGGCTTTTAAAGCCAGCGAGGTTTCCGCAGGGACGATCAAACAATGGGGCCTGAGAATTACCGTGGCCCTGGGAGTCGCTTTTGGAATCAGTCTTGGCACTTTTAGGATTGTAACTGGTACGCCGCTTTATTTGTATATTCTTGCGGGCTATGTGATTGTTGTCGTACAGACCATGTTTGCCCCCAAAAGCATTATTGCCCTGGCCTATGATTCGGGCGGGGTTACGACTTCAACGGTTACCGTGCCGCTGGTAGCGGCTCTTGGCCTTGGGCTGGCCGCCACCGTACCTGGGCGGAATCCTGCTCTTGACGGGTTTGGCCTTATTGCCTTTGCCAGTCTGTTTCCAATTATAGCTGTCATGGGCTATGCACAGTTGATGCACTGGTTTGCCAAACACAAAAAAAAAATACTGGAGAAAACAAATGCGCTTTAAACTTATTTTATCCCTGGTAAAGGAGGATATAACTGACCGTATAGTGGATGCGGCAAAAAAGGCTGGAGCCAAAGGGGCAACCATTATACCGGCCAGAGGAACCGGCATCCATGAGGCGAAAACTTTTTTTGGCCTCACACTGGAGGCCAGGACCGATATTGTCATGCTGCTGATCGAAGAACATATTGTTGCCCAAATTTTAGATGCGATAAAAAAAGCGGGACAATTCCACAAACCTGGAACCGGTATTGCTTTTGTGGTTCCTGTTGAGCAGGTTGCCGGTCTGGAAAGCCAGATAGAAAGTTTTAAGGAAGAAGTTAAAAAAAGTTATTTTTAAACAATTATCATTATTTCTACAGGGGAATAAAAATATGGTATCTGACAAAACCTCAATAATCAGGGCAAGAGACGTGATGTCCAAGGGAATTGTCTCTATTGACGGCATTGCAACAGCAAGTGAGGCTGCTGCCAAAATGCGTTCTGAAAAAGTCTCTTATCTTCTTGTCAACAAACGGCACAAGGATGATGCCTGGGCCATGGTGGTTGTTCAAGATTTTATTAAAAAGGTGATAATCCCGGGTCGTTCACCGTCTGAAGTTAATGTTTATGAAATCATGACCAAGCCTGTTATTACCGTTCCGGCAGATATGGACATTCGTTACGTTGCCCGTTTGATTTACCGTGCCGGTATGCGAAGAGCTCCTGTGGAAGATTGCGGAGAGCTTATCGGTATGGTTTCCCTGGCATCTTTGATCCTTGATAATGATCTTTTTTAATATTTTTTGTTTCACGGATTATAAAATCGATATTGGCCTGATCCCTGCCTATGCATTAATCATCTCCAAGGATCAGGCTTTGATTGTATTTTAATTAGAAACTATAGCTTATACCTGCTTCAAAATATGCGCCGCCCTGAACATAGTAGGCATTTTTAGGCTCGCCGTCGGCACTGGTTAAGGTGCCTGCAGTATTTGAAACATATTCAAGATCTTCATCAAAAATATTTTTACCCAGAACCCAGAATTTCCATTGGTTCCAGGCATAGGAAATTCTTGCATCAACAGTTGTTTTGGAAGGATATTTTATGCGGTTTAAATAATCCACATATCGTTCACCCATGTAATTGATATCCATGCTGAACTTGAGCCCTTCCAAGGGAAAAAAATCAAGTCCTACAAGACCGCTGAATTCAGGAACCCAGTAGATTTGTTTTCCGGCAATGTCGGCGTGCTTATCCGTGGTGTTTGACGGATGAAGTTTGGCAGATACTGTGCCTGAAGTCCATTGGATATCCTGGTAGGTACCGGCCAGACGGTAGCCGAAAAAAGAACACACCCGGCCATCGGCTTCAAGCTCAATGCCTTTTGCCTCGGCATCACCGATATTTCCCCGTCCTCGAGATGTCGTTCCTTCATAGACTGAGCCAAACTTGTCCTTATAATCTGAAAAATAGAGGGTGGCATTTATATTGAAAGCCTTGTTCAGCATGTGCTTATAACCGATTTCATAAGTCATAACCTCTTCTGGCTCCAGGTTTTCAGGAGGGTTAAAAGTTCCGCCATCTTCAACCGCCCAGGCATAATACCGGGGCGTTGGAAACCAGTAATTTCTTCCTGCTGAAACATAGAGGTTTGCCTTGTCCGTGAAACGGTAGGACGGGGCTATAAAATAACTGAACATGGTTCGATCCTCATCTGCAATATTTGGCACCTTGTCTTGCAGTTTAACTTCGGTCCTGTCCAGTCGTCCTCCTGTTTTAAATCCCCATTTTTCTTGAAAAAGAAAGTCATTATCCCAGAAGATACCATAGGTTTTCTCCTGGAGATCAAAATTGTATGCATCCGTGTTTTTACCCGGATCAAACGGATATATCCGGCTTACATCATTATCAATGCTTTCATAATTCAATCCAATTGAGGGTGTATAGCTTATGGCACCAAACTTAAAATGATATCCACCCGAAATTGAGACCGTATAAGTATCTTGTTCAGAATCATTGTGATATACGCTTGAGGGTTTATCAAAAAGATAAGCAAGGCTCTTGTCTATTTCATCATAACCTGTCCAGGAAAGTGTGGAATCGATAAATTTTTTCTCATCTTTATGAGACAGTTCAAGGGCAATGATTGAATTTTGCTGCTCTTTTTCAGTATGCCAGATCAAATCTGAATCTGTTTCACTTTTCGGAAAATGGATGTCCCTGCGGTAATTTTCCAATTGCCATTGGTACTTTAAAAACCCATACGCCGTATCTATATCATAGTCCATATGATTAACCCATATGCCAATGCGGGTCTGATCAGACAAATTATACCCAAGCCTGGCAAGAACCGATAACCTGTTTTCTTCTTCCTGCTCATACCCATCAGTGTGATGGTTTCCAATATTTAACATGTAATCATACTGGTTTTGCCTGCCATGGAGGGATGCGGTTTCATCATGGGTATCCCATGAACCGTATGAGGCAGAGACATCACCATGAATGCCTTCTTGCTTTGCTTTTTTGGTAATAATATTGATGACCCCACGAGCCGCACCAGGCCCGTATGCAATCCCGGCGGAGCGCAGCACTTCAATGCGCTCAATTTGTGCTACGGGAATAAAGTCAAATTCACTATACCTGGAATCCCCGATTTTTTGCGGGATACCGTCAATCAGGATAACAGGCCCCCCTGCCATTGCGCTTTTGTTGCCGCGAATCACAACTGTACCGCGCTTTGCACTACTGTCAACAACACCTGGAATTTTACCCAGGGCTTCGATAACATTTTTCGCCCCCATTTCTTCCAATTCCGTTCCAGTGATAATGGAAAGACTGGCAGGCGTATTAATTGCATTTATTTTATTGGTGGAGGTGACAACCAATTCATCCATTTTATGAACAGGTTCTTTTATTTCCAGGGCCATTACATAAGCAGGCAGAAAAACAGCTAAAAAGATCAAACCAACAAGACAGCGTTTCATTTAAATTCCTTTCACAATTATAATTAAACAATCCATAATTGATTCGGAATTTTCCTGATCGTCAGGCAAAAGTGTTTTTGATATGCTTGAAACAGGGCAAACAAAAATCCCGAATCACTCCAAATGTTTGATCCGGGAAGTCCCTTTTTTTATCCTCAAAATCATTTAATCCACTTCTGTCCATAAAGCAGATTATCAATCAGGTTTCGGCAGGTCTTCTGACTTCCTTTCTTTTTTGCCAGCCTTCCCATTTTGTTCAAACAAAACAGTGACATTTTCCAGCCAAAAAAGTTCCCCTTTATTTTAAAAGAGGCGGGGTTACAGCGGCGGGCCCGTCCCTGAATTTCACAGGAGTTCCCTATTAAGCATTAAAGCACCAAAACACAGGTATTCCTATTGACAGACAGTAAAAAAGTCAAGGTAAATTTATTTTAACTAATTCATATTACCTCACACCTTCATCAAGCGTTTCAAAATAAAAATGATTTTGAAAAAACAACATTTTTGAATGCTTAAAATCAAATACTTGTTAAAATGTCTTGACAACTTTACAGATATTTTTTATCTTTTGCTATTCTTCCAATAATTATTACGGGGTTAATAATGCTCAATCACAAGTCACCTCTTCCCTTATACCATCAGCTGGCAGATATCCTGACAGAACAGATCCGATGCGGAACATACATGCCCGGAGATCTTATCCCGTCTGAAAACGGGATGGCAAAGCAGTACGGCATTGGCCGTCCAACAGTGCGCCAGGCCATGGATACACTTGTCAAAAAAGGCCTTGTGGAACGCAAAAGAGGGGCTGGAACTTTTGTGAAGCAACCCGGCAACCAGGTGGACCTGTTTTGTCTTGCAGGCACGTCCCAGGCGTTTGAAACAAAAGGGATCAAGACTGAATCAAAACTTCTGGCTCCTCTGGCTGCCGTGAATGTTACTGATGATAAAACCAATCCTTTTGAAGGAAAACCCGCTTTTTTTTTATCGCGCCTAACCTGTGTTAAGGCAGATCCTGTATTATTGGAGGATATCTATCTTCATCCAGTATTGTTCAGGGGCCTGGAAACTGTGGATCTTGAAAACAGATCCCTTTCCGGGGTGGTGTCGGATCAGTATTATCTGAAGCCGGAAACAGGCAGGCAAACCTTTAAAATATCTTTTCTGCCTGAAAACAAGTCAACAGCACTTAACCTGAATCCTTCCGATCCTGTTCTTGAAGTGGAACGGACTTTGAATTTCCCGGAAGCACCCGGAGCTATATTTTCACGTTTGTACTGCAGAACGGATAAATTTGCATTTTCCCAGACCATGAGCCTTAAGATGACATAAACAATCAAAAAACCGGATCATATCCGGCCATTGAAACCAATGGTTTACATATAACGGCCATGGCAGATCACTCTGCCACAATAAACAATGAAAAATATTTAATTTCAGCAGGTTAAATGTTCTTTCGTATAAACCATGAGCAGGAGCAAATAACATGAAAAACAGGGGATATTACGGTAACCATGGCGGGGCATTTTTGCCTGAGATTCTGGTTGCCACGTTTGATGAACTGGAAATTGAGTTTGAAAAAATAAAAAAAGATCCGTCTTTTTGGAAAGAGTATGAAACCTTGATGGGATCTTACTCCTGCCGTCCCACCCCTTTGACCTTTGCTGACAACCTTACCCGGGAATTTGGCGGTGCAAAAATATATATCAAGCGAGAAGACCTCAATCACACAGGCGCCCACAAAGCCAACAATGTAATGGGTCAGGGGCTGCTGGTCAAACGCATGGGAAAAAAACGGGTGATTGCGGAAACAGGGGCAGGACAGCACGGGGTGGCAACTGCCACAATGGCGGCAAAGTTCGGATTTGACTGCACCATCTACATGGGGGAAGTGGATGTGTTGCGCCAGCGTCCCAATGTGTTCTGGATGGAGCAGTTAGGTGCCACCGTGGTTCCGGTAAAAGACGGCACAAGAATTTTAAAGGATGCCATCAACGAAGCGTTCCGGGACTGGGTAACAAACATGGACACCACCCATTATGTCCTGGGAACCGCCTGCGGGCCACACCCTTTCCCGGAAATGGTCTCTTATTTTCAATCCATTATTGGCAAGGAGGCAAGACAGCAGATTCTGGATGTGGAAGGCAAACTTCCCAAACGGGTATATGCATGCGTGGGCGGCGGGTCCAATGCCATGGGGATTTTTTCAGGATTTTTAAATGATCCTGTGGAGCTTGTGGGGGTTGAGGCAGGAGGCAAGGGTTTAAATTCAGGCATGCACGCCTCCCGGCTGAGTTCGGCAGATGGAAGCCATGGTATTGCCCAGGGGTATAAGACCTATTTTCTTCAGGATGATGACGGCCAGATGAAAGAGACCCACTCTATTTCAGCCGGGCTGGATTATGTGGGGGTGTCTCCGATTTTATCCCACATGCATGACCAGGGAACGGCAAGGTTTGAAAGCGCAACAGATACTGAGGTTGTGGCTGCGCTGAAACTGACCATGCAAAAAGAAGGAATTATCCCGGCCCTGGAATCTGCCCATGCTTTTGCCAGGGCATTTAAGGAAGCGCCTTCCCTTTCAAAAGACGATGTGATCATCATCAATCAGTCCGGCAGGGGTGACAAGGACATTTTTACAGTGGCAGAGGCTGTTAATGATCCCAAATGGAAAGAATTTATTATTGAAAAGGCCAAAGAATACAATGCTTGAATCCTATATAAAAGACCGACTCAAAAACCGTGATATTTTGTTGATGACCCATATTGTCATGGGGTATCCCTCCTTTGAAGACTGTTTTGAAATCGTAAGGCAGATGGTTGATGCCGGAGTGGATTTAATGGAATTGCAATTGCCGTTTTCAGAACCCATGGCAGACGGTCCTGTGATTTTAAAAGCCAACCAGGCAGCTCTGGAAAAAGGGTCAACCGTTCAAAAATGCTTTGAATTTGCCCGGGCCGTATCAAAGGAATTTTCCATCCCGTTTTTGTTCATGAGTTATGCCAACATTCTTTTTAAATACGGAATGGAAAAATTTTCAGACAAAATGGTTCAAATAAATCTAAAAGGTGCCATTGTGCCGGATCTGCCGCCTGAAGAGGGCAAAGAGTATATCTGTGCCATGCAAAAAAATAATCTGGACCCCATTTATATTTTTTCCCCGGAAACAAGCGATGAGAGACTGGCATATTTAGCCTCCCATGCCTCAGGCTTTGTCTATTGCCTTGCCAGGAAAGGGGTTACCGGAAAAGACACTGCTTTTTCAGATGATCTTGCCGTTTATCTGTCAAGGTGTCGAAAGGCCACTGACCTTCCTTTGGCCGTGGGATTCGGCGTAAAAGAAAAAGCTGATGTGGACTATTTAAAAGGCAAGGCAGATATTGCCGTGATCGGCTCCCAGACTATCAGGATCGTGGAAGAAAAAGGTGCTGCTGCAGCCGGGGAGTTTATCCGCAGCCTTTTGTAACATGTGATCTGTTAATGCCTTACTCCTCAATTTTTTGTTAAAAAAAACAAGAAAATTAGGAGAGGCATCTGAATTGCGGGTTTCCCGCCTTAGCTGTACCTGTTCATCACATTTTATCACATTGCATCACGTTGTGTTATCCGGCAAGCCAGCCGCCTTTTTGACGCTGATTTAATTTTTTCAGTTCAATGGCGGCTCGTTCATGGCTGATACGTTCATTGATCAGGTCTTTGTATATCCGGTCGGCGATTTTACGCCGCTTGACAGCATCACCTGCATCCAGAACAGCCTCAACCATTCCGGTTATTTTAGAGGCGATGCTGTTTTCAGATCCGGCAACAGTCAGATTATTTTTAATGGCAGTGACGGCAGTGTCAAGGTTTGACCGGATCAGGGCGATCCCTGCCTGATATTTTTCCGTCTGAGCAATCCCTTTGCCTGCTGTCTGATCTAAAATATTGATCAGATAATCCCGGCATAACATGCCATAATCCTGGAAAGACGTGAGCATATTCAACCCTTGCTCAAAGACTTCTGGTTCCCGGTCATTCAATAAATTTTGCCCCGCCAGATAACACTGCTCCCAGGCCTGCCACCGGTAAACAAAATCCAGGCCAGGGCCTTTGATGTTCTGCAGTCCCATGACCCTGTTCAACAGTCCTGGAGGAGTATGGCTGCAAATGGTATTGATGATCTGTTCGCCTGTGGCATGGACATTTTCAATAACAATTAATTTTTGCTTAAACCATCTGGTAACAAGGGTTTTAAACTCCATTTCCAGGGCTTTTGTACTGGGTTGCTGTTTTATTTTTTCCTGGAATGCTTCAGCCTCTTTGTTCTGTTTTTTCAATTTCTCAATATGGTGTATGATTTGCTCTGTTTTTTTTGCTCTGTTTTTTAATTCCAAGTTTTTTAATGTCGTATTTTCAAGCAATGAAGCAGGATGGGTGACGGCTGTTTTGATTTCTTCCTGGCTTAGTTTTGCTCCCAGGCTGTTGAGCATAACCTTTGCCCGGTTGATAACCGTCTGTGAAGAAAGTGCTATTCTCAATTTTACGGCAACTTGCCGGAATGTTGAAAGGCCTGCATTACGGTCATTGGTCTCGGTTGGGAACAAATTGATTTTTTCCAGATATTCATCCCAGGCCGCAGTAATGAATCCCATGAGTCCAGACAGGTTTGATCCGATCAGAAAATGATAATCAGCACTGAGATCCTCCACAATAATTGAGGCAAACATCCTGGATCTTGTTATTCTGTCCGCCCGGTTGTTGACCAGAGTGCTGATAATGGTTTCAGGAGTATTTTCATAATCAGGGCTGTCAAGTTTCATCCGTTTCCAGTTGCTCAGGGTTGCAAACCGCTCATTGGCCGACATACCGTTAATAAATGCAAGTTTTTTGTTTTTTATGGGCGCAACAGGAAAGACTTTTAAAGCCCCGATATCGGGAATCACCCTGTCTGCCATCTCCCGGAGGGCAAAATCGGGATCTATGTCTAAAAAACCGGCCAGTTTTAATACCAGGGCCACATTGCTGGGATGCTCCTCATATGTAAACCTGCCCAGTACGTCCGGTGTCAGCAACCCTGATTCAAGCCAGCCTGTATACTCTATTTTTGTTTTTTTCTCTTGTGCATCCCGGGCAAGGATGGGTTTCATTTCCTCTTCAGATGTAATCAGCACACCTTTTTTCGGGATAAAATTTGTCATGACCTGTGGAATGTTGATGCCTGCCGGTCCTTGAATATCCTCATGATCCGGATAAGTATTGGTAATGGTGGACACATCGTCACGGGTCCATTGCTGCTGGAGAATTTTGACAAAGGCAGGAGACAGGGCCATGCATTCCCATAAAAATATTTTTGATTTCAGTTTTTGAGTCATGCGGATCATATGATGATGTTCCCATATGGTTGCTTTGTCATAGGGTCTGAAAAGAAACATTTCCCTTGTTTTCCCAAAGGGGAAGGCATGAAGAAACATGGCTTCGCATCCGGTTGTCTTGTTCACCAGCCCATGCCCTAAAGCTTCAAATACAGCGGCTTTAAGTCTTTCAACCCCAGATTTTCCACGGGTTCCCCATCCGCCGATGACAAGGGTTATTTGTTTTCTGGCAGATGCAACAGCATGGCTTAAGGACAGATTTTTATAGAGAAAGAAAAAAAGCAGTGCAGCTGAAAAAAGACCCAGTTCATACAAAGAGTTTTCATAGGCTGAAAAAAAATAATATTTGAACCGGGTCCATACATCCGGGGTGAAAAAGGGAAGGCCAAAAGCAAAAAATCTTGTTACTGAAGGATCTTCATCTTTTTGTGGCGGTATAACGGCAAAACCCTCAAATTGTATGTCAAAGCCCAGTTTTCTCAAGGAGCGGATATAATTATCCGGGTTTTCCCGGCTAGTCTCCTCCCAGTTTCTAAAATCCGCATGTTTTGAAAATCCCAGGGTGAGCGATATCCAGGCCAGGGCACGCCTGAATAAAGACCGGGGAGAATACATTTTTGTGACACCTTCCGGGGTATAGATTTTAACCGGTCTGGTTGAAAAAACTGTTTTTGAACAGCCTACGGCGTCATCAACCAGAGGAAGATAGGGCCTCCACCCGGATTCAGTGTCAACATACAAGGGTTCTCCCGGAACTTTTGTCCGGGTAAGTTCGCTGCCTATACCTGAAGGGGCTCTCAGGTGTCCAAAATATTTTCTGCCGGTGATGTGGCTGAACCCCTGCCGTTTATCCGGTGACGGGGAAAAAAATTCATGTAAAAATCTCCAGACCCGGAAACCAAAACGCTCTCCTCTGAAAAGAAAAATTCCGGTGATGCCTTTTTCAAGACCCAGGCTGAAATCTTCCAGGGCAAGTACGCAAAGGATTCTGCCGATACTGTTGTCGTCCATATTTTTAAACCAGGACTTGGGAAGCCGCTTTTTTTTGCCGGGTCTGATATGGGGGATAATGGCGGCAAGTTTCTCCATCAAGTCTTTTGCTTCATCATCTGTTTGAATGAGCAGTTTTTCCCGGGTTAATGCAGCCCAGCGTCTTACAGACAAAGATTTCGCGGTCTTATGAAGCTGTGTGATAACCGGCAGTTGCCGTTCAAAAAACGCGGCTGCACCATCGTGGTGTCCTGCCGTGTTTAATGTGTTTATAATATCATAAACGCATTTAAAGCTGACACGGACAGCAAAGGGGTCTTTTTCCATGGACAGGTGATCAAAAATCAGGTCCGAGACCGTGCCGGTAAACAAAAGTATCAGATCATCTGATGATGCCACGGCTAAAAGCCCGGCCGCCCTTACCTTTGGGGAGAAGTCCTTGAGAAGGATGTGTCTGAGCCAGGAGACGATATCCTCATTTTGTGTCCCGGA
This sequence comes from Desulfobacula toluolica Tol2, assembly GCF_000307105.1. Taxonomy (NCBI): domain Bacteria; kingdom Pseudomonadati; phylum Thermodesulfobacteriota; class Desulfobacteria; order Desulfobacterales; family Desulfobacteraceae; genus Desulfobacula; species Desulfobacula toluolica. Next base: position 4,863,200 of record NC_018645.1, read on the forward strand.
TGTTTGGCGGATCAGAAATTTTATCAAAACCCCTGGAACAGCCTGCCTTACAAAAGGGCTGATATCCCTGGAAATGGTTGGAATAAATTTTTTAATCTCTTTTTCATTGTTAAAATGATCATGGAACAGCTGTATGATTTTTCTGCGGACAAACAGGTCGTCACCATCTACTGGATTAAAAAGCCGTCGGGTGGCTGCCTGGAAAAAAGAGTCCGGGTCAAGTACTGAAAGCAGGTCAAAGGCTTCACACTGAATCCATATCTGCTGGCGGACATCTAGGGATGCCCGGTAGATGAAGTTGATAATTTCCTCTTCAATTATCTCATTTTTGACCTGTGAGGGAATGGCCCTGATGATCCTTGTCATGCACCTGAAGGTTTCTATTTTTACCCGCTCGTCACCGCTGAAGGCCAGCAGGGGTTTCAATGTCTTTTCAATGTTGATACGGTTGAGTATTCTTTCTTGTTCTGCCTTATCTGAAACCGAACCCAGGGCTTTTGAGGCAATCACCCCCAGCCGGTTGAGCAGAAAAACAAGATGGTATTCGATCCGGGCAATTTTACGGCTGCACCTTTCAAGAACAACATCATACCCGAACCAGCGCTTAAAGGCCCGCTTGTCGCCTTTGATCCGGGAAGCGGAAGCGCCCAGGTCAACGGCAAACTGAAGGATCAGAGCTTTTTTTTCAATGTTAGTATTGGCGGACGCAAACCGCAGGTTATAGTCAACACGCAATACGTTCAAGGCGCGGATTGCCTCTTGCTCGGCCATGGACTCATGCACCAGAAAATTAATGATCTGATAGGACAGGCGGCGTTTTTCAGGAAAATTTGCTGCCTGCTTGTTCAATGCCTTACTGTTTAGAAATTTATCGGGCAAAAATCTGTCTGCCAGAAACTTATCAGTCAGCTTGTTGATTTTTTCTGTGAATAATTTGTCCTCCAGATTTGACAGGTCTGCTTTTAAAATATGTTGAGTCTCTTGTTTTATCTGTTTCATGTTTTTTTTCATGATCAATTTTGCCTAATGGTTGCGGATAAAGGTATTGTTTTTTTGGGGCATGTTTCGTTTATGGATATTGAAAAAATCCAGGGCTCCCGGCCTGATATCTTTTAAACCCCGGCCTTTGCTGAAAAACCAGACTCCTGAAAACTCAATGGCGGTGTCACTGTTGTCCAGGTCCTGTTCAAGGGTCAGCCCCAAAGTAAGCCGTTGCTGATCACGGGTCCAGTGATTCCAGAACAATTCAAGGGTTCCGGTGTTTCTTTTGATATCAGCGGACCGGTCCTCATCTGAAAAATAATACCTGTGGCCGTAAGAAAGATTTGCCTGAAAATTACCCAAAAGCTGCTTCCATCCGATTTTCATTTTCATATTATCCGGTTGAAGCAAATTCATATTTTCATTGCTGCTGATTGATCCTTGCAAAAACCATACAGTATCCAGCCAGGGCATGTATGAGGCGTATTCAGAAAGGGTTGCCCCCGCCCTGTGGTCGTTTTTGTAGTCGGTAAAGATATCTCGGTCCACCAGGCGGTTGGGATATTGGTTTGCATCATCCATGCTCAATATTCTTCCAAAAAGGGAAAAAGATGGGATATGAAAAGCTTTCAGGCCAGAGTTCAGGCCAAATTTCAAGTATAGTGGCCGTTTTTGAAAAATTCTTGCTTTGAAAAGACCGGAATATTCCGCAGGGCTGTTGTCAAACATGGCAAAAGTATCTGCATCAGGATTTTGCAGGTATATGCGGCCTGTAAGGTTCAGGCCCAGGGGAACCTGCCTGGGATAATAATAAAAATCTTGTGTCAGTCCGATGACCGGTCCTGCATTTTGCCTGAAGCGGGTTAAAAATCCAGTGTCGGTATATCCAGGCAGAGTTTCGTGATAATAGTGATGGGTTGCCAGAATTTCATATATATGTCCCTGGTCTTCTTCTGCCTCATCTTCCAGGCTGTTGAACAAGTTTTTATATGATCCAGCCAAAGACCAGGTTCCGTCTTCCTGAGACCCAAGGGCGTAAGTGTCTTGAAAACAGACGGTGTTGCCGGGAGAAAAATCTTGTAAAAAATTTTCATGGGGAGCAGGAACAAGGTCAAAGTCGGCTTTCACCAGTCTTGGATTTAACGGATCGGGTGGGAATATGGCCTTAGCTCGCCTGTGTACCCTGAACAGGGCTTGGGATTCATTTTTGTCCGGTTCCAGGACAAGGGTGTGCCAGCCCGGATTCATATATTGATGCTCAACCCGGGTATCGTTGTTTTTGAGTGTATCAATGCGTATCCATGCCGGTCCCTGGATGTGAACCCTTACAGGGTCTTTGTGGGTTGCCCTGTAAAAGGAACGCTTGGGTGGATTGTCTGTTAGCAGCTCGGTACATGTGCTGTTTGTTAAAGGTTTGCCAACTGATTTTCCGGCACTATATGTTTTTGTAACGGACGGGTTTTCACAAAATTTGACCTTTAAAAACTGGTTTGAATAACTGTCTGAAATACCGATTGTAAGCCTATGAGACCCTTTTGAGACCCGGATTGCCGCTTGGTGGGCAGTCATTCCTGGAAAAAGCGTGATAAATTCGGGAGCCTGGTCATCCAGCTGGTAAAAAAACTTGACAAAAGCGGGTTGCAAAAAAGGCAGATCCAGCAGGGATATGTCTGCTTTGAGCAAAACGGGCCGGGTGTTGTTCATGAACAATACCAGATTGTTTTCTTTTGTTATGATCTGTTCTCCCGAAGATACCGGGGACAAAAGTGCTTTTCTGATGCGAAGGGTATCTGATTCCGGCTCCCATCCGGCCAGTGGAAAAGATTCAATTCCAGCATTGGCTTCAACCATTGAGACAGGTTCCCAGGAAGTTTGTCTGGTAATTTGTCCTAAAAGCCCTTTTAATCCTTTTAAATGGGAATATTTTGTAAACAATTGACGGGCGTCGGCTTCGATTTGCAATATGTTTTCAGGATGTTTTTCCGCGGCCAGCACAAGCTGGGACATGGTTTTGAAAACCAGATCTTTTTCACTGGAAAATCCTTGTTTGGAAAATGGTTCCAGATAAGATGTATCCGGGTAAAGTGGTTCCGGGGTTTTTACCTGCTGTTTTGCCTTCCGTCTGTTTTCAAGATCTTTCCGGGAGAGAACCGGTATCTGCGGCAGTGTTTTCGGACTGTGGCTGTCGTATCCGGCCAGCTCCCGTGCAGCAGCTGAGCCGCCGGAACAAGAACTCTGCATGATCTGCCCTTTTAAAACCGCGTCAACATTGGCGGTTGTTAGTTGAGGCAAAATACCAGTCAAGGGCCTGTCCGGCCTTAAAACTTGAAATGCAGCCAAAAGTGGCGTTGTTGCGCTGTAAACTTCAATGTCATTGGCTCCCGGTATCAGATTGATGTCATGGCTGATACTGGTTCCTGGAGTATGGGTGTTGTCTCCTGAAATCACCATTGCCTGAACCGGAAGATTATTGACAATCGGGACAAGATGATCTTTGTTATTATGTTGGATGGTAAACCACCCGTTCATTGGCATTGTGTCCGGCAGTTTGTCTGTTTGCTCATGCAGAACTCTTACAATAACCTTTAATGTTCCGGGACCGTGAAACCTTGCAGTAACAGGTTTTGAAGGCACGGCCCGGAAAGATTGGGAATACAGATCTCTTGGCAAAGTATATAATGTCACACTTCCGTCATAATCCATAACCGAATCCGATGCAGTCTGCCAATGGTAATCCAGCGGCAGGCCGGAGGACCAGGCTTCCCAGTCCAGTATGCCTTGAAGCCGTTTGGCCGGGGTCGCTGAAAAAAGAGCGGAGTTGATTTCCAGCCCCCTTTCCACAGCTGTTTGAAGAATTTTCCCCGGTTTTCCAGCAGAGTCAAGGATTTCACAGGCCTGTTCCGGTTTTGACTGGTACAGCAGGCCCATACCGGTCCAGTAGGCGGCTTGTTCCGAAGAGTTTAAGCGGGTGACAAGATCATCATACACCCGAACCCAGCCCAGAGTGCCCGCCGCCTTTAACAGCGGCATTACGGGCTGAATGTCCGAAGGAAGAACCGCAGCCAGGAACAATGCCTGGGAAAACTGCCCCTGCTCGACCAGAAGTTGTGTCAAATCCCTTATGTGATTTGGTGTGGGATAACGAACAGCCCTTGTGCAATACAGAGCCATCACCTGAGAGCAGTCCTCTGCCTGCCGGTAAAATTTTAACAGCCGTTCAAAAGCGGAATCAGAAACCGGTTGCGCAGCGTTGATAAAAAGCTGTTTGAGCCATGCTTCTGCAAGATAGGTTTCGCCCAGGGACATCAGCTGATCAGCTATTTTTAAAGCTGCGGTACAGCGAATTTGCCCGGCAGTATTGTGGAATACGGCCGACCATTTTTCAAGGGCAGGCAGAGCCTGGTTTTGGTCTTCCAGGTATCGGGCTTTTTTAACCAGGGCGTTTGTCCGGGCATCCGAAAACATTGCCCCGAAAGGATATGAACGTTTAACAGCCTGACAATCTGTTTGAAAAGCTGTGCAAGCTGCCCGATGATCAGCCTTGCCTGGCCGTTGGTTTGCCTTTGAAGCTGCCTGGGTATCTGCCTGGGAGGCAGTGAACAAGGCATGATTTGACCGTATCATACGAACCAGGGAGGTCTGAAAATTTTTTAAATTACGGCTAATATTTTCTTGTCCTTCCTCGTAACTTTTTGAAAATTTTGTACTCCGGCCTGAAGAAAGCCGGGCGGCAAAGTCGTCAAAAAGGCCGGGGCAGATTTTTTTATGTTTACCGATCCAAAGATAGTCTGATTCAGACATGACATAGGGCTTTGAATCCAGGTATTGGATTGCTGCTCTGCCTGTAAATTTTTTTTCTCCCCACAAGGAAAATTCATCTGCTCCGGGCGGCAGATCCAATTCAAAATAAGATGGTTGAATCAATTTTTTCGGATCAAGACAAGGATCGGACAAGGTTTTTTCAAGTTGCCGGAGTACAAGTCCCGCTTCTGCCGGAGTGATCCTGAACATATCTTGTGTGACATCATATTTAGTTTCAGCGGTAAAGCAAAGCTTTGGTTTTCCGTTAAATTGAACAAAAAAATTTTTTGAACCATTTCCTGGCTCCAGAATGACCCTAAGCTTTGACCATGCCGTTCTTTTGGGAATGGTGTAAACCAGGGGCCGGGTTTTGTCATTGGGAACGCTCAGGAAATATCCTTTTTGAATCAGGCTGACGAGTCTTTGTCTGTGCTGTTGTGCCACAACCATGCGGGTGTCCCCTGCTCTCCTGAGCCTGGGCAGGATGAATCCGAGGCGTTCCTGGGATTTATTATCCGGCTTGATCCGGGGCAAAAGATTGCGAAAAAATGTATGACCTTCATATAAATTTTTTGCTTCACGCTTGAGTTGCGGGGCATCAGGCCGGGTTTCAGCAAGTTTTTCCATCAAAGACGCGCTGAAAAGTCCGCTCTGGGGCCGGGTGTTGTCTTGTGCTGTTTTTTTTGCTGCCGCTTCAATTTGGGAGAAAGAAAATGCCGGGTTGGGTATGATATCAAACATTTTATTCAGAGGCATGACAACTGTTTTTTGAGACAAAACCGTGTCCATGCTTTTTTTGTAAGTTTTTGGCGCATTGAATTTTGCCAACAAATAATCAGGGTCTTCCTGTTTTATGACCCGCACAATAAGATCCGACCGTGGAACAAGTGTAAGTGTATGGTTGCCTTTTGGCAGGGTTAGAAAAGAGGTTTTGATCCGTCCGCAGACCCGGGGAATGCCGTTGATAAAAATGAGCCGTGAGCTTTCCGGTACGGTTTCAAAATCCAGGACAGCATGGGTTTTTTCATCCATGAACACCTTTAACCCGTACCTGAGTCTCCTGAAAGATTCACGCTCCGGGTATACCAGACGGTTTTCAACAACAAGTCGGACCGGGCCGTCCAGGCTGATTCGGGAAGGCTTGTCAGCCGTTAAGCGCCAAAAACTGGCTGATCCCGCCGTGTCCTGGTGCGACACTGAAACAGCAGTGCCATCAAGGGGAATCAGTGTCCTGGCCGGGGCAAGCGTGCCCAAGTGTTCCTGCCGGGAAAAAAACAGGGCAATACTTATGTTCTGTTTTATGTCTGTTGGAAGAAAAATCTTGCAGATTACAGGATCATTTGTATCAGGATCAATAAGGGCCGAAAGTTTATCAGGAGTCATGGGAACTTTCAAAAAAGCATGCAGCCCGGTACCGTTGGACATGGAAATTTTTAAGGGGGCAAGCCCTGTTTCGTGATCCTGTGATATAAGCCTTAGCATGCGCTGTTCGGGAATTTTTACCTTGACGGCCTCTCCCGGCTCAAGGGTTATCAGATGCATGCGGTATTCACGGCTGTACCTGGGGCATGGCCCTTCTATAATGTTTTTTTTGTTTTCAATATTGTCCCATCTCAACGGAAGGTCATAGGCATTCAGAAGATGCATCTGCAGATCATCCACAGCAGCATGGCCGTAACCTGTGACAAAAAAATAAAAAACGGCTCCCATCAACCGGATTAAAAGATATCTGGTCATTATTTGAATTCCTTTAAAGCATTTCTATACAGTTTAAAAACCATTGTTTGATCTCAGGGACATCTTTGATCTGCTGCCGGGTTGCAAGATCCAGTTCAATGTGTATAAACCCATTGTGGCCTGCGGATCGAAGAAGAATGCCGCTTATATTCCGGGTGCCCCCAAGCTCTCTGACATCACGGGGATACAGGCTGACGTTTCCGGTAAATTGTTTTTTCAGGCAGTCTGCAAACTTGTTGGCCAGGCGGCTTGCCTGTCGTGTTCCCGAACTTACCACAAGGTTTGAATTCCGGCCTTCCAGTGTTTTTCTTCGGGATTTTGAAAACCCGTGAACCTGCAACAATGATCCGTCTGAATATGCCCGGGCAAATGCGGCTGTAAATGCCGTAAAAAAGGTGTCTGAAAGTTTTGCCAGATCATGGGCTTCATCATTTTTCGGGCGGTTTTTCTGCTGAAGATTGTTTTTTTGCGGCAGGGAATTTTTTCTTTTGTTTCCATACCTGTGAACAGTATTAAATGCTGCAGCTGCAAAGTGTCCTTCCAGACTTAATTGAATGCCGATATCGTCAGTATGAAAGTCATGCAGTCCGTGGGGTATCATCAGAACACGATTGGTCTTCGGGGTTGTGGGAAAAATATAAAAACCCCTGCCGGTACGATTTTGTTCATCTTCCGACAAAAGAGTATACTCCGTGCCTTTGCATTCAATATTTGTCATGGAAAAATTTAGTTGTTTCCACTCTTCAATTAATGCCTTATGAGGCTCTTTTTTTAACATTCGATAAAACAAGTGCTGAACTGTCTGCAACTCTTTTTTGGAAGGAAACACAAAATCGGTTTTTGTCCGTGCCTCATGAAGATGCTGTTTGACAAGCAAATACCCGCTATCGCCTTGGGATAAGGAGGGCTGTAATAAAAAAAACAAGGTCAGCGCAAACTGCCATGCAACGGTTTTGTCCAAAATCATTTTATTTCCTTTAATATTTTGCGCTCGGGATAGACACCAGAAATTACCCTGTAAGGAACGATATAGGCATCAGGGCCGTGTTCCAGGGTCAGGCTGATTTCATATTTGCCGGGTTTCAGATCCGAGCGGAGCGGAAAAAAACAAGACTGCCTGGATCTCAACAAAGGGGTGGATGAATTCAGAATATAGGCGGGTTCATTGTTGTCCGGTCTCAGGCTGTATTGCCGTTTTCTGCGGGTAAGGGTATTGAACGGGCCATAATCCGTAAAAGAAAGATTTTGGATTTTGGCGGTAAAGATGAGTCTTTGGCTATGTTGATCACTTTGTTGATCCCCATATTGATCACCAGAGTGATACATAGAAGGAAAAAACAGGGCCAGGGATAAATTTTCATCTTCATCAAACAATTTGGTATAGTCCAATGTCATTGACTTTCGGGTCAGGCGGTAGGCAAATCTCAAATGATATCCTGCATCTTCAGAGCGGATAAGGTTCACAAAACATTGAACAGGAGCCGAAGACAATAGGGTAAGCTTGTGTATGCCTGCCTGGACAGGCGGCAGCATCACGCTGCCGGTGAGCCCTGCCAGATCTTTTTGAAAATAATCTTTCCCGTCAAGTATCGCCTTGATATGAAAAGGCCGGGATCTGTTTTCACTGTAAAAAATCAGCCGGGGCCTCATTTTTTTCAGAGCCCCTTGGGACTTAAAATTGATTGTCACGGGTATGTTCAAGGGTATTTTTTTAAAATTTGACACAAGGGCTGAATCACGGTGATACTGTTTTTTTTCAGCCGGCGTTAAAATATAGTGCCCGTTGCCATTGTCATTGCTATTGCCGCGGGGGGCAAAGGATTCCCATACAAAACGGCCTGAGGACAGATCATAATCAATGTCCGGCGGTCTGTGCTGAAGCCTGAGCAAAACCGATCTTTGCAATTTAAAAAGCGTGTTAAATCCCAACGGTGTTATGGGAAACCAGGAGACTTGTTTTTCATCTTCTTTGTCCATGGAGGCATACCCGTCTTCAGGCACACGGGTCAGGGCCATCCTTTGAGGAGGACGGTTGTATGCAGTTGCCAGCAGTGGGCTGGAAGATGAAAACCGGATGGAGGAAACCTTTGGAGGAAGCCTGAAATAAACTGCAACAGGATCGGATAAAATAATCCTGGTATCATTTTCAATCAAGTGGTCATATACGGAAGGAACCGGGTCAAAAGGAATGTTTTTTTTAAAAATTTGTTTTCCGTTATGATCAAGCAGAGCGTAATCAATAGACTGATCAGCAGAGATTGTGTCGCTTGTTTTTTTTCTGAACACGGCCTTAAAGGGTGTGGACAGCCCTTTTGCATGGGAAACCCGATAGGTCAGAGTGTTCTCTTGGTCCATGGCAAATGCCCGTGCAACAAGGGGGGCAGGAGTGATATCAGTCTTCTGGCCTTTGTCAATGCTGTAGACCTGAACAATAACCGGCTGGTCAGAACTCAATTCCATTATGCCTCCGGCAAGCCGGTTTTCATATACAGCAAAAATGCCGTTCCATGGCACTGTCCATTCTTGTTTTTTTTGTTTTTTGCCAAACCATTTTAATTGTATATGGGCAGGGGGCTTTCCTTCCACAATGGGGGCAACATGCGAAAATACACATTTGACTTGTATTCCCTGTTCCGGGATGGGTACGGTAACCCGCAACTGCTGATCAATCACCAGACCGGTTGGGAAAGGTTGCGGTTGCGCAATGTCGGCGTCAATCTCTTTTCTGACATAAAGTTTGCGCAATTTATAATCTTTGCTGGCAGATCCCAATGGTGCCAGAGGTTGCCAGGCCATTCGCATGAGGTTTGTCTGTTCGGTCTGCGTTAAAAATTCAGGAGGATAGATATTAAAACGGGACAGATGCTCCCTTTTTTCCTTGCCGGTTCGCTGCCACTGGTGCTTTAAATTGTTTTCAGAAGGTGTTTCAGGCAGATAAAGCCGCATTACCACATCAAAGATAATGGGGTCATGACCAAAAAGCCGGAATCTCATCTTTAAACCCTGGTTATCCGGGATTTTCTTAAAATCCAGAACCACACTCCTGCCGTCTGCGGGAACCAGGGGTGTTTTAAGATAATACCCTGCCGTGTATTGCTTGTCCCCGGCAGCGTCGTTATACAAGGTGATTTTAGTATGCTTGTGATAAATTCCTGATTTTATAATATTATTTTCTTTGTCGCAAATCTGGTATTCCAGGGCATACTTCATTGGGGTATCAGGATCATAGTCGGTCTTTTTGGGGATATTGGCAGTGGTGATTATCTTGACCCTGTCTGTTGCCGGAGGAAGATAAAAGTTGGTCCATTGGTTTTGATCCAGTTTATAGCACAAGCTTATCTTTGCATCCGGGGCTTTTAAATAGCTCAGCATGTTCTGCCTAAGCCCTTTAAAAAAACTTTCAAATTCAAAACCCATGGTATGGCAAGGCCATATGAAAAATAATGCGGCAGCAGCTGTTAAAAAATATTTTTTCACTGTTTTTTCCACTCCAGCCATGCAAGTCTGGCGTCAATATAATGGGATATGCGTTCTTGAGTAACCTGCAAGACGTTTACGGCAAGTGTTGTACCCATGTCTTTTGGAAACAGGTTGATAACTGCGGCAAGCTGTTTTGCTTTTGTGAATACAAGTAAAAAGCTCTGTTTTGAATTCAGGTCGATGATTCTTTGATAAGACAGGCCTGGCCATTGATGCAAAATTTGATCCAGCACAATAATATCATGGGTTTCAATATAGGTCTGAATAAGGGTTTTAAACCGGCCTGGCAAATCAACCGGCTGGTTTTGGCTTGTGTTGATAGTGGCGAAAAGATCGGCTTCAAACGTGTTGATGCCCAAAGCTCTGAACTGGCTTTCCTGTATCTTGTTTTCCGTTTGCTGCCTGAAATAGGCTCTTATGACGGGAGACAGCCAGATAATGGCAAACTCTTTATTCCGGGACTGGTCCAGGTACATGGCCTGGGGAATTCCCCCGACTTCATATCCGGCCGTGGCTTTTGACCCGTCCACCAGTTTGATGCTCAATCCGTTTGATTTCAAAGAGGTGATCAGGTCAAGGGTCAAAGTATCGGGTTGACTGTAAAGCTTGACTCCGGATCGAAAAGACAGCAATGCATCCGTATCCGGCAAAGGCGCATCCGGTTTGAATCCAAGAGCCCTGCATTGAACGATCATCAAGGGATCAGATCCTTGTTCTCTTACCATCACCTGGCTGACAAGGGTGTACAGGCTTTCTTTGTTCTGCATCCTGATGATATCTGATGATCCGTCCGGGTTTGTTAAAGGGTGGGCCGTACTGATCATCAGGCCCAATGCCTTGGTCCGTTCAAACAATGACACTGAGTACTCAAACACGTTCATTTCAGATAAAGGCCTAGGTGTTTGTATCAGATAGGGATTTGACGGGCCGAGGCGGAAAATATAACTTCCCCAGAACCGCTTGGCTGCATCATCTCTTTCCGATAAAATCAAATAATCCTGGTGTGAAGTTTTATGGCGGTACTGGATGATTTCATACCCCATAACGGCAGCCGATATGTTTAATGCTTTTAATTCATTGACCGCATTCGGTCCCCATCCCTTATCTGAATACAATTGCCGGGACAGCTTTAATAAAGGGGTTAAAATTTCATGGTCAAAAAACAAAAGTTCTTCAAATCTTGGTACTTGATACAGGCCCGATCCTTTTTCTGAGATTTTTTGTTTGCCCCTGAGCAGCCAGTCTTGAAGATAACCCACAATACTCTGCTCGCTGAGTTCAACAGGCAGTTCAATTCCCTTGAAAGGTGTTTTAAACATTAAATCCCTTGCATGGTGACGGTTCAGCATTAATACGGCAAACCCGGAATGCGACTTGTCCCGCAGCCGGTTGTTGAATGGAGAAGTTTCCCATTTTATGCCGAAAGGACCCAGTATTTTTTTTAAAAGCACAAGATCCAGCCCGGGCGGTAACGAAGATTTTATCCAGAGAAGGGAGTCGACAACCGGTGGTTCTCCCAGAGTAGGGATAACACGCTTGCCTGTCAGCACCTTTATGGTGTTTTGGGTGTGACCCCGAACCTGAAGGATATTGGTGTCATGAAAAAAACGCTGAAACACGGAAAACAGTGTTAAAGGATTGTTCAAAACATCGGACGTTCCGTCATCATTGGTTTTCAGTCCTGATCCGCCAAAGGCAAGAGCCTTGGCGTTCAAAGCGGAAAACAGCCATGTCCCGGCTTCCAGGATGCCCCATTCATCCAGGGGAGCCGGCACTTCAAGGAGCATGGGGTTTTTAAAATCAACATTAAAAACATAACTTCCCCACCCGTTTCGCGGCTCTGCTTCATACACATAAAGATAATGTCCTTCAACCTTTGCCAGGGCGTAATTGATCCGGCCCAGAAGATTTTCAGCTGTTTTAAGGGAATTTATGTCCTTTGAAACGCAATAGTGTTCAATGGATTTGAGTGCTTCTGAAAAAATTTCCATCTCCCTGGGCAAAGGAGACACAAAAGAATTTTTTTTCAGAGAGGTAAACAGCCTGACCTTGTCTTCTTTTAAAAGGTCAATCAACCGCTGGTCGCCAAACTCTTTTTTAACATTCAATATCCGGGTCAAAGGCTGTGCAGTCAATGATAGAATATTGGGAATATGGGTCATGGCAAAACCTATACAGGTTGCCGCCATGACCGCTGCCAACGATGTCTGGAGAACTGCCCGTGTGACCCTGACAGCAATGTCTTTATCGTGCATTTTAATTGCAAGCAAAGTGGTCAGCAAATATCCGAATCCATAAAAATCAGTCACTTTTTCTCTGGGAAACCAATGAATAATGACCCATCCCAGCACCAACTTATAAAAAAAACCAACATTGAAAAACAAAAGAATTTTTCTTGCTCCCTCCATGTTGGCTTCGCGAAAGATGGAAAGCCTCAGCACCAGGGAGGCGATCATCAAAATAATAAAGGTTTCCAGAAATGTATACACCAGTTTTTCAGGCTGATACCATTGCAGGGCAAGCAATGACGGTATCAGTATTCCGCTGAAGTCCCATCCGTAATGCAGATTCATCCTGGATGCCACAATCGAGGTTGTTAACAATATAATATAGGCTTTGGGGCTGGATAACATTGAAGAGGCAATGTCTTCATACATGTATACGATATTGCCCATGTTGAAATTTGTAAATTCAATCAGAACATACCGGACCAGCAGCCATGTGGTCAAAAGGGTTATAAAAGCCTGGATAAATCCTTTTTTCAGTCCCGGCTTCCAGAATTGATTGGCCAGCAGGGCAACAACAATGAGGCCGAAGCTGTGCAGGCTGTTGCGGTAATCAAAAACAATCCCGAAAGTCCTGGTCACATATTCTCCTGACAGTGGAAGCAGGATGGTGTCAAAGATCAGTCTTACAATGATGCTGGTCAACAGCAGTGCAAAAAATCTGTCTCTGCCGAAAAAACTGTTCCACCAACCTGATTTTGAAAAATATTCCGAGTAAAGCCAGACCAGAAAATAGGTGATGACGGCTTCAAAAATAATCACGGCTGCCGACAACGGCTTGACCATCAAAAGCGGAATAAGATAGCCGGGCACAACCAGGCCGCTTAACACCCAGCCCAGACGCAGATTAAAAAAACAGGTCACACACACTCCAAGCCAGACCGTTGTGGTCACTGAGTTTGCAAGACTTCCTGGCGGAAAGATATTGAGTATAAAGGATTCAATCATGATTAAAACTTATTCAGCATCAGGTTAAATTGAATGCCTTTTCCAACTTGACTTGTTCCAGTCAGATCACATTTCCATTGTTTGAGCTTGGGTGACAGCTGCCGGATCTCTTGAAAAAACTTTGAGTTATTTAACTGGCCTGAAGATAAATACCTTTGAAAATCCTCATCCGGCATTCCATACCCTGCATTGTATATGCTGTAAAAGATACTGCCGTTCTTGGATTCCGACCTGATTTGGATGGCTGTTTCTTCATAGGCATCATGCAAAAGGATTGAAAACAGGGAGATAAAAAGTTTTTTCAGGTCTCCGGGACCGGCTAAAACCAGATCAGATAAGCTGCCGGATGCAATCTCAAAAGAAATTCTTTTTTTGCCTGCGATTTCTTGCAACTGGGATATGGAGTTTTTAATGATTTTGAGGGTGCTTACGGGAAACACCTGATATGTTTCTGAAAACACATCAAGGCTCATATAATCATTGAGTTCTGTAATAAAATTAATCAGGTTGTCTTTTTTATCATTTAGATTTTCAATGAGTTTTGTCTTCTGTTCGGCAACCATTTTGTCATCTTCAAGCATCATGCATACATTGCTTATGGACTCGACCCCTTCTTTAAGGTGGATGTTGCTGCGCTCAAAAAGTTCTGCCTTCAAGGTACCGGAATTTTTGGCATCGGTTACGTCAATCATTTCAAAAAGCATTCCATGCAGATCAAAAGGATAGGCTTCATCCTGAATCAGGCTGTTTTCCTCTTCAATGAGCAAAGGACGAATGGAGAGCAAAAATGACTTGTCATGGTCGGCTATGGTGACGGGCAGGGTTAATATGTCATGGCTGATGATGGTCTGGCTGAGCAGATTGCGCATCTGTTGAGCCGTATGGTTCGTCAGTTTTACTGCAAGGTCAAGGGCCGTCATTTTAAACGGAGCAATGTTCATGGTTTTTAAAAAATTGGACATGCCTTGATTGACATGGGTCACCTGTCCGAAAATATCATATAAGATAACGGCGGATTCAATGGAGTTAAAAACCAGGTCCAGAATGGACACCCGCCTTCCCAGCAGATTGATGATATTATTTATCTCATGGGAAAGATCTTCTTTTGTTTCAAAACGCAAAATTTTATTGATCAGGCTTTTTTGACCTGCCTGCTCAAGATGCCATTTGTCTCTCTTGTAGAGGATTTCGCCTATTTCCACTGCAAAGCGGTTGATTGTGGGAAGAAGAGTGGATATATCCGCTGCTTGGCCGGATGAAATCACAAATGCCCAAAACCCCTGAAGCCTGCCCGCAAAACTCAGAGGAACCAGGTATTGCACATCATTTGGCTTTGCTGTCTTAAAATAAGAATGAATTTCAATGGGTTTGTTTTCTTTGATTGCAGTGGAATACGGTGTTCTCTGATAGTCCCGTCGCCTTTCCTTGATATCACTGATGGAGGTGTTCAAAGCAATTATTTCCTTTACCCTGTGGTCGTTTTCTACCTTGTCAAGAAAAATTGCCCGCTCAAGATTCAGGGTCTGGTTAACCATATTGATGATCCTTGACCAATACTCTTTGGATTCATAAAACCCGGTGGCAGAAAATTTTTTCTTAATTTGAATGGACCGGTTTAATATCATTTCTTTGGCAAGCCTGCTTTTTAACGAACACTTTCTTGCAAACATAAAAACCAGGACGGTTGCACAGGTGAGAATAATTTCAAAAAAAGGCGGCCAGAAAAACGCATGGGATAACAAAACCCAGGTCACTATAACGCACCCCATGAAAAACGCCCCGGTATACACAAGTATCATAATTTCAGACAGCAGCGGATAGAGAGTCAGTCCAAGAAAGGTGATGGTAATAATGAAACATAATGTGGTAAGGGGGGCAGACCACTTGATTGGGTTTTGTTCAATCAAAGTATCGAGTGCATACCCGTTATATTCGACCAGGGAAATACTGTTGTCACCCGAATGAACAGGAGTGTTAAAACCTGGTGAATTTGCAGCTTTTTTCAACCCTATGATGACACTACGGTCTTGAACCAGTTCCGGAACAAGATTACCGGAGACTATCCGTTTAAAGTCTATATTGGGAAGTTTTTTTGTTGCCGCCATAAAGTTGATAAAAAAGATATTGTCTTCGCCAAGCTCTGGAGTATTTCTCATTTGTGCGGCAAGCACCAGGAAATTTGGTGTTTTTTTATTTTGGACGGTAAAATATGCCTGCTCAAAACGATGCACCCCGTAATTGTTTGGCGGAAGGTCATAGGGTGCCGTGATAATTTTTTTTCCCCGGGCCCGGGCAGGTATAGGATCAAAAAGATCTTCACCTGCCGGATCTTGTTTCCCAAGTTTTTGTCTGCCAAAAATGACATTACCCATGGAAACGGCTTTGTCATAAAATTTTTCCGATACATTGGGAGGAAAAAAAGAAAATATAACCTGACTGGCTCCAATTGCATTAAGGTTTTGCAGGAAAGATATCCAAACCATATCGCCACTTTTTTGCTGGTCATAATCTATCTCAACAAGAAGTGTTTTTTTTGCAGCATTTTGCTGTTCAGGGATATGGTTGACAAAAGTGTCATAAAGGATGCCGCTGGGCAGATTAAACGCCCCTGAAAGACTTAAAAACCATATAAAAAGGGTTGTAAGAACCCCCGTATAAATAACAATATATTTTGATTCTCCGTTCATTACATTTCCTTAAAATAAGATTTTGCAGCAAACAGTTACAGCAAATAATTTGGTATGGACCATTTCCATGGATTCTTCAATTTTACTCTTTACTTGGGTTCTTTAATTTTTTCTGAAATATTAAAGAAATCAGCAGTCGTCACAATTGATCTGACGGTCTTTAATACTTTTTTTATAATTTAACTCACGTTTCGCTTTTTGAAAATTGAAAACAATCATTTATTCTCACTTGTAATATAGTGATAGGTTTTAGTCAACATTCTCATCTATATTGCCAAACGCCAACGCCTTGAGGAACAACCGCCTCTGCCCGGCATATAAGGACCTAAGCTGCTTGAGTTCCCTTCCCTGCAATGGAAATGATGGAAGATTTGTGCAGTAAAAAATTTATTTTTTTTTTGTCCTCAATAGAATAGCTACGCCTGAAATTCTTCAGAATCAGGTGGATGGTGCCTAAAAAGGCTTTCATTCGCCGGACTAAGTTCCCGCCAAGCAAAAAAAAACCTGAATTACCTTTGGACGGGTATAAAAAAAATAGGCGGTGGATTTGGGTTTCAGCAATTTTGTATTGCTTTTTTTAAAATCTTTATTTAGCTACTTGAATTGATTTATAAAATTAAAGGGACCTTGCAGTGTAAAATTATTAAAATGTGGAATTGCTTGATTAGATCTAAAATAGAATGACTATTTTGTACCGGGCCTCTAAATATAAAATTGGCGGCATATTTTTTGCATTTCCAAACTTAAAAAGGCAGGGATAGACGAATTATTAAACGGTATCACTTGCTGAAACATTCTTTATGGAGGCATGATTGAAAAGTTTCGAATTGATCAAACCCTATTTTATCGAGCGCCGGCCGGACCTCATTTGGGGAATCGCGGCTCTTCTTGTGGTGGACGCTTTTCAACTGTTTATTCCCAGGATCATCAAGTGGGCAGTTGATGACATCTCTGCTATGAACATCACCCCTGCCGGTCTTCTGACCTATGCCCTTTACATCCTCGGTGCCGCCCTGATGATCGGTTGTTTCAGGTATTTATGGCGTGTGCTTATTTTCGGAGCATCCAGGAGAATTGAGGAAGGAATCCGTGAGAAAATGTTTCGTCATGTCCAGTTGATGCCGGCCACGTATTTTGAAACGTTTACAGCAGGAGACATCATGGCCCATGCAACCAATGATTTGAAAAATATCAGGATGGCATCGGGAATGGGTCTTGTGGCGCTCACCGACACCATCGTGCTGGGCTTTGCGTCTATTTTTTTCATGGGATATATCAACGTTAACCTGACCTTGATGGCCTTGATTCCCATGCCGTTTATCGCGTTTTTTACCAAAATCTTCAGTAAGAAGCTCTTTGCCGAATACATGACCGTTCAGGCCGGTTTTTCTGATCTGATGGAGTTGGTCAGGGAGCGGTTTTCCGGGATTAAAATCATCAAGGCCTTCAACAGGGAAAATTTTGAGTCGGATTCCTTTTGCAGGGGATCGGAGAGTTATGTGTCGAAAAACATGAGCCTGGTGAAATATACAGGCCTGATTTTCCCAATGATGATTTTTTTGACCAACATAAGTCTTGCCATAGTTATCTTCATAGGGGGGAGGCAGGTGATCACCATGACCATTTCTCCCGGTGATTTTGTTGCCTTCATCAGCTACCTTGGGCTCCTGACATGGCCCATGATGGCCATTGGCTGGGTCACCAATATGATTCAGCGGGGAATGGCATCTGTTCAGCGGATCGAAAAAATACTGGCCCATGAACCGGAGATTAGAAATTCAGACAATGCATTGGTTCCTAAAAAGATTTTCGGCGAAATCCGTGTGGATGAGTTGTCTTTTAACTACAAAAACAAAGAGAGGCAGATCCCTGTACTTGAAAGAATCAGCTTTTTCTTGAATCCAGGGGAGACCCTTGGCATAGCAGGTCCTCCGGGAAGCGGCAAAACCACCCTGGTGAGTTTGCTCCCGAGGATCTTCGATGCCGCCACCGGCGGGATCACCATTGATGGCATGGGGATCAAGGAGATCGACCTTGAACTATTGAGGCGCGCAATCTCCTTTATGCCCCAGGAGCCGTTCCTGTTTTCAGGCACAATTCGGGACAACCTCATTTACGGGGATCCTGGTGCGGGGGAAGAACGTTTGATAAAATCGATCGAGATGGCCAGGCTGACCGAGACCATCGCGTCTTTTCCAGATGGCCTGGAAACCGTGATCGGTGAAAAAGGGGTTTATCTTTCCGGGGGGCAGAAACAGAGACTGGCACTGGCCAGGACATTTCTGAAAGACTCACCCATCGTCATCCTGGATGACCCGGTAAGCCAGGTGGATATGGAAACCGCCATGGCGATCTCAGAGACGATCCGTTCTCTTAAGGGGCACAAGACAATAATCATCGTGTCACACCGATTTTCCGTGTTCAAACATGCGGAAAAGATCATCGTGTTAAAGGACGGCATCATCTCGGAGTCTGGTCGTCATGATGAGCTGGTCGAGTCCGGCGGTTATTATGCGGACGCTTATGAAATGCAGGTTACGGAAGAAAGGATCGGGTAAGGAACTGTTATGAGACTGAGCATGAATTTTCCGGATGAGGAAAGCCTGGACAAACCCAAGGATATAAGGTTGTTGAAACGTTTTTTCCCCTTTATCATGAAGCGCAAACTGATGGTGACGGTCTCTGTGGCGCTGGTGATGGCCATCTCTGCATTGGACCTGGCCATGCCCTATGTCACCCGAATTGCTGTGGACCGCTATATTGTACCCGGACTCGATTTTTCCAGTCAAAGGGATGGTATACAGGGGGAAGGTTCTCCCCCTGCCCTGGCAGTTGAGATCAAAACAAAAGAGATGGAAACGGTCATCCTCAGTCATCCCGGGCTTTTTGAGAGACAAGGAAACACCGCCACCCTCTCATCGGAACACCTGGACCGCCTGACCCGGGAAGAGATGCGCATCATGCGTGCCCATGATTTGCGTGGTACTGCCCTGGTGGGCCTGGTGTTGTTGGCTATTGCGGGGTTGCGGTTTCTGTTCAGCTTTGTACAGATCATGGTGATGGAATACACCGGACAGTGGGTCATGCATGATCTGAGACTTTCCATCTACAGGCATATTCAGCGACTGCCCGTCTCCTTTTTCGATAAAAACACGGTGGGTCGGCTTTCCACACGGGTGACCAACGATGTCCAGAATATGCAGGAGTTGTTTACCTCCATCATCACGTTTGTTATGAAAGATTCCTTCATGCTCCTGGGAATATTGGGGGTCTTGGTGTATATGGACCTGAAGCTCGCTGCTGCGATTTTGTCGGTGATCCCATTCGTGTTTCTGGCAGCCATTCTCTTTTCGAGAAAATCCCGGAAAGTGTTCAGGGTTTTGAGGATTAAAGTGGCACAGATCAATTCGATGTTTTCCGAAGCCATTGGAGGCATGAAGGTGATTCAGCTGTTTACCATGGAAAAGAAGACTCTGGATGATTTCAGGAAAATAAACCGTGAAAATTATGATGCCGGGCTTCAGCAGATTAGAATCTATGGACTTTTCATGCCTGTGATCGACATGCTGGGTTCCTTTACCCTGGCTATCGTGATCTTTTACGGTGGAGGAAGGGTGGTCTCGGAGTTGGTGAGTCTTGGAATCCTGGTTGCCTTTATCTCCTATATCAAGATGTTCTTCAGGCCGATCCGTGATATTGCGGAGAAGCATAACATCCTGCAGAATGCCCTGGCATCCGGCGAAAGAATCGTACAGATCCTGGACAAAAAGCTCCATGGCGAAGGGGGCTCAAAAGAACTGGAAAGGCTGGACACCCTCTCCTTCGACCATGTGACCATGGCATACAAAAAGGGGAAAAACATCTTGAATAATCTCTCTTTTGACCTGAAATCGGGAAGTTCTTTAGCCATTGTGGGACCCACCGGGTCCGGGAAAACCACCCTGATCAACCTGATTGTTCAGTTTTACAAACCAAAAGGTGGAAGGATACTGATCAATGGAGATGAGATCGACCGCTATTCCGTTAGATCCATACGGTCAAAAATAGCCTTGGTGACCCAGGATCCCTATCTGTTTACGGGAACCATTCGGAAGAATATCCTGCCACCGGAAAAGGATGTGTCAAAAGAGGAACTCAACTCCATCCTGAAGCTCTCCAACTGTCAGTCTATCATTGATAAAATGCCGGAGGGCCTGTCCACGCGAATTTCCGGAGGAGGTGCATCCCTGTCCAGCGGGGAAAGACAGCTCATTTCCATTGCACGCGCGTTTGCTCATCAGCCGGACCTGATCATCTTTGACGAGGCGACCTCCTATGTGGATACGGAATCAGAGGAGAAAATCCGAATTGCGGTTTCCAACCTGAAGGAGAACCGGACTTCCATCACCATTGCCCACCGGCTCCGTTCCGCGGTCACTTCGGATCAGATCATCGTGATCAAGGACGGCAGGGTGATCGAAAAAGGATCCCACATAACCCTGATGAAAAACAGGCAATTTTATTATGGCCTTCATCAGGCAAACGGCCTGAAGAAAGGAAAGATTGCGGATACGATGTAGGCGGCTATTGCCGCAATCTCTTTTTGCTTGATGTATTCAACCAGAGGAAAATCGGCCTCCTGAGCAAATTATTTGAATCAGAATGGAACAATATCATATTTAAAGCCAAGACTTGTTTTTCTCATTTTTTCCTTCTGATTATCATCAGATTATTTTATCGCTTTTGCTGTTCCCTCTGATACAGGTTTGACAGGAAGCGGAAGAGAAGGAAACGCAATTGCTTTGGTTAAATGGTAAGCTGCCTGTAGATAGGATGTAGGACAAAGTGAAAAACATTCCTTGCAGTCCCAGCATTCTTTGGCGGCCAGTTCAGGAATAAAACTTATTTCCCGTTTTCCGCCTTTGTCAATCAATCCAATAACATTTTTCTTTTTAACTTCAGCACAGTATCTTACACACAGTCCACAAAGCAGGCAAAACGAAGACTCTTTTTCAAACCTGTCTTTATCAGCCCCATACTCTTGCGCCAGCTCCAGCAATGCCGGAGAATCCGGAGAATGTGCCAGCAGGAACTCCAAAATCAGTTTGCGAACCTTATCCACCATCTTTGTCCTGGTTCTGACAATCAGACCCTGTTCAACCGGGTAAAGGCAGCCGACAACCAGTTTGCTCCAGCCGTTGACTTCCACTTCCACGGTGCAAAGGCGGCACCCGCCATAAGGCTCCAAAACCTCATTATGACAAAGCGTAGGGATAAATATACCGGCACTTTGAGCCGCCTCCAAAACAGTCATCCCTTCCTCAGCCTTAACTTCTTTTCCATCTATCTGTAAATTGATTTCACTCATTGTATCCACACTCTTTTAGAGTTTAATTCTTGTTTGACCCAACCAGCATTTAAGCCGTAGCAGTCTTTTTTATGCCAGCCTCATACTCATCCCTGAAGTAGCGCAGGGAGCTTTTGAGCGGATCGGAAGCGGTTTTCCCCAAAGAACACAGGGCAGAGACACTCAGAACCTCGGCAATTTCTTCCAGCAGTTCGATATCCCCCTGTTTTCCCTCACCTTTACTGAGTCTTATCAAAACTTTCAGCATTTGCTTGAGGCCCTCGCGGCATGGGACACATTTGCCACAAGATTCATTGGTAAGAAACTCCAGGAAAAACCGGTTCATATCAACCATATTGGTATCTTCATCCATGACCATCAATGCACCGGCACCCATGGGAGCAGACACCTCTTTGAGAGCATCGAAATCCAGCGGGGTGTCAATGAGGCTTGCCGGCATTGACCCGCCCATGGCCCCGCCGAAATGAACCGCTTTCAGTTTTTTGCCGTTGGGAATGCCCCCGCCGATATCATAGATGATTTCCCGGATGGTCGTTCCAAATTCAACTTCCACAACCCCTGAATTAACAATATTACCGGAAAGGGATATCAATTTTGAACCCTTGCTGTGTTCTGTTCCGATGCCGGCATACCAGTCGGCGCCCTTATCGATGATCAGGGGCACATTGGCCCAGGTTTCCACATTGTTCAAGTTACTGGGCTTGTCCCATACGCCACTGACTGATGTCCGGATATATTTGGGTCTGGGCTCCGGGTTCTTTCCTTCGATAGACCGCATCAATGCACTGGACTCACCGGAAACAAATATTCCCACATCAAAATGGACTTCAACATCGAAATCAAAGCCGGAACCCAGAATATTGTCTCCCAGCAGCCCGTATTCCCTGGCCTTGTCAATGGCAAGATAGATATTATTTTTCAATTGCGGAGAGTCATGGCGGGTGTAAATAAAGCCTTTCTGAGCGCCAATGGCATAGGCTCCGATGATCAGGCCTTCCAGAACGCTGTGGGGATTTCCCGTAAAAATAGCCCTGTCCATGGTAGCCCCGGGTTCTCCCTCATGGCCGTTGACGATCACATACTTCACATCGGCCTGAGCATTACGGGTTGTTTCCCATTTGCGGCCGGCTGCAAATCCTCCGCCCCCCCGGCCTCGCAAATTGGCTTTTTTAACTTCATCCAACACCTGCTCAGGGGTCATTTCAAACAGTGCTTTAGACAAGGCACCATACCCGCCGATCCCGATATAATCATCAATGCTCCTGGAATCAATCCTGGTATTATTGCCGATGAGCTGACGCATCTGTTTTTTATAAAAAGGAATGTCAGACTGGTATACTGATTTCTCACCGGTATGGGGGTCAGTATAAACCAGGCGATCAATCACTTTTTTCCCAAGCACGGTCCGGGTAATAATTTCAGGAACATCCCCTGCTGCCACCTGAGTATAATAAATATCTTCAGGATAGATGGCGACATTGGGTCCCTGCTCACAAAAACCGTGACAGCCGGTTACTCTCAGCTCGACTTTGGCTTCCAGAGACTGTTTTTTTATTTCAGTTTCAAAGGCACTGATAACAGCTTCGTTACCGAGGCCCAGACAACCGGTTCCCGCACATACTGAGATATAAGATTTATCAGGATCTCTTTGTGACAAGAGACCCTTTCCGAATTCTTCCAATTCAACAGCTGAATTTATCCTTGGCATAATTTTTATTCCCTATGCATAGTTTTTCAACACTTGTTCTGCTTTATCGGGCGTCACCCTGCCGTGATGCTTTCCGTCAATGATAATCTCCGGCCCCAATGAACAACAGCCAAGGCAGTTGCCATGTTCCAGACTGAACGTGGAATCGGAATCTGTCTCACCGGCTCGAATACCCATGGCCTCCTGAACTGATTCCATAAGTTGCGTTGCACCGCGGATATGACAAGATGTGCCTGTACAGATATGAACTTCATGACGACCCTTGGGAGCCAGGCTGAAGGTTTTGTAAAAGGTGGTGATCTGCATTACCCGGCTTAATGGCACTTCCAGTTTCACACTGATTTTGTCCAGTATTTCCTTGGACAGCCAACGGTTTTTGCTCTGAACCTCCATCAGCACATGGATCAATGCCTCCGAACGGCCTTGGTATTCGGCAATAATCTGATCAACCTCACCATTGTCCAACGCAGATGCTTCAACTTTTACATCTGCTTCATCCTTATATGAAACGCCGTTTTCATCACATGTGGCTGAAAAAAGATTCCGGTTTTCGTCGAACAGGCATAATCCCTGCCTGGCCGCCAGGTTAAGATGCCGTGATACGTCAGACTGATTGATGCCCAGGCTTTTTGTGATTTCACCGGGCGTACAGGCTTTTTTCCTCAACAGGGCCATAATCCGGCTGATTTCATACTTGTCCACAACCGTTTCTTTGAACAGCTTGTCAAATGCAGGACTGGTAAAAAATTCATCATATTCTTCCACTGTTTTCAGAGGAATTCTCAACCTTATTCTTTCCACCAGCCTTATATACGGTATGAGCTGCTGAACCGCATCCAGCCGGGCTTTCAATTCCTCGGGATCGACTCCTTCACCTGCACCAAGAGGTCCTGACGCTCTCACCGTCCTGGAGAAATCATTCATCACATCGGCATAACGGCTTCCTTCTGAAGCTGAAATCCACTCCAACCTTAATCTTTCGGGATTCACCCCGATCATTTCCAATAATTTGCCGGCAATATGTTTTGTGCTTAATGCAGAAAAATTTCCTTCAGTAATATAATGACATTCACCGGGCCAACAACCGCCGATAAACACCCCGTCTTTTCCGTTTGAAAAAGCCCGGAATATAAATGACAGGTCGACTCTGCCGGTACACATGACACGAATAATTTTAATATCAGGCGTGTATTGTTGTCTGGAAACTCCAGCCAGGTCCGCAGCGGAGTACCCTCACCAATTGCATAAAAAGCCTAAAATACTTGGTTTAAATTCAAGTCCTGGTCCCATTTTTCTCACTCCTACGGCAGTCTTCACTGCGGTTCTCTTTCTTAAAATTCTATCAGGGCAATGGTCACCTCAGGAACAACCACCGCCATATCAATCAGGCAAAAACATTTTTCAGGACGCATCAATTTGGCAAAAGATCTCATCATCGGTAAAGTGTTTTAGAGAAATCGCATTTGCCGGACACACCGTGTTACAGAGGCCATCCCCTTTACAGAGAATGGGATTGACTGTAGCCTTTTTGCCTTTTCCTGTCTCATGAAATTCAATGGCCCCATAATTGCAAACCGATATACAGGCCCCACACGACTCGCAGGCGTTCTCGTCCACCTGGCAAATAGCTCCCGAGACTGTCACCGAATCCTTGTTCAGAATCGTGATCGCACGGCCTGCAGCCCCGTACGCCTGGCTGATCGTCTCCGTGATATGCTTGGGATAATGTGCAATACCGCACAGGAATACCCCCTCGGCTGCAAAGTCTACCGGCCTTAATTTTACATGGGCTTCCTGAAAAAAACCGTCCGGATTCATGGCCACCTTGAACAGCCGGGCCACTTCCATACTCTCTTCCGATGGAATCACCGCAGCAGACAACGTTAGCACATCGGCATCTAATTCAAGCCGCCGGCCCAAGATAAGATCCGGCACAGTAACTCTTAATATCGACTTGCCTCCCTCTGTGATCGCTTCCACTTCGGGCTTGTCATCCAATTCCCAACGGATAAATTTCACGCCCTTATCGGCAGCCTCACGATAGTAATCTTCCCTGTACCCATAGGTTCTCATGTCTCTAAAGAGAATATAGATGTCCATCTCGGGTTTCAGATCTTTCAGGTTCGTGGCGTTCTTTACAGCATGGCTGCAACATATTCGGGAACAGTAATTTCTGTCCTCATTTCTGCAACCAACACATTGGATCATTACCAAACTCTCGGCATTCATCAGCGCTTCATCTTGTTTGAAGATACGATCCTCAAGCTCCAGCTGGGTCACTACCTGGTCATCTTCTCCATAAAGATATTCGGTAGGCTTATATTCCGCCGCACCCGTCGCGAGAACCGCAATGCCATGTTCTATGTCTTTGATCCGTCCTTCAGTCTTCACCGTGGTGACAAAATTTCCCACATAACCAGTCACATTCGTGATGATTGCTTCATGGGATATCTGGATGTAAGGATGTTTATATACCTTTTGGACAGTGTCTTTTAAGAAAGCCTGAACATCCATTCCTTCCAGGGTAGTATGAATTCTTCGCGTTATGCCTCCAAGCGCCTTATCCTTTTCCAGCAGCTTAACCCGAAATCCCTGATTGGCCATACTAAGGGCACTGGTCATACCGGCAAGTCCGCCGCCTACCACCAATGCTGTTTTGTTCACCGGCAGCTCAAACTCCTGGAGGGGCTCAAGAAGCGATGACCTGGCCACGGCCATGCGAACGATCTCCTTGGCCTTCCGGGTGGCGTTCTCCGGCTCCTTGGAATGCACCCAGGAGCAGTGTTCTCTGATATTGGCCATTTCATAGAAGTACTGATTGATACCCCCTTCACGGCAAGTGTCCCTGAATAACGGCTCATGGGTTCTTGGCGTGCAGGCGGCCACCACCACCCGGTTGAGACCCTTTTCCCGTATCTGATCCGATATCTGCTTGGCATTGTCCGTTGAGCAGGCAAAAAGGCTCTCCTGGGCATGCACCACATTTTCCAGCCCGGACGCATACTCTACCACTGCCGGCACATCCACCACCCGGCCGATATTGGCACCGCAATGGCATACAAAAACGCCCACACGAGGTTTCTCTTGGGATACATCCTTCTCCGGCGGGTAGACCCGGTCTCTGGCAAGATCCCCCCGACGGTAGGCCAGCAGTTGACTGCAGAGGGCATCGGCCCCGCCGGCACTCATGACCGACTCGGGGATATCGATAGGCCCCTGAAACGCGCCGCTGACAAAAATCCCCGGCCGCGTGGTCTCAATTGGATTTAGCGGATTGGATTTGCAGAACCCGTGTTCGTTAAGCTCAATACCAAACTGGTCCGCCAATTCTTCTGCATTCTTCGGCGGGTTTAACCCCACGGATAATACTACTAGTTCAAATTCTTCTTCCTTGACGCCGTCATCAGCAGTTGAATACCTTATGGAAACATTTTTGGTTTCCGGGTCCTCTTTGCCAATCGATACATAGCTTCTTATAAATTCAACCCCGGGCAGGTTTTCCGCCCGTTGGTAAAACCGCTCGAAATCCTTGCCAAAGGCACGAATATCGTTATGGAAGATCTTCGCCTCAAGATCCGCTTCATGATCCTTTGCCAGGATCACCTGTTTTTGCGCATACGCGCAGCATACGCCTGAACAATAGCTGTTTCCGCCCTCGATCACCTGCCGGGACCCCACACACTGAATCCAGGCGATTTTCTTCGGATGCTTCTTGTCCGATGGGCGCAAAATCTCTCCATCATAAGGACCGGTAGAGGCTAAAATCCTTTCAAAGTCGAGGCTTGTAACCACGTTCTCCATGATCCCATAACCATAGTCGTTCCGCAGTTTTGGATCAAATACCTCAAACCCCGGCGACATGATGACTGCGCCGACCTCTACCTGGATCGTCTCTTCTCTTTGGTTGAGATCTATAGCTTGATTTTGACAGGCACCGATACAGATATTGCATTTTTCATCCTGGAGATAAAGGCAGGTATCAGGGTCAACGTATGTAATCAGCGGAACGGCCTGAGAAAAGTATATATGTATGGCTTTATTCAAGGATAAGTTTTGATTATACTCATCCGGAACCTTGACCGGGCAAACCTCTACACAGGTCCCACACCCCGTGCATCGATCTTCAATGATATATCTTGGCTTTCTGGTCAAAGTGACCTTAAAGTCTCCTGCTTTGCCCTTTATACTTTCAACTTCAGTGTATGACAGAATCTCTATATTAGGATGTCTGCTGCATTCAATAAACTTTGGCGATTCAATACACATGGAGCAGTCATTCGTGGGAAAGGTCTTATCAAGCTGAGACATCTTTCCCCCGATGGCTGGTGCTTTATCAACGAGATAAACGCTAAACCCCGTATTCGCAAGGTCAAGGGCGGCTTGGATGCCGCTGATGCCGCCGCCGACAACCATCACATCTATTAGATTGTTTTTTTCAGGACTGTTAACAGGCAGCCCTTCAACCGTTTCTTTTTCCACTTTTTTTGTCCTTCTAAGAATTCTACGGTTTTCTAAATCATTTCCTGAATAATTTCCGTGATGTCTTTAACCTCTAAGACGTCGTCATATTCCAGGTTTAACATGCTTTCCTCAAAATTGGTGATGCAATAGGGGCAGGCCGTTGCCAGCACCTTTGCCCCAGCTTTCTTGGCCTGGACCAATCTGAGGTCGGAGAACCGCTCTTCCTTGGGAGTGTCCATCCAGATTCGGCCGCCACCCCCGCCGCAGCAAAGGCTGTCTTTGCCCCAATCTGCCATCTCAACCAATTCCAACCCGGATACTGCCTTTAAAACATTGCGAGGCTCATCATATATTTTATTGTGCCGCCCCAGGTAACACGGGTCATGATATGTAACTTTCTTCCCGAACTCACCTGACAATTCAAGCCGTCCCGTTTCAATCAGCTCTGATAAATACTGAGTGATATGAACGACTTCAAAGTTCACCATAAACTCGGGGTATTCATTTTTAAACGTGTGGTAGCAATGGGGAGAAGAAACGATAATCTTCTTCACACCATTGTCGATAAAGGTCTTGATGTTTTCCTTGGCCAGGCTTTGAAATACGTCCTCACTGCCGATTTTTCGGATGCTTTCGCCGCAGCAGCTTTCTTTAGCGCCCAATATGCCAAAATTCACTCTTGCTTTTTTAAGGATATTGGCCGTGGCTGTGGCGATTTTTTTCATTCTCGGATCAAAGCTGAGATAGCAGCCGACAAAATACAGCGCTTCCATGTCCTTTGTGAACGGTTTGACGCCAAGATCTTTTGCCCAATCCCCCCGTTTATTTCTATCAAACTGCAAGGGGTTGCCTTCGGAAATAAGGCTTGCTCTCGCGGTACGGGCCGACTTGACCGACGCCGGAAACACCTCATATTCCGAAGCTATCCGGCGCAAAGACATGCCGACCTCTACCTGTTTGACGCCTCGCGGACACCGATCAGGGCATCTGCCACAGGTCGTACATCTCCATATATCTTCGCCTTCTATCTCCGTTAAGCCAAACGTGGCCTCACGGATGATTTTTCGGATACTGAACTGCCTGACCCGGTTCCAGGGGCAAACCGTGTCGCATAGTCCGCACTGAAAGCAAAACCTGAAGGCTTCTCCACTGGCCTCTTTTATTTCTTCTATGACTTCTTTGAAGGGGGCGACTGTTTCCACTGTATTTATTAATCCTCTTCTTTCAACTTAAGTGGTTAACGCTTTGATAATCGAGAAAAAGTATCCACGACCTTCTTTTGCCCGTGTTTCTTCACGAGTGACTCGTAAGCTGTCTTCAACTCCATCTGATTATCTGCTTCCTGCGTTTCTTCCTCTGCCACTGCCACTTCCCTTTCCGAATAGGTCAAGCAGTCACGTGCGCATATCTGAACACACATCGGCTCAGAAAGTGGAGGCACATCTTCACACATGTCGCATTTGAGAGGAAGACCCGAATCGGGTTCTTTGAACCAACTCCTCGACGGGCAGGAAGCCGGACAGAAAGCGCATTCCGAATACTCCTTGCCGTCGATCACATAATGATTCCGGCCGTTACATTCGGCTTGCGTATAGCCGCCGGCTCGAACCGGCACCCATTGATCGTTTCTTTCATCAATTACCACCTTGATCCGGGAGCGGGCCGGGTTAAAGCTACTGTATTTCGGTATGGCGTGAAATGCAGCACAGGCCTTCTCACAGGCGCGACACCCATTGCATTTGCTCGGGTCTACTTTTATTTCTTTGATTATTTTTTTTGCCGGTTTACTCATTGCTGTTTTCACCTCCCGGACTATTTATTCTTGATATTGTACTCAGTTAGAGTGAAATTTTCAGCTTTACGGAAACTCACTTCTGCATTTTTTGGTCTTCCTTCTGAGTAACATGATTGATCCTTGTAGCAAATATCTTCATCGCCCTTAATGAGTCCCCTCTTGATGAGTTCATCGGCGACATCACCCAGGCCTAATTTGTCCAATGTTAATTTGGTGGGAACGCCTTCGTTGGTCCACCCCTTGAATGTGTAGTATCCGTCAAGAAGCTTCTGCTCATTTTCCGGCTCCCTTTTCTTCCAGTGATCTGCAGGTGGCTTCTCGTCGGCTCTTTTCAGTCCTCTGCTCATATTGATGGCCCTGACAAGATTCCGGTTTCTTCTGGCTACTTGCCATAAATCATCGGCATCCATTTCGATCCCGGTCGCCAATTTAATAAAAGTGGGTATGTTGTAGATGTTGTATGCGGAACCGCCACCGAATTGACCTCTAAATGATGAACAGAATGCGCAAAGGCCAAGGGAGTCATCAACGTAGTGCATGGTTTCGTTCCAATCACATATGTTAATAGCCGCTTCAAATGATGGATGTGTGCGTGGCTCCCATTCCTGGAAGAATTTTTTAAACCTCTCGGGTGCCGACATCCATTCGTCGGTAAACTCCTTTCTCTCTGCAGGTTCTTTAATTGGATCCTGCGGATAAGAGCCCTCGGTCTGATTGATCGCCATCTTGTCGCTGGTGCAATACATGAGATAATACGGATAATTCACTTTGCCCAGCTTGAGAGGTATCTGCTCGAACTTTTTCATTGTGTTATGATCATATTCTTCGGCACCATTGCCGATCTGACGGGCTGCCCGATATACCCCATTGGCCAGAATATCCCCTACTCCTTCTCTCCGGACAAGCTTCTCAAGCAGATAGTAAAACCTGTCGGCAGATTTTTCCGGAAAATCAGGCAGGTCTTTGTCGGTTAAAATGCCTGCTTCATAAAGTTCGATGGCGAAAGCTAAGGCTTGTGGTGCGGCATAGCTGTCCACACCGTATTCCTGGCTTAGGGCCATTATGTCGAAGGTAAAAGGAAGCTCTTCAAAAGCCGCCATATGCCAGGTGCCTTTGCCGAAGCATTTTAACATGTACCTTTGCCGTCCGGGTGGCTTGACCACAAGATGACAGTTTTTAGGACAATTGTAGCAGCCTTGCAACCGGTCGCGGATTTTCAGAGTGTAATCCTTCCACCTGTCTTCTTGCTCCTGATGCCAGAAATCTTTTCTCCTTGTGCGTGCATTGCCCCAGGCAAAATTGTTATGGTGCCAGGCATCGTTCCACTCAATTGCCATGAGATCCCCGTTAAACGGACTTTCATTTATATCCTGATAGTGTTGGAGACATAATTTGAACATCTCTTCGGGGTTGGCAACTTGAAAATCTTTTGTGCCACGCACTGCGATCGCCTTCAGCCTTTTATCCCCCATAACCACACCTACGCCGCGAGATGCAGATCCGTTATAATGTTCTATGGAGGCCATGAAAAGCCTGTTTTCACCGGCAAGGCCGATTGCGGCCACTTGAATATCACGATCATTTAACTCATCTTTAATAGCATGTGCGGTTTCCTGAGCCCCCATTCCCTTAAGGTGAGAGGCGTCCCGCAGTTCCACTTTGTCATTGTGTATCCACAAATATACCAAATCTTGTGATTTGCCTCGAAGGACGATCTTATCGTAGCCGGCATGTTTGAGTTCCGGCCCAAAATAACCTCCAAAAATCGAATTGGAAAACATGTTCGTCTGAGGAGAAATGGTATCGACCATCGTTCGATTGGCTGCTGGGATAGGAGTACCGTCAAAAAGGCCTGTGCTGAATATAAGCAAATTATCGGGAGAAAAGGCATCGGTCTCCGGACTCACTCGATCCCATATCAACCTGGCGGCAGAGCCATTACCACCCAGATGAAGCCTGGTTACTTCGGGATCTGTTTCTACCCGCTCAATATTGCCCACAGTCAAATCTACTTCCAAATTAATGCCTGTCTCTCCATATCTCATAATATACCTCCTAATAGTTCTATTTGACGGACATGGCGATTAAAGTTAGCAAAAAGCCTGCCAATGGGCAAAAAAAATAAAATTACTTATAAATTCAGATGTTTATTTGTATGAGCAGGAAAAAGATAGTGAAAAAAAACAAAAACTCCTGAAAAACAGGAGTTTTTGTTAATAAATGTTAAATTCTTGTTCTTGAAAAACAGGAATCTCTGTTTTTATCCCCCAATGAACTTATAACAACGATGCATAAGTCTGAAACTCCTTTTGTAAGGAATAAATTAATGTTTTGTTGTGATCAACCATGCGATCATCTATATTTTATTATTGAAAAAAGTTTACCAATGGATTTAAGACATTTCTTTAACTATAAAATCAGCACGTTGCGTAATGATATTGCGATCAGGACATAACACTCCTGAAAAACAGGAGTGTTGTATTCGTGATATTAGGCAACCACTCCTGAAAAAAAATAAGGGATCGGATACCTGCCTGTGTTAAAAAGAATCAGGGCTGACTGATTCCGCGCAGAAGATAGGCATAGCTTTTAAAACTCAGATGTTTTACCAACTGGTCCTGGATTTTCATGTTTGCAGCCGATGCATAGCCGATGCCAATATGAATTATTAACTTATAGTCAAAAAATAAAAACAAGTAAAAACCGGACATCACTGATACGGGCTACTCACATCTGAACCCATTAACAATAATACTGAAAATTGTTTCAATGTTTTCAAATAGAGGATATGACATATCATTTAAGAGCCAACATGTAACCAGATGATCCATTGTGCTGATAAAAATATCACGAGCAGCCTGAGGATCAAGGTCTGCTCTGAGTTCTCCATTTTTTATGCCTTCAGAAATGATAGAAACAGGGTAATAATAAAGAGTTTTGACATTTAAATATACGTCCGTTTTAAGAAATTTTGCATTAGTTTTTAAATTCAGATAGACTACTTTTGCATCTAATGGAGAAAGTTCTATTCTTCTTAAATACCACCATAAATATTTTCTCAGTTTGTTTTCTGCTCCCTTTATCCCAAAAAGATGGTTTTCAAGATCTTCTAAAAGTTCGGAAATCCACAAATCCGGTATCTCAAGTAGAAGATCTTCTTTTCCTTTGAAATATTCATATAGAGCTGCTTCGGAAAGGCCAATGCTTTTTGAAATATCAACAACGGTTGTCTGATGAAAGCCTTTATCGGCAAAAAGTTTTTTTGCAGCTTCAATTATTTGCATTCTTGTATCCGAGCTACTTTGCTTCCCGGTTTTTCTTTTTACTTTTTTTTTTAAAACTTTCTCTTTCTTCATAGAGTTACCAGTTTGCCCTCAAAAAAATTCAATTGCAACATCCTGCAAATGTTTAGCCATCATTATCTCAACTTTTGAAAAAAAAGCCAATGTCACTAACTGCCATGGCAGATCAATCTGCCACAACAAAAAATGAAAGAGGCTTTATTCCAACAGCTTAGAAGTTCTTTCATATAAAGATTAATAACATTTAAACAATAAAATTCAACAAGATTTTTATTTTAAAATATGTATTGAACCTTCCCTAAAAAATTATAATTCGTACCAAACTCACTTGCTATTTCATGGTGGTGTTTGTTGCCAATAACAACCCTTTTTATCAAAGCTTTTCTTAATTTTGTTTTGTGTGCAACATTTAGTGCATTTTTAAAATGAGTCCTATAAACTAAATACCACTTAGAATAAACACATTCAAGAATATTTTTTTTGAATGTCAAAAAGAATTTATAATAAATTTACCCGCAATAAATATTATTTTTACTATTATTAAAGCAACTTACAAAAAAAATACAAACACAAACCATCTTTCTATATTACTTAATGATAATATAAATTATTAACAGAAGCAACAAAATCTAACCGATTATAAAGCTCATAAAATAACAAGCACCTGAAAATAGCCTTTGGTAAAAAAATCTCACCCCAAAACAATAAGTATGATTATGTTCTCTACATAATATGTAGTGGTTAAAATAAAAGCTTAGACAACAAAAATTATTTATCTAAGTTCAAATAACTTTTGAACATTATGATAATAGTTATAATTAAGGATGGTTAAAGAATTTTAAATCAATCTGTAATTATCACACAGAGCAGCAGCCTTGCATATAAAAATAATCGGAATTATAAGGTCAACCCATGATCATAGTGCTTTCATAATAAGATTAGGATAAAACAGAAATCATTTTCAAATAAATATTATTATTTTTAAATAATTAAAATAAAAGCTTATTTATATAATATAGCCAATAAATTATTGTTATTATTATACA
This sequence comes from Desulfobacula toluolica Tol2, assembly GCF_000307105.1. NCBI lineage: Bacteria > Pseudomonadati > Thermodesulfobacteriota > Desulfobacteria > Desulfobacterales > Desulfobacteraceae > Desulfobacula > Desulfobacula toluolica. The sequence continues at coordinate 4,896,778 of NC_018645.1, forward strand.
GTATTTTTTCGAAAAAAAATCATTGACCGCTATATTAGTTAATGCTATTAGGTATTTTACAATAGTGACTGAATAATAAAGGAACTTTTTCCCCAAAAAAACAACTAAGATTTTTAATTTCAGAAGGTTAAAAGTTATTTCATATAAATTACCTGGGTAAATATTTTTTTCTTACAAGCAAGATTTTTTTGGGAAAGATGAGATTTGAATTGATGGAATCAACAACAGCAGACAGTGAAAGTCGCTGAATTCATCAAAAACCGCGAAGAACGACGAGGGCTGTCAGGAGGTGCATTATGAGATATGGAGAGACAGGCTACAATTTGGAAATCAATTTGACTGAAGGCGAAATTGAGCGGGTAGAAACAGATCACCAATTGACAAGGCTTCATCTGGGTGGCAATGGTACTGCTGCCAGGATAATATGGGACAGAGTGAGTCCCGAAACAGAGGCCTTTTCTCCTGAAAATTTACTCATATTCAGCGCGGGTCTTTTAGTCGGGACTCCTGTTCCGGCCTGCAACCGTACTATGGTAAATACTATTTCTCCCCAGACGAACTTTTTTTCTCATTCGATTTTTGGAGGCTATTTCGGACCGGAACTTAAACATGCCGGCTACGATAAAATCATCATTCAAGGCAAAGCACAAAATTTGGTTTATTTGTGGATACATAATGACAAAGTAGAAATACGGGACGCCTCTCATCTTAAGGGAAAAGGAGCTCAAGAAACCGCATGGGCTATCAAAGAAGAGTTGAAAGATCCCAGAATTCAAGTGGCTGCAATCGGTCTTGCCGGAGAAAACAGACTTTTTATGTCCACCATAGAACATTCTAACGCCAGCGCATCTCGAGGAGTCGGCGTGATTATGGGGGATAAAAGGTTGAAAGCCATAGCAGTGCGCGGCACAAAAGATTTTCAGGTTTTCAATCCTGATGAGTTGTTCAAGTCATGCCTTAAACACAGCCAGGATATACATGCCAGCCCGTTTAACGGGGATCTTATGGCAATTGAGTGGAATGACGCTTTTCACCATGACAATTTTGCCTGGGGCAATGCGCGCATACGGAGAAAAGGCTTTTGGAACCAGGAGTTAGAAGACAGATGGAAGGATTACACTCTGGAGATCCGCGACCGTTTGCAAGGCTGCTATAATTGTCCTAAGAACTGCCATCTCGTGGTCAAGCCACCCGGACGGCAAAGATACATTTTAAAATGCTTTGGAAAAGGCACCTGGCATATGGCAGCTTTTCAAGACCTTCCCTTTACCTTTGATATACTTGCTCTAACCCAGGAGTACGGTCTGGACAGTTATGCCGCACCACAAACCATAGCCTTTGCAATTGAACTTTACGAAGCTGGCATTCTAACAGACAAAGACCTGCCTGATTTTCCTGAAGATAGTGGTGAGAGGTTTTACTATCTGCTTGAAATGCTTGTCCGGAGGGAAGGAATTGGGGATGTTCTGGCAAATGGAGTCTATGCGGCAGCCCGTCAGATTGGCAATGGCGCTGAAGTGTATGACCATAATACAATGAAAAAATTTGAGCAGATACCACTCAAGCTGGGAAAAGTGAATCATCCGTATTATCTTATGTATTGCACCAGCGACAAGATGGCGATTAATCAGACAGAGGGTTCCTTCCCACAGGATGCCATTAAAAATATTACGGAAAGACAAGAATTTGCAGACGGTTGGATATCAGCACCTGAAAGGTTTAAAAAATTCTTCATGGAATGGGAGCCAAGAACACATCCATCATTAGAAGCCTCTATTAACATTTGCGACTGGAATGAGACTATGCACTATGTTGATGACGCCATTGGTTTCTGCGCTTTCTGTTCGTCATTTCGAGGCCAGTTCGGCGGAGGCTCCGCATACCACATCTACAACATACCAACATTCATAAACCTGGCGACCGGTATGAATCTGGATGCTGACGACCTGTGGCAAGCGACCAGAAGAAATCGGAACCTTGTCAGGGCCATTAACATCAGTAGAGGTTTGAAAAGAGCCGATGAAAAACCGCCTGCAGATCACTGGAAAGTCAGGGAGCCAAAAAAGGAACAGGAGCTTCTTGGTGAGTACTACAAATTTAAGGGGTGGACCAAAGAGGGAATTCCTACCAAAGCAACATTGGATAAACTAGGCCTGGATTATATAGCCAAGGAATTTATCAAAAAAGGAATCCTTAAAGGCAATGAAAATAATTGTTATATAGATCAATCGTGTTATTCAGAGGGAAGAAAAAAAGAAGCCGTTTTGACTGTCCGTCAGGCTGAAAATTTCACTTTGACTGATTATAACCTCAAAAACAAATAACCCGGGAGGTGACAACTGCAATGAGTGATTCAGTAAAAAAAGTTATCAAAGAAATAAAAATAGATCCGGACAAATGCAATGGGTGTCGCGCCTGTGAGATAGCCTGTGCAGCATTCCACAGCAAACCAAAATACAGTAGCTTTAACCCGAGCCGCTCCAGGATACGGATGGTAATCAATGAGATAAATGATGAATGGGTTGCAATTCGCTCCAGTAATTTCACTAAAACCGAATGTAAAGGCAGATCCAGGTATATAATCAACGGGAAAGAATATAGTGAGTGCAGCTTCTGCAGTACTATCTGTTCCGCCAGAGATGTCTTTAAAGAACCTGATTCCGATCTTCCCCTCAAGTGCGACATGTGTGGGGAAAATCCGGAACAAATACCCATGTGTGTTCAAATTTGCAGTCGTGACGCCTTGACCTATTCAACAAGAGAAGAGGAAGTTCAAGAGCAAGATGAAGTAAAGTGGGAAGAAATGAAAATAGGGTTGGAGTCCTTGTTAAAAAAACATGGTTTAAAAAAGATAAAAAATGCCGTTATCCGTCTGGCAAAGAATAAAAAACACTGATAAACTTTTCCCCGATATCTGATTTGAAAATCGACAGCTCACGTCGTTTCCAGTTATTATGATTTTCCAGCGACCTTCAGTAAAATTTTCTTGACATTGACAAACATTATAAACATAGGCACTATGATTTTTTACAAAAAGACTATTCAATAATTTTCAAAATGTGTTGGGAATTGAAAGTCTTAAAAATATATACTTGTATAAAACGCTTTTTGAATTTTGAATAACAACAATGTTTCAATAAGATCAGAATGAAAGCGATCCCCTCTTTCATTCTGATAGCTTTTTTTAATACATATTAAAAATTCTATCCAGGGAGATAAAGGGTATGCAATATCCCATTTGTTTGTTGAATACATATTTGGATAGATATAAATTGTGGATACCTCTTTGTTTCTTTTTTGTATTATTGTTCACATCATTTTCAAACAGTTCCGAAGCAAAAAAGAAAAATATACTCATCGTTTTTTCATATGAATATGGCATGCCGGCGTATAATATAGTGGAACAGACCATACGATCTGAGCTGAATACGGATAATAGCAATATAATTTATTTTAATGAACAATTAGATCTGTCCCGCTTCATTGGAGAAAAATATAAAAACACTTTAAAAGAATCATTTTATTTAAAATATAACCATCTCAAATTTGATTTGATCATTACAATAATGAAACCCGCTTTTGACTTTATACAAAGTGAATGTAAAGATCTGTTCCCAGGTGTGCCCATTGTTTATGGCTTGATTGACGAAGGGTTTGACAAGCCCAAAAAACTTCCAGCCAATACATCTGGGTTTGCCATGAATGTCAGTATTGACGGCACCATAAAAGCAGCCATGAAAATTCAACCGGATGCACAACATATGGTCATTGTTTCTGATAAAACACAGCTTGGACAATTACTGGAGGAAAGGGCAAAACAGGCCATTGACACTATTCCTGATCAAATTTCAGTAACCTCATTATCAAACTTTTCAATGGAAAAGATTCTAATAAAAGTTCACAACCTTTCATCTGATACCATTGTCTTATATCTGGTTATGTCGGAGGATGGTGATGGCAAACCCATTATCTCAACGGACGCTTTAAAAATGATCAGTGATGTATCAAATGCACCTGTATACGGCCTTTGGGATATTCTTTTGGAACACCGGATGACAGGTGGATGTTTAAGCAGCTTTGTTTCGCTGGGTCGAAATATGGCTGAAAAAGGAAAACAAATCTTAAATGGGCAAATAGAGTCTCCTTCTTTAATTACAATACCCAACACTCACATGTTTAACTGGAGACAGCTTCAGCGCTGGGGTATAAAGGAACAGAATCTCCCATCAGGCAGTAGGATCAAATTCAAGGAGATGTCTGTCTGGGATACCTATAAAAAACAAATCCTCATTGTTTTTTTGATTTGCATAAGCGAGGCAATACTGATCGGTTTTTTACTTGTCCAAAGAAGAAAAACCAAATTGTCGGAAATAAAGCGTTCAAAAACAAAAAAATTCAGAGATAACCTGATCAAAACAGCGAATGTTCTGATTTTGGGGTTTGATACCCAAGGCAATGTTACATTGTTGAATTCTGCAGTTGAGAAGTTAACCGGATATCTCACGTCAGAATTTGAAGGTAAAAACTTGTTCAATATTTTAGTCCCCGGGAAAAGTGATCAAGCTGCAGGGCATTTGTTTAATAACTTTATGAATGAAAGCCTGCCCAAATTGTCTGAATATAAAATTCAAACAAAAGATGGCAGGGAACGAATTATTTTATGGAGTAATAATGCAATCAAACAAAATGGAAAAGTAGAAGGCACAATTTTAATTGGTATTGATATTACAGAGCGCAAGCACGCAGAAAGATTGCTGAAGGAAAGCGAAGAAAAATACAGAGAACTCATTGATAATACATCAGATATTAGTTATAGATCAAGCATAGATGGCTATTTAATATTTCTATCCAAGGCGGTTCAGCGCTTAACCGGCTATACCGTAGAAGAGGCGATCGGATCAAATATAGCTGATATGTATTTATATCCGGAAGAAAGAAAAAAAGTCATGGCAATCCTTAAAAAATGGGGACATATTTCAGATTATGAAGTCCAGTTCAAACATAAAGACGGGTCAATCTGGTGGGCTTCTTCGAATTCTCAATTATTCACAGATCAAAATGGTAATATTTTGGGAGTCGAAGGAACTATAAGGGACATCACCAGGCGTAAGATTGCCGAAGAGGAACTTCGCAAGAACGAAGAAAGGCTTCGTTTAGCGCTTGAAGGCACGAATACCGGATTTTACGAGTGGTATCCTGTGACCAATGAAACCTACTTCAGCCCAACTTTTTTTACAATGTTGGGATATGAACCTGACAAGTTCCCCCATAATTATAACACTTGGGCTGATTTATTACATCCGGAAGACAAATTAGCTGCTGAGACGGTTGTAAAGGATTTCCTTCAAAAACGACAAAGCTCGTTCAAACACGAGTTCCGGATACGGTCGAAAAAAAATGGGTATCATTGGATATTAAGTCGTGGTGCAGCAATGGAGTGGGATGAAAAAGGCAGAATCCAACGGATAATAGGAACTCACTCGGATATCACTGACAGCAAACTGGCCGAGGAAATGCTTCGGGACAGAGAAATGAGACTGCGGACGATGTTTGACCAGACCTTCCAGTTCATGGGGTTGCTTTCTTTGAAAGGTAACTTGTTGACAGTAAATCGGGTCGCCCTTGAATTTATAAAAGCCAAAGAAGCAGATGTGATTGACAAACTCTTTTGGGAGACTCCCTGGTGGACTCACTCTGCAAAGGAGCAAAAAAAAATACTTCAGGCAATTAAAAAGGCTGCTTTGGGTGAATACATTTCATTCGAAACCACCCATATAGATCCTTCCGGCAATCTGCACCATATTGATACGTCACTTAAACCGATTCTGGGTGATGATGGCAGGATCATCTATCTGTGTGCGGAAGGAAGAGACATAACCGACAAAAAACAAGGTCAAAAGGAAAGGGTAAAGCTGGAGAAACAATTGCACCAGGCCCAGAAAATGGAGGCTATCGGTACGCTTGCCGGTGGTATCGCCCATGACTTTAACAATATTCTTGGTGCAATTATCGGTTTTTCTGAACTGGCGCTTGAAGATATCAAAGAAGGTGACCCAGTAAGATATTCCATTGATCAGGTTTTACAATCCGCTTTCCGGGCAAAAGAACTGGTGGAACAAATTCTTTTGTTCAGCCGTCAGGGCAAACATAAGATGAAGCCGGTGAAGATAACTTCCCTGATCAAGGAGGTTATTAAGCTGCTCAGGTCAACCCTCCAGAAGACGATTGATGTTAAGGAAAATATTTTAATCAAAAAGGATATGGTGCTTGCAGATCCAGTTAAGATTCATCAGATTCTAATGAATCTTTGTACCAACTCAGCCCATGCAATGGGTGAGAAAGGGGGAACCCTGACCGTCACCCTTGATCAAATCGATTTTGATAAAAAGTCTTTGATGGAGTTTTCAGACCTGAAATCGGGGTCATATTTAAAATTGAAAGTGACTGATACCGGACATGGTATCCCTGAAAAACTTATCGATAAAATATTCGACCCTTTCTTTACAACCAAGCCCCGTGGAGAGGGAACCGGTTTGGGACTGGCAGTAGTGCATGGTATTGTGAAAGATCATAAAGGGAATATAAAGGTCTACAGCGAACCTGGAAAAGGAACCGCCATCCATATATTTCTACCCCTTTTAAAAGCAGATGATCCGTTGGCTGTAAAGGATGACAAACCCATATCCGGCGGCACGGAGCACATCCTGCTGGTTGATGATGAGATCCCGTTAATCAAGTTTGGAAAACAGACACTACAGCGATTGGGCTATCGGGTTACAGCATTTTCTGACAGCCGGATCGCATGGGAAACATTCCAAAAAAATCCAAATTTTTTTGATATGGTCATTACAGATAAGACCATGCCCGAAATAACAGGCTTGATGCTTTCTGAAAAAATAGTCAATTTGTGTCCGGAAATACCGATTATCCTGTGTACAGGATTTGGTGATGAATTATCATTAAAAGAAGCTGAAAAGATCGGGGTAAAAGCCATGCTGCATAAGCCTGTCATCAAGAAAGACCTGGCTGAAACCATCCGCCGGGTATTGGATCAAACCAGAGAAAAAGGGGTTTAAATTAATGGCCAATGTGTTAATCATAGACGATGATAGGGTGTTTTGTGATTTTCTTTCACGGAAAATTAAGCGGTTAGGCCACAATAGTGTATTTACACTAACTTTGGAAGATGGGATTAGTATGGCATTTTCCAGAGGATTTGATGTGATTTTACTGGACGTCCAATTGCCTGATGGTAATGGTATAGAGGCGATCCACCGGTTTCAGGAACTTGACTATCCTCCGGAAATTATCATTATTACCGGTTCCGGAAATCCGGATGGTGCCGAACTTGCCATTGAATGGGGGGCCTGGGATTACATTGAAAAACCAAGTTCAATTGAGGCCATTACCCTGCCGATCATTCGAGCACTGGAATACAGAAAAGAGAAATGTAACAACAATACCAGGATGATCCTGAAAAGGGATGGTATTATCGGCAGCAGTGCTGAAATGAAATCGTGTCTGGACCAATTGGCCCAGGCGTCAAGCAGTGATATCAGCGTTTTGATCCAGGGAGAAACCGGAACTGGAAAGGAGTTGATGGCCAGGGCTATCCATGAAAACAGCCAGCGATCCAATGAACCGTTTATCGTTGTTGACTGCAGCGCTATCCCTGAATCTCTGGTTGAAGGATTGTTGTTTGGACACGAAAAAGGCGTATTTACAGGTGCTGACAAAAAACAGATCGGTCTTGTCGAACAGGCCAATAAAGGGACATTGTTTCTGGATGAAGTGGGAGAACTTCCCATATCCATGCAAAAGGCTTTTTTGCGAGTACTTCAGGAGAGAATATATCGTCCTTTGGGCAGCAGGTATGAAAAGGAAAGTGACTTCAGGCTGATCTCTGCCACCAACAGGCAGCTTGAAAAAATGGTGACGGAAAACAAGTTCCGTGAAGATCTTCTATACCGGATTCGCTCCTTTTTAATTCATACCCCCCCATTAAGGGACCGTTCGGAAGATATATCCGAATTATCCATGTATCATGTTGTCAGACAATGTGAAAAAATGGAAATCCCGATAAAAGGGTTTTCTCCTGATTTTTTTGAAGTTATAAATTCTTATAAATGGCCTGGTAACGTTCGCGAATTATTGAATACAATAGACAGTGCCATGGCAGCTGCCGGAGAGCAGCCGATTCTTTTTCCTCAGCATCTTCCTGTAAAAATGCGCACAAGAATCGCAAGATCCGGTCTAAAAAAGTATACCCATCAAACATTGATTGAGAACAGTATTTCAGAAGTTTCTGCCATGCCGGATGAATCTGTCGGCACCTATAAACGGTTTCGTGAACAACTCCTGAACGCAGGGGAAAAACATTATCTTTTAAGGATCTGCAAGCTGTCTGGAGGGCATGCCAAGGATGCCTGTAAAATTACCGGATTATCCCAGTCCCGACTCTATTTTTTAATGCAAAAGCATGGTATCTCCCTATCCGATTTTAAATAATTGAAAATATCCACTTTTTTATTTTCTGCAAGCAAATGTAGTTTAAAAAATGTCAAAATCTGTTTTGACATTGGGATCACTTATTTTTCTAAAAATCATTCCTGTTTTTCAGGAGTAAAAATCTAATATTTATAAATACAAAGCTCCTGTTTTTCAGGAGCTTTGTATTCTGATTGCACCTTCATTTTAAGCTATATTTTCAAAAATAGCTTAAAATTTCAGATATTTATACAATAAGCAACTATTTTGGCATACTACTTGTAGGAGTAAAGCCAATTATGCAATTGAAGAGAAACATAAAAACCAACTTATTACGGGGAATCAATGACTTATAGTTGGAAACAAATAAAATTGATCATATCCCTATAGCAGTTAAAGATTTTGATGAAGCATGTAAAGTGTGGGAACTGGTCTTTGTAAAAACAGAACCCGACGATGTTTATAAGGAGTACTATTATTATGTTAAAAATAAGTATCCCTGAATTTTATCATAAACGGGTGCTGCACCTACTGGGGTTTGTTGTTGCTCTGTTCAGTACCGGTATCGGTATTGGCGGAGGCACCATATTTATTTCTGCTTTTATATCGATTTTTAAATTTGATTTCAAACGGTCCGCAGGTCTTTCACTTGCAACCATTATCCCCATCACGTTTGTGGGTGGAGCATCTCACCTGTTTTTTTTTTCCAGTCCCCCTTCTTATAAATATTTTCTTGTTTTTATTCCCATGTGTATCATTGGTACAATTATAGGTTCAAAATTTATTCATAAATGGAACAACCAATGGCTCAAATGGATTTTTACCATTTTTCTTCTCATTGCAAGTTTTCGAATCTTAAAACTTGTTGATTTACCTTTTTTAATGTTTTCAAGCCTGAATGAAATCTCCTGGACCCATGAAGCCCTTTTTATCATGACGTTCGGAATTTTTATCGGCATAATTGCCACATGGCTGGGGATTGGGTGCGGACTGCTCATTGTCCCTTTTTTTGTGATTGTGATGAATTTTAACATACACGAAGCTATCTGCCTGTCTTTAACCACAATGTTTTTTTTAACGATATCCGCCACTCTCATGCACCACAAACTTGAACAACTGGATTTCAAGTCCTATAAAGCGTTATTTCTCCCGTCTCTTGCAGGGGCTGTTATTGGTTCTGCCATATCCGGTCTACTGCCGTGTTTTTTCCTCAAACAACTGTTTGGCATTATATTGGCATTGATTGCCTGTTCATACCTTTACCAGCTTTGGACTATGGCAATAAAAACCGTACTCTCAAAAACACAACGTCATGAATAAGGAGAAACAAATGTATAGTACAACTATATATGACACCTTGAGAAACGATTTGGAAGAAAAGGTAATTTCCCACAATCTTGTTAATGAATCCATCAACATAAAATGCAAAAGGCTTTTGCCCAGACAGGCTATAGGAAGACATAAACACGACTATTACCCCATTATCAAGGGCAAAAAATTCATGGTTGAGGCTGATTTTCTTCAGGTAAAAGGACAGGGATTTACAGACGCTTTTGAGAACAGGGCATATAGCATTAAAGATATCTTATCCATGAATCGTTCCACAAAAAGAAATCGGGTTTCTTTTGTTGCAGGATTGAATGCGGCTTACAGATATCTCGGCCTTACAGACAAGACCATTTATTAATGCGTACAAACCTGCTGTTTTTTGATGGGGAGACCATTTCAGCACCTGCAAAAACACTTAATCATACAACCTTTTGTGAATACGGACATTACTATAAAAATGGAAAAAGGCAGCTGCAGTAGGGTTAGGCCTTTTGCTATTGTTCCCAAGGAACTGATTAAACATGGATGTGTGGGAGCTGGATTTGCAGGTATTATAAGCTTACCTGTATTGAGCAAATATTTTTTTTAATCTTCCCTTCTTTTGAGGGGTATTTAATCAACAAAGGAGATGGAGGTAATGATGAAACACCTAAAGTACATTGTTGCAGTATTGATGCTGAGTGTTTTTTTCAGTGGGTTTGCAGATACTGTGGAGGCCAGAAAATTTTTGTGGAATAAAACTTATTTTTATAATTTTTACAGTGTTTGTCCCCTGCCGAGCGGAGATGTATGGGCAGTGGGCAGCAATGGCATGATCTGTCGTCTGAACCCGGAAAATTATGAATGGGACGTTCAAGAATCCGATCTTCATGGCAACCTGTACAGCGTTTCCTTTGTTAACGCCCAAAAAGGCTGGGTCTGTGGTCAAAACGGTCAGATTGCCCATACCCGGGACGGTGGCAAAACATGGCAGGTGCAAACGAGCGGTACCAAACAACACTTGTTCAGCCTTACTTTCAAGAATGCAGAAAAAGGCTGGGCAGTGGGGGATTTTGGAACCATCCTCCATACCTCTGATGGAGGCCGAAATTGGCATGTCCAGAATGAAAAAACAGACAAAATTTATAACAACATCTATTTCAACGATACTGAACATGGCTGGATCGTAGGGGAATTTGGAACCATCCTTTATACTGAAGACGGCGGTCTCAACTGGATGGAACAAAAGAACCCTCTGGGAGAAAAAACTCTGTTCAGCGTTTGTTTTAATGACCGAACAAATGGCTGGATCGCCGGCATGGATGGTTCTATCTTGAAGACAGTAGACAGTGGTAAAACATGGACTGCAATCAAATCATCCATAACGGAAAACCTAATGTGCATTCAGGTTGTTAGAAACAATGGCTGGGTCATCGGGCTTAAAGGAGCATATGGAATGCTTGGTAAAGGTATGTGGAATGATGAAACCCACAGAGTTCCGACACGGGCGTGGCTCAATGATTGTGTTTTTGTCGATGAAAAAACCGGCTGGCTTGTCGGCAGTGTTGGCACTCTCTTGCATACTCTTGACGGAGGTAAAACTTGGTTTCCTGGCAACCAGTCCGGGACGAAATAAAAAAGTACTGCCAATGAAGACAAACTGACAAAAAATCATAAAATATACCAAGAAATGAGAGGCGTTGACTGATGATAGAGAAGATTGCACATTTTATTGTTAATCGCAGGTTATTGATCGCCATATTGATGTTTATAGCCACGAGTTTTTTTTTGTACAATGCGCTGCAGATCCCAATTAAAACATTTTTTCCGGATCTGTTGCCACAAAACCACCCCTTTGTGAAACTCATTAAAAAGCATCCCAAGTTTGGCGGAACCAATAGTGTGATTGTCGGGTTGGAGGTCAAAAACGGGGATATTTTTACGCAAAAAACCCTTCAGAAAATCATTGATTTCAGCAATGATCTTTATTTTCTTCCCAGTGTTGACCGAACAAAAGTGATGTCCCTTGGCGTTAACAAAGTAAGAAATGCCAAGATTACCTCCTGGGGCATATCAAGCCCCTCTATCTTATTTCCGGAAGCACCCAAAACAAAAGAAGGGATTGATCAGCTCAAAGCGGATGTCTACAGCAACCCAACCTATTACGGAAACCTGGTGAGCCTGGATGCCAAAGTAGCCTTGCTTAAAATGGGTTTTTTTGAAGACAAACTGCAACCTCGTCTAATTTATAAGGAGTTGCAAAAGCTTAAAACCCGCTTTGAGGATGAAAATACAAAAATTCACATTGTGGGAGATCCTTACCTTTACGGGGTCATATTCTCATATCTGCCCCAGACCGGCATGTTTTTCGTGATAACCATTGTTGCCATGCTTTTGATCGCCTTTTTGTACACGCGAAGTCTGCGTTTGATTCTGATACCCATGACTTCTGCCTGTATTTGTGCAATCTGGGGGCTTGGCTTTATACAATTGCTGCACTTCAACCTGGACCCGTTGATCCTGGTAATTCCTTTATTGATCAGTGCCACTGCCCTGAGCCATTCCATCCAGTTCAACAGGCGGGTCAACGAAGAATATGCGTCTACAGGCAACCTTAGAGAAAGCTGCATAATAACCATCAAAGGCCTTTTTTTTCCGGGTCTTGGCGGCATACTTACGGACAGCATGGGTATTTTTCTTATTTCCATGATTCCAATTCCTCTGATGAATAAACTGGGTCTGTTTATGTTTCTCTGGTGTCTGTCCATGATACCGGTTGTTCTTGTCTTAAACCCTGTGATCAATCTCTATCTCCCTAGAATGAAAAATGCTAAAAAATGGAGAGAACAAAGACGAAACGGCTTTATGGAATCTTTCCTGCTGAAAAAAATCGGGGAGATCAACTGCCGGCCAGGTGCATCCTGGGGCATTGTATGCGTTTTTTTAGTTTTTGCTGTGATTGCCTTTTATCTGAATATGGACATTAAGGTGGGCAATGTTAATGAAGGAACTCCCATTTTAAAAGATTCATCCCAGTATAACCAAGATGTGAAATTTATGGCTGAACGCCTTCCCGGCAGTATGAACCCTATGCTTGTGGTGGTGGAAGGAAAGCAAGAGGGTGCCATCAAACAACCGGAACTGCTGAAACTGGTGGATCAATTCCAGGCCTGCATGGCAAAGATTCCGGAGGTGACATGCACTCTTTCTATTGTGAATTTGGTTAAAGGCATTAACATGGCCTTCTGGGAAAATAACCCCAAATATTTCATGCTGCCCGACTCTGCCAGGGGAGTTTACGCCAACCTTCATCTGCTGACCAGTGGCGGTGCCGAGCCTGGCGATTACGATACCTATTATGATTTTGATTTCAAGAATCTCAATATCACATTGTACGTTGAAAACCACAAGCCAGAGGTCATCAATAAACTTCTTGCAACTGCGAGAGAGTTTATATCTACCCATAAGACCGACCTTGCCGAGTTCAAACTGGCAGGGGGCCGCGTTGGTGTTATTGCGGCATTCAATGACTCTATCATGGTGCATGAAACCACCACCCTGGGAGTGGCATTGCTGCTAACCGGCATTGTTACAGGCATCATATTTCGTTCATTTCTTGCGGGACTGCTTCTGGTAATACCTCTTTCTCTGGCATCCTGGTTTACCTTTGCGTACATGGCAATCCAGGACATAGCCATAAATCTTCAAACGCTCCCTGTATCAATAATCGCCATCGGTATTGGAGTGGATTACGGGATTTATCTTTTAAGCAGAATCCGTGAAGAATACGCTATAAAAGGAAATTTGGATGATGCTTTAAAAGAAGCCATCGGCACGGCGGGAAATGCTATTGTACTCACGGGAATTGTTATCATTGCTGGTGTAGTATTCTGGAATTTTTCAGACATCAAATTCCAGGCTGAGATGGGGTTGCTTTTGTCTATTGTCACCATATTTCATCTTCTGGGGAGCCTGCTCCTGCTTCCCGCTATGGTTAAAATTATAAAACCGCAGTTTCTTTTTAAAAGAGAAACTATAGCAGCGAGAAATTCCGGGCAAGAGGCTGTTTCTTCTCCACTGTTTGAATAGATGAGCAAGTCGTCCGTTCGTATATCCGTCATCAGGATTATGAAGACAGACGCTATGAACAGATAGGGTTGTTTTATTAACGTGCGCCTTTAGGCGTTTTTTGATGCCGCTTTGAGCGGTTAACAATCAAGCCCCCGGTTTTACCGGGGCTATGACCATGATAGGAGAAAAAAGATAATGAAAAGGAAATGTTTGTTGTTTGCAATGATGGGTCTGATTTCAATTGTCTCATTGACGGTCGTGTCCAATATTGGTGCAGTTACGATCGATTCCGAAGGTAATTATCAGCTTGGCGGCTATATACGCCACACTATTGGTGTGCGTATGGAAGACAGCATCAATCCGACCAATTCCGGACCATTAGCGTCCGGGAATGAGAAAGGGGATTTGTCCACGGCTAGAACTGAATTATTTCTTGATTTTTCAGCAAAATTTAGCGATGAATTGCGGTTCAATGCAATTGCCAGAGGATGGCATGAGGGGGTTTACGGTCTTGATGACGACGTTAATCAGTATCCAAAAGACCTAACAACACAGCCTGGCCCCCATACTAAAGATATGGAGCAGGACTGGGATTTCCGGGAATACTATCTAACCAAAATGGCAGGAAATTTCATCATCAAGGCGGGCAGACAGCAGATTGCCTGGGGTGAGGCGGACGCCATGCGGCTCGCAGACGTTATAAATCCTCTGGATTTGAGCTGGAACTGGTCATTTCCAGCATGGGAAGAAATTCGTGTTCCCCTGCACATGCTTGATGTGGTGTATAATGTACCACAGTCCAAGCACAATCTCGGTTTTGAGGTGGTATGGGTGCCGGCGGACTTCAGACCCCATCAGTATGCGGCTCCGGGTGGCAACTGGTCCCTTTACAGCGGCGGTTTTGGTTTGCCCGATGTTGTAGGTACTACCATTTTTAATCAAATGCAAGACGATCTGCCGGACAACGACCTGGGTAACGGACAGGGCGGTCTTAGAATCAAAGGGAAATTTGGTCAGTGGGACACTACACTTTTCGGCTATTATCAGAGGGATCAGATCGGAGTAGCCACTCTGGATCCCGGTGCAGCTCTGGATCCTGCAAATTATCCATTCAAGTATGAATACCCCAATATTATAAATATCGGCGGAACTTTTAATATGTATTGCTCAGCTCTTGAAACGGTGTTTCGTGGAGAAGCAGCCTATGTAATCGACCAGCCTTATGGTACCAACCTTGGGTCAAATGACGGCAAAGGCTTTGCACCTGTCACTGAATATGCAGAAAGCGATACCTTTGCCATCATGTTGGGTTTTGATAAAAATGTAATGATCCCCTCTCTCAACCGAACCAAGTCCTTTTATTTCAGCGGTCAGTGGTTCAACAAATGGATATTGGATCTGGATTCGGACAAATATCTCACTTTTTTGGGAGATAATGATGCTGAAACCTGGCAGACGATCGGTTCCCTTTTGATCAATACCGAGTATTATGAAGGAAAAATTATTCCTGAATTACTCGGAGTACATTTTTTTACTTCAGGCAGCGGTTTTTTTGACGGTAATATTACATACAAGCCCACCTTTACTTTCAGCGTTACAGCTGGAATTCTCAAAATATGGGGAAACGACAACCAGGCTGGGCTATATTTTGGTCCTGTTAAGCGTAACGATCAGGTGTACCTAAAGGCTAAATGGAGCTTTTAGTGATGATAAGTGCTGATTTTTCAGTATTTTTTTTGCTTTTAACAAGACAAATTTTATTTTGGAGGTAATGATTATGAAGAAAGGGTTTATCTTTTTGGGCTGTTTCATTGTAACGCTGGGATTTATTTCTTTTGCCAACGCTGGTATGAGGGAACCTATGGAAGGGGCAGGATGGCACTATCCCTGGAAGGATACCTACTCGGAATGGAAACCTGGGAACATGAAGTATGATGAAGAACTGTTTAACCAGGATGTGATTGAAGCCTATGGATGGGAAGCCGAGGATGTAGATAAAATCAAGGATATGATACCTCCGTCCATGTACATAATTTTGAAAAATCCGGATATATGGGGTCCAAGGCGGATCAATGTTACAGCTTATAGAGAAAATAAAGGTTATCTATGGGACCGTTTTGTAAAAGCCACAAAAGAATACAAGGATACTGCCAAGATTGACAAAGGATGGCTTATAAATTACACAGCGGGAGTCCCTTTTCCCGAGCCTAAGGATGGGATTGAGGCGTTATGGAACTTTAAACAACATTTCAGGGAGGATGACCGGATACTCTCGGCTGTAACTATCATTACCAACCGCGGCGGTCAGGTCAGATACCAGACTTCCGACGGCAACCTTATGTATTTTGACGGCAGGCTGGAAAAATCGCCAAAACCCCTGTATAAAAGCCCCAATAATGAACGGCGCATTGATGCGTACGCCAATGCTCATCCCTATGAAATGCGGGGAACTTTGTCGGTGATCACCCAGTACGATGACCCGGAAATGGACGATTCATTTTGGCTGTATTTGCCGGCACTTCGGCGCGTACGCCGCCTCTCAGCGGCTCAGAGAACCGACCGGCTTCCAGGAGGCCAGGATCTTATGTGGGAAAACTTTGATGTCTTCAACGGCAACCCCAGCAAATATAATTGCAAGCTGATGGGCAAAAAAGAGATGCTGTTCGTACATAACGGTGATCCCAAAGGTTCCTGGATTCATGGCAAGCATCTGTCAGGCCCCAATGATTACTACCAGAAAGTACAAGTGTATATAAATGAATTGACGCCAAAGGATCCAGACTTTCCCTTTTCCAAAGTCATACTTTATACGGATTCCAAAACCTGGGTGCCCTATTACGGGGAGTGGTACGATAAGGAAGGGAAATTATATCTTTTCTCCCAGTTCCAGTATGCACCGAATAAAAACGGCATCTTCGTTGCAGTGGTCATGAACCACGTTGATATGCAGAAAATTCACAGCACCGGATACGCTGTGACCGATCCCAAGTTCAACACAGGTCTGACGCCGGACTATTTCAAGGTAGATAGCCTGAAGATGGCATATCCTTCGAGATAAACATTATCATGATTTGATTCAAGTGCGGGCATTTTGTTACTTTTGCAGGGAAACTGAATGCCCGCCATTTTTTTGAAGCGGCAACTTTATACAAATGATTTAGTGAACAGCTCTTGAACTCAGGCAAAAAACATTATTTTTTAATGCAAAAGCATGGTGTCTCTCTTTCCGATTTTAAATAATCGGAAATACCCCCCCTTTTTATTCTCTCCCAAATACTGTTTTGGATCTTTTTTAAAATCGCTCCTGTTTTTCAGGAGTAAAAAATTTAATAATCAGAATACAAGACTCCTGTTTTTCAGGAGCTTTGTGTTCTGATTGTAGTTATATTTTATCGCTATTCTTAAAAATAACTTAAAATATAAGGCGCTTACATCACAAACAATCACTTTGGCATACTACTTGTAAGAGTAAAGCCAAGACACATGTCATTTGAGAAAAATATGAAAACCAACTTAGATCTGAGGAGGCAAATTGGAAACAAATAAAATTGATCACATATGTATAGCAGTTAAAAATCTTGATGAAGCACGCAAGGTGTGGGAACCGGTTCTTGGAAAAACAAAACCAGACGATGAATATATTGATGAGCCGGAAAAAATTAAAGTTGCACGATACTGGGTCGGTGAAGTTGGTTTTGAACTTATGGAGTCCACAACACCGGATGGAGACGTGGCCAAATTTATCGAAAAAAGGGGCGAAGGGGTAATGCTCATAAGTTTTAATGTTGATAACACTAGAGAATCCATGGCTGAACTTAAAGAAAAAGATTATCCGTTTATTGGTGGCGCAAGGCCATTTCGTGACTGTGAATTCTCCTTTATTCATCCGAAAAAAATGAACGGGGTATTGACTGAACTCATTGATTATAAATGGAAGGAATTTGAAAAATAGCAGCTTGGTTATTTTTTCTTATTGCGTTCATGTTTTTACAAAAAAATAAATAAGGAGGTTCATAGATGTTGGATTTAATCATAAAGAATGGAAAAGTATTTATTCCTGAAAAAGGATTTCTTGATCTTGAAGTAGGAATAAAAGATGGAAAAATTGTGGCACTTGAAAATAATCTTTCAGATTCAAAAGAAGTTCTGGATGCCGCTGGAAACATTGTCATGCCGGGTGTGATTGATCCCCATATTCACCTTGGAATTTTCAACGATTTTGCCCATGAATGTGAGCATGAGACCAGAGCTGCCCTGGCCGGCGGCGTAACCACCTGTGGTGTGTTCATGGGCGGTGATCAGTCCTATCTGGGTCAGGTGGGAGAGCTGATTGATGTAATTGAGGCCAAGTCTTCCGTTGATCTGTTTATGCATCTGGCCATTTTTACAGAAGAGCAGATGTCTGAAATGAAGTCATATTACGAGAAATTTGGCATTACTTCTTTTAAATTCTACATGGCAGGCGTTAAGGGCGTTTTCCCAAATGTCAGCGATGGATTTATTTATGAGGGATTTAAAAAAGTAGCAGAATTTGGTGATAAGGCGATCGCATGTGTTCATTGTGAAGATCAGTCCCTTATTGATGTTGCCTTTGATAAGGTATCTGCCCAAACACCTGAAGGAACACTTGTGGACTGGGCAAAAACAGGACCTGATATGGCAGAAGAAGAGGCCATCATCCGTGCGTGTTATCTTGCTGAGAAGGCAGGAAATCGATTGTATATTGTTCATATCTCCACCAAGGATGGGGCCGATCGCCTGACAAAGATAAAAGCAAACGAGGGTGCAAGGGTTTTTGGTGAAACAACGTCAGCCTATCTTACCGTGAACAAACATGGCGAATTCGGATTAAAGGGCAAAATGCTTCCTCCTCTCAGAGACAAGTCTGATAATGACGGACTGTGGGATGCCGTAAAGAATGACACAATCGATTCCCTTGGAACAGATAATGTCAGTATGACCCTGGAAGTAAAGCAGGAGGAAAACGGAATGCTGGGCGCAATGCCCGGTTACCCCATTCTTCAAACCCATTTTCCTGCAATGATCAACGAAGGATACCACAACCGGGGTATTGATATTGAAACCATTATCACAAAAGCAACCATAAATCCTGCCAAGATTTTTGGCCTTTATCCTCAAAAAGGTGTCATAGCAGTGGGCAGCGATGCTGATATCGTTATTCTTGACCTTGACAATTCCAAGACTGTTGAGAGTAAAAATCTGTTTTCTTACGGTGATTTTTCTCTTTTTGAAGGACAAACTATTAAAGGATGGCCAACAACTGTCGTAAAAAGCGGGAAGATTGCTTTCTCAAATGACGAAATCATGGTGGAACCGGGAAGCGGATCATTCTTAAAACGGGAACTATAAGACTAATTGATTGATATATCTCAAAATAACAGACTGTGTGAAGCAGTTAACGAGGAGATGTGATGTTTGAAATGCGTTTTCATGGACGAGGGGGTCAAGGAGCTGTGATGGCATCCAAAATTTTGGCAAAAGCCCTCGTCGAAGAAGGTCATGTTGTTAAAGCGATTCCCTCATTCGGGTTTGAAAGGCGCGGTGCGCCGGTATCCGCCTTTCTGCGTTTCGGAGACAAGGAAATCAGACAGGTGACAAATATTTACAATCCGGATTGCATAGTGTGTCTTGATCCAACCCTTTCCAAATCCGTGGATATTTTTGAAGGCATCAATGATAATGCCATATTTATTCAGGCAACAAAGAAAGATATATCTGAATTATCATTTCCAGATACCCTTTCAAAAGTCGGCACATGTGATGCCTTCGGTCTTGCCATGGAGATCATCGGAAGGCCAATTACAAACACAATAATGCTTGGCGTGTTTGCAAAAACCACCGGGCTTGTGTCTGTGGGTTCAATTAATAAAGCCATGGAATCCGTTGCTTTCAGGGATGCCGCCCTGAATAAAAATATTACCGCTGTAAAATTAGGGTATGAGAGAACCACTGTGCTTGAACTTAAAGGAAAGGAGATATCATGATTAAACAATCCACCCCCGCCTTTGACAGTTCAACGATTCCCAATGATTTGTGTCCCATTGCAACACATTTTGTGTTTCTTAAAACCGGTGACTGGAGGGCCATGCGCCCCATTCTCCTGCGGGAAAAATGTGTGAAGTGTGCCACCTGCTGGCTTTATTGCCCTACTCAGTGCATTTCTGAAAAAGCAACATGGTTTGAAGCAAATCTTGATATTTGCAAGGGATGCGGAATCTGTGCAGAGGAATGCCCCCATAATGCAATCATAATGGAAGAGGAAACTGAAGTATGACCGAAAAAATAGTTTGTGACGGGAATGAAGCGGCTGCATGGGGTGTTGCCAAAGCCAAACCTGATATGGTCGCAGTATATCCTATAACTCCTCAATCTTCCCTTGCCGAGTATATTGCTCAGTTTGTGGCGGACGGGGTGATTGATGCTGATTTGATGGATGTAGAAGGAGAACACAGTGTTTTGTCGGTTCTCCAGGGAGCATGTCTTGCAGGGGCAAGGACCTATACGGCTACCTGTGGCCAGGGGCTTGCTTTTATGTTTGAGCCTTATTTTCGAACACCGCCTTTAAGGCTTCCCATTGTTATGTCCATTGTGACACGGGACGGCATTACCCCTCAATGTGTATGGGGAGGGCAACAGGATGCCATGACGGTAAAAGAAGTCGGTTGGATTCAAATGTATTGCGAAACAAACCAGGAAATTCTTGACACCATGATCCTGGCTTACAGGATCGCGGAAAATCGAGATGTTATGTTGCCGGTGAATGTATGTCATGATGGAAATTATCAATCTTACGGCGTAGAGCAGGTTTTACTGCCGGATCAGGATATGGTGGATGGGTTTCTTGGCGAAAAAAATACAAACTGGCATGCTGCTCTTGATCCTGAAAAACCCATGGGAATTGATCCTTTGACAGGTGGTGCAGGCGGTGAGGGGCCTTCGCGTTTCGTAAGATACAGGAAAGGGTCCTGCAAGGGAATGCAAAATGCCCTTGATGTCATCACGAATGTCCATGAAGAATGGGGTGAACTCACAGGACGACATTATGCACCTTTGGTTGAGGAATACAGATTAGACGATGCGGATTATGCAATCGTCACCATAGGCGGGATGACCGGAGCCGGCAAGGATGCTGTTGATGAGATGCGCCTTGAAGGAGAGAATGTGGGTCTTATCAAAATCAAAACCTTTCGTCCCTTTCCCCAGGAAGCTTTATTAAAAGCTGTTTCCAAGGTTGCGGCCGTAGGTGTTGTGGATCGGTCTGTTAATTTTGGTTGGAATTCCGGCCCTGTTTATCAGGAAATCTTAGGGATTCTTTATCAAATGGAAAAAAAGATTCCAGCGGTCAGTTTTATTGGAGGTCTGGCAGGAGCCGATATTACCATCAACGATTTCAAAGACACCATTATGACAACGAAAAGGGCTTTAAATGGTGATTTGCCGAAATCAACAATCTGGATAAATGAATAGGTGATTATCATGCATACCAACTATCTTATTATTGGCGGAAGCCATGCAGGACTTTCCGCCATTGATGCCATCAGACGATGCGACAGTGAAGCTGCTCTGACATTGGTGACAACGGAAAAAAGACCGCCTTATTCTCCAACTGCTTTACCATATATAATTTCCGGTAAAACAGAACCGGCGAAGACGGATATCATACCATCTAACTACTTCAAAGACCTTGATGTTAATTATATAAACGGTGCTTCCGCAACTCAAATAGACACCCAAATCAATCAGGTAAGGTTGAATAACGGGGGCACAATTGACTATGAAAAATTACTTGTTGCAACGGGTGCAAGTGCTTTGGTCCCGAACATTGCCGGAATTGAAGATGTTGAGTTCTCTTGTATCCGCACAATGGCGGATGCTGAAAAAATAAAAAAAGAGATGGCACAGGCCAAGTCCGCACTCATCATAGGGGCTGGTTTCATCGGCATGCACGCTGCGGAGAACCTTGCAAATTCGGGCTTAAGCGTAACCGTTGTAGAAACCTTTGACTACATTATGCCGGCAAGTTTTGATATTGAATCGTCTGATCTCATCAGAAAGGCTTTTGTTGAAAAGGGCATTACCATACTCACAGGCAAACAAGTATCAAAGGTTTACAAAAGTGGCGATCAAACTGTTCTTTCACTTGCGGACGGAGATGAGATTTCCGGGGACATGCTTGTCATTGCAGCAGGCATTAAACCCAATACCGATTTTCTTGCAGATTCCGGAATTAACTGTGATCATGGGATTGTTGTGGATGAAAGGATGCGTACTTGTGTTCCCAATGTGTGGGCAGCAGGTGATGTTGCTTGTGCCTCCGATTTTTTCTCTCCAATGAAAACCATCGGCGGAACAATTCCCTGCGCAACAGCGCAGGGAAAGATTGCAGGTATGGATATGTCGCAAGATTCCTATGTTAAGGATTATCCTGGAAATTTGAATATGAATACCTTTGGATTTTTCGGGAATTTTGCTTTTTCCATAGGAAATGTGGCAGACACATTTCCTGACAGCAAATTAGAATTTGAAATACAAACTGATCCGGAAAAAAAGAGTTTTTGCAAATTTGTTTTTGACGGACCTGTTTTAACAGGGGTTTCCGCCATTAACAGGCGGCTTGATCCTGGCATTTTAAAGGAATTAATCCTGCGTAAAACAGACCTTTCCACAAAAAAAGAAGACTTTATAAAAACTCCCCTTGAAACCGGAAGACAAGTGATGAGGGAATTGTTTTAAACAATTTAATAAAAAGGAGATACGGTTTTGGGGAAAAGTTACTCAACCATAGCTTTTGATCCGGATAAATGTGACGGATGTGATGACTGTGTGAATGCCTGCGCTTTGATCTATGATGAAGAGGGGTCCATTGAAAATTCACGCATTCAGCTTGCAAAAGATGAAAATAAAAAATTTGGACTGGCCTTGTGCCGCCAGTGTGCTGAACCTGAATGTGTTCAGAATTGTCCTGTGGGAGCGCTTTCCAAAGACCCGGATACAGGTGTTATTTCTTGCAATGACTCTTGTATCGGCTGTAAAATCTGCACGCTCAGCTGTGCTTATGCAGGCATTACGATCAATGCCATTACAAAAAGGGTCATGAAATGCGATCTTTGTGGCGGAGATCCTGCATGCACAAAGGCATGTGAAAAAGGCGCATTGAAATTTCTTAAAAACAATGAAATGTTCAAATCCTGGGGCGATAAAGAAGATCTTGTTGCCCCTGGCATTTCATCTTGTCTAGGGTGTAATACAGAGCTTGTTTTCAGGCATACCTTAAGAAAAGTCGGTTCAAACACCATACTTGCCATTCCTCCCGGATGTACTGCCGGAGTCGGGGCTGTCGGTGTTAATGGGGTTACGGCCACAAAGGTGCCGTCCTTTCATCCTCTGCTGACCAATACATCCTCAATGCTTGCGGGGATAAAAAGATATTATAACAGAATAGGACGGGATATAACCATGATGGCCTTTGCCGGAGACGGCGGAACCGCAGATGTCGGTTTCCAGTCTCTGTCCGGTGCTGCGGAACGCGGTGAACAGATGATTTATATCTGTATCGATAATGAAGGCTACATGAATACCGGTGTGCAAAGATCAAGCACAACACCTTATGGCGCATGGACAACCACTACGCCGGTCGGATCTGCGTTAAAAGGCAAAACCCGCGATGCCAAATATCTTCCTATCATTATGATGATGCATAATTGCGAGTATGTTGCAACGGCTTCGACATCTTTTATGGATGATTATTACGAGAAGCTGGACAAGGCCTATGAGGCCTCAAAAAAAGGAATGGCATATCTGCATGTGTTTTCTCCATGTCCAACGGGTTGGCGGTTTCCGCCGGAAAAACTCATTGAGGTTGGAAGAAAGGCAGTCGAATCCAATATTGTGCCTTTATGGGAATATACAAATGCAACAAAAAAACTTGAGTTTACTCACCCTGTGGATGATCCGGTTTCGATAAAAGATTATCTTTTTCTGATTGGTAAATACAAGCATCTTGATGAAGCCCAGCTTGAATTTATTGAACAGAATAGAGACAGAAGAATCGAGATGCTTAAAAATATATCAAACTCATAAAAAAAAGGAAACGGGAGATGTATGAAAACGCTGTACAGAATTCTGTAAAACCCGGCAAATGGATTAATTCAACCTGTAAAATGTGCCTTCACTCATGCAGCATAAGAGTTCATGTCACCGATGACGGCGTGGTGAACAAGATTGAGGGAAATCCAACAAACCCGAGCAATGAATGCGGACTTTGTCCAAAAGGCAATTCTGCGCTTATGAGGCTTTATGATCCTCAACGCATTAAAACCCCTATGAAACGAACCAATCCGAGAAAAGGTCCGGATGATGATCCTGGATGGGTACCTATTTCATGGGACGAAGCCTTGGATATTGTCGGCAAGGAGCTGAAGAAAACCTTTGATGATGATCCCAGAAAATTGCTGCCGGCAATTAATGATTTTCACAAACTTTATTTGTGGGGATGGCCTGCTGCCTTTGGCGGAAATAACAATTATTTTTCGGTTGTGGGAACCTTATGTGGTGGCGGTTATCATCCCATGAACGGTTTTATCCACTCTACCTTTGCCGCAGGGAATGACTCTGATTATTGCAATTACTGGATCAATAACGGTGGTTGCGACGGTTTTTCTTCCCATCTCCATGTGGCAGGTGCGGCACGCCATATGGCCAGAGCCCGTGCCAGGGGCATGAAACTGGTCTCCGTAGACCCGAGACTATCCACATCCGCTGCAAAATCAGATGAGTGGATTCCCATCAGGCCGGCAACAGACAGGCATTTTGCACTGGGCCTGTGTTATGTGATGATTTCTGAAAACCTCTATGATGCCAAATTTTTAAAAAAAGACACCAATGCGGTTTATCTGGTGGGACCGGAC
This sequence comes from Desulfobacula toluolica Tol2, assembly GCF_000307105.1. Taxonomy (NCBI): domain Bacteria; kingdom Pseudomonadati; phylum Thermodesulfobacteriota; class Desulfobacteria; order Desulfobacterales; family Desulfobacteraceae; genus Desulfobacula; species Desulfobacula toluolica. Next base: position 4,921,572 of record NC_018645.1, read on the forward strand.
GGCTTTTTTGTAAGGAATAAAGATAAAAAACCATATGTGTGGGATTCCGTTGAAAATAAAGCAAAAACTTATGATGATAAAACCATTAAAGACTATGCCCTTGAAGGAGAATACGAGGTTGAGGGCGTAAAAGCATCTCCTGCCTTTCAGATATTTAAGAATCATATAAAGAACTGCACCCCGGACGAGGTCTCTCAGATCACCACGATTCCGGCAAAGGATATCCAGCGCATCGCAAGGGAATTTGCCAAAGCAGCCTCTATCGGGTCTAAAATAGAGATTGATGGAAAAGAACTGCCGCTGAGACCTGCCGGTTATAATTATTATAGGGGAGCCCAGGGACATAAAAGCGGAACCATGAGCAACCATGCATATAAACTGGTGAATTTTCTGGTGGGAAGCATTGATGCACCCGGTGGCCATGTTGGTTTTACTCTGGATGATGTTATGATTGACAGAGGACATATCTGGGAAGGAGAAGGCGGACAGATCAAAACCACTCCCCATCAGCTTGGTCCTGGAGTGCCCTTTGCCTATCCGCCAAATACCGCACATTTAATGGATTATTTCCCCGTTGGAGTTCATACCGGCCATCTGATCGCTGAAACTTTTTTTGACCCTAAAAAATGGGGAATGGATTTTCAACCGGACACTATGCTGATTTGTCATTCCAACCCATTGTGGAACATGAACGGGCCCCAGGATAAATATTTTGCGATCATGCGAAGCATGCGGTTTATAGTTGCCATAGATATTCTGCTCAATGAAAGTACTGTGTGGGCGGATGTGGTTCTTCCAACCCTTGATAACCTTGAACGCTGGAACATGACGATGATCGAACCGACCGTTACGGAAGGACCTTGTCTGACACAGCCGATTATCAAACCGCTGTATGATGTAAAGAGTGAAGAGGAAATTTTCAACGAAATTTCAGAAAGAGTCGGCATCCTTGATCAATGGAATGAAGTTCAAAATTTTGCAAATATGTTTTTTGAAAAACCTGAACTTATGCTCAAGCCCGGGGTGAAATATTCGGATAAGGATATTGCTGAAAGAAAAGGCAAATTGTGGGACAACAAAGACCTTGAGTGGTTTAAACAAAAAGGTCATGCAGTCACAAAGAGACAGCCGGATAAATTCTACCGTCCATGGGAAGGTCAGAGAATTCATTTTTATCTTGAAGATGTTCTTAAAGAAAAGAAACAGCTTCAGGAAAAAATGAAAAAAGCAAAGGTTCCCTTTTACGATATCTGGCAATGGGATGATTACCAGGGAGTTCCAACTGATGTTTTGGATCCCATTCACAAAGAAGCAGCTGAATTTGATATGTATGCCATCAGTTTTAAAGACGTCCAGATAAATTTCGGCGAAAGTCTAAGTATCCCATGGATTTCTGATATTGTGCGCAAAGATCCTGTTCACATGGGAATTTTGATCAACACCAAAACCGCTGAAAAGCGGGGGATCGGCAATGGGGATCTGATGAAGGTCACCTCTCCTTATGGCACCATTATGGGGCTTGCCAGATTAACAGAAGGGGTTCACCATGAAACAATTGCTGTTTCCAACGCATTGACACGATGGACCGGCTACCATGCCGTGGTAAAAGCCGGTGGCGGACATTTTAACAAACTTCTTCCGGCAAACCTTGAAAACACATGCGCATGCAGCGGACAAATGGAAGCGGCCGCAAAGGTAAAGGTGGAGTTTTTCAGGAAGAATCCCAATGATGGACAAGTCGTTGAAAGTGAATTTTCAAAATATCGTTATGAAAAATGAAGGAGGTGACATATGACTGTAAAATGGGGAATGGTATTGGATTTAAAACGATGCATTGGATGTAATGCCTGTACAGTAGCCTGTAAACAGGAGAACAGTGTTCCAGCCGGCATCAATTGGACGGAAACCCTGAGTGAAGAGATAGGCACATATCCCAACGTGACACGGGCCTATATTCCCACCACCTGCAACCATTGTGAAGACGCCCCTTGCGCCAGGGTATGTCCCACCGGGGCAACCTATATTACAGATGACGGAATCGTGCTGGTGGACGATAATAAATGCATAGGGTGCGGTGCCTGTATAACGGCTTGCCCGTATAAAAAAAGAGCGAAACTTGCTAAAGAACCGTTTGAAAAAGGACTCTATACCGCCGGGGAAATTACGCCTTTTGAAGTTCAGGGTTATACACGATTTACCGTTGGTACGGCTGTAAAATGCACCTTCTGCCATGAAAGGGTGAACCAGGGGCTTGATCCGGCCTGCGTTGTTACATGCCCGACAGAGGCACGGATTTTTGGTGATCTTAATGACCCTGAAAGTAAACCGCGCAAGCTGATTCAGGCCAGAAAGGGTTATCAAGCGTTGTCAGAGCTGAATACCAAACCAAAAGTTTTTTATGTGGATTAACAGGGAAACTAAGCAGGAGAAAATTATGAGTTCAAGAACGTATGATATCGTGGGGGACGATTTTAGAGTAGGATATAGAAAGCAGAACGCATGGGGTTGGAAAATAGCCCTCGCATTTTTCTTTGGTGATGTGGGAGCAGGAACTTTCTTTGTTTCGGCATTTTATGATTACATGCCGGGTCTGATTTTTGGTTGGATTCTCACCACTTTTTTTAAACCAACAGCGCTTTTCATGCATTTAGGACAACCGAAAAGGTTCTGGCGAGCCATTACAAATCTGCGCACTGCTTGGATCAGCCGAGGTGTTCTGGGCGCGATTCTTTTCACGGGGTTTGGATTCTTTCATATGATAAATCTGAAATGGGCTGTTTTCGGCTCTTTTGCAGGAGGCCTTGTGTTCTTTCTGGCCATGCTGGGTTGTTTTATCGTGATGATTTATCTGGGATATGTGTTGTCCCATTCTCCTTCCATTCCGCTTTGGAATAGCGGTTTAATGCCGGTGATATGTCTTGTGTATGGACTTATGGGCGGGGTAACCGTGACGATCCTTTTTGGTGGCAACTCCCTTGATCCCAGTGCATTGCAAATGCTGAAAACAATTGAGTTGATTCTCATTGGAATTACCGCTGTAAGCATTGTAAGCATGCTTCATGGTGCAGCGTATCAAAGCAGCACCGGCATGGCAACCATTCTGCAATTACTTTTTGGAGAATATGCAAAATGGTTCTTGGGGTACGTTGTGCTGGTAGGTATTATCGGTGCAGGACTTTTGGCATTAACCGGTTCCATATCGGTTTTTGTGCTGCTCCTTGTGGCTGTCATGGAGTTGATCGGAGATTTTGGACTTAAGATGGTATTGTTTAAATCGGCTCTATATTCTCCGCCGCTTACTCATTCCATGGTTTAACAGGATACAGTTAACTTGAAAGAGATCTGCCTTGGGCGGCTCTTCGAGAATTTTTCGAAGAGCCGCCAGGTGGTTTGTTCTATAGGTATCCGGACAAAAACAATTTTTGCTGATAAGCGGATAAAAATATTGAGGTTTAAATATTAGGAGAAAGTAGATGTCTCTTCGAAAAAATTTTGAAACCCTTTTAAATGAATCGGCCATAATACATGGACATTTATGTTCAGGTCAGGTGATCGGCGTTCGCATGGCCATACTCGGGTGTCGCCTGATTGGGCTGGATGATCCCCGGTCCCATACTCAAATAAAAAAGCTCATTGTCTACCTTGAAATGGATCGGTGCGCAGGGGATGCCGTGGCCCATGTAACAGGCGTAAAGCTGGGCAGGCGGAGTTTGAAATTTATGAATTACGGAATTATGGCAGCCACATTTCTCAACCTTGAAACCCAGAAAGCCTTCCGGATCATATCCACAGAAGAATCAAGAGATCTTGCACAATTTTATGCGCCGGAAATTGAAGGAAAAGCAGCCCAGCAACTTGCGGCGTACAAGCGCATGCCGGACTATGTTCTGTTCAGGGTTCAGGAGGTAAATACCTTTCTTAAAGATTACGACATGCCCGGCCCGACCCGCAGTAAAACCATATGCAGCCGGTGCGGCCAGGTGGTAAGGGATCATCGCGAGGTAATGATTGACAATATGCCTGTCTGCCGACCATGCACGGAAAAGGTCTATTTTTCAGATCCCCATGAAATATCAATGGGAGATATGGATTGGGCCCCGGTAAACAAGAACACTGTTTTAGACACCCATATGATGGAAAACCAAAATTAAAAACAAGCTTAAATAAAACACCTCAAAAGGATTCCCACCAAAGAATCTTTACATGAACTGGGTTTGGATTATGTGAGCAACGATTTTGAAAAGCGGGGGCTATTAACTGAGAATGAAGATCTGCCTTCTACGGAAGAATACCAGGAAAATACTGGTAAACATGAAGGACTAACCAACAGATGACTGCATTGGATTAGTTATGCTTGAAAGATATTGTTCCATAAGCCATTTTTAAATAACTTAATTTAACAGGAGGCAAAAACAGTGAGTAGCAGAATTTTACCAAAATTTGAATTGTTCATGCCGGAAAGTATCGAGCAGGTTGTTGATTGTCTTGGCAAGCATGGCAATAACGCTGCCGTTATGGCAGGCGGAACCGACTTGATGGTTCGTATGAAATCCGGGTTTTCCCCGGAGTATGTTGTCAGCCTTTCCAATGTGCCGGGGCTTGACCATGTTATATATGATGAAGATAAGGGATTGACCATCGGAGCGATGGCAACCTTAAATCAGGTGCTTGAATCCCAGGATGTTAAAGACAACTATCCGGCTCTCCATAAATCAGCCTATGAAAATGGAACGGAGCAGACACGTAATGTTGCCACTGTTGTTGGAAATATTTTAAATGCCTCTCCGGCAGGGGATTGTGCATGTGCGATCCTTGCATTAGGAGGATATGTTGTCCTGCATGGTCCTGATGGCAGTCGTCAGGTTAATATTGACGATTTCTGGATTAATTATCGTGAAACGGAAAAGAAAACTGATGAATTTGCAGTAGAAGTTGTTATCCATCCCTCGAAAAACAGTAAATCTTCTTTCTCTGCTTTAACCAGAACTAAAAAAGATCTGGCAAAAATAAATGCGGCAGCTGCCATTACAATGGAAAAAAACATCTGCTCCAAGGCCCGCCTGGCAATGGGGGCCGTTGGCCCGACCCATATCCGCCTCAAAAAATGTGAAGCCTTGTTGGAAGGGCATGAAATTAATGACGACATCCTTGAAAGGATTGTTGAACTTGCCCCAACAGAGATAAATCCCATTGATGATGTTCGTTCCTCTGCAGAATACAGGCGCAGCGTTTCAGGTGTTTTAATGAAAAAAGTCATTAAAGAAATTTTGAGTTAAACTCAAGAAAAAGGGATGTATGAAATGAAAACATGTGATATTACGCTTTTTGTCAATAAAGAACAATACAGCATGACCATTCCTGTGAACAGAACTCTTCTCCAGGTACTCAGGGATGATTTGGAGCTTATGGGAACAAAATATGGTTGCGGAACAGGAGAGTGCGGTTCCTGTACAGTCCTTATGGACGATAAACCTATTCTATCCTGCCTGACACTGGCTGCGGTTATGCACAAAAAAAATATAACCACCATCGAAGGCCTTGAGGAGGATGGTGTTTTGCATCCTGTCCAAGAGGCTTTTGTTGAAAAAAATGCGGTTCAATGCGGATTCTGCACACCAGGCATGATTATGAAATCCACGGCTTTGCTGGCAAAAAACTCAAACCCCACAGAGGCTGAAATCAGAAGTCATCTGGAAGGAAATATTTGTCGCTGCACAGGCTATGTGAAAATCATTGATGCTGTTCAATATGCCAGCAAACAAATGGACAAGTAAAAGGAGGATTTCCCATGGCTTCTATTATAGGCAAACGAATTCCAAAAATTGATGCAAAAGCAAAAGTGACGGGCCGGGCGGCTTATGCGGGTGATCTTAAATTCCCGGGAATGCTGTATGGAAAAGTTGTTCGGTGTATGAAGTATGCCCATGCCAGGGTGTTAAATCTTGATATATCTGAAGCGCAAAAAGTTCCCGGGGTTGTGAAGATTCTCGGTCCGGATGATGTGACGCAAAAGAAATATTCAAACTGGGTGATTGATCTCTTTTACCCGAAAAACTTTGCTGAGCTTGTAGGTGATCTTGATGATCAAAACATATTTACAAACCATGTGAGACACCAGGGGGATGCCATTTGCGGAATCATCGCAAGAACCGAAGAGCTTGCGGAAGCTGCGGCAAAACTGATCAAGGTTGAATATGAAGAACTTCCTGTTTATCACACGGCAACACAGGCAAAAAATGAGGAAGCTTTTCAGATTGATTCCCAAAAACCGGGCAACTTGGCATTTGAGCTGCCTGAACAGGTTTTTCCCGGCAATACTTATGGCTGGGGCGATGCGGAAGAATTGATGAAAGAGGCCGATCTGGTGGTTGAAGATACTTTTTATGTACCAAAGGTAAAGCAATGCCAGATGGAAAACCACACCTATATTTCACTTTATGACGATGAAGGCAGAATGAACTGCTGGTCCTCCACCCAGATGCCCAAGCCGGTCCAAAAAAAGATTTCAGACCTGTTTGAACTTCCAATGAATAAGGTTAAGGTTAATCAGACCATTATTGGCGGTGCTTTTGGGGTGAAGCTGGGGATGATCATGGAACCTGAGGCCTGTGCCATGGCAATGAGTGTGCCCGGAAAGTATGTTAAGGTCTCTGCCTTAAGGGAAGAAGACTGGCTAATGTCCGAAAGCCGCCATCCGGGAGAATACTCAATTAAGATCGGACTGAAAAATGATGGCACTCCAATTGCCTGCACGGCAAATTTTTTAACCAATGGGGGCGGGTATTACAGCCATTCTTCCGGAGCGCCTGCCGTGGCCGGAACCTGGATGATCGGAATGTACAAATTTGCGGCCTGTAATTTCAAATGCCAGCGATACTATACCAACCAGATGAACTGCGGTGCATTCAGGGGGTATGGAAATCCCCAGACTAATTTTGTTTTGGAACAGATCATTGACCGGGCCTTGAAAAAACTGGATATTGATCCTGTGGAATGGAGGCGAGAATGGCATAAAACCACCGGTGATGACGGATGGATGCTTGGGGTTCCCTATTCTTCTTGTGCCCTTGATGCCTGTCTCGACCAGGGTGCTGAATCGTTTGGCTGGTTCGAAAAACGCAATAAATACAAGACACAGACCGGGACAAAAAGAAGAGGGATCGGGGTTGCAGTCATGAACCATACAAGCGGTGCCTTTCCGTTTCTCCATGAACACACCACATGTACTGTTAAGCTTAATGAAGATGCTTCCGCAGAAATCATAACATCGGCATCTGACCTGGGCACAGGTGCCCACACAGCCTTACAGCAAATCGCAGCAGAAACACTGGGGTTTGACTTAGAGAAGGTACATATGAAGGTTGGAGACTCGGATGCTGCAGGCTATGATATCGGCGCCCATGCCAGCCGTACTATTTATGTGGCAGGCCTTGCCGTACTAAAGGCGTGTAATGATGCAAAAGATCAAATCCTTGAAAAGGCAGCCATCAGCCTTGAAACTGATAAGGAGGCTCTTGAAATAATTGATCAAAAGGTCTGTGTTAAGAAAGATCCGAATACCTTCATCTCAGTGGAGCAAATATGCTATGAAGGTGTTAACGCTTTTCTTGACGGTGCTACAGGTCAAAGAATAGGTACCCCGGGACAAATCCAGGGATATTCAAGCCATTATGCCGAACATAATTCTCCCCCGTTTGCAGCGTGTTTTGTTGAAGTTGAAGTGGACACGCAAACAGGCGAAGTGGCAGTGATTGAAGTTGTAAGTTCTCATGATATAGGCAAGGCCATCCATCCGCCATCGGTTGAAGGCCAACTGGAAGGCGGTGTACACCAGGGCCTTGGAATGGTTCTTACTGAAGAGACCTATTATAATGAAAAAGGGCTTTGCGTGAATAATAATTTCACTGATTATAAAATGTTCGGACCTTCAGATATGCCTGTCTGCAAATCCATACTGGTTGAAGAACCTGATCCTATAGGGCCATACGGCGCAAAAAGTTGCGGCGAATCCGGACTTGTAGCTCCTACAGGTGCGACTGCAAACGCAGTTTATAATGCCATCGGCATCCAGTTCACCGGCGCACCCATTACGGCGGAAAAAATACTGAAAGCTATTAAGGAATTCGGCATTGATTCCGATACCATCCTTCCATTCGGATATGGTTGCGAGGACAATGATATCCCGAATTTAAAATAAAGAAAGGTGGCTTAAAAAGAAGGATTAGTCCCTGTTCATTCTGTCAACAGGATTTGGATGGGATGAACAGGCTCACCAAGATTATTTTAATGGAGAACCAATGGACCGTAAACTTATACTCATGCGTGGTGGTGGAGACTTGGGTTCTGCAGTTGCACACAAACTTTACAGGTGCGGCTTCAGAGTTGTTATTTCAGAGGTTGAAAATCCTCTGGTGGTCAGAAGAACCGTTTCTTATGCCCAGGCGGTGATAGAAGGTGAATCCATAGTTGAAGGCGTAAAGGCTGTTCTTGTTAAAACCCAGGATGATATTATTCCAGCCATATCCCATGGCGATATTCCTGTTTTTATTGATCCTCAATTAGATATCATTGAGCGCTTGAAACCCTATGCCGTTATTGATTCAACCATGTCAAAAAAAAACAGGGGCATGAACATTCAAATGGCGCCCCTTACCCTGGCCCTTGGTCCAGGATTTAAAGCAAAAGAGGATGTCGATGCCGTTATAGAAACCAAACGAGGCCATTTCCTGGGCAGGATAATCTACAATGGCCAGGCCATCGCCAATACAGGTATTCCCGAGAGTGTCAACGGCTATGGCAAAGAGAGGGTTCTAAGGGCTCCTTGCCAGGGAACTGTAATGCATAAACGGGAAATAGGAGATTTTATAAATAAAGGTTGCGTCATCTGTTCTGTTAACAACGAGCCGGTTAAAGCTCCTTTTGATGGAATGCTGAGAGGATTGATCATGCAAGGCGCAAGCGTTAAAAAAGGGTTGAAAATAGGGGATGTTGATCCAAGATGCAAAAAGGAGTATTGTTACAGCTTCTCGGATAAGGCCCGGGCTGTTGCCGGGGGCGTGCTTGAGGCGGTTCTGCATCATTTACATCATGCAAGAATACCCAATCAATAAAATACAATTAACTCAGGGATAAAGCCTTGCAGGGGCGATTGCTGTATTCCTTGGAATGACGGTAATCTGCCTTTCTGATTGATCGTTTTGGTAATTTTTTAAAGCGAGGTCATTAATGTTAATACTCAAGCCGTAACCCGACGGGGGTACGACCTGAGGGAAAAGAAGGAATCAGGTTATGCAAAGCGTCACCGTAGAAGAATCCATAGGAATGGTGCTATGCCACGACATCACGAGAATTGTTCCGGACCTGTTTAAAGGCAGAGCGTTTAAAAAGGGACATGTCATCAGGGAGGAGGATATTCCCAGGCTCCTGGAGTTGGGAAAGGAACATATCTATGTCCAAAGCTTTGACGGCAGTGTTCATGAAAATGATGCGGCACAGCGTATTGCGCGGGCTGCTGCGGGGAACGGGTTGACACTTTCAGAACCCTACGAGGGAAAAGTATCGTTTACCGCAAAGACAGACGGCCTGTTGAAAGTCAATATTGATGCGGTAAACAGGATGAACGATATCCAGGATATCATGTTCGCGACCCTTCAATCAAATCACCAGGTGGCTGCGGGGACTTCCCTTGCAGGGACAAGGATCATCCCCCTTTCCACTGATGAGGCGAAGGTTGAGGCTGTGGAACAGATCTGCAGGGCCGCATTTCCAGTAATTGAAATCAAGCCTTTTGCCCGGTTGAGAGTCGGCATGGTCACCACGGGAAACGAGGTGTACAAAGGCCTTATCAAAGATGGTTTCGGTCCCGTGGTCCGGAAAAAATTTGATGCGCTGGGAAGCGTCGTATCCCGGCAGATATTTGTTCCCGATGATATTGAAATGACTGTTGCGGCCGTTCATGAACTTCTGGACGAAGGTGCAGAGATGATAGCGGTGACCGGCGGGATGTCCGTGGATCCGGACGATCTGACCCCGGCATCCATAAAAGCCGCCGGCGGACGGATCATAAGCTATGGTGCGCCTGTCCTGCCCGGAGCCATGTTCCTTCTGGCCTATATCGGAGATGTGCCCGTGGTGGGTCTGCCCGGATGTGTCATGTATCACAAGGCCAGCATATTTGATCTGATCGTGCCCCGGCTTCTTGCCGGTGAAACAGTAGAAAGATCCGACATCACAGCCATGGGACATGGCGGATTCTGCTCCAGTTGCGAGCATTGCCGATATCCGTTATGCGGATTCGGCAAATAAGAGGGTAAAAATGTTTAAAAATATGAAAATCGGAACAAAAATTGTAGGCGGTTTTTTTATCGGCATTCTTTTGTCAGTTATAATTGGTGTTACAGGTGTGTACAATATCAGTAAAATCGGCGATATTGTTAACCGTCTGGCAACACAGGGAATTCCTGAAACATCTGCTGTGATTGAGACTGAGCGGGCCACTTGGCATACCCATATTCTGTCCTATGAATTTGATCTAAAACAAGACAAACAAAGTAAAAAAGAATGGATCAGCCAGCGCGAAGAGATAAAAAAAGGCCTTGATAAACTTGAGCCCATTGCCACGGCTTTAAATCATAAGGACATATTAAAGTCAGTTAATGATATTAAAAAGATGCTGGGGGAGTATTCAAAGATCAGTGAAGAATACACATCCCTGGCCCTGAAAAATAAAGAAATCGAAAAAAACCTGAAAACCGGCGCTTCCATTGTTGCCAAACATTGGCTTGATTATATTCTGGATCAGAATATGAAAATAGAACGATCAATTGAAAATCGGGAGCTTGATGATATTATTATAAGGGTAGACATGATCAAAATAGCCAACGATGGTATGAATTTTTTTAATGAGATCATAAAAAACCAATACCTTTATACTATTTACCAGGAGGATGAACAGGCCCTGGCAATAAACTCCAACATCAGCAAACTTATTGGTATTGCTAATAGTGTAATCAACATGTCTATAGATTCGGCAAATGTTGAAACGGGTGAAGCAATACTTTCTGATACGGAAAAAGCGGAGAAACTGTTTGAAGTCTGGGTACTAAACAAGAAAAGGCAGGCAGAGCTTCTATCCTGGCTGGATAAAAATGTCAGGGCAATTGTCAACCTTACCACTAAAACAGCATTAGAAGCGGATAAGGCTGCCTATGACATGGGAATTTCCACCGCAGGGCTTGTATTCAATTTAAGGATGCTTCTTTCCATCATAATAGCCTGCTCCGTTATCATCGGTTTGGGTTTGGCCTTTTTTATCACCAGGGGCATCACCAAACCATTGAATATGCTTATTAACGGTTTGCAGAAAGGGGCGGACCAGGTTTCTTCCGCTTCGACCCAGGTTTCATCTTCAAGCCAGTCCCTTGCAGAAGGCGCTTCGCAACAGGCAGCCTCCATTGAAGAGACATCTTCATCAATGGAAGAAATGTCTTCAATGACCAAGAAAAACGTTGAAAACATCAAAGAAGCCCAGAATAAAATGGTTGAAGCCGGCCAGATTGTGGTTAATGCCAATAAAAATCTGGAAGAAATGATTGGCGCTATAAATGAGATCACAAAGTCTAGTGAGGAAACCAGCAATATAATTAAGACCATTGATGAAATAGCTTTTCAAACCAATTTACTTGCGTTAAACGCTGCAGTTGAGGCTGCCCGGGCAGGAGAAGCCGGTGCAGGCTTTGCCGTTGTTGCAGATGAAGTGAGAAATCTTGCCATGAGGGCTGCAGAAGCTGCAAAAAACACATCTGAATTAATTGACGGGACGGTTAAAGCAGTTAAAAAAGGCAATGAACTCACAAAGAGAACCCAGGAAGCATTTAAGGCAAATGTAGACATTTCCATGAAAATCGGAGAACTTGTTGATGAAATTTCAGGGGCATCTGATGAGCAGGCCAATGGTATTGAACAGGTGAATACCTCCATTGCGGAAATGGACAAAATTGTCCAGCAGAATGCAGCCAATGCCGAAGAATCCGCCTCTGCATCCGAAGAGATGAGTGCCCAGGCAGAGCAGCTAAAGGAATATGTCAGCGATCTTGTTATTATGACAAACGGCGAAAAAAACAGAAAACACACAGCATTTCCAAAAGAAAAATGCCTCATTCCACCTCCCATCCAAGTCCGGCAAGTAAAAATAAAAAACTTTCATACAAGGTAAGCGAAGTCAGACCGGACCAGGTAATCCCTTTTGATGATAACGATATATCAAATTGGAGACCAAAACAATGAAAACGAGCTTGATCGGCTATCAGGAAGCAATTCAGCTTATACTATCAAATATTACACCACTGAAAAGTGAAACTGTGTCTTTGACCGAATATGACGACAGGGTGATTGCCGGGAATCTTAATGCGTTGGTGAATTCACCCTCTGTGAACGCATCCATGAAAGATGGGTATGCCATCAGATCAAGCGATATTGCTCACGCCACTTCTGAAAATCCGGTTCAACTCAAGATCAATGGTATGGCGACTGCCGGAAACCAGTGCAAGCAAAGTGTTAAGACTGGAACCGCTGTTCGAATTCTGACCGGTGCTAAAATCCCTAAAGGTGCCAATGCGGTTGTGGCAGAAGAATTTACTGCTTCAAGTAAAGATGTGGTCACTGTAAAAAAGCATTCAGAGCCAGGTCGAAACATTCTTCCAAAAGGTTGTGATGCGGCATTCAATGATCGAATATGCAGCAGGGGGGAGCGATTGTCCCCAGGGAAAATGGGATATTTGGCGGCATCAGGCCACAACAAAATTCCCGTGTTAAAAAAACCCGATATAGCCATCATTGCAACAGGTGATGAGATGGTGACGCCTGGCTGTCCTCTGCCGGAGGGCAAGCTGTTTGCCAGCAACTTGATCACTTTGAATGCCTGGTGCCGACGCTATGGCATGAAAACATCCATGGAAATTGTGAAAGACAAACCAGAGGCAATCTTAAAAACACTGAAACAAGCTGTCAAAACACATGATACAATTTTAACCAGCGGTGGAGCATGGACCGGAGACCGGGATTTTGTGGTAAAAATTTTGCAACGGCTGGGATGGAAACAGATTTTTCACCGGGTCAGAATAGGTCCGGGAAAAGCAGTTGGTTTTGGTCTTCTTAATGAAAAGCCAATCTTTGTTCTTCCAGGTGGTCCTCCATCCAATCTGTTGGCATTTCTTCAGATCGCTTTACCCGGAATCTTAAAACTCGGCGGTTACAGTTCAACAACATTGCCAAAAATCCAAGTGAAGCTTGAGGACACTATTATAAACCAAGATATTGAATGGACGCAATTTATCTTTGGTATTTTTAAGAAAGGAAATGGTCATACCCATTTCAGACCCATTAAACTCAAAAGCCGGCTTCAAACCATAGCAAAAGCAGAAGGAATTCTTATCCTTCCCGAGGGAACGATAAAAATTCCAGTCGGATCAATCGTGCCGGTGCAACTCCTGATTTAAACTTTCTTCCATATTTTTTATTTATTGATCTTAAATTTTTAGTTTCCATTTTAGTTTCTTTCTAAAATTACTCCTGTTTTTCAGGAATAAAAAATTTAATGTTTATGGACACAAAGCTCCTGTTTTTCAGGAATTTTGTGTCCTGAAGATCGTGATATTTTTTAACATATTGAATTTATTTACAATAATCATATGCTAATCTATTGGCAAGCCTTTTGCAATAGTATGGATTAGCAGCAAACGCCTTGTTTTTTTGGAGAAGTAGAATGTTTAAAATACTTTTTTATTGTTCTCAGGAATTAAATGGTTCCTTTACGGAATTAAGAAAAATAGTAGAGAAAGAAATTTCTTCGGATCATATCGATATCATCAAAAAGTTTCATACATTATCAAAGAAACTTAAAGACGTTAACAATCAATATAATATCGCAATTCTCACGGCCTGCAATATGGAGGAGCTTAATTGTCTTCATGCTTGGAAAGACTGCTTAATTCACATGGATATTATTCTTATTGTACCTAAAAATGATAAAAAAGCCCTCATTTATGGAAGAGAACTTTATCCGCGATATATTACCGAGATTGGTCGTAATTATGGGTACTTGAATCATATTTTACATAATTTAATTCAGCGTTCAAAGACCAGAGAAATTTAATGGAAAACCAAAATTAAAAATGATCATAAAGGAGAAATTGCATGTTAGAAAAAGTGTCGGTACAAAACGCGGTTGGTACTCGCCTTGCCCATGATATTACTGAAATCAGACCGGGTGAATTTAAGGGCCCTGCATTCAGAAAAGGGCATACAGTCTGTGATGGAGATATCTGCCATCTTCAAAAACTTGGCAAGAACCATCTCTATCTGCTTAATATGGAAGAAGGTGAAATCCATGAAAACCAGGCTGCAAAAATTCTGGCAAAAGGTCTGGCCGGTCAAGGGATAGAATGGAATGACGATCCAAAAGAAGGGAAAATCACCTTGCATGCCGCATATGACGGCATTCTTTCCATTAATATCGCATCATTGGCTGCATTCAATCTGATAGATGAGGTCATGTGTGCTACCCAGCATAATAACACACTTGTTAAAAAAGGCGATCTGGTTGCTGCCACCCGTGCAATTCCTCTGGTCATGAAACAGGCGCCTATTGAACGAGCCGCGTTGATCGGGTCCCATGATAAAGGAATAGTCAGCGTCAAACCGTTGAAAAACCTTAAAACAGGCTTGGTTATAACAGGGAGTGAGGTTTATAACGGATTGATTGAAGACGGGTTTGCTCCAGTGTTGTCAAAGAAAATCAATGATCTTGGTTCCCGGATACTGAGCGTAAAATATGCGCCTGATGATTCAAATCATATTCAGCAGGCTATTTTAAACTGCCTGGATTCAGGGTGTGATCTCATTATTTTGAGCGGCGGGATGAGTGTTGATCCCGATGACGTGACCCGGACGGGTATTCAGCAGGCCGGGGCAACCGAGATGTATTACGGGAGTGCGGTGCTGCCGGGTGCCATGTTTCTTGTGGCATATATCAATGATATACCGCTTTTGGGTGTGCCTGCATGCGGACTGTTCCATCGAATTACAGTATTGGATCTGATACTCCCGAGAGTCATGGCAGGGGAGCATATAGATAAAAAAGAATTGGCATTTCTGGGTCATGGCGGGCTTTGCATGAATTGTAAGAAATGCACGTTTCCCCATTGTCCCTTTGGAAAAGGTGTTTGATTTCTAAATAAGTTGGATAATAAAATCATCCGGGTCGGTTTGGGCTTAGGATCTGAACTCAAAAAGGATTCATCATAACTTTAAAAAAGGTGGGCAGATGACAGGCTATAAAAATTGCATAATGAGTAAATTTTCCGGTCCGGAAAAAGATGAAATTTGTCTTGATCTGATTAAGGAAGATCCGCTTTCAATAAGAATACAGGGAAAACCCTATACGGTTGTTCTGCGGACACCTGGTGATGAAATCGCTCATGTTGCCGGATTTTGTTTAGGAGAGGGGATCATTGATTCTTCTGATGATTTTGAAAATCTCGGATATTGCGGTGAAGATGTGAATGTTGTTACGGTTACGTTAAAACCTGAGAGGCTTAACCGCATACCGGATATTTTGAAACGCAGGGGTTTTATCAGTCAGACCAGCTGCGGAATTTGTGGCAAAGAACTTGTTGATGATCTTAAACAAAATATAACACCGATATTGGAAGGTCCGAAAGTTGATGCAAAAATGGCAACCCATTGCCTTAATACGCTTTCAGATCACCAGACTCATCGCCAAAGTTGCCATGCTGCCGCGATTTTTACAGGAGACGGAAAGCTTTTATCTGTAGGAGAGGATGTCGGACGTCACAATGCCCTGGATAAATCAATAGGAAAGCTTGTTCAGGATGGGAAACTTGATATGGGGTCTGTGCTGGTTCTTACTTCAAGAATCAGCTATGAGCTTGTTCAAAAAGCGGCACGGGCAAAAATCCCTGTTATATTTGCAGTTTCAGGACCGACTGCGCTTGCGGTGGAACTGGCTGAAAGTCTCGGCATGGCGCTTGTCTGCCAGACCAGAAATAAGGATTTGTTTGTTTTTTGCGGAGAGCATCGTCTTGCCATGGTGTAATACAAACAACCACAATATTTTTTTGTCACCAAAGGTGATTTTTAATACGATATCGAAACAGGAGTCAGAAAATGACACCCATCCAAATCATTGGCCATGCAGGTTGCGGAAAGACCACCTTGATCGTTGATCTGGTTAAAGAGCTGACCAAAAGGCAGATTTCGGTCGGTACCCTGAAACACAGTGCCCATGCGCACGAGCTGGACAAACCCGGGAAGGATTCCTATCGTCACAGAAAGGCCGGTGCCTGTCCTGCCGCAATGATGACAGAAGAGATGGCTGCCGTTTACCTGCCTAGAAATCATACCAATACGCCTGATCAATTGATCAAAACATATTTTAAGCAGACTGATATTATCTTGATTGAAGGTTGGATCAGCGGTCCGTATGACAAGATTGAACTCTGGAGGGAAGTTGTTAAGCGCATGCCGCTTTTCCCCGACCTGAAAAGAGTGAAAGCATTGGTGACCGATGATGCACTTCCATCCAGGGTTGTACAGGATGCCGGATCAAATGAAATTGACTGTCTGAAACGCTCTGATGTTGAAGGACTTGCCGATTTTGTTATGGGTCTTACAAATGGATAACGATTGAAGCTGGGGGTTTTCAAAAAACCCTACCCCATATTATTTTATTAATTGTCATAATATGACTCTTGCCAAGGAGGAATTATGAAACCAAAAAAAATTTCGACCAAACAATTTTCACGAAGAGAATTTTTCAGGAGGGCCGGAAAAAAAACCGGCGGCGTATTAGCTGGAATGGCTCTGTTTCAGGGAATTACAGGCAGTGCGTATGCCTATCGATCTGACGGCCAAGGCTGTGAACTTCCAAAGGTCAAGTATGAATTACAATTTGACCCAAAAAAATGTGCAGGATGTGGATATTGTGAAGTGGCCTGTGCCCAGTTTCATGAAGGTGACGCCGGTGCAACGCATAGAAACCGTTTCACTGCAAAACCGTTAATCAAAAGCATGGGCATTTCTCCCATTTCAGCCAATGCCCCTGGTTGGACACAGCCCATTGCCATGGCAACATTTGCCGATTTCAGCACCAATGAATTTTGCCGTCAGTGCGATTCTCCAGAATGCCTGGATGCCTGCCCTGAAAATGCCATATATGTTGATTCCAAAACAGGGGCACGGGTGGTGGATGAAGAAAAATGTGTTGGTTGCGGAGACTGTATTGAAGCTTGTCAGTTTGAAATGATGCATCTTAATCCTGAAACTGAAAAAGCCTATAAATGCGACCTGTGTGATGGAGATCCCCAGTGTGTAACCTGGTGCCCCACAAAAGCCATAACATTCCATAAATTATAGTTAGAAGGATAATGAAATGACAAATCAAACATATGGTAACATGGGAAAAATCCTCAGGATAGATCTTACAACAGGAAGCACAAAAACAGAAGATGCCACTCCATACTATAAAGAGTGGTTAGGGGGAAGATGCTTAAGCCATCACCTTCTTTTCAAGGAAGTGGACGTGGCAAAAACAGACCCCCTCTCCCCCCAGAACATGATATTGATCAGCACAGGGGTTTTGGGCGGAACCACATTTCCAAGTTCCGGCAGAACCCATGCAACTTTTCTGTCTCCCCATAATACCAGCGGTTGGGGGGACAGTAACTGCGGAGGTCATTTTGGACCTTCTATGAAGCGCTGTGGCTATGACATGCTTATTATTACGGGTAAATCCCCCAAGCCTGTTGTAATCCAAATGGAAAACGACTCGGTCAAACTCTCTCCCGCACAAGACCTTTGGGGAAAAGGGTGTAATGATACCCAGGCAGAACTGTTAAACAAGAATGGAGAAGAGGCAAAAATCCTTTGTATCGGTCCGGCCGGTGAAAATTTGATTACGTTTGCCAATGTGCGTACCGAGCAGACAAACTCCATGGGGCGTTGCGGTCTGGGTGCTGTATTTGGTTCCAAAAACCTTAAAGCCATTGTTGCCAAGGGAACCAAACCTGTGAAACTCTTTAAGCCAAAAGAGTTTTATAAACTTAGCCTTGAACTTCGCAACACGTTCATGGATCCTGATTATGGCATGGTTCACAGCCTGACCTATAAATTGATGTCCACCGGGGGAGTTCCAGCCGTTACCAATCTCATTGCCCAGACAGGTATGACTCCTATCAGAAACTGGCAGAGATGCGGTATTGATCCTAAATTTGACAAACTTGTAACCTATTGGTTTGAAAAATGGGGCACCCGCAGGGAGTCCTGTTTTAGCTGTCCTGTCCACTGCCATGCTTCCTACGCAGTAACTCAGGGCAAATATCCCACCCGGGGCGGCGGTCCTGAATATGAAACCACCACCGCATTTGGACATAAATGTGATGTGACAGATGAAAAAGTTGTTCTCAAGCTCAATACCATGTGTAATGACTACGGCCTTGATACCGTAGAAACAGGTGCCCTTTTCTCAACATTGATGGAACTGAGAGAAAAAAATATCATTGATAAAAAATTCACTGATGATGTTGACCTGGTTTTTGGAAACGGCGATGCCATGGTGGAACTCATGCCGAAAATAGTGTTTAAGAAAGGATGCGGGAAAAAACTGGTTTTAGGACCCTACCGGCTTGCCCGGACACTTGGTGAAAAAGCCATGGAATCAGTCTACCACCAGAAAGGAATGTGTGCCACCGGGGTTGAAACACGTTCAACCATCGGCTCCATGCTTCAATTTGCTGTTTCTCCGAGAGGCTCGCATCACCTGAGCGGTCTGCCCACTGCAGAATGGGTCAATGTGCCTGCTCTCGGCTTGCATGTTACAGGCCATAAAGAAGCAGGGGATATCAGGTCATACCATCCCGAGGGAAAAGCAAAACTGGTACAGTATTATGAAAATCTTTTCTTTATGAGCGATTCTTTAGGAGTCTGCAAGTTTAATTTTGGACATCTGGGCTATTTCCATGACAAGCCGGAACATCTGGAATACATGTATGATATGGTTCTTAAGGGGATTTATTATGCTTCCGGCATCAAGTATAGCAAAGAGGAGTTGTTTGCCATCTTTGAAAAATCCAACCAGATTGAAAGAGCTACCATTACAATGCGCGGGATCAGAAGAAAGGATGATCAGCCAAACCATAAATGCCTGACACAAAGTTGTCCCGGTGATCACCCTGCGGGACCTGTTCCTTTACCACCAATTGATAGTAAAAAATACAATAAAATCCTTGATGCTTACTATAAAGTCAGAGGCTGGGATAAAAAGACAGGTATTCCAAAGCAAGACCATCTAAAAGAACTCGGGCTTGTGGATGTTGCAAGAAAATTAAAAAAAGCAATCGCCTGAACCAGGCAATCTATAATTAGCAGGGTATGAAAATCCCTAAACATTAATTAATTTAAAGGAGGTTTTATGGAAATTACTGTTAATACTCCTATCACCCATTTAAGACCTGATTTGCGAAATGCAACGGTTGAAGTGGCTGAAGGAAAGACACTTCGGGAATTCATGAAAGACGTAAGCTTATCGGATTATTCTATCGAGTATGTCCTGATAAACAAAAAGAAAGCAGAGATGACTCAGCAGTTACAATCTGGGGACGATCTTTTTTTTATCCCAATGATGGCTGGTGGTTGATGACTCATCTGCCCTTTGGTTCCCATTTATCTTAAACGGTTTTTTCATAATAACCGCCACGGGCAGACCTGATATTTCACCTTGGTTTGCCCACAACAAAAAATGAAAAATATCTGATTCCAAGAGGTTAGAAATTCTTTCATATAAATGACCTTATGTTTAGCCGGGGGGCGCATTTATATTATGTTTGCTGTCATTATGGGGAATACAGATGAAAAAAAACAATGTATATGAGACCCTTGCCCGTAACCTATCCTGTCTGAGTATGGGAATTCCGTTTAAAGAAGGACTGGGGGATATTCTAAAAGAAAATCTCACAAAAAAAGAAGCGGCGGCGGCCCTGACGATGCCCACCACCGTCATCCCGCTAAAGGTCACAAGCATTGACACTCTTGATCCGCCTGACGGCATGACCCGGAATGAACTGGAGAGACATCTTAAAAACCTTTCAGACAAAGGCATGGTGTTTTCCGCAGAGGCCGAAGACGGATCTCCTGGTTACGCATTGCTGCACAACGGTTTCGGGTTTCCCCAGACGTTTTTCTGGAAAGGTGAGGATACTCCCCATGCCCGGAAGATGGCGAAGATGGTGTCCAAATATTTCAATTCCAAAATGAGCCGGGAGATACACGACACAGACCCTAAGGCCTATCGCTATATCCCCGTAGGAAAAACCATCCAGTCTGCCCCTCAGAGCGTGTTGCCCTTTAATCTGATGGAAAAGGTCATTGAAGATGCCCGTGGCATTGCATTGGGGCATTGCCCCTGCCGAGTGGGCTTTGCCCTTGTCGGCGGCGGATGTGATCACCCCACTGAGGTCTGCATGAAATTTAATGATATGGCCAGTTTTGTCATCGACAAGGGCTTTGCAAGAGAAATTACCAAAACCGAAGCCCTTGAAGTGATAAAACTGGCCGAGGAACATGGGTTGGTCCATTTTGTGGATAATACCGAGGGAGAGATTCAGCATAACTGCAACTGCTGCGGGTGCGCCTGCTGGAATGTGGGTGCCATTCGACGAAGATCAACCCCCAGGGATGCAATTATGGCAACCTATTTCATCCGGGAAACAGACATTGATAAATGCATCGGGTGTGGGGCGTGTGCAGATATCTGCCCGGTGGATGCCGTGAATATGTCGGCCGATGATGTGTCGGAAACTGATACCGACTGGTGTATCGGTTGTGGTGTCTGTGTCACGGCCTGCCCTACGGACGCAATTGCCATGGTATATAGGAAAGATAAAACGCAGGGTCTTCCGGCGCAAACCTTTGGTGATTTGCATGAGTTGATTTCGATATATCGCAAAAATAAAATTAAACCTGCAACAATCGGATTAAATTTGAAAAAATCCGTGAGGGATGGATAAAAAAAAGTTTGGACTCTTGTTAACCGTTTCAGTTTTGGATTGACTTGAATACCGCTGACTTGGAATCTGTATAGGATGACCCAAGCCAGCGATGATTCGTAAAATAAAAACACACAACACAATGGGGTAAGCTATCCGCTATTTTTCAAATCCGTATTTATCCCAGTTGTTTCTTACTTTTTCAATCACTTCAGGCGTATAAATATTGGGATTGTCCCATGAATGGCGATACGGTGTCTCTTCCGGTTTCCAGGAATGGGGAATGGTTGCGTCAAAAACAACATTGCTGCCGTCTCCGGAAACCCTTTGTTCCGGCCCCAGGTAGGAGGTGCCGTAAGGGTAATTAAACGCATGTTTGTTCACGGCTATGTCTTCGGCAGGGTCCAGGCGTGTGCAGAAGGCATGAAACCACTCATTTAGATTGGTGATATCAATATCATCATTCACAACAACAACCTTGGTGGACAAGGCCCCCATTTTATGTCCCAGAATCGTTGCGCCTATTCTGGAGGCAATGTTGGGATACGGGGTTTTCGTGGCCACCACAACAATGTGAAGCCCGCCTTCCGGAGGCACATAAACCGAGGTTACCGGCAACCCGTTTTCTTTTAATATCCGCAAATACTCCGATGACATGCCCATGCCGGCGACGATGGTGCTTTCACATACGGGCAGCCCTAAAATTGAGCTGATAAACAGGGGATTGTTTCGGTGTGTAATTGTCTTGACCTTAAAAACCGGGTGCTTAAAGAACAGTTTGGACCGGTATCCTGCATAATTGGTGGAAGGGCCTTCATCTGCCAGCGGCTCATCCACTGACAACTCTCCCTCCAGGATAATTTCAGAATTTGCCGGAACTTCCAGGTCTATACTGGTGCATTTTACCAGCTCAAGTGGTTCTTTTTGCAGGGCTCCGATGATGTCGGGTTCACTGACACCGGCCGGCAGACTCGTGCTTGCAATCAAGCCAGTCAAGGGAGAACCTCCAATGGCAATGGCAAAGGGCATGGGCTTTCCAGCAGGTTTATACTTTTCATAATACATCATGCCGATATGCTGAGCAGGTGAAGTGAAAACCGTGGTGGATGTTTTATCCAGAATCATGGAACGGTAATTACCGTAATTCACCCAGCCGCTGTCAGGGTCTTTGCATATTGCGCTGTTCCAGGTCCCGATATTTCTGGCCTGACGCGAATCCAGCCCGGCATGGCCTTCGGATGGTACGGGAAAGGAAAAAAGATCTATATTGTCACCGGTTATCACGTTTTCCTGGCAGGGTGCGTTCTTCACCAGCACCGGCTTGATAGGATTTTCCTTTCTTTTATTGTATTCGGCCATTATCTCATTAAAATGACTGTCCGGGTCCATCTCAAGGGATATGGCATACCTCCGCCATGTGCCGATGGGGGTCATCACTACATCCCACCCTGGATACCCTTTAATATCTGTAAACAGCTGGGCCGGGCCCTGCCGCTGACAATTTCGCCGGGTGATCACAGACATTTCCATATCAGTACTCACCTGCCTGTCAACAACCACCAGATCCCCTGTTTCCTTTAATCTCTCCACATATTCTCTAAAGTTATGGTACGGCATACCAGCCTCCTTATAAAAGCAAATTAGTTCATCTTATTTTGGTACAGGCTAATCAGATTCAAGCCTTACTGTCAAGGCAAAATTTATTTTATAAGGATAAATACAATATCTACACAATAATTATTAGGTTAATAATAATTATTGATTTATTATATAAGCACAAAGTCTTATTGCGCTTTATAATTTAAATCCATAACCTTTTGTATGAATCTATGTTTGAATGAAGGCGGCTGCTGAAAATTTTCAACCTGTGCGGTTAGTCTTTCAGCTTATACCAGATGGTTGGAATAGTACATAATTTCAGAAAGGCATCAAAAACCATTTTGTTTTACTCTGAGGGCTTGCGACCGGGTACTTTCCAAAAGCTCCAGTCAATTTGTCCCCCTCTTTTGTCGCCGTGAATCCCGCCTCCTCCATCGGAGACCCTTCCACTGTAACCGAATGCAATTGCAGCGGTATCAGCAGGCAATTCAAATTGCTTGTTAAAAGTCATCTTTCCAAGTGTATGAAAATCAAGACGGTAGGCAAAAATCCGTATCAATTTTGAATCCAGGACAATACCATCAGGGTCCAGCATGTAAAGATTGAGTGTTAAGTTGTCCAGAGTGCCAAAGCCCATGGTGAGGAAACGCCTCAATTTTACCTCACCGGAAATCTGCAAATTTTGCATCTTTTTTTGATGTGTATAGTCAATGGTCACATCGCGGGTCTGCCAGCTTCCTTTATAGGGTTTGCCATCCTGTACAGTTATGCGGTTGTCTTCTGCAACCCATGCCCCCTTGTAAGTAAAAAACTTGGCAGAACAGCCGGCCAGGAGCACTATCAAAAGACACAAAAAAAATGAATAAAATAAAATCAAAGTTGTTGTTTTTGCATGCATATTATCCTCCTCAACAATGAGTTGATGTTTGAGATCATTCATCATTCATTTCAATAAATTAAGCACGAAACTGTATGAGAGCAATAGCTTCTATCCTGGCACATTCAACTAACGGCCATGGCAGATCACTCTGCCACAACAAATAATGAAAAATATTTAATTTCAACAGGTTAAAAATTCTTTCATATAAAATCAAAGACAATACAGCGGTCAAATAAAAAAGGCATGGGTTGCTCAAACGGCAACCGGGCCAGCGAGCAGGAATCCATAAAAGGTGCGGTTTGATGTTGCTTTATAATTTTGTAATTAAGTGTATTTAGCAAAACAATCCAGAATATTTGCCGTAAAAAACTTGCTCTTTGTGGCAAGGAGTATTTTTTATACTTTTATTGACAAAAAGAAAAATTTTATTCTATAGTCTTTGCATATTAAAAGAATCAAGCCAAGAAGGCCGGGATAATATGAATATTATCTATATTTCCCGGCTTTTTTTTGTGTGCATATAATGTTTGAGTTTATTCAGCATGGAAAGCCTGGATCTATAAGTCAGGAATCGTTACATCTCAAGTAATGTTTTGCTATGGACAGGTAAAAAAAATGCATACACAAATAAAAGAAAAGATATTTAAAAAAGCGTCTTTAGATTCCCGCCAAGAAAGATTCAACCGTTTTGGAACCCGCTGGAAAATTTCTCCTGAGATTGGTAAAGGAAAAATTAAAACGTTAAGTTTTAAAAGTGGAATACAGATATATATTTATGATTACAACACATCAGAAAAGTTAGTCAGAAAAAGCTGCAGCAATTTTCCCGTATTCGGTTTCAGATTTTGTATTTTTGGAAATACCCGATTAGATATGAAGTGTTTAAAAAAAACTTTGATTGTAAAAGACAGTGAAAGTGGATTTTTTTATTTTCCAAGCATGGAAGGTTCCCATGAAGACATGCCAGGAGTTCATATTTACAAAGTCTTAATATTGGTCAAACCCTCTTGTTTTTTGTCTTTGATGGAAGATGAAGTATACAAAATCCCCATGAGATCAAAGATAACTTTGAATGACAAACAGATAATGTGTGATCCCTTTAATTTTACGGGTATCATAACGCCTTCCATGCGCATGATTCTGGAGCAGATTATCCATTGCCCCTATGACGGTGCAACCCGTAGAATTTTCATTGAGGCCAAGGCAATGGAGCTGATTGCATGCAAACTTGATCAGCTTAAATCAGTTAAACACAAACCAAAGAATCATTCATATTTAAAATCCTGTGATATGGACAGAATGCAATATGCAGGAGAATTATTGTCAAAGAATATTGAGACTCCGCCAAACATGCTTGAACTCGCTAAGGATCTCGGTGTTTCACGATCAAAATTATATAATAATTTCAAACAAGTTCATGGTATCTCACCTATGGAATATTTTCGTTTAAAGCGTATTGAAAAAGCCGGTGTTCTTGTTAAAAATAAAAATATGAATTTAACCCAGATAGCTTATTCACTGGGCTATTCAAACTCCAGCCATTTTGCCAAAACCTTTAGGGAATATTTTGGCATTCCCCCGAGTCGCTATCGTTAATTTTTTTCATTTAATAACTGCCAGGGGCTGATCTGGTATTTCTCCTTGGTTTGCCACAACAAAATATGAAAGTCGCTGTTTGGATTTTTTTTAAGACTTTCATATAAATCATGATACTCCGCAGCAACTCAATAAGAGCAAAATCGATCTTGCCATGGGGTCCACTTTATTCAAATGGACTGCATTGATAAACAAATGGACGCAATTGATAGTCTGAAGTCGTTTTTTTGTGCATATATTGATCTGATTTATAAATAAAATAGTCTGAAAGGTATTGATTATAAGATAAAATTTGGAGGGATTTATGCACGTATTTAAGAGGTCGGCAAGGATTCAATATTTTAATTTGGTTTTTTTTGTGCTTGTGCTTATATTGGTTTCATCTTCTTTTGCCCAGGAAAAATCATCTGATTCGTTTAAATTGGAAACCATAACTGTGACTGCGGAAAAACAGGAAGATGATGTTCAAAAAGTTCCTTCTGCAATAACTGTTTTTACTGAAGGCGATCTTGAGGATGCAGATATAGAGGAAATAGGAGAGGTCATCAAACAGGTTCCCAATATGACTTTTGGAAAGACTTTCCTTGGGGATGAAGCTGTATTCAGGGGAATTCGTAACAGCCAGTTCACGAACAAAAATCCTGTTGTCATTTATATCGACGGCATTCCCCATGATAACGTCGCCAATTTTGATGCAGATCTTAATAATGTTGAGAGGGTCGAAGTACTCAGAGGCCCCCAGGGAGCTTTGTATGGGAAAAATTCAATTGGCGGGATCATCAATGTCATAACAAACAAACCAGATAACAATTTTAATGCAAAATGCACTACTGAGTTTGGAGAAAATGATACTTATGGAGCAAAAGCCTACGTTGAAGGCCCTATTGTAAAAGATACTCTTTTTTTTGGGGTCACAGGGTCATGGAATGAGACACAGGGATTCATGAAAAATAATTATCCTGGTGAAGATAATTTTGATGGTGATCAAGCCATTAGAACAAAAGCACTTTTCAAATGGGTGCCCACGGATCGGATGAAAGTAAATTTTCATGCCGGAGCAAGTCGTACCAGCAGAAACAATGGCGCCTTGATTCGTTCTGACGAGGTTCGTTATTATGATTTCAGAGACCCTGAAGATAAAATTGAAACTGACATTTTAAATTTCGGCCTTAACCTTGTCTATGAATGGGATGAAATTGAATTTACCTCTGTCAGCACATTTAGCGATAATGAAAGAATTTTAAGGCAAAATCTTAATTATTACCGGTCAAAACCCACATGGATAGGTTTGGGTACTATTGAAAATTCCATGTTTACACAAGAATTTCGTTTTCAGTCAAACAACAATAATAAAAGTTTAAAATGGCTTGGTGGTATTTATTATTCAAAGGACAAAGAAGATTTAATTGAAAGTGGAAGCATCATGAACACAGAAGCCACTCTTGGATTTAATAAAAAGATAGACTATCCGGGAGCTTTGGATGAAGAGGCCGTGTCCGCCTTTGGCCAAGTTACTGTTCCTGTGGGCAGCAGGTTTGATTTTACTGCAGGATTAAGATACGAGTACATTCAAAAGCAATTAAACCACAGGTATACGGAGACCCGTGTTGATACGGGAGAAATTCTTAAGCAAGGCGCCTATGATATCGATGAGGACTGGGGTGCATTCCTTCCCAAAGGCGTTCTCTCCTGGAAAATAAACGAAGACGCCATGATTTATGCAAGCGTTGCAAAAGGATACCTGGCCGGGGGTCTTCATGCCTATGAAACCGACAAAGAAAGTGCAAAATTCGATGAACAGACCTCCATTGATTATGAAATCGGAACAAAAACCTCATGGCTTGATGACCGGCTCTTCTTAAATGCGACCCTGTTCTATATGGATATCAAGGATATGCATGTATACAGCATGACTGAATTCTATATTTTTGTCGCCTCAAATGCAGGCGCGGCTCACAGCAAGGGAATTGAAATTGAGGCAAAGGCAAGGCCCGTGAAAGGAGTTGATTTAACGGCACAATTGGGCTGGATTGATGCTGAATATGATGATTACAACAATTATACCGGCAACCGTATCCAGCGAACCCCTGAATATACCTTAAATCTGGCTGCACAGTACAGGCATGCTTCAGGATTTTTTGTGCGCGGGGAGATGCAGGGTAACGGAAAAACCTATTATGACGATGCTAATACAGACAGCCAAAAATCTTATGAAATATTCAATATCAAGGCAGGATATGAAAGCTCAGGCTGGGCTTTATCTGTTTACTGCAAAAATATTTTTGACAAAGAGTATTTCAGTTATGGCAGATCCTGTGGAATCGGCACCATTAAGGAGGTGGGTAATCCAAGGACAATCGGACTTATCGCATCTATATCTTTCTAAATAATTAGATTTCCAAACAGGTAAAAGGGAGAATTTCATGAAAGCATTTCCAATAATCAATAACTCCTGGGCTGATATTTATAAACTGATAAAAATGAAAACACAGGGCAATGTATTGGTTACGGCAATCAAATGGAAAATTTTCGATTATTTAACCGAGCCTGTTCTTGCCGATACCATTGCAGAAAAGCTCAGGTTTCATCCAAGAAATACCCAACTTTTTTTAAATGCCCTTGCAGGAATGGAACTTATTCAAAAAAAAAATAATTTATTTTTTAATATTGAAAAAAGTGCTGAATTCTTATTAACCTCAAGCTCTTCATATCTGGGGCAATTTTTTTGCCGTGTTCACGAATGGCATGAACAGTCAAGAACACAGATGGAACAGCTCCTGATCAACGGTCCGGAAACAGGCATGGATAAAGTGGATGCTTCAACATGGGTAGAGTATACAAGGCAGGCCTCTGCACATCAGTTTTGCGGACCTGCCCAGAAAATTGCAAACATTGTGAGTTCATTACCCGAATTTTCCGGCATGAAAAAAATGCTTGAACTGGGAGGCGGGGCAGGATTTTACACCATGGTTATCGTCTCAGCCCATGAGAGCCTGAAGGGTGTTGTTCTTGACCTGCCTCCTGTTGCGGCTCTTACCCGTGAATTTATTCGAAAATATGAGGCCCTGGACCGTGTGTCTGCAATGGAGGGGGATTATACAACAGATTATTTGGGTAATTCCTATGATTTAATCTTTGCCGCAGGAACACTGAATTTTGCCAAAATCCATATTGATAAAATTTTCAAAAAAGTTTATGAGGCCCTGAACCCCGGAGGAATTTTTATATCCCAGCACGATGGTATTTCACATGAACGAACCAGGCCGGGAGATCTTGTTTGTGATTTTCTTTTTTCCGAACTGTCGGGAATGGATCTTATTTTTCCAAAAGGCATGATTGCAGAGGCCATGATTAAATGCGGGTTTAGATCAGTGCAAACTCTTACCATAAAAACCAATTTTGGGGATATGGATATTGATATAGCAAAAAAATAGTTGTTAAAAACAAGGTAAAAAAATGTTCAAACTCAATACTCCGTGTCTATTGTTTAAATTATATGTTGTGGTCGTCATGATTTTTGGTTTTTCAGAAAAAGTATTATGCCTTGAAAAGGATTTTACAAAAATAAAAGACAGCAGGGGAATTATTGTTAAAGTACCCAAAAAGATCAACCGGGTGGTGACCATAAGCGACGGCATGGTTGAACAGGTCATGACACGACTTGGCGTTGCCGAAAAAATTGTTGGCGCCGGTTCCGAATGTATCCCGAAAAAACAATGGAATTCTACATATCCTGCCCTTGGTAAAAAAAAATATACATATAAGGGTGGGATGCACACCGCCACCTATTTGAATCCATGGTTCATTGATATTCCCCTGATTACAAGATATGGAGCCGGAATAAATTATGAAATGCTTACGGCCCTTGAACCTGACATTGTTATTATTCGTGCGGGTTCATGTTCGTTTTCCGGCAGCAAGCATGTAATGGAAAAAAGCATATCCCTTATTGAATCCCTGGGTTTTCCCGTTGTGGTGCTTCATGGACCAGACACATATGATGATCCTGACATCCTTACCATATTTCAGGAAATTAAAATTCTGGGAAAGGTGTTTGACAAAATTAAAACAGCTGACAATTTGATAAATTTTCTAAAAAAAACACTTGAATTTATTAAAATCCGAACCAAAAACATCCAGGAATCTGAAAAACAAAAAATTCTTTTACTGGGACTGTCTCAAACAGCCAGGAGTGATGGCGGTGCAGGCCATGTAAAAGGTGCCGATACCATTGAGTCATATTTTATGAATAAATTTGTACATGCAGAAAATGTCTGCAAACAAAAAGGAGCATGGAATATTCTTAACACGGAACAGATTCTGGCTCTTGATCCTGATGTTATTATCCTTATTACCGCGTGGGGGTATCACCCGCCACAAGAACTTTATGACGCCCCTTATTATCAGAGCCTCAAGTATCTTAGGGCAGTCACAAATCATAATGTAGCATCTTTGCCGTTCAGCCCCTGTAATTGTGAAAAAAGACTTGAATTTCCCATAGACGTTATGATTATGGCTAAAACCGCTTATCCTCTACTGTTTAAAGATATAGATCTTGCTTCCTGGCTTTTGAATTTTTATAAAAATCTTTATGGGATTGATTCAGCCACTGCAAAGGGTCTCAGGTCATGCCAGTGGATGGACTGGACCTTGGATCAGGAAAAATAAAAGGAGAATCAAGATCAACACATATCAATACACCCAAAATTTGACATCCGTTAACGGATCAGATCACCAAGGCCAGAGGCCCTGTGGGTGCGCTGCCCAACAGCAGATGACAGGATATTGTCATGGGCGCCGACCAGGGTAAACCAGGAACGGGCACGGGTGATGCCCGTATAGACAAGTTCCCGGGTCAGCACAGGACTCATGGTGTCAGGCAGTACCAAAGCCGTGTGGTCGAACTCAGACCCCTGGGATTTATGAACGGTCATGGCATAGACCGTTTCCACCTCCCCGAGACGGGAGGGCAGCACCCGCTTGAGGGAACCGTCAGCCATGGGAAAAACAACCCTTAATCCCCGGATTGATGGATTGTGTTCGTCCATCACAAGAAGCACAATGCCTATATCCCCGTTCATCAGCCCGAGGCTGTAGTCGTTACGGGTCACCAGGACAGGACGGCCCGGATACCACCCCCGGGTTGAGCGGATCAATCCTGATTGGTAAAGAATATTGGCGATCATTGTATTCAGACCTTCAACGCCCCGGCTGCCTTTTCGAAGTGGAGTCAACACCTGAAATCGATTGAAATTGTCCAGTACTGCCCAAAGCCAGGCAGTCTCGGATTCCCATTTTCCCGGACCTTGGGCCATGCTCTCAAGATAGGCGCGGTAACCGTTTGGCCTGTCCTGATCCTTTTTTGGGGCAAATGCATTGGGATTACCATCAAGTACAAGATGCCGGAACCCTTTATCATCACAAGTGTTGATCATAAGATGAACAATATCGGGAAAGCTCTGGTTCCAGACATCAACCACCCGCTTTTTATCGCCTTGATTAACGGATCGGGCAAGTGCGCCGATTCCGCTTTGTTCACCAAACCTATGGCTTTTTCTCAATACCACGATCTGCTGGTCAAGATCGCTGCCAGGACCGGAAAATGCCGACACATCAAAGCCGGTTGACTGCTGTATCCAATTTACGGTTTCAGCCCTGTAACAGGGATTGGCAGCATTTGCGCACAGATCCCCCAGCACAGATCCTGCCTCCACCGATGCCAGCTGATCTTTGTCGCCAAGAAGAATCAGCCTTGCCGTTGACGGCAGCGCCCCAAGCAGGGCGTCCATCATCTCAAGGTCGATCATGGAGGCCTCGTCCACCACCAAAAGATCCACATGGAGTGGATTGTGCCGGTTGTGAATAAAATTGCGGGAATCGGGACGTGAACCCAGCAGCCGGTGAAGAGTTGATACCTTGGTGGGCATCTTTGCCCCGATCTCTTTTGGCAGACGGTCCATGGCCTTGCTGATGGACTCGGTCAAGCGTGCTGCAGCCTTGCCCGTGGGCGCGGCAAGACGAATTCTCAAGACTTTGTTTTTTTCCATGGCCAGGCCCTGCAAAAGCCCCAGCAATTGAACCACAGTGGTTGTCTTGCCCGTGCCCGGCCCCCCGGAAATCACGCTGAATGCACTGGTTGCGGCTACGGCTGCTGCAATGCTCTGCCAGTGTACTTGTTTTTTTTGTGTTTCCATGGGTGTTCTCAACGGAGCAAAAAGTTTATCAAGGCGATTTTCAAGATTGTCCGGCACTGGAAATGTTTGACCGACACGAAACAAAATTTCTTCGGCCACCCTCCTGGTATAATGCCAGTACCTGCGAAGATAAAGACGGCCCGAATTCAGTACCAAAGGGGTGGCAGCGGTGTCCGTTCCCACAAGGGATGAAGCACCAAGGCTCTCTTCCCATTGAGCTTGCGTGATATTGTAAAGAATCTGGGAGGGTTTTGGCGGCATTAACTCCCCTGTCTCCCCCTCGGGAGGAAGGGACAAGGTGGCATCAGGATCAGCCAGGGCGGCACTCAGATCCAGGCAAACATGGCCCCTGCCCAGCTGGTGGCCTGCAAGAGCCGCTCCGATCAGCACCAGGGCGGAAGCGTCTTTCTCCTGTCGGCCCAGAAACATAACAAAGGCACGATCCAAAGGCCTCAGCCAGCCTCGGTCAGTCCAGGTTTGAACCAGATCATGGGGGTCAACAGTCAGTATCATGGGAATCTCCTTCTTGAAACAGCTCATTTTCTTGTAACAGTTCGCCTTTTTTTAACAATTCGTCTTTTTGGAATAATATATCCAGGATGGTGATCAGCTTTTTTGAGGGTTTGTCAGCATACAGGCCCTGGCCGGAAGCCGTAACCCCCCGCAAAAAAAGATAGACCACCCCGCCCACGTCACGGTCATAGTCATAATTGTTCAGCCTTGCCTTGAGAAGGCGGTGCAGGGCCAGGGTATACAGCACATATTGAAGATCATATCGATGTTCCAGCATGGCATGTGCCATGGCCTCTGTTCCATAAGCGTCCTGGGTTTCGCCCAGGTGGTTGGACTTGTAATCCAGTACAAAATAGCGCCCCTGAAAACAGAAAACAAGATCAATAAATCCCTTGAGCATGCCGTTGACAAGATTCTCCTGCAACAGGGGCCTCACCCTTCCCTGCAGAATATTGTTTGTAACCAGGCTGTCCAGCACACACACATCCACATCATGAGCTGCAAACATGAACTCCATCTCGGCTCTGCAATTGTTCAAGACAAGGTCTGACAGCCGCATGGGACTGTCCGGCAGGGGCAGCACCACGGTGACAAATTCCATGAGCCAGTCGGTCAGAACTTCTGCCCAGCCGTCCCATCCCCGCCGCGCACAAAGCATTGCAATCCGCTTGAGGATGACTGTCCGATCCTGTGCGACCCTGTCAAATCCATGGGTTGCAGCCCATTCCAAAATATCGTGAAGAAACGTTCCCGGCTCAGGGCCTCTTGGAAAACAATGGATGGAGCGGGCATCAGCCATGATCCGGGGTGCAAGATTTATTTGTGTTTCTCCTTCCAGAAGCTGATCCTGGGCCGCACTGTCCGGGGAATCAATTTCTTCATTTGCCTGATTTGCCTGATTTGCCTGATTTGCCTCGTTTACCTCATTTAAATAGTCGGCAAAATGTTTTTCCTGTCGGGGCATGGCAGCACCGGACAAGATTCCAGAATAACTTGTAATTCGCCAATTACGGGGAATGATACCTTCAAAAACAGCTGCCTGGGACAGGTCGGGTGGTTCCGGGCCGGGCTGAAAAACATTTAGGGAAGGCACAGGCAGCGGTTCAATAGTCATGTCAAGACAATCCGCCTTGAAATCAGTCAGGATTGAAGAAAGTTCGGCTGTCTGAACCATCCTGCCCCCGGAAAGCAGGTATCCCATGCCCGACTGGTGAAGGGTTGTGGTCTCCCCGGATTTTTTGGTTGTTTTTCCCATCACCCCAATGCCCAGCCAGCAGGCAAAGCAGGATCGGGTCAGGGCAACATAAAGCATGCGAAGATCCTCTGCCAGCCTTTCCTTATCTGCCAGTTCAAGTTCTTCTTCTCCCGGATTCACCTCCAGCCGGAAATTGCCTTTGTCATCATGGATCTTAACCATGGGCGTGTTGCGGGCTGTAAGGTTGCGGAAGCTGCAAATAAAAGGCAAAAACACCAGAGGGTACTCAAGACCCTTTGATTTGTGTATGGTCACCACCCTTACCAGGTCCCGGTCGCTTTCAAGGCGCAGAATTTCATCGTCAACACCGCCTGCAGACTGCTCAATCTGCCCTGCCAGCCACCGGATCAGTGCCTGCTCTCCGTCCAGGGTTGCGGCCGCTGTCTGGAGCAGTTCGGCAAGATGCAGCAGATTAGTCAGTTGCCGTTCTCCTGAGGGTGTTGACAAAAGGCGGGCCCCCACATTGAATTCAAGAAGCAGGGCGCGTACCATTGGCAGCACTCCCTGGTTGCGCCAGATTTTCTGAAATAGCTTAAACCGTACAAGTTCGGCTTCCCAGGCAATTTCATCGCGGTTTAATTTGTCCAGCAGTTTAAGAGGCAGATCCAGAACAGGTGTTGCCAGGGCAGTTCTCAACATCCGCTCGTTGGAAGGCTCCATGCAGGCCTGGAGAAGATACAGCAGACAAACAGCCTCCTGAGTGTCAAACACGGATTCCCTATCCGAAAGATAGACCGATCTGACCCGCCTTTTTTCAAGGGCAGCGCGAACAGCACGGGCTTCCATGCCGTCTCTTACAAGAACAGCCATGTCCGAGGGGCAAAGAGGTGTGATCCGCCCATCTTCTGTTTGAAACCCTGCGCGGCAGGGAGTCTGTCCCCCCAGATTCAACAGCCGGACGATCCTGCCTGCCGCAGCATCTGCCATCCGTGTAAGATAGCCGTCAGGGCCGGTCTTGACAACGGGCCCTTCCTGGTCCATCTGCCACAGGGTCACAGGAGTGGCCTCTTTTCCATCCACCATCAACTGCTCGGATCTTCCACGGGCAAGTACCGGTTCAAACAAGATTTCATCTTTAAATAAAAACGCTCCGTCGGGAAACCCGGAAGCTTGGCCAAACATCCGGTTAACGGCATTCACCATGCCTTTTGTGGACCGGTAATTTTTCTCCAGGGTGTAGTGACGCCCCCGTGTGTCTTTTCTGGCCGCAAGATATGTGTGAATGTCGGCTCCCCTGAAGGCATAGATCGCCTGTTTGGGGTCTCCGATCATAAACAGGCCTGCCTGTTCCTGTTCCAGATAGATGGTGCCAAAAGAGTCATATTGCACAGGATCAGTGTCCTGGAACTCGTCGATCATGGCCACGGGAAACTGGCAACGGATTACTTCGGCCAGATGGCTGTCCGGCCTGGACAAAGCCTGCGCCAGACGGCTTAAAAGATCGTTGAACCCCATTCTGGAAAGCCTGGTTTTTGCCGCTGTGATACGATTGTTGATCCGGACTGCGGCATGAGACACAAGAGCTTGTTTGACATCAAGAGAATCAATACGTTCATTCATTTGATCAAGAGCGTCATAAGCAGGGTGCATGGGAGGACTCTTTTTTTTTGACACCCCGTTGGCAAGGCCCTGCGCTGAAAATTTTTCCAGGGCCTGATCGTCCGGCAACGGGCCGCCTTTGTTGACCCACAGATCCATCTGGGTTATCCAGCCTGTCAGTGATGCTTTTCTGTACTTGTTGTTGTTCAGGGTTTTGTCTGTCTGGGCCTTGCGCACCCGGTCAACAGCTTCTTCAAAGTCTGACGCCCATATAATGCGGGCATCTTCAATTGATTGCCTGCGGTTTTCCAACACCTCAAACGGATCGGCATTGACTTGTATTCCTGCATTGATAATGGGTGAAACCTGTTTCAACAGGGCCTGGGGGGTGGTGATTGCAGCAACAGCCTTTAACAATGCCACTGTCTCCACACTTTGGGGATAAAAGCTTTCACGCCAGAAATCGCAGGCTGCCTCCTCCATCAAATCCTGGTCGCTGGGTGCAAGCTCCAAATCAAAAAGCGAGAGACTGTCAAAAGCGTGCTGGCGAAGCATGCGCCTACACCAGGCATGAATGGTATGGATGGCTGATTCATCCATCCATAAAGCGGCCTGGTCAAGCAGACGTGCCTTGCCCGGCAGGTGGTCGGGATCGTATTCGGCTTTAAGATTTTCCAGGAATTCATCTCCATCACCCTGCCCCCGGAAAAAAGCCGCAGCCTCGGTAAGGCGATTTCTGATCCTCTCTCTGAGTTCTTCAGTTGCTGCATTGGTAAAAGTGACCACCAGTATTTCCGGCGGAATCAAGGGGCGAAAAAAACCGTTCTCTTTGCCGTGCCCCAGAACAAGACGCAGGTAAAGAGCCGCAATGGTGTAAGTCTTGCCCGTTCCAGCACTGGCCTCAATGAGCCGGGTGCCGTGAAGGGGAAAGGTCAGGGGATTTAATTTTTCCGGCATAATCATGCCTCCTTTCTAACGGCATTGACCAAAGGTTTATAAAGAGTTTGACAAAGCCGTTCAAAGCTGTTGTCCCGGGCCTGCCACAGTGCGTCAAAATCAGGAAAGGCTCGTTGAAGGTAAGGATCATAGCCAAGCTCTCCTTGTGATTGGAAGCCGTCTCCTTCATAAGTTTTTAATGCCTTGCTCTTTGCTGTTTGAGCATCTTTTGTCATCAGAGCGTCAACATAGGCAATTCCCGTCCTGGCCGTCACGGCAAGCGGGCGAGTAAGCCCTGTCCAAAACTGTTCAATAAGGGTCATGAGAATTTCCATGGCTTTTGCAGGCTCAAGGGGATCAAGGCTTGCAATCCCGTCCGGGGCAACAAGGAAACTGGCAAGATTTATGCCCTGGGCGCAGCCTGAAACATGCCGTATCCAGAGGGGAATCAGGCAGTAAATCCGCAAAACATTTCCCTTTTTGTCCAGAATGGATTTGGGATAAAATTCCCACCGCCCGAAACGTGGCAAAGCGTCCGGGGAATCTGTTTGATAAAGCCGATCCAGCCAGTCGTCCAGAGCAGTTAACAAAGACCGTTCAGGATCAAGGGGAATCGATATTTCCATGGGGTCACACTTTAGCGGCCACTTGGACAAGAGGGTCTGGTGGTGCTTGAGCATTAGCATAACCGGTTCTGAAAGCTGTTGTGCAGCCAGCAGGCCGAATCCCGCCATGGGCAGTTCTCCTGTGCGGGTCAGACGCTCGGCTTCTTTTAAAACAGCGGTTTGCATCTGTGCAGGATCTGCTGAAAGCCCTGCTTCCAGAAGCTGGTTGCCAAGCCCGAAAGGTGCAAGGGCGTCAAGGACAAAGGGCTCCTGGTCTTGACTGACAACACGGATTTGATCAAAGTATATGGAAAGGCTCTGGTTGAAAAAATATTTCACGGGATTTTTCACAAACCTGATCAGCGAACCAAGGTTAAGAATTTCATCAAACAAGGTCTTCTCCAGGGAATCTTCAATGATCCCGGATTCCTTAACTTCAAGGGAACTTCGCCACTCATGGGCATAGGTAAAAAGCCTGGGTTGCGTTTTGAGAAAATATGCACTGCCAAAAGGCTGAAGGGGATGAATACAGGTAAGCTGATCTATAAGTGTGTTTTTTTCATTGTCGTCATCCCCACAATCTTCAAGGCTCCAGCCTGCGCTTATATAGTCACGAAGCTGGCCCACCAGAACCGACGGCATGCGGGGGCTGTTATCCCGGACATCTCTTCCCACATAACTGATATAAAATTTTTCCCGGGCCGAGAGCAGGGCTTCCAGAAAAAGATAGCGGTCATCCTCCCGCCTGGACCTGTCTCCCGGTCGATAAAGACCTTTTTGGGCCATAAGGTCGAAATCAAGCGGCGGATGGCTCCTTGGAAATTCTTTGTCGTTCATTCCCAAAAGGCACACCACCTTAAAGGGAATGGCACGCATGGGCATGAGGGTGCCGAAATTGACCATCCCGGCAAGAAACCGCTGGGATATACTGGATTGTATTATCATTCCAAGAAAAAAATCCCGTACAACGGCAAGGGTCAGCTCCCTGTCAAGTTCGGCCTGGGTACAGGCGTCGAGCCAGTTGTCCAGCACCTCGTCCAGGCGGTTGAGAATCAGCCGGTCCCGGCTTTCTTCAGGCAGAAAACAGTTTTTTGCAAGAGATCGGATTCGCAAACACCATTGTTCAGGAGACCCCGGCCTGCTCAATATTTTCCATAGGCTTTCCATCTGCTCGATCACGGCTGCCAGGGGGCCGATCAGGGCGGCTTCAAGCCCCCCCACTTCATCATAGGGTTCAATACCGTTCCATTCCTGGGCCTTACCCACGGCATAGCCCAGCAGCATTCTTTTCAGGCCAAACTCCCAGGTATTCTGTTCAAGACCGGGCGGCAGCCCAAAACCGGTGCGCTGATCCGGGTTCAATCCCCAGCTTATGCCTGCGCCCTTGATCCATTGGTGAAGCTTTGGCAGGTCGGCTTCTTTAACACCGAACCTGTTTCGAAAGGCCGGAACTTCCAGCAGGTCCATGATGTCGCTGACAGCCATGCGCGAATCGGGCAGGTGCAGAAGTTTTTCAAGGGCCTTGAGCAAAGGAACGCTTTCCCTGCCGGGTTTGTCTGCAATGGTAAAGGGAATAAACCGTGAATCATGAAACGCAAGGTTGCCGAACACAGCTTCGATATGAGGTGCATAGGCCTCGATATCCGGAGTCATCACAATGACATCCCTGGGATTTAA
This sequence comes from Desulfobacula toluolica Tol2, assembly GCF_000307105.1. Taxonomy (NCBI): domain Bacteria; kingdom Pseudomonadati; phylum Thermodesulfobacteriota; class Desulfobacteria; order Desulfobacterales; family Desulfobacteraceae; genus Desulfobacula; species Desulfobacula toluolica. The sequence continues at coordinate 4,959,425 of NC_018645.1, forward strand.
GCATTCAATGGTTTCAAAACAATGAAGAAGCTGGTCCTGAAGGATCTCCACCTCCCGCTGGCGGCTGTGGGCCAGCTGGAAACTTATGGACAGATCATCTTCTGTCACCTGTTGTTTGTCTTCTTTTTCACCGGGCAAAGGAACAAGGTCGAGGATCGCCTGCTGAACCTGTTGCAGCAGACTGCCGTTTGTGCCCTGCGCAATAAAATCATCAAACAGGTCTATCTGGGCAAACTGCTGTTGATAGGTATCAGGCTCGTCATATCCGTAAAGAAGGCCGATGTAATCCCTGCCCTGTTTGCCCCATGCCGCAAGCAGCGGGTTGGCGTGCTGGTGCAGCAGTTCCGGATCAAGAGGGTCCGGCATGGAATCCTTGCTGCGATGACGGGCATGTTCGATGCGCAACAGGTCACGGTCTTCAATGATATCTGCCCAGAAGTGGCGGCAGGGATTGTGTACAAACAGCAGCACCTGGCAAAGGCGGGACACGGCATGCAGGGTTTCCAGCACCTGTTGGGGCAACGATGAGATCCCAAATACCATTACCCGGGGCGGCAGGGTATCGGGCCGGTGATCCATTTGGGCAATCTGCCTGAGAAACCGCTGGTGAAGGTCTGCACGACCGATCTCCTGAAATTGTGTTGGAATATCGTTTTTCAGCCTGCGCCACAATTGGGCCTGCCATTTGTGTTCCAGGGGCAATTCAACGGGTTCACCCCTGCCGGTTTTGAGCCGATCTTTGCCTTTTGACCAGTCTTCTAACCAGTCGGCCCGGTAGACCTGATACTGATCATAGAGGTCTGCCAGGTGACAGGCCAGCTGGTATTGCTTGCGCTGGTCCTCATCGTGTTCAAGGAACCGGTTCAGGGGTAGAAACGCCTCCTCCTCCGACAGCAGGGGCAAGAGCCTGAAAAACCGCCAAACCAGCCGATCCCTGTCATAGGGAGAGTCCACGGGGATACTGTCATTTCCCAGTACGGAACGATAGGCGGTCCAGACGTAGCGTCCGGGCAGATGAACTTCAAGCCCGGCACTGATACCGCACCCGTCGTCATCAGCCAGGGCAAGCTTGAGCCACTGGGCCATGCCGTTGCTCTGAACGATGAACTGCTCGGTTTCCAGCACCTTCAGGGGATGGGCCTTGATCCAGCCTGCAGCCACTTTTCTCAAGTCTTCCAGGTGGTTGGAATGGATAATGGAAAGGCCGGGGACAATTTCTTGTACGCTGTTGATCTTGTGGTTCTCCATGGTTCGCTCCTGAACGGATTATGCCGGTTGAAGTTATGCTGAATCTCCCTGAAAGGAGCCATTACCAATATTCGCAATGCTTGTAAAGATTTTATATGAACGCAGTAGGTTCTGGGTGCTTTTGATCAGGAAGGGTTTCATCTTGCTTTTCCAATGCATTGCACAGATGAACCTGCCTGAATTCATGCAAGTTCATTACAGGGTTATTATCGGCAATTGCATTTTCATATGAAAGTCTTCAAAAATCCAAACAGTGACTTTCATGTTTTGTTGTGGGCAAACCAGGATGAAAGAACAGTTCTGCCCATGGCAGCTATATGAAAGCTCTTTTAACCTGTTGGAATCAGATCTTTTTTATTTTGCATAAATAAATTTATCTGTCATTGTGTTATTTTTTTGATATGATGGTCATGTAAAAATTCTAAAAAATCGGTTTTGATGCATAAGTATGCAAATCTTTCTATCCTGACAATTTTTTATTTTAAGGAGAAAATAAAATGAAAACAAACAGCTTGTTTCAATCCATCTCTTTAGGAAAATTTGACTTGAAAAACAGAATAGTTATGGCACCCATGACACGAGGGCGTGCCGGGTCAAAGCGTATACCCAATGATCTGATGGCACAATATTATCACCAGAGATCTTCTGCCGGGCTTCTGATAACCGAGGCAACCGTAGTGTCAGAGCAGGGTATCGGCTGGATTGATTCGCCGGGAATCTACACCAGAGAAATGGTCGAGGGCTGGCGGAAAGTCACGAAGAAAATTCAACCAACCGGTACGCCTATTTTTTTGCAGCTTTGGCATTGCGGCAGGGTTTCGCACAGTGATTTTCATAATGGCAAACCTCCTGTTTCTGCTTCGGCAATCAAGCTCAACGGCGATTATATCCACACTCCTCTTGGCAAAAAATCTTACGAAACACCTCGGGCATTATCCGTGGATGAAATCAGAGCAACCATTAATGATTACCGCAAGGCAGCGGTGAATGCCAAAGAAGCCGGTTTTTCAGGGGTGGAAGTTCACGGAGCCAATGGGTATCTGGTAAATCAATTTCTTGATTCAAAAACCAATCACCGCGATGATCAATACGGGGGAAGCCTTGAAAATAGATTCCGTTTTTTTAAAGAAGTGCTGAAGGCTGTTCTGGAGGTCTGGCCTTCAAATCAGGTCGGTGCCCGTATCTCACCGAACGGTGTATTTAATGACATGGGCAGCGATGACTTCAGAGAAACTTACCTTTATGTGGTGGAAGAATTAAATAAATTTAATCTTGGCTATCTGCATATTATGGACGGCCTGGCCTTTGGTTTCCATGACAAAGGAGAACCAATGACCCTGGCTGAATTCAGGCCGGTTTATCAAGGGATCATTATCGGCAATTGCGGTTATACCAAAAAATCTGCCCAAGAAAGAATAGACGAAGGCAATGCGGATTTGATTGCCTTTGGCCGACCGTTTATCACAAACCCAGACCTGCCCGAACGGTTCAAGAATAACTGGCCGCTTTGTCCTGCCGAAGACATGACGTTGTGGTATTCCCCGGGAGCCAAAGGGTATACGGATTATAGCATATTTAAAAAGGGAATGGCACGCATGGGCATGAGGGTGCCGAAATTGACCATCCCGGCAAGAAACCGCTGGGATATACTGGATTGTATTATCATTCCAAGAAAAAAATCCCGTACAACGGCAAGGGTCAGCTCCCTGTCAAGTTCGGCCTGGGTACAGGCGTCGAGCCAGTTGTCCAGCACCTCGTCCAGGCGGTTGAGAATCAGCCGGTCCCGGCTTTCTTCAGGCAGAAAACAGTTTTTTGCAAGAGATCGGATTCGCAAACACCATTGTTCAGGAGACCCCGGCCTGCTCAATATTTTCCATAGGCTTTCCATCTGCTCGATCACGGCTGCCAGGGGGCCGATCAGGGCGGCTTCAAGCCCCCCCACTTCATCATAGGGTTCAATACCGTTCCATTCCTGGGCCTTACCCACGGCATAGCCCAGCAGCATTCTTTTCAGGCCAAACTCCCAGGTATTCTGTTCAAGACCGGGCGGCAGCCCAAAACCGGTGCGCTGATCCGGGTTCAATCCCCAGCTTATGCCTGCGCCCTTGATCCATTGGTGAAGCTTTGGCAGGTCGGCTTCTTTAACACCGAACCTGTTTCGAAAGGCCGGAACTTCCAGCAGGTCCATGATGTCGCTGACAGCCATGCGCGAATCGGGCAGGTGCAGAAGTTTTTCAAGGGCCTTGAGCAAAGGAACGCTTTCCCTGCCGGGTTTGTCTGCAATGGTAAAGGGAATAAACCGTGAATCATGAAACGCAAGGTTGCCGAACACAGCTTCGATATGAGGTGCATAGGCCTCGATATCCGGAGTCATCACAATGACATCCCTGGGATTTAAGCATTCAATGGTTTCAAAACAATGAAGAAGCTGGTCCTGAAGGATCTCCACCTCCCGCTGGCGGCTGTGGGCCAGCTGGAAACTTATGGACAGATCATCTTCTGTCACCTGTTGTTTGTCTTCTTTTTCACCGGGCAAAGGAACAAGGTCGAGGATCGCCTGCTGAACCTGTTGCAGCAGACTGCCGTTTGTGCCCTGCGCAATAAAATCATCAAACAGGTCTATCTGGGCAAACTGCTGTTGATAGGTATCAGGCTCGTCATATCCGTAAAGAAGGCCGATGTAATCCCTGCCCTGTTTGCCCCATGCCGCAAGCAGCGGGTTGGCGTGCTGGTGCAGCAGTTCCGGATCAAGAGGGTCCGGCATGGAATCCTTGCTGCGATGACGGGCATGTTCGATGCGCAACAGGTCACGGTCTTCAATGATATCTGCCCAGAAGTGGCGGCAGGGATTGTGTACAAACAGCAGCACCTGGCAAAGGCGGGACACGGCATGCAGGGTTTCCAGCACCTGTTGGGGCAACGATGAGATCCCAAATACCATTACCCGGGGCGGCAGGGTATCGGGCCGGTGATCCATTTGGGCAATCTGCCTGAGAAACCGCTGGTGAAGGTCTGCACGACCGATCTCCTGAAATTGTGTTGGAATATCGTTTTTCAGCCTGCGCCACAATTGGGCCTGCCATTTGTGTTCCAGGGGCAATTCAACGGGTTCACCCCTGCCGGTTTTGAGCCGATCTTTGCCTTTTGACCAGTCTTCTAACCAGTCGGCCCGGTAGACCTGATACTGATCATAGAGGTCTGCCAGGTGACAGGCCAGCTGGTATTGCTTGCGCTGGTCCTCATCGTGTTCAAGGAACCGGTTCAGGGGTAGAAACGCCTCCTCCTCCGACAGCAGGGGCAAGAGCCTGAAAAACCGCCAAACCAGCCGATCCCTGTCATAGGGAGAGTCCACGGGGATACTGTCATTTCCCAGTACGGAACGATAGGCGGTCCAGACGTAGCGTCCGGGCAGATGAACTTCAAGCCCGGCACTGATACCGCACCCGTCGTCATCAGCCAGGGCAAGCTTGAGCCACTGGGCCATGCCGTTGCTCTGAACGATGAACTGCTCGGTTTCCAGCACCTTCAGGGGATGGGCCTTGATCCAGCCTGCAGCCACTTTTCTCAAGTCTTCCAGGTGGTTGGAATGGATAATGGAAAGGCCGGGGACAATTTCTTGTACGCTGTTGATCTTGTGGTTCTCCATGGTTCGCTCCTGAACGGATTATGCCGGTTGAAGTTATGCTGAATCTCCCTGAAAGGAGCCATTACCAATATTCGCAATGCTTGTAAAGATTTTATATGAACGCAGTAGGTTCTGGGTGCTTTTGATCAGGAAGGGTTTCATCTTGCTTTTCCAATGCATTGCACAGATGAACCTGCCTGAATTCATGCAAGTTCATTACAGGGTTATTATCGGCAATTGCATTTTCATATGAAAGTCTTCAAAAATCCAAACAGTGACTTTCATGTTTTGTTGTGGGCAAACCAGGATGAAAGAACAGTTCTGCCCATGGCAGCTATATGAAAGCTCTTTTAACCTGTTGGAATCAGATCTTTTTTATTTTGCATAAATAAATTTATCTGTCATTGTGTTATTTTTTTGATATGATGGTCATGTAAAAATTCTAAAAAATCGGTTTTGATGCATAAGTATGCAAATCTTTCTATCCTGACAATTTTTTATTTTAAGGAGAAAATAAAATGAAAACAAACAGCTTGTTTCAATCCATCTCTTTAGGAAAATTTGACTTGAAAAACAGAATAGTTATGGCACCCATGACACGAGGGCGTGCCGGGTCAAAGCGTATACCCAATGATCTGATGGCACAATATTATCACCAGAGATCTTCTGCCGGGCTTCTGATAACCGAGGCAACCGTAGTGTCAGAGCAGGGTATCGGCTGGATTGATTCGCCGGGAATCTACACCAGAGAAATGGTCGAGGGCTGGCGGAAAGTCACGAAGAAAATTCAACCAACCGGTACGCCTATTTTTTTGCAGCTTTGGCATTGCGGCAGGGTTTCGCACAGTGATTTTCATAATGGCAAACCTCCTGTTTCTGCTTCGGCAATCAAGCTCAACGGCGATTATATCCACACTCCTCTTGGCAAAAAATCTTACGAAACACCTCGGGCATTATCCGTGGATGAAATCAGAGCAACCATTAATGATTACCGCAAGGCAGCGGTGAATGCCAAAGAAGCCGGTTTTTCAGGGGTGGAAGTTCACGGAGCCAATGGGTATCTGGTAAATCAATTTCTTGATTCAAAAACCAATCACCGCGATGATCAATACGGGGGAAGCCTTGAAAATAGATTCCGTTTTTTTAAAGAAGTGCTGAAGGCTGTTCTGGAGGTCTGGCCTTCAAATCAGGTCGGTGCCCGTATCTCACCGAACGGTGTATTTAATGACATGGGCAGCGATGACTTCAGAGAAACTTACCTTTATGTGGTGGAAGAATTAAATAAATTTAATCTTGGCTATCTGCATATTATGGACGGCCTGGCCTTTGGTTTCCATGACAAAGGAGAACCAATGACCCTGGCTGAATTCAGGCCGGTTTATCAAGGGATCATTATCGGCAATTGCGGTTATACCAAAAAATCTGCCCAAGAAAGAATAGACGAAGGCAATGCGGATTTGATTGCCTTTGGCCGACCGTTTATCACAAACCCAGACCTGCCCGAACGGTTCAAGAATAACTGGCCGCTTTGTCCTGCCGAAGACATGACGTTGTGGTATTCCCCGGGAGCCAAAGGGTATACGGATTATAGCATATTTAAAACAGTTGAATAAATTGTTCTTTTACAGAAAGATATAGACGATCAATGGTTCAAAGCATTTGCCTTATTCTTCTGAAACCGCCTTAGCAATCCTGCCTTTATCCGGCAAAGCCGGCAGCAGAGGCTTTGCCCCTGAAACCGGCTATGTCTTTTCAGTAAGAGATCTAATCTTTTAAAATGTGTAGTTATAGCTGACAAAAAAACCACGTCCTGGCTTGGGAAATCCTTTTTTTTCATAATAATTGTGATCCAGGAGATTATCCACTTTTAAGGTCACTTTGTGGTTATTATAAAATTTTACACCCAAAACCAAATCAACCACGGTAAATCCAGGATATTCTATTTCAGGATACCCGGCAGCATTCCAATCAGTATCCTTCATGGGGCCCTGACTGCGAAAATGAAGCTTGCCATCCAACAGGCCGTCACTATAACCGATACCATAATTGACTGTATGATTTGACACGTTATGAATATCTTTTTGGGTTTTATCGGTCAATTCTTCTTCTGCACTGAAAATACGGGTTCCGTTTACAAAAAATTCAAATGAACGGTTCCATTTGAGGGGGATGCCGACATCATAGGAAAGCAGGTATTCCAATCCATGCATTTCGGCTCCCATGCCGTTTTTATAGGTTTTAGTATTACCGGACTGTTCGGTGATGATTTTATCATCCACATCTGAGTGGAAATAGGTTAGGTCTGCATTGAATCCTGAACTTGGTCTGGCATATCCCATTCCCAGATCATAGGTAACCGAAGATTCAGGGTCCAGATTGGGATTTCCCTTGGTAATCATGTTAACCCCTTCGACCAAGCGTTCTGAATATCCTGCCAGCTGGGCTGCAGATGGGGGAACAAAGGCCTTTCCTATAGTAGTGTGTATACGGATACCTGAATCAAAAAGATAATTCAAACCGGCTCTTGGACTAAAAGTGGAAAAAGACTCTGTTTTCGGATTAAAATCTGTTTTATATGCAGTCACTTCGGTTGAGACGTCAAATGTATCGTACCTCCCGCCCGCAGTAAAGGTCATGCGATTGTCCATGATTTTCCAGATGGTTTCAAGGTATCCGGCAATATTCCGGCGGCTTTCATCCGGTGAGTAGGGGGCTTTTCTGGTATTGTCCTTATTATAGCTTCTGGATTCTTTATCAATATCCTGGTAATCAGCGCCGAAAATGAATTTATGGGCTTGCCATGTAATTTCATCTTTGAGCTGTAAACCGATCCAGTTGATTTCAGAATCATAGCTTTGGTAGGGATCAGCCGGGGCAGAAGGCCAGCCTGCATAGTGTTTGTAGCTTTCAGATAGTTCCCGTGTTTTGTATCCTGTGATACCCAGGCGGTGACTGGCAGTAATTTGGCCTTCAGCAGTCACGTCAAATCCGTGGCGGTCTATATCCTTGTGACCGGACTCGATATCACCCTTAAAAATATCGCCAGGGGTTTTAATATCACGTCCTTGATAAGCATCCAGCCCCATGTCAACCCGCCAATTTCCTCCAAGATTTGCCCCCAGTCTTACATCGGCATTTTGGGTCATATATTCTGTATTGGCGCGTTTGTCTCCGTTTCCCATTTTTAAATCATCCTGCTGGTCATATCTTCGGGCTGATAGATCAAAATCGAAAATATCGTTCAAACTGCCGCCCAAAGCGGCTTTTTGAAAATTGGTATCAAAGGAGCCATATCCCAATTCCACCATTCCCGTCAGTTCACCCGTATTTTTTTTGGTAATCACGTTAACAACACCGCCCATGGCTTCACCACCGTACAACGAGGAGGCTGGACCTTTAAGCACCTCAATTCGTTCAATATTGTCACTTAAAATTGTGGATAGGTTGGTGGCACCGGCGGGCCGGCCGTCAATCAGAATCAATGAGTGTTTCGTGATTCCTGAAAATTCAGGTCTGAATCCGCGAATACCGATCCCGGCTAACGCACCGGGGTATTCAATCACCCCGATGGATGAATTTTTCTTTAGTTGTTCGGTAATGGTTTCACCAGTGGTCAGTTCAATTTCACGGGCATCAATTAATTCTATTTTAACCGGTAAGTTTTGAATTTTTTCTTCACTTCTGGTGCCGGTGACCACCATTTCATCCAATTTTGCAGGTTTTTCACCGGCAATTGCCGGGTTGACCAAACAAAGGCCAGGAACAATAAGGGTCAAGACGATCATGAGTGTGGGTATTCGTTTGTACATTTTCCCCTCCATAAAACAAGCGTCATCATAAAAAGTGAGGTGGGATAAAAAAAGCTCAAAAAAATTGAGTGTATCATCCCTTTGTCTAACCTGGACGGTCTCTTTATAGGCTAACGCCCGGTTTTACCGGGGTGTTTTACAAACAAAAATCCCCGGATCATTTTATTAATAAACGATCTGGGAGTCCCTGATTTTTTCCACAGATTCACATGTGCCATCCCTTTGTCCACGAGGAGTGACATTTCCTATTTCCAGGCAGGTCTTCTGACTTTCGGTTCATCCTAGTAGCTGTTCCTTCCCGGCATAAAACAGCCAGTGGTTTCTTTACAGCGTTCGTCTCCGATTACAGCGGCGGGCCCGTCCCTGATTCAAACAGGGTTCCCATATTATCCCATGTCGGGCACCTGAAAATTGTAAAAATACTTAAAAGAAAAAAAAGATGAAGTCAAATAAAATTTAAAAATTGTTTTTTTTAATCAAACAAAGCATTCATTTATTTTGAATCATTATGTTCATCCGGCTTTTTTCGAGTATTATCAATTGTTGTCAATATATTAAAAGCTTGGTGAATGGATAAAACAAACGACGCTGTTTATACTGAAATTATGCTTGACTTTTTCTTATTTGTCTTGTAGCACAGAGTAAATTTTATCTGGTGCCATCGGCTTAATAGGGAATTTCGTGTAATTCGAAAACGGGCCCGCCGCTGTAATCGGGGACAAATGCTGCAATATGCCACTGTTGATATAATGGGAAGGCGCAGCATGAGGATGATCCGAAAGTCAGAATACCTGCCTGGTAAAACATAGGAAAACCGTGTACGGCAATGCCGGTTTTTCATCGGATCTATTTGGATAAAAAAGGGACATCCTCGGGTCGTAAATTATTTACGGTTCGGGGATTTTTTATTTTTGGGCAGGGAATGTGAGAATGGAAAAAAAACCGTTAAAAATTGTTTATTGCTATACCCATATGTTTTCAAAAAAACTCTGGCAGAAAGCTGCTGCCAGGTTGAAAGATCAGGGGATTGATCTCATGTTTTTCAGGCAGGGATCAGATCCGGAAGGATTGAACAGCCGGCAAACCATCCACGGGGATGTGTTCATGGGAGAGGTGACCAAGGCATTGCCCGGATTCCGGCAGGTTCTGGATCAAGCCCGATCCTTTGAACACCGGATGCTGCTCAGTGAAGAAGGGGCGGATGATTTTTCCAGTTTTACCCGACAAGAAACCCTTAAGGTTCATGAATACCTTAATTTGCCCCATGAAAACAATTTTATCAATGCCATGCTTTTTATTGCATCCTTATGCAACATTCCGGTCTCATTCAATGATCCTGAAACCGTTGCCACCTGCGGCGTGTATCATCCTTCAGCAAATACCTGGTTTGGAACTGCAAATGAGTATATGAACTGGTATATTAGCAAAAAGGCGGACTTTATTCCTTTTGGATGTGCAGGGATTGTCTGCGCTTACAACCAGATTATTGAAGAAAACACAAAAGAAATAGACGCCCTGATAAGGATTCTTGAAACAAACGACCTGATACCCTTTTGTGTGTTTACCCGGGGCGAGGCCCATGCTCCGGATTCATATGATCAACAAAGCAATGCCACGTCTAAAAACCCGTATGACTGGATGAGACTGTTTGAAGCCGGTGATATCCGGCCTGATATTTTGCTCAACCTGCTTGCGGGAAGATTCCTTGCCCGGCCTGAAGACGGAAAATTTTTAAACAGCCTGAACATTCCTGTGATACAGCTTATCAAATCCTATGCTCACTCTGTCGATCAGTGGAAGGCAGACCCGGCAGGCCTTAAAAGCCACAGCATGATTTATTCCCTTTCCCAGCCGGAAATGAACGGGGTAATAGAACCCACCATGGCAGCCTGTGTGGAAGACCCCGGGGAAGGCGCAAGAACAGGCGAATACCGGTTTGAACCTGTACAGGAACGCCTGGAATCACTGGTAAAACGTATCCGGCGATGGCGAATTCTCCAAAAAAAGGCCAATCACGAAAAAAAAATCACCATCGTGCTTCACAACAATCCCTGCAAAGGAGTGGAATCCACCGTGGGCATGGCCGTGGGCCTGGATACATTTGAAAGCCTGGGGGCAACTATAAGGGCATTGGGTGCGGCCGGATATGATATTAAGGATTGCCCGGTTGAGGGTTTGGCTCTGAAAAACGCTGTTTTTGAAAAAAAAGCATTTTCAGAATTCAGATGGACCACGGTGGATGAAATCGTGTCCAAAGGTGGTGGGCTGCATTTCATGGGCGCAGATGAATATCAACCCTATTTCAACGGTTTGCCCAAAGCAGCAAAAGAAAAAATTGAAAAGGACTGGGGACCATTTCCAGGCCAGGGAATGGTTTATGAAAAACAGGACCGAAAAAACCTTGTTATCACAGGACTTTGTTTCGGCAATCTCAAAATTATGGTTCAGCCTAAAAGGGGATGTTATGGTGCCAAATGCAACGGTGAGGTGTGTCGTATCCTCCATGAACCGGATTTGTCTCCACCCCACCACTGGCTGGCGTCCTATAAGTTTATCCGGGATACCTCGGATGCTGTTCTTCATTTTGGTGCCGAAGGGGCATTGGAATACCTGCCCGGCAAGCGGGCCGCACTTTGCCAGACCTGTTTTCCGGATATTTCTCTGGGCGATTTACCCAATATCTATGTATATTGCATGGATATTCCCGGAGAGGGGCTCATGGCAAAACGACGGGCACAGGCCGTGATTGTGGATCATCTTTCTCCGGTTCTCAGCCACATGGGGGCAGATGAAAATCTCATTGAGCTTGAGAGCCTGCTTGCACAATACCAAAAGGCAGACCAGCTGGAGGAATCGGACCGCAGACAAAAACTCAAACAAAAGATGCTGCCCTTGATGGCTGAACTGGAACCGGATGAAAATAAAAAAGGATCAGACGATTTCGAAGATCGGCTCCATACCCTGGGCCGCAGGATCAGGCAGCTTAAAACGGCCTGTTTTCAAAGTGGGCTTCATGTCCTGGGCAAGGCCCCTGACGAAGAGGATATGAATGCCATGCTGGAAACACTGGAACAGACTGTCCGGGATGATGATCTCCTTGCCCGGGAAAAAATATTTTTTATTACCGAGAAATTGCAGCAGTGCCCAAGGGAGCTTGAAGCCGTTGTTCAATGCCTGGACGGGAAGTATCTTGAAGCAGGGCTTGGCGGTTCTTTTTACCAGGGAAAGCTTGAAACCCTTCCCACGGGCCGTAATTTTTATCCTGTTGATATTGCTGCTCTTCCCACAAAAACGGCATGGGAAACAGGAAAAATAATGGCAGACAAGCTGCTTGAAAAATATTTCACACAAGAGGGCGAATTTCCGGAAAATGTAGGGATCAGCCTTTGGAGTTCCGATGCCTTTAAGGCCGACGGAGAGCTGTTTTCACAAATTCTCTATCTTCTGGGGGTGTGTCCTGTATGGGCAGATAACGGCCGGGTCAAAGGTCTTGATGTCATTGAGACAGACCGGCTGTTACTGACAACGGCAAATCATGAAACAATACACCGGCCCCGGGTGGATGTGACCATCCAGACCAGCGGTATTTTAAGGGATATGGTGCCCAATTTTTGTGATCTCATGGATGAGGCGGTGGTCATGGTCAGCCGCCTGGATGAACCCTCTGACGTTAATTATGTGGCAAAACGAACCCGGGAACAAATTCTGGAATTAAAGAAAAAACTGGGCAAAGACCTGCCTGAAGAGGCCATTGCCCGCATGGCCTGCTTCCGGGTTTTTTCTTCCAAGCCGGGAACCTACGGGCTTGGGGTCGGGCTTGCCCTGGATGCCTCGGCCTGGAAAAATAAAAATGACCTGGCCGAAGCCTATGTCAACTGGGGGGGATATGCTTATGGATCGGAAAAAATAAGCCATGCCCTTGAAAATTACGGTTATGAGGCCCATGCCATCCTGGCCAGGCAGTTAAGGGATGTGGATATCTCCTATATGAAACAGTCGTGTGTGGAATATGATGTTCTGGACTGTGGGGGATATGCCGTGTTCCAGGGTGGCATGGCAACAGCCGGTAATGCCCTTAAGAAAACCGGAAAAAAAATCAAGTTATACTGGGGAAGTGCCGGAACAGGTGAGGAAAAAGGAATTTGTGATTTAAAAGATGCAATAGAAAACAGTGCATTGACCAAATTATTGAACAAAGACTGGCTGGAAAAAATAAAACCCCACGGATTCCAGGCTGCTTCATCCATTGCATCCAAGATCAACAATTTGTTTAAACTGGCTGCCACAACCGAATCAGTGGATGATTGGCTCTTTGACCGGGTGGTGGACACCTATATTGCCGATGAGGCCAATGCCGCCTGGATGAAGTTACAAAATCCCTATGCCGTTGAAGAGCTGACCCGCAGGTTGCTGGAAGCCCATTCAAGAAAATTGTGGGAACCCGATGATCGGCGCCTGGAGCTTGTCCAATCCATGGCACTTGAGATCGAAGGGGACATGGAAGAGACCATGGGAGAGGTGAACTCAGAGTTCCAGGGAAGTCGGGTGGATGTCATGACAAAGGATGATGTGGAGAATTGGAATCCCGCATTTATATTGGCCGGATCATAAGTTTAACCTTACATTAAAGCAGGTAATATATGAAAAATTATTTTTATGTTCCTTTTTTTTACTATTCAGGAATTGGATAAGATGAATATTCAAGTAATCATTCATCATTCTTTTCTGGTCGCCTCCCTGCTCTATCTGATCAGCCTGATCATGGTGGCCGCAAAACAGAAAACCTGTGCTGCATGTGTATTTGCAGCCGGTATGATATGCCATGCCGGTTCTCTGGCGTTGCGATACTGGACCTGTTTCCCGCTGCTGCCCTTATACCAGGGTCCGTTTTTTCTTGCGTTTGCAGTGGGCCTCATCGGTTTTCGGCCGGTTCTGTCTCGCTCCAACCTGCTGTCCCGGATCGTTCTTGTCAATTTGCTGTCCTGGTCTGCATATTTATTTCCCAATGATTTTTATCTGCCGTTTTTGCAGTTTAAAACCCTGTTTGCCCATGGTTTCTTTTTGCTGGGAGTGGTGGGCAAATCCCTGTTTTTGCTGGCAGGGGCCGGGGCAGTCATGGTTCTTCTGGATAAAGGCGAGACGGGACAGGTAAAATTCGTGGGCCAGGCTGTGCTATGGGGTTTTTTTTTCTGGACCCTGTCTGTATTTTCCGGTGCTTTCTGGTCCTGGTTGGGGTGGGGATCACCCGTTGTCTGGGATGATCCTTTGATGACCACAACAATGGCCACCTGGCTTTTATACTCCCTGATGCTTCACCTGCATCTTACGCGGTTTTCAGGTGCCGGGCCCAGGGCCTGGTTTGCCCTTTTGGGTGCCGTCTGGGTGTTTTGTTTTAATTGTGTGCCTGAACTGGGACCTTTCAGAATACCGGGGTGGCTCTCATGAAGGGATTAAAACAGATATGGAATTGGGCGGGAAATATTTATGTGACCATGGGGATCATGGGGGTGATGATCCTGGATCTTCTGGCGGGATATGTCATGCTCAAATATCATGCCCATTTGTTTAACCCCATCAATGATCTGGGATTTCTCAAATGGTCTGCCACATGGGGTAAAGAATCCCTGGGAAAGACCGGGTGGCTGTTTATCCTAGTGGGGCTTCTGGCCGCACTGTCATTCAATACCTTTGCCTGCACCACGGATCGGGTGGTAAGCCTGTTGAAAAATCGTCACAGATTTAAAAGTCGGTCCCGGTTTGTTCTGCGGTTTGGTCCCCATGTCATGCATTACAGCATGCTGATCATGTTCCTGGGCTATCTGGTTTCCTATCTTTTTGCCGGCACCCATGTTGGAAAAGTCCTGTTGCCGGGGAAAACCATCCAGGTGTCCGGCAGCAGGATTACCCTTGAAACGCTGGATATTGAGTATTACACGGGAAATCGTCTGCTGTATATGGAAAAACAGGCCATTGATATCCGGGCAAAATTGTTACTTCAGGCAGGTGAAAACACCAAACTTGCAGTGCTTTCTTTTAACCGGCCGGTCCGGTTTCAGGGCCTGAGCATCCATTTAAAGGATTTTGCACCCAAAACCCGGAGCAACGGCATGGACAGGCGACAATTTGTCACATTGATTATTAAACAGGACCCGGGAGTGGGGTTTTATTTTACAGGAATGGTCTGTTTTACCCTTGGACTATTGATGTATGCCTGGGAAAAAATTTTTTCAGAAAAACGGTATGGGTTTGGTCGACAAAGGCAATACATGTCCAATCAGACCGGACAGGAGGAAACAACATGAGAGTAAACGTAAAACCGGTGCTGCTGATTTTTATAGGTCTGGCCATGGCTTTTTTTACAGGATGTTCCAGCGACAGTGAGTCACCGGTCAAAGAAAAAGAGACAAAAGAGTTAAGTTTTATGAGTATCGGCAGTTTTGCCGTTAACCCACTGGCCAATGGATGCACCGAGGTCAGGGACGGGGCCGGCAGGACCTTGATACTGGTCCCCCGGGACGCGGATATACCTTCGGGGTATGAAAAATTCCAGGTGGTTCGGACCCCGGTTGAACGGGTGGTGGCCTATGGCTTTTTTGACATTGCCATTCTCAAGGCATTGGGGGTGATAGAGTCACTCAAGGGTGTTCTGGCCGAAAAAGAGGACTGGTTTATCCCGGAAGTGGTACGGGGAATGGAAGAGAATGCCATTACCTTTCTGGGGGATTATAATGCCGTGGATTTTGAACAATTGCGTAAAGTCAGGCCTGAACTGGTCCTGACCTGGGACATGTCCATTCTTCCCATGCTGGATGAAATGGGGGTCGCCTGTGTGATCACCACTACGCCCGTTGCCATGTGCCTCAATGCCCGGATGAAGTTTATCCGTTTTCTGGCCCCGTTTTTTAATAAACAAGCCCAGGCAAATCAATATTTTGAGCGAGTCTCCAATGCCCTGGAACAGATCCGGAAAAACACTGCCAAGGCAAGTTATAAACCCAAGGTCATGTGGGGAGACATCTATGAAAAGCGGGTACTGGTGGAACCGGGAAACGCCTGGGTGGGTGAGCTGGTTGAACTGGCATTGAGTGATTATCAGTTTGAAGATATTTTCGGCAAATCCTGTGTCGAGATTTCCCTGGAGCGATTTTTATATTCCGGCCAGGATGCCGAGATTTTTTTCACCTACCGGACCCCGAAAAGCGGGGCAAGTTCAAAGGCGGCTCTGGCACGGGCCAATCCGTTGTTGGCCGGTGTGAAACCCTTGAAGGACGGCAGGGTGTATTCCCCCATGCCCCATTATACCCAATCCGGGGACAAGCTGGATGAAATATTGACGGATATTGCCGCCATTCTTCATCCCGAGTGTTACCCGGGGCACAAACTTGGCTATTTCAGGCAATTGCCGGATACAGACCCGAAAAGCTGAAGGCCTTTAAAATCAATACAGGATAACTACTAACGCCATGGCAGATCACCCTGCCACAACAAAATATGAAAGATATTTAATTTCAATAGGTTAAGAGTTCTTTCATATAAAAGAAAGACAAGGACATATGACAACAACCACTATTCAACCTACTGATATCACAGCACTTCGAAAGCTTTCGGGAAAGCGCCGCAGCATCACGTATACGCTTTTTTGTGCCATCCTTCTGATAATCATGACAGCCAGTGTTATGGTCGGCTCTGTTCCTATATCTTTAGACGAACTTGTTTCCATTCTGGTCACCCATGACACTGCCGGCGTCAATGGGTTTATCATATGGAAAATCCGTTTGCCCAGGGCTATTGCCGCTGCACTTGGCGGGGGGTATCTTGCCGTCGCAGGTCTTCTGCTTCAGGTTTTTTTCCGCAATCCCATTGTGGGACCTTTTATTCTGGGAATTTCTTCCGGGGCCACATTAATGGTTTCCTTTGTGATGCTCACCTCCCTGACCCTTGGATTTACTGTCCTCAATCCCTTTATGGCAACCCTGGCAGCCTTTACAGGAGCATATGGCGTCATGGTCATTGTAGTGGCCATTGCCGGCCGGGTGAAAAATGCGGTCACACTCCTTATCGTGGGATTGATGATGGGGTATCTTTGCCATGCCGTTACCAGTGTGCTGGTGGCATTTGCAGAAAAAGAAAAAATAAAGGGGTTTGTGCTGTGGCAATTGGGTAGTTTTTCAGGATTCAGATGGAGTGAAATCGAAATCATGATCATCGCAGGCGGGCTGATATGCCTTCTGGTCTATGCCCTGGCCAAACCCCTGAATGCTTTTCTTTTAGGAGAAGAATATGCCGCATCCATGGGGGTGAATATTAAATTATTCCGGTTGCTTATTCTTTTGTCCTCCTGTGCCCTGGCCGGGATGATCACTTCTGTGGCCGGTCCTGTGGCCTTTGTGGGCCTGGCTGTTCCCCACATGGTGCGGCTGGCTTTTGGCACCTCCGACAACCGGATACTGATACCGGGTTCGCTCCTGGTGGGGGCAGTGGTTACCTGTTTGTGTGATTTTATCGCCCGAATGGTGTTTTCACCGGTGGAACTGCCCATATCCGCGATCACTGCATTTTTCGGGGCACCCATCGTGATCGGCCTTCTATTAAAACGAAAGGTGGTATTATAATGAACAACACGTCGATTTTATCAACCCGGAATCTTTGTGTCGGATACGAAAAAAAACAAGTACTCAAAGACCTTGACCTTGATTTTTACCCGGGAAAATTTGTATCCCTGTTAGGACCCAACGGGGCCGGTAAGACCACTTTGTTGCGGACCCTTTCCAAACACCTGCCTCCCCTTAGCGGGAAGATCACGATTCATGGAAAGGATTTATCCCTGATCCGGTCCGATGATCTGGCCCGGATAATGTCTGTTGTGTTGACACAAAGGGTGGCTCCCCCCCTTTTTCGTGTTTATGATTTTGTGGGCATGGGCCGTTACCCCCATACAAGTTGGACCGGCAGGATGAACAGTCAAGACGATGATGCGGTCATGGAATCTTTAAATTTAGTCCGGGCACAACATCTGGTTTTTCGGGATCTTTCCACCCTGAGTGACGGGGAACGGCAAAAGGTTCTTATTGCAAGGGCCCTGGCCCAGGAACCCGCCATTATCCTGTTGGACGAACCCACCATGCACCTGGACTTGAAACACCGTATGGAAGTCATGTCCATTCTCCAGGGGCTTTGCCGGGAAAAAGGCATTTGTGTGGTTGCCTCACTCCATGATGTGGAAGTGGCAGCCAAGGTATCGGACCGGGTAGTTCTGATTAAGGATGGCATGCTTCACGCATTCGGATCGCCGGAAGATGTCCTCCAGGAGGATACGGTATCTGACCTGTATGATTTTTCCAATGCCTGTTTCAATAGGATGCTGGGAAATATTGAGATCCGGAACCGGGCTGACAAAGCCAGGGTGTTTGTCATCGGGGGGATGGGCAGTGCATCGGTTCTCTATCGCCTGCTCTCCAAAAAAGGATATGAGGTTATCACAGGCGTGCTGTTGAAAAACGATATTGATTATTTTGTGGCCAGATCCCTGGGAATCCAGTGCCTGGTTCAGGACAGCCTGGATATCATTTCCAGCCAGAGTGTTCAGGGCGCTGTTGAGGCACTCAAGGCATGTGATTTTATCATTGATACCGGGTTTGAAACCGCTGGCCTGAACCGTGCTAATCTGGATCTGATCACCACGGCGCTTGCCCTTAAAAAGCCGATTTTCTGCATGGGCAGCCCTAAAAACAGGGAAATGTTGAACCGCCCGGACCTGTCTGATGTATGGTTTACAAAAACGGAATCCCGCCTGGTAGACCTGGTGGAAGAAAAAGAAATCGCCTGACCATGAATTTTTCTCCGGCGTATTTGATTTTAATGCTGACCGACAGGTGCAACCTTGCCTGCCGGTACTGCTATCTGGGCAGTCAGGGGGAAAATACCAACCGGGGCACTGATATGTCCTGTGAGATGATTGATCAGGCCCTTGGGGCAGCTGCAAAGGAGAGTCTGCCCTTTCATGTCCAGCTCACCGGCGGGGAACCCCTGCTGGTGCCCCGTCTTATTGAATATGCAGCTCAAAAAACCAGGCAGATCCGTCCGGATGTCAGCATCGGGATTCAGTCCAATGCCACCCTCATGAATGACCGGGTTGTTGATCTTATTAAAAAATATGATCTTAACCTGGGGATCAGCATAGATGGAGATCCTTGTTTACAAGAAGCCCATCGGGGCCGGGCAGGTGACACCTTTAAGGGGCTGCGCCTGCTGGAAAAAGAAAAAGTCCCTTTTAATGTTACAACCGTGGTCACGGCAGCCAATGCAGATAAGCTTCACCGTCTGGTGCTGTCGCTGGGGGGATTTTCAATGGCCCGGGGGATCGGGTTGGACCCCCTGGTCTTAAAGGGAAATGCAAAAAAGACCTCTGTTCTATCGGCAGAACCCGACCAGGTGGCCTTTGGAATCAAAAAAATGATCACTGCCCTGGATATGGTTAATGCCGGAAGGCATGTCCCGCTTGTGATACGCGAAATGGAAAAATTAAAGGAAAAAATATATAAAACAGCTTTAGCCCCTTTTTGCCATGCAGCAGCAGGGCAAAGCCTGGCAGTCACGCCCGAAGGAAAATTGTTTCCCTGCAGCCAGACCGCCAATGACCCTGATTTTGCCCTTGGCACCCTGGATCATCCTGAAACAGGCAAACAGGTGTTAAAACTTAAGGCCTATCGTTTGAACCGGACACTCCAGGCCAGGTGCCGGGAGTGCGGCCTGAGCCCGGTATGTCCCGGCGAGTGCCCCAGTCGTCTTCATTATAACAAAAATCATACCCCCGGGCTTGCCTGTGCGATCTATCAGGCCCTGGCATCCCAGACAGACATCGGGATAAAAATTGCTTAAAAAAAGGATAAAATAAAATGAAATCTTATACCCTTGCTTATTATTCAGCCACGTCAATGGAAATATCCTCTTTAAGTCAGGGCATCGAGCAGTTCATAGAGGCCGGTAAACGGGTCCGGGTGCATGCCAAAACCCAGACCCAGCTCTTTGACGACAGCAGGATACATTCTTTTGTGGACCGGGCCGTGACTGCGGACATAATTATCATCACTCTGCACGGCGGCAAAGAATCCTGTCCGGCCTTTGATCCTTTGATTGAAGCCCTGAACAGCCTGAAATCGGAAAACAGGGAAAAAGCATGGCTGCATATCCAGCCCATGGGCGGGGATGAGGATGCCATGGAACTGGCAAGGAAGTACTCCACAGGGTTCGGCACCCCGGCATGGGATGAGATTCATGCCTATTTGAAACACGGGGGGGCGGTTAATTTTAAACATCTGCTTTTTTATCTCCATGATCTTTTGATCGGGGCTGACGGATTTGACCCGATTGAATTTGCCCCTCCCTTGCCCCTTCCCCTTGAAGGCATATATCATCCTGATTTTTCCCACATTCCCTCTTTTAAGGAATACGATCAAAAAAAAATCAAACCCGGCCGGATCACTATCGGCCTGTGGTTTTACCAGACCTATTGGGTGAATAACAATCTTAAATTTATCAATGCTTTGATCAGAACCGCTGAAAAATCAGGGGCCAATATTATTCCGGTGTTTCATCTGCGGTACAAGGACAAGCTCCTTGGAAACCGGGGAGCCGATGATATTGCCCGCCAGTTTTTTATGAAACAGGGAAAGCCGGTTATTGATGTACTCATCAACCCCATGATGTTTTCCATGACATTGGCGGACCCGGATTACAAGGATATCTATCCAAACCTGAATGTGCCGGTCATCCAGGCCATGACCACCCTGCAGCCCTATGAGAGCTGGAAACAAGGCTTTCAGGGCATGACCACCATGGAAGTCTCTTTTGCAGCTGCCCAGCCCGAGTTTGACGGCACCCTGATCTCCGTACCCGTGGCATCCAGGGAAATGGATGAGACCGACCCTTTGACCGGTGCGCTCATTGCCCGGTATATGCCCATCCTGGATCGGGTGGAACAGGTGGTGAACCTGGCCCTTAACTGGGCACGGTTGTCAAAAAAGGAAAACCAGGATAAAAAAGTGGCCATTATTTTTCACCATTATCCCCCGCGCAATGACCGCATTGGCTGTGCCGCCGGCCTGGACAGTTTTGAAAGTGTGAAAAAACTGGTGGACCGGTTAAAGCAGGAAGGATATCGGGTGGAAAAAACCTATGAAAAAGGAGACACGCTTTCCCACGAAATCATTGACGGCATGACCTGTGACCAGAGATGGCTTATGCCCGAGCAGATGTATGAGAAATCCGTGGCCCATGCCGAAAGATCAGATTATCTGCCCTGGCACGATAATCTGCCAAAGGCCATCAAGGAAAAGCAGGTGGCCGATTGGGGTGACATGCCCGGGGATTTGTTTGTCCATAAGGATGAACTGCTGTTTTCAGGGGTTAAGAACGGGAACCTTTTTATCACGGTCCAGCCGCCCAGGGGATACCTGGAAAACATTGACAAGGCCTACCATGACATGTATCTGTCCCCGCCCCACCATTATCTTGCACAATACCGGTATATCAAGCATATTTTCAAGGCCGACGCCGTCATCCATGTGGGCAAGCACGGGTCCCTGGAATGGTTGCCGGGCAAGGCCCTGGGATTATCCAGAGAATGCTATCCCGATCTTTCCATCATGGACCTGCCCAATATTTATCCGTATATCATCAATGACCCCAGTGAGGGCACCCAGGCCAAGCGCAGAAGTTATGCCTGTATCATTGATCATCTGACACCGGTGTTTACCAATGCAGACCTTTATGAAGACCTGTCAACGGTGGAGAATCATCTTAAGGAATATTATGATGCCGTCAGGGAGGACCCGGGGAAGGTTGCCGTACTCAAGCCCATGATCTGGGAGGCTGTGGTAAAAGCAGATCTTGATAAAGATTTGAAGGTGACACAAGAAACGGCTTTCACCGATTTTGACGCTTTCCTGGAAGATTTGCATGCCTATCTGGGAGACCTTGGGGATACCATGATCAATGACGGCCTCCATATCCTGGGGACGGTGCCGGAAAAAGAACGGCTCATTGAATTTCTTGTGCAACTCACCCGGGTGGCCAACGGCTCGATTCCCTCTCTTAGAGAATCCATTGTTAAAGTTATTGGTCATGATTATGATCATCTCCTGGAAAACAAAGGCAGGGTGGTGGATACAGAACAAGGTCTTACGGGTAGCCAGTTGATTTCAAAGGCACACAGCCTTTGCCTGGAACTTGTGACCCGGCTGTTGGACAGCAGGGATTTAAACCATCAGATTCCCGGGATGATTTCAGATACCCTTGGCAGGACCAGTCCGGATGTTGAAGAAACCCTGGCTTACCTGGCGGACTGTCTTGTACCCAATATTGAAAAAACACCACAGGAAATCATGGCAACCCTCACGGCTCTCAATGGCGGGTTTGTCCTTCCCGGGCCTTCCGGGGCACCCACCCGGGGTCAGGCGGATATCCTGCCCACCGGCAGAAATTTTTATTCGGTGGATCCCTATAAAATTCCCAGTCTCGGGGCCTGGGAAGTCGGTCAGTCTCTGGCCCATGCCCTTCTGGCCCGATACCAGGAAGAAACCGGCAATTATCCGGAAAGTGTGGGTATCATTGTTTACGGGGGTTCCACCATGCGGTCCAAGGGAGATGACATTGCAGAAATTTTTTATCTTCTGGGTGTCAAACCCGTGTGGCACAAGACCAACCAGACGGTTCTGGGGCTTGAGATTATTCCCTTAAGGGAACTGGGGCGGCCTAGGATTGATGTGGTCCCAAGAATCTCGGGATTTTTCAGGGACTCTTTTCCATTGCTGGTGAAGCGCATTGATGAAGCGGTCCAAATGGTGGCAGCCTTGGATGAACCCCTTGAATCAAATTTGATTCGCAGGCATGTGAGCCGGGATATAAAAGAGTATGAAAGCCGGGGACTGTCCCAAGACCAGGCCTTCCGGGAGGCCACCTTCCGGGTGTTTGGTTGTCCGCCCGGCACATATGGGGCCGGGGTATCCGAACTTGTGGAATCCAAGAACTGGAAAACCCAGGAGGATCTGGGCAACAATTATATCCGGTATTCCAGTCATGCGTATGGAGAGGGCAGCTATGGTCTGCAAAAACCGGCTGTATTCAGAACGCTTCTATCCCGGATGAATGTGACGGTTAAAAATGAGGATTCTCGGGAATATGACATGATGTCCTGTACGGATTACTATAATTATTATGGCGGACTCATTGTCGCCGGAAAAACAGTGACCGGCAAGTTCCCCTTTTCCATGGTCGGAGACAGTTCCGATCCCAAACGGGTGAAAATGAGAACCACCCATGAAGAGGCGAAACATGTCTTAAGATCAAGGCTGGTCAATCCAAAATGGCTGGAAGGAATGATGCGCCACGGCTACAAAGGCGCAGGGGATATTTCCCATATGATGGATGTGGCCCTGGGCTGGGATGCCACGGCCGAAGTCATGGAAGACTGGATGTACGAACGTATGGCAAATGCCTATGTCCTGGATGAAAAAATGAAAGAATGGATGAACGCGGTTAATCCCTATGCCCGCCAAAATATTCTGGATAAATTACTGGAAGCCATTTCCAGGGGCATGTGGCAGGCAGATTCAAAAATGGAGGCCACCCTTAAAGAAGAATACCTTGAAATTGAAGGGGAAATAGAAGGTCTCACGGAATAAAATGAAACCACTGTTTTTTTTGCTCCCGATCCTTATTCTGGCATCTGTTTTCGCACCATCTGAAGTCCCGGGATTCACAGAAACCAAAGCCTATGTCCTTATCACAAAAGCAGATATTGAAGGGTTGCGTGCCGGCCGGATTCAGGACGTCCTGAACCTGGTACCCGGTGTCAATGCAGGGGATACATCCATTGCCATCCGGGGGGTCTATAAGGTGAGAGTGGTAATGGACGGAAAAATGATCAATGATCCAACTTCCAGTTACGGGGGGGTGAAATGGGAAACGATCTCCCTGCAGAAGGTTGAATCCATAAAGGTGTATAAAAGTTCCGGCAGTACCGCCTTTGGCAGTGATGCCAGCGGTGGTGTGATTGTGATTACCACGGACAAAACCCGGGAGACTTCTGGATTTGTGGAAGCCCATACCGGCAATTTTGATACCCACCATACCTATCTTTCCTGCCGGTCAGGAACAGAACGGTTTTCCCTGTCTGCTTCGGCAGGCCTTGACCGGACCGACGGCTATCGGCCAAATGCTGATAAAGAAAAAAAAATGATCCAGGGAGATGCGGGGTTTTCCCCGGATAACACCACCCGGTTTCGAATTTTTGCAAGTCAGCTTTCCGAGGACAGGGGTTCTCCGGGAATGAATGCCTATCCCACCCCCAATGCCCGGTATGCCTATGATCTTTTTTCCGGCCTTTTCACTGCTGACATATGGAAATTTCAAAATAAACTGACTTATATTGATGCGGAAAGGAAAAATACCAATCCGGACACCCACCTGGATACCCTGTTAAGAATTGAAAAAATCAGGGATGAACTGACCCGGCAGATCCAGTGGGATCATTGGGGCAACCTGTCCATTGGTTCAGGAGGTGAAAAAACCACTGCCCGGTCCACGGGATTTGCCACCCGGGAAGAGACCCATGCATGGGGGTTTGCCACTTTTTCCGGTCAATTGGACCGCATACCGGTTCAGTTCAGTCTGGGAGGCAGAGTTGAAACATATTCCGAGTTTGATGAGTCCTTCAGCCCGGAAATTACGGCGGGGATTCACAAAAATGCATTTCGCGCAAAAATCAGTTTTTCCCGTACCCATAACATTCCTTCCTTTTACCAGCGCTATTACCAGAGTACCTCCATGCTGCCGAATCCGGATCTCACTCCGGAACAGGCTGACAATATCAGTCTTTCTTTGTCCATGGCAGTGTCTGACTGGATGAGCCTTGACCTGTCGCCTTTTTACAACAGGATCACGGACCGCATCACCTATGTCAGGGAGGGCAGCACCGGTTCCTATGTCAACCTGGGCAAAGTAACGTACACGGGTGTGGATCTCTCCTTTGATGTAAAACCTGGAAAAAATTTAAAGCTGAAAACCACCTATACCTATCTTGAGGCAAAAGATGAGAACACAGGATTATTTTTGTCTTCCAAACCCAGACACCGGGCAATGGCAGATCTTGTGTATACGCCTGCTCAATCTTTTTGTCTGCGTCTGTCCCTGGAACATGTATCATCGGTTTTTGCCAACAAGGCAAACACCCGAAAAGAGGATGGATATACTCTGGGAAATGTGCGGCTGGAATACCGGTTGAAACTTTCTTTTTTGAAGGAATCCGTGACCCTGTTTACTGAAGTTAAAAATATCGGGGACACATTTTACATGTATGGAGACGGCTATTCCGGGGCCCCCAGGACATGGATAACAGGTGCAAGAATAAAATTTTAATGATACCCATGAAATTGACCAGCAGATTCAAACCAAAGGAAAAAAAATGAGAAACATATTTCCCTTTTCAGCCATCATCGGCCAGGAAGACTTAAAGCTGTCACTGATCCTTACCGCCATTCATCCCGGCATTGGCGGTGTCCTGATCCGGGGGGAAAAGGGTACGGCCAAATCCACGATCGTCCGGGGTCTGGCGGATGTACTGCCAAAAATCCGGGTGATCGAAGGATGTGCTTTTAATTGTAATCCAGACAGCTTGTTTTTATGTGATACCTGTAAACAGGGGATACCTGAAGACAGGATCATCACCCTCCGCAAGCAGGTGGTCACCCTGCCGTTGAATGCCACCGAGGACCGGGTGGCCGGTGGTATGGATTTTAACCGGGCAGTAAAGGAAGGCAGAAAAATCTTGCTGCCGGGGCTTCTGGCCCAGGCCCACCGGGGAATTCTTTACGTGGATGAAATTAATCTTTTGGATGACCATATTGTGGATATTATCCTGGATGCAGCCGCTTCCGGGGAAAACCATGTGGAGCGGGAAGGACTTTCCTTGTGCCATGAAGCAAAATTTCTCCTGGTGGGGACCATGAACCCGGAAGAAGGGGATCTGCGTCCTCAGCTCCTGGATCGGTTCGGATTATGCGTGGAGGTGGCTTCGGAAAAAGATCCGGAAGCAAGGATCACCCTCATGGAACAGCGGGAATTGTATGACCGTGATCCAACGGCCTTCAGGGTCGGCTGTGAATCAAAGACCCAAAAGCTGGCTCAAAAGATTGAAAAGGCAAAAAAATTGTTGCCCCGGGTCCGGATGCGGTCCCATTTGCGGTCTTTTATTGCAGAACTCTGTAGCAGCAACCATGTGGCAGGCCACAGGGCTGATCTTGTCATTGAACAGGCTGCCCGGGCCCATGCAGCACTTCTGGGACAGGTGGATGTAGAGATTGATGACATCAGTGTGGTGGCAAAATTTGCCTTGCTGCACAGGAAGCGGGAGGCTGATCCGCCACCGCCACCGCCACCACCGCCTTCTGAAAAGGACCGGAAGGATGATCCCCCCTCTGAACCGGATGAACCAAATAAACCGGATGAACCGAATCAGGAAGGGGACCCTGAACAAGAAAACCCGCCACCGGCTGAATCCGGGAAACCGGACTCAGAAAATCCTGAAGAAAATGACCGGGATGATCCGGATCAGGATACAAAAAAAGATCTGCCCCAGCCTAAAGAGGATGTCAAAGAGCAGATATTTGACATCGGTGCCACATTCAAGGTTAAAAAAATTACCACGCCCAGGGACCGTAAGATGCGGCGGGGATCGGGTCGGCGTTCCCGCACCCGGGTATCCCGGAAACAGGGCCGGTATGTAAAAAGCGGGATGAAAAGACTCCATAATGACGTGGCCTTTGATGCCACGCTCAGGGCTGCAGCCCCTTACCAGCTTCGGCGGGAGGTGCCGGAAGGACTTTTTATCAGCCTTAAACCCGAGGATATCAGGGAAAAAATCAGGGAAAAAAGAATTGGAAATTTCCTGGCTTTCCTGGTGGATGCCTCCGGATCAATGGGGGCAAAAGGGCGGATGGCCGCTTCCAAGGGGGCTGTTTTATCCCTTCTTCTGGATGCTTACCAGAAACGGGACCGGGTGGCAATGGTTTCGTTCAGAAAATCAGAGGCCTATGTCAACCTGCCCCCTACAAGTTCAATAGAGCTTGCGGCCCAGTATCTTAAGGAAATGCCCGTGGGCGGCAGAACCCCCCTGTCCGCCGGCCTGGACAAGGTGTTTCAGATGGTGGGGAATGTGCTGCTCAGGGATCCGGCCACCCGTCCGATTGTTTTGATTATCACGGACGGAAAAACCAATGTGGCAATGGGACAGGGCAAGCCTGTGGAAGAGGCCATGACTTTTGCAGCCAGGATGGGACAGGATGAACGGATCAAGTATATCGTGGTGGACACCGAAGCCGATGGACTGGTGCGCTTCGGGCTTGCCGGGAAACTGGCTGCTGCGGCCGGTGCCCAATATTGTAAAATAGATGATTTGCAGGCCGACTCCCTTGTCAGTCTGGTTAAAGATACCCAATAAGGGTGATACTAACTGCCACGGGCAGGCCTGGTATTTCATACGGGTTGCCCACAACAAAACATGAAAGTCTTTGTTTGGATTTTTGAAGACTTTCATATGAAAATTAAAGGAAATTTTGATGAAAAACAAACCCATATTCCCCTTCACGGCCATTGTGGGACAAGAAGAAATGAAGTTGGCATTGATACTCAATATTATAAACCCCACCTTGTCAGGCGTACTCATCAGGGGAGAAAAAGGCACGGCAAAGTCCACAGCGGTAAGGGCCCTGGCTCAAATTCTGCCGAACATTGAGCGGGTAAAGGCGTGTCCGTTCCAACTGGCCGTAAACGAGACAGGAACAATCTGTAACGCCTGTGTCTCAACGGATTGCCCGGCCCGATCCGATAGCGCAATACTTGAAACCACTCTTTTGGGAATCAGTGTTATTGAATTGCCCGTGGGTGCCACAGAAGACCGGGTAGTGGGAACGATGGATCTGGAACATGCCTTGAAAAAAGGGGAAAAAAGGATCGAGCCCGGCCTTCTGGCAGCGGCCCACCGGGGTATTCTCTATGTGGATGAGGTGAATCTGCTGGATGACCATGTGGTGGATGTACTCCTGGATTCCGCAGCCATGGGGGTGAACACCATTGAAAGGGAAGGTGTTTCTTTTTCCCATCCGGCCAGGTTTACCCTTGTGGGAACCATGAACCCTGAAGAAGGGGAGTTGCGGCCCCAGCTCCTGGACCGTTTCGGACTCTGTGTCAATATTCAGGGCGCGTTGGAGCCTGAAGACCGGGTGGCGGTCATGGAACGGCGTGCTGCCTTTGATGAAGACCCGGACGGTTTTTGCCGGCAATGGGAAAACAGGTCCCAGTACCTGTCCCAAAAGATCGAACAGGCCATGGATCTTTATCCCCGGGTGACCATTGAAAGACCGCTGCTTTATGAAATCGCTTCTTTCTGCCTGGATGTGGGGGTAGACGGTCACCGGGGGGATATCATCATCCTGAAAACCGCCAAGACCCTGGCGGCCTACAACGGCCGGGACCAGGTGGATTCGGCAGACATTGAACGGGCCGCAGAGCTTGCCCTTCCCCACAGGATCAGGCGCAAACCCCTCCAGGAGGTGGCCCGGGACATTCATGCCGTCAGAGAACAAAACCGGGGGGCCAAGGCTGTCTAATAAAGATGCCGTAAAACATGGATGCCATAGAAATAGAAGATTTAAAAAAAGTGTATAAGGATGTGACAGCCTTGGGGGGAGTCAACTTGAGAATCAAGCAGGGAGAGCTGTTTGCCTATCTGGGCCCCAACGGGGCCGGCAAGACCACCACAATCCGGATTCTCACGGGACTTACCCGGCCCGGCTCCGGTAGATGCCGCATCAATGGGTTTGATATCCAGAAAAATGTCCGGGATGCCAAACGCCAGTATGGGCTTGTGCCCCAGGCCGTAAACCTGGACCAGGAATTGACGGTGGCTGAAAATCTCATGATTCACGGCCGGCTTTTCCAGATGAGTGCTTCAGCCATCCGTAAAGAAACGGACCGGCTTTTGGGGTATGTGGATTTAAAAGATCGAAAAAAAACACCGGTAAAAAATCTGTCCGGCGGTATGAAACGGCGCCTCATGATTGCCCGGGCCCTGTTGCATGCACCGGGAGTGCTGTTTCTGGATGAACCCACGGCAGGGCTTGATCCGGGTATCAGGCGGCGGATCTGGGCCCTGATAAAAAAAATACAGTCCCAGGGCACCACTGTATTTTTAACCACCCATTATATTGAAGAGGCGGAATTTCTGGCCGACCGGGTGGCATTTTTGGACAAGGGACAAATCGTGGCCCTGAACACGCCGGAAAATTTTATGAAAGCCATTGGCAGCTGGGCCATTG
Organism: Desulfobacula toluolica Tol2; assembly: GCF_000307105.1. Taxonomy (NCBI): domain Bacteria; kingdom Pseudomonadati; phylum Thermodesulfobacteriota; class Desulfobacteria; order Desulfobacterales; family Desulfobacteraceae; genus Desulfobacula; species Desulfobacula toluolica. The sequence goes on from NC_018645.1 coordinate 4,988,479, forward strand.
ACCGGCTCAAGGAGGATGTCATGGAAACGGTTTATTTCAAGGACAGACAGTCGGCCGAGGCGTTTAATACCCGGAATCTTGCACTATATACATTGCGCCGGGTCAATCTGGAAGATGCCTTTTTAAGTCTGACCGGCAAGAAGGTGGGTGGGACATCTTGAAATCAAAGCGGATAAATCAATAGGAATTATTAACATGATACACGCCATATCAGCAATCTATATACGGGAGATGCTGATCCTAAAGAAAAGGATCACCCGGCAGATCCCGTCCTGGTCCATCTCCCCTTTATTGTATCTTATTGCCTTTGGGTATGCCGCAGGCCATGCCGCTCCGGTTGAGGGGCATACATATATGCAATTTTTAATCCCGGGCCTTATTGCCATGAGCAGCATGACCCAGGCCTTTGCCATTGCCAGTGATATTAATATTGCAAGATTTTACTGGCATATTTTTGAAGAATTCCAGGCAGCCCCTATTTCAGACTTTGCCTATGTGACGGGCGAGGTTCTGGCAGGCATGACCCGGGCGTTTTGTTCTGTCTTGGTGATTATGGTCCTGGGGGGTCTGTTCCGGGTGGATGTTCATTATAACATGGTATTTTTGGTCGCAGTCCTGCTCAACAGTTTTGTGTTTGCATCCCTGGCCGTGGGGCTTGCCATGGTTGTCAAATCCCATGCAGACCAGGCCATGCTCAATTCTTTTGTGATCACTCCCATGGCATTTCTGGGGGGGACGTTTTTCCCGGTTGACAGACTGCCGGTATGGGCGGGAAAAATCCTTTCTTTTCTTCCCCTGACCCATGCTTCATCCGTCATTCGTTCTGCCTGCCTGGGAAAAGAAACCGACCCTTTATCCTGGCTGGTGCTGTTAGTCATCGGTATGGCCTTTTTTGCCGCAGCGATTTTCTGTGTTGAAAAGGCAAAAGATTAATTTTATTATGAAAGAACTTCTAACTTGCTGGAATTAGATCTCTCTTATTCTTAGTTTTGACAGAATTATCTGCCATGGTTATTAGTGAAAGATAAAAATGAATGGATAAACAGATGCATTTGAAAACCTATGATGATGTGCTGGAACTTTACCGGAACCAGAAAAAAATTTATGCAAAATTTTTAACCCCCCACCGGGTAATCTCCACCTGCCGTGTCAACGGCGGGCTGAGAGATGACATAAGCGTCCTGCTCAACCACCAGTCCTGTGAGCCCTGTAATCATATGGGCGCACATACCAAAAAAATTACCCAAGAGCCTGAAGCTTATCTGGAGCAGATCTGCACCCGGGAAGGACTGGACTGGCGGTATTGTGCCTGTCTGGGCACGGCTGCCAACATGAATTATGCCGCCATATACAAGGAGCAGTTTCAAAATCTCTGGGTGATGGCAGTTGCCACGGGCGGGGTGGAAGCCAATGCCGGGCGGGCGGGGGATGATGCGCATTATTATGAAAAAGACGGGGCCTGGGTCCATGTGGATGATATCGGCAAAACGCCAACACCTGGTACCATCAATATAATGATCTTTATCAATAAACCGTTAAACTGCGGTTCCATGGCCCGGGCCATTGTCACGGCCACTGAAGCCAAAACCGCAGTTCTCCAGGAATTAGCCGTGAATTCCCGGTATTCCGACGGTCTTGCCACAGGAACCGGGACAGACCAGATCGCTGTTGCCGCAAGATTAACTGATGAACCAGAACTGACAAGTGCAGGCAAGCATACCAAGCTTGGAGAACTTATCGGAAAAGCCGTTAAAAAAGCGGTTCGCAAGACCCTTTGCCTTCAGAATCGCCTGAGCCCGGAGGGTCAACGGTCAGTAAAGATCCATATCGAACGGTTTGGAACAGATAAAAAAGAGATGATCCAGGGCATCTGCAGTCATTTAAATGATGACCTTGCCCGGCTGGCAAAGGATAATATTGACAGCATCAACCGTGATCCCCTTATTGTGGCTGCAGTAGCAGCCTTGGTTCATCTCAGGGATAAATCCGCCTGGGGCATTTTGCCGGCAACCTGCATGAAGGAAATTTTTTCAAGCTTTGGAGCCCAGGTTGCCATGGCCGTGTCCGGCAGGACGGATCAAATAGAAACCTATCGACTAAAACTGTCGCAAAACCTGTCCAACACCAGCGACAAGGCAATGCTGGCATTGATTTTCAAAGCACTTGCCATGGGATTTGAGGAAAAATGGAAAATCACTTAAATACGGCGTTGATTCATCTGGATGTGCGGTACAAAGATCCAAAGACCAATTGCCGGGAATTGATCCGGCTTAACCGGGAAGCAGCCGGGAACGGATCACAAATCATTGTGAATACGGAAATGGGGATATCCGGGTATAGTTTTCAATCCAGGGAAGATATTTTTCCCTATACCCAAACAGATCGCGATGAGATCATAAGACAGATCAAAGAGATTGCCCGGGAATTTCGCTCCTATATCTGTCTGGGGTTTGCGGAAAAGGACCAGGAAAGCGCTCTTTTTTACAACACGGCCATGGTCATCGACCCGGTGGGTGAAATCATTCTGAAATACCATAAGATCAATGCGGAAGCCAGGTGGGCCTGTCCGGGTGATCCGGTCCAGAATAATGTATTTGACACACCCTGGGCAAGAATAGGGGTACTGATCTGCTCTGATACCTACCACAGCCTTATGCCCAGGCAGACAGCGCTCAAAGGGGCCGATCTCATCCTGGTGCCGGCCAACTGGCCTTCATCCGGGCTGGACCCCGAAGAATTATGGGCCATTCGTGCAAAAGAAAACGGGATCTATATTGCTGCGTGCAACAGGGGAGGCAAAGATCGGATGATGAGTTGTGAAAACGCGCCTTCGGGCGTCTTTTCCCCTGCAGGAGAGACCCTCATATCCCTTTGCAGTAAAGAGTCGGCCATTGTCAACTGCCGCCTGCCCCTGACCCGGGGCAGACTTTCCGGAATCATCCGTCCTGATATCATGGCGGACCGAAATCCTTCAGCCTGGGGTCCCATCTATCTTGATATGCGCCATGTCGCCTATGGAGGCGGGGATCTGACCTCTTATTATGATCTTGCAACGCCGTCTCCTTTCCGGGTGATTTGCCATACTGCAATGGGGGACGACTTTTCGGAGCAGAATCTGTACAACCGTGTAAAGGAACTTTCCAACACCCCTTTAAACGACTTTGTTCTCCTGGTTTTCCCACAGGTGGTTACAGCCGATCCGACAGACCTGGTTGCACGGCTTTCAGATGAGATTGCCCACAAAAAAACAGCGGTCTGCTTTAGTATCAACAATGGGCAAAACAGCCTTTTTCTTATTACGCCCTTGGCCGGTGCAGTGATGCATACCATTGACGGCAAAGGATACGGGACAGGCCCTGAAGGGATTTCCATTGTGGATACAGGCCCGGTCAGGCTTGGACTGTGCAGTCCTGAAGAGTTACGCCACCCGGAAACAGGGGTGACCCATTCAAAATTGGGGTGTGACCTTTTGATCTCTTCCACGGGACACATAACGCCGGACAACCGGCAGGTATATGCTTGCCGGAGCCTGGATAAAATTTGTGTGGCGGTTGCCGGAAGCAATACCGCATTTATCTGCCAGCCGCCTGAAGGACACAACCGGTGGAAGGAATCTTTTGCGGAAACCCCGAACCTTTGCGAGGACAGGATCGATCTTGAAAAGATACGGGACAAGACCTTTCAGGACAGAATTGATTTTAAGACCCTGTTGAACAGCAACCCCACGCAAGCTGGGAAAAGCAACCGCCTTCAAGATGCCGGTTTTTTATGATGTTTTGAAAAAAGTACGCGCCTGGAACGGCTTTGTCCTGGCATTGGATCTTAAGAGCGTAAATCCGGTCAAGGCTGCCCGGTTGGTCCTGGAACAGGATATGGCAGGCTCGGTTTATTTTTTCATTTCCAGACCCAAGGCTGTGGCAATGGCCAAGCAAATCAAATCCCTGGATACTGATCTCATGATTTCCATTGATTTACTCAATTGTTGGCAAATCATGGAGGTGCCCGAATTTGTCATCAAGGCATTGGATGCAGATGCCGTATTTGCTTCGGAGTGGTTTTTCCCCCGGCATGAATTTTCAGAAACAAGTCAGGCCAATGCCCAGGTTCAGGTGTATCTTTGAGGTAATCACGACCTTCCCGCCAGGATGAAACGAGCCGCTGCACTGTGTGCCCATGTAATTTCCTGTGACCGGCCTGAAATTTTGCTGGACCATATTCAATAGCTTCCTCATGATCTATGTGGCAAATAAGGGACACGGCATGCAGGCTGTCCCGCTCCCTGGCCGCTTTTGCTCCTGTGGTTCTCCATGGATGTCTCCTGAAAGGATTATGCTTTTACTATTGTTTTTAAGATATGCGGATCAACGCCTGGTCCGTTAATGTAAGCCGCTCAATTCCTTTTGAGGTGACCCTGTAATCATCTTCGATACCGACGATTCCCTTGCCGGGAAAAACAAATTTAGGCTCAAGGGCGAATACCATGCCTTCCTGTATGGGTGCTTTAAAGCCTGGAGCCATAACCGGAAGCTCATCAATCTCAAGGCCTATACCATGCCCTACAAATTTAACCTTACCCTGGCCATATCCCATGAAATTTTCTTCAAATCCGTTCTTGCGGGCTATGGAATGGGCCCTTTCATAGAGTCGGGCACAGGGGATGCCTGGCTGAACTTCAGCTTCGAGTGTTTCTAAAATTTTTTTACTGCACTCATAGGCCCTTGCCAAATCATCTTCCAGATCACCCATCACAAGGGTTCGGGTCTGATCACTGAAATACCCGTTCACGCCCACCCCATAATCAATGTAGATCGGCTCATTTTTTTTAACACGTCCAAATCCGGCTCCCTGGGGCATGGCCGGGGTGTTACCTGGACCACCTGCCGTGGTTTCACCGGATGAAACCACGGCCCCGCTTTCTCCTGATAGTACATGGGCATGGGTCATCTCCTGGTTCCACCCGCGCATGCGCATAATCCCCATATGGCCTTCCTTCCTGGCCAGGCAGTAAAGAAGGCCATCAATTTCAAGTTCAGTCATGCCTTCTCGAATCAATTGTTGAATTTCCTGGTATCCTTTGTCCAGAATAGCGGTGGCCCGCTGTATTTGATTCACCTCATAGGGAGTTTTGATTGTTCTCAATTTTCGTATGCCAGGGGAAATATCAACAAAATCTATCCGCGGGAATTTTTTTTGAAACCAGAGATACTGGGCCGTTGGAAGAACATCCAACTCAAAGCCCACTCGCTTGAGCATGCCATGGCCATGGCCTGCCAAAATCGGCAATATCCCGCCACGTCCCTGTATTTCAAAGATTGCTTGGATCGCAGATTCATTCCGGGCCCGCTGAAAACTTTTTATCACCATTAACAGCGGTTGCCCTTCACAAGGCACAAACAATATCGCGCGCTGAAGCGTACCGCTCAAATAATACAAATCAACGTTCTGAAGAACAAAGGCTCCATCCAGATCTTTGGATGTCAGCCATTTTTGAAACTTTTTAATTCGGGCATAAATCTGAGATTTCGGGACCAGCTCCAACCCGTTTTCCGATAAGCCACCTTCTTCTGCTATTATATTCCTCCATATTAAGTTGTGAACAGTTCAAAAAGGAAAATTATTTTTCTTAATCAATTCCCATCTGCTTTTCAACTTTGGCAATTTCTATTAGCAGATCTTTTTTTTCTTCAGGTGTCAACTCCGGGGAAGACAATTTTTTTTGCAGTCCCAAAAGGATCATCTCTTCCCTGTATTCATAGCAGGTGTATTTTCCACCGGTTTTTGGTTTTTCCATTGTTTGAACTCTTCCTGTCTTATTAAATCCTGGTCTGGTTTTAATCCTGGTATTATTGAATCCTGGTACGGTCTTAATACAGGTCGTATTTTACAAGTTTGCCGTCAAGGCCCCCGATTTTCAACGGACGTTTCCAGGAAGGGGAAAGGGGAACTTTTTTAATGTATTTGGGTTCTCCAAAATAGACAAAGGCTTTTGAATTTTTGCACCTGTTTTTCAAAAAAAGCCCCAGATTTTGATAAAACTCGTTAAGGTTTTGATCTTTTCCCATCCTGATACCATAGGGTGGATTGGTTATGATCACACTGTCTTCTATGGCGTCTATATCCTGGAAATCCTTTAGTTCAATGTTGATTTCACTGCCGAAATGAAGTCCCATAATATTGGTTCTTGCGGCATTCACCGAATGTTCGGACACATCACTTCCCAAAATCATGTTTGCTTTTAATTCCCTGAAATTATCCCGGGACTCTTGTTTAATCCGTTCCCATAAATCGGCATTAAAATCAGGCAGCCGCTCAAACCCGAACCGGGTTCTGAACACCTGTGCAGGTATCCTGCTATAGGCCATGAGGGCTTCACACAAAAGGGTGCCTGATCCGCACATGGGATCGTATAAAGGGACGGTTCCATCCCATTCGGAAAGCCGGATAATGGATGCGGCAACTGTTTCCTGCATGGGAGCGGATACGGATTCTTCCCTGTAACCGCGTTTGTGCAACGCCCCGCCAGATGCATCAATAGACAAGGTGGCCATGTTTCTGTGAAGGTGCAGATTAATAATGATATAAGGGTCTTTTGCATCCACACTGGGTCTTTTATTAGACCTGTCCCTGAAATAATCGGCTATAGCATCTTTGATCCGCAATCCTGCAAAATTGGAGTGTGTAATTTCCGATTCAGACACATTGGCCACAATGGAAAATGTTTTTTTAGGGGTTAAAAACTCTTCCCATCTTATTTTTTTGGCAGCCTTATACAGTTCATCCTTGTCATGGGCTTCAAACAAAACAAGTGGTGCCAGAACCCTTGAGACAAGTCGTGAAAAATAAGTGATCCGATAAAAATCCTTTTTGGATGCACAAAACCATATCCCTCTGAAAACCGGTTGTAAATTATAGGCTCCCAGCTCTTTGAGTTCTTTTATGGCAATGTCTTTTATACTTTCGGCAACCTGGGCAAAATATTGTGACTCTTTTTCGTATAAATACGCAAGTTTTGCCTGTCGTCTTGTCTTGCCTTTTCCTTTTTGAAGGATGCTTTTTTTACCTGTATTCAACTTTTAAATCCTCTGATTATTCAATACATAACAAACAGGCGAGAGTATATCAGGATTCCATCAGTTTTAAAATATCCTGCACAAAAATAAAAAAGTTTAATGTTCCAGTTTTAATAAAAACGGGATGGCACAAAATCCGATCAACGCACTCACGACGAACATGTTCTCAAGACCTGCAATATCACCAATGATACCGGCAAAAAAAACGGCAATGGATCTGACGGCAAAAGAGATCATCATAAACAGACCATTGGCTGCCGAAGGATTGAATTTTGCGTTTTCCTGGATGATGGCCAGCATGACAGGTGTGGTTGAAAGAACGGTAAATCCCGTTATAACCAGCATAACAATTTTCAGGATGCCTGTTGTAAAAACAAAGAACAGAATGGCAACAGGTGCAATGGTCAATACCCAGAACAAGACCCTCTGCCGTCCCAGCCAGTCACTGAGCGTTCCGGCACTTAAAACGCCTGCCACACCAAACGCCTCATACAATGCAAGGGCTGCGCCTCCATACCATAGGCTTCCTGTTTGTCTTTCTACAAAAACAGTGAGAAAAACCCCCATGGATGCGTGCATAAAGGATCGTGCCGTTAAAATACCGGACAGGGGAATCATCACATGCTTGATTTCATCATAGGTTGATTTTAAAGATCCGCTTTTTTTGATCCTGATTTTTTCTTCTTCTTTTTCAAGAGTAAAATAGAGCAGGACAGAGGTAAAAAAAGCAAATCCCATAACAGCATAAAAATGATCAGCTCCCAGTAAAGATACTGCCAGGATTGCAAACATGGGCCCTATGGTTCGAGCGGTTTCTCCGCCCGTCATAAAAACACTCATACCGAGTCCCTTGCTTTTCCCGGAATATTTTGCAACCAGAACAGGTGACGGGACATGATAAAACGCCACGCTGATTCCTGCAAAAAAAACAAGAACAAGCAGCAGAGAATATGATGAGGTATTTAAAATAAGGCTCATTGGAATTGCCGTAAGAGTTGGTGAAAGCACAACCATCCATCTTGCCAGACCCTTATTGTCTGCAAACAGCCCGATAACGGGATTGAGCAGTGCCGGAATCTGCATAACCGTTGACAGCAAACCGGCCTGGCTTAAGGTCAGTGAAAGTTTTTCTATGATCAAAGGCAGTAAAGGGGCAAGGAAACTTGTATATGCATCATGGATAAAATGTGAGAAGGCCACTAATGTTACCCGGCCTGTTTGGAAGTTTTTAGTTTTCATGCCGGCATAGGTAGCAAATTTATTTATGAAAGTAAAAAGATTTATAACCGGCATTTTTATCTGATTTTCAAATCACTGCCACGGTCAGACCTGGCAATTTTATACAAAAATCTGCTCACCTTGGTTTGTCCACAAAAAAAATTGAAAGTCTCTGTTTGGCTTTTTAAAGATTTTCATAGAAAATTTATAAAAAATTTGGACATTAAACAAAATTCTGATAGATTATAAACATACGGATCATTAACAGCTTCCAATCATTAAAATTATCTAAGGATGATGGATATGGATAATCTTTCATACAATGCATTGATTGTTGAAGAAATTAAAAAAAATGAATTCGCGCAGCAGGTAAAAAAGGCCTTTATAAATGACCTGCCGGATAACGAGGTTCTGATTCGGGTCTGTTATTCTTCTTTGAATTATAAGGATGCATTGTCAGCCACTGGCAATCGCGGCGTCACAAAACAATACCCTCATACTCCAGGAATTGATGCGGCCGGCATTGTTGAAAAAAGCTGTATTGACACGATTAAAAAAGGAGAAAAGGTCATTGTGACAAGTTATGATCTGGGCATGAACACGCCCGGAGGTTTTGGGCAGTATATTCGTGTGCCAGGAGCCTGGGTGGTCAAACTGCCGGATGGGCTGAGCCTGAAGCAGAGCATGATATGGGGAACGGCCGGATTGACCGCCGGCATGTCTGTTTTTAAACTGATACAAACCATACGGCCCGAACATGGGGACATTCTTGTCACAGGTGCCACGGGAGGAGTTGGAAGCCTTACATCAGGTATTTTATCCCTTCTTGGATATTCAGTAACCGCTGTCTCCGGAAAAACAGACACCAGTTTGCTGGACAAGCTGGGCGTTAAAACCGTCATTGCCAGAAAAGAGTTTCTTAAAAACACAGCTCAGACCATTTTAAAGCCGAGATGGGCCGGTGTTATTGACACTGTGGGCGGTGAAATCCTGGCAGCTGCCATAAAATCAACTAAAACCGGCGGCATTGTTACCTGCTGCGGAAATGTGGCATCACCGGATCTGCCTATCAATGTATTTCCGTTTATTTTAAGGGGGGTTTCCCTCCTGGGGATAAATTCACAAACTTGCCCCATGGAATTTAGATTAAAAATCTGGGAAAAACTAGGTTCAGACTGGAAATTTGATTATCTTGAAAAAATTTATGAGGAAATCTCTCTGGATAAAGTAACAGATAAAATCAAACTGATTTTAAAAGGAGGGCTTACAGGAAGAACCCTTTTAAATTTGGATTAAATTAAATTAAAGTTTTGTTTTAGCTTGTCTATTATGACAAATTAATATTTAATGTTCGTCAAGCTTCGTGTTTTAATAATTTGGTAAAGGCAAACCTGGTATTTCTCATTTGTTTGCCCACAACAAAACATGAAAATTATTGTTTTGATTTTTAAAGACTTTTATATGAAAAATTAAATCCAAAAGGAGGATGTTATGACTACCCCACAACATTGCCCAGGTTTTGAACAGTTTAAAAGCTTAAAATCCTTTACATGTAATTGCCCCAAATGCAACACGCCAAAAGAAATTTTTTCAGATGAGTTTGATAAACCCCATAAATGTGACAATTGCGGTGAGGAGATAGATTTTACCTCCTGCACCTATGATGCCGGCAACTAAATTAAAATTTTCAACAAATAACATCCTGGTTTTTATCCCTTGATCCAATCCCTTTTAGTTTAAAGGGATAAAAAATCAGGATGTTTGTCACAAATTCCAACTAAATTAAAGACCAGAAACAATTCAATGTTCTTAATATGAGTCGTTCATAGCCGCAAGGCAAAGAACGGCTTTGTTTTTTTTACTTTAGTTTTATACTTTCAAAAAAATTAAAATAGTCATTACCTCTTATTTTTTGATCAATGAACATATGCTGAGTTAAATTAGCAGAAAGATTGAAAGATATTTGTATCAAAATACCGCCTTAATCAATAAAAATATTTGAAATTTTAAAGATTATGATTTATAGAAGATACCTTGGCTTGAACTATAAAAATGGTTTTTATGGAGTAAAAAATTAATGATTTATAAAAACAAAATCAGTTTGATCATTTTGAAATGCCTTTTAATCTTTACAGGTTGTATCTTTGTGTCCGGTTATGTGTTTGTGTCAGGGGTATTTGCTTACACCGAGAACATCGAACTTGGCGGAACTAAGACTCGCGGTCCTGTTGCATTTCCCCATGAACTTCATATGGAGGGCTTTGAGTGCTTAGAGTGCCACCATGTTATGGAAAATGGAGAAAATGTACTGGATGAGTCGGATCTTGAAGAAGGCAATCCTGATATTTTGTGTGCCTCCTGTCACCAGGAACAATCAAAAGTAGAGAGAAAAGAAGCCTTTCATCATCAATGCGTAAAATGCCATGATCAGTATAGCTTTGCGCCTGAAGAAAAAGGCCCGACCCTTTGCGGTGAATGTCATACCCAGAAAAAATAATACCAATAACAGCTAACACCTTGGAGATTAAAAAGTGGTAAAAGCAAAAAGAAAACCCCTGGAAGAAATTAAAGAGGCCATAGGCGGGTACGAAAAAATCTTGACCGTCGGCTGCGGAGGGTGTGTTTCCGTCTGTCTTGCCGGTGGTCAAAGAGAAGTTAATGCATTAAATCTGGAACTTGATCTTTCTTTGAAAAAAGAAACCATCCATAAGCGGTTTGATGCATATACAGTAGAACGCCAGTGCAATGAAGAATTTTTAGAAGAGCTTGAGAAAAAGGTGGGTCAATACGATTGTATCCTTTCAATGGCCTGTGGTGCTGGTGTTCAGAATATGGCAGAACGTTTCCCCATGATTCCGGTTCACCCGGCTGTCAATACGGTTTCCATCGGAATTGACAGGGCCCTTGGCATGTATGAAGAAAAATGCAGAGCATGCGGTCATTGTGTCCTGGGGTATACCGGTGGTATCTGCCCTGTGACCCGATGCTCCAAAGGATTGTTCAATGGCCCGTGCGGCGGCACCAATAACGGATATTGTGAAATCAGCCCGGAGATACCCTGTGCATGGCAGGATATCTACAACCGGTTAAAAGAGCAGGACCGCCTGGATGATATCCTGAAGGTACAGCCGCCAATGATGTGGCAGAACCAGACCCCCAGGACCATTGTTCAGGAACCTTACGAGAAAAGGTATCTGGCCTGACAGGTTTTATGGGCCAAGAAAATATAGACGTTTTACAGTCTGACAATCGTTTCAGGCTATACTGTCAACCCTAATTGTTAAATGAATTGTATATTATGGAATTTTCAACCATTTTTTCATGGGCATTTGCCTATGATTTTATAAAAGGCCCCATGGTATGGGTTTCTTTTATTGTATTCATCTTTGGAACTTTGTTTCAGATTTTCAGGATTTCTTCTTTGATGTCCAAACCGGAAAGAATACAGCTCAGTGCAGGACCTGGAAAATTTATTTCAACTCCCCCGTCCCCTGAAAACAAAAAGCCATGGTCTCTGCGGTTCAAGTTATCCATTGCCGGGGTTAATCCGTTCATGACAATTGTCACTACGGTTTTTCATATTCTGTTATTATTTTTGCCCATATTTGTCCTGGGTCACAATATTTTACTGAACAATGCCTTTGGAATCAGTATGGTATCCCTGCCGGAAAACATATCCCACAGACTAACCCTGGTTGTGATCCTGTGCGCCTTGATTTTTCTGTACCGAAGAATATTTTTATATCGTGTCCGGCTCATTACAAGCTTTGAAGATTACCTGTTTTTGTTCCTTGCTGCGATTCCCTTTATAAGCGGATTCCTTGCGTATGAACAATTTTTTGCAAATTACAAGCTGGTCATCGGGCTTCATATTTTATCCGGAGAACTCATGTTGATGGCGGTGCCGTTTACCAAATTCATTCATATGATCTTTTTATTGATCATCCGTTTCAAAATTGACGGTGAGTATAGTCTCGGCAACGGAGACAGAGCTTGGTAAACTGTATTTTTTATTTGTTCAACTGATTTTATTTGTTCAACTAATGTCAGACCGGAGAATCAAATGTTTAGAAAAAAAAATACTGCTGGCGTTGACAGCAATGAAATACGCGCCATACTGGATGAAAAAAAGGCAAAGATGAAATTGTCTTTAAAGGCATGTGCCCACTGCTCTCTTTGTGCGGAGAGTTGTTTTTTATTTATGAGCCGGGATAAAGATCCCAAATACATGCCGTCATATAAACTTTTAAATTCAGTGGGCGTTTTATATAAAAGAAAAGGAAATGTGGACAAACTGGATCTTGGGGAGATAAGGGATATTGTATGGGAACGATGTGTTTTGTGTACCCGTTGTTATTGCCCCATGGGAATTGATATACCCGAGATGATTTCACTGGCCAGGCGAATCTGCAGAAGCCAGGGTGTTTACCCACAATATGACAAAGAATAAAATGCTGTTGATGAAAAAAAAATTTATGAGGATCTTTGAAAATGAAATCAGGAAGTAAACTTGAAAGAATATTAACCGCTGGCCATTTTGCTTTTACCGGAGAACTTGGACCACCACGGGGCAGCAACATTCAGGTCATTAAGGAAAAAGCCGCACCTCTCAAAGGCATGGTGGACATGGTCAATATTACCGACAATCAGACTGCCATGGTCAGGATGTCCAGCTGGGCAGGAGCCCTGATTCTGGCCGCAGAAGGCCTTGAACCAAATTACCAGATGGTCTGCCGTGACAGGAACCGCCTGGCAATGCAGGCAGACATATTGGGGGCATATGCCCTTGGTCTTCGAAATATCCTCTGTCTTTCCGGCGATCACCAGAAATTCGGGGATCACCCCAATGCCAAAGGCGTATTTGATATTGACTCTATCCAGCTTGTTGCCATGGTAAAAAAAATGCGGGATGAAGGCAAGTTCCTTGGTGGCGATGATATTGACGAACCACCGAAAATGTTTATCGGGGCTGCTGCAAATCCTTTTGCCCAGCCTTTTGAGTGGCGTATTCACCGTCTGGCAAAAAAAGTGGCTGCTGGTGCGGATTTTATCCAGACCCAGTGTGTCTACAACATGGAAAGAATCAGGGAATGGATAAAAATGGCTAATGATATGGGACTGACAGAAAAAGTGTATATCCTTCCTGGCGTAACTCCCCTGAAAACCCTTGGTATGGCCAAGTACATGAAAAACAAAGTACCTGGAATGGATGTGCCGGATGAGATCATCAAGCGCCTTGAAGGTGTTGACAGGAAAAAAGTGGCTGATGAGGGGATTAAAATCGCCTGTGAGCAAATTGCAGAATTCAAGGAGATGAAAGGTGTGGCAGGCGTTCATTTAATGGCCATTGAATGGGAACATAAGGTTCCTGAAATTGCTGAAAGGGCAAAGGTTTTACCAAGACCTGAAGTTTGATAAACACCCCATAAGAGGATTGGTATGGAACAGGATCTGCTGATAAAAGCTATTGATTCCATCAAGCCATCAATCATTGTTATATCCCCGGAGTTTAAGATATTGTCCGGCAACCGGGGCCGGACTGTCCCCGGATCAGTTATACAGGGAAAGCTTTGCTATAAAGCACTCTACAACAGAAAAATTCCCTGTTATAACTGTCCGGCCAAAGAAGTTCTTCAAACAGGCAAATCCGTTATAAAAAAATGTCGTGACGCACCCTGTGCTCCTGAGAAATTATCTTACCTGTATTCATATCCGATTTTTTCAAACAAAGAAATCATTTCCCTTGTCATCATGGAGTTTCCGGTCTCTACAATGGAAAAAATGGAGAGAAAACTTCACCAGTCTGATGAGTTTTTAAACAAACTGATCAAAAGTGCTGTGGACGGTGTTATTGCTTCGGACATGAAAGGAAAAATTCTTATTTTTAATGATGCTGCATGTGAAATATCCGGGTATGAAGTGGATGAAGTCATCGGTAAAAAGGACATTCGCGAGCTTTATCCAGGTGATGGTGCAAAACAGGTCATGCGTATGCTCAGAAGCGATCAATATGGAGAAAAAGGAAGAGTTCGATCGTTTCGGGTGAACATTAAGAGAAAAACAGGGGAACTCATTCCCATCAATATGAATGCTGCCATTGTTTACCATGATGAGAAGGAAGCGGCAACCCTTGGATTTTTTCATGACTTAAGAGATACATTGAAAATGGAGGCTGAACTTGAAAAAACCCAGATTCAACTACTTCAAGCCGAAAAAATGTCGTCTCTCGGGGAACTTGCCGCAGGCGTTGCCCATCAGTTAAACAATCCCCTGGGCGGTATTACTTTATTCACCCAGCTTGTCATGGAAGAATATGACCTGCCCGCCGGTGCAAAAAATGATTTGAAACGAATTTTCAAGGATGCGCAGCGTTGCAGCAACATTGTGAAAGAACTGCTGAAATTTTCACGGCAGACCGGCAATGAAATGCATCCCCAGGATATTAATCATGCCTTGTCAAAAACCTTATTTCTTGTTGAAAATCAAACTCTTTTTCAAAATATTTCCATTGAAAAAAAGTTTCAAAAAAACCTTCCCTTGATCCCGGTTGACATTCAAAAGATAAAACATGTTTTTATGAATATCATTCTTAATGCAGCCGATGCCATGGACGGGGAAGGAGTGTTATCAATTTCAACACAACTGGGGCTTTTAAAAGACCGGGTGGTGATTAAAATCAGGGATACGGGAACAGGGATATCAGAAGAGAACCTGTTAAAAATATTTGATCCCTTTTTTACAACCAAAGATCAGGGAAAAGGGACAGGACTCGGATTGAGTCTGGCCTACAGGATTGTTGAAGACCATGGGGGAACAATTAATGCGGAAAGCCGGGTCGGCTGCGGTACAACATTCATCATTGAGCTGCTGCTGGATCCTCCTGGCATGAAAGGAGTTATCAGTGGGAATTGATGATGACATTGACATCCTTGTCATAGATGATGAAAAAGATATCCGTGATGGATGTGAACGGATTCTTCAGCGCATGGGCTGCAAGGTCTTAACTGCTGCAAGCGGTAAAGAAGGGCTTGAAATCCTTGAAAAATCAAAAATTTGCATTGTATTGTGTGATATCAAAATGCCGGGGATGGACGGGCTTGAGGTGTTAACCCAAATCAGAAAAAACCACGAATCAATCCTTGTTATCATGATTACCGGGTTCAGTACGGTTGAAACCGCCATTGAGGCCATGAAAAAAGGTGCTTATGATTTTTTGTCCAAGCCTTTTACACCGGATCAACTGAGAATTAATATTACAAGGGCCATAGAAAAAATACGCCTTACCCGGCAGGCAGAGTGCTTAAAACTTGAGCGACAACGAAATCTGGCAGATCTTGAAACGGAACAAAGCCGGATAAGAACAATTATTGAGAACCTTCCCAATGGTCTGCTGGTCACCAATCTGTCAGGTCAGGTTGTGCTGATAAACCCGTTATCAAAAACATACCTGGGCCTTTCACAAAATATGTGCGTTGGGGAAAAAATCGAACATTATATTGCTGATAAAGGCCTTTGTGACTATATCATGGGGGTGTCCAAATGCAGTTTGACAGATACCAAACCCCCGGAGAATTACGAATTTTCACTGTCGGAAGAAAGATATGTCCTTGCCCAGGCAAGGCCTATTGAAGGAGAGGATGGCGAGTGTATGGGCGCTGTAGTGATATTGTCGGATATTTCAGCCATAAAAGTATTTGATCGCCTCAAAACCGAATTTGTTGCCAAGGTTTCCCATGAACTTAGGTCTCCGTTATCGGTCATTCATGAACAGCTTGCCATGGTTCTCAAAGCCAATGCTCCTGACTCCTCTGATGACAACCAATACATCCTTGGCCGGGCAAAAGAAAAAACCAAAAGCCTGATCACCATGATTGCAGATCTTTTGGATATTTCAAAAATTGAAACCGGAAATAAAGGACAGATGCTGGTAAAGGTACATTTGGATGATATGATCGGAAAAATTGTTGAATTTTTAACAGCAGCAGCCCAGAAAAAGCAGCAGTCAATTAAATTCAACATTGCTGCAAAAAATATTCCGCCGGTGGTCGCCGATCCCATTGCCCTTGAAAGTGTTTTTGGAAACCTGATTGAAAATGCCATAAAATATACCCGGGAGCAGGGAAGCATTTTAATCTCAATCGATACCAAGGACAACTATGTCCGGGTAATTGTAAAAGACAATGGGTTCGGCATGGAACAGCGGCATATTAGCAGGATCTTTGAAAAATTCTATCGCATTAAAGATGACAACACCCGCTTTATCAATGGGACAGGATTAGGGCTTCCCATTGCCAAAGCCATTGTTGATGCCTTGAACGGACAAATTCTTGTTAAAAGCCAGGTTGGTAAAGGCAGTGAGTTTACCGTCCTTTTACCGGCAGACAAAAACTGATGTTTGATCTGTCTTTGAGCCTGATTTATCTATAATTTGATCAATCCATCAATGCTTTTAAACTTTTCAATATCTCTTCAGGTGATGCCGGTTTTGACAAAAAATCATCTGCTTCCAGATTGATACCACTTGAATGAGAATAGCGGCTGGAAGTTACATTTTCTGCAACAGCTGTCAGCAGAACTATCGGGATATCACAGTATTGATCGTCATGTTTAAGTTCCGAGCAAACTGTATACCCATCTTTTTCAGGCATCATGACGTCTAATACTATTGCATCCGGTGGGTTGGCTTTTACTTTTTCAAGAGCTTCAACACCATTATATGCAACTTCCACATCATATCCTTCATGCTGAAGATTTGCTTTAACCACGGCGACAAAATCCGGCTCATCATCCACTACCAAAATCCTTTTTTTGCTCATATTAATCCTCATCCTTATTTTTTAATATGAAAGTCTTAAAAAATCCAAACCGTGACTTTCACGTTTTGTTGCGGGCAAATATAGTCAAAAACCCAAATTTAAGCAAAAACCCAAATTTAAGCAAAAACCCAAATTTAAGCAAAAACCAAGTATGCCCGTGGCAGTTATTACAAAACCTAGCTATATTATTACCAAACCTAGTTTAAATTTATAACATGATAATGAATCCGTGTCGATACCATTTGTCATATTGACAGAAGCCTTCAAAACAAACGAACCGACCGTGAAAAGGCGGATAGCGGATTTCAAGAAAGGCTTCCGGATTTTGACAGATCAAGCAGCCCTTCAAGGTCTTTAATAAAAATGGTTTTGGTCTGAACGTCAATAAAGGAAGCAGCCATCATTTTTTTTAATATCCTGGAAACGGTCTCGGGCGTTGTTCCGATCAGGTTGGACAATTGGGCCTTTGATATAGGAAGGATCACCTGTTGTTCATTTTTTTGTTCTTTTGAAAGGGTTATAATATAAGCGGCAAGCCGGGAAGGCACTTCTTTTAAGCTTAAATTTTCAATCTGTACGGTAAATTCCCTCAAGCGTCTGGAAAGGTCAGCCAGCATGTTCATGCCAAGACCGGGGGTACGGGTAATCAAGTCTACAAATTTATCCCTGGGAAGAAACAGAATATCTGATTTTTCAAGAGCCATAGACGAAGCAGGAAAATTTTTGCCTTCAAATGCCGGGACCTCTCCAAAAATATGTCCAGGCCCGTAAATATGAAGGATCTGCTCTTTACCGTCAAACGAAAGCTTGAACACCTTAATCTTGCCTTTTTCAACCATATAGAACCCGTCGCCCCTGTCCCCTTCATGAAAAATCATTTCTCCCCTGGCAAATTTAAGGGTTGAGGCAATGGCAGCTATTTGTTCCAGGTGTTCATTGGAAAGGCCTGAAAAAAGAGGAATTGTTTTTAAGTTTTTAATGGCGTATACTTCTCCGGATAAGGTTCTAAAATAATCTAACAGTTAAAAAACAATCAAAAAAAAACAGCTCACTTGATCTATATCAAGGATTTGTGTCCTTTTTTATAATAAGTTCAAATCAGGAAGTAAAGATCAATTATTCGTCAATTTAAATATAAGGAGAAATTGAAATGTTTTGTTTCCAATGTCAAGAGACAGCGAAAAATCAAGGCTGCACAATAAAAGGTGTTTGCGGAAAAGAAAATGATACAGCCATTCTTCAGGACCTGTTAATTTACAACCTCAAAGGGATATCGGTTATTGCAAACAAGGCCAGAACTCAAGGTACGGCAACACCCAGAGATGCAGGTCTGTTTGTTGCCCGGGCGCTGTTTACCACTATCACCAATGTCAACTTTAACGATGAAAAATTGATTGAGTGGATTCAGCAGGCCCAGAAAGTTAAAAAAGAATTGTTTGAAAGTGTCAAAGACAAAGTGGGGACTGATCTCCATGAAAGTGCTGTCTGGTATTCCGATGATGCATCAACCTTTAAAACCAAGGCTGAGAGTGTTGGAATCCTTGCCACGGACAATGAGGATATCAGATCCTTAAGAGAGCTTTTGGTCATCGGGTTAAAAGGGATTGCCGCCTATGCGGATCATGCAGCCATTTTAGGAATTGAAAAAGATGAAATTTATGACTTCATATTTGAAGCACTCGCCTCTACCACCCGGGATCTTACTGTAGATGAGATGGTCGGTATGGTACTTAAGGCCGGAGAAATGGCAGTCACCACAATGGCAGCTCTGGATGAAGCCAATACCACGGCCTATGGTCACCCGGAATTGACCGAAGTCAATATCGGCGTGGGATCAAATCCCGGAATACTGATCTCAGGACATGATCTTAAAGACATGGAAGAGTTGTTAAAACAGACCGAAGGAACCGGCGTAGATGTTTATACCCATGGTGAAATGCTGCCCGCCAATTATTATCCGGCCTTTAAAAAGTTTGCCCACCTTAAGGGCAATTACGGGGGGTCCTGGTGGCATCAAAATGAAGATTTTGAAACATTTAACGGTCCCATTCTCATGACCACCAATTGCATCATCCCCATGAAAAAGAAAAACACTTATAAAGACAGGGTTTTCACAACGGGTGTTGTCTCCTATCCCGGCACAAAACATATTCAGGACAGGGCAGATGGCGGTGCAAAGGATTTTTCAAACATTGTTGCCCTTGCCAAAACTTGCAACGCACCCAAAGAAATAGAAACAGGTAAAATTGTCGGCGGATTTGCACGCAACCAGGTATTAGCCCTGGCGGACAAGGTTGTGGAAGCCGTAAAATCAGGTGCCATCAAACGGTTTGTTGTGATGGCCGGGTGTGACGGTCGTCAAAAGGGAAGAAACTACTTTACTCAAGTTGCTGAAAAACTGCCCAAAGATGCAGTTATCCTGACTGCGGGATGTGCAAAATACAGGTACAATAAGCTTGATCTTGGTGATATCGGAGGTATTCCCAGGGTGCTGGATGCCGGCCAGTGTAATGACTGCTACTCTCTGGCCGTGATTGCCCTTAAGCTAAAAGAGGTTTTCGAACTTGAGGATATCAATGATCTGCCATTATCCTTTGACATCGGCTGGTACGAACAAAAGGCGGTGGCCGTGCTTCTGGCCCTTCTGCACCTGGGTGTAAAAGGTATCCGCATTGGTCCATCTTTGCCGGCGTTTGTTTCCCCGGCCGTACTGGGTGTGCTTGTGAAAAACTTTGATATTAAACTCATTACAGAGCCTGATGCCGACGTAGAAGCCATGATGCAGGGCAAATAACAAATAAAAAGAAAGTTTGGCCGGTGCATGAATGGGTCATGCACCGGTTTTAACCGGTTTTTAACCGGAAAATTGTTTAAAGGAGGCTTAAAATGAAATGTCCCGGACAAGATACTCAATACTGGAATGGAGATGCCATCTTTGACACTAAATGCCCGGAATGTGGTCATCCCATGGAATTTTTCAAGGATGATGCTACTCGAAGATGCGCCAACTGCAAGAAAAAAATTGTTAATCCCAAGATGGATTTTGGCTGTGCCTCTTATTGCAAATTTGCAGAACAATGTCTTGGCACCCTGCCTGAAGAATTTGTTGCCAAAAGAGATGATCTGTTAAAAGACCGGGTGGCAGTGGAAATGAAAAGATACCTTGGAACGGATTTCAAAAGCATCGGGCATGCAGCAAAAGTGGCAAATTTTGCAGAAAAAATAGGAAAAAAAGAGAAAGCCAACCTTGCCGTGGTTCTTTGCGCTGCCTATCTGTCTGATATCGGCGTAAAAAATGCCCGGGAAAAATACGATTCAGAGGAGCTGGAATACATTGAAAAAGAGAGCCCGAAAGTAGCCGGAGAACTCATGGAGAAACTGGGTGCCAAAGAATCCTTGATCAACGAAGTCATTGAAACAATCAAACATCGCAATCGTCCGGCACAAGATGATGGTATAAACCGCAAGGTACTGCATGATGCAGGCATGCTCGCCCATATGGCAGCCTGCAAAGAAAAAGACAGCGTGGATGATGAAAAATTTCATGCCAAGCTTGACAGATTATTTTTAACGGCCGCCGGAAATGAGCTTGCCAGGCAGGTATTGATAAAAATAAAATAAAAAATATATTTGAATATGACGAAAAATAAAAACCTTATTCAAATTTATATATGATGGGGAGAATACCATGAAAGTAACCAGAAAAATAATAGAAATAGACGAAGAACTTTGCAATGGATGCGGTAATTGTGTCCTTGCCTGTGCCGAGGGTGCGATTGAAATTATCAACGGCAAGGCCAAGGTGGTCGCGGATAAATATTGTGATGGTCTTGGGGCCTGTATTGGCGATTGTCCCGAGGATGCTTTAAAAATAATAGAACGAGAGGCAGATGATTTTGATGAAGCAGCTGTTGAAGAGATGCTAAAACAAAAGAAAGAAAAAAAGGCAGCGCCCCTTGCCTGCGGGTGTCCTTCATCTCAAATAAAAACCTTTCCAATGGCCGAGGAAAAAGCTTGTGCCTGTGCCAACAAACCGGTACGTCAGGCATCCGGCGAAAAATCACGCCTGGGGCACTGGCCGGTTCAGATCAAGCTTGTTCCTGCAGGGGCACCGTTTCTCAAAGATGCGGATCTTGTAATTGCAGCAGATTGTGTGCCCGTGGCCTATCCCACTTTTCATGCTGATTTTCTGGACAAAAAGGCCGTGATGATCGGGTGTCCAAAGTTTGATAATGCAGAAGAATATGTTGAAAAACTTGCCGGGGTTTTCAAGGTTTCAGGGATTAAAACCATCACTTCCGTAATCATGGAAGTTCCCTGCTGTTCAGCCATGCCCATGATCATTAAAAAAGCCCTTGAAAAGTCCGGTGTGGATATACCGTTTAAGGAAGTCGTGGTCAGCGCCCAAGGGGAAATTATTTCATGAAATGGTCCAGAAAAGCTGATGATGAAATTAAAAAAGTCCCGTTTTTTGTAAGGAAAAAAGTAAAGAAAAAGGTGGAGTCCTTTGCCGTGCAAAAAGGAAAGACATTGGTTGGCCTTTCTGATGTGACGGAATTGAAAAAAAAATTCCTGTCCAGGGGCGGCATGGAAAAAGAGATCAAAGGGTATGAGGTCTCTACCTGTTTTGGAAGTTCAGGGTGTCCAAATACGGCAAATTCGTGTACCCGACTTGCAGCGGATATTGAGATAATTTTTGAAAAAGAAAATTTGCTTGCATTTTTAAAAGCAAATGTAAGCGGAGACTTAAAATTTCATCATGAATTCCGGGTGGTGCTTGCCGACTGCCCCAATGCCTGTTCAAGACCGCAGATCGTTGATATCGGTATTATTGGAGCAATATTTCCGGGAATTTGTGATGAACCGTGTACTTTTTGCGGAAACTGTGTGGATGTTTGTGATGAAAATGCCATTACACTTGATAAAGGGGATGTTATCCCTTTGATTGGTGATGAGCATTGTTTGATGTGCGGCAAGTGCATAACAGCCTGTCCCGGCGGAACCCTGCAGCAAAAAGAAAAAGGCTTCCGGGTGATGCTGGGCGGAAGACTGGGCCGCCATCCCAGGCTTGCCATGGAAGTTGTAGGATTACACACCCATGACGATGTATTGCACATTGTTCAAAGCTGCCTGAAACTCTATAAAAAAAACTCAAAAAACGGTCAACGATTTTCCCATATCCTCTCCTCTGTGGGTCAGGTGATACGGAATTAAGATGTTTTAGCTCTCCCCATAAAAAAAGCGAAGATGGTGAGCTTCGAACTCACGATCCAGGTTTAAAGGATAACCGGCGGGTGGTCAGGGTGCCGCCAACTTCCAGGTTAACAGCACCTTTGTGTTTGCACTGCAGGTAAAAAATTATTTTATTTCATAATCAAACCGGTCCATCAGTTTTTTATTTCCCAGAACCGCTTTGGTTGTAATGGTATAAACGCCTTTTTTCTTCATATCCGCGGTTGCTCCGAAGCCGTTGCTCATGAACATACCCATGATTTTCTGGGCCTTGCCCCGGGCATCTTTTATCACAAAACCCACTTTCCCTTTCAAAACAGGGGTATGATTCTGATCAGTTAGATACACCATGATATGGTGGGGTTTGTCCATTTGCGCCATACCATGGGATTTGGACTTGTCCATATCCATGGAGTCCTTATCATTGGTATCGTTTTTCATATCCCGCATATCCATAAAATAGTAGGACATGGTATAGCCGTCAACGACAGATTCATGAATCAGATCGCCGAACCTGCCCGGCATCTCTTTGCCATGGTCCTTCATATCCGGCACCTTCATATCGTGACCCTGCATGTGATTGTCTTTCATGCCGTGGTCTTTCATGTCCGGCGCTTTCATGTCATGACCCTGCATGACATGAGCTGGCGTATCGCCGGCAAAAACAGCACCGGCAGAAAAAAAAGCGATAAAAAATACGGCAATCAGGGATTTAAAAAATGTTTTCATTGGTTTTTCCTTTCTTGTTTGGAAGTTAGTTTCCATGTTTTCCAAACGTTATAAATTACGGGTATGATAACCAGGGTCATGACGGTTGAAGAGATAAGCCCGCCGACCATGGGGGCGGCAATGCGCTTCATGATCTGTGATCCTGCCCCGGAGCCGTACATGACCGGCAATAAACCGATTAACGTTGTGGCAACAGTCATTATTTTAGGACGAACCCTGTCCACGGCACCTTCAATGATTGATTCGTGAAGATCTTTTAAAGAGTTCATCCGTTTTAATCCTTTTTTTCGGTTAAATGCTTCATCCAGGTAGACCAGCATGACAATCCCTGTTTCTGCTGCAAGCCCTGCAAGAGCTATAAACCCTACTCCCACGGCAACTGACATATTATAACCCAGCAGGTACACAAGCCAGATTCCGCCCAGCAAAGCAAACGGAAGGCTGGCCATGACGATGATAACCTCCATAATATTATTAAAATGGATATACAGAAGAATAAAAATAACCAGCAAAGTAGCCGGAATAATAATATTCAAGGTTTTTCTGGCTTTTTCCATGTATTCATACTGTCCGGCCCAAAGAATGGAATAACCTGCCGGCAGATCCACATCTTTGTTCACAAGCTCTTTGGCCATTTTAACATAAGTTCCCAGATCAACGTCTTTGATATCAACATACACCCAGGCCGTCCGTTTTGAATTTTCGCTCTTGATGCCTGCAGGGCCTTTGTGGATGGAAATATCCGCCAGGTGAGTCAAGGGAACCTGGGCTCCGGCCGGTGTAGGCACCATGACCCGCTTGATCATATCAATATTGTCCCTCAGTTCCCTGTTGTACCTTAAGTTAACCGGGTATCGTTCAAGGCCTTCAATGGTATGGGTCACATTCATTCCGCCAATGGCCGTCTTGATGATATCCTGTACATCCTGCACCACAAGACCGTACCGGGCGATCTTTTCCCTGTTTATTTTAAAATCCAGATAGTTTCCGCCGGTAACACGCTCTGAAAAAACCGAAAGGGTTCCAGGGGAGTTCCTTAAAGTAGCCTCAATGGTTTCTCCGATTTGAGCCAGGATTGCAAGATCAGGCCCCATGATTTTAATGCCCACGGGTGTTTTAATCCCGGTGGAAAGCATATCGATCCTTGTTTTGATGGGCATGGTCCATGCATTGGTCAATCCTGGGAACCGGACCGCCCGCTCCAGGTCATCGGTCAGTTCTTTGATGGTAATATAGCGCTCTTCAGGCAAAACCCATGACAGCGGTTCTTTTAAAAATCCGGGCCAGTTTAAAAAAAAACGGTCAATTTTTTTCTTTCGCCATTCATGGAGTTTTTCACCCTTGATTGTTTCAGGCCAGATCCAGGTCAATGGTTTTTTCAGCCATCCGGGCCAGCCTGAAAAAAAACGAAGCTTTTCAATTGTTTCATATTCAATCTGAGGCCTTAACATGATCACAGTCTCGATCATGGACAAGGGTGCAGGATCGGTTGAGGTTTCGGCCCGACCGATTTTACCCATAGTGGTTTTGACTTCCGGAAATCTCTGGATAATCTTATCGGTCTGCTGCAACAGCTCTTTGGCCTTTGTGATGGAAATTCCCGGCAGGGTCGTTGGCATGTACAAAATATCCCCTTCGTTCAAAGGCGGCATAAATTCACTTCCCACTCGGGTCATTGGATATAAAGATATTAAAACGGCAGCAAGGGATACCAGAACAGTTGTTTTTTTCCATTTTAATACAAGGTTGATGACCGGCAGATAAACCCATATCAAAAACCGGCTGATGGGATTTTTCTTTTCTGAAATAATTTTCTGAGGACTCAGGCAGAAAAAAAGAAAAATTGAAAGCGTCACTGCCGCAACCAGACTTAAATCAGGCAGATTCACGCCAAGCAAACCAGCCAGGATAACGCCGACAGGTGGTCCCGCAATGGCAAAAATCCAGATTCGGCGTTTTTTATTTAATGGCAATTCAGGATCAACAGGGGTTTCGCGCACAAAAAACGTCATCAAAACGGGAATTATCGTAATGGCAAGAAGGGAGGACGCTGCCATGGCTGTTGTCTTTGTATAAGCCAGTGGTCGAAACATCCGTCCGGACTGTTCTCCCAGACTGAACACCGGCAAAAAAGAAATGGTAATGATCAAAAGGCTGAAAAAAAGGGCCGGACCAACTTCTTTTGAGGCATTGATAATAATCTGGGTGTGGCTTATTTTCCCTTTGTCCCGTTGAAGGTGCTTGTGGGCGTTTTCAACAAGGACAATGGATGCATCCACCATCACGCCGATGGCAATGGCGATTCCGCCAAGGCTCATGATATTGGCATTAATCCCCATGGGATACATGATTAAAAAAGACATTAAAATACCCACTGGCAAAGTAAAAATAGCCACAAAAGCCGACCTGAAATGCAATAAAAAAAGGATGCAGATCAGAGTCACAACGATCATCTCTTCGGTCAGTTTTCTTGTTAAGGTTTCAACCGCCCGTTCAATGAGTGCTGACCGGTCATAGCCGGTAATGATCTCAACTCCTGGGGGAAGCCCTTTTTCAAGGTCTTTTAATTTTTGCTTGACCTTTTTAATGACCTCAAGGGCATTTTCTCCATACCGCATGATCACGATACCGCCAACGGTTTCCCCTTGCCCGTTCCACTCAAGGATACCACGCCGAAGTTCCGGTCCGATGTGAACATTGGCAACATCTTTTAATAAAACAGGGGTTCCTTTTTTATCAAAGGAAACGGCAATATTCTGTATATCTTCAACCGATTTTATATACCCCAAACCCCGCACCATAAATTCGGTTTCTCCCATTTCAACAAGCTTGCCCCCCACATCAGAGTTGGACCGTTTGATGGCGTTCCTGATTTTCTGGATGGGAATATTATACTCCATCAGCTTGTTCGGATCCACTTCCACCTGGTATTGCTTTACAAAGCCGCCAATGCTTGCAACTTCCGAAACACCTGGAACCGCTGTCAGCTCATATCTTAAAAACCAGTCCTGGATGGAGCGAAGCTTTTGAAGATCATTTTTTCCACTCGTGTCTTTCAGTACATACTCGTATATCCATCCGACCCCTGTGGCGTCCGGTCCCAGGCTCGGCATAACGCCTTCGGGAAGACGGCCGGAGACAAAATTGAGATATTCCATTACCCTGGATCTTGCCCAGTAAATATCCGTACCATCTTCAAAGATGAGGTAGACAAAGGAAATTCCAAAAAATGAATACCCTCGGACAACTTTTGCAAAAGGAACACTTAGCATGGCCGTGGTCAAAGGATAGGTAACCTGGTCTTCCACCACCTGGGGTGCCTGACCCGGATATTCGGTATAAATAATCACCTGAACATCAGACAGATCCGGAATGGCATCCAGCGGGGTTTTCAACATGGCGAACACTCCGGTGGCAATGATAAAAAGGGTTGCAAGGATCACCATGAACCGGTTATGGACAGACCATTCGATTATCTTATCTATCATGGGATATCTCCCCCCTTATTATTCCACATTTTCTTATAAGAAAGTCAGTGTTTCATATCTCGTTGTTGACAAACCAGGATGACCAGGTTGTTGTAAAAAATGGCCAAGTCTGCCCGTGGCGGTTAGTCCATATCTTTGAAAAAGTCGTCATTGTTTTCCATGTCCTCAAAAAAATCATCCTGAACCTCTTGTTTCTCGGGAGCGGATTTGGATTCAATCATTTTTTGAATGGCTTCTTTTAACTTTGATTCCGAATCCAGCAGGAACTGCCCTGAAATCACAACGCTGTCCTCCTGGGCAAGACCGCTTAAAATTTCCACCCGGCCGTTATCCAGATAAATACCGGTCTGTATTTCCCGGGGGGTGTATTTTCCGTCTCCCCTGGCCACAAAAACAATCTTTTTTTCTCCTGAATGAATCACGGCTTCCGACGGGATTGAAATCCCGATCTTGCCGGCTCCGGTTTTTATTTTTATTCTCACGAACATATCCGGCTTGAGTTCGTCATTCTTATTGTCAAAATCAATCCGGATGATGACATCCCTTGTTTTTTGCTGGAGATAGGGAAAAATAAAGGATATTTTTCCATTATAAATTTTCCCGGGATGATACGACAGGGTCATTTCAACTTCCTGGCCTTTGAATACCAGGTTCTGCTCATACTCAAAAATATGGGCCTCCACCCAGACACGCGACAGATCTGAAATCGTAAACATAGGGGTGCCGGGCTTGACAAAAGACCCTTCAACAATGTTCTTTTGAGTGACAACGCCTGTCAACGCAGACCGGACAATCAAAGTTTTTTTTACCTCTCCGCTTTTTTCAAGGGCCTTGATTTCCGTGTCTGCAATATCAAAATAAGTGAGTCTTTTTTTGGCTGATACAAGAAAGTCCAGGTTCAGGCGGGTATTACTTTTTTGAACATTTTTAAAGGCGGACAAATATTCTTCCTGAGCGGCCAGAAGAGAAGGAGAATAGATTTCATACAGGGGCTGTCCCGCTGTCACAAAAAAACCTGTATAATCGGCATACAGCTTTTCTATCCATCCGCCCGCCTTCTGGGTTATCATACCGGTTCTGGTTTCGTCAAAGGTAATATGGCCATAGGTTTTTATGGTATGGTGAAGTAAGCTTTTTGCTGCTTTTTCAATTTTCAGACCCATGTTCTGTTCCACAACAGGGTCTATCTTTATATCAACTCCCCCCACAAAATCGTCCTCATAAACCGGCACAAGATCCATTCCCATCTTGCTTTTACCGGGCTGTTCATAAATTTCAGTCGGGTCCATGGGAGCCTTCCAATAAACGATTTTCCGCTCGCTGCTTTTTGAATCCCCTGCAACATCATCCTCATAAACCGGAACCAGATCCATACCCATTTTGCTTTGGCCAGGCTCGTCATAAATTTCCATGGGATCCATTGGGGCGCGCCAATAAATAATTTTGCGTTCAGTCGGGTCTGTGTTTTGCGATTCAGCCGGGCCTGACGTATTGCCATCTTCATTGCCATGCTTGCCTTGACCCTTATACATGGTCATCATCCCGAATATCGTCCAAAAAACCAAACCGGTCACTACGGCAGTGATTAAAATCGTAAAAATCATACGTTTTTTGTTGTTGTTGTTTTGTTCCATGTTAACGTTCCTCTAAGGTTTTCATTATTTAAAAACCGATGCCAACGATCTTTTCAAGAGCTGCCATTGAACGGCCCAGGTCTGTTTGTTTTTTCGCGATGGTCAGTTGTACAACCAGCAAGTTTGTGTAAGAATCTATTGCCTGGGAAAAAGGGATTGAACCGGATTCATACTCCCGGATGGAAACATCCAGGGCTGATTGGGACAAGGACAGAATCTTTTTTTTATACAGAGCAAGTTCACGCTTGTTTTTATCCGCCTCAAACCAGGCTTCTCTTACCATTCGATCCGTGGCATTTTCCTGTTGAACAAGGGTTTGCTCCAGGCTCAAAAGCTTTTGCCTTGTTTGATTCAGCCATGGGCCATCAATGCCGTACCAGGGTTTTAACGGGCTGCCGGTTTTCATGGATGCCATGGTTTTTTCCGGAAAAGAGGGTTTGGGGGCACCCGTACCAACAGAATTTATAGCCTCATCTTCATACAAGGAAAAGCTAAACGTAAAAGGTTCTTGTATCATGGATTCCGCCATTTCCACCATATTTTTAACTTTACGAATCTGATGCCGGACAAAGCTTAGTTCCTGGCGGTTTTGCCGGGCCAGGAGGTAAAGGTTTTCAGGGTCAGGAAGGTGTTTATCCGGCTGGCTTAACACTATTTCCCCCATCCGGGTGTCCGGCTCAAGGTTTAAAAGTTCCCAAAGCCGTACTTCAAAATTTTTCTTTTTGGATGCAAGCGTTATAAGATCTTCTTTTAAGACTTCAATCTTGATATTGATTTTAATAATATCCTGGAAACTGGTTTTGCCGCTCTTGTATAATGTGGTTGCAACATCTTTAAGCCGGTCAAATGCATCAAGGGTTTCAGACGTTGAGCGCATTGATTGCCCGATAAAAACAATATCCCAGTAGGCGTTTTTAGTCTGTGTGATAACAGTCTTTTGCGCTATCCTCATTTTTTCCACCAATGCAGCTACCTGGTGATGAATGACCCCGCCTTTAAGAGAGGTCAAGCCTGGATAAGGATAAGTTTGTTTCATGGACCCCTTCATTTTAAGCGGCCCGATTTTATTGTTAATGCCCTCGGTAAAAGCCGTGTATTGCTTTAAAGTTTCATCAAGAGCCATCACTTGGTTAAACGACTCCAGCTCAGCCTTTATCTTTTTTTGTGCCGCAAGAACCGCTGGATTTCTCAACCCGGCAATGACTGCTATTTCATGCATGTTTAACTTTTGATTGATGATCTGACGGACCGCCTCCGGGTCTGAAGCAATCTCCGCCAGCCGTTTAAATGTCTTTGTGTCAATGTCGGACAGGAAAAAATTCTCATGGCCATTGCTTATTTTTTTCTCATAGGCCTGCTTCAGATCTTTTATTCGGAAAAAAACCGCCTCGCTATCCTGACTTGAATCAATCGGGCTTGATTCAGCAGAAGAGTCAAGGCGCTGTTCATCAAATTCCAATGCCCGGGTGTAATATCCCGGGGGGGTATAATTTTCCAGTGCCCGTGTCATTTCCGAATATTCTGCATACAAAGGAGACATATAAAACAACCCGAGGGTCAACATGATCGCTGTTTTTATTTTCATGAATCACGGTCTCCTTTGTTTTTCTTGATCTTTTTATCCTTTATCTGTTTGTCCTTTATCTGTTTGTCCAGGACAACGCCTGCCAATTGTTCAAGCTGAACAAGTGTTTTGCCGTAATCCGCTTTTGCCCGGGCAAGGGACAATTGAAAATTATAAGCGGTTGCCTGGATTTCAAGCAAATCGGCAAAGCTGCCGTCGCCATGCCTGAACCAGGTTTCAGCGGTTTGAACAGACCGCATGGACTGAGGAATCAGCTCTTTTTCGTACAGGGTCACCAATCGTTTCGAATTTTGAAGCTTGAACCAGAGCCTGCTGATTTTCTCTTTTATCTGATTTGCGATGACAAGTTGATCTGCTTTGGCTTTTCGTTTGGACGCTGTGGCTTTGGATATTTGACTTTTATTTTTCCCAAACCATAACGGGAGGCTCAACCCGAGCTGAACTCCGATCGCATCATCTCCAGCATCTTTTGGAGGCGTTGGCACATCGGGATCACCAATGGAAGCATAAAAAAGCCCCAGCTTAAAGGAAGGAAGGGATTCATACCCGGACAGTTTAACAGCTTCATCAAATTTTTGAACTGTTTCTTTGGCAATTAAAACATCTTCCTGGTGGATCATGCAAAGAGCGTAAATCTCATTGAGTCCGTACGCAACATCCCTGAGTACAAGATCTGAAGCCTTGCCCAGCACAGCATCCGGCGCTCTGTTTAACAGGGTGTTTATCCGTGCTTTTTCCGCTTGTTCCAATTCTTTCAAAAGAAGAATATCATACCGGATCTGTGCCGTCTGGGCACGGGCTTTGGAAATATCATAAAACAATGCCTTGTCCTGAACATATGCGGTTTCACTTATTTTTATCAATTCCTGATTTAAATTAAAATTAGCCAGTGCAATGTTCACAGCTTTTTGAATGTAAATCAATTCATAAAATGAGGCTGAAATTGATGTCACAATATTTTTTATGGTCTTGTCCAGCTTGAGCTTGGAAATTTTTGTATCCGCCTCCAGAATTTTGCCTTGACGGGTAAGTTTTCCGGGAAAAGGGATTGCCTGTGACAGCGTTATGTTCCAATCCTGTGGTCCCAGGCGAGTTTCTATGGGCGACGGAAAATAGGTGGCCATAAGCTGAGGATCGGGATAACTTTTACCGATACGGTAATTTTCAATAAAAATTTTCCATGATTCTTTTGAAGCTGTGATTGAAGGGTTGGATACATAAGCATACTTGAGCAGATCTGACAAGAACAGGGTTTTTGAAAATTTTTTTTCAATTGCCAGAGCTTCTTCTTTAAAAATTTCTTCGTTGCTGTCTACAAAAGAAAAAGAGTGGTGCGGCAACAGAATACTGAGACTCAATAAAATCAGTAACACAATTATTTTTCTCATTTTAATTGTTTTCCTCCATTCAACCCCTTTTAAAATTTCAGCTTAATGGACATTAAAAGCATTTTATGTACCAAAGCCTGCAACTCTTTATGATTATTAAATTTTATAGGCAAAGAAACGAAATACTGCTTTTAATAGCATGGGTTATTGTAGAATATTGCACAACATTTTTTGATTATTCTACAATTTAAAATTAAATAGTTTGATTTTATCTTATCTATAAAAAAACTGCCCTTTAAAGCTTTTCACTCTTTATGAGGCATGGCGAACATTTTTTATAAAAACTTTTATAGGAATTTAAGAACCAACAACGTGATATCACCATTCTGCCGGATTTCACCGCGAAATTTTTCCGTTTCAAATATAATTGAGTTTACAATCTCTTATGATGAAAGTAAAATTGATTCCTGAATCACTTTTTCAACATTTTTTTCCAGAATCATCCAAAAATTCGATAATATCAAAATAGTCCCCTCAGGTTTTATCGCAATAACGAAACAAGCGCAAATCTCAATATTCTTGTATGAAAAATTGGCCCATCCCGGCCAGAATAAAAAGCACGGGTATTAGAATGAAAATTACAATGCGTTGCTGAAGGGTTTGGGGTTGCATACGATTCTATCCTCATTTGAGCAGATGATATGAAACATCTTTTCACAAGAATCAATGCATAAAAAATACCAGAGGAGACAAAATGATAACAAATTGATTTTTATATCAAATGCCAAACACAAGCATTTTAACAAAATTTGTATAATTATAGAATATCCTACACCCATTATGGATACTTGCATAGACATTATTCATGGTATCAAATAACGACCGGGCAGTCATTTATGTGAATGACTGCCCGTGAAACCAGCAGATAAACATTAAAATTATTCAGAATTAATTAAATAGTTATTTATACTTAAACATGGCTTTGTCTTAGGATCACCTTGACTTAAATTAGCCTTGTCGTATGGGAACAATAATGATTTCAACCCGCCTGTTTACAGCATGATTTGATGATATGGGACGATTTTCACCATATCCAACCGCCCTCATTCTTTCAGGAGAAATGCCATTTTGTATCAATTGTGTTTTCACGGCCTCCGCTCTTTTTAAGGAAAGCATCCGGTTATATTCTTCCGAACCCCTGGTATCAGTATGCCCACCGATTTCTATGGTTGTCCTGGGATATCTATTCAAGACATCTGATACCCTGTTAAGCTCTTCATAAGCACCGGGTTTAAGCCTGCTTGAATCAAAATCAAAAAAAGCTTCACTTTTAAAGGTAGCTCTTAAAATATCCTGATCTCTTGAAATGGCCGCGCTTTCAGAAGCTGCCAGGGCACTTCTCAAGTCCTGTTCCTGCATATCCATATAACGGCCGATCTGGTTCCCCGCAAGTCCTCCAATAGCAGCGCCTATTCCTGCCCCAATCAGGGTGGATTCCGTATCATTACCAATGGCCTGGCCGAGAATGGCACCGACTCCTGCACCAACTCCTGCTCCGACAGCAGTACCTCGTTCCTGCCTGGTTTGCATGCCGGCGCAGGAAAACATCATTGTCAATATCATCATGCTTAAAACCGTAAAAATAATTTTTTTCATAAATAGAATCTCCTGTTAAATTTAAAAAAACTTTTTTAATCTTCTAACTTTTTTAATCTTCTTATATAATGACACCAAAAATCAAAAAAAACTCATTTTTTAATGCGATAAAAAATTTCCTATAAGTTTCAAGGCCTTTTTACAATATTTTATTTAAAATACTTCCGACTTGACTGCCCCCTCCATAAGAGGTTGCCATGCATATACCACAAAGTTGTATTGATCACGAAAAAATTGAAACCAGAATTTCAGGCAGCTCCTTAATTCAAATCATCTTTTGATTTTTTAGTCACCGGAACCTTGAACACGGGCACACCTTCCTTGGCAAGTACCTTATCTTCTTCTTTTGTTGTTGTCCCTTTGATATTCCTGTGTTCTTCTGCTCCATAATGCATTTTCAAAGCCTGCTTTGTAAAATCTGTTCCCACGTCCTCAAAATTTTTTTCAACATATTCAGCCACCTTTTCGGTCAGTTCGGACACAACTTCCCGGCTTGCCTGCAAGGCTCTTTTGGTTTCCGTATGGGAAGATTTTCTAATGGCTATGGGATGAAGTTTTTGGACAACTGATGTGGTGCCGCAAACCGGACAGGCCAAAAGACCCTGTTCCAGTTGCTGGTCCAGATCCTTTTTGTCTTCAAACCACCCTTCAAAGGCATGACCGTTTAAACATTTCAGGTCAAATACTATCATATTTTAAATAATTCTGTTTACACCCGTGGCGATGTTATAACAGTAATCCCCCATTTTTTCATAATTTGAAACAAGGGCAATAAAGAAAACTCCGACATCCACCGAGCATTCTCCTGCTCTTAATCTTTCTATATGCTGATATCTCATATTCTCACGCATCTGGTCAATCAAATCTTCCATGGCCAGTGCTTTTTGATAAAATCCTTCGGTTTTCTCCTGAAACTCATCAATGATGAAACCTAAAAAGATATCCACCTGTTCTGATATATCCACAAGATCCTGTTTAGCTTTTTCACTGAATTCAAATTTATTATCATATATTCTTTCAAGTATTTTAGATACATTTTCCATGGAATCTCCCAATCTTTCGATATTATTGGTGATTCTCATTAATTCAGATATCTCTTTGGCTTCGGGTTCATTGACCTCTCCTTGATAAATTGTGGTCAAATATTTGATAATCACTTTCTGAGAGTCATCCAGATGGTCTTCAATGGCGTCTCTTTCCCCGAGTATGTCATCGTCCCGTACTTTGAGGCAGGTGGATGTTTTTTTTAGGTTCATGTGGGCAAACTCCATGGTTTTGATGATTTCACCCTTAACTTTTGCAAGCGCACCAATGGGTGAATCAATAAAACCGGAATCAAATTCAGGCAGCCTGTATCTTTCATATGATTTAGAAGGCTTAGGAGATATTAAAATTGTCAGTTGAATAAGTTTAGGAAGAAAAATAAGGAACACCATGGCATTGATAACATTAAAAATAGTATGGCCGTTGGCAATGTATCTTGAAACATTCACATATTCATTATTTACGGTATGGCTTACAGCGCCGGCCCCCAGTTTTAATGTAATGATTTCAACCACATCAACAAACCAAGGAAAAATCAGTAAAATAATGCCCACCCCTATGACGTTGAAAATAGTATGGGCATTGGCAGTTCTATGGGCCTCGGTATTGTTTGAGCCGATGGTGGATAATTGTGCTGTCACTGTGGTGCCGATATTTTCGCCGAGAACAAGGGCAAGGGCGGTCGGATAGCCTAAGAGCCCGGATGAAGCAAGGGTCATCGTCAATCCAACCGTGGCTGAAGAAGATTGAACGGCAACCGTCAGAACTGTGCCCATAAAGACACACAGCAGAATACCGCCGATACTGTCCGTACTGAATGTTGTAAAAAATTCAATAAACTGCGGATCGGTTTTTATGGGTGCCAGACCATTTTTCATGACGGTCATGCCATAAAAAAGCAGTCCAAAACCTAAAATAATGTCACCGATATATCTGTAGTTTCTTTTTTTTGAAAAATATTTCAGGCCCACACCAAGGGCAATGGCAGGCAAAGCTGCTGCCGTCAGCTCAAATGCGATCATCTGCCCGGTAATGGTGGTCCCGACATTGGCACCAATGATCACTCCCACGGTCTGCTCAAGAGACATAATGCCGGCACTGGCAAACCCGATCAACATTACGGTAGTGGCGGATGACGATTGAACCATGGCCGTAACCCCCGCACCAGTTGCGCATCCCATAAATCTGTTGGAAGAGATTGCTTCCAGAATTCGTCTGATTTTCTGACCTGCCGTAGCCTGAAGGCCTTCTGTCATCATCTTCATTCCAAGAATGAAGAGGCCAAGTCCGCCAAGGGTTTGAATTATTATGCCTGTTATGTTCAATTTCTTTCCTCTTTGTTTATTTTTTCTATGAAAGTCTTGAAAAAATCAAACAAAGACCCTCATATCTTATTGTAAGCAAACCCGGATACACTGTCAGGCAGTGCCCGTGGCAGTTACAACTATTGTTGCTAACAAAACTCCAACAAAATCCTAACAAACCAGGAGGGTTATATCTTAAATCTATGAATTTTTCAATTGGGAAATACGCGCAAGATCACGGCTTGAATTTACGCAGGGAAAAAGCGTATTATTAGTAAAAACAGGATGTTCCAAAAGATTAAATTTTGATTGTTTGACTGCATCCGACCACATGGGGGTGTGGGGAATGGGAGTATAGTAGGCAAGCACAGGAATTATCCCAGCATGTTTGACAACCTGAACAGAGGCTTCCACATCATCCAGATTTTGTCCGGGCAAACCGCACAGCAAATAGGCCCCGATCTGTTTTTCCTCAAAACCGGCAGCCTTGAGATGGGCAATTGCATTAAAAAATTCATTTTCCGCAACTTTTACATCATGGCTTCGATCTGCTGAGAAATCAGTGGTTTCAAGACCCAGGCGGATGGTTTTAAAACCGGCTTCAAACATTAAATCTGCAGCCTTTCTTGTAATTTCCCGGATATGGAGGGCATTGGGGGTATGAAAAAAGAGATCCATTTTTGATGCGATGATCTTTTCAAACAACAAAAATGCATATTTTCCGGCATTCACCAGCAGGGCATCATCATAAAAGGCAAAATTTTTAACCCCATGGCTGTAATGCCAGTGTTCTATCTCTTTGAACACATTTTCAGGAGATCGTCGCCTAAGCTTTGGCTCCAGGTATGAGGAGGCGCAGTATTCGCAGGAAAAAGGGCATCCCCTTGATGTTAAAACAGGTGCGTAGACAATTTTATTTTGAAGATCAAGAGCAGGAAAGGGCAAGTCATCCAGGTCATTCACTCTATTAGATATACCAGGCACATCAGACACACCGGATATCTCAACATCAGGTATATTAACATCAGGCAAATTGCCGGCATCCAGTTCAAACCCTGTAAACTTTTGGATAATATTTTTCAATTGATGCTCGCCAGGGCCTTTTATCACAAGGTCTGCCAAGGTGTTTTTGGCTGCATGATCATGGCAGAGGCTTGCATAGATTCCCCCTAAAACAACCGGTATATCAGGATAAACCTCTTTGACTGCTTCTATGGTCTCTTGAACCCCTGAAGCCCAATAGGTCATCAGGGAAGTGACAAAAATAATATCAGGTTTGTTTATCTGCTCCAGATCCTCTTTAAACCATTGGGGTTTGATGCCATAGCGGGAAAACTTTTTACCTGTGTTTTCAAGCCCCTGGGGCAAATCAATTTGAGTTTTCCGAAACGGCCCCCTGCCGTCCCAAAGCACTTTCATCTGACTGGGTTCCCTGGGATGAAACCTGTCAAGGCAGTCAATGTAACTCACTGTTATCCCTTTTTCACGCATGATGGCGGCAAGGGTTAAAAGCCCCAAAGGTTTTGCCCAGAAATCAAAGGCGGCAAAATCATGAATCCAGGGGTTTACACACAGAATGTGGGGGGAATCAGTCTTCAAAATATCTCATGGATGTTTTTTTAAGTTCCTGTCTGCTGAACAGCAACTCATACTCATCTTCTCCCGTGGCTTTGGAAATCTTTCTGGCAATGGCATAACACTCATCTTCATCTGCGGCATGAACCATGGTATACAGATTGTATTTCCATCCTGGAGCGGGATTTCTTCTATAGCAATGGGTGATTTCCTGAAATGTGGCCATAATATTCCCGGTTTTTTCCACCCGGTCTTCGTCCACTTTCCATGCCACCATGGCATTTGCTTTAAACCCGGATTTCTGGTGCTTTAGTGTGGCACCAAAGCGCCGGATCATCCCTTGATCATTGAGATCTTTTAACACACTTAAAAACTGATCTTCGGTGATGCCGATCTGTTGGGCCATTTCAAGAAACGGCCGCTTGACAACCGGAATATCGGTTTGCAGCAGGGCTATTATTTTTTTTTCCAAATCTGTCAGCATAAGCGATTTTATGGCTTTCATTTTTCAAGGTTAATATAAAAAAAACAATGTGAACTTTTTTTCAGCATATTGTCAAGATCTTGTTATTTTTTTAAATTATTATTTTTTCTTGTCAGGAAACAAAGACAGGATGTCCTGTTGTGTTGCCCGGCATACGCCTCTTTCCGTGATAAACCCTGTGACCAGCCTTGCAGGGGTCACATCAAAGGCGTGATTTGCAGCCGAACTGGTCTCGGGAGGAATCAGAACTCTTTTAATTTTTCCATGGCAAAGTCCCTGCACATATCTGATTTCATCGGGATCTCTTTCTTCTATGGGAATGTCGGCAATCCCGTCCGTGATGTCCCAGTCAAAGGTGGAGGATGGAAGTGCCACATAAAAGGGGATGTCATTGTCTTTGGCGGCAAGGGCTTTTAAATAGGTCCCGATTTTATTGGCCACATCCCCGGCCCGGGTGGTTCGGTCAGTTCCCACGATAACCAGATCCACCATGCCGTGCTGCATGATATGCCCCCCGGCATTGTCCGTGATAACAGTATGGTTTACCCCGTGTTTGCCCAATTCCCAGGCCGTAAGACGGGAACCCTGGTTTAAGGGCCGTGTCTCATCCACCCAGACATGGACATCAATGCCATTGTCAAAGGCCGTATAAACGGGGGCTGTGGCCGTGCCATATTCAATGCATGCAAGCCATCCGGCATTGCAGTGGGTCAGAATATTGACCGGTTCCCCATTTTTCATTTTGCTGATGTTTTCAATAATGCTAAGGCCATACTCACCGATTTTTTGACAATTGATTGCCTCTTCCTCAATAACGGCAAGGGCTTCATCAAATGCTGCCTTTATCCTGGCCCCATAATCGGCTTGCTGTAATGCCGCAGACAACACCCGGTCAACCCCCCAGAAAAGATTCATGGCCGTGGGCCGGGCATTCTTGAGCCGTTTGCATTCCGACTTCAGGTAGTCGTTATCAGCACCTTTGTTGTTTTCCTGGGTAAGGCTGATATACACCCCCAATGCCCCGGTGGCACCAATCAAAGGAGCGCCTCTGACCACCATTTCTTTGATGGCGTAGATGGTGTCATCAACGGTGTTCAAATCTTTTATGATCAATTCATGGGGCAAAAATCGCTGGTCAATGACTTGAACCGTTTCAGATTTCTTGTCAAACCAGATAGGTCTCATATCTTTTCCATCCACCTTCATCGTAAGCTCTCCAATAGCAATAGGATTTTAAAAATTCTTAATAAAATTTTGTGCTTCTTCTATGGACGCCGTCATATCCTTGATAAGCCTTGTCACATCCGTTTCAATGGAAACCACTTCGGAACTTAAAGACCCGACCGCTTTTGCATTGAGATTGTGTTTCAGATAAAGAACATAATCTTTGAGCTTGTCCAGAACCGGGTACATCCCTTTGGTGGATGTATTCATAATTGTTTCAAGTTTTTGATATTTTGTTTTTGCATCCCGAAGCGATCGTTTGCTGCTGTTTTTCAGCCTGGCATCATTGATCTGTGTGATCTCCTGTTCCCATTCTTTGAACAGATCCCCGGCAACCTGCTCCACATCATTGATCCGATTTTCAATCTGATCAGCCCTGGAATCGCATTCCTCATAGCTGTCCTTGAGATTATTATAAAAAGCCTCCAGGTCTCCGCCGTCAAAGGAATAAAGTTCCTTGATCTTTGTCAATGCGTCTTTAAACTCTTCCCTGGCTTTTGTCTGACTTTCCTGAACATCTTCAACATTATCAATTAAAATATGCCGTTTTTCCTTGCCCAATTTCTCCATGGTGGCATAGTAGGCCGTGCCGCATCCGGATATAAAAAAAAGAACCGCCCATATCAGAAAAAATTTTGTGATGGTTTTAAAGTTTGCAGGCTTCATCATTTAAGTTGTCGCTCCCATTGTTTTTTTGATATTCGTTACTGATTCTAAAAAATTCTTATACCAAAAATTCAGGCTTTTATTAATCTTTTTCTTGTATTGCTTTCCGTTTGCATTTCATTTACTAAATCAGTATTTTATTTTCATTGAATTAGCGATTGATCGAAAATTTGAATCAATTTGTTTTAAATCATTTAATTCCCGTAAGAGATTTCACTGTCCATATATACCCGAGCTGAATCAAAATAGGTGATAACATGTTCATAAGCCTACTTAATAAAAGCCTGCGCCTGGTCTTTTTGTCCTGTTGTCCGAAGAATACCTTCCCCGCCCAGGCCGAACCGGGTAAGCTTTTTATCAGAGTTTTGAAAAAATTTTGATTTTGCAAACTTTATTTTTTTTTCTGGACTATTTGTCATACGTTCGTCCTTATATTTATTTTCCGGTTCACTCTTCAGGCCGGATCATCATTATTTTTTAATAATTGAATATGCCTGACAGCATGCCATGCAGATCTGAATGATATTGTATCAGCATTATTTTTTGAAATTTTTGTCGGAAAAATCCATAACAACATTCATGAAAGGTGTAAAGGTATTTCAAAAATCCAGATTACACATAATTATCTTTGCTGATTTGGTTAAACCATATGATTTTTTTTATTTTTTTTGTTAATAAAAATCAGTACGTTATCCAATTAGATTATTTAAAAATAAATTTTTCAGTCACAACAGGTAGAAAAATTGCTCAATATTATTAGAGCGGCAAGAAATGAATCCAATAATCTTCAACCTGGTATTTTAAAATCAGGCTGGTATGTGGGATCTGATAATTGAACAGATAAAAAGGTAACATGAAAAACCATAAAAAAATAGAACAACTCGTCTCAGAAGCCGTCCGGGGATCTAAAAATGCTTTGGAAGAAATAATCCGCCGAATACAAAAACCTGTTTATTCACTGTCACTGAGGATGCTGTTTAATCCGGAGGATGCCGAAGATACTGCCCAGGAGATATTGATTACAATTATTACCAATTTGCATGGGTATCGCCACAAAGGACCTTTTAGAGCATGGGCAATGCGAATTGCTGTCAATAAATTAAAAAATGTTCGCAAATCATATGCAGAAAAAAAAATGTCTAACATTGATAACCTGGAAGGAATTCTTGACAGATATGAAGCCAAAGGATGGTTTTCAAAACCTCGGGAAATACCGGAACCCTATCTTGAGGCGGAGACACGATCCGTTTGCACACATGCATTGCTGCTGTGCCTGGACCGTTCTCACAGACTGGCTTTCATATTAGGCGTAGTGATGGAAGTCAGCAGTCAAGAGGGAGCGCAGATATTAGATATTACACCGGCCGCATATCGGAAGCGACTGTCAAGGGCCAGGTCTCGAATTAAAGACTTTCTGCTAAATAATTGTGCTTTGTTCAATAGTTCGAACCGCTGCCGATGCAAACATATTTTGCCTGCCTACCTGGAAAAGGGCTGGATTGATCCTGAAAAACCAATATTTGTAAGAAAAAAAGATGACGGGGAAATACCGACTAAACTGGGAAGCTATTTGAAGGAAATGGATGAATTGAAGAAGTTGTCAGCTGTTTACAAATCAATCTCTCCATCAAATTTTGATTTTGTTGATGTTGTTAAAAGTAATTTTCAAAACAACCTATACAGAATCATTTCAGATCCCAAGCTCTCATAAACTGCCATGGACCGGAAAACTCTGCAATGATCATAAATCGGGGATATGGTTGGATTCTGTGAACAGGATACACTTTAAATAGGAAAAAATCGTATAAAAGGGAGGTTTTAAGGTATGACAATAAATCCGAATTTTGTTTCACCATGCGGACTTTACTGTGGCGTCTGTGCAATTCACATAGCTGATCGCGACAACAACGAAAAATTCAAAGAAAGACTTGTCAAGCTGTACCAAGGAGGTGTTCCCGGAAAAGGGACACTGCCCAACAGCCGGAATCTTACAACAAATGATATTAAATGCAGTGGGTGCCTGTCTGATAATCTTTTCATGCACTGCAAACAGTGTGAAATAAGAGATTGTGTTAAAGAAAAAGGATATAGCGGATGTCACCAGTGTGATGAATTTCCATGTAAATACATTGAAAATTTTTCAATGGCTGTCGGCAAAAAAGTTATTTTAAGGTCTGTTCCATACAGAAGAAAATATGGAACAAAAAAATGGGTAGAAGATGAAGAAGCCCGTTATTTTTGCCCCGGATGCGGGAATAAGGTTTTTCGAGGCGCTGTAAAATGTAACAAGTGCAAAGAAGTATTGGACCTGGACTGATTTTTTTGACGGGATTGTATCCTGTTAGCCTGTATATAAATCCCTTCCGGTTAAGAAGGGATTTACTTTTTTTAATTCAAATAAATGATGCTTCTGAGCTATTGGCTCATGTGTTTTTTGAAGTTATACAGAACGTCACATTGTGCCCATTCCATGTGTCACTTTCAGGCAGAACATTTTCATAAAATTCAATGAGCCCGAAATGGTTTTCTTTTAAAATATTTTTTAAATCTTCATGGGAAAAAAAGTGCGTCCAAAACCGGTACGTTTCACAATGATCATTATCAATGACACAACCTTGCCGTCTCCTCTCTGTGAAAGAACTTCATCAGGTATGTACCAGAAATAACCAATGGATTTTTGATCTTACTGAATGCCCAGCAGGATTATGGTACCACTGCGGGGTAGATCCAAATCAAAAAGGGGTTATCCCCTGGACAGATAATCGCAAGAAAAAGACACCAGAAATAGGGACCTGCCCTGCTTGCTGCAAAAGAACCGGCAAATGTTATGGAAAGGCATATTTTGACGGCAAACCAGGAAAAGCACGGCCATGTGTGCCTCGCCAATGCCCCTGAAAAGAAATGAAAATCCTTGAGATTGAAGAGATAGAGGGTCGGTTAAAAGTCTTGGAAGAAAGGCTATTGCTTAACTAAGGAAAATCCAAAAATGAATTACAACAGCAGAATCACAAGAGTGTTAAAAAAAATCTTGGAATGATCGGCCTTGAAAAATCAATTACAATTTGGCCAGCAGGTACTGATCTTGAAGAATATTATAGGGATTTAACCACGGAACAGGCTGAAAAAATATTAAAGGAATAAAATAATAAAGCTTAGCAAACGAATTGAAAAAAATAAAGGATGGCTTAGACCTTGTGATTCATGGTGGCATGACCTTTTGTCAGAAGAAGACTGCGGACTTTTGCCAATAGTCCGGACCTTCAAATCCATCATTGAGGAGAATTTCGTTATAGACATAGCACGGGGTTTGAAATCAAAGATACCGATGCAAATCGAAACGGTTTTCCGTTAAGAGCCGTAGTCATTATCATGCAAGTAAACTTGACTCTCAGTCAGTGTATCATACCAGTTTAAGAATGAGTCCCAATCATCAAAATATATATTGCCTGTTGCAATTTTACATAAGGATGGATAATCTCCAGATAATTTTAATTTTGAATTTACTGCTTAATTTATGACAGACTATCAACCGAATAATCTTTTATCTGATTAAGATTCGTTTCTTATTTTTTTAAAGGGAGTGAATTAGGCAAGTTCAATGGAGTTATCGTTTTTTTTAAATGGATTTTCATAATCAATGACTTCTGAAACAATTAACAGGGAAGCTGCAGATACTTCAAAAGGGTTTAGGCTCCAAAAAATCAGAGCCATCAAACTGATGTTGAACAGCATTAAAAATGATGCTGATGCAGTATTTTTTACGGCTGTCGAAAATGTAGAAGATGTATCCCACCAGACGGTTGAAAATGGTGTTGAAACAAATTATTTCGAAGAAGATAAAAATTATGATTTATGTGGAAACTTTACCATTTTCAGCCCACCCGTAAAGAACACCCTTGTTAGCTTTTTTGATATTTACCTTGGGCAATTTAAGAATAGTAAGAACGTCTATCTTGGATTTTATACGACTCGGGCAATAGGAAAAGAACGCAAGAACAAGCTTAATGATGGAACTGAAATTGACCTGCCTGAAACATCTATCCTTTCGCTTTTATCTTCGGGTAAAAAAATTAATGGAGCGACTACCAGGTTGGTTAAGGCCATATTGATTGAAGAGTATATTGAACAATACAAAGGAAAACCATACGATGGGTTCCTTGAAAGCCTCAAAAATATGTCTGAGAAAGATTTTATTGATTTTTTGATGCGGATAAAATGGTATTTTGGTGAGGAAAATGAGGAAGATCTAAAACAGACAGTATTGAAAGATATTGAAGCCTCAACTTTGCACAGTTCAGCCCACATTGGTAAAGAGTCAATTATTTTCAGTTCCCTTATGGAAAAACTGGATGAGAAACAAAACAAAGAAAGCCTGCTGGACAGATTGGTACACAGTTCTGATGTAAAACTGATTTTCGCAGAAGCGAGGTCCGAGGTCGCTGAATTGAACATGGATCCAACCTGGAGGCACTACAATGAACTTGAGGAAGAAATAACGGATAAAAGAAATTTAAAAGAAAAGATTCAGGCTATTATAGATGATTATCCAGAAAGAAAAATAAGGCATCTTGCTAAGAAAGCATGCCGCTCTAAAACAGAACAGTCATCTTCCAATAAAACATTTTTGTCTTTGAAGTATCGTGTTCATGAAGCATGCAGTGATTATTTTTTTGAAGAAGATTATACCCCGCCTGAGAATGGGGATGATCTGAACCGTCTTATAAAAGAATTGCTTTCGGAATCGGTCAAGAGTATTGAAGAACTGAAAAAGGATTATCAATATTCGGTATCGAACAGCAAGATAATTGAGGGGATCATTTTGGATTTATTTGACAGTTGTTTTTTTGCATTCGATGAGCTTGAACATGAAAAATAATGAAATAAAAAAACGGTTAATGTATTTGTCTGGTGAGGATTTTTATTTATTCTGCTATTCAATTTTCATAATTTTAGATTCTTTGGGCTGTTCATCGGGGAAAAAATTCAGGGATTATAGGAAACTTGCATTTCTTATCGATATCCTCAATGATGAAAAACTGGTTTATATCCTTTCCAATTCTCAAAGAAAATCTTTAAATCCATTTGATAAAGAGTGCTTGTTTAACAGCTATTCTAACGGTCTCATGAGACGAAGTGAAATTTTAAAGCTTATTTTTACATTGGAAAAGAAGGGTTTCT
This sequence comes from Desulfobacula toluolica Tol2, assembly GCF_000307105.1. Lineage (NCBI taxonomy): Bacteria > Pseudomonadati > Thermodesulfobacteriota > Desulfobacteria > Desulfobacterales > Desulfobacteraceae > Desulfobacula > Desulfobacula toluolica. Next base: position 5,032,710 of record NC_018645.1, read on the forward strand.
TAATATTGGAGCGTGGTAAAACTATTTCAGAAATAGATGTATCCCTTAATAAAGCAGCAATCCCGGAAAGTTTTTTTAATAAAGACATATTTTCAACGGAATATGAAATTGCAAAAAAAATTAAGAAAAGCATTACCAGGTTGAAGTCATTAAAACTGGGAACCATGTTGGAAAGGATCTATGAAAATAATGGAGTGAAAACATGGGCTATTTGAGAATAAATAAAATCATATATTCTGGCAAAAACTATTATTTCGAGTCTGAGGATTTTGATAAAAATATTGTTTTAATCGAAGGGGACAACGGCACTGGAAAAAGCACCCTGTGCAATTTGATCTATTTCGCACTAGGCGGAGAAGTAAAAGTGTTCCGTAAAAGCAATGACCAACGACACACTCAGATTACTTCCGATACAGATAATTATGTTGATCTTCTCGTAACAATATCAGATCAAAATTATGTTTTTAGGCGCTACATTGGTGATAACGATATAACCGTGATCCCATACGAGATCAAAATTACCCAAATCGTAGATAGTGAAACGGAACATACTGTAGAAACCAAAGAAATCCAATTCCTTGGTGACAGCACAGAAATCCTTCCAGTTAATCGGCAGAGTGATCCTTTTATCTTTTCTGACTGGATTCTTGAGAAGCTTGGGATTTCAGTTGTTGAGTTCTACCATGGTTACTCAACTTTTAAGATCAATTTTACAGATTTGATGAGATTGATGTACCACGATCAGCAGCCAGACCCAGAGAATATTTACAAAAAAATCGATGATAAATCTGCGCTGGTTTCAGATTCGGAGATGTTGAAAAACGCTATATTTGAGCTGTTGATAGGTAAATCCTATTCAGATTATTATGATTCGATTGTTAAAGAAAAAAAGCTCTTAAAGAAAAAAGCTTTAGCTAAAGGGCTGGTTGAGGAATACAAACTGCTGGCTGATCAAATGCGTAAAAATGATGAGCTGAAGAATATTAGTTTTTTAAAGGCTGAAATTGAGAAAAATGAAGTACAACTTGATAAACTACATGGGGCACGACTGATCTTTAAGAATAATCGTTCTGTCTCCGGCAGTTTAGATCCCGATATTGAAACTTATAAGAGCACCATTATTGAAAATGCACTGTTGTTGAGTCAGAAAAGAGAGCACCAGATTAACACCTTCGATGAGAGATACAAGATCGCCAGCCTCCTTACAGAAACAAGAAGTGAAATTCATAAAATTGAGAAAATTATTTTTACTCATGACAAGTTAAACCTTTTTACAGCTGATACATGCCCATACTGTCTGAGTAAAGTTGAACGAGAAGATAACCATTGTGTTTGTGGATCTCCTATTGAGGAAGATCAGTATGAACGTTTTTTTTATACATCTCAGGAGTATAAAGAGATTTTAAAGTCCAAAGTCAAAACGCTTGAAACAATAAAACTTGCTTATGATGCTTATAATCAGGATATTAATGACATTAAAGCCAGTGTCTCAGAAATTGAAGGAGTCATCCAGGTAAATAGGACGAAACTGGAGGCCGCCTTAAATAAAATCGATGAGTCTATTGATGTGGAAAGCCTCAATGATATTGATGATAGAATAATCGAGGTCAGGAAAAATATTTCCGATCTGGTTCAACTCTCTGAGATGGAGGAAAAATTACAAAAACTTCAAGACGAATATGACACTGCACGAGACGAAGCAAAAGATGCCGAACTGGCCAGAAAAGAATTAGGAATTCAGGCTAAAAGAGACGTCACAAGCAAGGTCCACACTTTTAGTCAAAAATACAATGAACTTATGGTGGACACTCTACCGGATTGTCGGTCGGCAAGAATTCGGCTGGAGAATTACCTCCCCTTGATCAATGATGGTGAATATAAAGAAGCAAGCTCTCGTGTTTCAATTCGATTAATGTACTATATCACAATGATGCACCTTTCATTGGATGATTCAGAAATAACTTTCCCCAGATTTTTATTGGTAGACACACCGGAAACGGCCGGTATTGAATTAGATAACCTGATCAACTGCATCAGCAAGTTCGAGGATTTAGATTCATATTACAGCAATTATCAGGTCATTATCTCCACCGGTTTGAATAAATATCCAGAGTCCTTAAAAGAGAATCGGGTTCTGTATATGCCCGAGAGAAAAAAAGATTACATGCTCTTGAAAGAAAAGGAAATTTAAGTTGGATCAACAAGTCTCTTTATTGACACTGTTTGTTTCTGTCGGAACCTCCCTTATAGGAAGCTTTAAAGTCCGGAAAATATTAAACTTTTTTTTGCGCCATGTAAATGGAACAAAATCCTGTGCTATTTCGGCTCAACTTATTTCATCTGTGGTCCTAAGTGGTAAATATTTTGAAGCGTTTTGGGTGACTTTGCTGCCAGTAACGAAACTCAAGTATAATTATCCTAATGGAAACTGCCAGAAGACGTTCAAGATATCAACAATACAATTTCTAATCTTGATTTTGTTTTGTGATATCAGATAAGCCGAAAAGGAAGGCTTTAAAAAGACCGGACTACTGGCTATAGTCATGATCAATAAATTGCCAAAAAACACACCGGGCGTATAGACAAAATTTTACTGGGTCATGATGCCGACACATTAGATCCGAACAGGAACAGACATGAATTAAACCTTGCTTTGGATAAGCTGCGGCTCAAGCTGATAAACATTAGAAACCGCGAAATGAAAGAACGATAAAGCCAACAAGGAGTGGTGATGAAAAGGGTATACAGACTTTGTAGATGAGTTTGACGGTGTATTAGAAAAAAATTTCATGCAACGTGAGGGCAAATCAACCCGGTCATATTCTGGCCGGGTTTTTCTTGGCTAAAATAATATTGTTTTTTTTTGTTGATATTGTGGATAGGGTTTCAAATAGTCAATATCTTCTGAAAACATTCAAGTTTGTGGGGGATACGGTGGGGGATTGCATTTTTACCAAAACAAAAAAAGCTCTCAGCAAAACGCTGAAAGCCTTGATAGTCTAAGTGGTGATCCCACGGGGAATCGAACCCCGGTTTCCGGCGTGAGAGGCCATGAACATACTTTTACTTTGAGTTAATCTACCATACCCTAACATCCCTTATTAAAGGGTTTCTTGAATATTTAATTTTTCTTGACTTACTCTATTTTACCCTGATATATCCGAAAAAGGTTGGAAATACGGTTGGAAAATTTTTATAGAATAATCAGACTTGAAATGGTCCAAAAAAGCCGGAGATAAGAAAATGTCAAAACGTATGAAAACAAAGTATCCTGGTGTTTATTACCGTGATTCACAAAGGGTTGGAGGCCCGGGAAAAGAAAAGGTCTATTATATTGTCTTCAAAAAAGACGGAAAAATGATTGAAGAAAAAGTTGGCCGTCAATACATTGATGACCTGTCCCCCGCAAAAGCTGCCCGGATCAGATCGGAACGAATTGAAGGAAAACGTTTATCAAGAAAAGAAATCAAAGAACAGGAAGAGGCAAAGAAGGCGGCGGAAGCCGGTAAGTATACCATAGAAAAATTGTGGCAAGAATACAAACTCAACCGCCCTTCTGGTAAAAGTCTAAAAATTGACCAAGGAAGGTATGAAAAATATATTGAACCTGTCTTTGGTAGAAAAGAACCACAGGAAATTATTAAACTTGACGTTGACCGGGTGAGAATAAAGCTCCTGAAAAAACTTTCACCGCAAACAGTAAAACATATTCTCAACCTTTTTACTTGGATCATAAACTATGGAACAAAAAACAATCTCTGTCATGGGATTTCCTTCCATATACAAAAACCATCTGTTAATAATGAAAAGACTGAAGACTTAACCCCGGCAGAATTAGAACGGTTATTAAAAGCCATTGAAGAAGATGAGAATATAGAAGTTGGTAATATGATGAAAATGGCTCTTTACACTGGCATGAGGCGGGGAGAAATGTTCAAGCTTCAGTGGAGGAATGTAAACCTTGATACTGGATTTATATTGCTTAAAGACCCTAAAGGTGGACCCGACCAAAAGATACCGATAAATGACATAGCCAAAGATTTGTTAAACAGTATTGTCCGAACGAAAAGCCCCTATGTTTTCCCTGGGCGGCATGGTGGAATGAGAACAACCTTGGGTGTAGCTGGCAGAAGAATAAGAAAGAATGCTGGCTTACCCGACGACTTTAGACCCATGCATGGCTTAAGGCACGTTTACGCTTCCATGCTGGCCTCTTCTGGTAAAGTTGATATGTATGTATTGCAAAAGCTCATGACCCATAAATCCCCAAAAATGACGCAACGATACGCACATTTAAGGGATGAAGCCTTGAAGGATGGTGCCGGGCAGATTGACGATATTTTTAAACAGGCATCCGAAAAAGATAAGATTATAAAAATAAAATAACCCCTTCCCTGGGATAGAAACCGGCTGATCACCGGTTTTGAAAAATGGCAATCCTGAGCCATTTCCCAGGGATAATCAATCAGGAAATCGTTACTGGAGACTGATGTTGAAACCACTGAATAATAAATATTCTGAGCTAGATATACCGACCCTTCAGGCTTGCGCTCACGACTGGGCAAATGAGCATCCATGCATTCATGATATTCTTTTATATCGGGCTGGATCAGAACGTAAAAGCAATGGAATTAAATATGTAATTGTCTCTCACTCTTCCGAGATGTCTCAGGAAAAATTACCTTTGGATGTGGATTGCAGCAATATCAGAGATGAGATCCCGGACTTCTATATGAATAAGACCAAAGTCGATCCTTCTGCTTGGATGTATTTTTTTTTGGATTTTGACGAAAATATGGAAGAGTACAATGAAATATCGGATGATTTCGTTCAGATTAATACGGGCTTTACCCTGTATGACAGAAATTGGCACAAAAAATATGACGACCTCCCCTTGGATGAAAACCCCGCAACAATTGTGGAAAAAAGAAACGAGAACATTGAACGTGTGATCTGGAACACAAATATCCAACCATTGATAGATCTTCATTACAATGGAGTTTTCCAATACCAATTCTTTCCCGAACCAGTGATGATAACCCAGGGTGATTTAGACAATATGTTAAGGAAAACAATGGTGCTTTGCTATCGTGGTTATGATCCCATATTTGGGCATTATCAAATACGCCAGACAACTGGTGGTCATAAAGAAGAGGCAAAGGATGATTTTGTAAAAGAGGTAATGAAAAGACTAAAAGCCAGCCAAACCAAATTCAACTCTATTGATCTTAAAGGACTTTTTTACACATTTCTTGATGATTTATTTCAAGAAGAAACCCTGCCGATATTTCTGGAACTTCTCAATCTTGATTACCCTGAAGGGATCTGGCCTCAAGAAATGCCTGAACAAGGCCCTGATTCCCAAAATTCAACGAAACTCAACATTAAAGAGCAATTCAATAAAAAATCTCCTGAAGAAAAACTCAATAAAATTTTAAGCGAAGTGGAACTTGAAATTGAAACTCTATATCAAGGCATAAAAGGTGAAATAAAAACAAGAAACAAACCGATGTTTGAGGTAAAACTTGAAATAGCTCTTTCTGTTTACGAATCAAAACGTGAATGCTTCAAAGTCATATTACAGGATGATATCAAAAAAAGTCGTGACGGATTTGGAACAGAGAAGCCTTACAGAGATATTAAAGGCCGCTTATTGCTCAACATCATAAAGAGGAAAATGCCAGATGAATTTATCAGCAAAAAAATTCCAAGAAATCATCAAGAAATTTATAAATGTTATTTGAATTTTAAAAAACAGCCTAAAAAATAGTCCTTTTATAGTCCGTCCATAGGTGCGACAGCCCACCTTCTTTTCCTTAGTATTAAGCCATTACTTGATCAAGTTTTGGCTTTTATTGCTTTTTTAACAAAAGAATTAAAGGAAAAGAGATGACACAAGAAAAAAGACTTCTCAATACAAAAGAAGCAGCTCAATATCTTAATCTCGCACAACAAACTCTGCATAATTATAGATTCAATCGAAAACCACCAAATTATATTAAAATTGGTCGGCGGGTTCTATACGAAAAAATAGAATTGGATCAATTCATTGAGTCCAACCGTGTAAATCTTAACGGATAGGAGGGGTGAAACATGATAAACACACCCTCTATTTTTGTAAACGAAACCTTTGGTCAGATCAGGGTAATTATGCAGGGCGGAGAACCTTGGTTTGTGGCAAAGGATGTCTGTGACGTATTGGGAATCCGAACTGATACAATTCCTGTTATCCTGGATTCCGACGAATATTCTAATACCAATAGTATTGGGGTTAGGATTTCAGGAACAAACCGCGGCATGACAATCGTTTCTGAGCCCGGTCTATATGGTCTTATCATAAAATCCAGGAAACCGGGAGCCAATGAATTTAAACGATGGATCACTCATGAAGTTATTCCTTCAGTCCGGAAATATGGGTTTTATGGGACTGATAACTTCATTGAAAACGCCTTGGTTGATCCGTCCAACATGATCACAATCCTTGAAAGATATCGAGATGAAAGACAGCAACGCCGAATAGCAGAACAACAACGGGATTGTGCCGTTGCCTCAAAAGCTTGGATAAGCCGCAAACGTGAAGCTACAGCAATGAACACAGCGTCCAGACTCAGCAAGGAAAACACTCAACTAAAAGAGCAAATAGGAGATTCCAAGACCTGGAAACAGGCCCGGTCCATCCCTTGGCTGGCTGATTTTTTCAACCTGGATAGAACGGACTATATCCAAATTGGCAAACGCCTTACAAAAGAATCAAAGTCTTTGGGATATGAAATCCGGGAGATCCCACATTCAAAATATGGGACAGTCAAAGCCTACCATAAAGATGTCATTGAACATTTCCGGCATAAGCTGATTGAAGACCTAAATTTGATGAAGAAATACCGGAAATCCACGGGAAGGTGCAAATAATGAAAGATTCAATCAAGAAAAAATTGTGTGAAATCGCTCTTTGCATCACAGGCAATACATTGACATACCTACCCTGCTGGAATTGGAGTTCTCGGCTGATTGATCGCTTAATTGTGGGTAGTGAGGTGGAATAAATGACCACGGATATCCGCATAGCAATTGGCTTTAAAAATCATCGAAAAAGGAAACGGCTTACAAGATTACTCGGATTCGGGGCCGAAGTCTATCTTATCGACTTGTGGTTAACCGCTGCAATTGATTGTCCAAAGGGTATTTTGAGCGGTTGGGATGATATGGATATAGCAGATGCTTGTGGGTGGGAAAAAGAACCAAATATCCTTGTAGATGCATTGTTAGAATCAAAATGGCTTGATGAGGTGGATGGGGTTTATCATCTTCATGACTGGGAAGATCACCAAGGATGGGTTTTCCGTTCTGAAGAAAGGAGTAAAATCGCCAAAAAAGCTGCGGAAACGAGATGGAAGAAAAGAAGAGGCGTAAAAGAGGACCAGGGTGTGCATACAAAGGGTAATGCTGTTAGCATGCAGGGTGCATGCGGAGAGCATGCCGACAGCAATGCCCCTTCTCCTTCTCCTTCTCCTTCTCCTACTCCTACCCCAATGGTAAATAATAATGCCGATTCATCCGAATCAGCTTCACGCGCACCTGAAAAATTTTACAGAACAAAAACCGGCAAAAAGTTAACAGGTAAACGTCTGGAGAGCTTTGAACACTTTTGGCGGGTTTTCAACTACAAAAAGGGCAAATCCGCAAGCGCTGATTCCTGGCTCAAGATTCCGAGTCTGACTGATGCTTTGGTCAAAGAAATCATTTCAGCCGCAGAAATCGAAGCCTCCCGTCGGCCTGACCTGATCAAAAAAGGCCATTCCCCGAAATGGGCACAGGGCTGGCTGACAGAACGCCGGTGGGAAGATGAAGATTATTCTCATGGATCAGGGACTCTTCAACCGAAAAAGACAATGATTTATGAGGTGACCGAATGATTGACCACAAAGAAGCTTTACGCCAGCATTATACGTCATTTGATGGGTTCTATTCCCATTATTTTCCGCAACATAAAGTACTGGCAAATGGTGAATGGCAAGTGCGCTGTCCATTTCATGACGACGGCACCCCGAGCATGTCAGTAAGCCCCCAGACTGGCCTTTTTAAATGCCATGGCTGCAACGCCCAGGGTGATTTTATAAAATTTTATATGATGAAAACTGGCAAAACTTTTAAAGAGGCCGTTGTTTCTATGTGTGAAGAAGCCGGAATAAAAACGGTAGCTCCCAAACAAGAAAAAAGGAGAATTGAAAAAACTTATGACTACCTTGACGCGAATGGCGAAATTGTATCTCAGACCGTCAGATTTATGCCAAAAAGCTTCAGTCAAAGGGTTCCGAATGGTAACGGCTGGGATTGGTCGCTAAAAGGCATTAAAACGGTGATTTATAACCTGCCGGATGTGATCAAGTCTAACCAGGTTCTTATTTTGGAGGGAGAAAAAGATTGCGATACCTCCAAGATCTATGGATATACAGCGACAACATGCCCCATGGGTGCTGGTAAGTGGCGGGATGATTACAGCAAATACCTTTACGGCAAAGAAGTTGTATTGATACCGGACAATGACGGCCCCGGCATCAAACACATGATGGATATCGGAACCAAACTCAGGAAATATGCCAATGTTAAATGGTTCCAGTTTCCGGATAATGTAAAAATGCACAAAGGGTTTGATTTCACGGACTTTGTAAACTCTTTTGAAAATGAATTCGAGTGTATGAAGACCCTGGATGAACTTATCCGGGCGGCAAGAACTTTTGACCCGGCAAAAATAATAATCCCGGAGCCGGACACCGAAGAGAGCGAAAAAATCAAAGCGTGGATCATGTTATCACCTGGGGAGTTTTCAATCCGGGATCTTGATTATGATCTGAACATCAAAGATCCGGAACAAAAAATACACAGGATAAAAATCCTTGAAAAATTTGTGGCTGAAAAGCTCCTGTCCAGGGAAGGAAAAAAACGGGGGTATTACCGGCCATATAAATCAGATCTTGAGAGGATGGATTTCAAGTTTGCTGATGACAAATTCCTTGATGTCTGGTTACCGTTTAAACTGCATGATCTTGTAGGACTGCTTCCCGGAAACATAGTGATTGTAGCAGGTGAACCAAACGCCGGAAAAACGGCTTTGCTTTTAAACCTTATCAAGGCCAACCGCAAAAGGTTTGATGTCCATTATTTCAATTCTGAAATGGGGTCCGGGGAATTAAAAACACGACTCAGTAAGTTTGATGATTTCCCCTCTTCCGACTGGAGCTTTAACGCTTATCACAGAGATTCAGATTTTGAAGATGTTATTTTCAAGGGTCCTAAAAGTCTGAACATCATTGATTTTCTTGAAGTACACGACAATTTTTATCTCATCGGAGATAAAATTAAAAAAATCCATGAAGCCCTGGATGGCGGGATTGCTGTTATTGCAGTCCAAAGAAACAAAGGGGCTGCTTTCGGCTTGGGCGGTCAGCGGACAATGGAAAAGGCCCGGTTGGTAATCAACATATCTCCGGGGATAATACAAATCACAAAAGCAAAGAATTTTATAAATCCAGGAATCAATCCAAACTGGATGAAAGTCAATTTTAATCTTGTGAATGGATGCAAGTTCGTCATGCAGGGCGGCGGCTGGTATCGAGAGGAAGCATAAGTATGTTGGAAAAATCATGTTGGAACTGTTCACTGCTTTCATTGGACGGTTTCCCGGGCCTTTGTAATTGGTATCCGGAAAGTAAACTTATTCCGGTTTCGATTATTGATGAGGGGTGTAAGCAATTCAAGCTTAATCCTTCTCCCCTGGACAAACGAATAAATGAACTTTGGAATCATGCCCATGCCATGGCTGATTTTACAGACAGTAACAAGGCGCCGTTCAAAGAAAGAAAGGTTCTTGTTCCTGCAATTTTCAGCATCGGAAAAACAATTGACAGGCTAAAGGAAAAATAGCTGAGAATTTACCGGTGCAGATCTGATTCTGGTTGAAGGCCCAAGAAGTGGAGAAGCCATTCACTGACTAACGGACATGTATTAAAAACAACCGAGTCCGGGCAATAAGGTCCGGGCTTAAATCATAAAACAAAGGAAAACACCATGAACAAAGATTTAAATGCGGCAAGAGAACTTTTAAAAAACATCCATCCTGAAAATGATTTTGGTATTGATCAGGATAATAATTTTGACCCGGTGATTGTTACCGAGCATCCAGACTACACGGTTATGGTATCCGCCAATGATTTTGGTGATGCTGAACCGCTGGTTGAAATTATCAGGAATGAAGATCTTCTGAAACTCTATGGTTACACGGTCCGGTGTTCTGAAGGTGATCCTGCCTTTGATGATTTTGATGGAAATCTTTTAAGGCTGGGAAATAATGACATAGAAAGCACTTTTGTTGATCTGTTCAATGTACTTGTAACTATCGGCAGGAATAATGTTTGTCGGGTCATGGATTATGAAACCTATTTGAGAAAAACAAAGCCTAAGCTGACAATCGTTTAAACCTGATAAAGAGAAGCCTGCCCAAGGCCTTACACCCTGGACAGGCAAAACAAAAAGCTGACGGAAGGGACTTTTAATGGAATTTGAGTTAAAAAACAAGCTTTATCTTTCCGGTATGAAACCAGAAACCCGGAGAGAGATCCGGGCCAAGTTGACAATGCCGAATCCGAAATTTCAGGAAGCGGAAAAAATGGGCCGGGCCACCTGGGATCTGGAACGGCAGTTGAAATTTTACCAGGATGATGAAGACACCCTGATTTGTCCCCGTGGTGCAGCCAGGCAAATTTATATGCTTTGTCAACGGCATGGTGAAGATATCCATATCATTGACGATCGGCGAACCCTGAAACCGGTTGATTTTACTTTTTATGGATCACTCAGGCCGTTACAGCAGCCAGCAGTTGAGAATGTTCTATCAAAAGACTTCGGTCTCCTGGAAGCCGGGACCGGAGCCGGGAAAACGGTCATGGGGTTATACTTGATTGCCGACAGAAAACAGCCAGCGTTAATTGTGGTGCATACCAAAGAACTGTTGAATCAATGGCTTGACCGGATTGAACAGTTTCTGAAGATCCCCAGGGCAGATATCGGGGTCATCGGTGGCGGTAAGTTCAAGATCAGGGACCGGATCACGGTTGCTATGATCCAGACCCTTGTGAAAAAAGTTGACCAGGTGGTACCTCATATCGGGTATCTTGTTCTGGATGAATGTTTCCCAGCAGGCGTTTTAATAAGTACACCAACCGGACAAATAAAAATTCAAGCTATCCGAGTCGGGGATAAGGTCAAAGGTTATGACCACCAGACAAACCAAGTGGTGGATACAACCGTTCGTCATGTTTTTAGACGAAAAGCCAGAACTCTTTGCCGGGTACTTTTCAATGATGGAACCACACTGATTTGTACACCAGGCCACCCTTTCTTTAACGGGGAGAGATATATTCCCGCGGTTGAATTGCAAAAAAAACAGATTGTATGGAGGTATCGGAATGAAAATTCTAACTGTGCCATGTGCAGTATGCGGAAAATTGATTCAGTGCAAGGGGAGCAAACCATGGCGGACATCCCTGGAACAAGCAAAAGCAGGCCGGGCGTGTTGTTCTCAAGAGTGTGTGAATGTTCTAAAACAAGCCGGATACAGGAAGGGCGGAGAATTTCTTGCGAAATACAATCGGAATCAAGGCCGTGTGAACAAAATTATAAACAATCCAATGAAGAATCCCAAAGCGGTTGCCAATATGCTGAAGGCGAAACGGAAAAACGGAACGTTAAGGATTTGTCCGAACAACAGGGGTGGAAATGGGAAGGGGCCGACAAAACCTCAGAAAGACCTTGCAATGGCTTTAGGATGGCAGATGGAGTTTCCAGTCAAGACAGCCCCACATATACCAAAGGGTTCACGCCGGGCATGGTTGGGAGAACGCAGCCTTCCGACCTGTTACAAACTGGATATTGCAAATCCGGAACTCAAAATAGGTGTAGAGATAGACGGGATCAGCCATACAGGAAAAAGGCGAAAACTCGATCAAAAGAAAAATGCACATTTGAAAAGCTTAGGGTGGCAAGTGTTGAGATTATCGAACAAACAAGTGGAGGCGGATTTGGCGGGGTGTGTCCGGACGGTCATGTCTACAATATAGAAACCGGGACCGGCAATTATTTTGCTGGCGATATACTTGTCCACAATTGCCACCGGGCACCTGCCATGCAGTATGTCAAAACTATTGAACAGTTCGATTGTAAATACATGACCGGATTGACGGCAACGCCCTGGAGAAGGGACGGTTTGTCAAAAGTTATCTTCTGGCATATCGGCGATGTGACCGGCCGGATTGATAAAGCGGATCTGTTAAAAAACGGGAATCTTTGCCCGGCTGAAGTCCATTGGATTAAGACCGAGTTTGACACCACAGTAAATGCAAGCGACGATTATTCAAAGGCCCTGTCTGAACTGACAGAGGATCATGACAGAAACCGGCTTATCTGTGATACCGTAGCCAAACATGATGGTACCGGGATCAGTCTTATCCTTTCTGACCGAAAAAGCCATTGCCAGGTCCTCCATGACATCATGTCCCAGGAAAACGGTATCAAGTCCGAAGTCTTAACCGGTTCCACTTCTCCCAGGGAACGGGAAAGAATTATTGAAGATCTGCAGCAAGGACAATGCAGATACCTGATTGCAACCGGCCAGCTTATTGGAGAGGGCTTTGACCTGCCCGGTATATCTTCCGTATTCCTGGGGACCCCGGTCAAATTCTCAGGGCGGCTTATTCAATATATCGGTCGGGCTTTACGTTCGGCACCAGGTAAGGACAAGGCTATTATCTATGATTTTGTGGATATGTTGAATCCTGTCTTCACCGCATCAGCAAAAGCCAGAGTTTCAACATATGAGAATCAGGGGATCGTCTCCTGTAAACATGCAGCATAAAAAAAAGGAATAAAAAAAATGACTGAAACAGCAGAAATCAAACAAGCCAAGGAAAACCTGGAAATACTAATCAACCGTCAAGCAGGTGTCAAGCATGCCAAAATTAAAATTCAATGATCGTGAACTGTTACGGTTGATTGACAAAGAAAAATTAAGTCAATCAGCCGCAGCTAAAAAACTGGGCGTTACCCGGCAGGCAGTAAACCTACGTCTGCAGCAACTGCGGGGTAAAACTACCCGAGCAGTTGTTGCTAAAAAGGTTGAAGAATGCGTGGACCAGAAACTTGATGCCGTGGCCCAATTGCAGAAGATAAACGGCTATGCAAATGAACTTTTGGACCTGTGCATGGCTTGGGGGAGGGGTGATGATGAGGCCCTTCAAATTCTGGAATCCCAGCACCAAACCCGGAAGGTTCGTATCGGGGATGAAGAGATTGAGGTCACAGAGTTTAAATTCAAAGACCCTCGGGAATTGGCCCTGAAAGCCATGGCCGAAATCCGGGGACAAATGAAGCTGCAGCTTGAAATATTCCAGGCGCTTTATGATCTGAAGGCAGCGGAAGAATTTCAACAGGAAATATTACAGGCAATCGGAGAGGTTTCACCAGATGTTAGAACAAAGATCATTCATAAACTCAACGAAAAACGCGCTATTCGATCAGCTGTTAGATTCACTGAATCAACAGTTCGATAATGGCGACGCCGGGAAGTTCGGTATCTACCAGCAGGACCCGGTTGGATTTGGCGAAAGGGTTCTTCATGAGACCTACACGGATGACGTCAAGCGCATGATGGAATCGGTTCGGGATTTTCCCATAACCATTGCAAAGTCAGCCAATGCCACAGGCAAGACTCATGCAGCCGCCAGGGTTGCCGTGTGGTTCTACAAATCCTTTCCGGATTCCCAAATATATACAGCAGCTGCCCCACCGGAATCCAACTTAAAAAAGCTTTTATGGGGTGAAATTGGCAGCCTTACCGAGAAATGCCCAGATTTGTTCAAGGCAGATACCCTGAAGAACCTGCATATTGAAAGATCTGCGCAATCCTTTGTTACAGGGGTAACCATACCGATGTCCGGGACAGAAGCCCAAAGACAAGCCAAATTTTCCGGAAAACATGCACCCTACTTGCTTTTCATACTTGATGAGGGCGATGCCATCCCAGACGAAGTATACACCGCCATTGAATCCTGTCTTTCTGGTGGCCATGGCCGCCTTCTGGTCATGTTTAACCCACGTTCGGAATCAGGAGAAGTATACCGGATGGAACGGGATGGCCGGGCAAATGTAGTGGCTCTCAGCGCTTTTAATCACCCAAATGTGGTTTCAGGGGAGGATCGCATTCCTGGGGCTGTTACCCGTGCAATCACGGTCCGGAGAATCAACCAATGGTGTCGATCTTTGGCTGACGGGGAACAGCCGGATTCAGAGTGTTTTGAACTGCCTGATTTTCTGGTGGGAGAGGTTGCAAAAAAACAGAACGGTGTCCCATATCCACCCTTGAAGGCCGGGTTATATAAGATCATGGAGCCTGTCTTTTCGGTCATGGTCCTTGGACAGTATCCGGCACAAAGTACAACTGCCTTGATCTCCAAAGAATGGATCAACGCGGCCCGTACCAGGTGGGATACCTATGTTCTGGAACATGGGGAAACCCCGCCAGCCTACACCCAGGCCGTCATGGGTCTCGATGTAGCGGAATTCGGCAGCGATTCAAATGCAGTCTGCTTCCGGTATGGCGGATTCGTTGAACGCCTTATCTCTTGGGCAGGCGTGGACACCATGACAACAGCAGACCGGGCCGTAGCAGAATATAAAGGCAGATCCGTTCAATTTTGCAATGTGGACGGCACCGGAATCGGCGCAGGTGTCGCTCCTGCCATGCAAAGAAACGGCTGTATTGCAAATTCCGTTAAAGTGGCATCCAGACCAACAGAATCAACTGAGATGGGGGAATTTCATATCCTGCGGGATCAGCTTTGGTGGGCATGCCGGGAATGGCTACGGACTGATTCAGGAGCGATGCTGCCGCCTGATGAAGGGCTTGTGGAAGAACTCATGATTGCAACGTATGAGGTCGTCAATGGCAAGATTCGGGTTATGCAGAAGTCCACCATGCGGGATGTCTTGAAGAGGTCCCCGGACCGGGCAGACGCGCTTTGTTTGTCCTTTGCGCCCGAAGATAAATCCGGGCGAATTTTTCCATATTTATAAGAGAGGTATTAAATGTTTTTTTTAAATGCATTAGAACACAAACTTGACTCAAAGGGAGTTATCACCTTACGGTCATTGAAAGATGGTGTAGAAACCAACACAAACTATGCACAAATAGCAGCAGGACTGCATTGGCCTGAAAAGGGTTCCCCTGGGTTCTGCGTGATCCTGGGGGAGTTGCTCAGCCGAGAGAAAGGACTGGCCAGAAAGCCGATAAGAGGTCAACTACAGATTCTTGCAGAATCCGAATATCAAATTGCATTACCAGCGATGTTTTCCAAGATAGGAGACGAAATTGGACTCTTCGGATGCACTGACATCTACTGTGATGACAGATCAACAGGACGGCGGGAATTTGCCGAAGCTTTTTGGGACTTCCGTCATAAAAATGAAAGTTTAAGAGGGAGATTGCAGTTTGCACCTTTTGCCGACAATTTTCCCGTGGGATTCCATGAGGTCCAACACCAAATCACGACGGGCCGACTGAAAATACCAGCGGGTTCAATTTGTTATGAACAACTTCAAAAGATCCGTTTTGATGACCTGGGAGATTCAGAAGTACATTTGAGATTTTATGCTTTGGATGCTCTCAGGTTCGCAGCGGGGGCAATGGTGAATCGCACTCCCAAGCCGTATCAGAAAAAAAGCAAACGCCGCCGACTGTCGGGTATGGTGATTTGAGAGACCAACGTCAATGGAATAAGGAGTTTGTGGGGACAGCTGAAATTTCGGAAACGCCAGAGCCCCACTACTTCCTCCGGCAAGAAGGAACAAGTCGTTCAGCATAAAAAGAGAGAAACGTCATGTTCAGGATGTGAATAATTGTAGTTACACAACTTCAAACAAAATAACTACAGAAAGGAAATCAAAGCCGTGTACGCATCGGTCACATTATCAAAAACAAAAAAGCCACGGTGGTTCAAAAAAGAATCTCCCGCTTTTAAAAATCCCAAAATCATTCGCGGTAAGATATTAAGCTGGAGAATTAATGAAGCGGGGGAAAAAGTTGATAAGACCCTGAGAGATCCATATATCAAAGGTGAGGAGATCATCCGCACGAAATTGCCATCATATGTAATCAAAATCGGAGAATCTTATCGACAGGATGGCAAGGTTAAAAGCCGACAGAAACACATTTACACATTCGATGAATGGACCGTGATCGATGAGATGTTAAGATGCCAGGACCATGGATGGGAATATGCCCCAGGTAGATACATTGATGGATACGATTTTGATAATGATGTCCGGAAGGTTTTCCCTGATGCTGACCTCAATGCCGTTTGAGATATCGTTCAGGAAAAATTAAAGCCCCTTGAAGATCGAGTCCTTGCAGAGTTTAAAAAAACCGAAGAATACCAATGGTGGAAAAAAACTCTGAGATTAAAACAAAAGCTCAAGGCGGAAAAAGCCGAGGCAAAAGCCCGGGCAGAAAAAGAAAAACGCCAATATGAAGAACAGGCCCGGCAGTGGCAACAGCAATACCGCCAGCAGACATTTACAGATAGGAGCGCATCTTCGGGATCAATTTCACTATCCCAGGAAGAAGCCCGAGTCATTGACACCTGTTACCGGGCAATGGCGGCACAGCTTCATCCAGACAAAGGCGGTGACCCCGAGGATATGAAAATTTTGAATGGTTTGAAAGATAAAATTCGGAATATGGCGTAGTTATACAATCCTGTTTTAAATAACTACATGCACAGAATAGATTTCATGGTTTGGATAAAAAAATGCATATCAATAAAGAACCGGTTTCAGGACTCCTGGGCCATGACCATGAGGACAGCGAGCACCAAGCTCCAACTGAAACCAGTTCTATCGTTTACAGCACTTGAGAAGAGGGCTCCAATTGCCCAAAGTGAGAGGTGCTATAAACAACTTATTTGCTTTGGGAAGGGGCGCGACCTCCATTCCAGCAATGAAACCCCTAATGCAGTCTCGGGCCAAAGTGATTTTGAAAGAAATATAACAAATTAATCTGATTCAGTCAATAAAACTGCAAACCTAAGGATTCTTATCTATTTACGGGATTGGGTTTTGGTGGTATGGGATATTCAGCTTTCCCTTACGATAGGATTTTTTTGTAATATCAAGAAAAATTGATTTGTCGATAAGTGTTTAGATTTCAGAAAGGAAAACAAATGACCGTCTTTCACCAACAAACAGCCGTTTTCAGATTCTTGAAAATAGCAGAAATGTGGGGGCAAGAAACAAAAACAGATATGTGGACAATTGCTCGAATCATGTCTATTGGAACTCAGCCACTCCCAAATGAAAATCCATTGATCATAAATCATATCTCAATGCTTGATGCTGCAGGTAATCATGAACCAAAAGGTGGCTTTCAAAATCCGAATTTGAGTAACGCATTAAATACTCTAATCAATGATGCTCCTGATCACCCCATGCAAATAATTATTAATGGTCTACACGACACATGTATTTCAAAAGAATGTTTTAGACTTTGGTGCGTTGGAAAATATCCCTTACCGCATTTCTGGTTCACCAAAGAAGAAAGAACTACTTTTTGTGAGGCAGAAAAAGTTCAAATTGAGCGTTTAGGTAAATTATCCTTAGAAGAATTACAAAAAGAAACAGAAGAAATGAGTGTATTCGAATGTAAGCCAACATTCCACGGAGTCAGCGTAGATTTAAAAAAAATGTACAAAAATTTTATAAACAAAATCAAGACCCCATCTTCCAAGCATCCACCAGCAAAAGGAACATGAAACGTTATGAATAAATATCACGGTCACATATGGGGTGATCTTCCTGATGATTTTCCAACATTAGATCTTGAGAAAGCATATCGAAATTGTATTGATATGATTGGTGAAGAACACCCTTCACGTAGATTAATGGGCATGGGTTTGAGTGGGGCTGCTTATCGATTCCGTATGCTATCCGAACAGGATCATATGTTCACAACATCCTTTAATAACGTTGGAGGCGGCCCTCCCATTGATGATTATTATCAGCAAGAGACTTCTTTATTTGTGTTTTTTATAGCAGGTCTATCTTGTCTTGAATCATTTTTTTTCGCAATGCATGCAATGGCGTCTTATTACAAACCAGAAGTTTTTGGTCTTGAAGAAAATCAACTTAGGAATGTGAAGCCGAAAGCTGTTGTTAAATGTTTCAAAAAAAAATGGCCGGGCTCTAATCTTACTTTAGCAATGAATAAATTAGTGGAATCAAACGAATTCGATGAATGGCAGACACTCCGTAATATTCTATCGCATAGAGTTGTAATACCTCGACAAATCACTATCAACGTGCGTGAGCAATCAAATAATGTTATTTGGCAAACAGGCATGGCTGGGCCTGAATTTGGTGATATTCAACTAAATCAATTAACCACTACCACAAGGCGCAAATGGTTAGCTGATCAACTCATGGAACTGGTCAAATCTTTCAGTCTGTTCATAAATAACCAGAGTGTTTAAGTCATAATTACAAATTCTTAATAAGACAAGATGCCCATGAAACATCTAATTCTGAATTATGAGGCAGTATGATAAGATCAGTATTGCGGCAAATAAAAAACGCCTGGTACTGGCAGTTGATGACCTGGGAAGCCCAAGCAGCGAACAAAGGAAATCCCCCCACAAGATCCCGGTGCCTGACCCTCTGGATAGAAAACCAGGAAGCGGCAAAAAGAAAGGTCACAGCCCTATCAAAAACAGATCCCCCGACACCTTGGTACAATGAAGATACTGGTCGGTTTTATTGGGATACACGAGATCACAAAGGAACGGCAATGTTGTTTGTGGTTGATCAGCAAAAAAAAACGTCACCGCTGGATATCTGCTGAATAAAATTCCTGTAAAGGATTGATACATGGACACAATGACAGGCTAAGAATACCGATACCAGGCAAAGAAAAGAGCGCAACGGTTCAGGAAAGAACAAGAACGCCAGGAATACAAATCCATATCTATTTTCATATCAGCAGAACTCCAGGCTGAACTTGCCCGGCTGAATCATGAACAGGGTTTCAACCGGCAGGAAGCCATGGAACATATCTTTAAAGTTTATCAAGAGACTGTTACATGTAACGCCACAAGAACGGAACAGCCTGGAGTGGAATATAACCCACAGACAGATGAATTTACAAATCTGACAAAACCGGATAAACCAGTTGAAACGGACCGGTCCATATTGGATCTTTCAAAAATTGACCCTCAGAATATGACCATTAAAGACCGTGACAAGATTGTATTCCAACTGTATGATGCATACCCGGAGAAAGGACAGGCCCAGGAACGAATTGATTTGTTGAATGGGACAGGCATTCTCTTGAATGGTCAGCCTTGGACAATAAAAAATATTCAGAGCAATTGAACCTTGCAAGGAAGAGGATGAAGAAATGAAACAGCTATTATTTTTGATATTGATTTTGCTTATGATGCTATCTTGTTCAGGGTGTGGGATACCTGATTTGCCCGGTCCTATTGGAATTCCAGGATTGTAGTTTCACCATGTCCAGGTCAAGTATCAATTCAAATCCCATCCTTGACAACAGCCCGACAAATAAAATAAATTCAGTGGCTTTTGGATAACTCAAACGGGAGGGGAATGGCATGGCACTAACCAAAACAGAATTGACTGAACGGCTTGCAGAAAGAACAATGCTGGACAACAAGGCAGCGCATGAAGCATTGGAAAATATCCTGGAAATCATGAAAGTCACTCTTGAATCCGGGGAAGATGTCATGATAAGCGGTTTTGGTAAATTCTGTGTCAATGAAAAGAAAGCCCGGAAAGGCCGTAACCCTGCCACGGGCAGCAGTATGACATTGCCGAAGCGTCGGGTGGTTACTTTTAAGTGTGCCGGGAAGCTGCGGGACCGGATCAATGGAGCGGAACAATGCTGATACCGGAACAACTCAATAAAACCTATATGACAGCATACCCTAATGCGGCGGATCAGGCTCTAATGTTCCGGGAAATGAAAACCACCGGTGAGCAGACATGGCCAGATTGGTGTTACCTGCCGGTTGCGGCTGCTTCTGCCATTGTGGTTGATGAAATTGAAAAGCGTGGCGTTGATATGGCCCAAGCTGCTTCGGATATCGGAAATCTTGCGGCAATACTGGCATGGATGCCGACAAAAAGCGTATATCGGTTTGATCCGGATCTCCTAAAAAGTCTTTGGGATGTCACCCTTGATAAAGATATTCCGGTTGATGTCCTCTTCAATCTGCCGTCATGGTGCTGTTATATTGATCTTGAGGGATTTGCACCAGCAGACCGGATGAAACTACACGGCTTCTTTGTGTACCTGGAGAGTGATGCCAATTCAGGAGGCCGGGAGATTAGACTCACGTTTGCCCGCCCTGGGGATGACGGTTCGGGGATTATGACACTACCATTTCACATTGATGACCAAACCAAAATAGGTGACATGCTTCAAAGCACACTTGATTTTTCAAATCCGTACCTGCCCAATGAACTCAAGGACCTTAAAAATTTTCAAGTTGACCAGGCTGATGCTGCCGAATTGTATAGTTCGTATTTTTCACTTGTGCTGTATTTATGTTCAGCCGACAGGGATATTATCCAGACATCAAAAGTCAGAAAGGTTAAGAAGTCTAAAAATCCGAAGAAAAAAAAGCGCCAGTTGCCTGTGGAGTATAGAGTCGGATCTGCAATCGGCGGAGCAATCAGGAGAGCAAGAGGCAGCAGCCAGGGTACCGGAGAAGGTACCAAGAAATCACCTCATATCCGCAAGGCACATTACCACACATACTGGACCGGAAAGGGCCGGAAAAAGCCCGTGGTCAAATTCATTGCGCCGGTTCCTGTCAACATTGGGGATGAACCTGTGGTGCCTATTGTGCGGCGGGTTAAATGACGGGCTTGAGATTAAATAGCAGGTAGGATTACGATTACCCATTGAAAAATATTCAATGCAATCTCCAGAGCAAAAAAACTGCAAAATTAAGGGTTTTTACCTATTTACGGACTTTGGATTGAGTGGTATGGAGTATATTTGATTTTTCTCGATAGTAGGCTTTTTCAAGTAATATCAGGGAAATTGACTTATTGATAAGTGGTTGGCTTCACAATAATACAAAGATAGAAAGGAGAAAATTTTGCCAGAACAAGATTTTATAAAAGCTATTTACGCATTAGCTGAAAAATTTAAAAAAGCACCTTTGACCCCTGATGAAAAAGCTAAGATTCTTAAAATTTTTAATTCTAAGAAAGGGTCAGCTTTTGAACGGGCAAAGGAGTCTATCAACGAGGCTATCGGTCATCAAATTATACTTAAACGTACCCAGGCCTCTGTTGATGATGCCGAAAGGTTACTAAATGATTTACAGTTAGCAGCAAGGAAATGGCAAAAAAGTAAAGGGAAATAACGCTTCTATATGAATGAAATTAAAAAAAAGATCTCAGAGAAGTTAATTGAATTCATAGACAAAAATTCTTTCTGGGACATTACAATATATTCATCTATTTTCGTGTTATTTTGTATGGGATCAGGGGCTTTTATATTCTGGCTTTGGAAACGTCACAAAATAAAGGCAGAAACAAATAAACTACTCAAGGAAACTGAAAAGCTTTCTCTCGAACTAGTTGAAAAAAAATTATCTTTCATAAAAGAAATAAAACCATATAAAGAAAATTACAGAAAATATTTCGAGTTGCTAAACCTATCATTAAGATCAACAACAGAGTCAGTAGCGAACCAGAACATTCAAGAACTTGATGAGAATAGGGAAGAAACGATAAGAATTTTTTGCAGTGATCTTATGCCTTCTTTCGTTGATTACAGCGAGGTTGCGATGTCGATTAACGATAAAGCGGAAAATAAATTTTTCTTTATCAATGAAGTTTTTCCGTTTCTTCAACTTGCCATCAAATTTATTAAAACCGTAAACATTAATTTTATACTTGAGACGGTTCAAAAAACTAAAATGGGTATCCGTAGAGAAACTCTAATATCTTTGTATCATATAGTGGAACCAAACTTGAGTGTTTGGTGGTTAACGCACCAATATAAATACAGAAAAACAAAAAATGAACTGCAAAAAGCCCAACAAATAAAGGATTAGTAACCGTGCCGAGGCACGAGGCTCGGTACTAATCCTATGGTTCAAGAAGCCGCGGATCAATAGGGGGAAAGGTTAACGATTTGCTGGATGTGTTTATGACAAGATGTGATTAAAATATCAAAAGATGGCCTTTATCCTGATGTAAAAATCAAAATTCAGGTCGTTTTCAGCCCTTAAAACCCAGGTCAAAAATTAAAATACCGTCAATTTGGCGTACGGATACTGAAGCATGTCGATAGTCATTTATCAGGCTGTTTTTAAAGTCGAGCAACACCGGGTAGTCAGTTTTGTGAAGTTATCCGGGCCTGCCTCTTGGTTCCGGCTTTGCAAAGAAAATAAATTTCAAATCATGCCCGCAATGGCTGCATTTAATACCCGGTATTTCAAGTTCCGGGATTTTAATAAAAAGAGCAATAATGTCATGGATGAATGAGATGAGTTCACGGATTTTTTCTATGGACAATGCGCTGTTGGGATTGAGAAATCCATAATGTCTAATTTTCATAAACCCTTTGGGAAGAACATGCTGCAAGAACCGTCGGATAAACTCCATGGCATCCAATGCCATAGTTTTCCACTTCTTTTTTTCACGGTCTTTATACAAAAATTTGATGACGCCATTTTCAATGCTTTTAATACGATTATTGGAGATGGCAACCCGGAACACATATTTTGAAAGATAGCGCAGGGAATTTTGTCCCTGCCCCACGGCCTGGCTGTCAATCACCCATTGCTGTTTCCATACTGCGGAATCAATTTTATCGAGCAGCCCGGCTTTTTTTATGGCATCTTTGAATTTGGCTTTAAAAATGACCGCCAGAGGTTTTGTGTGAACAAACAGATCCTGTCTGGAAGAAAGCCATTGGTCATTATCAGATAAAGCACCTCCGGGAATTATTATATGCAAATGTGGATGATACTGAAGCATGCCGCCCCATGTGTGGAGGGCTGCCAGATATCCGATTCGATCAGATCCGATAAACCGTGTATCTTGTGCCAGTTTTTTCAGGGCTTCATTGGTGCATGAAAACAGGGCACCATAAGATAATTTTTGATGAGACCTTACAACATCCCGCAGGCCCTGGGGAAGTGTAATGGTTAACAGGAAATAATAGGTCGGTAGCAGCTTTTTCATCTGCTGATCCAGCCATTGGTCCGCTTTACTCTGCTGACAGTTGGGACAATGACGATTGCCGCAGCAGAAGTGAATAAAATGCAGATTACGGCAGTCATCACATTCATACACCATTGTTCCAAAGGAACCCTTTCTGCAGGCACTGATATCCCGTATGGTTTTTTTATGAGACTTCGGCATTCGATCTCCATAAAGTGTCAGATATTTCGGCCCATACATTTGGAAGATTTTTTGAACAGCACTCATGACAACACCCCCTGCATGACTTTGGAAACTTTGTCATTGGAATCAACTTGGGCCTGTGTGGTCACATGCAGATAAATCATGGTGCTTTTAAGGGTTTTATGGCCTAATATTTTTTGCACATGGCGTATGGGGATATTAGCTTCCAGCAAATGCGTCGCATAGGCATGGCGGAAGACATGAGGGTGAACATGTTTTTTAAACTTCAGGCGTTTCAAAGTAGATCGCAAAACGCCTTGAACCCCACTGTCACTGACATGATTTTTGGCATATTGAGCGTCCTTACCGCCATTGCGGCCCAAAGCAGGGAATATCCATTTTGAATTGCGATGGGTTTTATAGTATTTGCGCAACGTCAACAGGGTTATTTTGAGTAAAGGCACCGTCCTGTCCATGGCACCCTTTCCACCGTGAATATGCACAAGTCCCCTGTCGGAAAGAATATCTTTGACCTGAAGTGTTGTTGCCTCCCTTAAACGCAGTCCCATGGAATATAATGTCAAATAAAATGCATGACTTTGCACAGTGGGAAGGGCATAAATAATCTTTCTGACTTCCTCCAGACTCAGAATAGTCGGTAAGGTCTGCTCACGCTTCCATTTGATGTCGTTGAAAATGTTCCAGGACCGGACCAGCGTTTTGGTAAAAAAATGCTGAATACCAGAGTAACTGATCCGCAGAGTAGCAGCGCTCCAGCCGAATTCATTCTGGCAGCAAAGCCAGTATTGACGGAGCTGTTCTTCAGTGATATCTTCTAATGGTTTATTGTAAAAGCGCTGTAGTCTTAAAACCGAACTGGTATAGGATTGAATGCTCCTTTTTGCATAACCGGCAAGTTGGAGATCTTCTTTAAAACGTTTGATTAAATTGCTCATGGTATCTTCCTTTTTTCTTTAACCTTGTCGGGTGAAGATACCGACCTGCAAGCCGGTAACAAGATACCATGAGCAATGGAATTGAACAATGATGATACGGCTTAATCTGCCGCGCAGCGGCTTACTTGAACAAGACTAATTCAGCCGACGCAAAAAACTGCGCCCATTGAAGAATGCGTTACCAATAAAGGGGAATTATGAATCCAAAAACATTCATAAGTCATGCAAGTGAAGACAAGGATCGTTTTGTAATAGATTTTTCAAGCAAATTACGGAGCAAAGGCATTGATGCTTGGTTAGATAAATGGGAAATGTTTCCTGGTGATAGCTTGGTTGATAAAATATTTGAAGAAGGCATTAAAAATGCTGATGCTTTTGTAATCATTCTGTCTCAGCATAGTGTAAATAAACCCTGGGTCAGGGAAGAGCTTAATGCTGGATTTGTTAAAAGAATAAGCATAAAAACTAAGATAATCCCGATTGTTATTGATGATTGCGAAGTGCCAGAATGCCTGAAATCAACATTGTGGGAAAGAATTCAAAATTTAGAATCTTATGATGAAAACCTTAATAGAATTGTCCAGTCTATTTTTGGTATTTCAGAAAAGCCTCAATTAGGAAAACCGCCAAAACATATTAAAACAGTAATTGATGTACTTCCTGGGCTAACGAAAGTAGATACTATTATTTTTAATCAATCTTGCAAAATAACTATAGAGAAGGGCGATAAAAATATTAATTTATCAGAAATATATGATTCGTTAAAAGAGTATGGGATTTCAGATGATGAAATAGAAGAATCACTGGAAATTTTAGATTCAAGAGGATTTATAAAGGCGCAAAGAGTTTTGAAAGGCCGAATTCCTTTTTTTTTAATAACTCAATACGGATTTGATTTGTATGCTCGAAAAAATATCAATGATTATGATCTTATTGTGAAAGAAGTTTGCTTAAAAATATTAAATGAAAATTTAATGGTAAACCACCAAATCGCTGAGGCTACTAACACTCCAATTGCATTAATAAATCATATTCTTGAGACAATTGAGAGAAAGGGTTTAGTTAAAACAATAAAGGCCCTTAATGGCCTTTATCAAGTTCACTATGTGTCTCCAGAATTAAAACGTATGTTTAGATAACAAAGTTGCTAATCAGGTAGTTGAGGGGGCTCTTTCATTACCCGCAACCCGAAATGAAGAATCTTTGTATTAAGCCTGATTCAGTATTTCAAATCGTTCTCATTTTCGATAATCAAAACTATCCCCGCCCGTTTCCCGGGATGCATGGAATAATAAAGCGATTGCCCCAGGGCTTTTTGACCTTCAATGAGATGAAAAGGGAGTCGCATTAGCTGACACCCCTGGGGTGGTTAAGAGTGTATCACAAAGTGACACCCCCAGGCCCGGCAAGGGGGTGCAGATATTACCCTCCCTGGGGGTAATTGGATCTGGTGATGAACCTGCCCTACCTAAATGGGAGATCAGCTTAAAGGGGGAGGATTCTCCCCTTTAAATAGGATTTGAATCCCCTTTAAATATCGGCACGAGATGCCGATTTGCTTCAGCCATATCAATAACTTCTTGATAGGCTTCATCGGGAACGTTGTTTTGGGCAAGAAGGTAAAGGGCTTTGGGTGCAATATCAAAATGCGCGACGTGTCTCGCATTTGGAAAGGCTTCAGCGGTTTAAATGAATTGCTGTGCAGTCCTTTCACTCCATCGAGACTCAGCCTTCAACCATGGCAGCCAGTTGCCGTGGGCGATGGTGTGATGCAAAAAAAAATGCAAAATTAAGGATTTTCCCTGATTTACTTATGTCGTTCGGGGTGATATGAGACTATAAATTGATTTTTTAGGTTGGGTATCATTCAAATTTACATGCTATCCAGGTCGGTAGAATTATTTTTTTATACTTTAATTTACAATTTCATATGTATTGGCGTATTAAGATATTAAATCAAACCCATTTACACATCAATATTGGAGCAATACATGAAAATTTTTTCAATTTTTAATAATAAAGGTGGAGTTGGTAAAACAACATATATGTATCACATTGCTCATCTATTAGCTAAAAAAGACTTTAGCGTATTAATTGTAGACTTAGACAGCCAATGCAATTTATCAGCATATTCAATTTCTGAATCCGATTTGGAAAAAAGCTGGAAAACAGATCGAGGAAATAGTATTTGGAACGCTATTGAACCTGTTTATGAACGTTTAGGTGATATACGAAAACGTCAACCTTCAATTGTAAATCCAGAATACCCAAACCTTTACATTATTCCTGGGGATGTTCTTCTCAGCAACTTTGAAGATTCATTAGGCGACTCTTGGAATAGCGCAAAAGGTGGAAACCCTGGTGATCTTAGAGTTCAATCCGCAATATATCGCTATATACTTTGGGCTTCTGAAAAAGTTAATGCTGATATTGTCATGCTTGACTTGGGTCCTAATTTGGGTGCACTAAATAGAGCCGTGCTTGCTATTAGTGATTACTTCGTTGTTCCAATGTCTCCGGATTTATTTTCTATCCGAGGGACACAGAATTTAGGCTCAAAGCTTTGTACTTGGCGTAAAGAATGGGACCAATGCAAATCTGCATATAACGGAGATGCAATTGAACTACCTACAGGCGCACCTGTTTTTCTGGGATATGTAATGCAACAACATAATATACGTAAAAATTCAAAAGGAATGACACGTGGCTGGTCAATTTTTGGCGATAAAGTTGAAGATGCTGTTAGACACAATATTATTGATCGATTAATGCCCTTAAATCAAGTACATGATTGGGGAACCAATAATTGGAATATTGGCAAAATACCAAATTTGCATAGTTTGATACCATATTCTTTGGAGGCGCGTAAGCCCGTCTTCGATTGTGCATACAAAGACGGTTTGACAGGGGCTCACATTACGACCGCAAAACAGTCAGTTAAGCATTTTGAGCCCATAGTTAATAAACTATTGGAAGTTGTATAATCGGGTAGTCCTCCACAACACCCTGCATGCGGATCTGCATAGCGTGGTTCATTAAGAATACCGGGCAGTGCAAATGTCCCCCTAATGCAGATTTTGTTTTCGGTTCATACTTGTGTTAACAAAGCACATATTAACAGGATTTACTTATATGGGTTTTTCTCCCCATAAGTTCACGTCCATGTCGGGCGTGAAAACAAATCGGGCGTGAAAACAAAAAAGAAAAGAAACGTATAATGGAAGAATCAGCATATGCTTTTAATCTAAAGCTCTTATGTGGCGGTTACGCATATTATTTAACATACACAATGTTTAATTCCTTTTCTAAAAACGCAAGGGAAGTACGAGAGCCTTCTCGGATTGACAGCAATCGTTTCATAGAGTCACTGGATGTTCTTGGGCAATCAACAATAATGATTAATAACGTAGAAGACTATAACACTTGGTTGTATTTGAAAAGGGCTGGGCATTAGTTCCAAGTGACTTAGCAAGAGCATTAATGCATCAATGGCTGAAAAAAAATCTTGTCTCACATCACCAGTAGGTATATTTACGGATGTCGAACTCGTATCTCCATCGAGTCTAAAAAGATCATACTCACAACAAAAAAAGGAATATGTGATTAAACGTGACGGAGGCACCTGTTTATTGTGTGGCGCACAAATAATCTAACCATACAGCACATTAGGCCTTATTCTAAAGGTGGTGAAACTTCATCAAGAAACATGGTTACACTCTGCAACGATTGCAATCAATCGCTCGGAGCCGAGCATCTTTATGAACTCTATCGCTTGGGCGGCTTGCATTATAATTATGATCCGTCTTTAATACATAAAAAGAAAATGGATAATACAGCCTTTTACAAGGCCGTTCAGTTTTCAAAGAATCTCATGCAAACACGGTGTGAAGTGTGGTAATCATGGCATGTGCTAATCGGGTAGACGGGGGGTTTTAATCCCCCCCCACTTGCTTTTATCAATTATCCCCATTCAGACCATTTAAATCCCAAATCCCAAAAACCCCTTGACACCCTGCCGGGAATCTAAGACAATAAAGACCTCTCAAAACGATGACGGTGAACCGGGCCGTAAATCCGGTATATTAATTTGTATGAGCAAGTCCAAATATAATTGGGGTATGGTGCCGGGAATCCGAAAGGACCGGAAAGGCTTTCATCGGCCTTGAGACACCTAACCCCCATTCTGTTTTGGAGTTACAAATGAACACTCATCACAAGTTCCAACCCTCTATTGATCAAGAGAAAACCGAATCCTCCACCAGTATCAAAGAAAACCTGTCTCAAGACAACCTCAGATACTACATGCTTTTTGACCGCAACCCGGAGAAACAAACGCTGAACAGGATTGACAAGCAGATTTTGAAACAGGTCCGGGGGGAGATCAAAAGCAAATACCCTGGGCAAGACCTTACTCCTTTTGCAAAGAAAATCTTTGAAGCGTACCGGTCAGGGTATGCGCTGGGGAAATCCTGGGTAACAAACAAAAACAAACGACTCAAGACAGACCATGACCCCGGTGGAATATTTCCGGGATCAGGAGACACCATGCATGACCGGATGCAGTTTGCCGAGTTTTTTATTCTGTATCTGGATGAGTGGTACCGTGAAGGCTACAAGCTGACTATAGGACCCAGGGAGGCCTACCATCTTTTCCGGGCGGATCTGCTGGCAAGCGAGGTCGAAGCCCGCAAGAAAGAGAACCTGGGGAAAGATGCCTATGAAATCAGCCGGGATGTTTTACGGTATCATTCAGCTTACATGGAGGAGAAAGCGTTGGCTGTCAAGGAAACTTTGAACAAGGGGGGTGTATAATGATTATAAGATTTGAAAAAAAAGGCAATTACACGACAATTCCCAATGAGATCCTGAACAACCCGAATTTAAGCGCCAAGGCCAAGGGAATCCTTGTGCAATTATTATCGAAACCAGATTCCTGGAGGCTCAATGTTAAATATCTGGTAAACACAAATAAAGAGGGGCACTATGCTGTCAGAGCTGCTATCAAAGAACTGGAAGATCAAAACTATATCCACAGGATTGTGACCAGGGAAAAAGGAAAGATCACCGGAACCGAATATCTTATCTGTGACCGGGTCACTTCCAGGGCGAATGCTGAGGCATTGTTTTGTGGATCTCCCTGCAATGAGAATATTGATCAGTACCCAGATTTAGGCAGTGGGAAAGAGCAAGCCCATCAGGAAAATGAACCCGCCGCATTGGATGAAAACTGTTTGGATTTGTGCAGTGATACCCCTTTACCGGGTAAAGAAGAAAATGAAACCGATATATCCCCCACCCCTGTGGAAATCACAGCCAGTAAAGAAACCCGCATTGAAGATAACCGCATTCAGGTTATTAAGATGCAGAAAACCACGCCTATAATAAATACTGATAATAAGCAAATACTGAGGGTAACAACTACTGCTACGCCGGAGCCGGAATCAAAACCGGATATCAAGACTGAAGCGGATCAGGTCAAGCAGCCGTCGTCGTGTTCATCGGAATCCCTTTGTGAACTTATTCCTGAAAAACACAGAAAGCCAATGGTGATGACTTTTGTTAACAGGGCCTTAAACGCCTATACAGCCCCTGAGATCAAAGAGGCCATTGCTTATACCGCCGGTAATGTCCGGGGCGGGTCTATGCAGTTTAAAGCATACCTGGATAAGACCTTGAAAAACAAATGGGCTGAAGGATATCTTGACTCCATACCGGATCAGCAGGAATTGTCATGGTGGGAACCGGGCGGCTTTAACGGTTTTTCCGGAAGAATGCCCAACGGGACCATAACCGGATCTGCCAGAACGGATTCCAACCTGATTGCATGTCAGCAATTCATTGAAAGTTACAGCAGGAGGGCCGAAGCATGAACAGCAAAGATATTGTAAGGTTTTCAGAAATCATGATGGGGCTTGCAGAGAACTATCCCGGTACAAACCTTACCCACATCGGCCTGCAGTTGAGATTTGAAGCCCTGAAAGAGTATGGCATTGACCATATCTCAAGAGCGGCAACAAAGCTTATCAAAACCCGGCGTTACCATTCCATGCCCACAACGGCGGATATCATTGAAGCCATGGACGGGGACCCCGGCAAGATAAGCATGGAGTACCGGGCAGAGATAGAGGCTGGGAAAGTTCTTGATCATTTGCGGGGGTATGGCAAAAATATTTTCCCTAAATTTAAAGATCCGATCACCAGACATTTGATGACCACCCGGTGGCGGTACAACTCATGGGCTGCATATGTGACGGAATCAGAGTTGAAGTGGTGGCAACGGGAGTTTGTCCGGGCGTATCTGGCCCATGCTGTCGGAGCCAGGGCGGGGTATTGTCTCCCTGGCGTGCCGGAACTCAAACGCCTTGCCCATGGCATTGGACAATTCATGTAATCGGAGGTGCATATGAACCTGTTTAAAATTACGCCCAAAGAGGCCGGAATATTGTACAGGGTTTTATGTGGTAATGATGCTGGTACCATGGACCCTGACCGGTATTATGATGCGGATCAATTAAACCGAACATTTGATAAGCTGCGGTTTGTGCTGATGGAGATCCGGGACCATGAAAAAATGGTATGCAGACATTGCAGACATTGAAAACTTAAAGTCTGCAAAAGAAAAAACCCGTTAATAAAGGCGATACAGATTTTGCAGACATTACAGACAATTTTTAGGGGTAATATTTAAAAAATATTCCCCATGCAAGGTAAGAGAGAATCAACCCGGTCATATTCTGGCCGGGTTTTTTATTGGCTGAAATAATATTGCGGATAGGGTTTGAAATGTTCAATATTTCCCAAAAACACTTCCAAAGGTTGGAAATGCGGTTGGAAAACTCAACACTACTAAAGCAAAAAGGGTTTCAGAAAGACCCTGAAACCCTTGATAGTCTAAGTGGTGATCCCACGGGGAATCGAACCCCGGTTTCCGGCGTGAGAGGCCAGCGTCCTGACCGCTAGACGATGGGACCACAAAAAAGTATCTATATCTATATCAAACTGACTTTATTGTCAAATAAAATTACCATCTTATACAAGTTTCTTTTTTTTGCCTTTTTTAAATCCGAAGATAAGATAAATCAGCCAACCAAAGATTGGAATAATGGCAATGAAATGCCAGATAATTTTTGCTTTTATTGACCCGAAATCCTTAAGGATAATATCAATCAAGGCCAGCATGGTCAGACCGAAAGATATGGCACAAATAAGCAGGATATAAAAAATGGTTTGGTCCATATATAAAATAGTTACCCTTTTAATTTGTCTGATATTTTTAATAATGTATCCACATAATAATTGCTGTGGTTGTACCGGAACAAGACCTTATGCTGTTTTTGTCTTGCAATTCCCGGTTTCCAGCCATGATGTTTCAGGTAATTGGCTACACTGAAAATGGCATCTGCATGGCTGAACAGATTTATTTTTCCGTCATTATTTCCATCTTTTGCAAGCTTCAGCGCATTGGAAGGCATAAACTGGGAAATCCCCATAGCTCCGGCATATGAACCCCTTATTTTTTCAGGCGAAATTTTTTCTTGTTCTGAATATTTGATGAGCGCTTTGAGTTCTTCATACCCCCATTGGGATCGCTGTTCAGCTTTTTTGATAAAGGTTGCTTTTTTGGGCTTTTTTTTGTCAGGGATGGCATTCCAAATTCTTTCCCTTAACCGTTTATCTGTCAAAGCAGCCATTGTGGCAAGCGTATTCATCACGATTCGTTTCCCAAGATATGTTCCAAGCCGTGTTTCAACAAGTAAAATAGCGGTGATAATAGTTTTATCAACCCCGTATATTTTTTGTGCCTGTTCAAGTGTTATTTTATGTTCGGTTATATATTTCAACGCATTCTTAATGGATTTTTTTGATGTAAACTGGTTATAATCAAGGCTTGACTCAGAATGGACAAAAAAAAGTGAGACACCGTCCGGATCAAAAAACACACTTTCCCTGGAAAACAAAGCATCCATCTTTTCTTTTTTAAACCCATCATGGATAAGCTGCCGTACCAATTTGTCAAACTCATTGCCTTTCTTTATTTCCTGCCCGGATAAAGGGGATGATAAAATGAAAAAAAAAATGAAAATCAAATATTGAATCAGCTTTGTTTGTAATGACGGCATCTTTATATCCATGGATATTTTGTCTGCTCCCCTTTTGTTTTTTACCCGAATACAGCGATCCGAGATTATCATCATAGGATCACAATTTATATCTTATATCTTATATTTTTTAGGATTGCATTAAAAAAATATAACCGGAAACGGCAGAAGGCTTTTTATAATCAGGACAAGCCGGAAACAGACAGGTTTTCTGATTTTCTTGCCAAAGCAACAGGAAACTTAGAGATTATACACTAAAAACAAACCACCCGGTTACGATAGGTGAACCGGGTGGTTGTAAGGTTTAGGCATGACAAAAAAGATTAAATGTCATAATAAAGATAAAATTCATGGGGATGAGGACGACTGATAACCGGATTGACTTCATTTTTCATTTTATAGTCAATCCAGTATTCAATAACATCTTTGGTAAACACATCACCTTTCAGCAAAAAGTCATGGTCTTCTTTTAACGCAACCAATGCTTCTTCCAGAGAACCGGGTGCGGATTCCATTTCAGCAAGCTCTTCAGGGGGCAGGTCATAAATATTTTTATCCATTGGATCGCCCGGATCAATTTTGTTCTGGATGCCGTCTATCATGGCCATTGCAATGGCTGAAAAGGCCATATATCCGTTGCATGAGGGATCAGGGGTACGAAATTCAATGCGCTTGGCCTTGGGAGATCCAGAATACATGGGCAAACGGATGGCCGCACTTCTATTTCTGCTGGAATATGCAAGATTAATAGGTGCTTCAAATCCGGGAACCAACCTTTTATAAGAGTTGGTTGTGGGGTTTGTTATGGCACACAGGGCTTTGCAATGTTTCATGATACCACCAATGGCGTAAAGTGCCTCATCAGACATTCCCGCATACTTGTTGCCTGCAAACAAAGGGTTCCCGTCTTTCCAGAAACTCATATGGGTGTGCATGCCGCTTCCATTGTCACCATATAAAGGTTTGGGCATAAAAGTGACAGTATGATCATATTTGGCAGCCACATTTTTAAGGACATATTTGAACCATGCAAGATTGTCGCCCATTTTTAACAGGGAATCAAACCGAAGGTCGATTTCAGACTGACCTGCTGTGCCGACTTCATGATGCTGACATTCCATGGTAATTCCAAGATCTTCCATTGTGAGCATCATCTCTGTTCTCATGTCCTGGTATTGGTCATTGGGAGGGAGAGGAAAATATCCCTGCTTGGAGCGGATTTTGTATCCAAGGTTTGGCATTTCATCAGCACCGGTGTTCCAATGGGCTTCCGGGGAATCAATCTCAAAAAAGGAGGCATGAGGTTCTGAAGCATACCGGATATTGCTGAAGATAAAAAATTCAGGTTCAGGGCCGACATAGATGGTATCTCCAAGTCCAGTGCTTTTTATGTATTGTTCTACTTTTTTGGCAATGCCCCTTGGGTCGCGGCTGTAAGCTTCCTGAGTGATGGGATCATGAATATTTCCGATAATGGCAAGGGTAGGCACCTTGAAAAAGGGATCCATTTTAGCGGTTCCGGCTTCAGGAATAACAAGCATATCAGAGTTATCAATGGCCTGCCATGCCCGCATGCTGGATCCGTCAAATCCAAACCCGTCCTCAAATGCGGATTCTCCAAATTCTCCAAGCGGAACGGAAAAGTGCTGCCATGTTCCGATGAAATCCATGTATCTGATGTCAACGATTTTTGCTTTGTTTTCTTTCGCCATTGCGATTACATCTTTTGGTGTCATGTCTAATTCCTTTCTTAACACGATGTTTTTTATATGAAAGAACTTATAACTGTTTGGAATCAAAGTCCTTTCGTTTTTTTTGTGGCGGCTCAATCTGCCATGGCCGGTGATATTATGTTAAAGTGCTTCTGTACCAGTTTCACCGGTTCTGACCCGGACCACCTGTTCAACCGGCAGGATAAAAATTTTTCCGTCACCTATTTTTCCGGTATTGGCCGCATTCCTTACAGTTTCAACAGCTTCATCCAGCCTTTCATCGCTGACAACAATTTCAATTTTTATTTTGGGTACAAAGTCAACAACATATTCTGCACCCCTGTATATCTCCTTGTGCCCCTTTTGCCGGCCATAGCCGTTAACTTCCGTAACCGTCATCCCATAGATCCCGATTTCACTCAATGCTTCCTTTACATCGTCAAGTTTAAACGGTTTTATGATGGCTTCAATTTTTTTCATTACTAACCTCCTTTGCAGCTATTTGTGGAAGACTTTTTAAAATAGCGTTTTTAATCTGCTCAAGTCCTTGTTTTGTTTCAATCTTTGCATCATTTTCAATGCTTTTAACATAAAAAACATCCACTACCTGATCCACCTTTGTGGATACCATGGCAACATTGACATTAACATTACTTCTATACAATGCATTTGTAATGGAAAATAAAAGTCCTGGAAAATCATAGGTAAAAACCTCAATGATAGTAAAAAAACTGGATGTTTCATTGTCGATCCGTACGGTGTTGGGTTCTGGGTCTTGACCGGATGAAACCCTGATTATCCGGGGTATTTTTTTAAATTCGTTATCCAGGAAATGATCGTCTTCAATGGCTTTGATCAAATCGTTTTCCGCTTTTTCCCATTTTTCTTTTTCAAAAATCCTGTCTTTGGGCGGGATAACTTTGAAAATATCCAGTACATGCTCTTCCCCAAGAGAATACGCCTGGGATGCTACGATATCAAGCTTATTAACAAAGAAAACCCCTGCGATTTTTGAATACAGCCCGGGTTTGTCCTTTCCGCAAATGGATACTGTACGAATATCCGATCCATTCTCTTTGGCTATTTGCCAGATAAAACTTTTATCACCAAGATGCCTGTAAAGATTTATGTGGTCAACAATATTTTGAACAGGAACATATACCAGGTATCTTCTGGACATGGAGTCAAGCTGTTTGTTTATTTCGTCCTCTTGCCATCGTTTTTTTAATTGCTGCAGAATATCTTTTTTCTTTTTATCAATGAGGTGCCGGGCTTTCCTGGATGCCAGCTCTCCTTTTTTAAGAATACCCATTGTTTTTAAAAACAAATCTTTTAAAAGATTTTCAGTCCAGTCGTTCCATGCTTTGGGTCCGGTTGCTTTGGAATCTGCCACAGTCAGCAGGTAAAGCATTCTTAATAATCTGATTTTTCCAATTTTGTTTGCCATGTAAACTGCTGTTTCTTCATCAGAGATATCTCTTCGGGTTGCAGTTTTTGCAAGAATCAGATGATTTTCAATCAGAAAAACAGCATCCTGAATTTCAGTTGAATTAAATTTAAATCGTTCCAGAATCGGCTTTGCTATGCTTGCTCCTGTTTTTGAGTGTTCTTTTGCAGGATTTGATTTGCCGATATCATGAAGCAGGGCTGCAAAAAGCAGAACATTTTTGTTCCTGACTTCCTTAAATATTGAATAATACAGTGTATATGCAGTTGGTTCGGCACGTTCTTTAAAGCTGTTGATAATCTGGACACATCGAATAGAATGTTTGTCCACTGGAAACAGATGGTAATGGTTATATTGAATCTTGTTCACAATAGCTGAAAATTCCGGGATAAAATTCTCCAGGATGCCTGTTGCCAGCATGACATTAAGGACATTGAATTCCCAGTAGGACATGGACAGGATTTGTTTGAATATTTTAATACAGGCAGGATTTGTTTTGAGTTCATCATCCACAAGATGTAAGAATTCACTGACAATCCTCCTGGCTTCAATGGATAAGGGAATTTTCCTTTTGCCGCTTTCAAGGAATATTTTAAGCAGAAGATCCGGTTTTTGCAGGATAACAATGGTGTTGGCAAAATTGAGTCTTCGTTTTTTAATAATCAAACCATGGGTTTTTGTGGGATAAGGCTCAGTGGTTCCTTTTTTGATGCGGCGATTGGCAAAAAGATCTTCAAAAGTAATCTGGTTGATCTGTTTTAAAAAATCCATCCGGTTATGAAGATCACCTAAAAATCTTTCAACATCAGGATTTTGTTTTTTTGAGCGATATCCTAACAGACCTGCTAGTTCAGTCTGGTAATCAAAATGAAGTGTGTCGCATTTTCTTTTTGTGATGTAGTGCAGAAAATTTCTGATTTTCCAAACATCGGTCAAAGCCTCTTTGAGTGATAAATATTCAAAATAGGATAAAAATCCATAATATTCCAAGTCTCTTCTGGTTTTGATATCGGATTTTATTTTTGCGTACCATAAAAGAGTATGATAATCCCGAAGTCCTCCAAATCCGGATTTTAAATTCGGCGCGATCAGGTAGGTTGAGTCGCCAAAATCAAAATGTCTTTTTTCTCCATGTTCGAACAAATAATTTAATGTGTTTTTCAGGTGCTTGGCCGCTAAATCCGACCTGAATTTTTCCATAAAGGAAGTATAAATCAAGGATGCGCCGCAAATAAATCTGGCATCCAGAATAGTGGTTAAAATATCAAACCGCTCAAAGGCCATCTGGAGACATTCGCTGATATTTCGAATGGCATATCCGACCTCAAAACGGGCATCCCACAGCGGGTAAAGCAGTTCCTGCACAAATGCTTCAACTTCCGGGGGAATCGTATCTTTAAACAGGATCAAAAGATCTATGTCCGAATGGATGCACTGCTCTTTTCTGCCATAGCCTCCCAGAGCGATTATGGCAAAGGGGGTTCCCGAAATCGTCATTTTCCTTGCCGCAATGCTTTGTTCAAATACCGTAAAAATGTATTCATCTATGACAACTGCATGCTTTTCAATAAATTCAGGTTCATCCCCACTGAGAAAGCGCTCTATCAGTGCTTCTCGTTTTTTGATTAATATGTCTGTTTTTGATGTATCCATATCTTTTTTATGTGAAAGTCTTCAAAAATTCAAACAGTGACTTTCAATCTTTGTTGTGGCAGACCAATCTGCCATGGCCGTTATTAAAAATGTTTTTGGTTTAACATATAGCAATGAATTAGCAATGAACGTGCCAAGGCATGTATGGCCTGGCTTTCTCTAATAAATGCCAGAAATATGAGCAGAAAATTATTAGAACACAAGTTTTTATCACAAAAATGTTATAAAACCCATTAATTAAGTTTCATTTTTGTAATTTATTTAAATAGTGCTATGACACGCAAATAATATGGCTGCCATAACTCCCGTGGCAATTTAAACAACCACAACAAAATATGAAAAGGAACTGTTCAGATTTTTTTAAGACTTTCATACAAAAGTATAAAGAAAATATAGATCTATGAAAAGGCGTGATGCAGCCACTATTTTATCGAAAGGCAGCTGCAGTGAAGGATATGAAATATGTTGTTTTATCAGTCTTTTTCAATTTTTTCCGGTTCGTCTTCTTCTTTGTCCTCAATCTTGGGCTCCCGGGTTGCTTTTTTGAAGTTTTTAATTCCCTTGCCCAAACCGGCACCGATTTCAGGAAGCTTTCCAGCCCCGAATATAATGAGGATAATCACAAGAATAATTATTAATTCCGGCATCCCAATCCCACCAATCATAGCACACTCCTATTCACTTCATTGTGTTGTTAAGTTTAATAAAAAGTATTAACATTAAGCGCTTAACGTGTCAATATTTTAGAATTTCCACCTCAAATCGAGGAGTTACAATTTTGTAATATATTTTTTGTAATAAACATTTTTTAATAAAAAGCTTGTGAAAAGCTATTTTGTGATTAAAATTAACCTCTAAACTTAAATTGTGAAAACTAAAAATTATATATGGAGACGTTGTATGTATCAGGAACCGACCAATGAATTTCAGGGTGCAAAAAAATATGTCCTGGATCAGGAACTTGCCTCAATCGTTAATATATCAATGAAGCTTGAAATGCCGCTGCTTCTCAAAGGAGAGCCTGGAACCGGCAAAACCATGCTGGCCCATGCCATTACCGAAAGCCTAAACATGCCATTAATCGTTTTGAATGTAAAATCCAGCATGAAGCTGGTAGAAGCATTGTATCAATATGATACGCTCACCCGGTTAAATGATTCCAGGTTTGGTGATTCACAAAGAAATGTGAGCGACATTGATGAGTATATCAAGATGGGAAAAATCGGCCAGGCATTTTGTGCCGAAGAAAAAACCGTTCTGTTGATTGATGAAATTGATAAAGCAGATACGGATTTCCAGGATGATATGCTGGATGTTCTGGACCAGATGCAATTTGATATCATTGAAACCGATAAAACCATAAAAGCCAAAAACAGGCCGGTTATCATTATTACCTCCAATGCAAAAAAAGATCTTTCCGATCCTTTTTTAGGCAGGTGCAATTTTCATCACATTGCTTTTCCCGATCCCAAAATGATGAGAAAAATCATAGAGGTTCATTTCGAGAATATTGATTCAAAACTGGCGCAAAATGCAATTGATGCGTTTTACAGTATGCGGGAGATTGATTCTATTGAGAAAAAACCGGCCACAAGAGAATTAATCAACTGGATGAGGGCTTTGAATGCAGATCCTGATTTCAGGGCAAAAGATCTTGTTAAAGGCAAGCTTCCGTTTCTGGGCGTCCTGTTTAAAAAGAGTCCTGACTATGAAAGAGCAAGGAATATAGCGTCACGAAGACGAATGTTTTAATTTAAGGTGCTGTATGTTTGTAAAATTTTTCTATACCTTAAAAGAGATCGGGATACCCGTTTCTCCCACCTCTTTTCTCACACTTCAAAAAGCTCTTAACCAGGGGATTATCAGCAGCCTGGATGATTTTTATACCTGTGCTAGATCCATCCTTGTTAAAAGTGAGAAATATTTTGATCTGTATGATCAGGTGTTTGCTCACCATTTTGAAGGGGTTCCTCTGCCTGAAAACGACGGGTTTGAAATTGATGAAATTGCCAGGGGCATGCTGGATGAATGGCTCAAAGACCCTAAAAGAATGGCAGATGCTTTGGGTGTTGATGAAGAACAACTCAAAAAAATGTCGCCTGAAGAATTGATTGAATATTTCAAAGAACGGCTCAAAGATCAGGAAGGCGAACACCACGGCGGCTATAAATGGATCGGCACCGGCGGATATTCTCCGGTAGGTCATTCCGGGTACAATCCCGGTGGCATGAGGGTCGGCGGACGATCCGGCAACAAATCTGCTGTAAAAGTTGCCAATGAGCGGCGGTATAAAGATTATTCAACTGCCGGTCCTTTGACCCAGGCAAAAATCGGTGAAGCCTTGAAACGGCTGAGAAACATGATCCCGTCCGGACCCAGGGACACCCTTAATATTGATGACACCATCAAGGAAACCATGAGAAATGCCGGTGAAATCGAAATGGTGTTTGACAGAGCGTTAAAGGACAGGCTCAAGGTAATACTGCTTATTGATAACGGGGGCTGGTCCATGGATCCCTATATAAGGGTGGTGCAAACCCTGTTTGATTACGCCAGATCCCAGTTCAAGGAAGTTAAGACCTATTTTTTCCATAACACCATTTATGATCATGTCTGGGAAGACACGGCCCGGTATAAGAAGCCCAAGAAAATCATTGAGTTTTCACGGCTGGATACTGAAACACGGCTGGTCATTGTCGGCGATGCCAGCATGTCTCCATATGAACTTTTGTCCCATGACGGCTCCATCCATATCTCTGAAAGAAGCGGCAAACCAAGTATTGAGCAGCTCAATTTTATGGCCAAAACATTTCCCCATGCTGTCTGGCTGAACCCGGTTTCAGAAAATATGTGGGGATACACACACACCATTATGGCCATCTCGAAAATTTTTTCCATGTATGAATTATCCCTGGATGGCCTTGAAAAAGCAGTGACAAAACTCATGAGCAGAAATTAATGAGTCTATATCATGATATGTATCAAAAGAATAAGCACGGGTTCAGATAGAATTTTCCTATTGAAACCCGTTGCTTAATCATGGTCATAAATCAACATTATAAAGCGTTCTGGTGTTGTTAAAGATGGTTTGTGCAAGTGCTTTTGGATCAGACTTTCGAATTTCTGCAAGCTTCAGCAGAACTGATTTTACAAATACCGGCTCATTTCGGCGATTCTTATTTTTTTGAGGTGCAGGTGTAAGATACGGGGCATCGGTTTCAATCAAGATACGGTCTTCAGGAATAAGCGGTGCAAGAGTTCTTAAATATTCCCCCCTTTTTTGCAGGGTCAATATCCCGGTAATTCCAATATAGTATCCCAGGTCAAGATATTTAAAAAGCTCTTCTTTTGTGCCGGAAAAACAGTGTATGACACCTTTACGGCTTTTCGGACCGTCGGATTTTAAAATATCATAAAATCTTCCCTTGGAATCGCGCTCATGGAAAATCAAGGGCAGGTCAAGGTTGTCGGCAGCTTCAAGCTGGGTTTTAAAACAGTCTTCCTGATCTTTCTCCGGTGAAAACATCCGGTTATAATCAAGACCGATCTCCCCCCAGGCCTTTACACAGGAATTTTCCATAGCAAGCCGGATTAAGGCATTCATGGTATCTGCTGAACATTGTTTTGCATCATGGGGATGAATGCCTACAGATGTGATGATATGGTCATTTTCACGGGCTATTTCAATTGCCTTCAGCGAGGTTTCGATATCAATGCCGACAATCATTATTCCCTGGATATTTTCAGCTTCCGCCCTATCAATAACATCTTGTCTGTCTTTATCATAGCAATTGTCATCAATATGACAATGGGAATCAAATAATATCATTTTTGTTTTTTTACCTTATTTCAATGGGTTCCGGTAGCATTGTTAACAACGCAACTTCAGGACTTGGGCCTGGCCTCATTCAAACATTCAAATTTTGCAAACTTCGAAAGTTTAGTTAACAATATTAAGCCTTCACTGATTGGAAGAAGCCGTTTTACGGTAACAGTGAAGGCTTAAATGTCAGGAAAACTGTTTTCAGCACTCCTTGACACATACAATTTATAACAGTAAATTCAATTTCAGTCAATTAAGGGCGATGCAGGGAACGTGAATGCAAAGATATGAACAACAATGATACTAAAAATTTAATTATACGGCTGTTTAATGTCAGCAAAAAATTTGGAGGAGTGCTTGCCTTAAAGGACATTACTCTTGATATAAAAAAAGGTGAATTTGTTTTTATTTCAGGCCCTTCAGGCGCAGGCAAATCCACTCTCCTGAAAATATTGTGCCTGGCTGAAAAGGCATCAGAAGGGCAGATTCTGATTGACGGCATGAATCTTTCCAGAATCTCTTCATCAAAACTTCCTTTTTTCCGGCGGCGGTTTGGCATGGTATTCCAGGATTTTAAATTGATCCCCAACCGAACGGTTTATGAAAATGTAGCTCTTGTTTTAGAAGCTGCCGGTGAAAAATCTTCTTACATCAAAAAAAAAGTTATGCAGGTGTTGAGAACCACCGGCATGGAAAAAAAGTTTAAAGCCTTTCCGCCGACACTTTCAGGGGGGGAGCAGCAGAGAGTTGCAGTTGCCAGGGCAGTTGTCGGAGAACCATCCATCATTCTTGCCGATGAACCTACGGGCAGTCTGGATTCAAAATCAGCCCAGATAATATTTGATTTTTTAATGGAATACCATAAAAAAGGGAGTACTGTATTGATTGTCAGCCACAATTTAAATCTTCTTGACAGTACTATTAAAGGCAGAAATATTGAAATCAGTGAAGGCACGATAAAACGGACCGCAACCATGCTCTAGGACAAAGAAAAAAAACGATGACTCATTTTTTAAAAAAAGCGGTTGCAGATATTCGATCAAATAATTTCCTGAACCTGATTACGATTATGACGATTTCCCTTTCAATTCTGGTGGTAAGCGTTTTTTTACTTTTTTTTGAGAATATCGACCGGGTTATTGAATCCTGGAACCAGGGTGGACGAGCCATGATTTACCTGAAAAAAGAGTTCCGCCCGGACATGCTGCCCGAGTTAACAGCAAAGATCAATGCCCTGGGTGAAATTGATGAGATAGTCTATATTTCAAAGACCCAGGCCCTTGATAAGCTTAAAAAAGAGATCGCATCCAAAAGCGCTTTTTTAAAGACCTTGAAAAATAATCCTCTTCCGGATGCCCTTGAAATAAGAATGAAACCCTATAAGCGGTTTGAAAAAATTCAAACTTTTGCTCAAAACATAAAAGCCATTAACATTGTTGAAGATGTTGAATACGGCCGGAACTGGCTTGGTAAATTTTTAAAAATTTTTAATCTGTTCAAAATTACAGGGTATGCCATGTGCAGCCTCTTTTTTTTGATTGCCTTGTTTATAACTGCAAATACCGTTCGGCTGGCGTTTTACTCTCGTAAATTAGAAATCGAAATCATGCGCCTTGTGGGGGCTACGGAAACCTTCATAAAAACGCCTTTTTATGTGGAAAGTCTTGTCCAGGGATTTTTAGGCGGTATTTTTGGACTGGCAGCCCTTTTGATTATTTACCTGACGGCTTCATCGGGAATTATGCAAAGCCTTGCAGCCTATGTTTATTTTGATATAAGGTTCCTGTCCGTTAAACTCATCATCTTAATTATTGCCGGAAGTACATTTTTAGGTTGGTTTGGATGTTATCTGTCCTTAAAACAAATATTAAAATAATTTTTTTTATCGGGTATTTTGTCTTGGTCGTATCAAATGCCGGATTTACTGATCAAAACAGGGTACTGTATAAAGGCCATGTGAATACATTCAAATTGAATATCCGGGAAACCCCTTCAAATAATTCCAGGGTTGTTAATGTTGCTGAAAAAGGTGAGACAATTGATGTGATTCAACTGCAAGGAGATATCGGAGGATGGCTGACCATAGTTTATAAAGGGAGTAAAGGCTATATCCGCAATCGCCCCCAGGATATTCAGCTGATACCGATACCGAAGCAACAACCGTTTGAGCAACCGGAGAAACAAAACAAAAAATTGAAAAAAATAAAGAATAAGGAAAACCAGAAGATCCAGGAAAAAATTCAAAATCAGGAAAAAATAGTTGAAACTTTTTCCCAAAAAGAGATTGAAATTATAGAAGGATTAAATGAAATTGATTATGCATTGAACAAAGCCCGGGCAAAAGCCCTGGCTTTGTCCACGGAAATTATGCACCTGGAAGAGAGAATATTGCAGCTCAAGCATGACAGGGAGGTCTTGTCCAAAGATATTGAAATAAACCGTGAATATGCCGGAGAAAGGTTAAAAGCGCTTTATAAAATGAAGATGATCGGCAGGCTGAATATTGCTGGAATGCCAAGCCCCATATTTGATTTTTTTCTGGAGCAGCATTCAATGAAGCTGATAATTTCAGCGGATTATGATCTCCTTGAAAAACAGAATCTGGCCCTTGAAAAGCTTGAAATACTTGAACAAGAGTTTCAAAAAGAGATCAGGACAAAAACCGGCCTTGAAACAGAACTCAACGATCAAATACGGATGAATAAAACCGAAACCCTGAAAAAGGAAATGATTTTAAAACAGATTCGTCAAAAAAAAAAATTATCCCTTGCTGCGGTTGATGCTTTAAAACAGGCAGCGCTTCAATTGGATAACCGGATCAACTGTTTGCAAAAAAGTTCTGTCCTGACTCCGGGGGACGGTTCATTTTTAAACTATAAAGGGAGGTTAATCATTCCGGCAAGAGGTGAGATTGTTTCAATCTTTGGTACTTCCGGGGCTGAAAATTACAAGTCCTTCACTTTTCAAAAAGGAATTGATATAAAGGTGGAAAGGGGCGAACCTGTAAAATCCGTGTTCAAGGGAAAAGTCATGTTTGCCCAATGGCTCAGCGGCTATGGAAATTTACTGATTATCAATCATGGTGATAATTATTACACCCTGTATGCCCATGTTGAAGAAATTTTTAAAAAAAAAGGTGAAACCGTTGAAACCGGTGAAGTGATTGCCACGGCAGGTGATACAGGATCAATAAAAGGGATGTGTCTGCATTTTGAACTAAGGCACCACGGCAAACCCGTAAATCCTATGGAGTGGTTAAGAAAAGGAGCGTGAAGATGAAAACCAGATCTTACAATATATTCAAGTTCGGATTTTCCGTGGCAATTGCCGCTTGTGTACTGATATCCATTGCAGGCTTTAATCCCAGCTTGCAGG
This sequence comes from Desulfobacula toluolica Tol2, assembly GCF_000307105.1. Lineage (NCBI taxonomy): Bacteria > Pseudomonadati > Thermodesulfobacteriota > Desulfobacteria > Desulfobacterales > Desulfobacteraceae > Desulfobacula > Desulfobacula toluolica. The sequence goes on from NC_018645.1 coordinate 5,077,262, forward strand.
CTGATGACAATACCTATAAGTCATTAAAGTTGTTTACGGATGTGCTTGAAGAGCTGGAGAAAAATTATGTGGATGATGTAAATTCTGAAGAATTAATTCACAATGCAATTAAAGGCATGGTAGAAAATCTTGATCCGCATTCAAGCTTTATGCCTCCCGAGGCATTTGATGAACTTCAGGATGATACAAAGGGAGAATTTTCCGGAATTGGTATCGTGATCACCATGAAAGACTCAATCTTAACCGTGGTCTCCCCCATTGAAGGAACACCGGCATATAAAGCAGGTATCCAGGCCGGTGACATCATTATCAAGATTGATGACAAGTCAACAAAAGGCATGGCCCTGTGGGAGGCCGTTAATATGATGCGCGGTCCCAGACATAAAACCGTTATGATCACTGTTATCAGGCAAGATGAACCTAAATCCATTGAATTCTCACTTAAAAGGGACTTGATCCCCATGGAAAGTGTCAGAAGTGTGATACTGGAACCGGGATATGGATACCTTCGGATTACCAATTTCAGAATGAGTACTCTGGACGATATAAAAAATCATATGGAGGAACTGGAGTCTAAAGATAGTGGATTAAAGGGACTTATCATGGATTTAAGAGATAATCCGGGAGGACTTTTGGATCAGGCGGTTCAAGTAAGCGATTTGTTTCTTTCCCAGGGAAATATTGTTTCCATTAAAGGACGGCAGGAAAGCAATACACAGGTTTTTAAGGCATACCCAAGCGATGAAGACCGTGATTATCCTATTGTCGTTCTGATTAACGGCGGATCGGCTTCTGCTTCGGAAATTGTTGCAGGTGCGCTTCAAGACCACTCTAGGGCATTGATTTTAGGGACAACCTCCTTTGGAAAAGGCTCGGTTCAAACGGTTCGGCCGCTAAAAGAAGGGTTTGGCATCAAATATACCATTGCCAGATATTATACTCCCAATGGAAGATCCATACAGGCCAAAGGAATTGAGCCTGATATCGAAGTGGAATATGAAATTCTTGAAAAAAAAGAAAAAAAATCGTCTACATTTGACAGAATGATAAAAGAGAAAGATTTAAAAAACAGCTTAAAACCTGAGAAAATAAAAAAAACGGAACAAACCAAAAAGTCGAAAAAGACAAATCAACCGGAACAAACCAAAAAACAAAACGAAAAAGATCAAAGACTTCTTGATAAGGATCAGCTTCAGCATGATGCGCAAATTAAAAGAGCCCTTGATATTTTGATAAGCTATGGAGTCTTTAGTAAATTAAATGGCAGCTAAAAAAAAGGTTAGCGTACAAAAAAAAGTTACAGCCAAGAAAAAAGTCGCATCAAAGAAACAAAAAAACCATCGAAAAAACAAAAAATTTGTTATCCGTAATGAATTTAAAAAGATTTGTGTGGGGATTGCTGTTCTTGTTTCAGTGTGCCTGACCATAGCAATGATAGCCGATATTGTTTTTCAACCCGGACGTGTTGAGAAACAAACGAAAAACGTTACACCACAGTCAGACAAACCCCAAAAAAAACCCGTTCAGAAAAATACCTCTGAGGTAAAAAACAAAAAAATACTGACAGGTCTGAAAAACAAATCAGACAAGCCGATAAAATACGAAATATTTGAAGATATTGATGAAAAAATCATAGAAAAGCCAAGAGTACAGGCAAAGAATCAGATACCCAAAATAGCTATTATTATTGATGATATAGGGTATGATAGAAAAATAGCATTGGCCTTGTTTGATTTGGATTCAAATATTACCTTTTCAGTATTACCCTTTGCACCATTTGGGAAATATATTTCTGAAACACTGAATGCAAAAGGGGCGCAATTAATGCTTCATCTGCCCATGGAACCGGTTGAATATCCCCATATTAATCCAGGACCGGGTGCTATTTTATCCGGCATGCCGCCTGACATCCTTTTGGATCAACTGAGAAAAAACATTAAGGATGTTCCCTATATTGTAGGGGCAAACAACCATATGGGATCAAAGTTGACCTCCCATTCCGACCAGATGAACCAGATCTTCACTATTTTGAAAAAAGAAAATTTATTTTTTATCGATTCTCGCACGTCACCAATATCCCAGTGCAAGGCATCGGCACGGCTTTTTAAGCTCAAGTTTGCACAAAGAGATGTTTTTCTGGATAACTTTCAGAATACCACATATATCACAGGACAATTTAATGAACTTATAGATCTGGCGAAAAAACATGGATCGGCAGTTGGTATCGGTCACCCTTATAAAGCCACTTTGCAGGCTCTTTCAATTGAACTGCCAAAGCTGAAAAACAAGGTAAAAATTGTTCGTGCCGGTTCTTTGACAACTGTTCCAGGATAATGTTGCCGCCAAATGGGTTCATGGGCTGATATTTTGATCAAGCACTTTTTTCCTGCTATATGCCAACCGGTTTCCAGATCCCTTTATCACACCAGATTCTTGAAAACCATGATCCCGGGAGAAGCACTTTGCTTGAAAAATCAGAGGTGTCTATTTTACAATCAGTATGACATTCAGTATCCCAGGGTTCCAGAATAACAGGGCCGTTTGAAGACTGCACAAGACGGGGTGAAACAGGCTCACCCCAGGAACGGGTTTGAATCTCCTGTTTGAGATCATAAAGATTCTTGAATTTTAACAACTGGGTCAATGTTACGACTGTTGGCGGACTCAATGGAATTTGAGCTTCAAGATTTTGTTCAAGTGCTATTTTAGGCGTAACCCAGATGCCGTGTTTGGTTTCCATATTATCAGGTATGCAGATTTGGTTTTCAGGCATAAAGGCAATGAAAAACCGGGTATCAAATCTTTTTTTCATTAATTCTGGTGTAATCCAGTGAGACCATTTTCCAAGACTTGAAAAGGACAAGGTCCAGTTTTCGTCCATTATTTTTGTTCGGAACCAGGATTTTGGAAGCCCTTTTTTTAATCTAAACTTACAGATATCTTCAATATCTTTTTGAGTCTTATTATTGACGGATGCAATAAAAACACCGGCTTCTTCAAGGGTTTCCCTGATGGCGGCGACACTGAATCCAAGAGCATCTTCATTTGAAAACAAATGCCCTCCAAGTTGTTTTTCAATTTGATCGGGAACCATATCTATGTGAGGGGACCAGGAATCAAAACCATTGTCTTCCGGGTCTACCACTCCGCCGGGGAAAACATATAATCCACCCATAAATCCTGATTTTGTACTTCTTCTTAAAAGATAAACCTCAAGCTCTTGATTGTTTTCTCTTACAAGAATTACAGTGGATGCTTTTCTTAACGGTGGCGGTGCAGTTTTTTTATCAGTCATTTTATTTCCTGTTTACAGTTATTTTTTAAACCGAACAGAGTATATCGACCCATATTATCAAGTGTCAATGGTTAAGCGCGATATTTTTCAATCCCGGCCTTGACATCCGCACAAAAAGTGATATCAGGAACCATTGAGCATGTCTGTCCCGAGAAAAATATTTTGGTAAAACAGTTGATATGGATTCGGTATCAACCGGTATTTTCAATATTGTATTCAGTGGAGCAAAATGACAAATGAAACAAACAGATATTCAAGAACTGATTGATGCAAAATTAAAATCTCTTGCCAACTGCATAGCAGAAGATGAGGCAAAAAAAATATTTACCGTATTTGATATCCCGGTTGTGAAAGAACAGCGGGAAACAGATCTGCCACGGATACTGGATGCTTGCAAAAAAACAGGGTTTCCAGTGGTGTTAAAAGGCATTGGAAAAACTATTCTGCACAAAACAGAATCAGGCCTTGTGCGCGTCGGACTGAACACGGAAGAACAAGTTATTGATGCGGTCAAAGAGATGAAAGACTCTGCCCAAGAGACTATAGATGCCTTCTTGATCCAGCCTGTGATATCCGGCAAAAGAGAATTTGTAGCAGGCATGTTCAAAGATCCCCAGTTTGGACCGGTCATTGTGTTTGGCCTGGGCGGGATATATACCGAGGCATTAAAGGATATTGTCTTTAAAATTGCGCCGTTAAATGATGCAGATATGGAAGACATGTTTGAACAAATATCTTCAAAAAAACTTTTAAATGCTTTCAGGGGTGAAAAAGCCGTTAACAAACAGACTCTTAAAAAAATCCTCAAGGGATTATCAGATATGTCCATAGCCTACCCGAATATCAAAGAGATGGATATCAATCCTCTGATCATACAGCCGGACGGGTCTCCTGTTGCCGTGGACGGATTGATTGTGCTGGAAGAGATCAGAAAGAAAAAACACAAGGTCTGTGACATTGATTTAAATGTATTGGGGTCCTGTTTTTATCCAAAGTCCATAGTTTTTATCGGGGCATCAGCCACTCCGGGAAAATGGGGACATATGCTGCTGACCAACACTTTGTCCCGAGACTATAAAGGAGAGGTTTATTTTGTGAATCCCAAGGGCGGAAAAATAATCGGTCGGCATGTGTATAAATCAGTGATGGAAATTGAAGCGGATATTGAGCTGGCTGTTGTGACCATCCCGGCAAATAAAGTGATAGACCTGATACCGGATTTGAAAAAGAAACATGTCAAAGGAATCTTGTTAATTACTTCAGGGTTCAGGGAAGTAGGAGCCGCCGGGATAATCTTGGAAGAACAACTGGTGAGAGCGGCCCATGATGCAGGAATATTGATTCTTGGACCCAACACCATGGGGATATGCAATCCCCATATGGATTTTTATTGTTGTGCCGCCCATGCTTACCCTCTGCCGGGTTCCACCGCTCTTGTCTGCCAGTCGGGAAACATGGGTATCCAGCTTTTGGCCTTTGCCGAGCAGCAGGATATCGGAATCCGTGCATTTTCAGGGTCGGGCAATGAGGCCATGGCCACTATCGAAGATTATATGGAGGCCTTTGAAATTGACGATCTGACAAGAACAGTTGTGCTTTATATTGAGAGTGTAAAGGACGGTTCACGGTTTTTTAAAAGCGCGGCAAGGGTATCCCGGCAAAAGCCTGTGGTCGTACTCAAGGGCGGCAAAACAAAAACAGGTGAAAAAGCAGCATCCAGCCACACCGGGGCCATGGCGTCAGACATAAAAGTTTTTGACGCGGCATGCAGACAGTCAGGAATTATCCAGGTGAATCAACCAATTGAACTTCTGGATTTGTCTGCCGTATTTTCATCTTTGCCTCTGCCCCGTGGAAACCGGGTGGCCATAATGACCCTTGGAGGCGGCTGGGGCGTTATCACGGCAGATTTGTGTGCGGAACAAGGGCTTGAGGTTCCGGAATTATCACAGGATATCATTAAACGGCTCAACAAGATTCTGCCATCCTTCTGGAGCCACGCAAATCCTGTTGATATTGTGGGAGAAAGTGATCCTGATATTCCCAGAACCTGTATGGAAGAAATGCTCAAATGGGACGGGTGTGATGCGCTCATTCACCTGGGTATTCATGGAAAACGGGTGCATGCCAACAATATGATTGACTCGGTGTGCAAAGCAGATCCTGACTTTGATAAAGCCCTGGCACAATCAATTAAAAATGACTTACTGCAGGTTGAAGATGCCTATACAAAGCATGTAATTAAATTAACGCAAAAATATGGAAAACCAATTCTGGGGGTGAGTCTTTTGACAGATGAAATCAGCAGAACCCTTTACCGGCTTGACGGATATGAGTATAAAAGTGTGTTTTTCCCTTCTCCTGAAAGAGCGGTAAAGGCACTTTGGGGAATGTGCAGGTATAATGACTGGCGATGTGCCAACTTACAGCCCTGACGCATGCTTTTTTTTAAATGATCAGGCCTGTCTTTCCGGAAAATCTTAAAAAATTTTTCCTGAAATTGAAAACTTACAGAACAATGACACTCTGATGAGCATGTTAACATATTTGACACCTGCGGTTGTTTTTTTTTAAAATACCCTGTATTTTAAGCATTTAACCTCAAGCGCAGAAAAGAATCCATGAAATTTGAAACATACCATATATCCTCAGCCATAAAGAGAAATTTGTCCGATCTCGGATTTAAACGTCCCACAGATATCCAGTACAAAGCCATTCCTTCCATCATGAAAGGAGAAGATGTACTGGCAATTGCCCAGACCGGCACGGGGAAAACAGCGGCATTTGCCATTCCCATAATTGACAACATCCACAGGGCAAAAAGCTCCAGGCGATCCTGGGGAATCAAATGCATTATCATGGTGCCCACAAGGGAACTGGCCGCCCAGATCGGCAATGTATTTGATGAACTTTCAAAACACACCAAGGTAAAAGCATATGCTGTTTACGGCGGGGTTGAGCAGGACCCCCAGATCAAAAAGCTTGGCAATGGAATAGACGTGCTTGTGGCAACGCCAGGACGCATGTTTGACTTGATCAGCCAGGGGGCGATCAGTCTGAAACATGTGGATACACTTGTCCTTGATGAAGCCGACCAGATGCTGGACCTTGGATTTATAAAGGATATCAGCGCAGTCAAAAAAAAGCTTATTCAGCGGCACCAGACCCTGTTTTTTTCCGCCACCATTAATAAAGAGATAAAAAAACTTGCCTTTTCCCAGGTAAAATCGTCTGCCATCCGAATTCAAATTTCCCCGGATGATCCGGTCTCTAAAAATGTATCCCATTTTGTTATATTTGTTGAAATGGATGATAAACGGTTTTTCTTGCGAAGATTTGTTCATGACAATCCAAAAACTAAAATCATTGTTTTTGTCAGAACCAGAGTCAGGGCCGAAAGGGTGGCCAAAGCCCTTGAAAGGGACAATATAACATCTGCAACCCTTCACGGAGAAAAAGACCAGAAAGACAGAACCAGTGTAATGAACCTGTTCAAGCAGGGCGGCATAAACATCCTGATCGCCACGGATGTCAGTGCCAGGGGCATTGATATCCCCGATGTTAAGTATGTCATCAACTATGACCTTCCTGAAAAAAGTGAAAATTATGTCCACAGGGTGGGAAGAACCGGCAGAGGCGTTAAAAAAGGCATTGCCATCTCCTTTTGCAGCACGGAAGAAAAAGAACGCCTGGATGCCATTCAGCAGTTTTTAAGCAAACCAATAGAAACCATTTCCATGGGCAAAAAAGATTATGCCGAAACACTCAAAGTCTCCAGAGAAAGACAAAGCATCAAGGAGTTGATCGCGGAACAAGAAGAGTGGGAAAAAAACAAGAAAAAACGAAAGAAAAAATAAAAAAAATCTTGTGATCTTAAAATTTGGCAATAATTTTTCCGGTACACGAAGCATCATAACCTGGAAGACAGCTTAATTCGTTTCGAAAACTGCTCTTTTGCATTGTATCAAGGGCTGTTTTAACACCTGTGTGGATTAAAAAATCATGGGGTATGACAAGATCACATCTGACCCGGGTGATGGGAACAAAGTCAAGATCAAAGGCGGTGGCAACAGCACGCAGACCAAGCGCAACATCACAAATTCCATGTATTATTTTCAGGGCACCCTGGGAATGAGTGTTAACAATATCATTATAATCATGAATTGCGGAAAATGGGATATTTGACTTTAAAAGACAATCATCCAGAAGAGTTCTGAGTGCGGCGCCCTTTTCCCTGTTTACAAAACAGATCCCATCTTGGGCAAGGTCACTTGGTTTTCTGATGTCAAAAGGATTGCCCCTGGCAACCATCAACCCTTCTTCAAAAAAAGCAAAGGCCACAAGAAGACCTTTAAAATTTTTCAATCCTTTACGGATAAACTCCTGATTGCCGTCAATGGAACCTGTGTCATGCATGTGAATTCCTGCAATATGCGTATACCCGTCAGCCAATTGACAAATGGATTTTTTACTTGATGCAAAGCGGCAATGAAGAGCTGCATCAGTACGGTTTTTATGAACGTGGTGTCCAAGGATTGAAAAAGCAGGGTCACACCCCAGAAGCAGGGCTGTGTTTTCCAGCTGTTCATTGGATTTTAAAATCATCACCCTGTTGTTGCCGGGCGCCAGAAGGCCGTCGGCTGCCTTCATTTCCTCCATAATGGAATTTTTACCGGAAAGAGAATAAGCATAAAGCTTGTCGCGTATCTTTGCAATACTGACCCGGGGGTCGGTTATGGTCTGCTCATCAACCAGAGCAACGGGTTGATGCTCCTGGAGTTTTTCATAAAAAATATCTTCCACACTGGTATCCAGAACCCTTGCAAGCCTAAGTGCCACAGATGTGTTGGGCAAATATCGGCCCGCTTCCATATCATATATGGCCTGTCTTTTCAGTCCCACAAGATCTGCCAGTTGTGTCTGTGTAAAATTTTTTTTATTTCGAATTTCTTTTAACCTGCAGATAATATCCGGGGATTTGACTGATTTCATGTTTTTATCCTGAATTTTTTGATTCCTGATTTTTTTTTGATTCCTTAGCTTTTATGTTTAATTGCTTACTGTTATGGCTGATAAAATTGATTTTTTTTCAGGCTGTTATCCTGTTCTTCCCAAACCAGACTCAATATACCACAATATATATATTAAAAAAATAAAAATGAAATGTAGCTTTCAATTATATCTTGACGTGTGCAGACATGATTACTATAAAGAAGCTTTTAACAACCGCCATGGGCAGACTTGATTTTTCGTTCAGGTTCACCCACAGCAAAGATTGAAAGTTTCTGTGTGAATTTTTCAAGACTTTCACATAAAACATTAGAACGTTTTTTTTTAATTTCATAACATTGAAGGATGGTATAAAAATGATTTTTTCAAAAACGGCCAACAAAAATTTTCCCGCTATTTTTCTTTTGATAATGATTATCAGCCTTGGATTTTTTCATCCGGCAACTGCCAAAGAATCAAACAAAATTCTGGTTTTTGCAGCAGCATCAACCACCAATGCCGTTGATGAAATAGGGCAGTTGTTTTCCCAAAAAGAATACGGCAGGTTTGTACCGTCATTTGCATCTTCCTCAACCCTTGCAAAGCAAATCGCTTCAGGCGCTCCGGCAAATATTTATATATCTGCAAATCCCAAATGGATGACATTTCTTGATGATAAACACCTGATTGAAAAGGGAACACGCCGGGATCTGCTTGGCAACAGGATTGTTTTGATTGCACCTGCGGCAAGCAACATAAAAATTGATATTCATCCTGGTTTTGATCTTTTGCCGATAATAGGCACAGAAAAATTAGCCATGGGTGACCCGGATCATGTTCCTGCCGGCATTTATGGCAAACAGGCTCTAATGAATCTTGGAGTGTGGGATAAAATTGCCCCGAAAGTTGTGAGAGCAAAGGATGTTCGCACGGCCCTTGTGTTTGTTGAACGTCAGGAGGTCCCCCTGGGAATAGTCTATGCCACTGATGCTGCAATAACAGACAAGGTTAAAGTCGCGGGGATTTTTCCTGAAAACTCCCATCCGCCTGTGACTTACCAGGCCGCAATTGTAAAGGGCAATGATACCAAAACCGCCCGGGCATTTTACAACTTTATGGAATCTTCTGAAGCAAAAGCAATTTTTAATAAATATGGATTTTTTGTCAAATAATGTCCTTTTTAAAACTTACACCCTTTGAAATAGAGGCTTTGCTGCTGAGTCTCAAGGTCTCTTTCTGGGCTGTGTTTATTTCTTTTGGTCCCGGTATCGCTGCTGCATGGCTGCTTGCCAAAAAAAAATTTCCAGGAAAAGCCCTGTTTGACAGTTTGATTCATATTCCCCTTGTTCTTCCCCCTGTGGTAACCGGATATTTTCTCCTTGTCTGCATGGGCCGCAAAGGAGTTCTGGGTGAGGCACTCTTTAACCTTACGGGGATCAGCTTTGCCTTTAACTGGAAAGGAGCTGCCCTTGCATCTGCTGTGATGGCCTTTCCCTTGTTTGTCCGGGCGGTGAGACTCTCAATGGAAGGCATTGATGCCGGCCTTGAAGATGCAGCCCAAACACTTGGCGCAGGCAAAATAAAAATTTTTTTCACCATCACCCTTCCATTGATCGTTCCGGGAATTTTAACCGGCATGATCCTGGCCTTTGCAAGAAGTTTAAGTGAATTTGGTGCAACCATCACCTTTGTATCAAACATACCAGGTGAGACCCGCACCCTGCCACTGGCTTTGTATACCATGACCCAGATGCCGGATGGAGACTCAGGTGCCATGAGACTGTGTATCATTTCCATTGTAACGGCATTTTTTGCCCTCATGGCATCAGATTATCTGTCACAGAAACTATCCAAAATAGTTAAAGGAGATTAGTCAAACCATGATTGACATCAATCTTGCAAAACAATACAAAGAGTTTGAAATCAAGGTCAGGTATTCATGCCCGGATATCGGTATTACAGCACTCTTAGGACGATCAGGCTCCGGCAAGACTTCGGTTATCAATATGATAGCCGGGTTAACCAGGCCTGACAACGGGCACATTATTATAAATGACCGATGTGTCTACGATTCCGGCAAAAAAATTCATATTGCACCTGAAAAAAGACGGTTCGGGTATGTTTTCCAGGAAGGAAGACTTTTTCCGCATTTGTCCGTGATGTCCAACCTGACCTATGGGATGAAATTAGTGCCTGTGGATGAGCGATATATAGAGATTGACCAGGTGGTTGACCTGTTAGACCTTTCAAGCCTTCTCAACCGCAGGCCCGCAAAATTGTCCGGAGGTGAAAAGCAGCGGGTGGCAATGGGCAGAGCCCTTCTGACAAGCCCTTATCTCCTGCTCATGGATGAACCTTTAGCCTCGCTTGATGAAGCAAGAAAAAACGAAGTGCTTCCTTTTATCAAAAGACTTTCAACCAATTTGTCCATACCGGTTCTGTATGTAACCCACAGCATGGATGAAATCTTAATGATTGCCAAAAAAATTCTTGTGTTAAGCCATGGCAGCCTCAAGGCAGCCGGAAAAACCAGGGATATTTTAAGTATGGATTATTTCCAGGAAATAACAGGGGCAATGGCCTTGAAAAATTAACGATACAATTTATTTGATTGTGTCGCTTGATTGTATCGTTAATTTTATCTGCCGTTAAATGGAAATTTCCTCTTTGAGCATGCAGCAGGCAATCTTATGTTCAGGATCACCTGATTCATTATATGCAAGGTTCTGGGGCTGGATCATTTTGTTCATGACACAGCCTTCGGGAATGGTAAGATCAAACAGGTCTTTTTCATTGATTTTTGGTGTGGCAACCAGTTTGTTATGTTTGATTTCATAAGAATGCAAAGGAAAATCTTCACAGACAGGGCATTGGTATACCCTGCCATTGGGAAAAACAAAATAATTATCCGCCACATGACCGGCGCATTGAAAAGTTTCATCCTCATCAAGAAACACCTTTGGATAGGTCACAATAATACCCTGGGCCGCGATTGTTTCCGCCACCCCGGGAATAATGTTCAGCCAGGTTTCTTTTGAGACCTGAAGCTTTCCATCCGTTTTTGAGGATTTGCCCCTGATGCCGATCACCTGGATAAAAAAGCGGTCAATGTCCAGTCCCCTGACAATATCCGGCATAAGCTCAAGTTCATGAATATTTTGATCCGACACCGTGTAGATCATTGAGCAGGAAAAATTTCTGGCCCGTGCTTTTTGAATACCCTCCATAACCGTATCATAGGTTCCCTCTCCCCGGATGGCATCATTGGTATGCCTTGTGGCACCATCCAGAGAAAACGACAGAAAATCAATATCGTCGCAGCAAATTTTATCCAGGATATCATGGAACAGGTATCCGTTGGTATCAATGGTAATGGATTTAAATCCAAGGCCTTTTGCCGATTTGACAGCCAGATGAAGATCCGGGTGAAGAGTAGGTTCACCCCCTAAGAAAATAACATTGGTCTGGGCGGCTTTTTTTGAAAAAAGTGCGAGCCAGTCCCTGATGGTATCAATATCAAGGGTGTTGGCCCCGTGCTGTTCCCTGTTGATATAACAATGGGTACAAGACAGGTTGCACCTGGTCAGGATATGAAAGAAAAGGTTGGAAGAATCTTTTGAAAATGCCACGGTTTGTTTTTGCATATTATCTACCCCATACACTGCTTGGTAAAATTCGGATCAAAGGCAACCGGGTAGTTTCCGTCAAAACAGGCTTTGCAAAAATTTTGCTCCGGGTTTTTCACCCCGGATGCTTCCAGCATGCCCTCAATGGAAAGGTAGTGCAGAGAATCAAGACCCAGGTAGTCCCGAAGTTCTTCCACGGATTTTTGGGCGGCAATCAATTCTCCTTTGGAAGAAAAATCAATGCCGTAATAACAGGGAAATTTATGAGGAGGACAGGAGATGCGCATATGAACCTTTTTTACCCCAAGCTCCCGCAGTGCTTTAACCCGGGTCTTTGCAGTGGTGCCGCGAATAATGGAATCTTCAATAATAATAATATCCTTGCCTTTGATCAATTCCCTGACCGGGTTGAGTTTCACCCGGACGGCAAAATCCCGCATGGACTGGGTGGGCTGTATAAAACTTCGCCCAACATAATGGTTGCGAATCATGCCCATTTCAAAGGGAATGCCCGATTCTTTTGCATACCCGATGGCCGCGTAATTGCCCGAATCCGGGAACGGCATGACAAGATCGGCCTCCACAGGTGCTTCCTGGGCCAGCCGCCTTCCATGGGCTTTTCTCATCTCATAGACATTTTTTCCGTCAATAGTGGAGTCGGGTCTGGCAAAATAAATATATTCAAAGATGCACAAAGATTTATGCTCGGCAGCCTTGGGATGTCTGATGCTTCTGATACCGTCTTCATTAATGATGACGATTTCTCCGGGATCAAGCTCCCGGATGAATTCGGCCTGGATCAAATCAAAGGCACAGGTCTCTGAGGCCAACACATAATGGCCGTTGAGTTTTCCAAGGGCCAGGGGCCTGAATCCGTTGGGGTCTTTTATGCCGATGATTTCACCCTTGCAGGTTAAAAGGACCATGGAATAGGCCCCTTCAATTTTTGAAACCGCCTTTAAAATCGCACTCTCATAATCCCCTTTGATAAGGTTCTTGATAAACAGGTGCAAAAAAACCTCAGAATCCATGGTGGTCTGAAAGATGGAGCCCTGCTCTTCCAGCTCTTCTTTAAGAATATGGGCATTCACCAGGTTCCCGTTATGTGCCACGGCATAGGATCTGTGCCTGTGGTTTGCCACAAAGGGCTGGGCATTGGTCAATACTGAATCCCCTGTGGTGGAATACCGGACATGGCCTATGGCAGAGCCGCCTTCAATTCTTTCCAGATCCTCCATGTTGAATATTTCAGGCACAAGGCCCATGCCTTTATGAGAAAAAATCGCATCATCAACCCCCCGGTTAACTGAGATGCCTGCACTCTCCTGCCCCCTGTGCTGGAGGGCATACAAGCCGAAATAGGTTATTTTGGCCGCTTCGGGATGTTTATACAACCCGAATACCCCACATTCATCTTTGGGTCTTTCTTGTTTTATCATTAAATCATGCATGCTTGTTTTCCAGGTGATAATCTTGAATGGGCTTTACAGACAGGCCTTCTTTTTTCAGGGCCTCAATGGCACTGCAAATGGCCTTAGTTCCGTCCGTTGTCGTGGCATAAGGAATCTTATACTTGATGGCGGCCCGCCTGATTTCATATCCGTCCTGTTTGGTCTGGCTGGATGCACCAGTGTTTAAAATCAACTGAATTTCATTATTTTTAACGGCATCCACAACATGGGGACGGCCTGCCGATACTTTTTTGATCAGCTTTGCGGGAACATTGTTCTCTTCAAGAAAGCTTGACGTTCCCCTTGTGGCCATGATGGTGAATCCCATTTCATGAAAACTTCTGGCAACCGGCAGGGCCGCAGCCTTATCCTTGTCCTGAACACTGATAAAAACCGTGCCTTCAGTGGGAAGCTTTTGTCCTGCTGCAAGCTGGGCTTTGGCAACGGCAGCACCCAGATCCTTGTCAATCCCCATCACTTCACCCGTGGATTTCATTTCAGGCCCAAGCACCGGATCAACATTGTCAAACCGATCAAAAGGCATAACAGCTTCCTTGACACAATAATAGTGAGGAATCACTTCTTTGGTAATGCCCAGTTCATCAAGGGTTTTTCCCAGCATGACTTTTGTGGCAAGCTTGGCCAGAGGAACGCCAATGGCTTTGGAGACAAAGGGAATGGTTCGCGAAGCCCTCGGGTTGACCTCAATAATATAGACCGTGTCATTCATAATACCGAACTGGATGTTCATCAGGCCCCTGACATTGAGTTCTTTGGCAATGGCCCGCGCAGCATCTGCCATTTCATCAATATGGGTTTGGGAAATAGAATAGGGCGGCAGCACACAGGCAGAATCGCCCGAATGAATACCAGCCTCTTCAATATGCTCCATCATGCCGCCGATAACGGTTTTTTCGCCGTCCGAGATCACATCCACATCCAGCTCAAAAGCTTCTTCAAGAAACTTGTCAATAAGGACAGGCTTGTCTGGAGACGCCTGGACTGCCAGATCAAAATATTCTTCAAGATCACTTTCATCATATACGATTTTCATGGCACGGCCGCCCAGAACAAAAGAAGGCCGAACCATGACAGGATAACCGATATCCCTTGCCACTCGCTGTGCGTCTTCATAGCTGAAGGCAATTCCGTTTTCAGGCTGCCTCAGTCCCAGTTTGTTGAGCATCTCCTGAAAAAGATCCCGGTCTTCGGCCCGGTCAATGCTGTCCGGGCTGGTTCCTATGATGGGAACACCGGCTTTTTGAAGATCCGAAGCAAGGTTCAGGGGAGTCTGGCCGCCAAACTGAACAATAACGCCGTATGGTTTTTCCTTTTCAACAATGTGCAGCACATCTTCACGGGTCAGGGGTTCAAAATAGAGCTTGTCAGAGGTGTCATAGTCCGTGGAAACAGTCTCAGGATTGGAGTTGACCATGATAGACTCCACGCCTTCTTCTCGAAGGGCAAACGAGGCGTGAACACAGCAGTAGTCAAATTCAATGCCCTGCCCTATCCGGTTGGGGCCGCCACCCAGGATAATGACTTTTTTCCTGTCCGACACCCTGGCTTCACATTCTGTCTCATAGGTTGAATAATAATAGGGCGTGGCAGCCCTGAATTCTGCGGCACAGGTATCCACAAGTTTGTACACCGGAACGATGCCAAGGTCTTTTCGGGTCTGCTCAATCTGTTTGTCCGTCAGCTTTGTCAGGTATGCCAGCTGCACATCCGAGAACCCGTATTTTTTCGCTTTTTCAAACAAATCCCTGGGAAGGTCTTTGCCGGCAAGCAGAATCTGTTTTTCAAGATCCACGATCTGCTTCATCTGGTTGAGAAACCAGGGGTCAATGCCGGTCATTTCATAGATCATGGTAATGGGCATGTCGTGTTCAATGGCATATTTCAGGTAGAACAGACGCTGGGAATTGGGCGTGGACAGCTTGTACTCCAGTTCATTGCCCGCAACACTTCCGGGCAGCGGATCTTTTCCATCTCCGCCAAAACCGGCCCTGCCTATTTCAAGGGACCGTATCCCTTTTTGAAGGGCTTCCTTGAATGTCCTGCCAATAGCCATGGTTTCACCCACAGATTTCATTGCAGTGGTCAAAACATCTTCGGTTTCAGGAAATTTCTCAAAGGTCCACCTGGGAATTTTGACCACGCAATAGTCAATGGACGGTTCAAAACAGGCCAGGGTTTCTCCGGTGATATCATTGGTAATTTCATCCAGAGTATATCCAACCGCAAGTTTGGCTGCAATTTTCGCAATGGGAAATCCCGTGGCTTTGGAAGCAAGAGCCGAACTTCTGGACACCCTCGGGTTCATCTCCACCACAATAATATCCCCGTTTTCCGGATTAACGGCAAACTGGACATTGGATCCGCCCGTATCCACACCAATTTCTCTGATAATGGCGATGGACGCGTCCCGAAGCTTCTGGTATTCCTTGTCCGAAAGAGTCTGGGCCGGGGCCACTGTTATGGAATCACCAGTGTGTACTCCCATGGCATCAACATTTTCAATGGAACAGATGATCACAACATTATCGGCATGATCCCGCATCACTTCCAGCTCATACTCTTTCCAGCCGAGAACGGATTCCTCCAGCATCACCTGGGTGATTAGACTTGCGTCAAGGCCGGACTTTGAAAGACTGAGAACCTCTTCCATGTTATAAGCCACCCCTCCACCGGTTCCGCCAAGAGTAAAACTGGGCCTGACAATGATGGGAAAGCCGATACGCCTTGAAACGGTTTCCACTTCATGCATATTGGTGGCAAAACCGCTTTTGGGGATTCTCAAGCCGATTTTATTCATGGCATCCCGGAAAAGTTCCCGGTCTTCGGCTTTGTTAATGGCATCTTCAGACGCCCCGATCATCTCCACATTATATTTTTCAAGAACACCTGCTTTAGCAGCTTCAATGGCCGTATTCAAACCGGTCTGGCCGCCCAGGGTTGGCAAAAGGGCGTCGGGCCGTTCCTTTTCAATGACCTTGGCAACGGTTTCAGGTGTGACAGGTTCAATATAGACCCGGTCGGCAGTTTCAGGGTCGGTCATGATGGTGGCAGGGTTTGAATTGATCAGTATGACTTCATACCCTTCCTCTTTCAGGGCTTTACAGGCCTGGGTGCCGGAGTAATCAAACTCGCAGGCCTGGCTGATAATAATCGGGCCTGCACCAATAATCAGGATTTTTTTAATGTCTTCACGCTTTGGCATCTTCAATCACTTTTGCAAATTGGTTAAAAAGATAGGCTGAATCATGAGGGCCGGGGGATGCTTCTGGATGATATTGTACGGCAAACGCCTTGATGGTGTCATTGCTAAGACCCTCAAGGGAATCTTCATTCAAATTAATATGGGTCATGACGGAATGATCCTTGCCGATTGTATTTAAATCCACGGCAAAGCCATGATTCTGGGAGGTGATTTCAACCTTGTTGGTGGAAAGATTTTTAACAGGCTGGTTGCCTCCTCTGTGACCGAATTTGATTTTCATGGTTTTTCCGCCCATGGCAATGCCTAAAAGCTGCATGCCCAGACAAATTCCAAATATGGGAACAAATCCAAGAAGTGCCTTTATGGTGTCAACAGCATAAGTCACAGGTTCGGGGTCTCCGGGACCATTGGACAGAAAAACACCTTCTGGCCTGAGACTCTTGATGATATCTGCATCCGTCCTGGCAGGAACCACAAGGACTTCACATCCTGCTTTTTCCAGACACCGGATAATATTGTATTTTATGCCGAAATCAAGGGCCACAACACAATGTTTCTTGCCCCTGAACCGCCAGATTAAAGGGTCATTCAATTTATTGGTATCAATATAATCCGGCTGGTTATATTTCCAGAAATAGGGTTTTTTTGTGGTGACTTTTTCCACAAGATCGCTGCCCTGCATGGAAGGTATCTGAACGGCCTTTTGAACCAGGGAAGCTGGATCAAAATCCGAGGTGGAGATAATAGCACGCATGGCCCCGGATTTTCTGATGTGCCTCACCAGGGCCCTTGTGTCCAGATCGTGGATACCCAGCACATGGCCTTTGATCAGATAATCTGCCAGGGTTCCTCTGGATCTGAAATTGCTGGGAAAATCCTGGTATTCTTTTACAATAAATGCCGCCGCCTGAATCCTGTCGGATTCAATATCCTCTGGGCAGACACCGTAATTTCCAATCAACGGATAAGTCATGGTGACCATTTGGCCATGGTAGGAGGGGTCGGTCAGGATTTCCTGATATCCTGTCATGCTGGTATTGAAAACAACTTCTCCTGTTGCTTCACCAGGTCCGGTAAAACTTCTGCAGGGAAAAATTCTGCCGTCTTCAAGGGCTAATAATGCTTTCATAAAAATTTACACCTGTTAACCTTATGTATTGATATAAATAATCCGGGCCGAACCCGGATCATCGTTGCATCCTGCCTTTGTAAATTCAACCTGTTTAGATAACATAATTTGTGTAATTTTGGCAAGTTAGTTCTTTTCAGGCCGGACATTTGACCGGACATTTGATAAAAATAATAACTTCATTGGCCTGAAGTTAATTTTACTCCTTAAGCGATATTATTGCCGAGGCCGGGAATGATTAAATACCGTCTTACACCGGTGGCAAAGATGATTTACTGATATCAGAACAAAAGTCGAATAGATTGGCCTTGCCAGCAAAAACAAGGCATCTGCATAGTTATCAGATGATTTTGATATTCACCTTCCGGTTTCTCGGGCCGTCAAATTCACAAAAATAGATCCCCTGCCAGGTTCCAAGGACAAGTGAGCCGTTTTCCAGTGGGATGATTTCCGACGGCCCGAACAGGCTGACCTTTATGTGTGCCGCAGAATTGCCTTCCATGTGTTTGAAATGGTCATCCCAGGGAATCACCTTGTTGATGGTATTTAAAATATCGGTTTCAACGGCAGGGTCTGCATTTTCATTGATGGTTACAGCTGCTGTTGTATGCATGGAAAATACATGGACAAGGCCGTCTTTTATCCCGGATTCTATTACCGCATCCCGAACCTGGGACGTAATATCAACCATCTGGGTTCGGGCATTTGTTTTGACGCTGATCTGCATCATCAACCTCCTTTTGCGATTCCGGCCCGATGTTGAAACCAGGTTTCAGCACCGGGCCGGGGTAATCATTTAACAGGGTAATTCTTGAACGCGGATTATTTTAACAGGTCAAGAGCGTTTTTAACGATATTTTCCGGAGAAAATCCATAGGCATGCAGAACGGTTGAACCGGGTGCGGATGCCCCGAATTTATTAATCCCGATGATTGTTCCTTCCGTGCCTGTATATTTTTCCCATCCCATGGAGATACCGGCTTCAACAGCTATTCTTTTTGTCACACCGGACGGCAGAATTCTTTCCCTGTAGGCGGCAGGTGCTTTTTCAAACAATTCCCAGGACGGCATGGATACCACGGCTGCTTTGATGTTGTGAGTTTCTTCAAGAATTTGGGCAGCCTCCACACAAATGTGGACTTCAGATCCTGTGGCAATGAGAATCATTTCAGGATCTGATATGGCTTTTACCGTATATGCCCCGTACTGAAATTCACCGTCCCGCTGGGATACATCCAGGGTCGGCAGCTTTTGACGGCTCAGGATCAATGCAGTTGGCGAATCAAGCGTTTCCAGGGCCTTTTTCCAGGCAAAGGCTGTTTCATTGGCATCGGCCGGTCTGACAACGGTAAGGCCCGGGATGGCCCGCAACGATGCCAGGTGTTCAACCGGCTGGTGGGTGGGGCCGTCTTCTCCTACAGCCACGCTGTCATGTGTAAACACATAAATCAGCGGCAGGTTCATCAAGGTGGCCACACGGATGGCAGGGCGCATATAGTCGGCAAACACCAGAAAGGTTCCGCCAAAGGGCCGGATGCCGGAATGAAGATACATGCCGGACATAATGCCGCCCATGGCATGTTCGCGAACGCCGAACCGGATGTTACGACCGTCCCGGGCTTGGTTTTGAAAATCGGTTGAGCAGTTAAGATAGGTTTTGTTTGAAGGAGCAAGGTCTGCGGACCCGCCCATTAATGTTGGCAGATTTTCTGCAATGGCGTTCAATACCTGGCCTGATGCAGCCCGTGTGGCAACAGGGCCGTCTTCAGGATTAAACTGAGGAATCTTGGCATCCCAGCCCTGGGTTAAAAATCCACTGATGGCGTCTACAAACTCAGCTGTCTGCTCAGGGTATTCAATCTTGTATTCATCAAAAATTTCCTGCCAGGTTCGTTCAAACCCTTCTCCATAGTTCAGGGCTTTTCTGCAGTTTTCCAGAACCTCTTCAGGGACATAAAAGCTTTTGTCTTCAGGCACTCCGTAAAACAGTTTGACCAGTTTTATTTCTTCTTCGCCAAGGGGTGAACCATGGGCATCCGAGCTATCCTGTTTGCTCGGGCTGCCATAGGCAATGTGGGTTTTTATCTGTACAAGGGTGGGGCGGGCAACCGCGTCTTTACCGGCCTGAATGGCTTTTTGAATTTCATCCAGGTCGTTGCCGTCTTCAACCGTAACCACATGCCAGTTCTGGCTTTTGAATTTTGCTCCGACATCTTCTGTAAATGCAATGTCGGTTTTTCCTTCAATGGTAATGGAATTGTCATCATACAAAAGAATCAGTTTTCCAAGCCCCAGATGTCCTGCAAGGGAAATGGATTCAAGGGCAACCCCTTCCATCAAATCACCGTCACCGCACATCACATAAGTGTGGTGGTTGATCAATTCTGTTTCTTCCATATTAAATCGTGCGGCAAGATGACGTTCGGCAATAGCCATGCCCACAGCATTGGCAATTCCCTGGCCCAGAGGGCCTGTTGTGGTTTCCACCCCGGGAGTGTCGCCGTATTCAGGATGTCCCGGGGTTCTGGATTTCCATTGTCTGAAATTTTTCAGGTCATCCAGTTCAAGCCCGTAACCAAACAGGTACAGAAGGCTGTAAAGCAGAGAAGATGCATGACCGCCGGACAGCACAAAGCGGTCCCTGTCAATCCAGGCGGGATTTTTGGGGTTATGCTTTAAAAAGCGTTTGAACAAAACATATGCCGAAGGCGCTAAGCCCATGGGTGCGCCCGGATGTCCGGAATTTGCTTTTTGAACCGCATCCATGCAAAGTGTCCGGATAGTGTTTACGGTTAACTGATCAAGATTTGTTTCGGCTTGGGCCATCGTGTGTTTCTCCTGTAAAATAATTTTGTGTTACAAAGCTCTCATGGATTCCGGTCTAAGTGCCAGTTTTCCATTAAGGGCCTGTGAAATCAGTTCAAGGGTTTGTTCTTTTTCTTCGGGCAGTTTCGCCCGGATTGGAAGATAGTTGGAAGCATGGTTTGCATGGAAAAATCCGTTTGAAAGATGGGTTGAAGCAAACATCAGACCCAGTTCTTCAAGCATTTGCTTTGGGGTTATAAGTTCAAACTCTCCTCTTTCATACTGATCATGAAGTTCAGTGCCGGGAGTCAGCATAAGACTTAACGCCCCCACAAAATCAGGATCAATTGCAGACAGGACCCTTCCGGTTTCGCTGGCATGGATTTCAGATCTTTTTTTGCCCCCGATACCAATAATAACAGTGACGGACAATTTAATGCCGGATGCTTTAACCCGTTTTCCCATTTTGATCATTTTAGCGGAATCCGCACCTTTTACTATATCCTTTAAGACTTGGTCATCCCCTGATTCAAGCCCCATATAAGCTATTTTTACCCCAAGATCATGCAGCTGTTTTAATTGTTCGTCGGTTTTCATGCCAATCCCTTTGGTGTTGGCATACAGCCCCACTCTTTCCACCCAGGGCAGCCGGTCTTTTATCTGTTTGAGAATTTTGACCAGTCTTTTCTGGGGAACGATCATGGCATCCCCGTCGCATATAAACAACCGGTTTTGTCTCTGGCAGTATTTTCTTGCAAACTCAATATCTTCAAAAATAATATCGTCTTTTTTGATATTAAATCGTTTTTCCCGGAATGTACCGCAGAATGTACATTTATTATGGGAACAGCCCAAGGTGACCTGTAATAAAATACTGTTGGCCTCACTTGGCGGCCGTATCATCATACCTTCATAATGCATGTTGCTATATCCCTTAAAATTTAAAGTTTTTTAATAACAGGTATCTGCAAAAAATTCAATATGTTGATTTGTTTTGAATCTGCCATGGCAAAACTTTGGAGGGAGACCCAGGGTTTGTTTGCACAGGTGAAAATACCCCTGACCCGCCTTGACATTTTACTTTTTGCACCAATTATTATGAAAAAATAATTTATACCTAAATGATAATTAAGAAACAGGAGTAAACATGGGAACAAAAGAGACACATCAATTTAAAACCGAGGTGCAGCAGCTGTTACACCTGATTATCAATTCTTTGTATTCCAACAGGGAAATATTTGTTCGGGAGCTGATTTCAAATGCGTCTGATGCCATTGACAAGGCAAAATTCAAAGAACAGACAGACCCGGATCTGTTTGCCGATGACAATGATTATCATATCCGGATCTCCCTGGATTCTGAAAACAAGACGTTCCAGATTTCCGATAACGGAATCGGAATGACTCTGGAAGAGGTTAATGACAATATCGGAACCATTGCCCAGTCAGGAACGGCCGCGTTTATGAAGGCGCTTGAAAATTCCAAAAAAGAAAACACTCTTTCCCCTGAACTGATCGGTCAGTTTGGTGTGGGGTTTTATTCGGCATTTATTGTGGCTGACACGGTCACGCTGGATACAAAGGCTCCCGGCCAGGACATGGGTGTTCGATGGGAATCGGACGGCAAGGGATCGTACACGGTTCAGGAGATAGAAAAAGAAAATCGCGGCACAACCATCACCCTTCATTTAAAAGCAACTGAAGACGGGGACCAGGATTTCACAGAAAGCTATACCATCCAGCATATTGTGAAAAAACATTCTGATTTTGTGACCTATCCTGTGATCATGGAAGTTGAAAAAAACGAACCCCTTCCTGAAAATGAAATCATTAAAGATTCAGACGGCAAACCCATTGGGGATACCTTTAAAAAAGTCAAAAAAGACGAGACCCTGAACTCCATGAAAGCCATCTGGTCAAAATCCAAAGAGGATGTGACCGATGAAGAGCATGAGGAGTTCTACAGACACATCAGCCACAACTGGGACAAGCCCATGGAGGTCATCCATAAAAAATTTGAGGGCGTAACCGAATACGATGTTTTGATGTATCTGCCGTCCAAAGCGCCCATGGATATGTTCCGGCCGGAAAGAAAAAATGGAATGCAGCTGTATTGCAAGCGCGTCTTTATCATGGATGACTGCAAGGAACTGTTGCCCGAATACCTGGGATTTGTCCAGGGAGTTGTGGATGCCCCGGATTTGAACCTGAATGTGAGCCGTGAGATTCTTCAGGAAGACCGCCTGGTTCGAAACATCCGCAAAAACCTTGTGAAACAGATTTTTTCCGTTCTGGAAGGCATGGAAAAAGAAAAATATGAAGAATTTTATGTTGAGTTTGGCCAGGCCCTGAAAGCCGGTATTCCCACGGATTTTCAAAACAAGGAAAAACTGGCATCTCTTTTACGATACAAAACCACCAAGTCGGACGGCAAATATATCACCCTAGATGAATATATTGAAAATATGCAGGAAGACCAGAAAGAAATTTATTATCTGACCGGTGAAAGCCTGACATCACTTATGAATTCTCCTTTGCTAGAATCCTTGAAAGCAAAGGATTATGAAGTCATCTTAATGGTTGACCCAATTGATGAATGGGTCACTCAGTCCCTGCCCGAGTACAAGGAGAAAAAACTCAAGAGTGCGGAAAAAGGGGATCTTGATCTGGATAAAGTTGATGATGAAAAGAAAAACGAATACTCAGCCCTTTTGTCTTTTCTCAAAGGAAAGCTTGAAGCAAAGGTCAAGGATGTTGTGGTTTCCAACCGGCTTAAAGATTCGGTTTCCTGCCTGTCCGGCGATGACTGGGGCATGAGCGCATACATGGAAAAAATCATGAAAGCCTCGGGCCAGAAAACTCCTGACCAGAAACGGGTGATGGAAGTCAATGTGAATCATCCGGTCATGGGCAAGATGAAAGAAATTTTTGAGACCGACACCACCAACCCGGTATTAAAAGACTATAGTGATCTTCTGTTTGATATTGCCGTTATCAGCGAAGGCGGCAAGCTGGACAATCCTGCAAGATTCTCCAAACAACTCGGAGACCTGATGGCCAAATCAATATGATTGTTTTCCTTGAAAATCTTGGATGCTCAAGGAACCAGGTTGACAGTGAAATAATGCTGGGAAAACTTGTGGCGGCGGGTCACAGTGTAACTGATGACCCGTCCTGCGCCCGGGTGATCATTGTCAACACCTGTGGATTTATATCAACAGCCTCTCAAGAGGCTGTTGATGTTCTTCTGGAAATGGCAACATTCAAGCAAACGGGAAAGTGTGAGCGGCTAATTGCAACCGGATGCCTTGCCCAGCGGTATAAGGATGACAAAGATCTGTTGTCCACCCTGCCTGAAGTGGATGCGTTTATAGGGACTGCCGCGTGTGACCAAATTGTGGATGTGGTTGAAAACAAACAAACAAAGCCTTTGACCCTTTTTCCAGATCCAAGCACAAGAGCGTTCCAGGACAGTTTTGAACCAAGAGAACTGATCACCAAAGATTATGCCTATATCAAGGTCTCAGAAGGGTGCAACCGGACGTGTACCTATTGTATTATCCCCAAGCTTCGCGGTATCCAGCGCTCAAGGCCATTGGATGATATCTGTAAAGAAGCCAGGGATCTTGTTTTAAGAGGCGTTAAAGAAATTATCCTGACCGCTGAAAACACAACGGATTACGGTCGGGACCTTGAGGATGATACAGGGTTTGAACAGGTTCTCAGGGCTTTGGCCAGCACTGTTGAAAAAGACCATGCCTGGATACGGTTTTTGTATACCCATCCTGAAACAATTACACAACCCATTATACAGGCGGTAAAACAGCATAAAAACATCTGTTCTTATTATGATGTTCCAGTCCAGCATGCCTCGTCAGGCATATTGAAAAAAATGGGACGCCCCTATACGCGTGAAGATCTGTATGCCCTGTTTAAAACCATCCGGGCAATTGATCCTGATGCTGCCTTAAGAACCACTATTATCGTGGGGTTTCCGGGTGAAACACAAGAGGATTTTGAGACGCTGATGACGTTTATCAAGGATATCCGGTTTGATCACTTGGGTGTGTTCACCTATTCTGATTCCCAGGACTTAAAGTCTCATCTGTTAAAAAATCATGTTTGTGCTGAAATTGCAAAAAAAAGACATGACCTGATCATGGCGGAACAGGCCAAAATTTCAGAATCAGTGAATGAACGCTATGTGGGCAAGACCTTTGAAGTTCTTGTGGAAGAAAGCCCGGAACAAGGCGTTTACATTGGCAGGACAATGTTCCAGGCCCCGGAGGTTGACGGAATGACATTTATTTATGCAGACAAGCTTGAAATCGGCACCTTTGTTAAGGTAAGAATTACAGATGCTTTTGAATATGATATTGCCGGGGAGATTGCATGACAAAAGGGATAAAGCAAAGACTTGTTGAAATGGTGGCGACTGATCTTGAAAAAATTGAAATCGCGCTTGAACATCATTTGAATCCAAACCTGGAACTGGTAAGACAGATTGCATCCCACCTTCTGTTCAGCGGCGGAAAACGGTTAAGGCCGCTGTTGATGATTCACAGTGCCAGGCTTTGCGGTTATCATGATGAATTCGAAATAGTATTTTCCACAATTTTTGAATATCTTCATGCTGCTACCCTGTTACACGATGATGTGGTGGATGAGGCTGATATCAGGCGCGGGAAAAAAGCCGCCCACACCAAATGGTCTGCAGCCAAAGTGGTGCTGACAGGAGATTTTCTTTTGGCCAGGGCTCTTGAAATTGCGGCAAAGACACGAGAACCGGATATCATCAGTATCATTGCAAAAATTACCAGGGACATGTCCCAGGGGGAAATCGACCAGCTGGGAAAAAAAGGGAAATCAGATCTTTCAGAACATGAATATCTTGAGATTATTGAAAGAAAAACAGCAGTTCTGATTCAGGGCGCCTGTCAAAGCGGTGCCATTCTTGCCAAGGCACCAAAAGAAAAACAAGAGGCATTGAACCAATACGGGTTTCATTTGGGAATGGCTTTTCAGATGGCTGATGATCTTTTGGATTACACGGCAAGCGCCAAGCAACTGGGAAAAAATCCAGGGGCGGACATGCGGGAGGGAAAGCTGACCCTGCCGCTGATCCACACTCTTGCCAACGCTTCTCCAGAGGATAAGGCGTGGATAAAAGATGCCATAGCCGAGACAAAATTTGATTTGGATCAGTTTGAAAAACTCAAACAAAAACTGGTTGCGTATAAGGGAATAGAATATACTGAAAATCGGGCACAAGATCATATAAAAAAAGCAAAAGCCTGCCTTGATTATTTTGAAGAGTGTCCATCCAAAGAATTCTTATGTCTGGTTGCAGACTATGCCATTGAAAGAAAGGTTTGAAAAGGATGTTTAAGAAAACAGCAGCTGTCGGTTTCATGGTTTTATTCATCAGCAGCATCAGTATGTCAATATGCTTTGCTGCAAAAGATTCCGGGGTTTTAACGGGTGTGACCACAGCCAGAAGCATGGTGATTGATAATAATCTTCAGCAGGCCAGGCAGAAAGCAGTATCAGATGCCCTGGAAGTTGCTCTGCAAAATGCCTTTGCCGAACTTGTATCCAGACAAATTTTTGCTGCCAACCTTGATTTTTTTTACGACCGGGTGCTTTCCCATACGTCGGATTATATTGTTACATATCGGGTGCTTGGCGGCATTGAGAGCAATGACTATTATCTGGTGGGGGTTGAGTCCAAAGTCGATCTTGCACGACTTGAAAAAACATTGACCAATGCCGGGATACTCAATGCAAGTCAGGATAAACCCGTGATCCTGTTTTTTATTGCGGAAAAAACCCCGTCTGATCTTCTGCCAAAATATTGGTGGGGGAAAAATCCCATTCCTTATCAGTCTGTTGCAGAACAAACGATTATAACCGAAATGACGGGGGAGCAAGACAGATTTATTATTATTGGCAATGGCAAGGACCGTCCCGACCCTTCTTTGTATAATATCAGGTTTGATTCCATTTACGACACGGCAGCAGCCAGAAAGCTTGGCAAAGAAATGAAAGCCGACATGATTGTTTTCGGCAAAGCCGTTGCATCAGAAGCCATTAACCGAATGGGTGATGAAAAAACCTTTCATGCCGAAATAAATCTTGAAGGATATAACCTTGAAACCGGACAAAAAGTTATTAACTCACAATTACAGGCCGTGGTTAAAAACAATATGGCACAGCAAGGAAATGTTCAGGCGCTTGTTAAGGCCGCCCGTTTGTCAGCCAGGGATCTGGGTGACAAAATCAATGAATACTGGACCCGGAATTTGAGAAAAGAGCATACCTTTGATGTCAGGATGGAAGGGGCTCAGTTTCTGCCGCGGTTTATCGCATTAAAGCAACGATTGAAACAAATACCTGGGATTGAAAACATGCAGCCCAAAGAGAATGGATCAAGTTATGCGATAATGGAGGTCTTTTATAAGGGGCGATCTTCTCAGTTTGCCGATGCCGTCATGCTGAAAACCTTTGATTCGTTTGGGTTGGAAATTTCAGATGTGACTGAGGATCATGTGAATATCAAGTTTATTGAAAAAGAGCAGTCTCTTTTGTCGGATGATTCCCAAGGCCTGGAAAATCCGATTGACATAAATCAGGTTGAGGAAAATCAGATTACAGGAGAATAAGCGGTATAAAAGAATGCATATAAAGGACGATTCCCTGAATTGATAATATGCAACTGCTTACAACAAAATTTCATATTCCCGGATTTAAGGCTGATGCCGTTGTATCACGTCAAAGAATCCGCCGTCTTATTGATGAAAACAGTTCTATTGTGATCCTCTCCGCTCCTGCGGGATTCGGGAAAACCACATTGCTCAGTGAATGGGTGGAACATTGCAAAACCCTTGTGGCATGGGTTTCCCTTGAACAAAGTGAAAATATTCCCAATGTTTTCTGGAGGTATATGATCACGGCGGTTGCATCTGTTTTGAACCGTTGCGGTCAAAATTCACTGGAACAGATCAAATCTTCCGGAACATCTTTAATTGAAAACATTCTGATCGAAATGATCAATGAGATTGCCGCAGAGGGAACAAAATTCACCCTTGTTCTGGATGATTTTCATGTTATCTCAGATGGAAAAATCCATGAAGGGATGGAATTTTTAATGGATCATCTGCCGTCCAATATGCGGATGATCATTGCAGGCAGGGAAGCTCCCCGGCTTTCAATTTCAAAATTCCGGTTGTCGGGAAAACTGGTTGAGATAAATGCCCTGCAATTTCGTTTTAATACTCATGAAACCGAAGATCTGCTGAACAAAATCCATGGTCTTGACCTGACCCAAAAAGATGTTGTTTCTCTCACAAAGAAAACCGAAGGTTGGATTGCAGGACTTGTGCTTGCGATTCTGTCGATGAAGGAACAGAAGAATAAGCGGTCATTTATAGATGATTTTACCGGAAGTCACAGGTATATAATTGATTATCTGGTTGAGGAGGTTTTGTCCGGCCTTGGGGATGAGATCAAAAATTTCATGCTTAAGATCTCGATCCTGGAAAGATTCTGCTCCGAATTGTGCCGGGCTGTGACAACAAATCCCGACAGCCGCAGAATTCTGATGGCCATGGAGCAGAATAACCTTTTTCTGATTCCATTGGATAACAACAGGGAGTGGTTCCGTTATCACCATCTGTTCAGAGAGTTTCTCTTGAAGCATCTCATGGAAAAAGATCCCGGCAAGGTAAAGCATCTCCATGCAAATGCTTTTGTCTGGCTGAAGGATCAAGGGGGGGTGAGCGAAGCGTTTCATCATGGAGTGCTGGCAAAAAATTACAGGGCTGCAGCAGACCTGCTTGGGCAAAATGCGCCTGAGCTGTTCAGCCGGTCCGGCGGATTTGTTTTGAAAACTCTTATTGAGCGTCTGCCTGAAACCATCGTCAGCAATAATCCTGAGTTGTGCAGTTATTCGGTGTGGCTGAATGTCCTTGCCGGTGATTTTGAATCCGTTGGTCTCCTTGGCCGGGAGGTTTTCAAAAAAGATAAAACCGTGTCAGGATTTCTTTCCCTGATAAAAGGGTATCGCTATTTCTACCAGACCGGGGAATTTGAAAAAAGCATCAAAGAGATGAAAGAGTGTCTTCAGGCCCTGCCGGAAAAAGAGGGCCTGGTCCGTGAAATGGGAGAGCTTGTCCTGGGGCTTTCCATGAAGTATAGCGGTGATATCGGATCTGCATATGAATATATCAAAAAAATATCACAAGGAGATGATATTCCTGCTTTAAGGGCCATCAGCTATGCCGATATTCTCTGTGTTATGGGGAAGCTGAATATGGCATTTTCTTTTATCGACACAACCATTGAAAAAGGAAAGAAGCGATACGGGGAAACGCTTGTGCCGGAATACGGGTTTCTTTATATCCTAAAGGCCGATATCCTGCGGGAACAAAATGAGATCGGAGAGGCATTGAAAGCATGCAAAAAAGGATTATACCTTGCCAGAAACAATGAGTATGTTGAAATCATTTTTTTGGGCAACCTGGAATATGCCAGGATTCTTGCGGCGGACGAAAACCATGAGGAATCAGAAAAAGCAATGGCGGTTTCCATTGAGGCTGCCAGGGTGAGTTCTACATGGGGAGAGTTCATGTCAAGGGCATACGAAATTCGAATGCAGATCGCCCAGGGGAATATGGATGATGCCCAAGAGCTTATCAGGAAGATAAACCTGCAGTACCTGCAATTAGATCAGAACCTGGAATTGGATCAGGATCTGGCAATTCCCTATCATAAATATCATCTGTATCTCAGCCTTTGCAGGTATTGGCTTTGCAAAAAGCAGACCAGACATGTACATGGGATCACTGACGCCATGATCCGGGAGGATCTGCCGGTCAAGGGAAACGGGCGGTTGATTGAATGTTACGTCCTTAAGGCGATTGCATATCATGTGGAAAATGATATGGATAATGCCCTTAAAATTTTAAAAAAAGCATTTGTGCTTTCTGAAAAACAAGGTCAGGTAAGGGTTTATATTGACGAAGGGGAAGCTATTCTGACCTTGTTCAAACAAGCTTTGAAGCGGGGGATATTGCCGGAGTATCTGAAAAAATATATTGACCGTCCCAAAGGCAGTTGTGAACTTAGATCTGTGATGATCAATGAATTTAAAGAGACGTTTAATGACCGTGAAATCGAAGTTCTCAAATTGATGAAAAAAGGAGGCTCAAACCAGGATATAGCCGACACTCTTTTTCTTTCGGTCAATACCGTGAGGTGGTATGCAGGTCGTATTTTTGCAAAACTCAATGTGAAAAGACGGGGAGAAGCAGTTGCCTTTGCTGAAAAGTATGAGCTGATCTGACAAGTCGACAAGTCGACGGACTTTAAAAAAAGCTTTTAATTTCAAGGCTGATGCGGTCTTCCTTTTGATATTGCCACATCAGGCTGTCTTTATCCCTGGCATTGAAAACGGTATAATCAGCTATTATTTCAAGGCTGTCAGTCAGGTCATAGGTGAGTTGAAACCGATGGAACCTGTCTTTTTTTTGGACATGGCAATAAAAGTTATACTCAAAATCCAAGGTCTGATTTAAAAAATCTTTTTGAAACATATAGTAAAAAGCCGAATCTTTTTCATCACAATCTTGTGTCAGGCCTGATCCCCCTGAACGGATATGCCGGTTGGACAGCTCCACACTCATTTGGTATCGATCATTTGCATTGTATTCAACACCGATTGCAGCATCAATCACGTCTTTTTTTTCAACCCGAAAAAGCCCGTCTGCATCATTTCCCTGCAAGGCAAATCCAAACTTATATGCCAGTTCCATCTTGAACAAAAACTGCTGCCATGCATGGCTCAATGCCGCTCCCGCCATGGTGTAGGCGGGGTATGTCTTGGTTGCCACCGGTTTTGCATCCAAATCATATCCCTGATACGCATACCGGGCTGAATTGGAAAAAAACCGGCCGGCCATAAGGGAGACATCGGTCTTTGAAATAATTTTATCGATTTTCACCCCGAACTCAGAGTCGCCGAATTGGGGAGACTTTTCCAGGACGACAATCGTGTCTTGGCTTTCAGGCGCTCTGTCATACCTGGAATTTGTGGCCGGCTCCCGGTCTGTTTCCGGCAGGGGGCTGTAAAACAAAAAGGTATTAAAATAACGGGAATAAAAATTTCCCGAAATCATGAACTGGCCGAGCCTGGCATCTTCAAGCCGGATAAAGATGAATTCCGAAAGATCCCGTGCAGATACCACATCGGTTATGGCCACTGTATCCGCTTTTCCCCAGACATTGATCTGGTGACCGATTTTCAGGCTGAAATTGTCATATCCTGCCTGGACAAAAGCTTGTCTGACCCAAGCATCAACCAGCACATCACGTTCTTCGGCATCTGCCCTGTGATCGGTTTTCGGATGAACACTGCACTTGCCGTCAAATTTTAAGAAAAGATAATCCCGGAACAGGGTGTCGTATTCAAGGCGGACAAAAACGTTATTATCAATGATTTTCGGACCTGCTTCCACCCCGTGGGAAAACCTATATCCCAACGTGACGGTGGATTCTTCAAAAAAATGATCCGTCCAGGTTGGTTCCGGGTGCAGGGGATCATCCGGGGTCAAATGAGTTTTGTCTTCCATGTCCGGCAAATCTTCTTCTTGAAAGATGATCTGTTCATCATCGGTGTCAAACTGACTTTGGGCATAAGCTCTGCCGGCAAGTCCCGGGATAAAATCGGCAATAAGACCGGCAATAAAAAAACAGATCAGGCAGACAAACAGAAATAAACAGGGTACAGGGGGAAAAATCTTGTCCCTTGCAAGCTTCATTACAGCCTCCGATCTATCAATAAGCAGCCTGGTATTTTTTCAGGTTGCTTTCCCGGAACGCACCGTCGATAAGAGTTCTAACCGTTAAAAAGTCATCGTCCACCGGCAGATTCAAGGCGATCTTTTCATAGCTCATTACGGTTCTGCGGTGGGTCTCAAGATTGAGAACCATAATCTGCATTGGCACCAGGATATTGTTGATCTTTGTAATCTTGCCAAAATAGAACCGTTTGAATTTTTTACCCTGGCGGTTATAGAGGATGGATTTTAAAATCAGATTCCGGTCCTTATCCACCCAATCCAGGGCTTTTGAGTAATTGCTTTTGATCGCCCTCTCTTTTACCGGCACGGATTCAATCACATAACAGGCTCTGTTTGCATAGGTTTCTTCACCCAGGAGCCGATAGGTATAATCATCAATATGCCTTTTTTCCATATCTTCATAACTGAGTTCAGAGCCGAAAAAACTGCCGGTTTTCGGTTCTTGCTCATTGCCGGATACAATTCGTTTGACCTTTCCCAGGGCGGACAGGTAAAGCCACTGGTCAGTCTCTTTGCCTTTTTGCTCATAATCGTATTGCAAAAAACTGATCCCCTTTTCTCCGGCAGGTTCAATGATAATGGTGACGGTTTTATGGTCCTTTTCCCTGGGGCCGTAGTCTTTTCTGACCATATCCATGATTTTTACCCTGGGATTGGATTTGCAGACAATTGTTTTGTCTTTTTTTACAACACCGCAGGTGGACAGCCTGACCCGCCCGATCTCTGTGGTTCCGTCATCCCTGTCCAGGACGCTTTGAACAATTTGCCTGGCCTCGCCGGTCAGACCGTCTGAAATAAAAAGCACTGAAAGAATAAAGATCAAGCCAAGGATTCGCATCTGTCCACCTCTTTTAAAGTTCGGTTAAAATTAACATTACATACCCGGCACAATGCCGGCAGTAAAAAAAGATCCGATAGTAACGCCGTCAGAACGGCAATCGCGGCAAATATGCCAAAATGACTCAGTCCGTTGTGAAAGGACAGTAAAAACACCAGAAACCCCACCGAGAGAATCAATGAGGTGAACGCAATAGCCTGACCGGCTTCCCGGATCGATTGGATGGCGGCGGCGGCAATGTCTTTTGATTTTTCCATTTCAAGTCTGAAATGGGTCATAAAATGGATGGTGTCATCCACGGCAAGCCCGATGATGATCGGTGCAACCAGCAGCGTATCCGCATCCAGGGGAATATTAAAATACCCCATCAGCCCAAAAGTTGTCAGGATGGGAAACAGATTGGGGGCCAGTGCCACAAGCCCGGATTTGGACGACCCGAGAACCAGGAAAAGAATGACGGAAATCACCAGCAGCGCCAGGCCGAAACTCTTGATCTGGGCCCAGGCAATATAGTCCAGCATAATGGACAACAGCGCCATGTTCCCGGTCAACGTAACGTCCAGATCCGGGTAGGTCTGTTTGAGTCCGGCAAACCTGTGATCAATAAAGGCCTGAACTTTTTTCATGATCTTCAAAGCCTCTATGGACCCCACGTTAAGGGAATTTAGCCCGATCCTTGCCTGGGAATAATCATCAGACACCAGCCGGGTCCGGTCTTTTGGATTTGCATTCTCAAACAAGAATAATACCTGTTGTAAAATTGCTGGATCTGACGGTATGAGATATTTTTCAGGGGCATTGTCATGAAGTGCTTTATGGGATTCTTTTACCACATTCACCAGTGAAAGGGTTTTGACCACCCGGCAGGACTCATCTTCTTCCATAAAACCTTGCAAAGATTCCATGGCAAACAAAACCCGTGGGTCTTTTAACGCGTCTTCTTGTTTAAAATCAAGCATTACCTCCATATTGCCGGTGCCGCCCAGGTGTTCATCAACAATGCCATAGGCCTCTCTCAAGGGCATGCCTTTTTTTATAATTTCCACAAAGTTGGAATCCACTTTCAGCTGGAGTATGCCGAAAACCATGAAAATCCCTGCTCCGAAAAAAATCAGGATCATTTTCCAGGAATGGGAAACACTGACCTGTTCTATTTTTTTCAGCAGTTTGAGTATAAAATGATCTGTTTCACATGCTTTTGTTTTGGAAACCGGACTCCAGATGTCCAGCATCAAAGGCAGGAGAAGAACCGTGAAAACAAATGCAAACAAAACCGCAACAGCGGCAAACACACCAAAATTAGAAATCGGCTTCATGGGAACCAGAACCAGGGAAAAAAGTCCGACAGCCGTTGTCAGGCTTGTCAACATACAGGCCAACCCGGATTTTTTCATGACACTGCAAATGGCGTGTTTGTGATCAAGATTTTTATTCCTGAAATAAAGATATCCCGAAAGAATATGTACCGTATCCGCGATGCCCACGGAAAGGGCCAGGAAAATAATCACCTGCAGCATGGCTGTCATGGGAATCTTAAGCCAGCCCACAAGTCCCAGAACCCATATTATGGTCAGGATCACAATCACAACCGGCCAGAGAACTGCGGAAAAAGACCTGAAAAGAATCCACAGCATGATAATGATCAATAACAGCACCAGGGACATCAACCGGCCCATATCATTTATTACCGCTGTTGCAAAAAAATCCATCAATGCCGGGTTGCCCACGGGATAGAATTCAAAAGCTGCCGTATATTCCGGTTTGGCAAGGATGGCCCTGATCTTTTTCATAAACAGGGGATATTCCCTGATATCTTCTTTGCAAAGGGTTAGATCCCCTGCATCTTTGGAAATGTTTTTTTTTGCATCCATGGTGTCAAAAACAATGTCTTCATCATCAAACCCGGTTGAAATTTTTTTGCCGGTATCTTTTTGCCCAACAAGCGGTTCCAGGCGGGCATTAAAATCCGTACGGACAACAATGCCACCGTATTCGCTGTTTTCGGAAAGGTAGATCCGGGGATAATCCGGATGATTCAATGCTTTTTTTCTCAATTGTTCTTGCTGCGTATGATTTTGTGGCAGACGGTCACCAATAAAATTTCTTGAATAAAGCGTTTGATTCCAAGCTTCCATATATTTGACATTGATAAGGCTTTTCACCTCCTCAATATGATCCAGGGCCGAAGGGATTGTAGGCTCAAGATTCAACCGGTAATCGGCAAGGTCATGGTGGAGTTTTTTCAGTGCAGCCAGTGATGCACTGGAAAAGATATCCTTGTCCTTTGCCCGGTAAACAATATAGACATACTCATCCCCGCCGAAAATGCTTCTAAAATTATCATAGGCCTTTTTTACCGGGTCATCGTCTTGAAAA
Organism: Desulfobacula toluolica Tol2; assembly: GCF_000307105.1. Lineage (NCBI taxonomy): Bacteria > Pseudomonadati > Thermodesulfobacteriota > Desulfobacteria > Desulfobacterales > Desulfobacteraceae > Desulfobacula > Desulfobacula toluolica. Next base: position 5,111,852 of record NC_018645.1, read on the forward strand.
TAAGAGGTCAATGATTCATCTATAACAACATTTTTAACGCCAAGACTCATAAAACCTGTGGCAATAACGAAAAAAAGCAGTACCCACCATTTTTTTTGCCGGAGCCTGTCCGGCAGGGCTTCAAAAAAAATATTTATTCCAGATAAGATTTGTCCCATATCCAACTCCTGTTTGTGTTATATTTCCATGTTTCCAGCTTTTTTAGGCCGGGGCACAACAAAAGTCACCATCCAAAAGGATGGAAAAGCAGATAAACAAAAAAAACAGGCTATATTCTTATGCAACTATGCATAGGTTTGCATAAGAATTGAAATTTATTTGTTTTTTTGTATATGATATGAGTAATGTGAGCAAGGCAATTAAATCAGATCGTTGTAAAAATTAGTATCTTGGAAAAAGATTGTAAAAGGAGGCAAAATGAACAAGGAGAACTGGAATCCTGGAACACTTCTGGACGTGTCGGGATATTACTGGAAAACATGTGCGCTTCACACCGGAGTAAAACTTGATATTTTCACGGCTATCGGCTCGAATGACTTGTCCTGTGATGAGATCAATGAAAAATTGAAGGTAGATAAAAGGGGGCTTTCCATGCTGTTAAATGCCCTGGCGGCAATGGAGCTTCTTGTGAAAAAGGATGAAAGCTATTCCAATACTTCTCCGGCCTTAACTTTTCTTTCAAAAGAGTCCAAAAAGTATGTCGGGTTTATGATCCTGCACCACCACCATCTCATGGAATCGTGGCATAAAATGGACAAAGCGATCATTGAAGGCAAACCCACCCGGATGAGGTCTTCTTTTTCCGATGAAGAACGTCGGGAAAGTTTTCTTATGGGCATGTTCAACATCGGCATGGCCATTGCCCCGGATCTGTCAAAAAAGCTTGACCTGTCAGGGTGTAAACGTCTCCTTGATTTTGGCGGAGGGCCCGGAACCTATGCCATTCATTTTTGCCTTGCCAATCCAGGATTAACAGCGTCTGTCTATGACCTTGAGGCCACCCGCCCCTTTGCCGAAAAAACAATCCGGCAATTTAATGTTTCAGACCGGGTCGATTTTATTTCAGGAAATTATACTGAAGAGGAATTTACTTGTCCTGACAGGTTTGATGCTGCCTGGCTTTCCCATATACTTCATGGCGAGGGGCCCGATCAGGCTGGTGATATCATTGGAAAAGCGGTTTCAGCACTAAAACCTGGAAGTAAAATTTTTATCCATGATTTTATTTTGAACGATTCCAAGGACAGCCCTTTATTCCCGGCTCTTTTTTCTCTTAACATGTACTTAGGAACACCCAACGGCAAATCTTACAGCGAAACCGAGATTTCAAACATGCTTACGGCACACGGGGTAAAAAATATCAAGCGGCTTTCTTTTGAAGGGCCGACTCAATCGGGGATTTTAAGCGGTATCACCTCATGAAAAGATGCTGCATCGGCCCAAGTTGAAATTTTGCATGACCTTTGCTGCTGTCAACTATCCTTATTTATGTTGCTGTTGATTGGGATTTTTTAGCCAAATTCAACATTTTATCCAAAAGTTCTTTGAGTTTAGGGCATTTTTGATATGCGATGTTTGGATCAAGTTTGCTGAAAAATTCTTTACCGTTCACAACCTTTTTGTATGACCGAGGCATATGCGAAGAATAAAGACGCTCCAGCAATTTTGCCGGCGGTTCATTAAAGTTAACAGTTTCCGGATTGTGAATCTTTGGCGGGAATGCTTTTTTAATTTTCAATGGGAAAATATCCGGTTGGCTTAAAAGCCATACCTCTACTTCATGAACTGGAAAAATTTTGGCTGCTCAACCGCCTTTTCCATATGTTTCTTGGCCCAATTGTAACGTTCTGTATATTTAGTTAAGCGCTTGGGATAAAAGGTCGGGCCGTAAAGATCCAGTAAAGAAATTACTGCAATAATATCGTATTTAGCCGGACCGTTCAGATGCATTCGAGCTTTTAAAGGGGCGTCTTTTAACAGCTGTGCCCACCCTTCAAAGCAAACGGTTCTAATTCCGACAGGATCAGTTAATCTTGGATCAAGCCATTTTTTTAAAAATTGCGGCAATGTCTTGTCTTCCGTATAACCTTCAACAAAAAGAATAAATCTCATTTCATTTGCTCCAGCTCTCCTGATTTAAAAAGAGACCCAATCAAAGTCTGTAGAATTGTTTCACCATATCATCGCCAAATGCAGCCTGCATGGCTGAATTAATGTCGGTTTTAAAATCACGATCTCCTGTGTAAAGCGTGTGCATGACAGATATAAGATTTTGTCCGTCAGGGTCTACCCGTTTTTCCATACGGGAAATAGCCGATTGACGAACAGGGGCATCCTTATTGGTATGCAAATCATGATAAACAGCTATAGAAGCCAACTCTCTTTGAAACGGTGGAATATAATGGTTATTAAGAAAGGGTCCGGATGCTATGAAAAGCAGAATTTCTTCATCTGATACAAATTCTTCAGGTGTGGTAAAAGTATGTTCTTTTTCATCAAAAATAAAAGCAGACTTTGCAACTCGTTCTAAAAATTTAAACGATTTCTTTTCAATACCTTTTCTTACTTTATGGGAATTTATCAAGCGTTCTTTTCAACTTTATATGAACTTCCTGATCCAAGCCGTACCAGTTCAAGTTTGTAATTTTCAGGCCCCATATCTCGGCCCTCAGGCGTTGTTTCCATTATAAACTTTATGGAAGAGGCAGTCCCATCCCAAACTATTGGATCCATTCCACCTAAAGATTGTATGTATTTGCCGAGTCTGCCCTGTGCTGATACGGAAATTAATTCCATGAAACGCAGCAAATTAGACTTGCCTGTGCCGTTAGGGCCGATAATTACGTTGAGGTCACCAGGTGACCAACTTACTTTCCGGAGGGAACGAAACCCTTCGATATCTAATTTGTTAATTTTCATTCGTTGTTTTCCTATTGTTCTTCGATGGTTAAATTTTGAAAATCACCGATTTTATCCGGTGTATTTTTCTTGTTGTAATTAAGTAAGCGGTAATTAAACCCCATCTACTAAGGCCTCCAGATTTCGCTTAATATCTCTTCTCAAAAAGGAGGTGTGTATTGAGCAAATCGTGGAAGAAAATAAACGAAGAAAAGGCAATATTCTGGAAAACACATATCGATCAATGGACTGAATCCCGCCTGTCCCAAATAGAGTACTGCCGCCAGAATGGCCTGAGGCCGAACAGGTTCACCTATTGGAAGATTAAATTCGGTAAACCAAATCAGCCCACAGGACTGGTTCAGGTTCCTGTGCCGACTCACTTTTGTCAAGCAGGGCTAAAACTGAATATAGGCCGGGAACTGCAAGTGGAAATCCCTGACGGTTTTAAGAAAGAAACCCTTGAGCAGGTGCTTTCTGTATTGAAGGCTGTCCAATGATGAATTTTCCGTCAGACACCAAGGTCTATCTATTCTTAGGCGCAACGGATATGCGCAAAGCTATTAACGGATTGTCCGTCATTGTCAGTGAACAGATGCAACTTGACATATTTTCCTCCAACTTGTTTGTATTCTGCAACCGGACGCAGACCATTTTAAAAATTTTATACTGGGATAAAAATGGCTTCTGTATGTGGCAGAAACGTCTTGAAAAAGACCGTTTCAAGTGGCCGAAAACATCTGACGATGTCATGAATATTACCAGTCGAGAGTTGTCCTGGTTAGTTGACGGCCTGAATATAAATCAGGCACATAAACCCTTGAAATATTCCATGATTTATTGATGTTAAAACTATGAAAAAGCCCGTGGTTATGGTATATACAGTCCATGACTAAAGGCAAGGTAAAAGGTAATCGGAATCTGGATGAAGTGAAGAAAATTGCTTGTGATTTGATTGATGAGAATCAAATCCTTAAAGAGCAGGTTAAATCACTTCAGAATATGATCTTTGGTCGCAAATCAGAGAAAACGCCTAAAGATGACGGGCAAATGTCTCTGTTCGATATGCCTGAACCCGAACTTCCTATCCTGGAAAAAGAGGAGGAAGACGTAACGATTGGTGAACATACCCGTAAAAAACGTGGCCGCAAGCCTTTACCCGCCGATCTTCCCCGTATAGATGTTATACATGAACTCAGCGAGGATGAAAGACAGTGCAACTGCGGTTGCCTTAAGGAACGCATCGGCCAGGAAGAGTCAGAACAACTGGACTATATCCCTGCCAAAGTAAGGGTACTTCGAAACATCCGGTATAAATACGCCTGCAAAAATTGTGAAGGTGTGGAAGACGACGGCCCCACCGTGTCAATTGCCAGGATGCCTGAACAGATTATCCCCAAAAGCATTGCTACCCCGGGCCTTCTGGCACATATTCTGACCGCAAAATTTGCAGATGCCCTGCCGTTTTACCGTCAGGAAAAGCAATTTACCAGGATCGGTATTGAACTTGGCCGGTCGACCATGTGTACATGGGCCATGAAAGTCGCTGACGCCTGTGATATTCTAATCGACATGATGCAAAAGGACATACTGGCAAGCCCGATGATTGGTGCTGATGAAACACCTCTTCTGGTCTTAAAGGGCCCCCGGAAATCAAAATCATATATGTGGATTTTTAGAGGTGGTCCGCCTGATATGCCAATTATTCAATTCCAATATCATCCGACACGATCCGGAGATGTTGCCGCATCATTTTTGAATGGATACAAAGGCATTGTTCAGACGGATGGCTATAAAGGATATGATTTTCTGGACAAAATAACAGATATCATTCATGTGGCATGCTGGACTCACGCCCGCAGGGGATTTAAAAATGTAACAAAAGCTGCAGGGAATAAAAAGAGTTCGTCGGGCAATGCCGGCACCGCTTTAAAGTATATCAGTCTGCTTTATAAAATTGAAAAAGAAGCCCGGGTGCAGGAATTAACGCCTGACCAATTATATGCTCGGAGGCAAAAAGAAGCGGTTCCAATTTTAGAAGAGTTCAAGAAATGGCTTGATGCAAGAGTGGAAAAAGTTCCTCCCAAAAGTCTGCTTGGCAAGGCGATCCATTATACTCTCAACCAATGGCACAGGCTCATCCAATACACGACCGACGGAATCATCAGGCCTGATAACAATCTGGTTGAAAATGCCATCCGACCTTTTGTGGTCGGACGAAAGAATTGGCTTTTCTCGGACACCGTTAAGGGTGCCCGGGCCAGTGCACTGATTTACAGCTTGATTGAAACAGCCAAATCAAATGGGCTGGAGCCATATTGGTATCTCAAATATCTGTTTGAACACTTGCCTGAGGCTATGACGGAAGATGATTTTAAGGCGTTGCTTCCATACAATGTCGATAAAAAACAGTTGGCTTGACCTTCCGCCCCCTGAGTGGGGTTAAAACATCGCTTACGTAATTAATTTGATTATCTCAAGTTGCCAATCTAACAGGTTGCGACCGCACCGTCAGATCTATCCCGATAACTGAAACATCGTTTTCAATGAATTCGTCTAACATAATTTTCGTTGTGACTTATAGTGTAAAGCTTTAGGTGTGAACATATAAAACGAAGATAAAAAATCCGATAACCAAATTTGCCAACGATTTTTTTTATTCCTGATTAGCTTGTTATCAAATTTCATGTTTTTCATTTCACAAGTAAATATAAAATATCCGGATACCCTGTAAAATTGAATGATATCCGAGTTCAAAGAGCATAATAATTGAAAATTATACGTAGCAATGTTTAAAATGACTGTAAAGAGATATTCAAATTCAACTTGTGTGCAACCCCATACCTTTTTATTCAAATCCCGTGTGCCGGATATAATTCTTATACACGATGTTTAAAAATATGGAGAGCAAAATTATTTTGATAAAAATCCATGCTTTTAAACAAAATGGGGTAACACGAACACATTTTTGCGGTAGAGGCCGACTCAATCGGGGATTCCAAGCGGCATCACCTCATGAAAAGATGCTGAACAGGCGGCAATAAATATTTTTTGACTCATATTATATCTTGATGTATACTTTTGTCATATATTGAACCTCATCCAGATATTCATTTCATTTGATCGCTGCTCCAGCTAATAACTCTCATAATCCAGGGCTTTATAAGCTTAAATTTTTTTACAACACTTGGCGTTTGTCTGAAAGTTTTGGTAACTCCAATAGTTATTTTCATTATTTGTTGTGGGCAAATCAGGATAAAAGATCAAATCTGCCCGTGGCAGTTATTAAAAAGAAAGGAACAGCTATGAAGGATCAGTCTTCGCAGGTATTTCTTCAGCGGGCACGGGTGATGAATTTAATCAGAATAATGGCATTTGTCTGTTTTATTATCGCCCTTTTTTATTCTCTGGCTGCTGTTGTGTATTCAACCAAGGTCATTTACAAGGTCAAACTCAATTATGCGGTTATCCTTGAGCAGTTCGGGGGAAAACGCCAGGCTGTAACAGATCTTGGCTGGCATTACAGGCTTCCTTTTTTTACCAGACTTGAAAAGGACGTCCCGTTAATGAATCAGAACCTGTATCTTGGCGGAAGTTCCGCCCCCATTAAAATCATTTCCCGGGAAAACGTTGCCCTTTGGACGTCTGCGTTGATGACATTTAAAATAAAAGATTTAAAGGTTTGGGGGATTGAGAACCTTTTTCCTGAAATCCTTCTTCAAGGGGATTTTGACGGTATTGCCAAAGACACCCTGCAAGCCCAGGAGGTCAATAAGCTGATCAGTGAACGGGAAAAAATAAAAGAAATCATTTTTCAGGCATTGAAAAATCGGCCCATCAACAAAAACGGCCCGACCATTGAAGGCAAATACGGAATTGAAGTGGTCAGTTTTGTGATCAATGAAACACGGTTTGGCGATAAACTGGTTGAAGCAACAGAGGAAAAAAAGCGACGACAGTTGATTGCGGAAGCCGATAATTATGCGGCAGACCAGGAAGCCGACAGAATAAAAAAATTGTACAAAGCTTATCTTGAGGGCATTCGATCCCTTCATGCGGCTTTGGGAGGATCTGATAAACAAAGCGTGAATCCGGCATTATTTGAATTTCTTTCCCAACAAAAATGGGCCACTGCCTATGAAAAAAATCAATCAGACCAAACAACTTTTGTTCTCCATGGCCAGGGGCAAGCGCCTTCTCTAACACTGCCTTCCATGTTTGAAAAAAGATTCAATGTCCCCATAAAAGACAGCAAAAAGAATATGCCGGCACTTACAGAATAAAAGAATCTTAACCGCAGTCGGATTGTATTTTATCCAGGGAGAAGGCCATGGCAAAAAGAACTACAAAAGAAAAAACATTAATCCGGCTTCCGGAAGATTCCATCAAAAAAATAGAAAACCTTGTGGCGGCATGGAATTATGATACAAAAGCCTTTGTCCGGTCCCGGCTGAACCAGTATAAACCCATCCATCCCTTGATTTCATTTTTGAAAGAATATTTTTTTCTTTTTTTCTTTATGAAACGGAAAAAAAGGAAAATGAATGTGCTGAACAATCCTGAAATTCTCAGGGATTGGAAAAAACGGTTTTTATATTCAGGCGAGACCAATCCGGGCGCATCCTGGAATACCATTATTGAAAAAGAACTGACAAAACCGGAATATCATTATCTGATTGCCGTACTGGACAAGGAACTGACAGATCTCCACGTTCCGTTTGAACTTGAGAAAACTTTTGACAAGATATACCGGGCCCATATCCGCAAAGAACATATTGAAGACCCGGATGTGCCCAAAGCCCCCATTGTTCTCATCGAAGGCACTTCCGGCAGCGGCAAGAGCGCAACGGTCAGGGAAACCCTGGAAAAGGTGGTGTTCAGGAACGAAGTGATCCCCATGGTTGACTGGAAAAAGAAAAAAGAAGAAATTCTTGCCACGCACAGCCTGTTTACAAGCCTGGAAGATGTTGACCCTGAATTTGCCATGAAGATTGCAAGAAAAAGAAAACAGGTTTTTTACAGTCGCCTGGCACAAATTCCGATTTTAAGACGCATTTTTAAAAAACGAATCATGAGCAACCTGACCTATTTTGAAGAACGGGGAATGACGGTTGATTCATCCATTATTACCCCCAACGATTATCAGACAGCATTATCAGGAGAACCGGGCAATTATTTTAAACGGGCCATGGGTCACCCCAAAACCACCTCCATTCGTCACATTGAAGAAGCACACTCTGCATTTGGGAAGTCAGAAAGCGGTCCCGGCAGCGGAGGGGCGGAAAAACAGCAGCGGACCCTGATTGATACCTCCAATATTGTACTGGATGAAATTATCGAGGGCAGGCGCGACTGTTTTGTCATTGCCACAAGCGACCAGACCCATCGGTTTGATTCCGCCATATACAGACGTTTTGTGGAAAAAGGTTGTATCATTGACATCTCCAAATACTGGATGAATGCGGAGAATCTCAAAAAAATCATCTTTCTTGAAATCAAGCGGCACCAGATCCCCACCCTGTATCACCAGGATTCTGAAAGCCTTGATGCTGCCGCAAAAAAAATATATGCCGTGTTTAAGGAAAGAAGCCTTAAAATCAGTCCTGCATATGTGAGAAAACTTATTGAATCCATCATCAATATCCGGGGGGATTTTATTCTTGATTTTCTGGACAACAGCATCCTGGTCAGGAATGCGTTTCAGCTGGTGGCTAAAAATGTCTATGGCGAATTGTACAGCAAGGTGGTTGACCGTATGGACAGGACCGTTAAATGGGATGAGTATGTGGGGGATATCAAGGACAAGTTTTCAGAAATGGCCAACAATTGCTTCAGTTATGGTATCAGCGAGGACAAAGGGGTTGTTTTGACCGGACCGCCGGGCAGTGGGAAAACTTTTCTTGTTCGGACCTGGCTTTCCTCCAATCTCAAGGTTCATGATATCGCCACAAGCCCTTCGGCTCTTCAGGACCCTTCAAGCCCGGTCCACGGGGCAGTATCCAATCTTGAAAAGGTGTATGATATTGCAAAAATGGTCGCGCCGACTATCATTTTCTTTGACGAAGGAGATGCCCTGGCACCCCGCAGAAGTGCCACGGGCGGTCAGCCTTCGGATGCATTGACCAATAAATTTTTAAATATTATTGATGGGGAAATCCCGCTGAATAAAGTTTTTACGGTTTTGACCACCAACCGCCTGGATATTCTTGATCCTGCCCTGATCCGTTCAAAAAGACTTAAAACCCTTGAAATATCAGGTCATATGCGGCAAAAAGATATCTTTGACATCATAAAAAAACAATTTGAATCAGCTGCTCATCACCGTGAGTTTGAAATTGAAAAAATCATTGAGACGGCCCAGGGAATCTGTAACACGCCGGCTGATTACACTTCGTTCACGGAAAAAGCCATTGCCCTTTGCAGCACGGAATATAAGGTGCTGTTAAAGCTCCGGCGGCTTAAAGAGTCCACCCGGGAAGAAAAATATAATTTTATCAAGCTTAATTTTAAAACCATTATTGGTATTCTTGATGCGGTCAAAGCTCCGCCCTTGATAAAGTCAAAAATCAAGCATGATATCAAAAACTTTGTGGCCCACTATGACCAGATTCTTGCCAATGTGGATCACATCAGGTCGGAAAAAGATTATCCGCTGGTGGAAGCTCATCTTGAATCCGCCAGAAGGGAAATATCCCAGAGTCCTGTAAGAAAAGGGTCTATTCAACTCAATGAGTTTTTGGAAACGGAATTGAGCAAAGAGCCCCAGGTTGGATTCATCATTGGGGTTGGGGCAAACGATCTCACCGGAATGCTGCTGCCCATTGCCACCAGCCTTACCGGCAGGGTGGACGGCTCTCAAATTATTGTCACGGGTGCGGTTTCGTCTTCTTCAGCAAATTCGGCAGAACTTGACATGGCGGTTCAAATGACCAAACAGTCTGCCCAGGAAGCCTTGACCATGGTGAAAAACTATATTCAGGAGCTGTCTCCCAAATACAGCATTCCATGGGTTTTTGGTGATTTTTTACAGAGATATTCCATTCACCATCAACTGCTTTCCGCATCTTATAATGTTGGCGGACCATCTGCCGGGTATGCCCTTGCCTTGAATACGCTTTCCGCGCTTTTGCGGATTCCTTTGTGCATTGATTTCGGTATTACCGGAGCGCCCTGGACCAAAGGAGTCAGAAAAGATGAAGTCGGCGGGTCCGTCATTATCGGAGGTCACAGGAAAAAGACGGAAAAGGTTTTGTTATATCTTCGAAGAATGTATATGCCGTTACAAAACTATAAGGATCTTGAACCTGAATTTTTAATGGGATACTGGCAACGCAAAAAAGATATCATTGCCGTAACTCATTTTGCCGATCTCATGCCTGAAGTGCTGTTCCTGGATGATGAACACAACCGGCAGCGCGAAGAGTTGATTGAGATGCGGATCAAGTTAAAAAGTGAAAAATACTATGCCACTAAAAGAACACCGAATCTCAAAGAAAATATTATCCAAACAAAACAGGAGATGAGAAATCGGGCGGAAAATGAAATATTAAAGCGGGTCGATGCCATTCGCAAATATCTTACAGATCCTGACAGGGAAAAATATATCTCCCATGAGCAAATTTTTAAAAATTATATGGAAGAATAAGGCTTTTTAAAATTTTCTACTCATCCTTTAATGCTATGGGTTTGGACAAAACTTCAGACCAGATAACGGCATTTTGCAATGGATCTGATTTAAAACAATACCTGTTGCGAAAATGGCGCATTGGTTTCCCGGTACACGGCTCTTCTTTCCGGCTCCCTTTACAAGGATCTTCTCTTTGATAGTGTGTGCTTTCGGCAGGGAGGTCTGTTTTTTCATGCTGTACATCCTTTTGACACCGAATTCTTGTGCCGGGATAGTCTGTTTTTCCAGGTGTCACATATTTATCCACATCTTCTCCGGTAACCTCCAGGCCGGGATGTGACGTTTGGTCTTCTTCAAGCACATCCCACAGGGTATCCGGTTTTTTGACTGCCTCCTGCTGCTGCTGAGCCTGTTTTTCAAGTTCCTCAACAAACTCCCGGATCTGATCGCTGATCCGGCCAAGTATGGATGATTTTGTCTTTTTTGCTTTTGGTGTTATTTTCGGTGTAATTTTCTTTTTTTTCCTGGCTTGAACCTGTTTTAAAATAGACGGCATGATAAAAAAAATAATGAGAAAAATAACGGTGATAATGGAATCAAAATCCATGGCGCTTATCCTTGCTAAAAAGAGGGTCTTAAATCCCCTGCTCCAAATTTCAAATTTTAGGGCAGGGGATAAAAGACCGGTATGTTCGGGTTATTTTTCAGGTCCTGATTCGGGTGTTGCGATCTCTTCCCGCATCCGGGTATCTGCGGCAATGTTTTTCATTCTATAATAATCCATAATCCCCAGGTTGCCGCTTCTGAAGGCTTCCGCCATTGCCAGGGGCACTTGTGCTTCTGCTTCCACAACCTTGGCCCGCATTTCCTGGACCCTGGCTTTCATCTCCTGTTCCTGGGCAAATGCCATGGCACGCTTTTCCTCGGCTTTTGCCTGGGCGATTTTCTTGTCTGCCTCTGCCCGGTCGGTTTCCAGCTCAGCGCCTATGTTTTTGCCCACATCCACATCCGCAATATCAATGGATAAAATTTCATAAGCAGTTCCGGCATCCAGCCCTTTTTTCAACACGGTTTTTGATATGGAATCCGGGTTTTCAAGCACTTCCTTGTGGGTGATGGCAGATCCTATGGTGGTGACAATGCCTTCGCCCACCCTTGCCAGAATGGTTTCTTCCCCGGCCCCGCCCACAAGGCGGTCAATATTGGCCCGCACCGTGACTCTTGAAATGGCTTTCAACTGAATGCCGTCCTTTGCCATGGCAGCCACAAGCGGGGTCTCAATGACTTTCGGATTGACGGACATCTGTACGGCTTCCAGAACATCCCTGCCTGCCAGATCAATGGCAACTGCCCGGTTAAAGGTCAGTTCGATGTTGGCTTTGTCTGCGGCAATCAGGGCCTGGATTACCCGGCTGACATTTCCGCCGGCAAGGTAGTGGGACTCAAGACTGTCCGTGGGTATTTCAATGCCGGCTTTGACGGCCATAATTTTGGATTCAACAATCAGCTTTGGCGGAACTTTCCTGAACCGCATGAAAATGATATTGATTAACCCGACCTTTGCACCGGATACTAATGCCTGGAGCCACAAGGTCAGATATGAAAAAATAAAATAAAACAGTACCAGGCCGATAATGCCTGCAAAAATTAACAGAATGTACATAAAATCCATTTAAATCATCTCCTCTTAGTTGTTTTTTTCAACAATAATACGGTTTCCTGTGACACCCGTGACAATAATAGGTGTATCTGCTTCAATATATTCTCCATCAGTCACCACATCCACCCGTTGTGAGTTGATCTCAGCGATTCCTGCCGGGCGAAGGTCGGTAACGGATTTTCCTTTCATGTGAAGATAGCTTTCAAATTCCTGATTTTGTGACACCACACCGTTTTGTTTTGATAACTCCTGCTTGAGCGCCAGTGGTGATTTTGCCAGTATTTTCATCCCCAAAACAATTAAAACAGGAATCATGGTGACATCCAGGCCTGTGATGACCATCCCGGCTGTTGTGGATATGGTGGTAAACACCAGGTACGGGGAATAACAAAACAGACCCAGTGCAATAACGGTTAACAGCCCTAATGAAGGGATGAAAATTTCAGCAATGATGACTAAAATTCCAAGTATTTGAAGAAGAACAGGTAAAATATAGGGTTTCATTCCGCGCCTTTATGTTTCAGGAAATTTTGGGTTTAACGATAACACGATTTTGATCTATTTTGTCAATTATAACCGGAGTGCCCTGGTCAATGAATTCACCCCGGGTTATGGCATCGATTTTTTTGTTGTGGATCAACACCTTGCCTGAAGGGCGAAGAAAGCTATGGGCTGTTCCCGTATCTCCGGGTTTTATGTTCAAGTCGGTTGTTGCATCCACATGGGAATGCGATAAAGTCTCTTCAAGATAGGGGCCTTTGACTAATTTTGAAAACAATGGCAAAACAAACCGGATCATGAACAAAGAGATGAAAAAGGCAAACATAAACGAACCCAGCACCAGTGCCAGATTTTTCATCAGCAGCCTGCCTTCCCAGGGAAATGAAGGGTCGGGAACCACAAATTGCTGAAACGAAAGAACAAGGCCAACCGCAATAACCGCCAGTCCTGAAATTCCCGCAATACCGAATCCCGGAAGAACAAACACCTCCACGCCAAGCAGCAGAACCCCGATGAGCAGGAGTAACAATTCCGTATAGTCTGCAAGGCCGACCAGGTATTGATTAAAAAATACCAGCCCAAGGCATGTGATGCCGATAAAACCGGGGATACCGAATCCAGGAGCTTTTATTTCCGTATATATGGCTCCGATTCCTATGAGCATCAATACGGGTAAAAACGGCTGCAAAAATCTGACCAGGCTTTCGGACCAGGATTCCTCAATGGTGATAACATCAATTGAATCATACCCGGCAAAAGACAGGGCTTGTTCGATACTTTTTACGCTTTTTTGGGAAAACCCAAGGCCAAGGGCTTCAACGTCATCCATGGTCAGCAGTTCTCCCTTGGCAACAATGGTCTTTTTAGACGTGATCTTTTTTTTCTGTTTTTCGGTCAGGTCGTCATATGCTTTTTTATCCATGAATTTTTTTTGACCGTCAATCTCCACCTGGTAGACTTCCATATCAATTGTGACCATGGACTCTGCCAGTACCACGGGGTAATTGTTTTTCTTTGCAAGGGCACGAAATCTTGCCCGCAGAACGGTCTGAATTTTTTCCCCGGCCATTTTCTGACCTTCCTGGGTCTGGATGATGGGAGCGCAATCCCCGATGATGGTGTGATTTTTCATGAACAAAAGATTTGAAGACAGTGCAATCAGGGCCCCTGCGGAAATAGCTCTTTTTTCCACAAATGCAATGGTTTTTCCCTTGGGCACATTGGAAATTGTGTCCACAATCTCAAGGGCTGCATCCACCCTGCCGCCGAATGTATCCAGTTTAAACACAAAAACAGCGTCTGTTTCGTCCTTGATCTCTTCCAAAGCTCTTTTGACATAGGCGGCCATGCCGGGTTCCACTGTGCCGGAAACAGGAATGACATATACTTTTTGCTTTTTTGAGGAAGCATACAATGTGTTTGTACAAAAAAACATACAAAAACAAACCAGGATATATATCAGATATTTTTTTTGCTTCATTTAAACGTTTCTCATTGAATGATGGATTATCTTAATTACACGATAGATAATTTTCTCTTTAAGGTCAAGGCGCTTTTGAGTAACTGCCACGGCCAGACCTGCAAAAAGAGTCAGGTGATGTTGTTTAAATTGATTTGGGATCTTTTGCCGGTTGCCTTGGAATTGTCAGATAAAAAGATTTTATCCGGATGAAAACAATAGAGCTGTGATTTGAATTTTTCTAAAAAAAAGCGGTTGTTTTTAACAATTTGAGGGCCGAATATTTTTTCCAGGAAATTAAACTTGGCCACATATTTTTTAACAATTACAAGATATCTGGTCTTTTTTGATACTTTTTCAAGTTTTCCAGACATCTGGAATCCAAAAATTTCATCCATCCGGTCTGCATCCTGGAAAATAGACGCAGAAATATTTTTTTGATCTTTTGCGTATTGTATGTGCCGGGAATTTTCATTGGAAAAAAAATAAAACCCGTTGTCATGAAACACAAAATACACAGGGGATGACCACGGGATATCCTTATCTGAAACCGCAAGAGTCATGACCCTTGTTTCGTTGATCAGCCGACTTGTTTTGTTTTGAATTTCTTTGTCCATATGTTGAATACTTATGTCATATTTTAAGTGTTTGGGCCAGATTTTTCCTGAACAATTTGTAAGACTGCCGGGGATTGTGTGTCAGTCTATGCTGTTCTGCAAAGGTTGAAAAACGAATATCTTTTTTTTCGGATCGGTTCAACGGTTGTGTGGTTTCCTTTTTTGGGATGGTTTGGATTTTTTATAATTTCATTAAGTTTTATTAAAATTAGGGCTAAACTTAACGGGATTTTTTTGAGAGAAGCAAACCCAAACTTACTAAAACGGTCAAAAGACTTTAGAAACAGTACTCTTGACGGACTTTAAACCCGTTAACTTTTATGTAAAAGTTAATGGGTAAGATAAACTGCTCAAAAAACAATTTTTTATTTAATGAGTTGAATTTTTGAAGCATAAAGTATATCGATGGTTTGAAAACTATTTGAATTACTAAAAGCCACTATTCAAATTAGAATTTGAATTATTTTTCAGTCAAACGATTTTGTGAATACTTTCAATAATTGGATCTTGTAACTTGAAAGGGTAGTATATGAGAATATTACATCTGTCAGATCTTCATTTTGGAAATAAATATAAAGAAAATATAAATAGAATGTTTCCTTCTTTTCTTAAAACTATCAAAAAAATTAACAATGATAAAAAAATAGATCTTATAGTATTTACGGGAGATTTAGTTTGGAATGGAAACTCAATTGATACATTTTATGAAGTGAATAAAAAATTCATTGAGCCTACTATAAATGAAATTTCTATAGGAAAGGATCAGTTTATTTTATGTTCTGGTAATCATGATATGTCTGATAATAAAGAACTCCTTGCGATTACTGAATATATTGACAAATTAAAAAATGATGATGAACTGAATCATTTTTTTGAAAATGAGGATCAGCAGTTCAATCTAAGCTACGAGAAGTCCGATAATTACTTTAAGTTTGTTAAACAATACTATCATAAGGATAACATTCAAAGGTTATTTCATACATTTGAAAGGGAAATCCGAGATCAAAAAATTGGTATAGTCTCATTTCATACTCCTTGGAGATCGTTCCTTGGAGATCATTCTGGATGTTTATTAATTCCAACTCAAGCTATATATAATGCATATAATGCAATCCCAAAATGTGATTTATATATTTCATTGATGCACCATCCTTTAAACGATCTGAAAAAATTTAATATTGGTAGTATTGAGGATATTCTTTTTGAAAAATTTCATATAAATTTTTCAGGACACTATCATAAAAAAAGACAAGGGGTTGTTTTTACATCTGATATCGGAATGCTTTCAGTTTCTTCTATGGCTTCAATGTCTGGTAATGATGGTAGTATGATAGGCTTTTCTGTTACAGATATTGATATAGATACCTTTGAAATCGACATATCAAATTATACATATATTCAGCATGATAATGTTTTCCCTAAATCTTCATCAATAAATCATAAATTACCTATGAATGAAGAAAAATTAGCCCAAGTAAATATTCTTAAAAGATTGAAAGAGCTTAAAGATGATGTATCGCAGGATGCCAACGCATTACTTATAAATTATGACGATGCTGGAAATAGAACATTTGTTGAACAATTTAATGAGCCAACACTAAAAGAAAAATCTCATTACGAATCAATGGAAGCTCAAAACACTTTAAAAAAAGGCAATATATTTAATATAGGTCAGCTATTTAATAAAAATTATATCATATATGGTAAAGATAAATATGGAAAAACAAGCTTATTAAGGAAACTGCAATTAGATCTTCTTGAAGACTTCAAAAAGTTAAAAACAATTCCTATTTATATAGATTTCAAAAATATAGATAGGCTTGATGCTGTATCTTTACAAAAAGAAATCAGACGCATTTTCCATTTGCCAAGTGCAAAAGCTGCTTCGTTGATTTCAGATAGTGAGTTCCAATTTTTGATTGATAATTATAATTCAGAAATACCACGGCATGATGTCATTTTAAATAACCTTACTAAGGAGGTTAAAAATTTTGTTGTAACCTTAACTTCTGAAGAAACTCAAGAAAGCTACATTAGCCAAACAAAAATAAATCAAGTTCAGATAAAGAAATTGTTTATTCATCCAATTACAAGGAAGAATATCAGAACTCATACATCAAAATTTCTTGCAGATTATGATTCAGAACTGAAACAAGAAATTATTCAAAAAATAGTAACAATATTTAATCAAATGAATATACCATTTAATTATTGGTATTTATCTTTATTCTTGTGGATTTATAAAAAAGAAAAAAACATCAGCATTACCGATAACGTAGAAATGCTGATATTATATATTGATAAGCTATTAGAGCGTGAACAAATAGCACAAATGAACAAAAATATTGATTATGATTTATTCAAAAAACTTTTAGGAGAGTTATCTCATGCTTTTTTATCAAAACATTCTCCTGAAAATTATTCGATGTCATATGCTGAACTTGTTCTTTTTGTTTCAAGATTCAAAGACAGAGAAATTAGGTTTGTTACTGATGTGGAAGAAATCATACTATATTTGCTCGACAAGGGCATATTAAAGAAAGAGGGGTATAGTGGACGTTATAGTTTTCGGTTAAATGGTGTTATGGAATATTTCACTGCTGTTTATATGACAGATAACAGTAACTTTGTGGATAAAATTCTTAATGATGATCAATATTTTTTAAGATATGCTAATGAAATTGAAATTTATGCTGGTTTGAATCGAAAAAATAGTGAACTTTTGAACAAACTTCATAAAAAAACAAAAAATGCATTTAAAGAATTGAACAAAAAGTATAAAGAGAATCCAGATAAAATTTTATTTGATAAAATTAAGCATTATAGAGAATTAGCAAAGTCAATTTCTAATTTAGACGTTA
Source organism: Desulfobacula toluolica Tol2 (assembly GCF_000307105.1). Classification (NCBI taxonomy): domain Bacteria; kingdom Pseudomonadati; phylum Thermodesulfobacteriota; class Desulfobacteria; order Desulfobacterales; family Desulfobacteraceae; genus Desulfobacula; species Desulfobacula toluolica. Next base: position 5,129,475 of record NC_018645.1, read on the forward strand.
AAGAGCAAATACCTATCGAATCCGACAAACAGGATGATATGCTTGATGAGGTTGGACCCGTTCAAGGGTTTAGTGAAGGGGTAAAAGTAAAGGAACCTATTGATTTAACAGGAGGTTATACTTTAAATCAACTATGGAAACACATTTTTATTTTAGCTAGGGCGTTTAGAAGTTTGACTCTAATAAACGATTCCAACCAAATGAACAAATCTTTTGAATTAATAGTTGAATCATATATAAATATCGGATTTGAATTCATAGAAGAAATTGATTTTGTTAAAGAAAAATCAGAAAAAGATATTGAGAAAAAATTAATTAGCGTGTTAACCAGTTTTATACCATTAATAACTCAATTAAATTTGTCCAGCGCGGTTTTACATAAAAATTTAACAAGATTTATTGAAGAAAAGATCACAGAACTTGAACAGGACGTAAACAACAACCAATACAAATTAATGCTGTTTTATTTTATGTTATTAGATGCAAATATTGATTCAAATAAAAAAACAATAGAGAGTGTTACAAGAAACATTACATTGATGTCTCTAAAAAATACTATTGTTATTAAGCTGTTATATTATCTTCTTTTTAAATTAAACGGCAATAAACCATTAGAAAAATTTTTAAAAAACAAAATTGTGAAATTGCAACTTGAGCTTACACCTGATGCTAAGAAAAATACAATAATCAATAACGTAGATAAAAAATTATTATTGAATCGTTTGTAATTTTTCCAGAAGACTCAAGGATAATAATATCCTTGAATTTTTTAAACCCGTTAACTTTTTACCAAAAGTTAATGACTTTCAATTATTTTACCATTGTGCCACCTGTAATGAATATTAACTTTGTGCAAAAAGTCAATATTTGTGAAAACAGCTAAAAGCCTTTAATCACAAGCCTTTTAGCATTTTTAAAGTTTTTTTAGTTATTCCCTGGTTTTAATCTTAAATTTTATATTCACCCAACAATACCTTCGCCAATTTTGTTTCAAGCCAAATCATAGTCCATATAATGTGCCTATGTTAGGCTTGATAGACAATATATTGCGTGTCAAATTATGATTTGAAAATCCGTTTTGAATTTGGCGAAGGTATTGCCCAAGGGTTGCCATTTTAAATACATTGAAAACAGCCCCCCCGGATTAAAGATGAAAGCCAGCAGATGTCTCAAGGGCTAATTCCGGTGTGCCAAAAAATGCTCCATTTGGAAATACGGACGTTTCATAGTTGTTATGGGCATAACTGTAAAAGGCCAATCCCCATTTATCTTCATCACCATAATACCGAAGCCTGAAAAGATGAATTGGCGTGTTTCTCATACGTTCGATATGCTCTTCCCTTGTTTCTGGAAAATCTGTAGGCCATTTTTCAGTAACATCTGGTTCGGTATAAGCGTCGACATAACAAAATTTATCACGGAACCGAATATCAAGCTTTGTATATCGACCAGACAGATTAGCATCCGCATATTTTAAAATACGTTTTTGTGTCTGACTTTTTACTTTATCATTAATTTTAACGCCCCCACTATCTGGGTCTTTTTGCCAAGTGTCTGACATGTACAACATTCTCCTTGTTATTATTACGGCTGTGTCTCAGTCCGGTAAACAATCTCTAAAAGATTAGATAAAATGGAACTCTATCTAAAAAGGGTTATCATATCAACCTTAAAGGCAATTATGGGACTCATACCCTAAGGCAGTGAACGACGTAAGTTCATGGCAAAAGCGGTTCGCTTTATGAGAAAAAGCATTCACTCCTGGTGATCGGTTAAATATCGGTCATATATCTCAATGACATGGCCTCTGGCTTCGGAAAAACAGGTCTGGGGGATTTCAAGGCTTTTTTCCTGGAGATTGAGCCGGTGTATGGCTTTTCGCATGACAAGATAGGCATTTTGAAGCCGTTCACTCTCACAGCCGGTAATAATGCCTTCACCGTCAAGGCTTTCCAGAAGCCGGATATTATCCGTCCAGATGATCAGATCAGGACAGTCATGGGCATGTTTTAAAATCTGATGTTGAACCAGGAATTCAATATCCACAATACCTCCCCTGGACTGTTTTAAATCAAAACAATCTTTCTTGTATGTCAATCGTTCATCCCGCATCCGTTCTCGCATATCTCCCACCTCTTTTTTAAGGGTGGAGGCATCCCTTTTCTTTGTCAGAACAGCGTTCCTGATATCATTGAACCTTGAACAGAGCAGTTTGTCTCCGGCCACGGGTCTGGCCCTGATCAATGCCTGATGTTCCCATGTCCAGGCCTGGGTTTCCATATACTCTTCAAAAGCGTCAATGTGGGAGACAATCATTCCTGAAGCCCCTCCTGGTCTCAGCCTCATGTCAGCACCGTACAAGGTTCCTGCAGGCGTATGCATGGTCAATGCATTGATGATTCTCTGGCCCAGGTTTGAATAAAACCGGATGGTGTCAATGCTTTTTTCTCCTCCATGTGTAGTGCCTGACACGTCAGTATGCAAAAAGACAATATCAATGTCTGATTTGTATCCCATTTCAAGCCCGCCCACTTTTCCATAGGCAACAATTGCAAATCCGCAATGATCCAGGCTTTCTCCTGAAATGCCTTCGGGAATTCCGTATTTTTGTGTCACAATATTCCATGAGATTTGAAGAACCTGGGCAAGAACGGTTTCTGCAATATATGTCAAGTGGTCACTGACTTTCATCAACGGGTAACTTCCGCTTACGTCTGCCGCAGAAACCCGCAGCATATTGATCTGCCGGAAAATACACAATTGTTCAAGTAAAAATTCAATATCGCCCGGCGGAATACTTGCCATACGGATCTGCATTTCTTTTTCCAGGGCCTTTTTGCCGGGAGGAAAATAGAGTGTGGCAGGATGCATGAGTTCGTCCATCAGGGCAGGGTGCTTTGAGAAAAAAGAGATGATCCATGGGCTTTTTTTGGCAAGGTTTATCAATGATTTAAGCGCTTTTTTGTTTTCAATTAGCAGCGACAGGTAGCAGGTTCTTCTTTCAATGGTGATGATCAGGTCAATCAATTTGCTTAAAATGGTGTCAGGGTCATTTTGCTCGCTGATTTTCTTGAGCAGTACAGGCATCAGCCTTGCCAGTTTTTTCCTTCCATTGGGCGTTAAGCGTTTTGTGTTTGGGTGTTCTTCAAGGGATCTTAAAAGGCCCAGCATCCTTTTAGGTTCTTTAAATCCGCTAATGGTTACGGCATCTGCAGCAAACTGGGGGTCGTTGATATTGCTCCATAATTCTTTGAGATTTTGTGTTTCTTTGTCTGGTTTGTCCTGCTCTTCGGTAACCAGCAACAGGTTGAAATGGGCATGAACCTTTTGCATGTGGTCATTGAGTACCCCGGCAAAATCATCCCATGAATCATACCCCGTGGAAAGCGCCAGGATTTTTTGCTGGTCAGGCTTTTGTGGGATATCATGAGTTTGAAGATCCCCATAGGCCTGAAGCCTGTTTTCCACGATTCGTAAAAACAGGTAGGCATTTTTCAGGTCGTTTTTTGTTGTTTCGTCAATGCAATGATGGATTTGCAGCAGATCCAGAACCTTTAAAATTTTTCGCTCCTGAAGTTTTGGCTCCACCCCGCCCCTGATAAGCTGAAACAACTGCCCGAAAAATTCTATTTCCCTTATTCCTCCGGCACCCAGCTTGATATTGTGTTTTAATTTTTTGTTTTTTACCTGCAGCATAATCCTGTGTTTCATGTCCCGGAAAGAATCAAAAGACCCGTAATCAAAGTACCGCCTGTAAATAAAGGAATTCAGCATTTTTAAAAGCTTGAAGCCCGCCTCAATATCACCGGCAATGGGCCGTGCTTTTATCATGGCATATCTTTCCCATTCTCTGCCCTGGGCCTGGTAATACTCTTCAAACGCTGCGGCACTCATCACCAACGGACCGCTGTCTCCATAAGGCCTTAACCGGGTATCAAGCCTGTAAAAATTAATTTCATGAGACCCGGCTGAAAAAAATTTTAAAAATCTGCGGCATAATTTTGTGAAAAACTCTTGGTTGGAAATGATATTTTCCCCGTTTGTATATCCTTGTTCGGGATAAACAAAAATAAGATCAATATCCGAAGAAAAATTCAACTCCCCGGCACCCAGCTTGCCCATTCCCAGCACAATGATTCTCTGGAAATTTCCCTGGCTGTCCACCGGCATTCCGTAACTTTCACAAAGCGAATCATAGATAACGCTCATGGTCGTAGCAACAATGGCATCGGCAAGATTTGAAAGATCACAAAGCGTCTCTTCGAGCAGGGCGTTGCCTGTCAAATCACGCCAGGCGATTCTTATGCTTTCATACAGCTTGGTCTGTAAGAGGATTTGCTTGGCCATTGACTCATCCATGCCGATGGAAATTTTTTTCTCAAGCTTTATGGCATAGGTCTGTTTGGAATAGGATTTGAACAGGTCTTCTGATTCGATCATCTCCTTGAATATAAAAGGATTCCTGGTGATGCTGGCTGCAACATATTCGCTGAAAAGCAATACCCGTATAAGATCTGATGTTACATTTGAGTTCAAATCAATTTTGCATCCGGATTTTTCAAGGCTTTCCCTGAAAGCGGCCTCCCTGTTTTTTTCAATTTTTAACAAATCTTTATCAAGATCGGGGAATACTTTGTCAATCAGGCTATGGTCCATTTTTATCCTGTCATTTCAGATTTTCATTCAAATACTGAATATCACCATAATATTGTCAACGCATTTTATCAAGAAATGAACTCAATTTTCGAACTTTAGTTTGGCAGACGCGGCAGACAGGTCAGAAGCAGCGAATCCACCCCGCCCATGACCTGACTGAAGTTTTATAGAAACAAAATACCATGATATTGCCGGGCCAACCCCTTGACTTTTTATCAAATTCCTGTAAGTAAATCTGTCAGTAATTAACTCAGCTCTCAGAATTTAAGCGCAGAAGATTCCATAGCAGACGTAGATAATATCATGATTCCCGTCATGTATTTGCTGAAGCAAATGATGGCAATCTCTTAGCTGCAGTAACAATAGGAATACCAGGAGGAATTAGATTGCCTGAAGATGATTATGTTTCTATGGCTACGATTTATGCATAAGGTGGCACAGAATGATCAAGCTTGAGTCCGTATACTTGAACCGGGATGGTAATGATATTTTTTCCGGTTTAAACCTGTCTGTCATGAAAAATGAAAAAGTTTTGATTCAGGGAAAATCAGGTGCAGGCAAAACAACCCTGTTTAAAATTCTTTTGGGATTTGAACAGGTTGACCAAGGTGTGGTGACTATTAACGGGCAAACAATTGATAAATTTCATATTAAACAGATCCGAGAACTCATTTTTTATCTGAGCCAGGACATTGATCTGAGAAATGATCAGGTATGCAATATTATAGATGAGATTTTCACCCGGAACCGGAAAAAAGACCTGAACAAAAAAAAATTAGAGTCTTTCATGGAATTTTTAGAATTGAATCATATGCTGCTTGAGCAGAACGTCAAAAATTTATCAGGCGGAGAGCGCCAAAGAATGGGCCTGTTAATCTGTTTTCTTCTGGATCGTCCCGTATGGCTTTTGGATGAGCCTACCTCGGCCCTTGATGATAATATGAAAAAAAAAGTGGTCGATTGGATTCTTGATCAGAATAAAACAATTATAATTGTTTCCCATGATGATGTCTGGAAGAATAACCCGGGGGTTAAAACAGTGAGGTGGATGTAAATTGGGTGCTTTGGATCTTAGTATTTTTTCTCTTGCCTCATTTTTGATTTTTCTTGTTCCGGTTTTTTATATCAATCGGCATCTGGGGCTTGAGATAAACAAAACCATGATCACTTCTATTGTCAGGATGTGTATACAATTGAGTTTTGTCGGGGTTTATCTTGAATTTTTATTCAAGTTCAATTCACCGGTTTTAAACACGGTTTATCTGCTGATCATGATAGCAATTGCCTGTCAGTCAATTTTAAAGTCCAGCAACCTGAAACTCAGAAAATTTTTTATCCCTGTATTTTTTGCCCTGCTGTTCCCGTTTACCATTATGCTGTTTTTTTTTAATGCGGCAGTGGTGAGAATTGATAATCTGTTTGAAGCAAAATATATGATTCCCATTGGGGGCATGCTGCTTGGCAATTGCCTGAGAAGTATCATTATCGTGTTGAATAATTTTTACTCCGGAATAAGGAGGGATGAAAAAGTTTATCTTTATTCTTTGTCTTTATTGTGCAGCCGCATTCAGGCATTAAAACCCTATTTCAGACAAAGTTTTTTAGCCGCCGTTACACCGACCATGGCGACCATGGCAACCATAGGCCTTGTCTCGTTGCCGGGCATGATGACCGGGCAGATCCTTGGCGGCTCCATTCCCATTGTGGCCATCAAATACCAGATTGCCATTATGTTTTCCATTTTCTACACAGGATATTTTTGTGTCATATTGTCTGTTTTGTTTTCTTTAAAGGTTGGTTTTAATGCCCTTGATGTGTTGAATCAGGATATTTTTGTTTCCAAAGTTTAAAGGGGAGGGGGGAGGATGAAAAATTTTTTGCACAATCTGGCTGTGGCAAGGGGTGAGGTGCCTGCGGACTTACTGATAAAAAATGTACGGGTTATCAATGTTATTTCCGGTGAGATTCATACCGGGAATGTTGCTGTATGTGACGGTCGCTTTATCGGGTTTGGCGAGTATGATGCAAAAAAAATCATTGATGCACAGGGTCTTTACATGTCACCCGGTTTTATTGACGGGCATATGCATTTTGAAAGCACCATGCTGACACTTCCTGAATTTTCACGGGCCGTGCTGCAGCGGGGAACCACTGCCGTAATCATAGATCCTCATGAAATTGCCAATGTGCTGGGGCTGGAAGGAATTCGGTATGTCCTGGACAGTATCAAACAGGTTCCTTTGGATGTGTTTGTCATGCTGCCGTCATGCGTACCGGCCACACCGCTTGAAACTTCAGGTGACAATATCGGTCACAAGGACTTGTGTGCCATGATACACAAGCAAGGGGTGGCCGGAATCGGTGAAATGATGAATTATCCTGCGGTCATTAATGGTGATGAAGAAGTCCATCAACGCATTGCCGCAGCCAAATGGAAAAAAATAGACGGGCATGCTCCGGGTATCAGCGCAAAAGATTTGAATGCGTATATATTTTCCAGAATTGACAGCGACCATGAATCAACATCTGCTAAAGAAGCCAAGGAAAAACTTCAAAAGGGCATGCACATTTTAATCCGGGAAGGTACTTCGGAAAGAAACCTGGAAGATTTGATCGGCATTGTAACAAAAGAAAATTCATGGCACTTTTCCTTTGCCACGGATGATAAACATCCTGATGACCTGCTGGAAGAAGGGCATATTGATCATTCACTGAGAAAATCTATCTCTTTGGGAATGGCTCCCATAACCGCTTATCAGGTTGCCACCATCAACACTGCAAATCACTATGGGCTAAAGAATATAGGGGCAATAAAACCCCGCTTTTGGGCGGATTTTGTTTTGCTCTCTGATTATAAACAGGTGAAAATCGAGGCTGTATATAAAAAAGGTGTGCCTGTTCTGAAAAATCAGTCATTGATTTGCCGCCCTCTTCATAAAATCCCCAAGTTAAGGGGGACAATGAATCCTGGCGAACTGAGCCGGGCAGATTTCAAAATTCCTGCGGCAGGCAGCAAGATCCTTGTCATTGATATCCTGCAAGGTCAGATTGTAACGGATAAATTTATTGCCACTGCCAGGATTAAAAACAATTATATTGAATCCGATATCAGCCGTGATATTCTCAAAATCGTTGTCATAGAAAGACACAATGCTACGGGCCGTATAGGAAAAGCCTTTGTCAGGGGGCTTGGACTCAAGCGAGGGGCAATCGGGTCAACGGTTGCTCATGACGCCCATAATATTGTGATAGCCGGAACCAATGATGTGGATATGTTTGCAGCTTTTCAAAGGATAAAAAAAATGCAGGGAGGACTGGTTGTTGTTGATAATAATCAGGTGGTCGCTGATTTGCCTTTACCTGTTGCAGGTTTGCTGTCCAATAATAGTTTTGAGAAAACAGCTGCTGATTTGAAAATTTTAAAACAAAAGGTGAAAATATTGGGAAGTGACCACCCGTCATTGTTTATGATTTTATCATTTTTATGTCTGTCACCGGTTCCAAAGCTGAAAATAACCGACTTAGGACTTGTTGATGTTGAAAAATTTGCCGTCACGTCTTTGTTTGCAGATGATTGCATCAAATAGGCATGATAACGTCATTTGAACCATCATACAAACCCGCCGTTGTTTTTTTATTTTAACCTTGACGGAAAAAAAGAACCCTGGAGTTTTTATATGTATTTGAAAAAATTGATAAAGATATGAAGTTTTTCTTGACACCGTTGTAGAATCCATCTATTTTATCAAAGGTTTCAGGTGCTGCTTAGGTGCAGTCAAAAGGAAATCCTGTGAAAATCAGGAGCGGACCCGCCGCTGTAATCGGGGATGAACGTCACTATTGCCACTGTTCAATAAGTTGGAGTTAACGGGAAGGGGTGACGACTCAATTGATCCGGAAGTCAGAAAGCCTGCCTGAAAACCTTTGGTCGTGTTGCTTGCGAGGACTTGGGCAGATCAAGAAAATGAGGATAAAAACGGTTCCCATATCAGACAGTTTCTGATATGGGTTTTTTTGTTATGCCCAGTTTCGTGTTATTAGTATTGATAATAACAGAGGAAGTGTTATGAAAAAATTTGAATTTATTGTACTGATTCTCTTTCTGGGCCTGATTCTATGCTCAACCCTCCAAGCCAAATCTACTATTGTTGCAAATTTTATCACAGTCTCGCCGGAAGCAGCTCAATCCGCCCATCTGTTTCATATGGAACAATTTGAACATTACCGGAACGACCTTAACCAAGTAGAACAAAACTTTAGTGCCGAATTTAATAATCAATTCGCAAATCTTTTTGTGTCTTGTATAAAAGATGCTGCAAAAGCTTCAGGTGCAGGCCTGTAGATTATGGCAAAAATTTGAGTATACCGGTTGCCATATCAAAGGGGAGAATAGGATATCTGGTGGTCCTTTTCTCCCTTTTTCTTATTTTAATGACCCTTGTTTCGCTTTCCATGGGATATATCAGGATTCCAATAGTTGATATTATCAGCATTCTTTATGGAAAATTGACCGGTCATCAAATCATGGGAAATGCCAGTGAAACCTATCTGGCTGTTCTGTTTGATGTGCGGCTTCCAAGAATACTGACCTGTACCGCTGTCGGGGCGGCACTTGCCGTATCCGGGAGTTTGTTTCAGGGCATATTGCTAAATCCCCTGGCCGATCCCTATACCCTTGGCGTATCAGCTGGTGCAGCATTTGGTGCAAGTATTGCCATATTATTAAACTTAAGTGCAGCCTTTGTTTCCGTTCCGGCTTTTGCCTTTACAGGTGCTTGTGTTACTTTGTTTGTGGTCATCTTTTTATCTTATTCATCAAAAAACCCCATGGCCGGGCTATCCTCCAACAATTTGATTTTATCCGGAATTATTGTCGCTGCAATACTTTCTGCCGGTATCAGTTTTTTAAAATTTATTGCCAATGAACAGGTCTCGGTCATTATTTTCTGGCTTATGGGAAGTTTTGCTTCCAAAACCTGGTTTGATTTTGTTGTTGTTGTGATTTTTCTGTTGATTGGTCTGTTTGTTTCAATATTTTTTGCCCGTGATCTGAACCTGGTCGCACTTGGGGCCAAATCCGCCACAAGCCTTGGTGTTGATTTGAAAAAAACGACTTTAATCTTGTTGATAACCGGTTCAATGCTGGCGGCCATCTGTGTTTCTGTTTCAGGTATTATAGGGTTTGTGGGTTTGCTGGTTCCGCATACGGTCAGGTTTATCACAGGGCCTGACAACCGGAAACTTATTCCCTTATCCATGCTGGCAGGGGCCTTTTTATTGTTGCTGGCCGATACAATTACCCGGGCAGTCCTTCCCCATGAAATACCCATTGGCGTTTTGACAGCCCTGACAGGCGGTCCTGTTTTTTGCTGGATTTTTAAAAAGAACAGGTTTAAATAGGCGACGTATGAAGTTAACACTAAACGACCTGTGCTTTGCCTATGACCGTGACCGGATCATCAAAAACATAAGCTGTTCTTTTGTGTCGGGAAGTTTTTATTCTATTCTCGGCCCTAACGGCAGTGGAAAGACCACTCTTCTGGATTTGATATCAGGTTTTTTAAAACCTGATACCGGATATATTGATATTGATCAGGCACCTGTTTTGTCTCTTTCAAAAAAAGATATTTCAAAAAAGATTGCCCTTGTTTCCCAGGACCATACAATAAATTTTCCATTCAGTGTAAAAGACGTGGTAATGATGGGGCGACATCCTTATATACCAAGATTTTCACATCCTTCTTACAATGATGTGGAACAAGTGGAGGCAATGATGCAGGTTTGTGGCATCCATCATTTGCATGACAGGAAAATCAATGAATTGTCAGGAGGGGAAAGACAGAGGTGTGTGTTTGCCCGTGCCCTGTGCCAGGATACACCGATTCTTTTGTTGGATGAAGCGTTTTCCAATATGGACATAAACCATACCCTGCACATGCTGCAACTGGTCAAACAGTCTGTAAAAGAAAAAAACAAAATTGTGATCAGTGTATTCCACGATTTGAACCTGGCCTCAACCTGGTCTGATTCGTTGCTGATGCTCAAAAATGGTAAGATAAGCGCATTTGGAAATTCCCAGGATGTACTGACACAAGAGACCATTAAAGAGGTCTTTGATGTGGCATCCATTGTTGAATTCAATGCTCATGTTCAAGCAAAGCAGGTGTATTATCCGTCGATTTAAAACCATAACAGGAATTTTGCTTTTTATTGTCCTGGTCTTATCTGCTCAAGTGCGGGCTGTAACCCTGACAGATAAAAAAGGCCGCAGGATTGTTTTTTCAAGCCCGTTTACCAGAATTGTCAGTCTTTATGGCGCTCATACGGAAAATCTGTATCATTTGAACCTGGAAAACCAGATTGTGGGGGTTTGCATTAATGACACGTTTCCTCCACAGGTTGATAAAAAAATAAAGTTTTCATATCATGATGATCCTGAAAAGTTTTTAGCGTATATGCCTGATCTTGTTCTGATACGGCCCATGATTGACAATGGCTATCCAAAATTGATCCGGCGGCTTGAAAAATCCGGTATTACCGTGGTGTCACTTCAGCCTTCAGGCATAAAGGAGATGTATGACTATTGGTTGACATTGGGGCTGTTGACGGGGAAAAAGCTGCAGGCGGAACAGATGGTGCAAACGTTTAAGGAAAAAACAGCAAATATCCAGGCATTGACCCGGGGAATTCATCCCAGAAAAAGGGTCTATTTCCAGGCCATTCACACACGGATGAAAACATTCACACAAGGAGCCATGCCCATTTTTGCCCTTGAAACCGCCGGCGGAATCAATGTAGCTTCTGATGCAAAAGCATCCAGAAACACCAATATTGCCGTTTATGGAAAAGAACAGATACTTGCCAAAGGATCACAAATTGATGTGTTCCTTGCCCAAAAAGGGGTGATGAATGCTGTGAACATTGAACAGATAAAAAAAGAACCAGGGTTTAATATTATTAAGGCTATAAAAAACAATCAAATATTCTTGATAGATGAAAATATCGTTTCCCGGCCTGTTCCCAGGCTTTATAATGGGATCATAGAAATTGGAAAATGCCTTTATCCAAATATTTTCACGCAAGAAAAGCTTAAAGAGGAACAATGATGGAGAATGTTGGAAAATTGTTCGGTGTGGGTGTGGGGCCAGGTGATCCCGAACTTATAACGGTAAAAGCGGTAAGGGTTATCAAAGAAGCTGATATTATTTTTACGGCAGCATCAACAAAAAACACCTATAGCCTGGCGGTTGAGATTGCATCTCCCTATATTTCATCTGATGCTTCGATTGAAAAACTGTTTTTTCCAATGAGCAAGGATGTCAAGGAAGTTGAAAGCGCATGGATCAAGAATGCAAGTCAGATTGCACAGGTGTTGAAACAAGGAAAAAAAGCTGTTTTTCTGACATTGGGAGACCCCACCACATATTCCACTTTTGGGTATATTTTAAAGAAAATGAAATGCGTAATGCCGGATGCAAACATTGAAACCATACCCGGCATTACATCTTTTCATGCGGCATCAGCACGGTTGAACCGGATACTGGTTGAAGGAGAAGAGTCGTTGCTTGTGACATCGGGTGCATTTGGCGGAGACAGGATAAGGCATGTCGGCAGTGTTGAAAATGTTGCCATTGTAAAAGCCTATAAAAATATTGAAGATATCAATAAAGCCTTGAAGGAAACCGGTCTTGACAACAGGTGTGTAGCGGTTTCAAAGTGCGGTCGTGAAAATGAGCAGATCATTGAAAATATTGATGCCCTGGAAAAAAGAACACCTGATTACTGGACATTGATCCTGGCCTCTAAATGAAACAAGGTGATGTAAAATATAAGAGACTTGGCATTTCAGTATGTTTTACGCTGGTCTGTCTGATTTTCAGCCTGAACTATTTTGATACTGTCAGCCTTTCGATCTGTTTGAAAAAGCTGGGTATACCCTTATTCAGACTTCTTGTGTTTATTTTTATCGGGCTTTTAGCGGGACAACTGATCGAAAGCCTTGGCTGGACAAGGCATGTGGCTGTTCTTGCCAGGCCGTTTTTCAGGTTTTCAAATCTTGGGAACCAGTGCAGCGCAGCTTTTACAACCGCGTTTATTTCCGGTGCCACTGCCAATGCCATGCTTTTGGATTTTTATGAAGACAAAAAAATCAGCAAAATTCAATTGTTTTTGTCAAACTATATCAACCAGTTCCCGGCATTTTTTTTGCACCTGCCAACCACTGTTTTTATTGTTCTTCCCTTAACCGGTTATGCCGGGGCGATTTATTTTATAATTACTTTTATGGCAACGCTTTTAAGAACCATTTGTTTTCTTGTGTTCGGCAGACTATACCTTAAACCCCACAAAAATTTTCAAAGCGAACAGATGCATTCAGGCGGCCTTGAAAAACAAAATAATAAAACAAACAAAAAAGAGATCAGATCCATACTGAAAAGCATCAGGACAAAGCTGCCCGGGCGCATCATTAATATTGTCGTATGGGTTTTGCCGATTTATACTCTTGTGTTTATACTCAATATCAATGGTTTTTTTGATTACCTGAACCAGGCCCTTGCAGGTGTTGTCACGGTGAACATCATGCCGGTGGAGTCTTTGTCCGTGGTTATTTTAAGTTTTGCCGCTGAATTCACATCCGGGTTTGCGGCTGCCGGGGCATTGATGGATGCCGGGGTTATCAGTGTGAAACAGACGGTTATCGCCCTTTTGCTTGGTAATGTCCTGGCATTTCCCATCAGGGCTCTTCGGCATCAGCTTCCCAGGTATATGGGGATTTTTTCTCCCAAAATGGGCCTGCAATTGTTGTTGTCGGGTCAGGTGTTCAGGGTGTTGAGTATTGTGTTGATGGGAACCCTTTATTATATGGTGGCATGATATGTATCCAATAGACATTATCGGTATCGGACAGGGAAGGGAAGATCTTACCCAAAAACATCTTGACCTGATCAGGGAATGTGATGTGCTGGTTGGAGGCAAACGTCATCTTGAGATGTTTGACTGTCCAGACAAACAAAAGATCACGGTCAAAGCCGACATGAACAGCGTTGTTGAAGCTATTAAAGATAAAATAAACCGTCATAAAATTGTTGTTCTGGCTTCAGGAGATCCTTTATTTTATGGAATTGGCTCCACACTAACCAGGTATTTTGACAAACAATATTTAACGGTTCACTCAAATATTTCATCTATTGCGGCTGCATTTGCCGCCATAAAAGAACCCTGGCACGATGCAAAAATTATCAGTCTTCACGACAAACAAAAGGCTTTTTTTTCTTTTGGATCTTTGGCTTGTGAACAAAAGGTTGCTTTTCTTACCAATCCTCAGATGAATCCCCAATATATTGCAGCAGGTCTGATGAAATACGATTTGTATGATTTCAGGTTTTGCGTAATCGAAAAGCTGGGTGACAAAGATGAAGAAAAGATCACATGGATTGACAATATTGACCAGGTAAAAAACCATACATTTTTACAGCCCAATATTGTTATTCTTAAAAAACAGGAACAAGAAAACAATCATGTTTCACATGAAACACATATCGGCATGGATGATTTTGCGTTTAAACATTCCAACGGACTCATTACAAAGTCTGAAATTCGAAGCATTACTTTGTCCAAATTAAAATTAACCAGAAAAGATCATGTGCTTTGGGATATTGGTGCAGGCTCAGGCTCTGTTGGTATTGAAGCCTCCTTACAGATTCCTTTGGGCCGTGTATATGCTGTTGAGAAACATCCAGGCCGCATTTGTGACATTGCTCACAATATTAAAAAACTCAATTGTTCCAATGTTCAGATAATAAATACAGCCTTTCCTGAAGGGATGGAAGAGTTGACGCGTCCGGATCGAATTTTTATTGGCGGCGGGGGGCAAAGCCTTGAGCAGATTATAACAGTATCTGCCGGCAAACTTGCCGCTTTTGGTATTATCGTCGTTAATACGGTTTTGTTGCAAAATATGGAAATTGCGTTAAGGCTTTTAAAAGAAAAGAACTTTGATCCTGATGTGGTTCAAGTCCAGGTGTCCAGATCAAAAACAATGCCTTTTGGAGATCGACTCGAGGCGTTAAATCCGGTCTGGATTATTTCAGGCTCAAAACCAGAAACAAGGTAATTTATATGAAAAAAGATCAAAATACGGTTGTTTTTGCCGGTGCAGGACCTGGTGATCCTGATCTCATTACGGTTAAATCCATGAATGCTTTGAAAACAGCAGACCTGATCATTTATGCGGGATCATTGGTGCCTGAAGCAGTGCTGTGCTGGAAGGGCAAAAACACAAAAACCCAGTCAAGTGCGGGTATGGATTTAAAAAAAATTGTTGATACCATCAGCGAATATCACGCCAGAGGAAAGAAAGTGGTTCGTCTTCATACAGGTGACCCGTCCCTTTATGGTGCTATTTTTGAACAGATGCGGGAGCTTGAAAAACTCAATATTCCTTATGAAGTGATTCCGGGTGTAACAGCCGCATTTGCCGCATCAGCAAAAATGAACATGGAATATACGCTTCCCGAGGTCACCCAGACCTTGATTCTTACCAGAATATCGGGAAGAACACCGGTTCCGGATTCGGAAGACCTTGAGAAACTGGCATCCCATCAGTCATCAATGGCCATTTATCTGAGCATCGGTCATGCTATAAAAGTTCAAGAAATTCTGGAAAAACATTACGGGAAAGACGCCTTGTGTGCAGTGGCCTATAAAGTGAGCCATCCTGAAGAAAAAATTGTCTACACAAAGATCAGCAAGCTTGTGAAAACTTGCGAAGACAATGAGATCACACGGCATGCCCTGATTATTGTCGGAAAATCCGTTGAAGCCTGCGTCCTGGGCCGGGATATTTTAAAATCAAAATTATACGATTCAACATTTTCCCATGGCTATCGAAACGCTGAAAAATAAATTTTTTTTTGGCGGTTTAGCCATATGGAGCATTACCCCCAATGGAAAAATTCTGGGTCAAAAAATTCAGAAGTCAGTCCAGGGCAGCACTCTTTTTGTGTCTGCCAGCATTGTGCAAGACAGTGATAATGAAAAAAATACCATTGTGTTTAAAAAATTATCCAAAGAGATTCATCTTCAATTCAGTGCCTTTGGGGGACATATCTTTATATTTTCAACCGGAATTGCAGTTAGAATGATTGCTCCGTTGTTGAAATCAAAAATGATTGACCCGGCTGTTGTCGTGGTCGATGATAATGCAAATTATGCCATAAGTCTTGTTTCCGGTCATATGGGGGGCGCAAATCATCTGGCAAAACAAATCGCCGATATTATAAATGCAATCCCTGTTATTACGACTGCCACTGACACCAACCGGCTGCCATCCATTGATATGATTGCAAAAGAGCAGGGCCTTTATATTGAAACGCCCCAGAATATCAAGCATGTCAACATGGCATTTTTAAAGGGTGCCAAGGTGAGGCTGTATGATCCTTTCGGGTGTGTTAAAAATAATTTACCTGAATCTTTCAGGATAGATGCAGTCAACTGGAATAAAAAAATAGATGATCAAGCAATAGATGATATAGGGAATGTATCGGAAGGTGAATCGGGAACAGTATTTTGTTCATATGAAACCAAAGATGTTTCATGTGAAACACTTGTTTTAAGGCCGCGGGTTTTAACCGTCGGCATTGGATGCAACAGGGGGACATGCTGTGAAGATATTAAGGCGTTTTTAATCTCAGTTCTTAAGCAACAAGGCCTGTCCGTTAACAGTATTTTTCGATTTGCAACAAGTGATATTAAAAAAGATGAAATCGGTTTGCTGGCCCTTTCACAAGAGATGAAGATTCAAATAGATTTTTATGATAAAAACAAATTAAATTCAGTCAAGACAATTCAAACCCCATCAAAGATGGTTGAGAAACATTTAGGAGTTAAGAGTGTATGCGAAGCAGCAGCGATTCTTTCAGCCGGCAACGGGCAACTGATTGTTCCAAAGAAGAAAAACAAGGATGTCACCATTGCAGTGGCAATAAAACAATGAACCTTTATGTGATCGGCACAGGCCCGGGGAATATTGACTATATGTCCCAAAGAGCAGTTGATATTATCAAACAGGTCGATTGTGTGGCAGGATATACGACGTACATTGAGTTGATTGATGATCTTGTAAAAGACAAGGAAATTATATCCACAGGTATGATGAAAGAGGTGGACAGGGTTGAAAAAGCCATTGAACAGGCCCTGGCCGGTAAATCATGCGCCCTTGTTTCAGGGGGAGATCCTGGTATTTACGCCATGGCGGGCCTTGTTTTTGAAATCTGTCAACAGCGGGGCATCAAGCTTGTCAGATCACAGGATAAAGAAAACAATCCTGATGGCGACAAAGGGCTGGCTCTTGAAATTGTTCCGGGAATTCCTGCTCTGGCAGCAGGTGCGGCATTGGCAGGGGCACCGTTGACCCATGATTTTGCTGCTATTTCTTTGAGCGATCTGCTCACCCCCTGGGAAAAAATTGAAAAACGCCTGACTTGTGCTGCCATGGCGGACTTTGTCATTGTATTGTATAACCCGAAAAGCAAAAAAAGAGACTGGCAGTTAAAAAGGGCCCAGGAACTGATATTGGAACACAGGGACGGATCAACACCGGTTGGAATTGTCACCGGAGCCATGAGAGAAAATCAGAATGTTACCTTTACAACTCTGGATGAAATGGATAGAGCGGATGTCGGAATGCAGACGGTCGTGTTTATCGGCTCCAGTGCTTCTGTCCGCTATATGGATTTTTTGTTTACACCCAGAGGGTATGCAAAAAAATACGATATTTAAAAAATATTGAAAATATAGATATTGACGGAGATAGATATTGAATCTGTGCTGTTTTTAAAAACTGCCACGGGCAGACTTGGTCTTTCGCTCAGATTTGCCCACAACAAAACATGAAAGTCATTGTTTGGATTTTTGAAGACTTTCATATAAACAATAGGAGAGATGTTGTGAAAGGATATATTCAAGTGTACACGGGCAATGGTAAAGGCAAAACAACGGCCGGCCTGGGACTTGCACTCAGGGCAGCCGGTGCCGGGCTTTCCGTCTATATTGTTCAGTTTTTAAAAAAAGGGGACTATTCTGAAATCAAAGCCCTGTCCAAATTTGAGAATATCACGGTTGAACAATACGGCCTTGGAAAATTTGTTAAGGGAAAACCTTCTGATGATGACATTGTGGCCGGTGCTGCAGGGTATCTCAAATTATGCGATATTTTAAAACAAAACAACCATGACGTGGTGATTGCAGAAGAAGGCAATGTTGCGGTCAGTTGCAATCTGATATCGGAAAAACAGCTTCTTGAATTGATGGACATGAAACCAGATAATGTTGAATTGGTTATAACAGGCCGGGGAGCCACCCAAAAAGTGATTGAACGAGCAGATCTTGTGACGGAGATGAAAGAGATCAAGCATTATTATAAACAAGGCGTTGCAGCCAGGGTTGGAATAGAAAAATGATGAAAAAAAATATCGCCATTCTTGGAACCGGCTCTGATGTCGGAAAAAGCATTGTTGCCGCAGCACTTTGCAGATCGCTTGCAGATCAAGGAATAAAGGTTGCACCCTTTAAGGCTCAGAATATGTCCAATAATTCGGGCATCACCCCGGAAGGCCTTGAAATGGGAAGGGCTCAGATTGTTCAGGCAGAGGCCTCAAAAATTGCTCCTCACGTCAATATGAATCCCATTCTTTTAAAGCCCACAGGTGAGAAGCAATCCCAGGTGATTCTCAATGGGAAAGTTCATGGTGACCAGACAGCAATGGATTATCATCGAAACAAAGGATTTTATTTTGAAAAGGCGTGCCAGGCTTTTGACCGCCTTGCACAACAGTATGACCGGGTCATCCTGGAAGGCGCCGGATCATGTGCTGAAGTTAACCTGATGCCCAATGATATCGTGAATTTTGCCATGGCGGAATATGCTGATGCAGATGTTATTCTTGTGGCTGATATCCACAGGGGAGGTGTGTTTGCACAACTTGTCGGCACTCTTGCATGCCTGCCGGAAAAATATTGCCAAATGGTCAAAGGATTTATAATCAACCGGTTCAGAGGGGATATTGCCCTGTTCAACGACGGGGTTGAGTGGATTGAAAACAAGACAGGCAAACAGGTGTTGGGGGTCTTGCCCTGGTACACCCATTTTAAGATTGATGCGGAAGATTCTGTGGAAATTGAGCAATGCAATGATTTTAAAGACTTTAAACCTGATATGCCGGCAATCGGTATCATCCGGCTGCCACATATTGCAAATTTTACGGATTTTCACGCCCTGTCAAAAATAAAGGATATTCAAACCATTTTTATTGACAAGCCCGACCAATTGT
Source organism: Desulfobacula toluolica Tol2 (assembly GCF_000307105.1). Lineage (NCBI taxonomy): Bacteria > Pseudomonadati > Thermodesulfobacteriota > Desulfobacteria > Desulfobacterales > Desulfobacteraceae > Desulfobacula > Desulfobacula toluolica. The sequence goes on from NC_018645.1 coordinate 5,148,461, forward strand.
CAAAATTTAAGGCGGTCATTATTCCGGGATCAAAAAATACCCGGGAAGATCTTCAATGGTTGATCAACAATTTTAAAACCCCTCTTGAAGAGTATAACCGGTCAAATGGACATATTTTGGGAATTTGCGGCGGATATCAAATGCTGGGCGAGTTTGTAGATGACCCTGACGGGCTGGAAGGCAGGCCGGGAAAAACAACCGCACTGTGTCTTTTGCCGGTTCAAACCGTGTTAAAGGCACCCAAAACAACCACCTTAAGTGATTTTCAATGGCAGGGTGCCAAAGGCAAAGGATATGAAATCCACATGGGATATACCACATTAACCGCGGGAGCCGCTTTGCTGGAGGTCAGTTCAAGAAATTTAATTTCCTGCACAGACACGGATGGATGCCTGTCTGAAAACAGCAGGGTTGCCGGAACATATATGCACGGTTTTTTTGATTCTCCGCAAATTTTATCAAAATGGTTGAATACCATAGGATTGAACTTCAAAACTCCATATGATGACATGGTTTCACAAAAAGAATACGATTATGCCCTTTTAAAGGAACATTTTGAAGCCCACATTGACTTAAGCCACATCTTTTAGACAGGAAATAAGCCTTTTGTTTTAAATGTGATTTAATACTTTTGAAATGGTTTACATTCTTTTGTAAATTCTTTATCTATATTGATAAAGAAATTTAACACAAAAGGAAAGAGGACAGAGTTGAAACCTGTCCCCGACAAAGAAAAAACTTTGGAACAATCGAATCAAATTCCATCTCTGGCTGAACTTGCCCTGAAATACGGTACCATCAATGATGAACAATTCAATCATGTTCGTCGTCTGTACGCCCTTAAGCGCAATAACGATAATCCAATCGGCTATGAAAAACTGCTTTTAAGCCAGAAATTTGTCACCCGATACCAGGTCGGACTTTTGAAACTGATTCAGGAATATCTTGTCGTTAGAAAACAAGGGGAAACATTTGGTCAAATTGCCGTTGAACAAGGCTTTGTCAGCCAGGACGATGTAGACCGTGCCCTTGAAATGCAGAAAAAAGAATTCAGGCAGTCTAAAATCAAAAAACTGATCGGAGATATTCTGGTTGAGTCAAGTGTTCTGACACTCAAACAGAAAAATGAGATACTCAAAGAACAGAATTTTCTTGATACCAGGGCAAGGAAAACTTTTGCAACTGATCCCTCAAAAAGAGTGGATCAGGATGGTGACCGCCCCATTGATCAAGATATAGATCTTTCAGACTATGAAAAACAATTTTTAAAAATAAAGGTATTGGATCAGGAATTTGCCGCATGTGTTATTGAGAAGGGCTTTTGCTCAAAACGGGAAGTGAAGATCGCCCAAAAAGTCCAGGCAGATGAATTTGAAAAAGAAAAGAAAATTCGAATCCTTGGCGATATCATGGTTGAATTAAATTATTTAACCAAAGAACAAAGAAACCTGATCTTAAAAGAACAGGATCGGATTAAAAAAAACAGTGGATTTGTCACGGATTCCGGGGTACATGTCCATATTGGCCAGGATCAAATGGAAGCTGTGGTGAAAATCAGCAAGGAACCTGAGAATGTCTGCCTGCAAGATATCAAGGATGCTCTTGAGACAAAGGGAGTCAAATATGGAGTTTATACGGATGCCATTCTTCAATGCAATCTTGATTTGAAAAATAATGAGTTTGTCGCAGCAAAACAGGGGCTTGCTTCAGATGTATTAACGAACAAAAATGTCTTGTACCATTTTGATACCGGCAAAACAGATACTGAACCTACAAAAAAAGGTGCTTTATTGGCAGAGCAGCGTCTGGAAGAGGGAACATATTTAAAAAAAAATGTGTTTGGAAACAATATAGAGCAACCCAAAGCTCATGACCTTTTTTTCAGGTGTGCCAGCGGAACCCGGTTTTTAAAAGACAACAAAAATGCCCATGCAAAGGCTTTTGCAGTCAAGACAGGCTTTGTGTGCCTGTCTGTTGAAAGAAAATTATACATTCATTCAACCATTAATGTTCTTGAAGATGCAGACCTCAGATATGGACCTCTTGAAAATTATGCGAATTTAAATATCTCAGGTATTTTAACCGGTGCATATCCTATAACCGCAGGACAGGTTAATGCAAGAGAAATCAGAGGGGCTCGTATCGTGGCCACAGGGAGTGTCAAATCCCAGGTGGGGATAACCGATGCCGTCATCAGCGCCCAGGGCGATATTCATGCGGCTTATCTCCATAATTGCAGGATAGAAACTTTTGGTAATGTTTATATTGCCAATGAGATTATTGATTCCCATATTTTTTGCAGTGGTAAAATCAATTCAGGCCAATGCCGGGTCATCTCTTCAATTTTGTATGCTAAAAAAGGCATTGAGCTTGCCGGTGCTGGAAACAATAGAACAAAAGCGTGCATCCTCGGAGCTGGAAGCGAACATCATATCCTTAAAAAAGCCGGGCAGATTAATCTTGAAATAAAAAACATCAGCCAGCATGTGGATGAATTAAAAGAAAAAAAAGACGATCAGGACCGTTCTGCAAAAAAAACGTTTCAAAAAATGGTTGAACTAAAAATTTTTCATGATCGCGCAAAAAATAAAAAACAAAAACTTGCGGCTGAATTCAAAAGAAAAAATGATATCTTTAAAAAGGAAAACTTAAAAAACATTGCAGTCTTGATAAATAATTTTGAAAAAAGAATGATTTCGTCTATCTCTTTGTTAAAAGAATTAAACAAGACAAAAAAGGAATATGAAAAACAAAGTGCAATCCTTGAAAAAAAAATCAAAAACCTTGAACCGGAAATAAAAAGAAAAATTTTTGAACGTCAAATGGACCTTGCTGTATTTTTTGAATGGACAAAAAAACAAAAAAACAATCCGCAGATAAAAATAAACCATAAAGCATTTCCGGGAACCCTGTTAAAGGGGATTTTTTCATCATTGGAAATAGAAAAAGAGATGAATGGTTTTTTGGCTTTTGAAACATCCCATTCAACAAAAGGGTATCAAATGGCGATTCAAAAAAATTAATTTTTTAATGGCGCGGAAAAAACAAGTTGATGAACAGCACCGCAAGCGGTCAATTCGCTCTGGAAAAGTTTGACTTTGGAAACCCGAAACTCATCTGATTGAACATCCTTAAAGTCCTCTATCAGCCTGACCATTTTTTTGGGAAAAACCGGCTGTTTGATTCTTGCCAAAGTTAAGTGGGGGGCAAATCTTTGGTTGTTTTTTTTTATTCTCATTTCTTTGAAAAGACTGTTTTCCAATTGGTTGGCAAGGTTTTCCAAAATATCTGTCTGACCTCTTGTCCCGGACCAGATGACCCTGGTATTTTTTACCGAGGGAAACACACCTATCCCTGCTGCAAACAAAGTATGAACCGGTATTCTGCCTGCCTCCCGTATCATGATTGTTTTGAGGGTATCAATTTTGCTGACAGGAAAGGCACCAATAAACTTCAGGGTTAAATGCATGGCAGCAGGTTTTGGCCAGGATGCCTTGATACCTGATTTGCGCAATTGTTTCTGAATATCATGTAAAAAACCTTTTATTTCGTCAGGAAGTGATATGGCAATAAAAGCGCGGATATGTCTGTTGTCTGAGTTCATTGTAACTTTTTATTTTTAAATCCCAGCATCACCCTGTAAGGCCCGGGAGTCCCGGGTGGTATCAGGGCAACACGGTCGTTTTCCCGGAGGATTGTATCAAAAGCGGCAACCCTTCCATTAACAAACACAGCCTCAACCTCTTCAGGCGTTAATTGAACTTGCCGGATCAAATCCATTGCAGTGGTTCCCTGTTCCACTTTCATGATAACATTGGAATAGTCGATCTGTTTTTGTTTTAATTTTTTTTGCAAAAATGAAAAAGCATTAAATGTGATAATCGGCATGATATCCTTATGATCTTTCTATTTTAGGTTAACCATGTATAGACAGACTATAATCTCAACTTTCGGACAATTTTATCAATTCCGAAAGTTGAGATTATAATATAAGGAATGTTGCAGATTCACAATAATTTTTAATTGGATATTTTTTAAAGCGGCATTTCAGCGACCGACTATCTTCAAGCACCCCGGCATGGTGTTACATACCTGTTTTTTTTTTTTCAAATATTTATTATCATTTCCTGACAAAGTCTTTCCCAAAGGAATCTGGGGTGCCCGATGATGTTCTTTGTTACCTCCTTGTCCATAGTTGAATGAGTCAATAAGAGAAAATGGATCATTTGTATTATGTGAGGCATTTGATATGTTTTGAAAGCCCATCATTTTAAGAAGTGCTGGTCTTATGAATTGTTCAAATGAGAGCATTGTAGCCGAAGGGTTTCCGGGTAATCCAAAAACCAGTTTTTTTCTTATTGTCCCGAATACGGTTGGTTTTCCCGGTTTGTCAAAGATATTGGTGAATTTCATTTTCATATCCAAAGAAGAGAAAGCCTTATGAACTAGGTCATACTTGCCTTTGGAGGTGCCGCCGGATGTGATAATAACATCTGCATGGAGCGCTTCATACAACTGGCTTTGCAGCTCCTCTAAATCGTCTTGAACAATACCTATACACAGGGGCTTTGCACCGGCTTCCACAACCTGTGCTGCCAGGGCATAAAGATTTGAACACATGGCTTTTGAAGGCGAGGGCGGTTCATGGAAGTCAGAGAGTTCATCACCTGTTGAGAGAATAGCCACAATGGGTTTGCGATGAACATATACATAGGCTCGCCGCAGGCTTGCAAGCGCCCCCACCTCCAGCGGACTGATAACATCTCCTGCATGAAGAACGACCTCTCCTGTTTGCAGGGACTCTCCTTTAAAGCGAATGCCCTCACCACATCCCGGATCAATGCTGCAAATGACATAGCCGTCTTCTTCAATAGTGTCCTCCACCTTTACGACGGTATCCGCACCTTCGGGAACCAATCCTCCGGTCATTATTCTAACTGCTTCACCTTCTTTTACAATTGCACCACAAGGCTTTCCTGCTGGTGATTCTCCGATTATTTTAAAATATGCCGGGTTTTGTTTTGAAACACTGCGGAGGGAAGTATGACTTACAGCATAACCGTCCATTGCTGAAATATCCGATGCCGGAAGATCTTCTGCAACAATGATATCCTGAACAAGAACTCTTCTGACCGCATCAAGAATTGGTACACTTTCGCGTCCCAAAACAGGAGTTGCTTCCAAGATCTGTTTTTGAACCTTCTTAATATCAATCATGCTGAAAACCTCCTTTATTATTACAGTGAAGCACCTGGTAAAAGCTTGTACTTATTCCTGCACTCAATTATTAATGTTCCTTAATTTTACTTCCCTGTAAAATTTTTGCAGATTAATCCTGTTTTTTTGTATCCTATTTTTTTGGTTCAGTTTCAGGAAAAGAAAGAGATTGTGCCAGCACAAAAGCAGCCTGGAGATAGGAAGTCGGGCATAAAGGAAAGCATTCTTTGCAATCATTACACTCTACCGCCGCTATTTCAGGTATAAAGCTGATCTCTTTGTTTATTCCCCTGTCAACAAATCCAAGGGCATGTTTTTGTGCCACTTCCGCGCAGTATCTGACACAAAGACCGCAGTGAACACAAAAAGAAGGATCTTTTTCATACCGGTCTGCAACAGCACCATACTCTTTTGCCATTTTCATCAGTTCCGGAGAATCCGGAGCATGAGCCATCAGCAATTCTATGATGGTTTTTCTGATTCTGTCGACCTTTTCAGACCTGGTCCTGACAATTATATTTTCTTCCACCGGATAAACGCAGGAAACAACGAGCTTTGTCCAGCCGCGAACTTCTACTTCCACGATGCAGACGCGGCATCCCCCGAATGGTTCCAATTTTTCATGGTGACAGAGAGTGGGGATATATATCCCTTCATTTTGAGCTGCCTCCAGAACGGTCATCCCTTCCGTTGCCTTTACTTGTTTTCCATCAATTTCAAATTGGATTTCACTCATTTTACTTTGCTCTTTTTAATTATCATTCTGTTTTCTTCAGGAACAGGAGCCGGAACAGGTTCGCCGGAAATCTTGGTCACTGCGCCAAAACGGGAGGGACAGACTTCAAAGCAGGTTCCGCACTTTGTACATTTCTCCTGGTCAATGATATGGATCATTTTTTTCGCACTGTCAATGGCGTCTGCAGGGCATTTTTTTGCACAGATCATACATGCCTTGCATTTGTCAGGATCGATATAAAATGCGATCAGCTCTTTGCAGGCCAGTGCCGGGCATTTTTTCTCCCGGATATGTGCTTCATATTCATCCCTGAAGTATTTCAAGGTACTCAGGAATGGATTGGGAGCGCTTTTGCCCAGGGCACACAGCGAGGCTTCAACAGCAGTTTCAGCCAGCTCTTCTAACAGTTCAATGTCGCCTTCTTTGCCCAGGCCTTTTGTGATGTTGGTCAAAATGCGGTGCATCTGGCGCAATCCTTCACGGCAGGGAACACATTTGCCACACGATTCATCTGTAAGAAACTCAATAAAGTACCTGGCAACATCCACCATGCAGGTATCTTCATCCAGAACGATCATGCCGCCTGAACCCATCATGGAGCCGGCTTTGGTCAACTCGTCAAACCCAACTTGAAGGTCCAGCAGGTTTTCCGGGATACATCCGCCGGAAGGTCCGCCGGTCTGAACGGCTTTGAACTTCTTGCCGTTGGGTATGCCGCCGCCGATTTTATAGATGATTTCATTCAGGGTCATGCCCATGGGGACTTCAACCAGGCCCGTATTGGTGATCTTGCCAACCAGGGAGAAAATCTTGGTTCCCTTGCTGCTTTCGGTTCCAACCGAAGAAAACCAGTCAGCGCCTTTGTTGATGATCAAAGGCACGTTGGCCCAGGTCTCAACATTGTTCAGCACAGACGGTCTTTCCCAAAGTCCCTTGACATTGGATCTAACATATTTGGGTCTGGGCTCTCCTGCTTTTCCTTCCAGAGAGGTCATCAAAGCTGTTGACTCGCCGCAGACAAATGCACCTGCACCCTGGTGGACAATGACTTTGAAGTCAAAGCCGGACCCCAGGATATTTTCCCCGAGCAGGCCGTATTCTTCAGCCTGTTTGATGGCAAGATTGATATTTTCAACTGCCAGCGGGTATTCCTGGCGAACATAAAAATAGCCTTCGTGGGATGCCACAGCATATCCGCCAATGATCAATCCCTCTAAAATTGAATGGGGATTGCCCTCAAGAAGCGCCCTGTCCATAAATGCTCCGGGGTCACCCTCATCAGCATTAACGATCACATATTTGATCGGTTCGGGTGCATTACGCGATCCTTCCCATTTTCTGCCGGCTGGAAAACCTGCACCACCACGGCCTCTGAGGTTGGATTTTTTGACCTCTTCGAGAACATCTATATCCGTCATCTCACCAAGGGCTTTGGCAAGTGCGGAGTAACCGCCAAGAGAGATGTAATCTTCAATACTCTTGGAGTCAATCTTGATGTTATTGCACAGAACCGTTCTTTCCTGGCTTCTGTAAAATGAGATATCTGATTCTTTGACTGCTTTTTCTCCGGTTGCAGGATCTTCAAAAAGCAGGCGGTCGATAACCTTTTTATTCTTTATGGTCTGTTCAATAATTTCGGGAACATCTTCAACTTTAACCTGAAGATAGCATATCTCTTCAGGATAGATGACCACAACAGGTCCGCGTTCACAGAATCCCGGACATCCGGTTCCCTTGGTGCTGACTGTTGCTGCCAAACCCTGGTTTTCAATTTCCTGATGAAACGCTTCAATCACTTCATCTGCGCCTGAGGCAACACAACCGGCACCGGCACAGATTGAAATGCAGGGATTGTTCGGGTCTCTTCTGGATAATATTTCTTGCCTGAAGCTTTCTAATTCTCCGGGCGTATTTAACCGCGCCATAATTTTCCCCTACTCATAAGTTTTTAAGGCTTCTGCTGTTTTGACCGGTGACATCTTCCCATGGACTTTACCACCAACTTCCATCACAGGGCCCAGTGCGCAGCAGCCGAGGCAGTTAACAGTTTCCAGGCTGAATTTCAGATCAAGATCTGTTTCGCCGGGTTTAATACCGATTGCTTCTTCCACCGTATCAAGAATACGGGTGGCTCCGCGGACATGACAGGCGGTTCCCACACAGATGTGGACTTTATGACGCCCTTTGGGAACCAGGCTGAATGCTTTATAAAAGGTGGCAATATGCTGGATACGGGTCAAAGGAACGTCTAATTTTTCACTGACCCTCCCCAAGGCCTCCTTGGGAAGCCAATTGTTTTCACTTTGAATATCAAGCATTATTTGAAGCAAACTGCTTACTTCACCATTATGTTTGTCAATAATTTGATCTACTTTCTCAATTTCCATAAGACGTTATTCCTAATAGTTTTCTTTACCAAGATCCTTTGGTCAAACCATTTATCACTGGACTCGCTGATAACATTTGCTGTCTGTATCATATTTAACCATACCGTGCCGGGATGAACTGATCATGTGCCGGGATACATCAGACGGGTTAAGACCTAATTTCTCAGCAATATCACCGGTTGACAGAGGATTGTCTTTCAGGAGCAACATAATCTGGCTGACAGCCAGTTTATCTGAAAAGATATCACCAAACAATGCGTTCATTTCACTGCTTTCGAAAAACTCGGTATAGGTTTGTTTTGATTTAAACGGAACCCTGAGCCTTTCTCTTTCTGCCAGCCTCATGTAGGGAACAAGTTTCCTGGCGGCTTCAAGCTTGAACTTTACCGTATCAGCGTCCATGCCTTCGCTTTTGCCAAGTGGCCCCAACTCTTTTATCTGTCTTGCAAAATCATCGGTATATTCTGCTAAAAGATTACCGTCCGCACCTGACATAAATTCGGTTCTCAGCCGGTTCGGGTTTAATCCTATGTGTTCCAATATCTTCCTGGCAATGTGTGTATTGGCAAGGGCATCGTAATTGCCATGGGTGACATAATTGCATTCGTCCAATTTACATCCGCCAATAAACACACCGTCTTGTCCGTTTGCAAAGGCTCTGAGTATAAATTCCAGGTCGACTCTACCGGAACACATAACTCTAATAAGCCTCATTTCATTTGCATATTGCAGTCTGGAAACTCCAGCCAGGTCAGCAGCACCATACGCTCACCAATGGCATACAAAACCTAATATTCTTGGTTTAAATTCAAGACCTGTACTCATTGTTTCCTCCTTTATTCATAGCCCCTTTACAAATATTGCGGGCTTTATTCATGGGATAACGCCTATACATTTTCAAGCACCGCATCCATCTGTTCTATGACATCTTCCTTGGCAGCCGCCGTGTCAACCTGTTCAAGCACCGAATCCATCTGTTCTATGATATCTTCTTTTGTAATTGCCGCATCAATCTGATTAAAAAGTGCATCATTGGTAAAATGCTTTAAAACAATGGCATTTGTCGGACACTTTGCATTACACAAACCATCACCTTTACACAAAATCGGATTTACCCAGGCTTTTTTGCCTTTGGGTGTATCACGGAACTCAATGGCATCATATGTACACGCTGTAATACATGCACCGCAGGACACACAATCATATTCATTTACTTTGGCAACAGAACCTGATGCAACAACCGTGTCTCTTGACAAAAGTGTCAGAACACGACCGGCCGCACCGTACGCCTGGTTAATGGTTTCAGGAATATGCTTGGGATAGTGAGCCGTACCGCAAAGGAAAACGCCATCCGTGGCAAACTCAACCGGTTTTAATTTAACATGGGCTTCTTTGAAAAACTCATCCGGGCTCAAGGTTACCTTGAAGTGACCGGCTATTTCTTCTGTTGATTCAGTTGGAATAACAGCAGCTGCCAGAGAAAGAACATCAGCATCCAGTTCAAGTCGCTGACCTAAAATAGGATCAGGCACGGTTACACGGATAATGTCTTTTCCGCCTTCTTTGGCGGTTTGAACAACTGGTTTGTCTTCCGGTGTATAACGGATGAAGCGCACGTCATTTTCCGAGGCTTCCCTATAGGCGTCTTCTCTGAATCCATAGGTTCTCATATCCCTGAACAGGATATAAATGCGCATGTCCGGATTTTTCTCTTTGAGTTTTAATGCGTTTTTAACGGCATGGCCGCAACATACTCTGGAGCAATAATTTCTGTCTTCGTTTCTGCAGCCCACACACTGGATCATCACCAGGCTCTCGGCATTGACAACTGCCGGGTTTGCTTTGGCAATCTCTTCTCCAAGTTCAAGGTGGGTGAAAACAGCATCGTTTTCTCCGTACAGGTATTCAGTGGGCTTGTAAACATCCGCACCAATGGCAAGAACCGAGGCTCCATGTTTGATCACTTTGCTTCTGCCTTCGGTTTCCAAGGTTGTGGTAAAATTGCCCAGGTAACCTGAAACATCTTTGATAACGGCTTCGTGGGATACATGAATCAAGGGGTTTTTATAAACCTGCTGTATCACATTATCCAGGTAGGTTTGAACATCCAGCCCTTCCAGAGTTGAATAAATTCTTCGCGCCATACCGCCCAGGTCTTTGCTTTTTTCCACCAGGTGAACTTCATGTCCCTGGGCTGCAATGGACAATGCACAGGTCATGCCTGCAATACCGCCACCCACAACCAGGGCTGCCTTGTTAACCGGCAGATCAAATTCCTTGAGGGGTTCTAATTGAGAGGCACGTGCCACGGACATCCTGACGATATCCTGTGCTTTTTGTGTGGCTTCCTCTTTTTGCTTGGTATGAACCCAGGAGCAATGTTCCCGGATATTGGCCATGTCAAGGTAATACTGGTTCAACCCTGCTTCCCGGAGAGTGTCTCTGAACAACGGCTCCAGAGTTCTGGGAGAGCATGCTGCAATCACAACACGGTTAAGGCCTTTTTCTTTTGCCAGGTCTGTTATCTCTTTGGCAGAATTGGTTGCACATGAAAAGATCTGTTCTTTTGCGTATACAACATTGGGCAGGGTCAAGGCATACTCAACCGTGGACGGAACATTGACAACACTTGAAATATTTGCACCGCAATGACATACAAAAACGCCGATTCTCGGCTCTTCACCGGACACATCCCGTTCAACCGGATATATTCTCTCTTTGGCCAGGTTTCCCCGCCGGTAGTCAAGCATTTCTCCTATCTGAGAACCTGCTCCGCTGGCGGTAAAAACCGATTCCGGAATATCTGTCGGGCCCTGGAAAGCGCCGCTGACAAAAATCCCTGGTCTGCTGGTTTTGATTGGATTGGAAGAGTCAGATTCACAAAATCCGTGTGAATTAAGATCAATTCCAAACATGTCGGACAACTCTTTATACGCTGCCGGCGGATTCAATCCAACAGACAATACCACCATGTCAAACTCTTCTTCTTTTACGCCTTCATCGGTGGTTGCATATCTGACGGCTACATTCTTGGTTTCCGGGTTTTCCCTTGTCACAGAAGCATAACTTCTTATGAATTCAACTCCGTCAAGCTGTTCGGCTCTCTGAAAGTATCGTTCAAAATCCTTGCCAAAAGAACGAATGTCATTATGAAATATGGTACACTCGGCATCGTCATAATGATGCTTTGTCAAAATAACCTGTTTTTGCGTATAGGTGCAGCATACACCCGAGCAATAGCTGTTATCTCCTTCGGTGACCCGTCTGGAACCAACACATTGAATCCAGGCAATCTTTTTGGGGTGTTTCTTGTCCGAGGCCCGCAATACCTGACCTTCGTAGGGACCTGTGGAAGACAGCAGACGTTCATAGTCCATACTTGTGACCACGTTCTGCATCTTTCTATACCCGTATTCATCTTTTACACTGGGATCAAACGGGGTAATACCTGAAGACAAAATAATCGCCCCGACATTAATATCCGTCTTTTTGGGCGTTTGATTAAAATCTATTGCGTCTGCCTGGCAAACACCACGGCAGATATCACATTTTTCTTCTTTGAGAAAAAGACAGCTGTCATCAATATATGCAACAAGTGGAATAGCCTGGGAAAAATATACATGAACAGCTTTATTCTGGGAAATTCCCTGATTAAACTGATCCGGATATTCTTTTGGGCAGTATTCCATACAAGTTGTACAGCCTGTGCATTTTTCCTCAATAATATATCGGGGTCTGGTTTTCAGGCTGACCTGAAAGTCACCTTTTTCCCCTTCCACTTTTTCAACTTCAGTAAATGTCAAAACCTCTATATTTGGATGCCGGCCGACCTCGACCAGTTTAGGAGAGAGAATTCACATCGAGCAGTCATTGGTAGGAAATGTTTTGTCAAGCTGGGCCATATGGCCGCCAATGCTCGGCGATTTTTCCACCAGGTAAACCTTAAACCCCGCAGTGGCAAGATCAAGAGAGGCCTGTATGCCACTGACCCCTCCGCCAACAACCATCACGTCTCCAAAGTTTTTATCTCCAAGACTGTCGGAAAATAATTGCATATTCTCCATTGGCAATACGTCGTTTCCCACTTTATTTTCTCCTCATCATATTTTCTTAAGTCCTGCCCGGCTAAACCGGACAGGACCGCTTACTTTCAATCAACTTGTGTGTTCAGCGCCTTAAAGCATCTTAACTAAAGCATCTCACTGATAATTTCCGTGATGTCTTTAATCTCCAGAACATCTTCATATTCCAGATTCAGACGGCTTTCTTCAAAGTTGGTGATGCAGTACGGACAGGATGTTGCCAGAACCTGGGCTCCAACCGCATTGGCCTGATCCAGCCTGATATCGGAGAACCTTTCTTCTTTTGGCGTGTCCATCCAGATTCTGCCGCCGCCACCGCCGCAGCAAAGGCTGTTTTTGCCATGGTTTTCCATCTCAACCAGTTCCAGTCCCGGAACTTTTCTTAAAACCTCGCGGGGTTCATCATATACATCATTGTGGCGTCCTAAGTAACACGGATCATGATAAGTTATTTTCTTTGGAAATTCACCTTTAAGTTCGAGACGTCCGTCATTGATCAGTTCCAGTAGATACTGGTTGATGTGAAGAACCTCAAAATTTACCATAAATTCAGGATATTCGTTTTTAAAGGTATGAAAGCAATGAGGGGAAGATACAATGACTTTTTTCACCCCATTGTCGATAAACGTTTTAATATTTTCCTTGGCCAGGCGTTTGAATACATCTTCACTGCCTGTCTTTCTGATGCTTTCTCCACAGCAGTTTTCCTGTGAACCCAGGATACCGAAATCCACACCTGCTTTTTGAAGGATCTTGGCTGTGGCCGTGGCCACTTTTTTCATTCGGGGGTCATAACTCAAATAGCAGCCGACAAAATACAACGCTTCCATACCCTCTGTATAGGGCTTTACGGAAAGGCCGTTCGCCCATTCAGAGCGTTTTTTACGGTCTCCCTGCAAGGGGTTGCCTTCGGAAATCAGACTGGCTCGGGCAGTACGGGCAGACCGGACAGAAGTTGGAAAAACTTCATATTCGGTTGCCACTCTTCTCAGGGCCACGCTGACATCTATCTGTTTGACGCCTCTGGGGCACTGTGACGGGCACATTCCGCAGGTTGTACAACGCCATATATCTTCGCCTTCTATTTCAGTTAAACCAAAAGCCGCCTCTCGAATGAGCTTGCGCATGCTAAAGGGTCGAACCTTATTCCACGGGCAAACCGAATCACACAATCCGCACTGAAAGCATAACTTGAAGACGTCTCCACCGGCCTCTTTTATCTCATCTATTACTTCTATGAAGGGGGCTATAGTTTCCACTGTCTTTATTAATCCTTTTCTTTGCCTTATTGATTTAGTCCTGTTGTTTTAATTTTATATCGCTTATTTAGTTCTGTGTGCAGTTTTAAAATTTCATCTCCTGATCTGAGCCTTTTATCATATGAGCAGCTGCGCAGAAACAACAGCGCTCGCCGGCAAGGATTTTACACCTTCTGGAATCGCCATTACTCCTTGGGCACCGGCCATGGTTTTTAACCGGCTGGTCAGTTTGAGAGGCCTGAAAATGGTATGTTCGTTTCCAGTCCTCAAATATCCGTATACGAATTCGGTCCAGTTGGTGTTACGGCTGCTGACCCCGCTCTGTAGCTTAACCATTATCCTGGGAAGCAATGGACGGCTATGCCCGGCCAGTCTTAAAAGACCCGGCAGTGCAATCTGGAGAAAAGCCATGAGGTTGGACGGCGGACCTCCGGGAAGCAGAAAAACAGGCTTCTGGTTTAGTATTCCAAACCCTACGGCTTTTCCAGGACCCATTCGAATCCGATGAAACAGCTTCTTCCATCCAAGGGTATTCAGCGTGTGGGCAACAAAATCCCGGTCCCCGGTCCATGCACCGCCACTTGTTATCACTGCATCGTGGGTCGCAACAGCCGCTGCTATTTTTTCAATGACGATATCCTTCTTGTCGCTGACAATCGAGCAATATGTGTGCATGCCGTATCGCAAACACCATGCCTTTAACATCTCCATATTGCTGGCGTAAAGCTTTCCGTCAGTAAGCGGTTGTCCAGGGGCCACCAACTCATCGCCTGTCGCCAAAATGGCGACCCTTGGCCGGTGATAAACCGGCAACCTGCCATACCCGGCTGCGGCAAGTGTGCCCATCATACCAGGGGAAAGGCGACTTCCTTTAGCAGCAATCAATTCACCTGTACCGATATCAGCGCCTTTCGGCAAAATATTCCGGCCAGGTTCCGCCGTGTTGAAAACCGTAAGAATATCTTCCCGGCGGGTGGCGAACTCTTCAGCCAGAACCGCATTGGCTCCGTCCGGGATTTTGGCCCCTGTCAGAATTCGAACGGTGGTCCCGCAGGTTACCGCCTGATTGTTCGTACACCCTGCTGCCGCCATTCCGATAATCTTTAATCGCACACTGTTTTGCAGGGTTGCAGACTGGATTTCCTCTGATTGAACCGCATAACCATCCTTCATGGATGCATCAATGGATGGTGAATTTACCTGGGAATAAAGATCCTCGGAAATGATTCTGCCCAGGCATTCGGAAATATCAATCACACGATGGCTATTCAGCGGTGAAATCGTTTCAAGGGTTACTTTTAATGCCTGTTCGTATCCCATAAGCGGTTCATTACGCATAATAAATCTCCCAAATTCCTATTGCAGAGGATATCGTTATTTCTTCAGCCTTTTTGCGAAATTCGGGCACAGGCTGTCTTTATCTTCTCAAATCCATATTGGTCTATCAAAGCATCCAATCCGGCTTCCATTTCATCTATCTCAACTTCTTCATCCACTTCCTCTTCTCTTTCTTCCAAGGTCAGGACATCATTAAGACACCACTCAACACACAAAGGACCACCTTCTTCTTCTTCACACATATCGCATTTTAAAGGAAGCCCGGAATCAGGCTCTTTGAACAGGTCCCTTGACGGACAGGCCGCCCTGCAGAAACCGCACTCATCGTATTCTTTTCCATCAATCACATATTTATCCCTGCCGTTACATTCAGCAGGTGTGTATTCACCTGCAAAAACAGGCAGCCAGATATCTCTTAAACGATGTGTAATAACGCGAATACGGGAGGCTGCCGGGTTAACACTGCTGTATTTTGGTTTAGCGTGAACAGAAGAGCAAACAACCTCACAGGTCCGACAGCCATTGCATTTGTCCGCATCAACTTTTATTGTCTTGATTGTTCTTTTAATTTTGGCCATCTTTTAAAATCCCCCTCTTTTCTAAGTCATCCGCGACATATGCCAGGTCTAATTCTTCCAGTCTCTCTCTTGTGGGAACACCATCGTAATTCCATCCCTTGAATGTATAATATTTGGTCAAGAGATCTTCTTCAAGCTCGGGAAATCTGTGTTTCCAGTGATCTTCAGGCGGCTTTTCATCTGCCCTGACCATACCTCTTATAAGATTAACCGCTCTATGGAGATTCCGGCTTCTGTTAACAATTTTCTTTAAGTCATATCTGTCCACATCCATCCCGGTTGCTGCTGAAATTAATTTGGGATAATTATGTACATGGTAGGGTGGTTTCAGGCAAAATGATCCCATGCCGCAGCATATCCCGAGTGCATCGTCAATGTTGTGCAGCATCTCCATCCAGTCCACAATTTCCGAAGCTGTTTGGGGATCAGGATAGGCTGGGTTTGCTTTGTCTCCTCTAGGTTCCCACTCTGTGAAATATGTTTTGAATTTTTCATCAGGCAACTGTGGCCAGTCTTTTACAAAAGACTCTCTGTTTTCCTTTGAAGGAAAAGGCGCCTGGGGCCAGTTGCCCTCCATCTGGGTAATACTGATTTTTTCGTTGGTCGCATACATCAGGTAATAGAGCGGATCAAGCATTCCCAGCTTGATATTCATCTGTTCATGTTTTTTAGTGGTATTATGATCATATTTTTCAGCACCTTTACCGATACGCTTTGCAGCCCAATAGGTTCCGTCAGCCAAATAATCACCGATACCTTCCCGCCGGGCAACTTTGTCAAGCAGCCAGAAAAATCTTCCTTCATTATCGGACGGACATCCTTCAAAATCATCATCCGTAAATATACCGGCTTCATAAAGTTCAACACCAAAAGCCAGAATCTGCGGGGTTGAAAAGGAGTCCAGTCCGTATTGGAAAGCACGCTGGCAGATTTTCCAGCTGAAATCAAGATCATCCACATGAGCCGCCATGGCGTAAGTCAGCTTTGAGAAGCACTTGATCATGTATTTGGGTACATCATCATGGGAAATCAATGCCCCGCATTGCTGGGGACAATTAAAACAGCTGATAAAGCGCTGGATAGCACCTCTTTGACTCTTCTCCCAACTTTCTTCAATTTCCTTTGTCCAGAAATCTTTTCTTCTGGTACGGGCATTTCCCCAGGCAAAGCTTTCAGTATGCCATTTTTCATCAACATGTTTCATCATTTGAGGTGAGCCTATTCCTGACAGGATTGGCATTACCTCTGGAATGGGATTTTCATTTCTAAAGTCGATGTATTCTCTTACCTCCTTTAGATGCTCCATAAATTCTGCCCCCCGGGCAAGATTAACAGGTTTTGTTCCTCGGACAGCTATCGCTTTTATGTTTTTATCTCCCAGAACAGCACCGCCGCCCCCCCGGCTGGAACTTGATCTTGATTGCTCAATGGAAGCCGTAAAACATCTGTTTTCACCGGCCAGCCCAATAGCTGCGACTTGAACATTAGGATCTTTGAGTTCCTTTCTTATGAGTTCCTGGGTTTCAATCGCGCCTTTACCTTTTAAATGAGAGGCATCCCGCAGTTCAACTTTGTCATTGTGTATCCATATATAAATAAGTTTTGGGGACTTGCCGCGCATGATTACTTTGTCATACCCTGCATACTTTAATTCCGCCGACCAGAATCCTCCCATCATTGGATATGCCAGTAAATTTGTTTGAGGAGAAATAAAGCTGACAAGGGTACGGTTAGCGCTGAAAGTAGGCGTACCGCATAAAAGACCGGTACTGAATATCAGTAGATTCTCAGGGTCAAAGGCTTTCGTTTCAGGAGGAACCCTGTCATAATGTATTTTGACACTGGTGCCGAGACCTCCCAGATGAAGCTCCATCAATTTCGGGTCTGTTTCCACCCGTTCGATGTTTCCTCTCGTTAAATCAATTTCCAAATTATACCCTGTTTCAGCGTATCTCATTATTATCCACCTCCATGTATTGGTTTGTCCATAATTAAAATTTAAACAAACCTTTTTTTCATAAAAATCAAATAACACTGCATTTTAATGGCAAATATTTTGACCTATTAGTGGACTGACAGTGTTGTTCGTTGTGTCAAAAAAGACATAACTATAATGTAGCAATTAAATAACTACAATATAGCGATGTGTCAAGAAAAACATAACGGCAATAAAAAATTATTTTACTTTTAAGATTTATAAAATGAATTTGATTAATCCTGGTCTATAGTCATTTTGTTTCTATTATTGGCGGTCAATTGATGTTTCAGCACTTGCCTGTTTATAATAGACATTGATCCAATCAGAATATTGATCAAAATTTCAATATCAGTTATATATAAAGTGCCACGGGCAGACCTGGTCTTTCGTTCAGATTTGTCCACAACAAAGATTGAAAGTCTTTATGTGATTTTTTTAAGGCTTTCACATAGAAAGTAATAAAAACCATCTAAATTAGGGTCAAAAATAAATGATGGAGAATAGCAAGTTTTATACACGTTCAAAAATATGGCTGGAGGATTCCCAGGGGAATGTAGTATTCGGATTGGGCAGATATCGGATATTAAATGAGATTAAACATCAAGGTTCTCTGAATGCTGCTGCCAAAAAGCTTAAAATGGGATACCGGGCCATCTGGGCAAGGATTAATGCCACAGAAGAGCGTCTCGGACAGAGCCTGCTGGTGAAAAAAGTTGGAGGAACAAGCGGTGGGGGGTCACAGCTTACACCTCTGGCTGAAGATCTGCTCAAGCGGTTTGATAAAATCAGAATAAATATTGAACAAAAAACAGACTTGCTTTTTGAAGAGGATCTGGGATCACACATGGTCATCAACCCTAAAAAAGATTCAAAAACGGGAAAACTTTGCGGGAAGGGGAATCAAGAGGAAGATATTGATTTTCCGGATCAAGCCTTGCTTTGAAATGAAAAAACAAAAATGTTTTTTACAGTAATCAATACCCTGATATCTGTGTATCGGTAACGGGTCATATTCGTTTGTCCTGATCAGGTCAAGGCAGTTTAAATGAAATTTTAGCCTGTTTATTCCTGGTTTGAAAAAATATCTTCAAATATGACATCGTCTGCTTTAATGCACCTTTTTTTTAATTGCCGATACTGTTCAAGAAGGGCTTTGCCGTCTTGGGTCAATTTTGTGCCTTTTTTTTTATCAGCTATGACAATGGGTTTCCCAAAATTTTTTTGAGTGGATTTGATCTTGCTCCAGGCTGTCTTATAGGACATTTTCAGTTCTTTGGCGGTCTGATTGATTGAATTAGTGCGTTCTATGGATTCAAGAATGATCATTCTTCCCGTTCCCATAACGATACCACCGTTATCATTAACAATCAACTGGATAGATTTAAGCTTCATCTGAATCCCTTTTTTAACTTTATCTGTTTTTTCTTCATGATTTATATCGTTTTTTTGATTTCGTGTACATATTTTAAAATTTTTAGCCCAAATAACGGTCATGGCAGATCACTTTGCCACAACAAAGCATGAAAGTTTGTGAGTAAATTTTTGAAGATCGTCATATAAAACTTCTTAATTTTACAATTTTTCTTGACCTTATGTTTGCTTTAACATAAGGTCGAATCCATAAGGTTTGAAAATTGACATATAAAATTTGGAAAGAATAGATGGAAGATTTTGAAACCCTGTTAAAGGGATCTGCAATGGCTCACGGTCATCTTTGTCCAGGTCAGGTTGTGGGCGTTCGCATGGCAATTGAAGGATGCCGTCTTATCGGCCTGGACAATCCCAGAGAATTGCCCCAGATCAAAAAACTCATTGTTTATGTGGAAATGGACAGGTGTGCCACAGATGCCATCTCTTTTGTTACAGGTGTAAGATTGGGCAGACGTTCTTTAAAGTTTGTGGATAACGGCATTATGGCAGCCACCTTTTTAAATATAGAAACCAAAAGGGCTTTTAGGATTGTGTCTACGGAAAACGCCAGACATCTTGCTGAAAAATATGCCCCTGAAATAACTGATAAGAGGGAACAGCAGCTTGTTGCTTATAAGAGGATGTCCCTTCAAGATCTGTTTTCAATTGAAGAGGTACAGGTTGCCATAAACGCCTGTGATATGCCTGGCCCTACACGATTCAAAGCTGTTTGTCAAAAATGCGGACAGGTTGTCCGGGACAAAAGAGAAGTTATGAAAAACAATCAAATTCTCTGCCGGCCATGTGCATTGGGAACCTATTATCAAGCCATCATGAAATAAGAAAAAAATATAAGAGAGAAATAAGGAAGAAAAAATGAGAGAAAATGCCAAGCTTTTACCGTTTATGACCATACCTGTTGAGCAGGCAGTGGGGACCACCCTTGAACATGACATGACCCAAATCATACCGGGAAGATATAAAGGCCCGGCATTCAAAAAAGGACATCAAATAACATCCGGTGATGTATGCCGGTTAATGCGGATGGGTAAAAACAATCTTTATGTTCTGGATTTAGCAGATGATCAGGTACATGAAGATGATGCCGCATTGGAACTTGCATCTGCACTCTCAGGTCCGGGCGTCACCTTTTCTGGATCACCTGCAGAGGGAAAACTGGAACTTCGGGCAGGTTATCCCGGGCTTCTCAAGGTAAATATTCAGGCCCTGGAGGAATTTAATATGTTTCAGGATGTGATGTGCGCCTCCATCCACACAAATACCAGTGTCAAAACAAATCAGAGTCTTGCTGCAACCCGTGCTATACCTCTTGTAATTGATAAAAACAATCTTGACAAGGCTGTGAATTTTGCCAGAGACAATTATCCGATTTTCAGTGTTAAACTCTTTAATCCATTGAAAATCAGATTGATTATCACAGGAGATGAAGTCTATAAAGGTCTGGTCAAAGATAAATTCAAGGCCATTGTTGAACAAAAGACAACAGTTCTTGGCGCAACTCTGGAAGAAGCCGTCATCCTACCGGATAACCGGGAAATGATCAGCAATCAGATCAGACATTATCTTGAAAAAGATACTGATCTGATCATTACTACCGGCGGCATGTCGGTTGACCCGGACGATGTGACAAAAGCCGGGATCGAGGACTCGGGATTTGAAAAAATTCATTATTCGGCAGCCGTGCTTCCTGGTGCCATGTTTCTTCTGGGTTACCATAAAAATACAGCTATTATGGGACTTCCTGCCTGCGGTCTGTACCATAAAATTACCATTTTCGATCTGATCCTGCCACGGTTGATGGCCGGTGAAAAACCGGGCTTAAGAGATCTTGCCAGGTTAAGCCACGGCGGTCTGTGCCTGAACTGCAAGCCCTGTAGGTTTCCAGCCTGTTCTTTTGGAAAGGCGGGATAAATGATTCCTTTTCATGTTATCGGGCAACCAGGTTCCGGGAAAACAACCTTGATAGTGGATATCATAACAAAAATGGTTAAAACAGGCATTGCAGTTGGCTCTATCAAGCACAGTTCCCATAACCATGAACTGGATAAACCCGGAAAAGATTCATTTTTGCACAGAAAGGCCGGTGCATCACCTGTGACGATGATGACCCGGGATCTTACAGCCGTTTATATGCCCAGAACTCATGATATGACACCGGACAGCATCATAAAAAAGTTTTATACCCACCTGGACATTGTACTAATAGAAGGCTGGATAAGCGGGCCATATGATAAAATTGAAGTCTGGAGAAAAGATTTGAAAAAACCCCCGCTTTTTCCTGATATTTCCAAGGTAAGGGCTATTGTCACCGATGATCCGTTGGATTCCAAAATAAAACAACAGGCAGATGACCGTAACATAAACTGCTTTAAAAGAAGCTGTGTTACAGATATTTCCGCTTTTTTGTCAGGAATGATAAATGCCTGAGTTTTACCTGCAGTATGTTTAATGGTCAAAGGTGGCGGTTAATCTGCATTCAATCTCTCAATATTCTCTCTGGCAAATGTAATGGATGGATCAATTTTCAGGGCCATTTCATAATATTTGACAGCCAGTGCCTTTTCGCCCAGCTCCCGGTAATTTGAACCGATATTGGCATAGTTGATGGCAAGGGAAGGATCTACTTCAAGGGCGGTTTCAAAACAGGTAATGGCAGCCTCATGATTTTTCATCATAAAATGGCAGAATCCCATGGTATTTAACATGTCCGGTCTCTGTTCATCAATCTTCAGGCCTTGTTTGCAGATTTCAATGGCCCGGTCATATTGTTCAAGATCTTTTAAGCAGGTACCCATGTGGGAACAGATATCCGGCAGATTAAGCTCTGCAGGATCACGGTTCAGTGCGGTTTCAAATTGGGTTAAAGCAGCTTCCATGTCATAAATTGCAGAGAGCATCAGGCCCTTGTAAAAGCTTGTGTAGTACTGGCCGGGCAATGCTTTTTCCAGATCATCCAGCCGAGACAGGGCCTGGACAGGATCAAGGCTTTCCGTAATCAGTCTGGCGGAAAACATGCCCACACTGGCTGCAACCGCTCTTTCTCTGAAATGTGCCCCGGGAATGATCGCATAAAACGCGGGAATCTCAAGTTCATCATGCATGGTACTGATGGCAAGAACCTGATATCCCCGTTTGTCCAGAGCATGGATCAGGTTTTCAACTTCGGTTTTGATGTTATTGCTTGAAAGGTCGGGCAATGCATCCATATCAATCATTTTTTCAGGATGGGTGATAAATTCAGCATCTTTAATGTTGGTAAATTTCGGCAGACCACTTGCCACATAATTGGAGCCTGAATTAAAGTCACCTGCCAGTTGGGCTGTTTCCGTAAGGGCACGGCTCATGGCTTTCTGGGGGTCGGGCGATGTTCCGGCGGTCCATACAATTTCACTCATATCGGGAAATGTTGCAGGGTCCCAGGCAAGGACACCAATGGTGGAGATGCCCGTATCCAGTGAAAAATCAGACGCATACACCTTAATCCCTTCTTTTTTATAGTTCTCCAGCATTTCAATGACCAGAGGATCAGTAAAAGACTCAAGATTTATTCCGGGAATGTTTCGTTTTTCATGGCTGACAATTGACGAGGTGTGCCGTTCGACCAGTTCGCAAATACCCTGGGTTAAGGCTTCTTCCGTACAATTTCCCGCGCTGGGACCGTTAAATTCATTGATCATGTAGAACCAGTTAAAGGGGATCATAACTTCTTCTTTTTTTGTCAGATTATATCCCATGGTCCATTTTAAAGGCAGTTCATCAAAGATCTTTTTTACTTTAAATGCATCTTCTTGGTTGTCGTGGACGGATTTTATTATTTCTTCATAAGCAAGGGCTTTTTCTCCCAACTCTTTTGGGGTTGAATAAAAAAAGTGTTCTTCTTTTTTTACAAAAGAAAAAAAACTGAACCGTTCTGCAAGTTCCATCACGGCGCTGGCTTCCGACTGTTCAGGTGTCCCGCCTTTGCCCATTTGTTTTTTTGTGCCTGTCACTTTTATGGCATCTGCTCCGCATTCACTGAAAAAAACCGGAATGTTCAATCGCCCATTATCAATCCTTCGGGTTTGACTTAAAATATCAAGATTCAGTTTGGCTGTTTTTTCTTTGAATCCGGCCACAGTCTCTTCCGGAGACATGATTTTGTCCTGGTCATAAGTATACCCTTTAAAGGCATCTGTTAACTCAATTTTGTAGCTCATGAATTGTCCTTGCAAAAATTCCTATCTGTTATCCATACCCGTTGCTTTATTATGTTTGGCGACCCGTTCTATTCAATGATCTGTTCTATTTGATCTCCAACCTTAATTGTTCCACCTTTTAGAATCTTAGCAAATACACCTTCTTTGGGCATAATGCAATCCCCGGTCCGGTAAAAAATAACACATTTTTTATGGCACTCTTTTCCGATCTGGGTAATTTGCACAATCGCGTCTTCCCCAAGTTTGAAGCGCCTGCCAATGGGCTGGTGTTTCCAGTCAATCCCGGTTGTTGCAATATTTTCAGCAAAATCCCCAAAGTTTAATTTAAAATCTTCGCTGCCGGCTTTTTCAATGCTTTCCGAAGCCAGAAAGCTCAATTGCCTGTGCCAGTCACCTGCGTGGGCATCATCTTTTATCCCGTGATTTTCTATAAGCTCTGCTTGCTGGATACATTTTTTTGTTGTTCCTTTTTTTTTGCTGACAGCAATGGAAACAATTTTCATTTTTAAACCTCCTGTAATCGATTGTGATATAAGCGCATATCATATAGGGATAGATTCCTGAAATAACAACCCTTTCGATTGATTTCAATTTATTGAAAATATAATCAATTCAACAAAACAATACCACAACGTGGCAATATATGTAAATCGTTATTTTTTCAACTGACCGGCATTACAGACTTTCCGGGTCTGTAATTGCTTGATGTCAAAACAAACTGCAAACCAGCAGAGTATCAGGATAAAAACAAGTTTTTTTAACAAGTGATCTGTCATTGCAAAACTTCAAAATTCCATGGTCACATGAAATCTATCATAGACAATACAAATAATTCAGGCTACACATCTCAAATTAGAAGGGTATTGTAACTTGACCGGTTTTATTTTAATATTGATGAATAAATGGTATCATAATTTTCGCTTGATGAACTTTAATCATTAATTTGAGGAGAAAAAAATGCAACCCAGGGTAACAACATCAACACTGATTAAAATGAAACAGGAAGGGCAAAAGATTACAGCCTTGACAGCGTATGATTATCCCTTTGCAGGTATGCTGGATCAGGCAGGAATCGAGATGATTCTGGTGGGTGATTCCCTTGGCATGGTGGTACAGGGAAAGGAGAATACACTTCCGGTTACCATGGATGAGATGATTTACCATACCGCAATGGTCTCCAGAGCCTGCGACTTTTCAATGGTTGTTGGTGATATGCCGTTTATGTCTTACCAGGGTTCCCTTGACACAGCCATTGAAAATGGAGGGAGATTCTTAAAAGAAGCGGGTGCATCAGCCGTCAAACTTGAAGGTGGTGCAGCAGTCTGTCCTGTCATAAGTGCCTTGGCAAAGGCTGGTATCCCGGTACAGGCCCATATTGGCCTGACCCCCCAATCCGTACATCAAATGGGCGGGTTCAAGGTTCAAAGGGATGAGGAAAGACTTTTAAAAGATGCCCGGGATGTCCAGGCTGCAGGTGCTTTTTCCGTTGTACTCGAAGGCATTCCATCACCTATTTCCGCAAAAATCACAAAAGAGCTTCAAATCCCCACCATCGGTATTGGTGCCGGTGCTGAATGCGACGGCCAGATCCTTGTTCTTCATGACATGCTGGGAATTAATAACCGGTTTTTGCCCAAATTTGTCAAAAAATATGCTGACCTTGCAGGCGTGGCAAAAAAGGGCCTGGAACAATATATCAAAGAAGTAAAGGGCGGGGAATTTCCCTCAAAAGAATATGAATACAAATAAAAAAAGCCTGGAATTCTGTGTTATCGGTTGTGGCAGACTGGGAATATCCCTTGCTGTATTTCTTTCAAAGCAGGGGTTTATTCCAAAGGCTTTTTCAAGCAAAAGTCACAAGTCAGCTCAAAAAGCCATGGAATTTGCAGGCAGCGGACAAGTGTTTAAAACGGCCGTGGAAGCTGCAAAAGCCTGTGATCTTGTCTTTATAACAACTCCTGATACTATTATTGAACCGGTATGTGAAAAAATAGCAATGGCTGATGGGTTTAACAGCAATTCAGTTGTTTATCACCTGTCAGGGGCTTTAAGTTCAAGCATACTTTTGTCGGCAAAAAAAGCAGGTGCAAGTACTGGGTCCATCCATCCGCTACAGGCTTTTGCTCCCTACGAAGATGGTCAAAAATCACCGTTCAAGGGCATTAACATGTCCATCGAAGGAGATGATAAAGCGGTTGAGTTTGGAAAGGAAATTGTTAATGCATTAAAGGCCAACTCCTTTACCATCCCGACCCATGCTAAAACCGTGTATCATGCCTCTGCTGTAGTGGCCTCCAACTATTTGGTTACCCTGGAGCATTTTGCCCTGGAGCTGCTCAAGCAAGCTGATTTGTCAGAAGAAAATGCCTATGAAATTTTAGAGCCGCTGATCATGGGGACTTTAAACAATATCAAGGCAAGGGGCAGTATTAACGCCCTTACAGGCCCTGTTGCCAGGGGAGATGATGTGATTGTTTCCAGGCATCTTTCAGACATTGATAAAAAACTGCCGCAATTTTCAGATCTCTACCGGCTGCTGGGAAAACATACCCTTGATATTGCAGCCGGCAAAGGCGAGATCAGTGATGATGCCCGGCAAAAACTTACAGACCTGTTTAAATTTTAAACAAGTTTAACTGTTTTTCTTCCAAGGAAAGTTGAATGTTGGCTTGTTCAAGGCTTGCCTTGCTGGATATAACGGCAGTCCCTTTCAAAGTTTCATTAATGGTAAAATACGATTCGGCAATATCTTGGATTCTTTTTTTGTCCAGTTTCAACAAAGAATCCTTGAATTGCCGGCGAATATCGTCATCCAGTTTTGTGATATCCCTGTAAAATGCTTTCATGGCTGCAGGCCCCGGGGTCTCAGGCTTGTCAATTTCCGAACAGACCTGTAAAATAGCCTCTTTGATATCGGTTTGAGAATAGTCGCCATTGGAAATAAAATCGCAAGCTTTTTTATAAACATCCAAAGTTCTTTTAATATGGGGATCACGGTAGGACCCGAATGAGAACAATCCCTCTTCAGGGTTATATATGGCAAAACCTCCGTATGCACCGCCTTTTTCCCTGATTTCACGATGAAGATACAATGACCTGAGTATCTTGCTGATCACTGCAAGTCCGGGTGAGTCCTCATGGGTCATTCGAACGGTTTTAAATGACTGCCCCACAAAAGAGACGGAAGTGTTTGTATACCAGCCGTCATAAGGCAAATCCTGTTTAAAGGATATATCCGGTGTAAAAAAAGAGGATTCAGAATCATTGGAAAGCTTTTTATGAATGGCCTTAATCCTTTTTTCAGCAACGGTAATAGAAGATTTATCACCAATTATGGCAGGCTTGATATTTCCCCTTGTTAAAACAGATTTGGCAATTTTCCCCAGATTTTTTGACAGGGTTTCAAGAATTTTATTTTTCTTGTCATCTGTTTTAAATTGCTCGGTTATCCCTTTGATGAATTTATATTGAGCAATACCGTGCCAGAGTTCATTAATATACGAGGCTTGTGAAAGATGCCTGGAGGCAAGTGAGATGGCATACCTGTGACCGTTTGACACAATGGAGGCTTCCATACCTGCCTGGTATTGCAGCAAAAGACTTTTCAGCCGGTCAAAATCCTTGAAACTATAGGCTTCAACAAACTCTTTTATCAGATCAAACAGACGTTCAACATTCCTGTCCAGAACCTTGCCCTGAAGAGCAAGAAATGAATGCGATTGTGCCTCTTTTGAAAAATAAGATCCTGAAAACGGAGTTGCCGATATTCCCCCGGTATACATATCCATAAGTTCTGCTATTTTTTCATAGGAATGTTTCTTTGTGCCGCTGTTTATAAAAGATTGACAAAAAAATGGAACAAGGGCAAAAAGATCGGTGGGAATATTGCCGGCACCCATGGGGCAGGTAAAATACAAGATACCAGACGTGGCCTTATCATAGCAGGTGGAAAAAGTAACATTTTTGACTGTGTCAGGCTTGATAATCTCTATTTCAGGCGGTACATCAACAAGATCAAGGGTGGGCAGTACAGAAACATCTTCCTCTTTTTCCTGGAGCTCTTCAAGGATTTTGGCATCTTTTTTGATCTGTTCAAGATCTTTTTGGGTCATTTGTTTTAAAAGAGCTTTAAGCTCTTTTTTAGTTTCTTGGATATTTTTTTGTTCAAGAGTTGTATCCGGTTCAAGTGTGAAAAGGACTCTGTGAGAATTTTCAAGAAAATATTGTCTTAGCTTGTTTTCAAGAAACAAACCTTTTTTTATCTGTTTTTTCAGTTTATCCAGATCGTCATCAATATTAACACAAGAGACAGGATCTCCATCATGGATAAGCGTACCTGCAAAGGAGAGCAATAATTTTATACCAAAGGGGTAAGGTGTATTGGTAATTTCTTTTCTGTGAAATTCTATCTGGTGAATAGCCGAATCAATCAGATTCTGATCAATGCCCTTGTCTGCCAGCTTCTCAATGGTTGAAAAAATAATATCTTCCACTTGTTTAACAGAATCCTTGGTAATATCCTTCAGGCCGCATGTGAACAGGGTGTCCCGATTGTCCGAGTCAAAACCGGTTGAATCTGACAAGGCAGTTCCCAGATTGGAATCGATCAGGGCTTTTCTAAGTGGAGAGGCAGAATTGCCCAGAAGAATCTGTTCCAGAACAGTGAGGACAAGAATTTCAAAAGAGTCTTTGATATCACAGGTCAGCCAGGCTACACACGCCTGGTATTTCTTTGACAGGTCTTCCGGGTCTGAGTAAGCATAGGCTTGTGTTGCTTTTCTGGGAGTATCCCACCTGGGTTGGGACGGGACTTTTGAATCAATGTCAAGCCGTTCAAATTTATCAAGTACTTTTTTACCGATAAAGAGAAGAGTTTCTTCCAATGGTAAATTGCCATAGGTATAAAAATAGGAATTGGAAGGATGATAATACTCGGCATGGAAATCCTTAAGGTTTTCCCAGGTAAGGGTCGGGATTTCAGATGGTTCGCCGCCTGAATTATATCGATAGGTCGTATCCGGGTAAAGAGATGCAAGCAAAGATCTGCCCAAAACCTGGGCAGGCGAGGACATGGCACCTTTCATCTCATTATAGACAACGCCTTTGTATTCAAGCTCAATATCCTTATCCTCGGTTTCAATAATCTCCAGGCGATGACCTTCCTGTTTAAAGCTCAATTCATCAATCCGTGGAAAAAAAGCTGCATCAAGGTAAACATTCATCAGATTATAATAATCTTTGGGATTCTGGGTGGAGAACGGATACATGGTCCAATCCGATGCGGTAAATGCATTCATAAATGTGGACAGGCTTCTTTTGATCATGGAAAAAAAAGGATCACGGACATTAAATTCTTTTGAACCGCATAATACCGTATGCTCAAGTATATGTGCCACACCAGAGGAATCCTGTGGAACTGTTCTAAAAAACACACCAAAGGTGTTTTCCTTATCTTTATTTAAAATATGGATATGCCTGGCTTTTGTTTTGATATGTTCAAGTTGAACCATAAGGGAATCAATAGTTTCAAGAGGTGTGACCTGTGTGATGGTATATCCGCACAAATTCTGCCCCTTTTTAAATGCAATGCTTTCCATGTGTTTGCTTTTCCTCTCAAACTTTTTTGTAGATACCTCGCGTTACCCGTTTAATTCTCTCTATCTTGTCCAGTCTGAATATAATATTTCTCAATTTTTTATCATCAAATCCAGTGGCTGCTTTAATGGTCTTAAAATCCGTACCTTCCGGGTGATTGGCAATCACGTCCAAAACAATGGAAGAAGCACTTTTCCGCCTGATCGTTGGTTGTGTTTTTTCCTTTTTAGCCACCGGTTGTTTCTGATAAAGTAATTGCTCGAGTTTGTCAAGCCGGACATGTAAAAAGTTAATGTCTTGTTTTGTTGGGATATCAAGTCTGCTTAATAATAATTTTACAAAATTTTCCCAATTAGTTTCTTGATCTTGTTTTTCTATCATAATACACCTCCCAAAATAAAATATTTATTCTTAAATAATAACAGGTTAAAAAATATTAACCCAATACTCAGGATATTAGAATCAAGAAAAAATAACTATCTAAAAACTGAAATCAGCTTTTCTTGGTTATGTACCCTGTCTTTTAATTATTAATAGTATATATAATAAGTACTTGCATGCGATAAGAAAGTCAAGTAGTAATTTTTCGTACAATTTTATCAGCCTGTTGGCAATATTACTGAAAGCAAGCAAAACAGAAGGTTTCCCTGAAATTCTGACAAGTAATTCTTTAATAATGAGTTCTTAATTTTTTATGCACATTATCTCATTTTTATTTTTAGCCGGTTATTTTTTTTAAACAACTTTCAGGTATTGATTTTATATTTAGAATCCATTGATAAGTTGATAGATCCTCTTTAAAATGATATTGAATTGATCTAAACTAATATTAGAATACTTCTGATAAGAATATGCAGAAAAAATAAAAGTACAAATAAAAGGTTATGGCATGACACATCCCGGGCAATTGTTAAAACAAAGAAAATTGTATGCAGGAAAAGAACTGGGACAAAATTTTCTTTCAAATCCAGACACGGCAAGAATAATTGTTGAAAAAACAGGCATATCAAAAGAAACCCGGGTTCTAGAAATCGGTTCCGGTTTAGGAGCGCTCACAATTCCCATTGCACGGATTGCATACCATGTGACAGCTGTTGAAAAAGATTCCCGCCTGATCCCTCTTCTGCAACAGGAACTGGATACGGAAGGTTTTAAAAATGTAGAAATTATCAATAAAGATGTCTTAAAACTCGATATAGCTGAGATTGCCAAAGACAATAAGCTTGTGGTCATAGGAAATCTTCCCTATAATATTTCGTCACAAATTTTATTTCGACTGATTGAAAAAAGAACCTGTATTGAAAAGGCTTTTTTAATGTTTCAAAAAGAACTGGCAAACAGGATTATTGCACCACCTGGCGGAAGAGATTATTCAAGGCTGTCAGCAGTTGTTCAATATGCTGCACAAGTAAGTCGTGTCGCGAAAATTGGCCCGTCGTCTTTTTTCCCAAAACCTGAAGTTGATTCAACTATTTTAAGATTCAATTTTTTTGAAACCAAAGAATTTAATCTGGAACAGGAAAAAACATTATTTAATGTAATCAAGGCTGCTTTTTCAAAACGAAGAAAATCTTTAAAGAATTCAATGACAGGCGGCGAATTTAAATTTGAAAAAGCTTTTATTCTTAAGGTATTGGAATCGGCCGGCATAGATTCTCAAAGAAGGGCGGAAACGCTTACAGTTGATGAATTTAAAGCGCTTGCCCTGGCGATATGGAAAAAAAGATGAGGGACAAAACAAGATGACTACAAAAATTTCCATTAATAATTTGATTGAAATCGTCAAGGCCGGTGGAAAAATAAAAAAAGGTGTCGATGTTTATAACTCAAAGGGTGTTTTACTTCTTGATAAGAGTGTCCTTTTAGAAAGAGTAAAGGTCATAGAAATCGTAAAAGATAACAGTATTAATTTGGTTCCGGTCAATACGAAATTTGATGAAGGCCTTTGGGATATTAACGGCAATCAGATTAATTTAACTGCATACAGATTAACTGATAGTAAAGATCCTGATACTCAAAAAATCCTGCCGTCTGTCCGGAGATTACTACCAATGAAATCGAGATGCAGCTTTTGAAAATTAAAGAAACAACTGAATTGAAATAGAATACGGAAACACTAAAGAACGGTCATGACAGATAAGATTACCACACAAAAAGGTGAAAGAGTTCTGATTCCAAAAGGTTAGGAGTTCTTTTATGTAAAAAATCAATTAATAATAACTGATTTTAAAAAAAGGAAAACAACATGGCGAAGATGACAGAAACTATGGACCAGGCGCTTAAGGCTATAACGGTTAAAACAGGCAAATACCTGACATTTTTCCTTAATAAGGAAGAATATGGTATTGGCATCCTGAAAGTCAAAGAAATTATCGGCATGATGCCAATCACTTCCGTTCCCAGAACACCGGCGTTTGTAAAAGGAGTTATTAATTTACGAGGCAAGGTCATTCCGGTTATTGACCTCAGACTAAAATTTGAAATGGAATCAATTTCCTATTCAGAACGAACCTGCGTCATTGTTGTGGAAATTGAGACAAATTCTGAAACCATACTGATCGGTATTGTGGTTGATGCAGTGTCTGAAGTGCTAAATATTAAGGAAAGCGACATTGAAGAAACTCCGGCGTTTGGAACCAGCCTGAACACGGAATATATTCTAGGCATGGCAAAAATGGAGGGTGGTGTAAAGATTCTTCTTGATATTGACAAAGTTCTTAACGCAGATGAAATCTCTGCACTTGAGAAAACAGCGGACTAATTCAACAATAAAATTTAAAATAATAGAAATTGATACAGCCTTGATCACTACGTCTCCAACTGTCCAGGCTGCAGATGTAGTGATCAAGCCATGAAAAACTTTAGATTCAATGTTGTTTCCTTTTTGACAGTACTTGTGCAAAATTAATTCTGATAACTGTACTTTAAATTTTCATATGAGCTTTTCCCGATTTGACAATGGCAATCTTTCATTGTATTTTTTTGGAAGTTGGATTCAATATATTATATATAAAGGTTTTTATGGATAAAAACGAGTGTATTGATATTATTCGATCAGCGGTTCAAAACGGTTCCCATCCCGGGCCTCCTGAGGCTGACCTGTTTCAGCCAACCAGTGTGATTGCGCTGTTTGTTTTTAATAAAGAAATTGAACTGCTGTTTATTCAGAAAGCAGATATAAAGGGATATCCCTGGCGTAACCAGATGGCGTTTCCAGGCGGTCATAAAGACAAGAATGATCTTTCAACAAAGGATACGGCATTAAGGGAACTGACCGAAGAAATGGGGATCAGCCGGGAGAATGTAGACGTTATCGGTTCTCTTGGGCATTTTCAAACTATAAACAGCAAGGATATTGAAGCATGGACCGGTATATGGAATCATAAAGACCGCATCCGGCATGATGCCTCTGAAATATCCCGGGTGTTTCAGATTCCGTTAAAGTATTTGATTGATCTGCACAAAGAAAAACAATTTCATCTGCACTCACCCAATGTCATGCTTCTTACCTACCCCTATGAAGATGTCCTGATCTGGGGTGTGACTGCCAAAATTGTATATCATCTTATAGAAATTTTGTTAAAGAACCGTTAATTGTTTTTAGACCGGTTTTTAAGTCTTGAAAATATTTTAACCACCAGAAATAAGCTTAAAAATGTCAGGACACCGGGGAACCATATATGTTCCTGAAAATCAGGGTTGCCTAAAGCTACAAAGACACCTGTAACAGCAAAAGCAAAGACAAAAATCATAACAGTGATAAGTGCCTTGCAGGCAAAATTTGAATCATGCCAGGGCGTTATGGGTTTTCTGAAAAAAGGATTTTGATCTAGTTGCATTAGTATTTGCATTCCTGTTAAGGTTGTGCTAAAACCACAATATATAGATTAGCTGTTATTGATAAACCACAATATATTGAGTAGGTTACTCAACTTTCCAAACAAATCATTTTAGAGCTGTTAAAAAGATTTATAAAAGATATGTTAATTTCAATCAGATTTCAAGAGGTGGATACATGTTTGACCAAATTAAAAAACGGGATGGAAGAATAGCTGATTTTGATTCATCAAAAATCACCTATGCCCTTCGCAAAGCAGGTGAGGCAACCGGTGAATTCAATGAAAGAGAAGCTAGAAAGATGACAATGAAAGTTGTCACCCTCATCAGAGATCTGCGTCTCGGGCCTGTTCCGGAAGTGGAAGAAATTCAGGACATTGTTGAAAGAGTTCTCCTGGATTCCCCGTTTTATAAAACAGCCAAGGCATACATTATTTACCGGGAGCAGCACAACCAGATCAGAAAAATTGCCATTAAAGAGAATGTGGGGCTCATGGAGTCCTATATTCGAAGAATGGACTGGAAAGTCAAAGAAAACAGTAATATGAGTTATTCCCTGCAGGGATTGAACAATTACATATCTTCCGACATTACAGCAGAATACTGGCTCAATAAAATTTATCCGCCGCAAGTCCGGGATGCACACTACAGAGGAGACCTCCATATCCATGACTTAAGCCTTTTGTCTGTCTATTGCGTGGGTTGGGATTTGCAGGATTTACTGCTTGAAGGGTTTAAAGGGGTTGCCGGAAAAGTTGAATCTTCTCCGCCCAAGCATTTCAGAAGTGCGCTGGGCCAAATCGTCAATTTTTTCTATACTCTTCAGGGCGAAGCAGCCGGTGCCCAGGCCATGTCAAATTTTGACACCCTCCTGGCGCCTTTTATCAGAAAAGACGGCTTGTCATACAAAGAGGTGAAACAGGCTCTTCAAGAATTCATATTTAACATCAATATTCCTACAAGAGTCGGTTTTCAGACTCCTTTTACAAACATCACCATGGATTTGATTGTGCCGTCCACTTTAAAGGATTCACCTGTTATCCTTGGTGGAGAATATGGCGAGCAAACCTATGCCTGGTATCAGGAAGAAATGGATATGCTGAATTCTGCATTTGCAGAAGTCATGATGGAAGGGGATGCAAAAGGCAGGGTGTTTACGTTCCCGATCCCGACTTATAATATTACCGAGGATTTTGACTGGAGTAATCCAAACCTTGAAAATATCTGGAAGATGACCGGAAAATACGGGATTCCCTATTTTTCAAATTTTGTAAATTCCGATATGGACCCGGAAGACGCCCGTTCCATGTGCTGCCGCTTGAGGCTGGACAACCGGGTGCTGAAAAAAAGAGGGGGCGGCCTGTTCGGTGCCAATCCATTGACCGGTTCCATTGGTGTTGTCACTTTAAATCTGCCGAGAGTCGGTTATCTGGCAAAAGATAGAAATGATTTTTTTGAACGACTGGATGCTCTTGTTGATTGTTCGGCAGACTCATTGAGCATCAAACGAAAAATACTTGAAAAATTTACAGAGGGTGATCTTTATCCCTATTCAAAATTTTATTTGCGAAAAATCAAAGAAAACACCGGTGTCTACTGGCGGAACCATTTTTCAACCATCGGCATCCTGGGTATGAATGAAGCCTGTATCAATTTTCTGGGTGAAGCTATTGCCACACAAAAAGGCCATGAGTTTGCCGTAAGTGTCATGGATCATATCAGACGCAGGTTGGAACAATTGCAGGAAACAACAGGTGAAATTTTCAATCTTGAAGCAACGCCCGCCGAAGGTACGACCTATCGGTTTGCCAGTATGGACAAGGCCAGATTTGACAATATCATCTGTGCCAATGAAGAAGAATACACCCAGGGTAAAGATCCGTTTTATACCAATTCCACTCACCTGCCTGTAAACTATACTGATGATATTTTTGAAGCTCTGGAACTTCAGGATCAGCTCCAGACCAAATATACCGGTGGAACGGTTCAACACCTTTTCCTGGGTGAAGAAGTTGAGGATATTGAGGTGGTGAAAAATTTGGTAAAAAAGGTTTCCGGTGCATTTAGACTTCCATATTTTACATTGACTCCGACATTCAGCGTCTGTCCGTCCCATGGATACCTTTCAGGCAAGCATGAAACCTGTGACACCTGTGGTGCAAAAACAGAGGTGTATTCAAGGGTTGTTGGATACTTAAGGCCGGTTGGACAATGGAATAACGGAAAACAAACGGAATTTGCCATGCGCAAAACATTTAAGGTGTCCTGACAGAAAGGTCTGAATAAAATATGAAGATTGGCGGATTTCAAAAAAACACCCTGATTGATTTTCCTGGAACCATTGCATGCATTGTTTTTACAAAAGGTTGTAATTTTATCTGCCCGTATTGCCATAACCCTGATCTTGTGGCCACCCCAAAAAAGGTGGCCACAGATCTGTTTGATGAAAACAAGATTTTTAACTTTCTTGAAAAAAGGAAAGGATTGTTGGAAGGGGTTGTTATTTCAGGCGGAGAGCCCACGCTGCAAGAAGATCTGATTGCATTCAGCAGGATCATCAAGGATATGGGATACCGGTTGAAGCTGGACACGAACGGAACCCGTCCTGAAATACTGGCAAAGCTTTTTGAACAAGAACTGGTTGATTTTGTATCAATGGATATCAAAACCTGTCTTGAAAAATATCATCTTGTGGTGCCGGGAAAATTTGATGCAAAAAAAATTTATGAAAGTATCCGCCTTTTGATGAACAAAGCGCCCGCCTATGAGTTCAGAACTACTTGCGTCAGACCCTTTATCAACAAAAAAATCATGACCGATATCGGTAAAATGATAATGGGTGCCTCAACATATAATCTTCAGAAATGTTCCAGGAATGTAACCGTACTGGACCCCAAATTTTTAAAAGCCGATCATAATTTTTTTTCCGACAAACAGATGCTTGAACTCAAAGCAATAATCGATAAATATGTTACAACATCCGTGGTGCGTTAAAAATGAAAATTTTTTAAAAAGGAAGCAGCCATGGAATATCCTCTTGTAAAAGCCTGTATTGACCTTGATGCAATTCAACACAATGTTCAACATCTAAAACAGATGATACCCGGGCAGTCTAAATTCATGGCAGTTGTCAAAGCTAATGCTTATGGACACGGCGCAATAAGGGTTGCACAAAAAGCCTTGAAAAGTGGTGCCGACTGGCTGGGTATTGCCAGGCTCAATGAGGCTGTTGAACTAAGAGAGGCCGGTATCCAGGCCCCCATACTGATGTTCGGATATATCCATCCGTCACAGGTTAGAGTGGCTGTCGACCTTGATCTGGTGATAACGGTTTATGAATTTGAGATGGCCCAACAGTTGTCCAGGGAGGCCAGGCGGTCAAACAAATATGTTAAAGCCCATTTGAAAGTGGATACCGGTATGGGTCGGGTCGGCATGATTATTGATAAAACTGATAAAAAGCCGTCATGTCAAGCAGCAGAAAAGCAAAGAGAAATAAAGCAATCTGCAAGAAAAAAAGCGGTAAAAGAAATTAAAAAAATTTTAAGATTGCCGGGTATTGATCTCAACGGGATTTATACTCATTTTGCCGCTGCCGACAGCAAGGATAAAACTTATACACAAATGCAGATAGATCTGTTTACATCTTTACTGGAGGATTTAAGAAAAGAGGCAGTGGATCTTGAAGTGTGCCATGCGGCCAACAGTGCCGGTATTATTAGATTTGCCCGGTCTCATTTTGATATGGTGAGAGCTGGAATTTCTCTTTACGGACTCTATCCGTCTTTTGAGGTTGACCAATCAAAGGTGGCACTTGTACCTGCCATGTCATTAACCTCCATTGTGACGGCGGTCAGAAATGTTCCCAAAGGCTTTTATGTCAGTTACGGAAGAACCCATAAAACCCAAAAGCCTACACGCCTTGCATCAATACCTGTAGGCTATGCAGACGGTTTTTCAAGACTGTTTTCATCCAATGGCACCATGCTTGTGAAAGGATACAAGGCACCAATTGTAGGAAGGGTCTGCATGGATCAGACCATGATTGATGTGGGAGACATACCTGATGTAAAAACAGGCGATGAAGTTGTATTGATAGGATCACAGGGCAATAAAACCATTAGTGCGGATGAGTTGGCAAAAAAGATAAATACAATCAATTATGAAATTGTGTCTGCTTTAACATCCAGAGTAGAAAGGATTTATTCAGATTCAGGGTCTGTCTCAGGATAAATCATTTTACCGGTCATTGACAAATCATATCCACCGTATTGTTTGGCAGTGTTCTGAATCACCTTTCCTTTTAAAAGAGATAGAAAAAGTTGAACTCCTTTGTCAAAGAACCGTTCCTTGGTGATTAGCAAATCAAATCGTTCCTTGCAGACAGGAATGAAATCAAGCCCCAGGATACTGGCAACCGGTCTGATGCCCGGACCTGCATCTGCTTTTTTCATGAGGATTTCCAAACCTACATCCATGTGCCTTGCCACGGTGTTATCATACCCGTTTATGGATTCAATGTTTATCCCTGATTTTTTCAGTTCCCTGTCAAAAAGCTGCCGGGTTCCAGTCCCCAACTGACGATTGATGATTTTGATATCTTTGTTGCAAAGGTCGTTTGCAGACCGGATATTTTTGGGATTTGATTTTTGGACAATAATACCCTGCTCTCTTAAACAAAAATTTACAACAGCCGGCATCTGATCCATTTCATCTTTTAAAAATGGAAAATTATAATCTTCATTGTCTGCGACAAGATGGCTTGAGGCAATATGGCAAAGATTCTGCTTTAAGGCTTTTAACCCTCCCATGGAACCTGCAATGCCGAACATGGCCATATGGTCTTCGTGCTTTATATTAAAAGTTGAAATAATTTTGTCCAGCAACAAGTCATTGCTGCCGGCAATAAGAACAAGCCCGTGATAAGGGGGAAGTTTGGCAAGTTGCGGGTAATTTTCCGTTCCCAGTTCCACCCATTGACGAACAAGGTTTATAGGAAAAATCCATTTTCCAGTTACTTTAGAAGCAGGCAGGCCTTTTTCCGCAATGAGGGAATATACCATTTTCTCATTTACATTTAAAAATTTTGCAATTTCTTTTGTTGAAAAAAGTTCACCCATAGCCGATCTCCATTTTATTTTAATATAAAATCATTATCATTTTTTCAGTGACTCGTTATGCTTTCATTAAAGCACAATCAGTTTTTATACCATAAAATTTATCATACAAGTGAGTTCTTTTTTTGTAAAGATCTTCAATGGTCTGTTATCCTGCTTGACTTTCCTTGTTTTGAACACTATTTTTATAAAAAATTTAATCAACAGCAGCAAAGATAAAGTCTATGAAACCAAAAATAATTACCATTGTAGGAAAATCAAACTCCGGCAAAACCACTCTTCTTGAAAAACTGATCGCCTGCCTTACACAACGAGGGTATAAAATAGGATCTGTAAAACATGCTCATGATGGATTTGAGATGGACAAAGAAGGCAAAGACAGCTGGCGTCACAGAAAAGCAGGTGCCAAATCGACCCTTGTGATTACTCACAATAAAGCTGCCATAATTAAAGATGACACGACAAGTTATATTGAAAAGATGAAATATTATCTTTCTGATATGGACATAATTCTGGCCGAAGGCTTCAAAAAGCAAACACTTCCGAAAATAGAAATTTTCAGGACACAAAGTGTACATAAAAAACCATTGTGTATGGATGATAAAAATATGATCGCCTTTGTTACGGATTCGGACCACAAGCCGGATGTGCCTATATTCGGACTGGAAGATATAACGAAGATAGCCGATTTTATTGAATCAAATTTTCTAAAAAATTAACCAAGTGCAAAACAAAATTATTAGACAAAACAAAAAATACCCGTCATCTGCCTGGGCTGTTGTCTGGTTTGTTTTTTTTATGGCTGCCGCGTGTATGGCAGATCAGGATCAATCCGGCATTTATAATTGTGTTACCCGATTTGAGAACGGGGCCATCAATTGGAGTACCGGAAAAATAACAGCCATTGGCAAGGCGTCACCTGAAGATAATAGAAAAGGCTCGCATAAATCAGTGCCTGGATCGGCAAGGGCTGATGCAAACAGGCAGATCATAGAGATTTTAAAACAAATAAAAATTAATGCTGCATTGACTGTGGGCGAGTATGCCTCTAAAAATGATTTTATTTTAGCGGGTATGGAAAAAACAGCAAGGGATGCCATTATTATGAATCAGTATTATACTTCTGCCCTTGCCGTGGAAATAATGATTGAAACTTCTATGTTTGGGGGTTTTTTACAATTGGTATTGCCGGAAGATATTTTACAGATACCTATAATTAATCCTATAATACAACAGGAAAACATTAAAGTAAGAGGGTATAATTTTTATACGGGTCTGATCATTGATGCAAGAGGGTTGGGGGTTGAGCCGGTTCTTAATCCTGTGGTTGTCAGTGAACAGGGCCA
Organism: Desulfobacula toluolica Tol2; assembly: GCF_000307105.1. Classification (NCBI taxonomy): domain Bacteria; kingdom Pseudomonadati; phylum Thermodesulfobacteriota; class Desulfobacteria; order Desulfobacterales; family Desulfobacteraceae; genus Desulfobacula; species Desulfobacula toluolica. The sequence continues at coordinate 5,187,558 of NC_018645.1, forward strand.
TGAAATATATTCTTTTGTTTTTATCAGCAGGGAATTTGCCGTTCAAAACGGGGTGTGCAAGTATCTTTGCAGTATGGACCAGGCATTAAAGGACAAAAGAACCGGCCTGCACCCCCTGGTTTTGACCGGACTTCGCAAACAAGAAAAACCCAATGCCACCATTGTTATCAGCATGTCAGATTATCGCCTGTTGGAAAAAGCAACAGAACGTCATACCTTTTTAAAAGAATGCCGGGTTATTATCGTGAAGGATCAATAAGGGCATTATCAATTAACCTTGTTTTTCCGATTTTCACGGCCAACGCCAATAAAACCTGATTTTCAATACTGTCAACATGATCAAGGGTTTGGGGATCACAAAAGCAGATATACTCTGGAGTTGTTTGTGAAAATGTTTTAAAAAAAGTTTCCATCTTATGTTTGATTTTCCCGGAATCTTTTTCTCCCTTGGCAATCAATTCTTTTGCCAGGTTCAATGATTGCCAGAGGCTTAAGGCTGATGCCCTTTGAGATTTGGAAAGATATGCATTGCGCGAACTCATTGCAAGACCATCTTTTTCACGTATGATATCGCCTGCTATGATCTTGATGTCAAAATCCAGATCAAGCGTTAATTGTCGAATAATCTGAAGCTGCTGATAATCTTTTTGTCCGAATACAGCCATATCCGGCATAACAATGTTAAACAATTTAGTGACCACGGTTGCAACTCCTGTAAAATGGACCGGCCTGAATTTTCCGCATAAATGATCGGGAAGATATTTGAGCCGTATTTCAGTCTGATAATTTTCAGGATAGATATTTTCTTTGTTGGGCAGAAAAACCGCTGTTGCACCCGCTTTTTTTGCAAGTGACAAATCATTTTCAATATTGGAAGGATAAGAATCCAAGTCTTCATTGGGTCCGAATTGAGTCGGATTTACAAAGATGCTGAGTACCAGCTCATCACACAATGGAGCACCTTTTTCCATCAGGGAGATGTGTCCCTGGTGCAAATATCCCATGGTAGGGACAAAGCATATGGTTTTTGATTCTTTTTTTTTGTTTTTTGACCATTCCTGCATTTCAGATTTTATTTTTAAAATATCCACTATTTTTTCAACTCCTCTATAACGTCAATTTCAATTTTCAATATAATACACGGTTTCTTTGTAAAATATCCGGGACCTGAATCATTGATAATTCATACATCTTCTGATTCGGAAAATCCACTGGCAATGATTGTTTTTTATCTTTTATAAATATTTTTGGCATTTGCAAAACTTGATCCATTGAATCATGAAACCTGCAAATATACTCGTGATTTGGGTATGTTTAAAAGCCACGTGCTAAAAAATGGATAATCAAAGATTAGAAATATTCATACAACTCATAGACAACAGAAGAGTTCTGTTCATTTTTATTAAACTATGATAAAAAGATTCGACAAAATGACATATTATTTATTAATAATAATAGATATTTATAAACACTTTTAACAAGGATGAATGCATGGGATTAATTTCTTCAACACACTCTGTCAGCCGGTATCATATTGACGGAAAAATTGAGGGTTCAATAACAGAAGAAGTGCGAAATAACTTGATAAAATATTCAATTCCAAAAATAGAAAGTGAGTATGATGAAATTTCAGCCGGATGGACACCGGTTGAAAGCCCGTATAATCCTGATTTTGAAAAATTTTCTTTTCAGTTTGGAACCTATTTTCTTTTTTCTTTGAGAATTGATAAAAAATCAATTCCAGCCAAAGTGATCCAAAAACATATGGCCATTGAAATTGAAAAAAAAAAGGAAGAATCAGGAAGAGATTTTATTTCTAAAAATGAAAAATCAGAAATAAAGGAGATGGTCACAGATATTTTAATGCATAAGATACCGTCCATTCCCAATGTGTATGATGTACTCTGGAATTATGAAGAAAATAACCTTTATTTGTATACCACACAGAAAGCCGCCAATGAATTTTTTGAAACCCTGTTTTTAAAATCCTTTAATTTAAAACCCATTCGTCTGTTTCCATATACAATTGTTGAAACAAAATCAAATTTTTCAGACCCGCAAAAAGACAGGGTACTTTCACTTGTTCCCGTAACATATTCGAGGTGATTTTTATGCTTGATATTGCAACCGCTTATAATAAATATGAATTTCTTGGAAATGACTTTTTAACCTGGACCTGGTTTTTAATTGAAAATGATCACAATATATCATCTATTTTAGATTCAAAAGATGCTGTCACCCTTAAAGTGGGCAATTCCATTGTCCTTGAAAATAAATTAGGGGATAAATCAAAGGAAAAAATTACCATAAAAGGAGATCAGGCCGGTCTTGAAGAAGGGACCACGGCCTTAAAAAAAGGTGCTTTTGTTACCCAGATAAACCTTATCTGTAAAATAAATGAAGATGAATATAAATTTACCATCAAGGGAGACAGCTTTAATATTACAGGTCTGAAGACCCCAAAAACCGATCTGTCCGGTAATGAAGATGAAATAGAAGGGCTGGTGCTGGAAAAAGCATCTTTTTGCTTTAAAATTTTTGAAATTATTGACACTCTGTTTTTAAAATATATTGAGCAAAGAACATCAGATGACTGGAATAATAAAGGATTACAAGAAATTAAAGCCTGGATTGGTTCATTTTAATAAAGTGTTTAAAACTTGCAAGTTTTGGACACCTTAAAAAAAGATGATAAAATTGGTCTTTTTTATCAAAACAAATCAAAACAATAATATTTAAATAACAACTAAAATTATTAATAAATTCAATTTTTTAAACAGTTTTAAACATTTAAACACTCTTTATTAGTATTATTAATCTTTATTAAAAGAATATATAATAAAGAACACGGATTAAATAACTTCTGATAAAGATATTTATACTGACAAAACTTTTTTAAGATCAAGTCCATATTTTCTCATGCGGTTCCAGACCGTTACCCTGTTGATCTTAAGAAGTTTTGCCGCTTTTGTCTGGTTCCCTTTTGTCTGTTTGAGTGCTTCGATTAATTGCTTTTTTTCATTGGGCAGGGCCTGATTTTTTATCAATTCCTTAACCGGAGAGGAAGGTGTGTTTTGTGATGCACTGATTTTTTTAGGCAAATGCTCTAATTGGATACTGGACCCTTCCGTGATAACAAACGCATACTCCATTGAATTTTTAAGTTCCCTGATATTACCCGGCCAGTGGTAATCCATAATGTTTTCCATGGCTTCATGGCTCAAGCCGTGAATTGTTTTTCCGGTTTTTATGTTTAAATTGCGAATAAAGCAATTGAGCAGGACAGGAATGTCTTCTTTTCGTTCTCTTAAAGGCGGCAGATGTATCGGAATCACATTTATTCTGAAAAACAAATCTTGTCTGAATTTCTTTTGTTCGATCAATTCTTCAAGATTTTTGTTTGTAGCAGTAATAATTCGCACATCAGCCTTAATGGGTAAAATGTCTCCTACTCTTTCAAACTTGCCTGACTCAAGAACCCTTAATAATTTGGTCTGTATGGGCAGGGGAATATCACCTATTTCATCCAAGAAAAAATCGCCATGGTTGGCAGCTTCAAATCGGCCGATTCGGTTATTATAAGCACCTGTGAACGAACCTTTGGCATGACCGAACAACTCGCTTTCAAGAACGGCTTCATTTAATGCTGCACAATTGAGTTGAATAAAAGGGCCACTTTTTCTTGTGCCGGACAAATGAATGGCATTTGCCACCAGTTCTTTTCCGGTTCCGCTCTCACCCAGAATAATTACGGGTGCGGTGCTTTCGGCAGTTTTTCTAATCATGTCAAATATGAACTGCATTTGAGGCGATTTGCCCACAAGCCCTAAAAAATCGCTTTCACTGTCATATTGCCTGGAAAAGATATGGATTTTTTCATCCAGTTTTGTCAGTTCAGATATGTCTGTTAGTGTTTCCACAACACCCATCACCAAACGGTTTTCATCCCAAAGTACGGAGGCGTTTTTTAAAACCGGCAAAAAACTTCCGTCTTTGCATTTGATAAGACATCGGCATTTTTTCATATCCTGTTGATCTTCTTCAAATAATTTGCACCATACAGATTGCTTACTTGTTTGCAGGGTCTGCTCACAGGCATCACAGCCCAACATACTGCAGGACATGCCGATAGCCTCTTTTGAAGTGTACCCGGTAAGGGTTTCAAAAGCTTTGTTGACCATCAAAATAGACCCTTCAGGGCCGATAAACATAAGCCCGTCATTTATTGTGTTAACAATTTTTTTCCAGAAGGTGTTCATTTCATGTTCATCCATTGACCATCTCCTTTAGTCCTAATATTTATTTTGTGACTGTTTGATGACTCTCTTTAACATGTGTTTAAGTGTTTAAACACATGTTAAAATATTATTAGTATTTAAACAGTTGTTAAAATACTATTTAATAGGCAGGCAGTCAACCCAGATGTCAAATATGATCATATAAAAACAAATGGTTATGATTTTAAACGCCCCTATTACCGCTTTAGGCATACCTGTTGCAGCTATAATATTTTATCATTTTATATATTAATGATTGGAGTCGCTATGACATCAAAAACAATTTTGGATCTCAGGGGGGTAATTTCTCCTATTGATCTGCTTAAATGCAAAAGTCGTCTCAAATCCATGGAACAAGGAGATCTTATAGAGGTTATGCTGGCGGATTTAGAAGTAGTAAAGGATTTGATAGTGATTATTAAACGCTCAGGAGATGAAATACTCTACAAAAAAAAGAGTGTGGATTGTATCTGCCTTGTAATAAAAAAAGGCTCAAGAACTTATACAAAATAACTGCCACGGGCAGACTTGGTCTTTCACCTTGGTTTGCCCACAATAAAGATTGAAAGTCGCTTTTTGGTTTTTTGAAGATTTTCATATAAACGGCCATGGCAGATCACTTTGACACAATAAATAATAAAAGATATTTAATTTCAACAGGTTAGAAAATTTTGTATGTAAAATAATTATTTACAAAGGAGGATAAATGCAATTCAGTAGACGCAATTTTTTTAAATTTATAGGAGCAGCCGGTGCTTCTGTTACTGCGATGCCCTCATCTGCAGGCGCATGGAAGTCCAAGGCGCCCCCTGATCCCTATGGATGCCTGGTGGATCTTACCAGGTGCGTTGGCTGTCGCAAATGTGAAGAGGCCTGTAGTAAGGTGAACAATTTACCTGTCCCGGAAAGCCCCAATTGTCAATGCACTGTTTTTGATACGGCAAGACGGCCTGATGAAAAATCATATACAGTTGTAAACCGCTATTTTACAGGAAAACTGGACCCTTTTGACAAGCCGCTTCCAACCTATGCCAAGGTTCAGTGCATGCATTGTCAGGACCCGGCATGTGTGTCAGCCTGTATTGTTGGTGCCCTATCCAAAGATGAGACAGGTGCTGTCAGGTATGATGCAGCAAAATGTATTGGCTGCCGGTACTGCATGGTGGCGTGTCCCTTTGAAATTCCCGCTTATGAATACCATGACCCAATAACACCCAAAGTTATGAAATGCACATTTTGCTATGATAAAATTTCTAAAAAAGACGGCCTGCCTGGATGTGCAACCATCTGTCCAACAGAAGCCCTGACATTTGGAAAAAGAGAAACGCTTTTAACACTTGCCAAAAAAAGGCTGAAAGAGAATCCCGGCAAATATATCAATCATGTGTATGGGGAAAAAGAGATCGGTGGAACATCATGGCTATATATCTCTTCTGTCCCATTTGAGCTGGTAAACCTGCCGGTATTGCCGGACACTCCGTCCCCCAAGCTTTCTGAGACAATACAGCATTCATTGTTCAGTTTTTTATGGTCGCCTCTGGCACTTTTTGGCATTCTGGGTGCCATCATGTACAAATCAAACAATACCCAGGGAAAATCGCAAAATAAAGTCAAGGAGGGGCATGATGAAAGCAAGTCCTTTAAATAAAAAAATTTTAACTCCGGGTATTCTTGTGCTGCTGGTTTTCATGGCAGCGGGCGCAATTGCTGTTATTGCCAGATTTACCGGCGGCATAGGCTACGTAACCAACTTGAGTAATGCAAGGCCCTGGGGGCTATGGGTGGGGGTTGATGTTGCAACGGGAGTCGCCCTTGCTGCAGGCGGATTTACAACTGCTGCCCTTGCTCATATTCTGGGAAAACATTATTATGAACCCATTACCCGTCCCGCATTGTTAACAGCCGCTCTGGGGTACACCTTTGTTGTCCTGGGACTGCTGGTTGATATCGGCCGTTCATGGGCCATCTGGAAACCCATGTTCAACTGGAACACAAATTCAGTTCTGTTTGAAGTAGCCATGTGTGTAATGGTTTATCTGAATGTTTTGTATATTGAATTTTTTCCAATCATTGCAGAACAATTCAAAGGCAAGGTAAATCTTCCGGGTTTATTGTCCGCATTCAATGGCCTGACAGACTGGATACTCACCATCGGGGATGCAATTTTGGATAAAATCATGTGGATCTTTATAATTTTAGGCGTTGTGTTGTCCTGCATGCATCAGTCAAGTTTAGGTTCACTGATGCTTGTTGCACCGACCAAGCTTCATCCGTTATGGTATACGCCGATTTTACCGCTGTTGTTTTTAACATCAGCATTTGCTGTGGGCTACCCAATGGTCGTATTTGAAACAACCATTGCAACCGCTTCTTTTAAGCTGGATTCAGAGATGAATATATTGTCTCCTTTAACCCGTATTACCATTGTTCTTTTGGGCATCTATATGTTTCTCAAACTCGGAGACCTGGCAGTCAGGGGAACCTGGATTTATCTTTTAGACGGAACATATCAAACCAATTCATTTGTTGTGGAGATGCTTTTTGGAGTAATAGTGCCGTGGATAATGCTGCTTTTTACAAAGATTAGAAATTCAAAAACAGGAATTTTTACAGCCGCATCCTTGATTGTGGGCGGCGTAGTACTGAACAGGATAAATGTGTTCATCGTAGGATACAAACCGCCATTGAGCGAAAATGTCTATTTTCCGGCACCCGGAGAAATATTTGTCACCCTGGGTCTTATCGCAACTTTGATGTTTGTTTATAGAATTGTTGTGACCTATTTGCCGGTTTTACAAGAATCCAGGGAGGTATCCCCATGATAAGAAAAAATATTTTCACGACTGTTTCTGTTATTTTGAAAGGTTTTTTATTTTTGACAGGTCTTGTGATTTTAACAGCGCAATTGTGTGAGGCAAAGACCTGGACAGCTCCGGATCAGGAAAAAGCAAAAGAAAAAGCAAAAGAGGTTGTCCCGTTTATCAAAGAGTACAAGGATGACCATCAGATTGTTCGTAAAATTCGTTTGATGGATGCGGGAATTTCATTAAAAGATGTTACAGATGTATATTTTTTATTGGACAGTCCCATCATAAAAAAAAGAGAAAATCATTACGAGCCTGTCAGATTTGCTCATAAAAGGCATGCCGCCCTTACCAAAGACTGCAGCAAATGCCATCATTACAGGCCCAAAGATGAAACAGCCCTGGAAACAACAAGGTGTTCAGCCTGTCATCAGGACTCTTTTAATTCGGATCATCCTGAGCGTATAGGCCTTAAGGCGGCTTACCATCAGCAGTGCATGGAATGTCATAAGACAGAAGCCAAAGGCCCTGTGGATTGCAAAGGGTGCCATCTGCAGAATGTGCCGGATCACAAGGAACTGGTGAAACTGCCAAAGAATGCAGATCCCTTCCAGGTGACAGCAGAATGTTTGAGATGCCATGACACCCAGGCTGAAGATATGCTGACCACGGCCCACTGGCTGTGGAAAGGCCCGTCTCCATATACAACGGGTCATCGAAAGGATATCATGCATGGAAAGGGCTCAACAGCCCTGAACAATTACTGAATCAGTCCAATCAGCAACGAGGCTCGTTGCACAAGTTGTCATGTAGGATATGGATGGAAAGATGATTCTTTTGATTTTACTGATAAAACCAAGTTAGATTGTTTGATATGCCACGATACAACGGGCAAATATAAAAAAAACCCGCCCGGAGCAGGCATGCCGACAAAAGATGTTGATTTGAATTTTGTAGCTGAAAATGTAGGTCATAGCAGCCGGGCAAGCTGCGGTTCATGTCATTTTAACGGTGGCGGAGGGGATGCCATTAAACATGCGGATATGTCAAGGCAACTTCTGGAACCAAGTCGAAGCTGTGATGTCCACATGGGTGGATATGATTTTTCCTGTACCCAATGTCATAAAACACGGAATCATAAAATTGCAGGCAGAAGCTCTTCTGTTCCTGTTGCCGAAGGAAAAGTATCCTGCGAGCAATGTCATTCAGGATCTCCCCATTACAGCGGCGGTCTTTTGGATCACCATTTAAACAACCATTCAAAAACCCTTGATTGCAATGTATGCCATTCACCGGTTTTTGCAAAATGCAAACCCACCAAGACGTGGTGGGACTGGTCAAAGGCAGGGGATAAAAAACGAAAACCACAAAAGGACAAATATGGAAAGCCTGATTATAACTGGAAAAAAGGTGAATTTAAATGGGAAGAGTCAGCCGTACCTGATTACGCATGGGACTCGGGATATATGAATCGCGTGTTAATGGGAGACAAAGTTGATATCAATGCTGATGTTATTAATTTAACAGAACCTGTCGGCTCCATTAATGATCCAAATTCAAAAATCACGCCATTCAAGATTATGAAGGGAATTCAGCCGGTTGATGCGGACCATGATCATATCATTATCCCCCATCTTTTTCCACGCAACAAGGATGACACAACTGCCTATTGGAAAAATCTTGATTGGGAAAAATCTTTTCAAGATGGCATGAATGCAGTAGGGCTTGAATACAGTGGATCATACAAATGGAAAGAAACCTGGATGTACTGGCGTCTGGAACACGAGGTGATGCCTGCAAACATGGCATTGTCCTGTGTTCAATGTCATGAAAGCCTTAAAGGCGAACAAACCTGCAACCGATGCCATCAGGACAATCGCAAAGTTGATTTCAAACAAATTGCCCATAAGGGAACGGATTTTTCATATATGAAATCCAAAGGAAGAGATGTCGGGCATTTGATTGAAAAAACAGATTATATAGATTTTAAAGCCTTGGGGTATAAAGGAGACCCAATTATTTACGGCGGTCGATTCAAAAAACTGCCCATGGGATACAAACAACATAAATAACTGACACGGGCAGACCTGGTCTTTCACCTTGGTTTGCCCACAACAAAAAGTAAGTACCCAGGATTCAATAATATCCAAATAGAATATCATGCAGAACCCCTCTCTACAAAAATCGTATTAAAGTTATCAACACTCTATTTTAAAATGTTTGAATAAAAGGACTTATTTAATTTGAATAATTAATAATTACAGTATGTTAACGTCTAAATATGCTTATTCAAATAAATATGTTTAAAAACCGCAAGTTTTGAACATATTAAAATTAACATCTAAAAATCGTCAATTCTAATAAAAAATTAAACTTGATTTTAAACAACTTGGTTTTAAAAAAGATTATAAGTTCAAAGTGTTAAACAGTTTTAAACATTTGAACACCCTTTATTTAAATTATTATAATTTAAAATAATTTAATAAGCAAATTGCGGTCACCGGAAATTACAATGTCTGCTGTCGTTAATATCCAGCAGGCTGTTAATTTTGAAAGCAAGAGATTCAAAATTAACAATTGATAATTCCAATAATTTGATATAGGTATTGAGGGATATACTATTTTAAGAGAAGAGGGGTTTTAGATGAAATTTTTATTTCAAAAAAATTGTCAAAACCCAATTGAAGAATTTTTCTGATCAATTCAATTATTTTACCAAAATTTTTTACTGCTGCTACATTTTCTTCATAAAAATTACCGTTGCTTTTTTGTCGTTAAATATTTTTGTTTAAGACGGATTTATTTTTTATATATATTAAATTTATCAACACTATATTTTAAAACTTTTGAATAAAAGAACCTATAAAATTTGAATGATGAATAATTACAGCATTTTAAAGTCTGCATATGCTTATTCAAATAAATATGTTTAAAAACCGCAAGTTTTGAACATATTAAAATTAACATCTAAAAATCGTCAATTCTAATAAAAAATTAAACTTGATTTTAAACAACTTGGTTTTAAAAAAGATTATAAGTTCAAAGTGTTAAACAGTTTTAAACATTTGAACACCCTTTATTTAAATTATTATAATTTAAAATAATTTAATAAGCAAATTGCGGTCACCGGAAATTACAATGTCTGCTGTCGTTAATATCCAGCAGGCTGTTAATTTTGAAAGCAAGAGATTCAAAATTAACAATTGATAATTCCAATAATTTGATATAGATATTGAGGGATGTACTATTTTAAGAGAAGGATCTTAA